>NZ_JPOS01000019.1 GCF_000759025.1 Phaeodactylibacter xiamenensis | reverse complement strand
GAAATGGAGAAGCTGCAGGAGCTGGTGGAAAAGCTGCTGGCAGGCACAGACAGGTATGGGTCGATTCCTAAAATAAGTTGACAGATTATCGGATAAAATCCTGAAAAAGGTTGTCACATAATCTTATTCCTGAATTAGGTTGTCAAAGATACATTGTATAGCTTAAAATTTAGTGAGTGAAGCGGAGAAGGCTCTGCTGAGGAGCACCCTTCGAGGAATAGCTCACTCTTTAAACGCCTGTCAAGGTATAGCCGGCCTCCTAAAGTGAGGCTGGCTATTATGATAGGCGGCAAAGTCATGCCTTCAAAACCTTTGCCGCTTTTGTCTTTTTCTTTCGTTGTTTCCATAGTTTTTTCAATGGTCCGCTGCCTTTTTCATGAGCTTGCTGCGGAGTCAGCATATTGCAGCTGCGGTGGGGCCTTCGGGTATTGTAAATGTGCACTGCCCTGGTGACCATTTCCACAGCGTGCTCAAAGTTGTCAAAGGTGTCTGTAAGGAGCAGCTCATTTTTGATAATCCCATTGAGGCGCTCGCTGACAGGGTTGTCAGAAGCTTTCCCGTCCTGGGTCATGCTGGGCCCGATCTGGTGGCTGTCCAGAAAGCCTTGGAATAGCCCGCTTTTAAACTGGCTGCCCCGGTCAGAATGGAAAACCAGGCCAAAGCTAAACTTATAATCCAGTGGAGCCCCTTGTGCAGCCACCGCCATTTTCAGAGCCTCTAGCGTAGCTTGTGCGCTCATGTCCTGCGCTACGGTAAACCCCACGATGAGATGGGAGTATTCGTCAACGACAAAGGTGGCGTAGCAATGCCTTCTGCCTTCCCTGAGCCACATATATGTTATGTCTGAGCACCAGAACTCGTTGGCTCGTTCTACAGGCCCTATTTCCTTTCTCAGGTCTGGCCATATGCTATTGCCGTCACCGTCCGTTAGCTTTGGCCCGCGCTTCCTATGCTTTTTCACCAATAGCTTGTTGGCTCTTAGCAGGCTGTAAAGGGCGTCGCGGCCAATTAAAATGCCGGCTTGGCTGGCTAGCATATACTGTAGCTTCTCCGTACCGACCCGGGGCAGGTCTTTGCGCTGCTCCTTGACAAAGGCCAGTATGTGCCCATGCTTTTCCTGGCGGGTTTCCGCATTGCTTGTGCTTTTATGATAGGCCTGGCGGGTTTTGCCAAACAGTCTACATAGTTCGTCCAGGCTGACGTTACTATGTACCGCTTTCATTTCTTCGACCGTTTGGCGCCAGACTTTTTTTCGATTGGCAGATTGTACTTCTGTTCTGCCAGTTTGATCATCGCCAGGTAAGCTTCGCTGCGCAGGCGTTCCTGTTCAAGCAAACGGCGCACACTGGCAAGCTCGGCCTCCAGTTCGTCTATGCTCTTTGTCCCTTTAGGTTCATCTGTCATAGCTTGGGGCAATTGTGTGCCTAAAATTTTTTCTTTACGGTCTAGCCAACGGTACACAGTCATTTTACCGCCTATCCCGTATTCTTTTGATGCTTGGTTCGCGGTGATCTCGTTGGACAAGATACGCTTTAGCACTTGCTTTTTAAATGCTAAGGAATAACCCGTGGGTTTTTGCCTGAAAGTTGTCACAATTTTGATGGTTTTGATGTCAACCTATTTCAGGAGATGACCGGTTTCTTGATTAAACTCAAATTCTCCATTGTCACCCCATATCGTTACTCCTTGCACATTCGCGGTTTCCTCAAAGTAGTTACAATTGAACCAAGCTAAATTGCCTAATTCAAAAGTATTTTGCAACTGAACCCCTCTAAAGAAGTCAATAAATGAATTATGGGTTACCCTAAAATAGCTGGGGCCACTGATGGCAATAGGTAGAAGATTTGTTTCAAAGGTATTATAATGAATTTCAAGGTTCTGCGCATTTTCAGCCCAAACACCAACTAGTGACCCATTTAGGAAATCATTACCTTTAGTCGGGTCCGATAGCCTGCCAATTTCCATGTTGAAGCCTGCTGTAAAGCCCGCCGTGTTTGTTATTTTAATCCCAGTTTCAAAGTTTTCGAATCTATTTTGAAAAACTTCGCCGGTTGCATTGTCAAAAGAAAGAGAATAACTATTGAGCCCAAGAAAATCATTGCCCTGTAGAAGTACGCCTTCACTGCCCCATACGGAAATACCTCGTGTACTAACGTTGGAAGGGTCCTGAATAATACAGCTTACAAACTGAGAACGATTGGTAGCGCCTATCGGCGCTCCAGTCAGGTTCGCAGGAAAAGCAGCAATATGAGCCGCTCGTAAATTGTCGGAAAAGGTAGATTTTAGAGCATAAACAATACCGCCGTAGTGTTTGCCCCAGGTGCCATAAGGCTGCCAATAGGTCTCATGACCATTGTTAGCTAAATTATCTGTAAGCACACCAATATGTGCTTTAGTAACTGACCTTTCGCACGCGAAAGGTTATGATAATTGAAAAAATTAGCAGTATTCAGGGTGCTTGGCACAGCAAGCCCGCTCAGTGCATGGCACTGAAAAAGCACTCGCATGAACAAGTTAATCAAAGCCTTACCCCAAAAGAGGGGTGGCTAGCCCATCCGGCGGTCCAATTGCAGGGACATAGGCTTTGAGCCTTTGCACCTCTTGAAAAGCCGCCCTGAGGGCATTGACATAAATTTTGGTTTTTAGGGCAAAGTGGTTGGTCTGCTCTTTTGCAGACAGCAGTTCGAGTTTAGTCCAGGCAATCATGGCAGCAAAAACATGGTTGCACTGGGATGTCTCGTGCTTGGTGGGGGACTTTTCCAGCCCCACGTTTTGTTTGAGCGATTTGTGGAATACCTCCACTCCCCAGCGTGTCCCGTAGGTTGTGCAGATAGCTGGGCCGCTTAGCTCCAGATCGTTGGTGACCAGGTACAAGTCTCCAGTTGAGCCGTCTTGGTTTATAAAGACCTGTTTGACCAGCTGGACTTGGAAGTCCAGCCCTTTAAGGTAAACAGTAATGGCCTGGCCTGCTTGCAGTTCTAGCCCGTCGACTCGGTGGAACTTGCCTTCCAGTTTGTCTTCCATGGTAAGGGCAGCCTTGCGGTTGCTCTTTAAGGCACTGATAAAATGCTTGCCCAGCTCATAGTGCACGAACTCAAAGTTCTCCTTGGCAGCAAACCAAGTGTCCCAGACCACATAGCGGAAGGGCACGCGGTTGTATTTGACAAGTGCAAAAAGCTGGTCGCGCAGCATCTCGTTCTTGCTGCGGGGGCTGCGCTTCTTTACCTGCCCGCTTTTGGTATCCACGTATTCTTGCGACTTGCGCACGATCTCAAAAGCAACAGGCAGCTCTATGCCCTGTGGGCTCTGGTAAAGGAAATTCAGGATGTTGATCCCTTTGGTGTGCCCCGCTTTCGGCTTCTTGGAGTGGTCCCAGTGCCAAGTGACCACTTCATTCTCCGTAGAGTGCGGCTTCTCCTCGATCGTGTCATCTATCTTGATGACCGCGTCCGGGTGCTCCACTTTACGTACCAAAGGCTTTATGCAACGCCAATAGTCCTTTGCCGTGAAGGCTTCCTGCCCTAAAAAACGGCTGATCTTGTCATGGCTCAGTGCCTGATCGGTCAGCTCGGACAAGCCGGTGGCTGTCGCCATGCGAAACGATGCCAGCAGGTAGTCCGAATACAAGTCTAGTAACTTTGGGTCTTTCATCTTTCGCTCCTTTGAGCTGCAAGATAACTGCCCTGACATTATTAATCAATTTTCCAAATATTTCGCGTGCGAAAGGTCAGTAAATAATAGGTTGAGCGGTGTAATTGAGCTTTTGCGTAGGCCAAATTAAGCGCTTGTCTTTGTCTTGCTTAAAGGTACACAATTACAGTGGCATTTCAGGAATGGGCGCTGTTTATTTTGCTCACCCTGTGTTTTGTCATCAGGATGACAATGTTGAAAAGCGCTTTTATGAACCATCCTAAATATTCGGCTGCTCTGCATCTACCACCAAACCCCTACTGAAACCACCAACGTCCGGCTGCGCAGCTGCGCTTCCTCATCGCCATTCCCTTTCTCCGTCCGCCAGTCGGTAAAATCACGGAGGTAACGGGCATCGAAGACCCATTCGTGCTGACCGATGGATCGGGAAAGCGACAGTCCGGCCACCAGGCTCCAATCCTGCGGCTCAAACTCACCCCTGAGCGGCATTGAAGCTTGCTCTTCAAAGGGGCCCCATCTACAGCCGGGGATTATTGGTTTCATTAGATTTAATTTGGGGGGCGAGTTGTGCTGGTTTTGACCGGTAATCAATAGGTCGGGGGAAATTTCGTCGAAAAAAGTCGGCCAGTGTAAAAGCGTTTCTTGATGTAGTGGGAACGATTTCCCAGCCTTTCACGGTTGAAAGCCACGAAACAAGCCAAATAAAAACATGACTACGCAAAATGGTTGCGCACTTGCTATTCGACTTTGTATCAATCAAACCTGGCAACCATGAAAATTACCGGACAAACATTAATCGACATGGGCTACAAGCCGGGCCGCTGGTTTGGCGATGCCCTGCAGCATGCCAACCGGCACCAACTGCAGGGCGATGACCTCAAAGCTTACCTCGATAGCGTAGCGCAGTGGACGATTGATCCCCGTGAGGCACCGCTTGCCTACCATAAAAATATTGAAGCAGAAACGGAGGAGGAGATCAGTAATGTGGAAGCCGTATTCCGCAGTATGGACGAGCTGATGAAAACGCCTACGGCCGTTGCCGGAGCAGTTATGCCCGATGCCTGCCCGACCGGTGAGAAGGGTCGTATCCCCGTAGGTGGCGTAGCGGTGACCGAAAATGCCATCCACCCGGCTATGCATAGCGCGGATATTTGCTGCTCGGTCATGATGACCTCTTTTGGGCACATTGATCCTAAGAAAGTCCTGGACACGGCCCACCGCATCACCCACTTTGGGGGCGGAGGGCGTACCTCAGGTGGCTTTGAGCTCCCTTCCGAACTTACTGATCAGATGCAAGGCAACTTCTTTCTGCGGGACGATAAAAGCCAGATGGTCGCGCAATCCCACCTGGGCACACAGGGTGATGGGAACCACTTCCTGTTCGTCGGGCAATCGGAGCAGACCGGGGAGACCATCATGGTGACCCACCACGGGAGCCGGGGGCTGGGGGCGCATTTGTATAAAAAAGGCATGGCACTGGCGGAAAGCTACCGGCGGGAGCTATCACCAAAAACCCTGTCGGGCAATGCCTGGATCCCCTACGAGGAGGAACATGGCAAGCACTACTGGGAAGCCCTGCAGCTCGTGCGGCAGTGGACGAAGCTCAACCATGAGGTGCTGCACGAGACCACCTGCCGTCGGCTGAAGGTGGACCACACCCTGCGCTTCTGGAACGAGCACAACTTTGTCTTCAAAGAGGGCAACCGCTTCTACCACGCCAAGGGCGCCACCCCACTGACCGACGCATTTGTGCCGGACTCCCACGAGGGGCTGCGGCTCATCCCGCTCAACATGAGCGAGCCGGTACTGATCGTCAAAGGCGAAGCCACGGCTGGCAACCTCGGCTTTGCCCCTCATGGTGCAGGGCGGAATGTGAGCCGTTCGCAGCACATCCGCAATCAGGGCGGGCGCAGCATGGAGGCGATCTTTGCGGAAGAAACGGCCGGGCTGGATGTCCGCTTTTTCTCGGGCAATATTGATATCTCTGAGCTTCCTTCGGCTTACAAAAATGCGGATGCCGTACAGCGGCAGATGAAGCAATTTGGGCTGGGGGAAGTGGTGGATCGGGTCATCCCTTACGGTTGTATTATGGCGGGGGACTGGCAGAAGGATGCGCCGTGGCGGAAGAAGCGCAGGAAGAAAAAATGATCGATGGCGGGCATTTACTGCCGGCCATTGGGTTATACTTTTAACTCATCAAGCGGGAGCGCAAATCCGGGCAACAGGGATTCCCCGGTCAGGCTTTGGCCTGAAAAGCCCTGAACGTATTCTGGTTCAGCCTGGTCTTGCCGGTAAATGAAGGCTTCTTCCTGGTAAGGGTTGATGAGCCAACCCAGGCGGACACCGGCCGGCATCCAGATATCCGCCATTTTTTGCCGGAGTTTTGACATTAAATCCGTGCCGGAGCGGATTTCTATAACAAAGTCAGGAATAACAGACAGGTAGGCTTCTTCATCTGTCACTTCCTTTAGCCGCTCCTCGCTAATCCACCCGCAGTCCGGGCTTCTGAGGCTGCCATCAGGCATCTGAATGCCTGTGGAGGCGCTAAAGGTTTGCCCTTTTCGGTGCTGCAGCCACCATTGCCCTAAATAAATCATTGGGATGGACTCCCTTTTCCCTGAACCAAATTTTACCGGAGCCATAATCTGAATAGAGCCATCTGCTTCCTGTTCCATGCGGAGATCAGGATAACGTGCGGATAACTGCTCAAAGCCGTCGCGGGAGAAAGGGCGCTCTAAATGCAAAGGCCCCAGCTCTGCCAGCTCTTGTAACACTTCGTTTGTTGTTCGCACCGCAGAAGCCATGTTTTTTATTTAAAGATAAGCATTTTAGCGGAAACTTACCCTTCCAGCCAACGCCGCAGCTCGGGCGTCCGGCTGGCACTGGAGACCAGCGCTTTTTCCCCACCCTTCATGTGCACGGCCAGGCGGTCTTTGCCAAAGGATTCCAGGCGCAGCACATAGGATAGCTGTATGATTTGGCTGCGGTTGAGCCGAAAATACGAAAGCCGCTACCCGAATATTCTCCGGTAGCGGCTCCCATCGTGCAGGTAAAATCGGAATATTACAGCTTCGCCTTCACCAGCTCCATCACATCATCTGCCTCCTCGGCAAACAGGATTGCATTGAAAACGCTGGTATCAAAAATCATGACATAGCCGTTTTCCTTAGCCACTTCCTGAATGGCCTGCTCCGCTCTGGTGATGAGCGGCTCCAGCAGTTCCTGCCGCTTAGCCTGTACTTTTTGAGCTACTTCCTGCTCGTAAGCCAGGATTTCATCGCGCTCTTTTTCAAGCTTGGCCTGAGTTTCCTGCTGTGCTTTTGGCGTCATTGTGCCGCCCTGCACCTGCTGAGCAAAGGCCTGGGCTTCTTTCTGCCATGCTGCTGCCATCTCTTCGCCTTTGGTCACGAGCTGCTTTTGGAAAGCTTCCAGCTCGCTGTCGGCGGCTTTCGTTTCTTCCAGTGAAGAAATGAGATTGCCAAAGTTGAGGTGGCCGTACTTCTGCGCCATCGACAAGGCAGGTGTCAAAAACAAGAAGGCGGCAAAAAGGATGTATGACTTCATATTGTTTTGTTTTTCTGATTCAGGAATCGTCTTTACGGAAATTTCCGCAAAGGTAGTTGGACACCGGGACTACAACAATTAAAAGAGGAGAAAAATTGGATAGGTGTTGGTTAAGAGTCTCTTAAAACCTGCCGGAAAGCATGAAAAAACAAAATATGTTTAGATTGATTTGATTTTAAAACGTTTTATTTTAAATTTGTTGCATCATTTTGTGTTTACAGCCGGTAGGCAGGCCGCCATCCGGTACTCAATCCTGACAGATATGAACCTCATCAACGAAACAAACATCCGGCAGCTCGCTTACAAAACGGGACAGGAGACCAGCCTTGCCATTCAAAAACACTGGCTCAAGACGGCATTACTTGGGGCAGCGGCTTATATGGCCCTGCAGAAAGACATGGTAATTGACCTGCAACTGAACCGGTCGGCTGCAGCTGTTGTGCAACCTCAGGCTACAGCCCGCCCCATGGCACAAACGGTGGCTTTCCGGGAACCAGCTACTAAAGCTCGGGCCATGAACACTTCCCTTGTGGAGCAGCAGGCATCCAAAACGGAAACCACAGCCGCCAAATCTGCACCCGGGACCAATGTCAGTAATCTGGCAAACACCTATTCCAACCTGACCGCAGCCAATAAGGGAGAGGCCCGTAAGGAAAGCGCTACCGACCGAAGGAGCAAACGTCAAAAACAAAAAGCCTATGTGAAACGGTTTGCCAAAGTGGCTCGCATGGAAATGGACAAGTACGGCATACCGGCGAGTATCACGCTGGCGCAAGGCTTACTGGAAAGCAATGTAGGTGAAAGCAAGCTGGCCACCCGCAACAACAATCACTTTGGAATGAAGTGTTTCTCAAAAAGTTGCTCCAAAGGGCACTGCAGCAATTTTACTGATGACAGCCACAAAGATTTTTTCCGCATCTACAAAAGCGCCTGGGAAAGTTTCCGGGCACATAGCCTGCTCCTGAAGCAGAGCAGCCGTTATCAGCCTTTGTTTCAACTCAAATCCAATGATTACAAGGGTTGGGCAAGGGGGCTAAAAAAAGCCGGTTATGCCACTGATCCCAAATACGCTGAAAAAATTATTAACCTGATCGAAGACCTCGACCTGCACCAATACGACCGGTAGCCACCGGCCTGTCTGATTCCTGACAGTTTATCTGCAAAGGGGGGGGGTGACAAAAATCACCGCATGGGCGCCCTAAGGTGCTTATTTTCGCTCTATCACAATTTATTATTGTTTTTAGCGATTAAATACAACCGTAAAGGACGTATTGCTGCTATCCTTCCTGTTCGCAAGTTAGGAGGCAGCCCATGAACATTAGTAGTGGGGCAAAATAAGTTTTCCAATTGCTCTTGTAGCTTTTGCCTTGATAAGTCCCAAAACCCGCCCGATGGTTGGTTTTGTCCCTCATCAAAGCAAAACCCAATTGGAAAACTTATTTTTCGAGAAGCCCTGAGCATAAACTGTAAACAACAAATGAAAGATTTTACCTGCCTCGTAACCGGCGCCGAGTCCGGGCTGGGTTACGCTGCCGCCCGCGGGCTTGCCCGGGAAGGCGCGACTGTCGTAATGGTCTGTGACAACAAAAAACGGGCCCGCAAAGCAAGGGTCAAACTGATCGAAGAAAGCCAAAATCCGGATATTGACCTTGTCCTTGTTGACTGGTTTTCACAAGAGGATATCAAAGCGAAAGCACAGGAAATCCTGCATAACTACCGGTCTGTCCATTTGCTCCTCAACCTGGCGGAGGCTTACTTCCCCATCCGGAAGCTCACTGCAAATGGTAAAGAACGCAACTTCGCCTACAACGTGCTTGCGCCCTACCTTTTCACCAATGAGCTAAGCTCGCTGCTGATGGCTGCGGATGGTGCACGGGTCCTCAATCTGACTTATGAATCCCACCGGCTGGGTGCCATCAACTTTAACGACCCGGGATTGAAGTACAACTTTTCCATTCGGGATGCACAGCGGCAAGTTGCCCTGGCCCGCTTGTCCTGGACTTACGAGCTCAATCGTCGTTTGTCTGGCACAGGAATAGATGTCCATGCCTTTTCAACCGGTGCACACCATCCGGCCACCATTCAGCAAGTGCCCCGCTTCCTCCACTGGGCGGTCAAAATGGCTACCCGCTTTTGGGAGCGTACTTCAGAAGAATCCATTAGCGCACTCTTGCGTTTGTCCCTTTCCGATGACTACGAGCGGCTTAGCGGAAAATATCTTTTCAAGGGGCAGATTGTCAAATCTTCCCCAATCACTTACAACATAGCGTTCAACCAGCAACTTTGGGATACTTGTGCTACCAACACAAATTCAACGATTGTTTCCTACCGGGAAATACAGGAAATGCTTTTATCCTAAGGCTTACCGCCTGACCCATAGCCCGGTCAGGATCAGCCCGAACACGCCGCCAAGAATCCAGAAAACCGGGATATCTGAAGCCGCGGTCTTTCCTGACTGGCTGTAGGGTGCCCCAAAAGTACGCACCGCTTGAAGGACTTCATACGCCGGCTGTGCCTGTAGGACAGCCAGTTGCTCTATGGGGTTTAGTGAGGATGTGGCAGCATCCAGCCAATCCACGTATACCTCGGGGTCCTGGCAGAGGTCCTGCTGCTCGATGAAGGTTCCAATAAAATGCTGCTGAGCGCGTACCCGGTTGATCAGGCCCGTTGTACTGTTGCCCCAATAATCGGTATAAGCCTCATCCAGCGCCAAGTACCTGGTACGGGGCAATGTGGAATTTGCCAGCGCCAGCGCGCTGCCGGCGTCCGCCGTCAATAGCAAACGGGCATTCACGGCCTCATCGGGAACCCGCAGGTTGATTAATGCCTTGGAGGCGCTCAGCCAGTCGGACAGGACAGAGAAGCAATTATGGATTGATGAGTGGCTTGTAGGCATGGCCACGGCCGCACCACTATTTTTGTCAGAAGGCTCTTTTTGAAAGAAATAAGCATCCGCTTCAGCACCAGGCAACTGGTCAGCAGTAGAAAGGTCCGCAAGAAAAGACGCAGCGCAAAGATGGCGGTGTATGAGATAAGCCTCGGAAACACTTCCTGCCTCCAGCTCTGCCTTATTGAAGGGGTACATCGCTAACTGATGGCTGGGCAGTACCAACAGCCCGGAAATTTCCCTGTTATCCAACGCTTCCAAACCTGGAAACAACGTCCGCCCGCTAAGGCTTTTTATTTGCCCGTTCTGATCGATCTCTATATGCTTTCGGTACAACCGTCCAATCCCTGCTCCCAATTGTAAAATGTATAAATTCTGATCCGCAACCCAGTAGTGGTAGCTCCGTAAACTTAGTGATGCCAATACAGCCTCAAACTCCTGCAAGGGCCTGTGCTCTACTTTATACCTTAGCTGCGTTGCCTGTTGCGAGCGTAAACCAGCCCACACCTCGCCTACCGCCGAAATTACTCCTGAAGCCCTGCCATTCTCATACGGATATGCATTGTCCAGCCGTTGTGACCGGTACTTCCAGAAAGCAGGAGCAGTATAGGCTTCCACATCGTGAAAATTAAAAAAGGCGACTTTGCCAAATTCAAACCAATTATAGGCATCCTCAACCGAAAAGCCATCTCTGACGTATTGCTGCTGCAGATAAAGGTGCTGTATCCCACTGTTGAAGATATCTTCCAAATGGTTCTTCAGCCAGTGTGCCTCAAATGGCGTAAGCGGCTTGGATAACAGAAGCTCCAGCCGGTTCTGCAGCTCAGCGTAGTACTCCCTGCCAGCTTTAATATTGTCAATAGTATGCCGGTCCTGACCAGCCAGCAGTGTATGTACCTGGCCCATAGCATAAAGCAGTCGGATTTGGTTAAACTCATGGTACCCAGCCCGGTGCAGGGCCGACTTAAAATGCACCATCGCCTGTTCTGTATTCCCGCTTTGAAACTCCATTTCACCCAAGGCTTCCTCGGCCAGTGCTTTTAGGGCTGCAGGCTCCGTGGAGCGGGCGATATGATTCAGGATTTGCCGGGCTCTCGTTTCGTTGCCAAAAGCCGCATAGGCACGGGCTACAAAATAACGTGGAAGGAGGCTTTCGCTACGCTCAGCGAAAAGCTTGCTCCATTGCAGCGCTTCAGCCCTTGCTCCACTCAGCAGGGCTAATTCCACTGCGTTGGCCCAGTCGGCAGGATGGAGGGCACCCGGAGAAGTGCTAATCCATTGCCGAAAGTGCTGAAGTGCGGGCTCGAGCTGCCCCAGCAAAAGGTACGACTTTGCCAGTAGTGGAAAAGCAGAAGACCGAACCCCAGGGTTGCGCACGGCACGTTCTGCTATTTGGACGGCTAAAGCCGGTTGCCCTGCATGCAGTGCATCTTTGGCCAGTTCAAGGGCGGCTTCTCCAGCGAAACTATTTTGCATGCGCTCATTAGCTTCGAACAAATGGTAGGCCCGCTGATAGGCCTGGGCGCGCTCGCCTTCAGGCAACAATCTGGCCAACCGGCACCAATTTCGCCCCAAAGCCTCCGGATACTGATTAGGGAACACCTTTAATATGGATATAGCCTCCTCGTAAGCCTTTCGGGCCTTAGGGAGCAGCTCTTGTTTTTCGTAGAGCATACCTCTTTCTTCCCATACCCGGCTTAATTCCGGATGACCTGCGTCGTAGTATTTGGCCAGGATTTCTTCCGCCTCTTCCAGAAAAGCCACTGCACTGCCAAAAGAATCCTGATTGCGCGCGGTAACAGCCATAAACAGAAGTGAAGCCGCTGTTTGAGGATGTTCCCTTGAAAACAGATCTTCACGAATATCATAAGCCATCCGATGGCACTCCATTGCGTCCCCAAAACGGCCAGCGGCTTCGTACACCTGCCCAAGTTTATGGGCGGCTTTGGCAGCTTCATCATTATTACGGCTGAGGGTTTCAATACTTTGCCAGAGCGCCTGTTTAGCGGTTTGTTTAGCGGCATCTAATTGCCCGAGTTCGAGCTGAGCCTGAGTGATCTGGTTGAGGCAGGAAAAATAGTAAGGCCAGGACGCAGCAGCTTTGTAGTGGGCAGCAGCTTGTCTCAGCTCAGAAATTGCGGATTCAAAATCATGACTGAGCAACAGGGAGGCTGCCCGGTTCTGATGTTGACCAGCAACGCCCGGCGGCTGCGCATGCAGCATATTAAAGGCGCAGACACCTATTAAAATCAGTACAGTTTTTCTCATAGTAAGAACATGGTCAATCCGTCAAATACAACTCCTGAAAGTATGTTGGGTGCCGGGAAAAAATGGCACTTTGAGTATGCTTGCTTTTTGATATGTCCAAGGGGAGTCTTCAGCAGGGGGAGCCAAAAAGAGCTGGCAGTGAAGCCAGCCATTTTTTTATATACTAATCTCCCCAAGATAAGGTTTTTTCCGTAGCTGAACAACTGCTAACCTCCACTTACGGGGGGTATGATGGCGACTTCATCCTCCGGCTGCAGGGGTTGATCATCCTTTGCATAACTGGTATTGACCGCAACGGAAAGAGAAGCCAGCTTAGCAAACTCAGGGAACTGTTCCGTTAATTTGACTTTCAGATCGCTGACCGTTGCTTCTGACGGCAGCTCCAACGTAAACTGACTATTGCCAAGTATATCCTTTGCGATACCGAACGCAATAATTTGAATCTCCATGACAGACTTCCTTTATCTTACCATTCGGAGACCTGAGAGCTGTAAAAATGACATTAGAAAACTCCATTTCACGCTCGCAATCTCCATAAAATTATTTTTATTAACAAAACATTAACACTTGTTAAACCCTCCGTAGCCCACCCGCTTTTGAGCCGGTACGAACTACTGAATGCACCCCATAGTAAGGTATAATATTCTTTTTGGGCGAAAAAACAGTGGTCACAAGCAGAATTTTAGTTCCCCACACGAAACATATTTTTTCTCCACATGTGGTAACACCTTACGTGCTCAGGTGATAAAAATGGGAGGGCAAAGACAAATCGTTGACTTTTAACGGTAAAGAGAATAGTTTTGCCCCATCAAATGAAGATCAGCATCCGTGCGGACCTTGCGTTTGATACATGTACGAAAACAAGAAGAGTATAAAACTAGTTGTTGGCTCACAGCTGCTTTTCCCGGCAGCTGTGCTGAGTATCGGAGGGCTGCTTTATGCAGTCCGGTTGATACTCATGCTGCATAAAAGGCTAAACCCTATGCAGTAAAGCTTCATGCAAAACCCAAAGGCATGAAATTCCCATGGACAATTGTAGCTGTTTTGGCAGTGAACAGCCTGACCGCTACGCCCAAATCTGACCCCTTCTCCGAACGATCGGCCGACTTTAATGCTCGCTGGTCTTCAGAGATAGAGGACAAAGTGAAAGAGCGGATCGACCGCCTCACTATTCCCTTCGAAGCCAGGTACGATCTGGAAGTACGTAACCGCATCAAGGATTACGTCACAGATGGCTACCGTGATACAGAGCGTATGCTTGGCCGCACAACGGCTTTTTTCCCCATTTTTGAGCACTACCTGAGCTTGCACGGGCTTCCCCGTGAGCTCCGCTATCTGCCTGTAGTTGAAACAGAGCTGCAGACAGCGGCTTCCTCTCATGCAGGTGCTGCCGGACTGTGGCAATTCATTCGGCCTACCGCACGCTTGTACGACCTCGAAGTGAGCCATCAGGTAGATGAGCGTTACGATGTGTACCGGTCAACGGAAGCAGCCGTCTTAATGCTATCCCGCCTGCATAGCCACTACAAGGACTGGTCGCTCGTGCTTGCGGCCTACAATTGTGGGCCCGTACGGGTCAATGCAGCGATTAAGCAAGCCGGCAGCCGGGACTTCTACACGGTTGCCAACTTCCTTCCGGAGGAGACCCGTCACTATGTGCCAAGGTTTATTGCTGCGGCCTACATCACCAACTACTACAGCCACCATGGCCTAAAGCCAGATTCCCGTGGCGTTTTCAACCAGTCAATCAGTGGAATCAAGCTTTACGAGCGCTTCACTTTTGGAGAGATTGCACACGCTTCAGGCGTAGCAGTGAGTGATATTCGCAAGCTGAATCCGGCTTACCGGGGAAGCATTATCCCCAAGCGTGAAGATGGCCACTATCTGTTGCTACCAGCCGCAGGGATAAAGAACCTCAAACCGCTCATCGCAGCTCGTTCAGGCCAGTACGCTCCGGATTATCAGTTGCTCTACCCCAATACTTTCCACATGGACTACAAGGTACGCCCGGGGGAAACCATTGGCGATGTAGCAAAGCGGTTCAACATCACCGAAGCTCAAATCCGGCAATGGAACCAACTCAGAGAGACCGAGGTATTCGTACACCAGGAATTATCGCTTTACGTGACCAACGATGGCTCTGGCTACATTAAACCCTAAGGATTAAAACTTCGCATAAATAAGGTTTATTGATTAAAAGGCTCTCCCCTTTGGAGGGCCTTTTTTGTTCCCGCCAGCATTATGCTGCTGTAGCCTGCGCAGCAAATTCGAGGTCGCACCCTTGTACAGGCGGTTGTCTTTCAGGCTGTAGAGAACGTAGAAGTAGTGCATGTCGTCGGTTGAATGGGGCTGCAAACACGAAAGCCTCCACCGGATCCGGTGAAGGCTTTGTAGCGTGAGCCCGTACGGGCGACCTCAGCATTATGAATACAGCGCTCTAACCTGCTTGCTATCCAGGCAGATTGATCTGGCCCTCTTCATTTAGCAAGCCCGCCGATTTTAATAGCTCCCGCAAAGCAGCACCGCCCTCCAATGACTTCGACCAGCGCTCTCGTGATAACGCGGCCGATTGCTCTGCATATTCTTCGAAGTACAGCAATATTAACGGCCGGCGGTGCTTCGTTGAGCGGGTCCCGCCCGCATTATGCTGCTGCAGCCTGCGCAGCAAATTCGAGGTCGCACCCTTGTACAGGCGGTTGTCTTTCAGGCTGTAGAGGACGTAGAAGTAAAACATTAGAGAGGCGGTTTTGAAAATTGAAAAGGCATCTCATATTGAGATGCCTTTTGTAGCGTGAGAGTTTTTTGAATATCTATAATAGATAATAATCCACAATATATATATTACACATTAACAGCACAATAAATAATATCTTAACTAATTCAGCACGTGTAAACCTTGTTTCATTTAGGCATTTTGGAGTTTAGGCAGGTGTTTATATATTTGTTCTAAACATCGAATAAATGAAGCCATACCGCCCGAAAATACCAACCCCCCGTTACCAGATCATTAACCGCCGCCCAAACGGTCAATGTCTGATACAACTACGGTTTAACATCAACGGAAGGCGCACCCACTTTTCAACCTCTATCAATATTGAAACCAAGCACTGGAACCCCAAGCGCCAACGGGTAAAGCAAGTACGGGGCAAAGAAGATGTGCACCGGGATATAAACCAACGCCTGGAACGCTTTGCAGAAATCGCCCAGGAAATCTTTGTGGACTACGACTACGGCAGAGACCTAACCCCGGAGCTGTTCAAAGAACAAATGGCAATACGTTGTGGAAGGATTGAAGACCCCAACGCCAAAGCCACCAACCTATTTCAATTTGCAGAGCAGTTTATCAAGGCAGAGCAGACCAAGCCCAACGCCAAGCGGGGCACCTGGAAGAAATACCTGACGGTATTTAACCACCTCCGGGAATTTGCAGCCGAGCACGGCAAAGACACCCTGGGCTTTTCAGATATAGATTGGCAGTTCAGAAACGACTTTATCAACTGGCTTTACTCCCCGCCCCGGAGCCATTCCCAAAACAACGCTGCGAAGATATTAGCCGTCACCAAACAGTTTATGAGGGAAGCCGAAAAACGGGGCTTACACTCCAACCGCATTTATACCCAGAAAGACTTTGGGCTTCGCCGTGTCAAGACTAAAGGAAAAGTAAGGCTGACATTTGAAGAACTGGAAGCCCTGGCAGAACTCGACCTGACCGATACACCGCACCTGGAACGGGTAAGGGACTTGTTTTTGGCGGGCTGTTTCATAGGCACCCGCTTTTCTGACTGGTACAAGGTGAACCGGGAAAACATCATTGAGGAACCGGAAGGGCAGTTGATCCAGATCCTGACCCAAAAAGTACGAAATCGGGTTGTGGTGCCTGTCTTCCCCGTGCTGGCTGGCATACTGGAAAAGTACAACTATCAATTGCCGGAAATGGATATACATACCTTAAACCGGAATATAAAGACCGTTTGCAAAATCGCTTTGAAAGATAGCCGCTTTCAGCGGATTTACTCCGAAGGCGGAGACACCAAAGCGGAAATAGTGAAGAAATGGGAACGGGTGAGCAGCCACGCCGCCCGCCGGAGCTTTGCCAGTAATTTTTGGGAAGCTGGAATACCCGCCGCCCTGCTTATGCAGATCACCGGGCACACTACCGAAAAGCAGTTTTTTGAATACATAGACGTAAGTAAGGAACAAGCCGCCAGGCAATTTGCCAAAATGGCTTTGGAAGTGCTGAAAAAGCGCGAATAAATGAGGAAGTAAAAACCCGCACCGCTGGTGTTGAACTTTGGCGAGTCTTCCAGCGGGCGGGTATTGTTAAACAAATAACCGTTAAAGTTATGAAATCCTTACAGAGCGCCCCAAAGGAGCGCGCATTTTTCGACGTGTACGCACGTTTAGCCAGATCAATCAAGGCAAGCGGGCTATTTGCCCAGATCGTTTCAGGTCTTACGGAAGTTGGCGGAATATACGCCGCCGCTTATACTGCCCTGCTGCCTGTCTTCCCTACCCTTGCCCTTTACTTTGCCGCCGCCGTTGCCGTTATCGGCACCGCTATCATTGAGCTAGGTTTGCGAGTGCTGGCACCACAGACCGTTGACGCTATACTTTACCGCAGGTACAAAGGGCTTCATTTGGCAATGACCATAAGTATTTGGTTACTGACCGCCGTACTGTTTACCGCTTCCGGTCTGCTTTCCTTCCGCAACTCAAAGACGATAGTAAACGAGTTCACGCCGGAAGCTACGGAACAGACCACCGCCCAGGCTGACAGTATTTACCAAGCTGAAGCCGCCCGCCTGGCTTCCGCCTGGGCAAATGATAGCGCCCGTATTGTGGAACAGTACGCCGCCCAGATCACCGCCGCCCAGACCGCCGGAGCCGGGAAGGTCAACGCCGCCAAACGGGAGCTGTCCAACTGGTACAACCGGGAGCGCCGCACGGGTGACAGCTACGGCACCCAGAAAGACCGCGCCCGCCAACTGATAGCAGACCGGGAAGCGGAAGCCGCCGCCGCACTGGCAGGACTCAAAGCACAGGAAGCGGAAGCCCTTAGCACTGCCCGCAATGACTACAAAGCCGCACTAGGCACCGCCCAGGCTGACCGCCGCACCGCAGCGGGCGAAGTGAAGGCAGCAAACGAAGCCGCAGCGGGCGAACGTGCCGCCACCGTTGCCGCCTATGGGGGCGGGCTGGGCTGGTTTACTGTGGTTGCATTGATCGTATTTGCCGCTTCCGTTGTCCTGGAACGCATACACCGCAAGGGCAGCGGGATAACGGAAACAGTGGAGCTTTCCCAATACGATGTTAACCCGCCCGCATTGGTGGAAGCCTGGGAAGCCCTCCGGGAACGGGTACAATACGCCCTCCGGTCAAAGATCACCGCCTTTGCCGAAAAGACCCCCGCCGCACCACTGCCCGCCCGCCCTGCTGAATTATACGACCCTACGCAATTGGCAAACATCGTTATCAATTTGCAGGTGGAAGGGGAAGACGATGACAACACAATTTACATACAGCCAAAGCGCCGGCAGATAGGATTTAAGACCGCCGGCACAGACCCGGAAGCCGCCAATACTTCCCGTGCCCTTTATAACGCACGAACACCACACACGAAACACGAACCGGAAGCACCGGAGCCACACACGAAAAGCAGTTATGAAACGCCCGACCTACGGCACCTCAAACAGCGCCTGAAAGAGTACAAAAAGCGCCTGGGCAAACATCAGCAAAAAGCACTCCGGTATGAGAAGGAAGGCAAGCCCGTACCAAAGCGCACCGCCGCCGCCCTGGACAACAACGCCCAGTGGGTGGAACACTATGCCAATTTGATAAACCAGGCGGAAGCCACAAAGCGGAAGGCATGAAAGTGAAAATACAGACCGACCGTAAAGAGCTGAAGCAGGAAGGGCGGAACATCTTACGCGATATTCTGATAGGTTCCGCCGTGCTGCTTATTCTATTCATTCTCAAAACAGTATAACGATGTACGTATATATCCAGACCGAACCCACCCTTTTCACCGTTGGCTTTCATTCCCCCAATGGAGAATGGCACCCAGATAGTGACCACCCCACCCGGAAGGAAGCCGCCCAGCAAGTGGCGAAGCTGAACGGGAGCCACGAAGCCCCAACAATAAGTAAAGAGTTGTTACCGCCTTCCCTGTTGGTCCTCAATATTGACATTTGCGAAGATGAAAATTTCCAATGGTTGCGGGGAATTGTCGAAGCCACCAACGGAGACCTGAAGACGGTGGACCACCTCCGAAGGAAAGCCAATACAGCCCGCAATACAAAGCAACTGATCGAAGCGGAAAAAGAGCTGAAGACCTTTATCAAAGATCATTTTACCAACCTCTAAAATAACTGACCAATGACTGACCAATGTATTAGAGACCTGGAACGCGGGTTTGACAACCTGGACAAAATGCCCGCTTGCGAGTTGTACGACCTTATCACAGAGCTGCTTTACCTTCCTGGGCTAAAGGAACAATCAGGAATGGTGACAAACAAAACTTATCTAGTTACCGCACTGATAACTGACCTGACTGCAAAAGCCATTCTGAAAGCCCACTATGAAGGAATCGAATACGAAGAAAAAAGACGGGCAAGGGAAGAAATTTCAAAAAATCGTTAAGTCAATCGTATTTCGGGCTGAAACCCTTGCCAGTGCTGGGCGGAAGCCCGATTGACCCAAAAAACGCCTGTCCTGAAATTTAACAGGCAAACTTTTTGGCAACTTTCGGTAACTCAACAGTATTTCGGGCTGAAACCCTTGCCAATACTGGGCGGAAGCCCGATTGACCCCAAAAACGCTTGTCCTGAAATTTAACAGGCAAACTTTTTGGCAACTTTCGTTAGCGCGATCGTATTTCGGGCTGAAACCCTTACCAATACTGGGCGGAAGCCCGATTGACCAAAAAAACGCCTGTCCTGAAATTTAACAGGGGCTATATATCAAAGCCCTATAAACGCTTTTTATAGCCCTTTTTGATGCTCAAAACCTTGTCCTTTCAGGAAATACCAAACCCCAATATTTTTGAACTATCAATTTTTTAACAACAAAAACTCTTTATCCATGACCAAGCAATTAGTTATCAAAGACGCCACCTACGTAAAAGACGTGCTGATTAGTATGCGCACAAACAGCCTGATCAAAAAGGAGCTGGAAGCAGTGGCGAAGCGCAAAGGCATGAACCTGACGGACTACATCAATGCAATGATGATAGACAACCTGAAGCAGGAAGGAATTTCAATAACTGTGAACCATCAACTTTAACCATTAAACCCACTGTGAAAATGAACCGGATTATTGTACTAAGCGAGCAACAAGCCGCACAGATCGTAAAGGAAGCCGCACAAATAGCCGTTGCCGCTGCCCTCAATGAATGGGAACGCCTGGCGAACGAACAAACAGCCAGTGACCCTTTACTGACCAAAAAGGAAGCGGGGCAATTGCTTAGTGTTTCCCCTTCCACCGTTGACAAACTGTATTATGATGGCAAGCTGAAAGGCTACCGGATTGGTACGGGTGTACGTTTCAAACGTTCCGAAGTGTTAGCGTACATAGAGCGAAACAAAATTGAGAACTAAGCCTAAAAACGAAGCCTGCCCCCGTTGCACCAGGGGCAGGCTATTGATTTGTTTATCAGGTCTTTAACCTTCAAAACATGATGATGTCCACAATATACAGCAAAACAGAATCCCCCGCAAATAGCGAAGTAATAAAGGGCTTAGATCAAGCCATAAACACACACACAAGCCCAGACCCACCCCATCCAATCACCAAAGCCCAGGCGAACGACAAAGGCAAATACTTAGATCAACTCAAAGCCATTGAGGAAAGATTGAGGGAAGCCAGTAAGGCAGATATACAATTTGCCCCTGAAATCATAAGCTTTGGAGAACTTCCCATTATCAGGAAGTACACTATCAACACTATCCAGGGGCGGGAAGGGAGCCACAAAAGCCGCCTGGCTGAATTGCTGGTATCTCTTTTGCTCAAAAGGAGGGAAGTACACAAAGATCACTTTGTAGGCTTTGCCAAAAATCCAATGGAGCGCCCCGCCGTTGCCCTGGTTGATACCGAACGCAATTTAAAAGACGAACTCCCTTTTGCAATCCAAAGTATAAAGGGTAAAGCTGGATATAACAAAAAAGAAGACCCGGACAACTTCAAATACACCTCCCTAAAGCCATTTCCCAGGCAAGACAGGCTGGAAGTGCTCAAAACATGGATTTTACACATAAGGGAGACCACCAAACAACACCTGGTTATCTTATTGGACGTTGTGACCGATTGCGTAAGCAGTTTTAACAACGAACAGGAATCAATGAAGCTTTTTGACTTCATTGGCAATCTGTGCGAAGATCAGGAATGTACTTTCATTCTGATTATCCATGAGAACCCAGGGGGCATTGAAGCAAAGGCACGGGGGCACCTGGGCACGGAAGCAATGAATAAAGCCAGTACCGCTTTGCAGATCGGGTTTAAGAAGAAAAGCAACGGTGAGCCTTCCGAATTGATACAGGTCAAGTTTAGGAAGCTGAGAAGGGGGAAGCGCCCCGCACCCCTAAACCTTACGTTTTCACCCCAGGCTAACGGGCTTATAATCGCCCCGCCGGAGCTGGTAGCCGAAGTCAACCAGGAACATCAGGAAAAGGCACCTGTAACGGAAGTGAAAGACGAACTGTTTTGGGCATTGGGAAGGGCTGAGAATGGAGAAATCAGCCGCAACGATGCAACACAGGTAATTACCGAAGAAATCAATAAAGATAAAGCGCCTGACGCAAAGGATAGCACAAGTGACAAAACGGTAAAAAGAAGACTTATTGATTTGGAAAAAGAGCCGCCCGCCTGGCTGGAAGTCTTCACAGGTGCTAGAAACGCCAAAATGTACCGATTAGTGACCGATACAACCACTACTGAAACCACCGAGCGCGCGCCTGTAAATGAGTGACCCGACCCAACCCAACCCCTATATAGGTAGGTGGGTTGGGTCAGGTGGGTACGCGCGCCCCTATTTATTGACCCGCGAACCTTCCGAATATGACCACCGCACAACACCAATTTATCCTGGAACCATACAAAGGGAGCCGCACCCGGCACCGCTGCCCAGGCTGTGGCAAGCCCAGGGAGTTTACCCGGTATATTGATACCCAGACCGGGCAGCACGTAGCCGCGCACGTTGGCAAATGCAACCGGGAAAACAAATGTGGCTATCATTACACGCCCCGCCAATACTTCCTGGACAATCCCACGGAAGAAGCGCGCGCCTGGCTGCAATCAGATCAACACCTGAAGACCTACACACCACCACCACCGCCCCCAGTGGATTACATACCGCCCCGGTATTTGGAGCGCACCCGGCAACAATTGGAGCACAACAATTTTTACCGCTTCCTGGTCAAGCTGTTTGGCGAAGCCGAAGCCGCCCGCCTGGCTGACCTTTACAAGCTGGGCACCTCAAAGAAGTTTAAGAACCACGACGGGTACGCCGCTTTATTTTGGATGATCGACAAAGGCGGGAATATTTGCCGAGCTAAAGCAATGGCATACAACCCCGAAACAGGGAAGCGGATAAAGGCACCTGTCAACGCTGTGAAAGTATGGGGGAAGAACGGGTATTATAATTGCCCAAAGGATAGAAATCCCGTTGCCGATATTTCAAAACAGATATTGGGCAAAGACAACGCTAATACAAAAGCCTGTTTTTTCGGAGAGCACCTTTTGAGCGCCGCCCCTTCCGCCCCCGTTGCCATTGTGGAGAGCGAAAAAACCGCTATGATAATGGCATCTATTAAGCCAGATCAGGTCTGGATAAGCACAGGAGCAAAAAGCGGGGCAAAGTGGAAGACTGACCCCACCGTTTACCATGCCCTGGAAGGGCGGAAGGTAATACTATACCCAGACCTTAACGCAATTGAAGACTGGGAAGAAGCCGCCCGCAATATTGCCCACGTTTGCGCCCAGGTATCAGTTTTCAGAGAGCTGGAACAATACGCCACACCGGAGCAAATACAGGAAGGTGACGACATAGCAGATTTTTACATACCTGCACTATTGGAGCGCCGGAGCAGAGCCGCCCAGGCAGATCAGGAAGCCCAGGAAGGCTTTACCCTTCCGCCTGGCTGGCAGTGGGAAACCTTCCACTTTAAGCACGGCACACACCGCCAACTTATGGACAGTGACGGTTTGCCCGCTTCCTGGAACCTTGCCCCCCAAACAGATCAGGAGAAACAAGCCGTAGCAATTGCCCTGGGACAGTTAGACTATTTTTTGACCCACTAAATGATTTACAGTTATGAAACTAGGACTAGGTTTAGGAATCAACAAAATGAGAGGCAGACCACCACGGAAGCCGGAAGGGGAACCCCTGGCACTTCGCAGCGCGCCCACACCGGAGCCGGAAGCCCAGGCAATGAGCGCCGCCGCACCCGCACCAAACGAACCGCCAAAGCGTAAAGGTTTGATTTACAGGATATGGCAGCGCATTAAAGCCACTGTAAAACCTTGTCCTTTCAAATTGTGTGACAGTGTACGACATTTGTACCAACAACAACAAATTAAATATGGTAGGGGCACCAAGCCGGGAAGGCGGAAGGAAGTACGGGAAGATCAGTGTAAGGATTGAAGCCGCTGTAAAACGCGAGCTGAAACGCCTGGCTTTTGACTCCCGCCTGAGCCTGTCCGAATATGTCCAGCAAATGGTTTACCGGGAGCTGGCAGAGCACGGGCGGGATAACTACCACAAAACCGAAGATCATGGAACAGCAACTAATTGAACAGTTCAACAACTTGAACAGCGCCGCCCAGGAAGCATTGGTAAACTTCCTGAAGGCAGTAAATGAAGGCACCACCGGAGCAGAGACCCCGGAGCAAAAGAAAGCCCGCGCCGAATACGAAAAGACCATGCGGGATTGGCATAAAGGAACCCGCCCCACTGTATTCAGGGGCTAAAGATGAATGTATCGATAGACAGCGGGGGCGGTCCCTCTAATATTTAACCGCCCCTGCATTTATCCTAAATTCATTTGGGCCACAATTGCAAAACACGACAGGCGAAGTCGGGTATCTAACGCTATCAGCGGTTTTACTGCTTCGCTACAAACGGACACAAACAACACCTAAACACTTGATAAACAAGTGTTTAAAGGTTTTAAAATTTCTTTGTGTCAAAACTGAAAACCAAGTTATCAAATTACACTTATTTATAATTTATTAAATTTCGTAATATGAATGTTCTGGAACCCACCGTTTTTGAAATAAGGGAAGATCAAACAGACCGGGAAATAAAGGCTTTGCAGGAACGCCGCCGCCTAAATGCGGAAGCCCTGGAAGCCCTCCGGGAAGCCGTATGTAAGTTGTACCGGAAGGATAATGTACCTTATCCAGACATAGAGCAGTTTTTGTTATTCAGCCAGGTGCCAGGCAGTACGTTTTGGCTGGAACGTGACAAACTACGCACGAAGATCAAAACCGAAGCCTTTGGGCTTTGGCTGAAGCTGGAAGGCGGGAAGCATAAAATAAACCCGGAGTATGCGGAAGCTGCTTTGGGCTTTACTCCCGATGAAGTTACCGGACTGGTCAACGCCTGGGAAGCTGTTGACAAGTTAGCCACGCAAGACCCCCGCCGCTATTGGTCAGATACCGCCCAGCAATTTAAGCCCGTGCCCGTCAGCGCCCAGGAGCAAAACCAGATCGAACGCCGCAATACAATGATGGTGAGCAAACCAGAGCTGGCACAGATCATTAAGAAGCTGAGAACGGAAGTACAATTGATAAACCTGGCTAATGTCTACTATGACAAAATGATAACAAAAGCCAGACTGGCACAGAACCGCCCTGAGCTTATCCCCTTCCTGTCACACAGGGAGACCCAGAGCGCCAAAGGATTGAAGACCTACGAATATTTTTTGCAGGATAGTGTTTTAATGCAATCAGCGAACCCAGGCTATAAAGCATTTGACGAGCAATAAAGCGCACTTTATTTTTTCACAGAGGGTTTTAGAATGTGCTTGCCGTGCCCCCTTCATTGCGGGGCACGGTTTTTTTTTATTAATTTTTTTTTGGCTTTCTTTTTGGAGTTCACAAAAACAAAAAGCCCTGTAAATCAATGACTTACAAGGCTAAATTGTAGCGTGAGAGTGACTTGAACACTCGACCTCAGCATTATGAATGCTGCGCTCTAACCAGCTGAGCTACCACGCCATTTTTTCTCGTTGAGGCGGTCCTCTATTGCTGAACTATCGCTTCCCATACGTGAGAGGGACTTGAACTCTCGACCTCCCGTACGGGCGCTCTAACCAGCTGAGCTACCACGCCATTTTTTCTCGTTGAGGCGGTCCTCTATTGCTGAACTATCGCTTCCCATACGTGAGAGGGACTTGAACTCTCGACCTCCCGTACGGGCGCTCTAACCAGCTGAGCTACCACGTCATTTTTTCTCGTTGAGGCGGTTCTCTATTGCTGAACTATCGCTTCCCATACGTGAGAGAGCGACTTGAACTCTCGACCTCCCGTACGGGCGCTCTAACCAGCTGAGCTACCACGTCATATCAAATAAAAGCATCATTCTGCTTTTTGCGGTTGCAAAGATAAATTTTTAACTCTATTCCATGCAACCTTTTTGGCGAATATTTTTTCAAATAGGAAAAGTGTAAAATGACAGACGATCAAAAAATCAGTATACGCCCTGAGGTCCTAACTAAGGATATTGAAAGCACCCCTGCGGAGCACTTCCAAAATGCGACGCTCCGACCTGTGCTGAAACTACAGAATGAGCTGCTGCAGGCTGTTTTTCTACACATGATGGACAAGCGCAAAGTCAGTTTCCGACAGCAGTCCCCACAGGATCAGGCGGCACAAATTAAGCACAGCCTCAGCAAAGATAAGCGGCTGCGCTTTCAGCTGCTTGGTGTGGTAATTGGACAGTTCACCACAGCCGAATATACCGAGTTTCTTGCATTAGAACAGGAAGCCGTGCGACGGATATTCACCATGATGGCACAGCGGCTGAAGGACGGACTCATCAAAACCACTTAGGGCCCGCATCTTTCATTTCGCTTTCCCGGGGCGCAAAGAGTAGATTTAAGCCAAGACGCAGGTGACTGGCATTGCTGTCTTTGGGCTGGAAAACGGTCAGAATATTATCCGTGGCAGCAAGCAGTTGAACCGGCCCGGCTTTAAGGGTAGCATTCAGCCCCAGGTTATCAAAGCGGTTGTTGCGCCAGGAGTAAATCCCTCCGACATTTAGAAATGGCAAAACCTGCAAGTTAGAGGATAGGGCGGCGGCCGGGTAGGTGTTGCCACGATAGCTTTCGCTAAAAATAAGTCCCCCTACAGTCCAGTTTTCGCGCAGTCGCAACGTAGCGCTCAGGTAAAAACGGGTAGGCAGGGTGGTCCGAAAACCTTCTGAACCTTCCTCTATTTCATAAACGGTTTCAAGTGTATCCAGAACGGAACCGAAACTTGTACTATCATCAAAGATCCGCTGGGCAAAGTCAAGCCCCTCATATTCATAGGTGCCGTTAAGACTGTAATTGTTAACTTCCTCATCCCAGTCGATTCCGCCAATATCCAGCACACTAGCCGCCAGCTCAAGCTTGCCGAGTTTCACATGCGCTCCCAGGTCAAAAGCAAACCCGGTGTTGCCCGTAAACAGGCTCTCTGCAGAGAACGTCCCAAAATCGAAGTTGGTCTGAATGTCATCAAAGCCATCGTAAGTAAGAGAAGAAGCGCTGTTGACCTGATAATCAGCATTCAGCGTCAACTGGTAAACCTCGCTGTCCGTTCGAAGCCGGAGTTGATTCCGGCTACTGTTGATGCTGCCGGCACCTGAAAGGAGCTTAGCCCGTCCACCGATGACCACCGCATCACTGACTTCAACCATTGCCCCCACCGCAAATTCCTGATAGCCTAGCACATCTATATCGGGGGCGAACTCAATTTCTTCTCCTATAAACTGAGCATTGCCCTGCCAAATGAGCTGCGGCAAGGTCTTTGGGTAGTCCATAAATGCGTTGAAACGAAAGGTATGGGAAATGCTGAGCCCTAATGGCCCAAATCGCGCGCCCAGGCTTAGGGTTTCAATATCGAGGTTCTCGCGTATGGCATTGCGGTCCTCCATCCCGAGAATAGCCTGATCGACATTCAGCACCCGGTTCCCATTACCATCCTCAACGAAAAGCGTATTGTAAGTCAGGTTTTCCACCCAAAGGCTGTTGTAAACGCCTGGCAGCCCAATCACCATCTCATATTCCGGGAAAAATGCCGGATTCGTGCGGTTCGCCTGCCAGGTATGCCGCAAAAAGTGCGTACTCAAATCTTGCTGGGCTAGCAGTACAGCCGAAGGCAAAACGGCCAATGCCAAAACGCCCAAAAATAGCTTAATTCTCATGGTAGCTTTTGATTTCAAAGATTCAGGATTGGGTGTGCGGATGGTTGCAAGGGCAAGAACGGTATTTTCAACCGGAGAATTGTACAAATGGACCAGCCACTTGCCGACAAACAGTAGAATAGCTGCCGCTAAATCAACGGCGATAAAGACAGGCCCGATACTTACAGGGATTAAACACTAAACAGAAACCGTAGCTCCGGCACGGGCTCCTTTGACAAAGTACATATCGATCAGGCCTTTATTTTTAGCCTGTACTTTGCCCCGGTATTCACAGTCGAACTGGTATTTGATCAGGTTGTAAGTCGCCTCTGAAATGTTCACCCGACCGGCCTGCCCGTTGGTCTCCATGCGGGAAGCAGTGTTTACCGTATCGCCCCATATATCGTAAGCAAATTTATTCACACCCACCACACCTGCTACGGCAGGGCCCGTGTGTATGCCAATCCGAGCCTCGAAGTAGGGCTTGCCCAGGCGCATACGCTCCTGTTTTTGTTCCTCCAGGTACTCCTGCATTTCCAGTGCTGCCTTGATCATACTGCCCGGCATGGTTTTTCGGTTATCCAAACCGGAAGCACACATGTAGGCATCGCCTATCGTTTTTATTTTTTCGATTTCCGGATAGTTGCCGATGATAAAGTCGAAGCCCTTGAAACAGCGGTCGAGCTCTTCCACCAATTCTTCCGGTGAAAGCTGCTCAGAAATCCTGGAGAAGTTGATAAAGTCGCTGAAAAGCACAGTGACCTCATCGTACTTGCGGGTTTGCGCTTTGCCATACTCTCGCAGTTCCTCAGCAATGTTAGCAGGCAGGATGTTCAGCAGCAGTTCGTTGGACCGCTCCTTCTCCTGTTCGATCATGCGGTTCTTGTCCTTCAGCTGGCGTCGGTTTCGGCGGCTGATGAGGAAGAGTACCAGCAAAAGCAAAGTCAGTAGGATACCCGAACCGGCGAGGATCATAAGCTGGTTGCGCTGCTCTTTGTTGCGCTCCGCTTCGCGTTGACTACGCTCCGCCTCCATTATAGCCTTGTTCAATTCAATTTCCTGGGTTTTCAGCACGTTATCCTGCTCCAGTTTTTGCCTGGAAAGCTGTTTCACTTTGACTTCCTGAAGCTGAGCCAGAGAATCCGCTTTTGCCTTTGCAGCCGAGACATCAGCAAGGCGCTCCTCCTTTTTATTGACCTCTTGCTCCACTTGCTGTTTTTCCTGCACGAGGCGCTGCTGCTGCTGTTGCAACTGGTCACGGTCGGAAGACAGCAAGTCCTTCTCTTCTGAAAGACGGTCAATTTCAGCCTGCAGACGCTGCCGCTCCTGGTCCAGTGCCTTACGCTGCTGTTCATATT
Source organism: Phaeodactylibacter xiamenensis (assembly GCF_000759025.1). GTDB lineage: Bacteria > Bacteroidota > Bacteroidia > Chitinophagales > Saprospiraceae > Phaeodactylibacter > Phaeodactylibacter xiamenensis. The sequence goes on along the minus strand of NZ_JPOS01000019.1, from coordinate 157,839 downwards.
TGCGCTCCAGATCACTGATACTCGTACCGTTCTGACTGAAGTAATTGAACGCCTCTTCTACAATCTGGTAAGCCTTGCGATAGTTACGATCTTTTTCGGCGAGCCGGCTGCGGCGTTCCACGCTTTTGATAATGAGGTCAGAATCCCCGGCGTCCTTCGCCTTAGCTAAAGCAGTACGGTACCAAACCTCGGCGTTCCGCTCATCGCGATCGCGCTCATAGCCCCGCCCCACCAGGAAAGCGGCTTCTGCACCCATGCTCGAATTATTGATCTCCGTGGCTAAGCGGTGCGCCAGTTTAGCCTGCTCAATAGAAGCCTCCGTATTGCTGCGCAGGTAAGCCTCAGCCAGGTCGTAGTGCAGGTACATTTTTTCTTTGCTGCTACCCGCCTGCTCCAGCTGCTTTTTCAGGTCTTCAATAGAATCCTGACCAAAAGCAAACCCCACAAATAAGCAACAAGCAAAAATGATCAATAACCTCATAAAAAGAAAAGCAACTGTTTAGATACCGGCAAGTCTCCGGCTGATATCAGGTCAAATAGAGAAAACAAAAATACAAACTCCGCGCTAGAAAAGAAGGAAAACCGTATAATGATGAAAATCATAAAACTGCTATGACGGATGTCAACAGCCCTCAACGATGTTTTGCGCATATTAGCAGTGTAAAAGCCAATTGCCTCATTAATACGAAAAAACTAAAACAATGAACGTCCTAGATCCTGTCAAGAGTATCATGACAACCAAACTCATCACTGTAAGCACCGGTGATAAGCTAACCGCCGTGAAGGAAATTTTCGACAACAACCGCATCCACCATGTTCCGGTAGTCCGCTACAAGGAATTGGTGGGCATCATCAGCAAGACTGACTTCATGCATTTCCTGCGCGGCTTCAACCGCAACCAGGAAGACCGCTTTGTGAATGAAGCGCGCATGCGGGCCTACAACGTGGAAGACATTATGACTAAGGGGATTGCCAAGCTTTCTCCAGATGACCGCATCAACGTAGCACTGGAAGTTTTCCTGGAGAACCGCTTCCATGCCGTTCCCGTAGTCAGCGAAAATGGTGAGCTCGAAGGCATTCTAACCACCTTTGACATCATTAAAGCCATTGCCGCTACCAAAGTGACACCAGAAGAAATTCTGGAAAGCAAGAAACAACATTAGCAGTCATTACAGGGGCGCAACAGCTTTGTGCCCTCCTGCGCCCGCCTGAAGCTCACGCGGGCGCAGTGTTTTTTGACTGCTCCTTTATTGATTAAATGCCCTGCCTTATGAGAAAGATACTGGTTCCCACAGATTTTTCCGCCATCGCTGCTAATGCCTTCCAATTTGCACAGGTTGTTGCAGAACGGCAAAACGCGGAGGTAGACACCATGCACGCCTACCACCCTTCCTTCGACTACTCCAACCCCTATCTCGACATGCCCGCTGCCGAGTTTGACAGCATCAAACGGGAGCTGCTCGATCAGTTCATCGAAGGCAATACCCGGGATAGCGGTAGTAGTGTGGCAACGCTGCCTAAACCCATCCTGAATATTGGTTTCGCTTCTGAAGAAATCGTAAGGATGTCAAAAGGGTACGATCTGATTATCATGGGCACTACCGGGGAAGGCAACTTTTTGGAAAAAGCCTTTGGCAGTGTTTCCACCCACGTGGCACGCTTTGCCCACTGCCCGGTCCTGCTTGTTCCCGGTAACTGCAAGTGCGGCAACTTCGAGGAGGTGGTTTACGCCAGCAATTATCAGGCTGCAGATGAAGCAATGGTAAAAAAACTACTCACCATTACCGGCCCCGAAATCAACAATATCCACTTTGTACACATTGATAACGAAACCAAGTCGCCCTACCACGTAGAAGAAGTCTTGTACGAACAGGCTCAATTGTATGGCACTTCGACCATCGGCTTCAATTCAGTGGAGATCGAATGCCCCAATGTGCAGGAGGGTATTGTTCAGTATGCCAGCGATATTCGGGCAGACCTTATCGTCATGGGCACAATGCACCGCAACTTCCTGGAGCGGCTCTTCCATAAGAGTGTGACTCAGCAGGTTGTCTTCCACACCACGGTACCGTTACTGGTGATGCACTACGACGATTAAAGCCTTCATTTAGGCATCTTTTTGCAACTCAATAAGCGTAACTTCCGGTAGAATACCTACACGGCCAGGGTAGCCGAGGTAGCCTAAACCACGGTTGACGTACAGGAATTGCCGCCCGCTTTGGTACAGACCTGCCCATTGCGTGTAGACGTATTTGATGGGGCTCCACTTAATCCACCCGGGGATTTCCACCCCAAACTGCATACCATGGGTGTGCCCGGAAAAGGTAATGGCGATGTCCTGATAATCATTCGTGACTTCCCCTTCCCAATGCGAGGGGTCATGCGACAGCAGCAACTTGAGGTCAGCCATGCCAAGCCCTTCGGTGGCCTGCTTCAGATCGCCGTATTTGGGGAAGCGCGGATGTGTCGAATAATTTTCCACACCGATAACTGCTACTTTGGCACCGTTCACCTCCAGGGTACGGTGTTCGTTCAGCAGGAGGTCCCAGCCGATACGGCGGTGGGTATCTTTCAGTAAATCCATATTGGCTACTTTCTCTGAATCAGTACCCCATCGCACGTAGTCTCCATAGTCATGATTGCCTAGAACCGAATAGGCTCCGTAGCGGGCGTTGATTTTGTCAAACACATCCACAAAGGGCTGGGCTTCCTCTGCTTTATTGTTCACCAGGTCGCCCGTAAAGAAGACCAGGTCCGGCTGCTGTGCATTGATTAGGTCTACGGCGTTACGGACCGGTTCCTTGTGCAGGAAGCTGCCGGAGTGTATATCTGAAATCTGTACAATTTTGAGCCCCTGCAGCGCATCCGGCAAACCAGGAATACGGACTTTCTCCGTAAAGAGGCGGTAGCGGTAAGGATTGCGCACCATACCATATATAAGACTAAAGAAGGGTACTGCACCAAGCATCAGCCCCAGCTGAGCCAGGAAGCGGGAGCGGCCGGCGCTAAACTCCACACCACTGCCCAACTGAGTTGCCAACCAGCCAATGAGCCGCCGAAGGTCATCGACCACCATTACAGCAGCAACCAGCATTTTGGAAATGTAAACAATGAAAAACAAGGTGCGAACGACAGTTACCGTTGATTTTGGCCAGTTTTCAAACCACCCTGCATCACTGCCCAGCATCCAGGTCAGCAAAAGCACTGGCACCGCCCAGTAAATACCGTATAGCAGGTACCGCAGGCTCGGCTGCCAGCTGTGGGCGAGCGTGCGCACAGCCATAAAGGCATAACCATCAAAAACAAGTAACAAAATGAGCAGGATAAGAAGGCGCATAAACTCCGTATTTCTATGTACAAAGAGGGCAACTTTGATATTGTTTCAGCAAACTGATGAATGTCATGATTTTTTCGGCCACTCTTTGATTTTAGTCAGTGCCCGGCACCTTAATTTGCTTTTCATTAGCAAAAAACAGCCACCCTATACTAAAGTGTAAACGGGGGCCGTTAATAAGCGGAAATAAGGGCAAAAAAATTAGATTTCGATTCTTCCCCCCCTGCCTATTTTTATATCGAAATTTAATTTTGCTAAAAATTAAACCCACTGAATTCCATCTTTTGTTTAATTAAATTTTTCAACAAGATTTAAATAAAGGTTAAATCAAAATAAAATTCTGCCTATTGACTTGACTCCTACACCATTTGCACCTACATTTGCGGCAACAAAACCGCAAAAAGCTAAAAACGAGAATCCGATGAAAAATCTAACCCTTATTTGCACCCTGGTGTTGGCAAGCCTCACTACCCTTTCTGCTCAACTTTCCTTTAAGCCTGGCGATATAGAACTGGCGGCTGGTGTTGGCGTAATTTCCACTTATGCTAAAGACGGCGCGACCACTATCGCTCCTCCGGTCAATCTGCGCATGGACGTCCGCCTGTCTCCCAACTTCAGCCTGGGTGCCTATGCTGCTTATGCCTCCTTTGAGCGCAACGGCCGTATCCTTCCTACCGGTGCGGTACAAGACATTTCCAATGAATCTTTCCAGGCCGGCCTTCGTGCAACTGCGCACGGGCAGGTAGGCGAAAAGTTTAACATCTACGGTGGCGGAATGCTCGGCTACGATATGGCAACCGTAGAAGAATCCATCGACGGGCAGCCTAAGAGCAAAGGCGACGAGCCTTCCTTTATCCGTCCGGAAGCTAATAACAACGCTCTGATCTACAGCGCTTTTATCGGTGCGACTTATTACCCTAAAAGCAACCTGGGCTTCTTTGGCGAGGTTGGCTATGGCAACAGCCTGCTGAACGTAGGCGTTAGTTTCCGTCTGTAGGAACTTTGCGCTGGCATTCCGGGTTTTTAAATGACCCTTTGCTAACAAAACTCCTGCAAGCAACAATAACTATGGAACTGAAGCATATTCCAAAACTGAAATTCACCGACGGGCAGTCTTTTTTTCTAATCGCCGGCCCTTGCGCCATCGAAGGAGAAGATATGGCTTTCGAAATTGCCGGGCGGGTCAATGCCATTTGCGAAAGACTGGAAATTCCTTACATTTTCAAGGGCTCCTACCGCAAAGCCAATCGCTCCCGCATCGATTCCTTTACTGGGATTGGTGACGAAAAAGCACTTGGCATCCTGAAAGCCGTTGGTGAAAAGTTCCAAATTCCGGTCACTACAGACATCCACTCTGAGCCGGAAGCAGCTTTGGCTGCCCAGTATGTGGATGTGCTTCAGATCCCGGCTTTCCTTTGCCGCCAAACCAGCCTGCTGGTCGCAGCGGCTGAGACCGGTAAAGTGGTTAACATTAAAAAAGGCCAGTTTCTGAGCCCCGATGCTATGCAATTTGCTGCTGATAAAGTGCGGGGCGCTGGCAACGAGCGGGTCCTTCTCACGGAACGGGGCACCACTTTTGGCTATCAGGACCTGATCGTTGATTTCCGGGGTATTCCGACTATGCAATCCCTTGGCGCTCCTGTCGTTTTAGACTGTACGCACTCCCTGCAACAGCCCAATCAGACTTCCGGAGTAACCGGAGGCCGCCCGGCTATGATTAGCACCATCGCCAAAGCGGGTATCGCTGCCGGTGTAGACGGCTTGTTCATAGAAACGCACCCCACTCCATCTACTGCGAAGTCTGATGGCGCCAATATGCTACCGCTAGATCAACTCGAGCCTTTGCTTGAACGGCTGGTCAATATCCGAAAAGCTATCATTTAAAACCATCTGGCAGGCAGCGTTCTTGACATAAGCCGGGTCTGTATTGTAAAGCAGTGATTACACTTCGCTGTTGAACGCGATTGCGCTCACAATGAAAATCACAAAATAATACACTACCCAAGCCTTGTTTTTAACAAAAAAATTGTGTATTTTACTCTTAAACCCAAACCAAAAGGAGGAACTATGAGAAAAAGCAATATCTACAATTCCACACTGACCATCCTCCTCCTGTTCGCCACCACCACCCTGATTGGGCAACAGGTGGAGAAGACGTTGGTCAAATCCTTTAATTTAGGCGGGCTGCAAACCGTATCCCTGAATGTTGATGCTCCGGTAGAGGTCGTTGACTGGGATCAGCCCTTCATGCGCGTACAAATGCACATTGAGCTCGACCGAGGCTCGGAAGCCTTGTTGAAGTCACTCGTACGTGCGGGGCGGTACAACCTGAACGCCGACGAAGCCGAAGGTACTTTCAATATCGTAGCGCCCAATCTGGGCCGGGAAATCACAATTGGCGGGCAACCTCTGAATGACCGGATTTCTTTTGTCATAAAGAAGCCGCGCAATGTAGCTTTTTCGCCATTACAGAGTGAAGAAATAACTGAAGAGACTGCCTCCTCACTGTAAACTCAGGCCGAGCAACTTTTGAAAAGAGTTGAACGTTATAAAAGGTGTGCTGCCGAAAAACCGGAGCACACCTTTTATTTTTGCCAGAGTGATGTTCATATTACCTTTGGCGCTCAAATTTGCAGAATCAATGAGAATCGGTTGGATAATAATAGGGCTGCTCCTCTTGGGCAGTCAGGCTCAGGCACAGCTCAAAAAGACCCTTCACAAGGTTTTTGAAGTACCGGAAACCGCCAACCTGTTGGTGTTCAATATCTATGAAGGCGACTCCTACGATGTGATCCCCTGGGCTGGCAATACTATAATGACGGAAACACAGGTGGAGATGTCCAAGGCTTCCCGTGGCGTGTTTGACTTCTTCCTGGAAGAAGGCCGCTATGATTTCATCACTGCCCCTCAGAGCGACAGCCTGATCATCAGCAGCAAGGACTTGCTTCGCCGGGTGATTAAACTGGAAGATGTGGAAGCTGAGGAGAAGGTGCACAGCCGGATTTTCATCCCCGATTACTTTGTGCAGCAGTCTACCACTGTCTGGGAAAAGCCGGAAGCACACCAGGAGCAGCAGCCCCAGCGCAAAAAACTCAACCGGGAAAAAATGGACGTGGACAAGCAGCTGCACGAGGCGGTACAGCCCAGCCCTGCCGATTCCACCAATACAAGCACTGCACCCCGCACGCAGAACGACGACAATGGTTAAAGAATCAGAACTTAAGCTGAGCCCCTCTGAAGCTCAGGACGAATCAATCATACGCAGCCGGGCTATACAAAAATGCCGCCTGCCTGCAGATACCGTTGAAGAGATACGCCTGCTCAGGCGGTCAATCGATGCGCGGGGTAAGCGGCCAGCTATCCGGTTGCGCGTAGCTGTCTATGCGGGCGAGCGCTATCAGCCGGAACCCGCTATCCTCGACCGCTTTCGGATGGTGGATGAAGCTCCGGAAGTCATTATAGTGGGTGCAGGGCCTGCAGGCTACTTCGCTGCACTTGAGCTTATCGAGCTGGGATTGAAGCCTATCGTATTTGACCGGGGAAAAGATGTCCGTGCGCGGCGCCGGGACCTCCGTGCTATTCAGCAATTCGGTGAGGTAAACCCTGACTCCAATTACTGCTTCGGAGAAGGTGGTGCAGGCACCTATTCGGACGGCAAGCTGTATACCCGTTCTCATAAACGAGGTAATATCGAAAAAGCCATGCGCCTGCTGGTGGAACATGGTGCCAAATCCGATATTCTGATTGATGCTCACCCGCATATTGGTTCCAACAAACTCCCTAAGATTGTCGGCAATATTCGCTCCACTATCGAGCACTATGGCGGGCAGGTACACTTTGACAGCAACGTCACCGATTTCCTCATTGAAGACGGTGCCATCAAAGGCGTAACCGTCAACAATAATTCAGAGCACACCGCAGAAGCTGTCATTCTGGCAACAGGGCACTCTGCGCGGGACATTTACTACCTGCTTCATCAAAAGGGAGTCAGGCTTGAGGCCAAACCTTACGCCCTTGGCGTGAGAATTGAGCATCCCCAGCCACTAATCGACCAGATACAGTACAATCAGCGGCAGCGAGAGGCAGCACTGCCGGCTTCCAGCTACCGGCTGGCCTGCCAGGTGGGCGACCGGGGCGTCTTCTCCTTCTGCATGTGCCCCGGAGGACTGGTGGTCCCGGCAGCAACGGCACCCGGAGAGATCGTCGTCAATGGGATGTCTATGTCCAAACGGGACTCCCCCTATGCCAACTCGGGAACGGTAGTCGCCGTGGAACTGGAAGACCTCGCGCCTTTCCGGCAGCACGGTATTTTCGCCGGGCTGGCTTTCCAGCAAAGCGTTGAGCAAGCCCTTTTCAACCACGGCGATGGCAGCCAAAAAGCCCCGGCACAGCGCCTGACTGATTTTGTAAAGGGCAAAGTGTCCGGTAATCTGAATGGCTCTTCCTATATACCCGGGCTCTATGCTGCCCCACTCCATGAATTGCTGCCACCCTCCATTGCAGATAAATTGCGGCAAGCCGTACAGATTTTCGGTCAGAAAATGAAAGGGTACTACTCTGAAGAAGCGAACGTGATTGGTACAGAAAGCCGGACAAGCTCGCCTATCAGAATCCCCCGGGACCGCGACACTTACATGCATAGCGAAGTCAGGGGGTTTTTCCCTGCCGGTGAAGGTGCAGGCTACGCAGGCGGGATCATCTCTGCAGCAATGGATGGCCAGAATGTAGCCCGTGCTGTAAAAAAATTCCTGGTCCCTGTACTGCGGTAAGCTCATTCATCCCCTAAAATACCCTACCTTGCGGCCGCTAAAAAATAACAGCCGATGAAAGATATTCTGGATTTACTGGGCAGAGGACTATTGGCCTTTATTTTTTTATATGAGGCCTACGACTCCATTTTCTACTACGAAGCCACCAAACAGAAGATGACGGCCTATGGCCTGGAATGGCATCAGGACCTCCAACTGTTGGGCGCCATCGTTTTGCTCACGCTGGGCGGCACCCTGCTGCTTATTGGCTACCGGACAGGCCTCGCGATGTTCATGCTCCTTTGTTACTGGATCCCTGTCACCTTTATTGTACATGCTTTTTGGCTGGACCCGGAACCAGAACGCCGGCTGGAATCTATCATGTTTATGAAAAATATTGCCATCGTGGGCGGGCTCCTCATGGTCTGGGCAAACGGTGTTGGCAAATACAGCATCAAACGATTGTTTGCCACTACTCATGTGCCTGGAAACTGATCGCTCACACTTCAAAACCTAAGACTGCCGGCTTTCACCCGTGACAGGAGCCTCTTTCCGGGAGGTACCCTGTGCGCCAATTTCAGCGCTTTCTTCTGCTCATTTCAAACCTGACTTGATTTTTATTCCGAAATTATCCTATATTGAGTGGGTCTTTATACAACGCAATAGAAAGATTGGTACGCCCTGTAATTGAGGAAACGTTGCACAAAGCATTTAGCCGATTCATTAAAGCCATAGTAATAACCGATGTACATTTAACCACATTATGACCGCTTAAAAAAAATTACCGTATAATCAGCTATACCTAACATCAACCAGCCTTATTAAGCCAGCCTTCTGTTGACCGCCCATATTTAAAGGCCTCCAATAACTCAAGACTGATGCAATAAGAAGCTTTTCGCACCATATGTGCGCCCGGTATACGAGGGTAGTAAGCCCTGATTTTCATTTTCAACCTTTTCCTAATCACTTTTTCAACTTTTTTGTGATGAATATTTTTGTTGCTAAGCTTAATTTTGATACAGACAGTGACGGTCTGCGCACTGCTTTTGAAGCTTACGGAGAGGTGGACTCCGCCAAAGTCATTAATGATCACTTTACCGGTAAATCCCGGGGCTTTGGCTTTGTAGAAATGCCAGATGACGAGCAGGCTATGAGTGCAATCGAAGCGCTTAACGAGTCTGACCTGGACGGCAACACAATTGTAGTGAAAAAAGCAGAGCCTCGCGAAAAACGTGGTGGTGGCGGACGCGGCGGTTTCGGCGGCGGCGGCGGTGGCCGTGGCCGGGGTGGCTACGGCGGGCGCAGAGATGACTACGGTGGCGGACGCGACCGTGGTGGCTACGGTGGAGGTGGCGGCGGTGGCCGCAGAAATGACTATGGCGGCGGGCGCGATCGCGGCGGCTACGGTGGCGGGCGCAGAGATGATTACGGTGGAGGGCGCGACCGCCGGGACCGCGATGACTACAGTGGCGGACGGCGCGACGATTACCGAAAGGACAATGACCGGGATAACAATAACCGGTATTAATAGATTTTATTAAAGTAAATTTTGTATGCCCCTGAATTGCCTTTTTCGCCAGCTCTGCATCACGTCCTCACCTTCGTAGCTAAGGCTACGAGGTTCCGGGTGCTCTTTGATCTGGCAAAAAATCCTAATCCATGGTCTATACAAAACCTACATTAATAAAATCTAATGAAAATTGCGATAAGCAGGTGAATTCATAAACTTGCTTACCCTTAATAATCCATTTTGGGGGGTGCCTTCCGGGGCATCCCCATTTTTTTGTCCGGTATACCATATGAAAAAGCCAGGCGCACATTCTGTACGCCCGGCATCATCATGAAACACTATATTTATCGTTTGGCACAGGCCCGAATCCTTAGTCTGCCAATATCATCATGCGCTTTGTTCCCACATGCGTTCCGGCCTGCAAGGTGTACTGCAATATACCTTCGGGTAAGCCCGCTTTATTTAGCGTGACCGCATTGTACCCCTTTTGGCCATCCTGCTCGATCGTCTTGACCACACGCCCCGCTATATCACTGATGGTCAGTAAATAGCGTACTGCCTCAGGCAATTCAAAGCCAATTACGGTTTCGTCGCGGAAGGGGTTAGGGTAGTTTTGGTGCAGCTCAAACCGGTTATTGGCATTAGCTCCGTTTATGCGGCCGTAAAACTCAAGCCCGAACTCATACAAGTCACCACGCTCGCTGTAGGCTTCCGCAATGGTCACCCGGGAATTTGTCCGCATTACTTCACTGAGAATCAGGTTTGACTTTGCCCGCAGCTTGATGGAGAATAAGACGTCATTCGGCCCAAAATAGTCGGCCAGTTCATCTTCTGACTTATTCCAGCTCAGGGTAACCATACCGTGGCTCGTGAAGGAGGTACCGATATACTTCGAGTCCATACGGCCCGGGATGACATCCATAAGCTCTACCGCCTCTTCTTCGAAGAAAAGCGTACCCTGGTAACCACCTACTGACTGGATATCCTCGGATGTGATATAGATGGTGTGCTCATCGCCGGCTTCCAATCGACGGTCTTCCAGGTTGAGGACGAAGACCCCGTCAAAGTCTCGCTCATCAATACCTACCAGGTTGTTAGGCTGGGCATCGCCATTGACATCCCCAATCTTAATTGCTACGAAGTTGGCATTAGCAATGCCTGCCTGAGGGATATCATTGATGTTCAGCACCTCGGGGAACTGCTCTGCCCAGGGGTTGGATGGATTGGGGAAGATGTAATCTGCCTCTACAAACCGCCAGCTGCTGTTGTTGGTCAGTTCCACTTCGTCGCCCAAGATGAGCTTGCGCAGTACGATCATGTCAAGTGTGGACACATTGCCCGAGTTGTTGACGTCTGCTGCAATAATCTGGTAAGGCGTACTAAAGGGCTGAATACCCAGAATATGCTTATTCATAAGTAGGAGGTCGAAGGTGGAAACGCCATTCAGGTCATCGCCATCCCGTGACGGGGTGACAGTGTAGTCCTGCCCCGGTGTGAGCCCTTCAAAGGTAAAGGAACCATCTGCACCCGTCACCAGCCATCCGCCGTTCTGTCCGCTCAGGTTAATTTCCACTTCCTCCACATGGGCGCCTGCCGGTGTTTCAATACTGCCCGCTGCGGCAGCAGTAGGCTGAGCACCGCTGCAATAATTAGCATTATCCTGCACAAAGAGGAAGGTTTCACAGCTTGTGCTGTTGCCAACAGGATCCCATGCATAGACTTCCACCATAACGAGACCAGTGTCTGCACAGCTGAAATAGATGCCGGTGCTATCTATGTTAGGCTGATCGCCCAGGCGGTTGATAGAATAAGTGACTTCGCCGGAGCAGTCTGTAAGATCCCCGATCACAAAGTCATCTGCCCATACATCACCGATACCGCTATCTGCCACGCCATCACCATCAGAGTCGTAGGCATCAAGCTCTACTGCCAGTCCGTTCAGGCAAGACAATGTAGGTGTTGCACAATCAACCACTTCAAAAGGCAGGCTCTGTACCGTGCTATTGCCACAACCATCGCTTACCTGCACCTCAAAGCGGTGGCTACCGATTGGAAAGGACCCGGTGATTTCATAGCTCGGGAAGTTGGCTACTACCATATCGGTTAGTGTAAGCTCCATATCCAAAGAACCATTGTTTCCGGCATCCAGGAATACACGTACTTCCAGGATATCGTTATTGGCCGTACCCATCACGCAATCGTCGCTGACGCTGAAGGTGTAGTCCACCTGGCCTTCACAGGTCTCGTTGTCCAGGCTACAGAAAGGAGAAGCCGGTGTAAAGTTGATCGTTGGTGCAGCTTCGTCAAACACAGAGATAATCTGTGTGTACTGGTAGAAACCGCCATCGTAGTCTGCCCGCTGCCAGTAGTCGTCAAAGCCCTGGCAAAGGTTTTCGCTGGCAAGTGGATTATTGTTAGGCTCCGTTTCGTCATTATCGCGGTCGATGTAGGTAAAGCCATCCGGGCGGTGAAGGACAAACACGGCTTCCTCTCCATTCTCCGTATCGCAGTCCGGATCACGGCTCACGATGAAAGGATCGCTTACGCCATCGTACTGGCACCAGTTCATTACCCGCCAGGTACGGTAGATTTTGTAGCACTCCCCGTTGGTAGGTTCAAAAATTTCATCTTCTGAACTAACGGCAAGCATATCGCAACCCAAAGCACTATAAGTAACGGTATCAGCCTGAGTAGCCCCGCAAACCGCGGCATTGTCTGCCGGGAAGCGAATTTCATAATTGTGCACCTGTTCTACTGTGATCAGCTGCTGGCAGTCACCGGTGCTCACGTTACCAAATCCATCTGTGGCAGTGAAACGGCGTAGAATGGTGCCGGCATTGCAGTTCATGTTTACAATTGGTGTCAGTTCCGTAGTGATGGCACCGCAGTTATCGTTGGCGGTCGCCGTGCCAAACAGCTGCTCAAGCGCTACAGGGTTTTCTACGTCAAAAGCCAGTGGCAGGTCTGTACAATCAACGGTAACATCAGCCGGAGCAATACAGTCAGGCACAGCAAGTTCCCCTGGTACCACCTGCACCATGCAGGTATTGATGTTGCCATTGACATCCACAACCCGTAATTCTACCATGACAGGCTGCCCGGCATCGCAGCAGAAGAAGTCTACGTAGGGGCCAAAGTTGGAAAAATCGTTCCCACAGCTGGCGGTTTGATTGTTGTAGCCATTGCGGCGGACTGCCAGGTTCTCTACACCGCAGTTGTCCCATGAGCCATTGTTGATATCTTCGGCGTAGACACGGCCGTAGTCCTGCCCACCAATGGAAACGACTGTATTCTGATCACAAACTGCCGTCGGCGCTACATTGTCTTCCACTACGAAAGGGAAGAACCGCGTTGTGCTGTTGCCACAGCCATCCGTTACGATGTAGCGGAAGAAATAGTCTCCAATGGGTATGCCAGAGACTACACGGCTCGGAGCATTCCACCCGATGACTCGCACCACTACGGTATCTGTTTCTGTACCGATCAATTGACCGTTGCTGTTAAATGTGCTGTCGATATCTTCCCGCACAATAGCGGTATGCACTTCATAGTCGGAGCAGTTCTCCTCCACTACGGGGAGTGGCGCCTCAAAGGCGGCCTCACAGCTGAAGGGGCTGTTAGAGAAGACCGGCATATCAATTTCGCCATCTCCGTTGTAGTCGATATCCGGTGCGGTTACGATAGGTGCGGAAAAGTCGCCGACCTTGATCCACTGCTGATAGGTATAGAGCGTGCTCATGTCGCACCAGTCAAATATTTGCCAGGTGCGGGCAAACTTATAAGCGCCTGCACAGAGTGGAATCTGGGCCCCATCCTGAAAAGTAGCTGCTACATCGCAGAAGGCATAATTGAGCTCTACCACCCCAAAAACAGTATTGATATAAGGGTAGCCTGTGACTGTCGGCGAGGGGTAGCCGTTAGGCAGTGTCGCGTAAGTTGCCTGGCAATCAATAGGCAGGTTGTTGGTTGGCAGGTTGACATCCACTTCAGGATCAGGGCGTTGCAGGGTAATGGTTTGCACCGCAGTAGAACTGTTACCCGCTGCATCAGTCGCAGTGAAGGTCCTGGTAATCACCGTGACGCCACAGTCGCCTCCAATATGGCTGTAGGTATCTTCGAAAGAAAGCGCCACATCCCCGCAGTTATCTTCAATAACCGGTGAACCGGTGTACTGAAGGCTGTTCGGGTTATTGAGCAGGGAGTCCAGGTCTTCACAAAACAACGGTTGATTGTACGTCACGGGAGCAAGGACAAATGGTGAGAACGTCACGGTTTCTACCATCGCTGAGTTGAAAGTGGTGTCGAAAAGCCCGGCTTGACCTGGTCCGTCAGCAAGGATAGTATAGGTGTAGTTACCGGTTTGTGCCGGCTGCTGAGAACTTGTGAGCAGGGTATAGGTGGTACCTTCAGTCAGCAGTATATTTAAAGCAATATAAGGAATGCCCGTGCCGGTCGTACCTTGCAAATTTGTGCCCTCCGCGACAATATTGTGACAAGGGTTAGAAGCACTGTAGCTCCCCTCAAAAAGCGCCATGGCTACGAGCCCGTCTGCAAAGTCGGAAGTCACCAGGAAAGTATAAAACCCGGTTGCGTCCACTTCCACCGTTTGCAGGTTGTAGTAACGGGTACTATTGCCGCTCAAGCCATCCAGGCAAATGTAAGTGGGCGCATTGAGCGTAGGCATGGTATTTGCCAGGCTCCCTTGCAGCACAAATCCATTAGTGCTAATGACAGCCTCATCGGTATCAGCAGGGGCAGTAAGTTCGGGCGCTTTGTTATCAATGCCTTTAACATAGCCCCAGCAGGGGATAAAGCCGTTACCAACATCCACACCAGGTGCGAGTTCAATTTCATAAGAGAATAAGCCATGACCATCGAGAATCCCCCCGTTGGAAGGGTCCACGTCGTCGATGCTAATGCTAAAGTCCGCATCCGTGAGGCAGCCAAAGTTGCCGTCGAGCAGCATATCTGGCGTAATCAGGCGCTGGCACTGCGCGTCTGTAACTACGTTGATCTGATCATTGCACGCCAGATTAACCAGCTGAGCAGTGTCTTGTGTAATTCCAATACTGAAGGACTCCTGCCGTGTATTGCCGTACTCATCGGTAGCAATAATATTCACGGTGTAAAGGCCCGGGTTGATATTGGCACAGTAGGTATCGCCTACCGTATTGGTCACTGGAAATAAAGAACCTCCGGAGCCAATAAGCTGAATAAAGGGGGGGACCTCATCAGAGCAGTCATCCACTGCCTTCACCTGGAAACACACTTCAGTCAGGCTTTCTGCACAGGCATTTAAATGCTGTTGCAGGTTTTGATTAGGATAAATGATGATGGGGGCAATCGTATCTGGCTTGTTGGTTACATTGAGCCGGGTGAATGCCTCTGTGGTATTGCCCGCTCCATCGTTATAAATAACCAGTAGTTCTGCGCTGTCTAAATCTGGCGTCAGCAATATCGGGTAGACAAAATTCCCCTGCTCCGAAAGGTCGGCATCAAAATCAAGGGGATTGCCGTTGAGGGTAGTGGTAAGATCATCGCTGCTGATGACTTCATCGCAATCATCAGTAACCTGCACCTGCATGTTGATCCAAAGAGAATCCTGGCAGTAAGGCAATGCGTAGGTGAAGTTACCGGGTAAGGCAATCTCCGCCGGAAGATCTGCTTCCTGCACAACTTCCAGCAGGATGTTGCTCACTTCCACGCCCTGATAAGATACATTGACACCGTAGAACCCAGGGTCCAGAAACCCGGAAAGCTCAAAGTAGGCAAAGCCGCTTTGCACATTGGTATACCCTACATTCAAAGACGCACCTGTTACTTCAATATCGGGCTGCACGTTAGTGCCGGGCGTGATGTTGCAGTCAAAAATATTACCGGAGAAGATGACAAATGCATCCGTCTCACAGGCTGTTACCGTATACTGTGTATTGCCGCTTACGTCCACGATCGGCGCCGGGCTGTCTCCCTGTACCACTGTAATATCAAAGCTGTAGATAGCCGTATTGCCATAATCATCAAAGGCTTCATAGCCGACAGTGTAGGTGCCAGGGTTCAGATAAGAACCAGAGGCAGGGCCCTGCGTTTGAATGATTTCGGCATCTATATCGCAATCATCAATAGCGATGACTGACCAGTTGACGGGCACTTCATTATCACAGGAAGGGGTCTGTACCAACAGGCCGTCAGGGCCCTGAAAGACCGGAGGCCGGTTGTCTACAATCTCGATTTCGAATTCAGCCGTAACCTGATTGCCATCCTGATCAGACGAAGTGATGGTGAGTATATTAGTACCAATGGCAGCGAACCCCTCCAACACATAGGCATCGCCGGTATTAATCAGGCTGACACTGCCCCCTGGAAATACAGCTGTATTATTGGTAAAGGTTTGAATGGTAGCACTCACCTGAGCATTGTTGCAGTTATCGCTGGTAGTAATCAACCACAAGAACTGTAAGCCACAATTGCCCTCCGGCAAGTTGAAGGTAGAGGTAGCTGGTGGTGTAATACCGATATTGGAGGTAATATCAAGCGATGGCATCTCGTCATCTGTAGAGGCAATAGAGAAATCTACGCTTATGCCATCCACACAGCTGCTGTTCAGGTTGCACGTACCTGGGTCAACTAACGTTAGCGTCGCCGTATAGCTTCCTACGGCCAGGTTACTAAAAGTAACGAAGTTACTGCTCGTTGTACTCTGCGTCACTCCATTAACCGTGATGCTGTAAACAGCACCGCAGCTTTGATCATTGACCACGAGCATGGCCATACCATCCGTTGCCTCCGGGCAGGATGTCCCTTCTGAGCCGGCAACGCTCAACACCGGCAGCAGGTTTTGAATCTCACCACCCTCAATAATGCCCTGAATGGAAGCCGCAGTGCTGTTATCGCACTCTGAGGTCACTGCGAAGGTGTAATCCGTGCCGGGTGTAAGTGAGCCGGGAGCTACCGTAAAGAAGGTATCCGTCATATTCGCAAAATCAAGGACAGGATTACCCTGATTCATAATATCGGCAGAATAGGTATTCGCACCAGGAGCTGATGCCCAACTTATTGTCACCGACCCGTTGCAATTGTACTGTACCGGGTTCAGTACAGGTGCCGAGCAAGTAGGCATCTGGTAAGCTTCCGTACCATGATCAGTGGCCCGGGCCTGGTTGATTGCGAATAGCATAATCGCCAGTAACAGGCTCATCAGAAGCGCAGGCTGTGGGGGGTACTGCTTTTTTCGAAGGTTAAACAAGTTGTGCATGGTTAATTGATTTTGACAATACGGTTTACAGGCAATACCGGGTCAGTTGACCGGTTTGCTATCAATCGGTTAATGAATAATGGCCCTTCCGGGCAATGAAGACGGTCTGGGAGGGGGGGGACTGAAGACCGCTGAAGAGGGCTGTAAAATGCCCTGCACGGAATATAATTCAACAACCGTGCCAAAAACGCACCTTTGGGGTTTTCTCTAACCTATTGCTAGGAATTTTGCACCATAAACAATATCTTACCCATCAACCTGTTTGCTGATTTGCCCATGGATACCTCTTTTAGAATATTCGTCGTAGAAGACGACCCAACATATATGCGCATGCTCCGGTACTTTCTGGAGCTCAACCCTGATCATGAAGTGCACGTCTTCGATACGGGTGCCGCTTGCCTGGACAAACTGAACCTCAACCCCCACCTTATTTCTCTTGACTACTCTCTGCCTGATATGACGGGCGAGGAAGTACTCGAACGCATCAAGCATTATGACCAGAATATACCGGTGGTTATTTTGTCTGGACAACAAGATGTTGAAACGGCGGTCAAGCTCATCCGCAATGAAGGAGCCTACGACTACATAACGAAGAGTGAGGATTTCCGGGCCCGGCTTGAAAATGACATCAAACAGATCAAGCAAAAGATCGACCTTGAAGAGGAAGTTGATCAGTTGCGCCGTGAGGTAGTAGCCAAGTACGAATTCAGCAAGTCTGTTATCGGTGCGAGCCCAGCTATGCAGCGGGTATTCCGGTTGATGGAAAAAGCCGTTCGGACCAATATTACCGTTTCTATCCACGGAGAAACCGGTACGGGCAAGGAGGTCGTTGCCAAGAGTATTCATTACAACTCAACACGCCGGGACGGCAGTTTTGTGGCTGTTAATATGGGAGCCATTCCCCGAGACCTTTTGGAAAGTGAACTTTTTGGCTACGAAAAAGGGGCCTTCACCGGTGCTGTGACACGGAAAAAGGGACAGTTCGAACTTTCGGATAAAGGCACATTATTTCTGGATGAGATTGGCGAGGTGGGCCTCAACCTCCAAGCTAAGCTGCTCCGGGCTATTCAGGAGCGGGAGATCGTACGGGTAGGAGGGGAAGAACCGATCCCCTTTGATGCCCGGATCATTATTGCCACTCATAAAGACCTGGGCGAAGAAGTCAAAGCCGGACGGTTCCGGGAGGACCTCTACTACCGTCTTCTGGGGCTGACTATTGAGTTGCCTCCGCTCAGAGACCGCGGCAACGATGTCTTTCTGCTGGCCAATTCCTTTTTAAAGGAATTCAGCAAACAAAATGGGCTGAGCAGCCTTTTACTGACCAAAGAAGCCAAGAATAAACTACTGGGATACAGCTTCCCGGGAAATGTACGGGAACTTCGCGCGGTTATCGAGCTCGCCGCTGTGATGGCAGATGAATCTGAAGGCATACTTGCTGATGATATTCAGTTTAGAAGTATCCGGAAAGAAGATGCTTTCCTGACTGAAGAGTTAACCCTGGAGGAATACAAACGGTTGATCATTCATCACTTTCTGAAAAAATATGAAAATGATGTCATTAAGGTCGCCGAAAAACTCGATATTGGTAAATCAACGATTTATCGCATGCTAAAGGAAGAGAAAGAAGAGGTCGAACAGGCTGGATAAACCGCCAATCGAGCAATCAGGTCATCAGATATGCACCAAATAGAAAGAACCGAGCTGGAGCGTTTCTTTGAGCTCTCGCTCGCGATAGGAACATCACTCCATGCTCAGGAGAATGCCAGATTTTTCCTGAGTAAGCTCGTTGAGTCCACCAGCCTTACTTTTGCGGGGCTGTGGCTGCGCTCCCCTTCTGGTGCCTATCAACTCGAATTTGCCTACCCGGAGCAGGCCGATCACACTTCGGCAGTCGTATCAGAAGACCATTCGACCCCAAAAACACTAGAAGACCGCCCCTTTTTCACTAAAGTGTTGTCCAAAAAAACCGAGGAAGAGCCTTTCGTATACAGCGCCCACCTGGGGAAAGGCGCCTACGGGTACTTCCAATTACCTGTTTTCAGCTTTGTGCAGATTTTCGAAGCTGACAGAGAGCGGCCATTCGAATTAAATTCTATGCAGGAGCTTTCCAAACTAATCGTAAAGTTCGGGATTTCCATGGATGCCTGCATGGTCCATGCCCGCCTGAGGGAACAGCAACAATTAGTCAGTCAGGTGCAGGGGCAGCTCGAAAAAAGCGTTGCCCAGTACAGTGACCTGTTCGAGAACATGTCTGACTCACTGGTCATTCTCAACAAGACCGACCACATCGAAAAAACCAACCGGTCGGCACAGGCTTTACTGGATATTGCGGCAGATCAGAGCGGCACAGCGCCTTCCCGGTACAAGCTAACCAATTTCATCCACCCTGACGACCGGGACAAGTTTGAATATTTTTTGCAAAAGTTACTTGACTTCGAGTCCGACCGCAACTTCAGGTGCCGCATCCTAACCTCTGGCCAACTGGAAAGGTATGTTACTTTTAATTCCACCCTCATACGCGATATAAATGGCCACCGGGCAGGATCGCGCCACATTGTACGCGATATTACCAGTCAATACGCATATGAAAACCGGCTCAGCCAACTCAACACACAGCTTAGTGCGCTTGTGGCCAACCTTCAGGCCGCCATACTTTTTGAAGATACCGAACGTAAGACCTTGCTTGTAAACAGAGTGTTCTGTGAGTTATTTAAGATACCTTATGCCCCGGAAGATCTGATAGGGGTGGATGCCACCATACTGCTTCAGGAAGTGGCTCTGCAACATACAGAGCCGGAAGCCTTCCAAAACTGGACCAGCCAGACACTCAAAGCGGGGGTATTGTCTACGGATCAGAAGTTTACCATGCCCGATGGGCAAATTCTCTGTTTCGATGCTATTCCTGTCCATTCCGGAACGGAGCACCTTGGCTTATTGTGGCAATGCCATGACATCACAGCCCGCGAAACGGCTAAAACCCGCCTTCAGGAAAGTGAGGAGCGCTACCGGGGCATCCTTGAAAATATGGAGCTGGGCCTGCTGGAGTTGAATGAACAAGGGCTCATCACACGAGCGTTTGACCGTTTCTGCACCATGTTAGGCTATGAAGAGTCCGAACTTACCGGCAGGAAACCTGAAGATATCTTTGTGGCCTCTCCGGAAATTTACCGCGATGAACTGTACCGGGCAGAACGGGCAGCTTCAGAAGCTGTTATCTATGAGCAACAGTTTATGCGCAAGGACGGCAGCACCATCTGGGCGATAGTCAGCAGTACGCCTATCCTTGACCGGCGGGGCCAACTGAAGGGCTACATCGGTATACATTACGATATTACAGAGCGCAAACAACTGGAAGAACGGCTACAAGCTGCAAAAAACCGGGCAGAAAAAGCCATACAGGCCGAACGGCAGTTTTTGGCTAACATGAGCCATGAAATCCGGACACCTATGAATGCCGTAATCGGTATGACGCACTTACTGCTCAATACGCAGCCTACCCCGGAGCAGCGGGACTACCTGGATTCGCTCAAATTTTCAGCAGACAGCCTGCTGTCCCTTATCGACAATATACCGGACCTCTCCAAAATTAAAGCCAGCCAGCTCAGCCTCGAATCAAGCCCCTTCAGCCTTCGCCGTATTCTGAACAACCTCAAGCAGAGCTTCCAACTTAAGGTGAAGAATAAACCAGTAAGCGTCAATCTGGACCTCGATGAGCAGATAGACCGGCAGCTTATTGGTGACCCTACCCGCCTGAGCCAGGTTTTCACCAACCTGCTCGGCAACGCCATTAAATTTACCAGCCGGGGCACCATTGGCATCAAAGCCCGGCTTACAAAGCGCACAGATACGCACATGAGCCTGCAGTTTACAGTATTCGATACCGGTATAGGTATCGCCAAAGAAAAGCTGGAGCTCATTTTTCAGAACTTTAAGCAAGCAGACTCGGATATTACCCGTAAGTACGGAGGTACCGGGCTGGGGCTCTCCATAGTCAAACAACTTGTTGAGCTCATGGGAGGCAAAATTTGGGTAGAAAGCGAGCCAGGCAAAGGTACCGCTTTCATCTTTAACCTATCGATGCCCATGTCTGAACAGTCAGACGAAGGTCAGGAGGCAACCCCGATTGGGCAGGCTGTCCATCAGGGCCTGCTCCGTTCTCTTTGGGTACTCCTTGTGGAAGACAACCCTATGAACCAAAAGCTGGCCAGCCATATCCTAAAAGACTGGGGGTGCCACTTTATGATTGCGAATGATGGGGAAGAGGCTCTGGAAAAAACCAGGCAACAACACTTTGACATCATCCTGATGGACATTCACATGCCCAAACTTGACGGTTGCCAGGCTACTGCTCAAATCAGGGCTGAAGAAGGCAACCCCAATCAGCACTCCCTCATTATCGGGCTAACCGCAGCGGCCCTGCTGGACGAAAAGCAGCGCGCTATCGAGGCTGGCATGAACGAGTTTATCACCAAACCCTTTTCTCCGGCTGCACTATCAAAACTTATCCTTAACAGCTTACAACTGAGCCATTCAACTAGCAAAAAGCAATTAGCTATGAATACAGAGCATGATAATAGCCAGGCCCCTGTCAAAGTCGACCTCACTTACCTGCATGAATTCAGCGGAGGAGACGAAAACTTCGTCAAAGAGATCGTTGAAACCTTTATTCAGGAAGCACCGGAAAACATCGCCAAATTATCAAAAGGGCTGATACAGGAAGACTGGGATACGGTATACAGAATGGCTCATCAGTTAAAACCTAACTATATGATGCTTGGCATGTCTGCGCAGCAGGAAACTGCGCTCTCTATTGAAAAAATAGCCAAGACAGCACCGGCAAAAGACCAAATAGACCAGCAGATCAATCAACTTGTGACAGATACGGAAAAGGCTATACCGCTGCTCAGAGAAAAACTTTCAAAGTTGCAGGCATAAAAAAAGCTAGCCACCATTTCTGATTCTCAATTAAAACTTTTTAACCCTCGAGTTAATATTCGCTCTCTTATGAATGAAATCAGTACCTGGCGGCTAGCTACAAATACACCTAAAAACCCATTTATCTTGATCGCAGCACTTTTGCAGCGTAATAATCAACAGTTTGGAGAGCGTTATGGGGAGGAAGCCTCTGTTGTGATTCCCCATTATAATTGCGAAGCTTCCTCCAACATAACTTAAATGAACGTTGCCTGATTTTCAGACAGATTCGCTCTCATTACCGGTTTGAACTACAGCATAAGCTATGCCAAAAGACACAAACACCTGTAATACAATTATTTAATTCCAAACCCTCGCTCCAGGTTATCCCAATTTGAGACTAATTATTCAAAATGGGAAAAAATCCCCTTTTGAGATATCTTGCCCGGACTACGGAACAAGGCTGCCATTACATATTTTTCACATTTTAGAACAACCCAATTCTTCGTTTCTTTACCGACATCTTGTTCAAAACAAGAGATAAAGATTTAAATGTGTTGGGAGAATTGTAGCCCTCCGAGCCACGTTGCTCAGAGGGCTTTTTTTATGATGCAGCGTGCTTATCGGCAGACCACTTCGCCAGATAGCCAAAGCCAAGGGTAGTAAAGAAAGAAAACATGGCGTACACTAAGGTGGGTTCAGCCATCTGTTCGTCACCAATCATCACGGTTGCCACTAACAGCGCCAGCGTAGTGTTTTGCAACCCCACCTCAATACCGATCGTAATGGCATCATAAGCACTTTCTTTCACGATACGATTGGCGGTCCAGTAGCTCATAAACATCGTAAACAAGTGGAAACCAAGCATGACCGGGGCGAGCACAGCGATATCTGCCCAACTGATTTGGCTCCCTCCGCTTTCTTCGCCTCCAAAGAATTTAATGGCAAAAACAGCTGCCAGCAAAAGGGTGGTCACCACTTTCACTGGCTGCTTAAAGTGCTCTGCAAGTACCGGGAACTGCCTGTGGAATATAAGCCCCAGTGAAACGGGCAGAAGCACGATCAGCAGTACATTTAAAGACGTCTCTGTAACCGAAAGACTGAACGAGGCTGAGGTATGCATAAACACTTCTGCCCCGAGGTTGACCCCCACCGGGATGGTCACCAAAATCAGCAGGCTGTTGATCGCGGTCAGGCTTATAGAAAGAGCGGTCTTAAGCTCCAGTAAATAGGAGATAAAATTAGAGGTTGCCCCGCCTGGGCAAAGCGACAAAATAATGATGCCCAATTTCCAGGTATTGCTAACGGGCAACAACAGACAGACCAGAAAAGCCACAGCTGGCAGAAACAGCATTTGCAAACTCAATCCCAACGCTACCAGTTTGGGCCGGGCTACAATCTCTTTGAAGTCTGAAAGCTCCAGAGAAGTCCCAACGCCAAACATCGTGAGCGCTAACACCACCGGAATAAGGATATCTATAAAGGCCATATTCGTTTGAAAATATGCAAAAGGCAGGTCAATCTGCTATCTTCGTGCAAAGAAAGATAAAAGTTGAAAATTCAAAATTAAAAATTGGACGAGGCAAAGAAAACAGAACGCTGGCGGCTTATTCTGGGAAAACAGTCAGACCCTTCCGTTTCCGTCCCGTTGTCAGGGAACGCGAAGGGCATGGACAAAGTTCTGGAAGCCCTTTACGATAGTGACCGTAAGGGCGGCCTCGGCAGCTCTGCCCCAAATGTCAATCGCTGGCTGGGAGATATCCGCCGTTACTTCCCCACTCCTGTGGTCCAACTCATGCAGCGCGATGCTCTACAGCGCCTGGGCCTGGAACGCATGCTACTGGAGCCGGAATTACTCGAAGCGATTGAGCCTGATGTGGAACTCGTTGGCACTCTGCTGAGCCTGAACAAGCAGATGACTGATGAAACCAGAGCTTCAGCAAGAATCGTAATCAGAAAAATTGTACAACAACTGGAAAAACGCCTGGAGTTTCCACTTAAGCGGGCCATCCGGGGCAGCCTTGACCGGGCGACCCCCAACCGGCGTCCCCGCCTCAACGAAATCAACTGGCACCGCACGATCCGCACCAACCTGAAACATTATCAGCCGGACTATAAAACGATTATCCCTGAGCAGCTGCACGGGTATGGACGAAAGCGGTCACGGCTGAAGGATGTTTTTATCCTGGCTGACCAAAGTGGCTCTATGGCTGCTTCTGTGGTTTACGCAAGTATCCTGAGCTGTATTATGGCTTCTGTATCGGCCCTTCAAACCCGTTTTATTGCCTTCGACACCTCGGTTGCAGACCTTTCTGAGCACCTGCAGGACCCGGTGGATTTGCTGTTCGCCACTCAACTGGGCGGTGGCACCGACATTGCCAAAGCCGTAGCCTACGCCCGCCCGCTTATCCGCCGCCCCAACGATACCATACTTGTGCTTATTAGCGATCTGTACGAGGGGGGGCGCCCGGAAAAGCTCCTTGCCCATGCAGCCCAAATCAAGGCAGCCGGCACTCAGTTTATTGCATTGCTTGCCCTGAATGACAAGGGCGCCCCTGCCTACAGCAAGGATATCGCGGCGCAGTTAGCCGTGCTCAATATACCCTGCTTCGCCTGCACGCCAGAACAGTTCCCGGGCATGATGGCCGCGGCTATTCAGCAGCGCCCTATCACAGACTGGCTCGCTCAGGAAAACATCCCTGTCAAGAACTAATCAATCAGGTGCTCTACCAGGTCATCTTCCTTTTCTGCAAGCAGTTCCGTAACATCAGCGAATGCGGCATAATTGGCACACATCAGCACAGGGAATGCCACTAATACGCCCACAAAGAACACCAGAAAACCCAGACCGACCAGCAGCCCGAGGACCAGGAAAAAGAGAAAGAACAGCCCCCACTTTTTGCTAATGACTTTCCGGCTGGTTTCCATAGCATCCCAAAACTCCATCCCGTAAAACACAATAAAGTGATAAGCCCAGGAATAAGCTATACCAAAATAAACAGCCGGCGCCAGCAACAGGAAAGACCAGAAGGGAAAAGCCGGGGGTTCAACGGTAGCCAGGGGATTATCAATAGCATTCCATACCCATTCAAAGGTGCCCGTCAGATACCAAACGACAAGCATCGGGATGAAGGAAGCGAAAATGATCAGGTTCGTCACTAAAGCGGCTAGTGCGAGTTGCCCTACATAATCGAACCCCTTGAAAAAAATGCCAAATTCCAGTGGTTCATCCCGATGGAGCTTGTGGGCAGCAAGGTAGCCTCCTACCAAAAGGGCAGGTGTAAGAACCAGATTAGAAAGCAGGGACCCTATAAAGGGGACAAGGCTGGCAACAACAATGATCATGCCTGCCAGAAAGGCAAAGCCGATAAAGTTGCCCGCACTTTTCTGGAAGAGCGTAAAGCCCCGGCTGATATAACCGCTAAGGTCAAAGTGGTAGCCTTCCTCAATGACCGCATTGATACGATTGCGCTGTGATTCCGTCATAGATTTAATAATTAATTGGAAATAAGTTAAAGGATTTGATGTGCTCTGAAGCCTGTGAAGCTTTTGAGCGAAATGACTTCCCAGTTTTTCAGCACGCTGAGTACCTCCGCTTCCTGCCGGGCAGCAATAGCGACTAATAATTCCGGGGCCGTATCCCAGTTAAAAGCGTAGTACTCCGGCTTGCCCCCGGAATCCCGAACGGTAGCGGCCTGAGCTGCGTTGCCCCAAACTTCAAAGCCAAGGTTCTGCTCCAGGCACAGTTGCTGAAGTAGCTTGATATCGTCCTCCCCAGCACTAAGCAAAGTACAGGAATAAGCTCCGTAATGCCCGCATTTCTTCAGCCCCAGCTCATCATATATAGGCAATCGGTACATGCCGCTGCTGTGGTAACCGCGTACTACATTATCGATCAGCACCAGGTCTCCGTAACGGCGCCCGGATGCAGGCTGAGGGATGGAGCGGATATATCCAAGGCAAGGGCTGACCCTTTGGGCCCACATCACCTCAAACTGATTTTGGAATTGAAGCCTCACAGAAACCGGCTTCAGGGAATATTGCTTCTGAGGGCTCCAGCCAAATTTATCCCAGACCCTGCGTGCCTGTTTTAATTTTCCGATGGCCGTTGCAGCCAGTCCAACGTCCCACCATGCCTGCCGGTTGGACACATCAAGAGTAACAGCTCTTTTGTTGTAGTACAACGTGGGCTTCCATTCTCTGCGGTACTTGTACAGTTGTCCCAGCCGTAAATAGGGCTGCTCCCACTGGGGGGCTTCCCGGGCCACCAACTTGTAAAGTTTGACTGCGTTGTAGGGATCAGACCCTGCCTCATACTGCTGTGCCTGTTCGAATAACGCTCTATGTTGTTCTGTTGGTTGATTGCTCATCCTTGCTCCTCGGTCCTTTCCGAATAAAATAGTTGTTAACAGCCCGGCAATGTGGTTATTTTTCCTCAACCTCCGCTGGTGCCATACATTTCAAAGATTAATATAAGGCATACCTTGTTTGATTACAAATTTATCTGATCCGAAGCTCGGCCTAAAAGGAGCTTGAATCCGTTGGTATACGCCTCAACTATCTTGGTTTCTCAGGCGTTCTCAAGCCAATACCAATCTGTAAATCAACCATGCCAACGAAGAAATTCAAAACCAATATTAACTGTGGCAACTGCGTGAAAGCCGTCACTGGTTTTTTAGGCGATGTCCCCGGTATAGACCACTGGGAAGTAGACACCAGCAACCCGGACAAAATCCTTTCGGTCAGCGGCTCAGATTTTGACGAAGCGGCGGTGGTTGAAGCGGTTGAAGATGCCGGTTTTGACATCCACCCGGCGGAGGTAACAAACTGATTATCATTTTTTAACGATGAGTTGATGTGTTTCCGGAACCAATCCTGCATCTTTGCCTGTTGAGAAGCTAATTTGTTCATTTTTAAAATCAACCTCATGGCAGAATGGATCTCGTCTCTCGGATATATTGGAGCTTTCCTGGGTGCAGTACTTGAGGGAGAAGTAGCTTTTCTGACTGCTATACAGGCCACCCGGCTGGGCTACCTCAACTTCTATTATGTATTACTGGCTGTATTCCTGGGTGCTCAAGCTGTAGACTGGTCGCTCTATCTGGCTGGCCGCAAGGGGGGGCAGACCGCTATTGACCGGCGCCCTAAGCTGCAGCCTCGCTTCAATCAGATGGCAACTGCGGTTGAACAGCGTTCTACACTGTTATTGCTGGTTTACCGGTTCATGTATGGCTTTCGGATTGTCTTGCCTACGCTTTTCGGTGTAGCTAAAGTTCCAGTTATCCGCTTTGCGCTTTTCAGCTTCATCAGTACACTGCTTTGGGTGCTAATTGTGGGCAACCTGGGGTTCTTTTTTTCAGAACCGCTGCTTCATGGACTGGCAACGCTCAAGTCTTACCTGCCGGCAATGCTATTGCTCCTCACAGGCGGGGGAGCCTTCCTATTCTTTCGTTATCAAAGCAAACTGTGAACAGATTGCTTTAGAACGCCTATCTTTATCCTGTACAGGCCATAAAGAAACGGGCTAAGGTATAAAAATGAGGTTCCGTTTTTTGCTGTAAAGGCTGGGTGCCTTCCTATGGAAATGCCCAGATCGCGATGTATAGCTTAATTGATCTTCCGGGGAAGTTTTGGCCTGGCAAAAACCTCTAATATTCACTCATGCGGGAGTTGTTACCAGACACGTTCAGCAGGCAAACGGCGTACCGGGTCAAAATCTACCTGGCAGCAATACTACTCCTGTTGGTAAAAACAGGTCCGGGGCAAGGCTTCCAAAGTGCAATGGGGAGCATAAGTTACCGCGATGGCATAGAAGGGCACAACCCTCACACCAGCATGATCAGTTCCGACGGAAGGCTCTGGATTTACACCGAAAAGCAGCTCAATGGCTACGATGGCTACAGAATCAGTGCATTCTTAGATGAACAGCCACCGGTTGTTTCCAGATTCAACAACCTGCTATTCGAAGCGCCAGATGGGGTCATCTGGGCGGGTAGCTATAAGCTTGCAAGGCGAGCGCAGGTTGATTTTTGTGGCGAACTTGCCCTTAAGGTCATCAGCCAGGATGGAAAGCAACATGATTTTCAGGAGTACTACCGGAATAGCCTGCCTTTTTCCACCAGCGACATCATCAATATCTGCAGTGATGGCCGCCCCGGATCCCCTGTTTATCTCTGCACTCTTAAAGGAAAAGTTTACCGGTACGACGAGTCTGGCTTCCACGAAATACCTATGCCACCCTTATCCGGACAGCTGATCAACACGGTCTATCCCAATACAGATGGCTCCTACTGGATAGGAAGCAGTGGCCGCCTGTCACAAGTCAGCCCGGATGGGAAAATAACAGCTACCTACTCTGTTCCGATATCTCCCTTGCGGATCTCCAAGGCCGGGCCTCAAGTGTATTCCTTATATTTTTGGCCCGAAATTATCTATAACGGCCAAGCGATCCGGCAACTATTACTGCTGCCGGGGCAGGGTATTCAGCCCCACCTGACTGTTAACAAGGAGACGAAAGTTGACATCACTAATGCTATTTGCATTAAATGGCAGGAAGAAGAGAGCATCTGGCACATCGTTAGCACAGATGACTGGCGGGTATTCGACAAAACAGCGAGCCAGCCATTCTCATTCAAAAAGGCCTATCCGGAAGAAGCCAGAGGGTTTCTCGTCAACAACCTGCCCCAGGAGCTTTATTTTGACCAGGCAGGGGTGGCCTATGCTACGATGTACTCCAAAATACTGGCCCTTAAGGTTTTCAAACTGCCATTCCGGCAACTGCTCACAGAAGACGACGAGCTGAACAGTATGCGGGCTATTCTTTCTTATCGCGCAGATACTGTCCTGCTCAGTAGTTATTCCGGTCTGGCAGGCTACAACCCTATCACTGAAGAAATTTTCTGGATTCGGAAAGCCGAAGATGAGGTTTGGCTGGACGCCATCAAGCTGAGCCCGGATACCCTACTGACCTGCAGCCACCTTTCAGTTCTTAAACGCTGCAACAGTAGCGGAGACGTTTTCCAAACCATTCCTAAGGCTGATCCGGGCCGGTCATTCCTGACCATCTATACTTTATTTGAAAACTCATCAGGACAAATTTGGCTGGGGACATCAGCCGGGCTTGCAGCCTATCAAAAGGGAGAGGATCATTACCGGTTTTACACCGAAATTAATACAACCGGAGCGCTGGGGAGGTCCTCGGTGCGGCACATTACGGAGCATGACAACCGTCTGTGGCTGGCAACCGACAAGGGCCTTTACAGTGTAGATACAGCAACCCAGGCTGTGGTGCATCATTTTGAAGCCGATACCACCATTTCCCTGAATTACCTGTATTGGTCCTCACCGGATACCTGCTGGATGGCGACAAATGGCAGCGGCCTGTGGCGCTGGACGCCCTCCAGCCAATTGGTAAAAAAATACAACCGCAACACCATGGGCCTGCCCAATGATGTCCACCATGCGGTATACCCTGACCGCTCCGGCCGCCTTTGGGTGCCCTCCAATGACGGGCTGATCTGGCTTATGCCCTCTACCGGCGAGTTTGGCACTTTCACCCGCCAAAGTGGATTGCCCGACAATGAGTTCAACTACAATTCCCATCTTCAACTTGAGGACGGGCGCCTCATTCTGGGAGGTGTAGCGGGGGCTGTGGTATTCCACCCGGACAGTATTCTGGTTGACCTGGATCGAAATGCCTCCCTTAATGTGGTCTACTTCGGTGTGCCCGACAAGAAGACCGGTCTGCTCGTGGACCGGACAGCAACCTGGTCTCAAAGCCACCGAATTGAGCTTTCCCCCCTGACCAATATGGCCTGCCACCTAAAAGTGCATGTGGCTTCCTACCTCCCGCTTGAGGACCATCAGTATGATTACCGCATCGATGGGCAGCATGACAACTGGATTCCCATGAGCAGTAACGAGCTGGTCATTAGCGGCCTGCCATACGGCGAATATCAGCTGCGCATACGGGGCCGGACCAACACCTATGCCCATAACTCTGAAGAGCTGCGCATTCCGCTGCTTGTACGGAAACCCTATTACGAAAAATGGTATTTCTGGCTCCTGATTGCGCTCGGTACCACAGGGATTGGCTTCCTTGTATTCAGATTTAGGTTAAGGCAGCTGAGGCACTCAGAAAAACGGCTGCGCCAGGAAGTAGAACGCCGGACCCAAACCATCAATCAGGACCGGCAGACCATTCTGAGGCAAAACACAGAGCTCGAGCAATTGAATAAAGGGAAGGACAAGGTAATGTCCATCATCGGACATGAAATCAAAGGCAACCTGTTTTTTATTGGCAGCGCAACCCGGCAAATTTTGCAGACCATTAGGGTTGAAGACTACGATAGTGCAGAGGCGCTCAGCCGAAATATACACCATGCTGCACTCCGCATGGAAGGTGCTATCGAGAATCTCACGCGCTGGGCTACCCTACAAAGTGGCAAGATGGTCATCCAGAGAGATAAAGTCCGCCTGAGGCCACTCCTCGAACGCTTAATCCGGGAACAACAACCCGTAGCAGAGCGCAAAGGCATTGAGCTTTCACTGGATATTTCTGGCGACCCCACCGCTCTGGCCGATTTCAATGCCATGAATATTTGCCTGCAAAACCTCCTCCGCAATGCTCTTAAATTTACAGATCAGAGCGGCAGCATCCGGGTAAGTTGCTTCACGCGGGACCAACGTGCCTGCCTCGAAGTAAAAGACTCTGGTATAGGCATGGAACAGGAAATCATAAACCGGGTATTTTCAAGTACGCTGCAGGAAAGCCGGGTGGGCACATCCGGGGAAGTCGGCACTGGCCTGGGGCTGAATATCACCAAAGAGCTGATTGGGCTGCAATCGGGCGAGCTCGCCTTTGAAAGCAAAACCGGGCAGGGGACTACAGTCATCGTCACCCTTCCGTTGTATGAAGAGGAAAACTAAGAATTGACTACTTTCTCGATGAGTTCCCGCCGGCTGCTTACCCCGATCTTTTGATAGAGGCCTTTAACGTAGTGACGGACGGTATTTATGGAAATATGGTTATCGTCAGCGATTTCCTGATAGCTTTTCTCTTGCAACAACCCGTCCAAGACTTCGATTTCCCGCTTGACCAGGATGATGTTCAGGTTTTTGGATAATTCGCCAATATTAACCTGATGGTGTGGAAGTTTACGGTTTTGAAAGGCTTTAAGCAGATTGGCAGAAATGCTCGGCTCCAGAAAGGCTCCCCCCGCATAGGTAAGTTTTACCACCTCCGCTAAGTCTGGCTGAGGGTCAGTACGCTTCACAAAATAACCATCCGCTCCGGCTTCCACAGCTTTAGCCAACAGCTTAGGGTTATCGTGCCCCGTAACCATGATAACTTTAGCATCTTTCGTCAGCCGTTTGATCTTTGGCAAGTGAACAATGCTCTTCTCGCCACGGAGATCGAGGTCCAGAAGAATAATGTCCAGCTCAAGTTGTTCTTCAAACAACTGATCAAAAAAGCCTTCCACCGATGTAGACAGCAACGTACATCGGATGCCGTGAGCAGACAATTCCAACAGCATTTTCATTTGCTGTAGCAGCAACTCCTGATCATCAATAATAGCCGTTCGGATTACCTGACTCAATAATAACAGTGTTTTATCTGCTTAAAGTAGCTACTGATAAACGAAGAAAATGTAAAAAAGGATTAAAACAGCCTCTTTGCCGGGGCAAGCTTACATTTTTTCTACATGATAAGCATCCTGCTTTATCCCCTGAATTTACTTAATTTCCTTTTTCTATCGGAGAAAATATGCACAGTTTCCGGAAGCAGGCACGCCTGCTTCCTTTTAAAACCAGATGAACCTGCGCTTATTGAGTTGGATTTTGAAAAAGGGATTCGTCTTTGCTCCGAAGTCAATTGCCATCTGATTATTACCGCTGACATTAAAGTCCAAAATGACTGGCCGACCGGCGTGTTGCCGCACCAGACCATTAAACAAATGCGGCAGCGCGCCCACTGCTTTACCTTCGGGAGACACCACCGGCATGAAGCTTATGACTTTACCATGGCTGTATAGAAAAAAATTAACAGCCAGTGGATTCGCGTCCGTGTCGAGTACAGAAGAGGCAAACCCCCACCCCCGGTGCAAAGCGTTGTACATAACCCGCTGCATACCGTGAAATACCTCTTCCGATTGTTGACGGCGGGGGCGGTACTTTTTATAAAAACCGGCAATCTGTTCAGGTTTCATACTTGAGGTCAGCACCAGCCCGGCGTCTTCTGCCAGCTGCAACTTTTCCATGAGCGGCCGGCTGTAGCCATCGGTGATTTCTTCATAAGCACGGTTCAGGAATAACTGATAGTTGGTCTGCTTTTCTACTTTGAACCTACTCCCATCAGGTATAGGGTTTTGCTCATTGAGATAAATAGAGATGTGCTGATACTGTTCAGGAATAGCTGCCAGAAAACGCTCAACCCGGGGTTTTGACAAAACATGGATAGAATAGATACCAAGTTCCCGTATCAGCGCGGGCTGATGCAATTCCTTTCCGGAAATACGCCCGAGCCGCCAAACCAAAGGAAAGACCGATTCATAATCACCCTCCACCAGAGCGTCCCAGTCTTTAGCAATATGATCCAGGTACCACATATACCCGAAAATATTGCCGTTGGTCGCATAATGAACGCAGCTGTTCCACTTCACTTTGTCGATTTCCCCCCTAGGTACAAATTTGATCTCCATGCTTGTTTTTGATCCGTAATAAACCGGAGTGATGTCACACCCAGTATTTTAATTTTGTAAATAACCCGAATAAATCATTCGATGTTTTTGACTTTTATTGTAAATGAAGCTACTTTTACTCCCTAAACAAACAAAAATCATTTTCAGGCAAATTTATGCCTGTCAACTTTTGTTACTTTTTTGCTTTTCAAAGAGCTTGTCTATCTAAGCCCCACACTAACTAACTATCTTCCCAAACGAATAGAACGCGCAATTACAGCCCAACAACTTATGGTTTGTGAAATTATGGCGTAGCCAGTTTTCCAACTCGCAAGGCAACACCTGTCGTAAACGAAGGTGACGCCTGTACAAAAAACCAGGGGCAAAGGGGCTCCTTCTCTAATGCCAGTATTTTGCTTTTGTATGCAAATTACGGGGCGAAGCGAAGTGGAAACAGCAAGTCATTAAGCATACCATACAATTGACGCAAAGCGGGATTTCTGATTGCAGGCAATAAAACACAAAACATATTCGGGTAGCCTTTAGCCTACCCTTCACATGGTTAAGAGTTCTACAGCTTACTTACTCTTTCTTGAATTTTAAAAAATTCTTAGCCATGAGTATTACCCCCCAACGACTGGCCTTCCGGCCTGCACGTAACGTTAAAGAATTGGAATCCTTATTCCGGTTGCGTTACCAGGGCTATCTGGAAAGTCAGTGCGCCAGCCTCGTCACCGATAATCAACACGGTTTCGAGCTAGATGTTTATGATCATTACGCTCATCATATCGGGCTCTTTCAGGAAGGGCATTTCAATGCTCAACCTATTGGCTACCTCAGGCTGGTGCAGGAACATGCAGGTCCATTTTCAGACCGCATAGAAGCCATAGCCAGCCATTACGATATAGCGTGCCCGCTTCCTGAAGAAGGCCCTGGCCTTCCATTGCTCAGCAACTGTCCGGAAAAATCCACCATTAGTGAACACATGAACCTGCTACGGCCGGAGCGCAACGGCATAGTAGAGGCCAGTCGTTTTGTTTTCGCCCCCGAGGCTCGTTCGGGCGGCTATACAAAGTTCTTTGTCGAAGCCGCCATTGCCCGTATGCTGTACCATCACCGCTACAGCGGCATCATGCTGGCCTGCCACCCCCGCCATGCCGCCCTCTATCGGAGGTATGGCTTCAGGCAAATTGTGGATGGCAGCCAGAATGACTACAATGGCTTAGCCGCCAGCATCCTCAGCATGCAAATTTCTGACATCCGGTCTGCACTCCAATCAAAAATTCGGGATATGGGACTGGCTCAGCAGCGGCACGACGGCCTGCTGTTGCACCCTGAAACCAAAGCCTGGTATGCGTCTGTACCGGCCTCTAAAGAACGTCTTGTTGCCTAAACCTTCTAAAATTTTCAATCATGGGAAAGATCAAAAACACCGTCCTTTTTTTACTCTTAGCTTACTTCCTCCCGCTGGCATTACGCCCGTCATTGCTGCTGGACTACAGAATATTATTTCTGATGCTTGCCGCCGTCACCGTATTCCTTACCCAACCTGGCTTTGAAGCGAAGGAAGCCGAACGCGACCGTTCCGCCGATAATAACAGCGTACTGTTTATCCTGGCCCTCTCTGTCTTAGCGATCGCTATTCCAGTTGCGGAATGGGGGTATTTCCACCCGGACCGCGCGCACTTGCACCGGACAATTACCGGAGGCCTCATCGTCATAGCAGGTACCGGGCTGCGCATTTGGGCCATACAAACCCTGGGGCGCTTTTTCACTGCCACCGTACAGATTCAGGAAACGCACCAACTAATTCAGCATGGGCCCTTCCGTTACATCCGCCACCCGAGCTACACGGGAGCATTATTGACTGCTGCAGGCGGCGCTGTTGTACTGGAGTCCTGGTTTGGGCTGCTGATCGCCACCGCCTGTATGCTGTATGCTTATTATGTTCGGATTACTGCCGAAGAAACAGCGCTGGTCAGTAAGTTCGGACAGCGCTATCTGGACTACCAGAAGCAATCAAGCCGGTTAATACCCGGTATTTGGTAACCGGGCTGGTTGGGCTTCGGAAAAAGTTGCTAATTTCAACCCGAATCTGACATTACAGCATTATCCATTTGGATTATAATACTGTTGTCTACACAAATTGGCACCGACTATGAATGCGCAACTGCAGCAACTGCAAGCCCAGCTAGATGGCGAATTGTACTACGATAAGATGATGCGGCACCTCTACGCCACGGATGCCTCAGTGTACAGGGAGCTCCCGCTGGCTGTCGCACTGCCTATGCACGCTGAGGATATCCGCAAACTCGTCACTTTTGCCAATGAGAACGGCACCTCGCTCATCCCCAGAGCAGCTGGCACCTCTCTGGCCGGACAGTGCGTGGGCGATGGCATCGTAGTGGATGTATCCAAGTACATGAACCGCATTCTGGAAATCAACGCGGAGGAAGGCTGGGTGCGCGTGGAGCCGGGCGTCATCCGCGACGAGCTCAACCACGTACTGAAGGAATACGGCTTCTTCTTCGGACCCAATACCTCTACGGCTAACCGGGCGATGATCGGGGGTATGGTGGGCAATAACAGCTGCGGGACAACCTCAATTGTCTATGGCTCTACCCGCGATCATGTGCAGGAACTCGAAGTAGTGCTTAGTGACGGTAGTACGGCTGTGTTTCATGGGCTGGACGAGGCAGGCTTTCGCCAAAAACTAGAGGCAGAAGGCCTGGAGGGCAACATCTACCGCCATCTGAATCAGACCCTTTCTGTCCCTGAACGGCAGTCCGCCATCCGGGAAGCTTTCCCCAAGGCGAGCATTGAGCGCCGCAATACCGGATACGCCATAGACCTGCTCATCGAACAACAGCCCTTTGACAAAGCGGGACGGCCCTTCAACTTTTGTGAGTTGCTGTGCGGCTCCGAAGGCACCCTGGCGTTCACCACCGCCATCAAGATACATGTAGACCCGCTGCCCAAGCCAAAGGAAATCGTGGTTTGCGCCCACTTCAACAGCATACCGGAATCACTGGAAGCCGTCCTTATAGCGATGTCATTCCAACCTTCCGCCTGCGAGCTCATGGACAAGATCATCCTTGATCTGACCAAGCAAAACATCGAACAAAAGAAAAACCGCTTCTTCGTAGAAGGCGACCCCGAGGGCATCCTCATGGTGGAATTCCGTGGCGATACCTTCGGGGAAGCTCGTGATCAGGGCAAGGCAATGATTGCAGCGCTGGAGGATGCCGGGCTGGGTTATGCCTATCCCATTGTGGAAGCTCCCAAAACCAAACAGGCCTGGGATTTGCGCAAAGCAGGGCTTGGGCTTTTGGCCAACATCCCCGGAGACGCCAAGCCTGTGGCCTGCATTGAGGATACTGCGGTAGATATCAAGGATCTGCCTGCCTACATCAAAGACTTCGACCAACTCATGGCCAACTTCGGGCAGCAGGCGGTGTACTACGCTCATGCTGGTGCGGGCGAGCTCCACCTCCGCCCCATTCTCGATCTGAAAACGGCAGAGGGACAGCGCCTCTTCTACGAGATCACCAAAGCAGTAGCCGAACTGGTCAAAAAATACCAGGGCTCCCTGAGCGGTGAGCATGGTGATGGACGGGTACGCGCAGAGTTTATCCCCCTCATGATCGGCGAGTACAACTATGAGTACCTGCGTCAGATCAAACAGGCCTGGGACCCCAAGGGCATTTTCAACCCTGGTAAGATCGTGGATGCCCCGCCGATGAAAAGCAGTCTGCGCTATGAAGCAGAGCAGCCTACGCCCGTTCATGATACCGTATACGACTTTTCAGAAGCGGGCGGCATCCTCCGGGCGGCAGAGCGCTGCAATGGCTCCGGCGATTGCCGTAAGCTGAACTTCTCCGGCGGCACCATGTGCCCCAGCTACCGGGCTACCCGCGACGAGAAGGACACCACCCGGGGCCGGGCCAACATCCTGCGGGAGTTCCTTACCATGAACGTCCATGAGAACCCCTTCGACCACCCGGAAATCTATCAGGCCATGGACCTCTGCCTGGCTTGCAAAGGCTGTACAGCAGAGTGCCCTTCCAATGTGGATATGACGACCCTGAAGTCGGAGTTTTTATACCAGTATCAAAAAACGAATGGGGTGCCCCTGCGGTCCCGCGCCTTTGCCAATATTGGCCGCATCAACAGCCTGGCTATCCGTATACCGGCACTGAGCAATTTTGCACTGACCAATCCGGTGCTTAGCGGGCTGGCGAAAAGCGTCCTCGGCGTAGCACCAGGCCGGAGCCTGCCCACCGTTCACAACATCTCCCTGCGCCGGTGGACCCGCAAACACGCGGACAAACTAAAGCCACAGGGGCAGCCGCTCGGTGCCGTCTACCTGTTCATTGACGAATTCACCAACTACAACGATACGTCCATTGGGATCAAAGCCGTGGAGCTGCTCAGCCGGCTGGGGTACGAGGTCCGCTGCGTGAAACATGGTGAAAGCGGCCGGGCGCACATGTCTAAAGGGCTGCTGGAAGAGGCACGAAAGTTGGCTGTAGAAAACGTCAGCGCCTTCAAAGACCTAGTTAGTGCTCAAACCCCGCTGATTGGCATAGAGCCTTCGGCCATCCTTAGTTTCCGGGATGAGTACCCGAAGCTGGTTGGTAAAGAATTGCAAGAGACCGCGAAGACCCTGGGCCAAAATGCCCTGATGGTGGAAGAGTTCCTGATGCGGGAAGTGGAAGCCGGCCGTTTAAACGATAACGCTTTCACTACAGAGCCCCGGCAGGTAATGCTCCACGGGCATTGCCACCAGAAAGCACTGGCCGGCATTGAGCCTTCTGCCTTCATTCTCAACCTGCCCCGCAACTACACCGTGGAGACCATCCCTTCCGGATGCTGTGGCATGGCCGGTTCCTTTGGGTACGAGAAGGAACACTACGAGCTGAGTATGACGGTTGGGGAACAGGTGCTCTTCCCGGCAGTGCGGGAAGCTTCCAGGGAGCATATCATCGCTGCCCCGGGCACAAGCTGTCGTCACCAAATCAAAGACGGGACCAAGCGGGAAGCCCTGCACCCGGTGGAGGTGCTCTGGGGGGCGTTGAAGTAAAAGTCGGATTTTTACAGCTATGGCACGCTTGGCTCCTGCTTTTGCGTTACTAAAGCAGACCAAACTACTGTTTCATGCTCTATTTGCGCCACGCCCTTTTTTTCATCCTTGTTCTGAGCACTGCTTGTGGGTCTCAGAAGGCGGCATATCAGATGAGTGATACGATGATCGCCCGCCCTCAGCAGGAAGACGACCGCAAAATCCTGTATGATGCCTACCTGACGCTGACCGTCGAAACGCCAGACAGCACCAGTTTGTACATTCAGGCGATCGCCAAACGCTTCGGAGGGTATGTAAATGAAATCGGCACCGACCGGTCCATCATCCGGGTGGAAAGTCAATTGCTTGATGCAGCTATTGATGACATCAGTCAACTCGGCCGCCTCGACCGCAAAAGCGTACGCGGGCAGGATGTAACCGAAGCCTACCTTGATTACCAAATCCGGCTGGACAATGCCCAACAGGCACGTGGCCGTTACCTCGACCTCCTTGACCAGGCCGCCACCGTGGATGAAATCCTAAAAGTGGAAAAAGAACTGGAACGCCTCAACGAAACCATCGACTTACTCAAGGGCAAGATGAACCGCATCGATCATTTGGATACCTACGCCACGATTACGATCAACCTTCGGGAGCGGCAAAAGCCCGGGATATTGGGGTACATCGGGATTGGTTTGTACCGGAGTGTGCGGTGGTTGTTTGTGCGTGGATAGTATAAAGGGCGGCATTACTTTTCGACTCAATCTGAACTTCCTTGTGGCTGGATTGCATGAATATATGCCGGTGCTCTATCTTCTCAAAGTCGATATAGGCTTTGTTGTCATGAGCTACTTTTTCTAAAAGGTACTTTACAGCTGTGGTTTTGCCCACCCGACGCATGCCAGTGACCACCGTGATAAGTTTGCGGTCCAGATGGTCTTCCAATGCTTTGTACAGCACCCCCCTATACATAAAGTTTGACTTTTTGCACGAGTTCAATGCAAAAAGTCAAACTTTTCAACTTCTTCGGAAACACTTCTTCGGAAAACCATCCTAATGCTCTCCCAGCCCGCAATCCTCCGCACTCAGCTCCACTTCAATGGTGTAGTGTGCAAAGCCGTAGGGTTTCAAAGCCGCTTTCATCTGCTGCTTGATATGGAGCAGCGTGGCCAGCCCCTGGATTTCCTCCAGTTTGACGTGGGTGGTAAATACGTGCCGCTCCCCGTCGAGCGACCAGATATGGGTATGATGCAGGGAAGCGACATTAGGGATGGACAACAGTTTATCCTGAAGCGACTGCAGGTTGACGTCTTTGGGCGCGCCTTGCAAAAACAACATTAGGGTCTCACGCAGACGGCGGATGACATTCCAAAGAATATAGGCGGTGATGAACAATGATAATGCCGGGTCCAGATAGGGCGTTTGATAAAATTGCAGGATAATGGCGACGATCAAAACAGCTACCCAGCCCAGCACATCTTCCAGTAAGTGCCAGGATACCACACGCTCATTCATTGATTTACCGCTACTGAGTTTCCAGGCAGCATAACCATTAACCGCCACGCCGATCAGGGCAAAGACGAGCATCCCTGTAGCATCGGACAGTTCGGGCTCAAACAAGCGCTGCACCGCTTCCCGGATGACAAATACGGACCCCGCAATGAGCACCAGGGAGTTGATCAGCGCGCCAAGCAACGAAAACCGGGCATACCCGAAAGAGAAAGCGCGGTTCGCGCCCTGCTTCGACTTACGGTCAAGGTACCATGAAAGCCCCAGCGACAGGCTGTCTCCCAAATCGTGGATAGCATCGGAGATAATAGCTACGCTATTGACGTACAAACCGCCGAAGAATTCCAGAACGGTAAAGCCCAAGTTGAGGAAGAAGGCGAGTTGGAGGTTTCTGCCGGAATGGTGGTTTTGGTGTGACATCAGTCTGCTGTTTTTTATTGCCGCTACCTGGTGTAGTGATCAGTTGAGCCCTGCTGATTGAGACAGGCCAGCACGCTAGATGTTCGGTATATGGTGGGGGTTTACAGCTCCAGCGGTTCGTAAAGCGCCTTCAAACTGAACGTCCCTTCTTCCAGCACCGGTACTTCTCCTTCCAGCCCGGTAAATTCCTCGATCAGCCAGGTGCCTTCCTGATCCTTCCGGCGGTAGCTGATCACCGATGGCGACTGGCTATCAATATAAAGCACCTGTTGAAGGGAAGGTATGGTTTTGTAACGCTGGAATTTTTGCCCAAGGTCAAAGTTTCGAGTGGTTTTGGATAGCACTTCCACCAGGATAACCGGATTAGTGGTGGCTTTCATTTCGCCCCGGAGTGGAATATATTCTGATTTCCTCTTTAAAACAGCGCAATCAGCATTAAAGTATTGCTTTCCCGGTCCTGGTAGTGAAATAGCAAGATTACTCCCTGAGATACGGTAGTTTTTTGATCTCAAAAGATTTCCCAGAAGTCGGATAATTTCACCTACCAACACCTCATGGTCTTCCGTTCCATAACCCATAAAAGAGAGAATTTGACCCTCGTCGTACTGTACTGGATAGTTTCCTTCCTCCAATAAATCGAGAAAGGTATCCCAGCTTGCTTCCACAATCATGGTTTCTCCATAGGGCAGCCGTTCTTCTAGGGTACGCGGTATTGCTACAGCAGTTTCAGCCATACAAGTATTTTGAAGTATACTTCGTAAGATAAGGAAGTTTCAGGTAATAATCCAGCACACATTGCTGCAGGCATCTCTCATATTTACCGGGCATTTCCCCCTAAAACCGCTTCTGCCCAGAAAACTCCATGGCCTCTCCTTTGCCAAAGCCGTAGCTGAAGCCCAGGGTAATGAACCGCCCCCGCTGCCCAAAGCTATACAGAAAAAAGGTTGGTTGTTGTACCACGCTTTCCCGAATCCGTGTGGCGAAGACATCGCGTACGCTCAGGTTGATCACCCCCCTGCCCTTCATCAGTTTTTTGCGCAGCCCCAGGTCCAGGAAATAGTTTTCGGAAACCAGGCTTTGGACCGTTTGCACCCTTGATTCGTACTGACCCGTCACCTCAAAGTCAATCTGAGCAGGCAGTTTAAACTTAGTGGTCAGCTTACCCGACCACTGATCGCCCGTAAAGTCGAAAGAGGTAGCTTCCAGCTCACCCTGCCGGTTGAAGTAGTTGTAGTTGAAGTCACCGTTGAGTGTCAGCCAGGGCTTCGGGCTGTACTTGGCATTAAATTCCAGCCCGGTGGTTCGGTTGGTACCGATGTTCATGGGCATGGTGATGTTGACGTTGTTCTCAAAGACGGAGATCCGCTCGACTACCGCTTCGGTATACCGATAGTAAACGCTAAAGTTCATGGACAGTGGCCCCAAAAGATAAATGCTCGACACCTCATAGGAATCGGTGTACTCCGGCAGCAGATTAGGATTGCCGGTACGTACACTGAAGTTGTTGCGGATATTGAAGAAAGGATTGAGATCCCACAGCCTTGGCCGGAAAATCCGCCGGGAGTACCCCCCCTGAACGGACACCCGGTCACTGAGTTTGTAAGAGGTGTGCAGGGAAGGGAAAAGATTGGCAAAATTCTGATTATTGGACTCCCCAGTGGTGGCCAGCAGCGTTTTCAGATCGGTATGCTCCACACGCATGCCCAGCTTGATGCCCCACTGTTCGCCTTCGTAAGCCCCGGTGGTGTACACGCCCAGTACGTCCTGACTGTACTCAAAGATATTCGTAAGGCTGGAATCCACCACAAAATCGACACCCTCCAGGTTGCTCACCGCAAAATCGTTGCTTACATCATTGACCACGTACATAGCGCCCGTCTCCAGGGTCAGCTTATCGGAAAATGGCCTGGTGTAGTCCAGCTTGAAGGTGTACTCGGCTTCCTGAAAATTAGTCCGGGTAAGCTGATCGCCAAAGGCTTCCCCGTCAAGCAGGGAGGTATTGGTAAATTCGGAGGACTGATCTTTACCAAAAAAATTGCCCATAGCACTGAAAAGCAGCACATGGTCTTCGTTGTCTTCAAAGTCTTTTTTATACTGCAGCTCGTAGTTCCACTTGGGGTTGGTCGCTTCCGTCACTTCCTCCCGGTACCACTCATTGGCCAATAAGCCGTTTTCATCAAAGAACCGGAAATCAGTGCGGGAAGGCTGGTCTTCAATTTCATAGGCAAAATTACCGGAAAGGGTAATCACATTCAGGTCGTTGATGTAATAGTCTGTACCCAGGATGACATTATAAAACTGCTCATTGCGGTATTCCCGCCCTTCGCTGCGCACCTCTGTCCCGCTCACAAGATCCCGGTTAATGACCTCCCGGTCTCTGGGCAGCTCCCGGTAGCCCACCCCCAATTGGCTAAACAGGTTGAACTTCTCTGTACGGCGGTTGAGGCTCAGCCCCACGCTGTGGTTGTGGGGGGTACCGGTGTTGACTGTTACGGAACCATTGAGGCCTTTGCGTTCATCTTTTTTGAGAATGATATTAATGATACCTGAGGTACCTTCCGCTTCATACTTAGCCGATGGGTTCGTGATCACCTCTATGCTTTCAATCATTTCGGCCGTAAGCGTACCCAGCGCATTGCCCTGCTCACTGGCGAGCACCGAAGGCTTGCCATTGATAAGAATCTGCACCCCGGCACTGCCCCGCAAACTAACCTCCCCCTCTATACTGACATTCACGGAGGGCACGTTATTCAGCACTTCCAGCGCACTCGCTCCCGTACTGCTGAGGTCTTTGCCGACATTAAACACACGCTTGTCGAGCTTGAATTCTGTTTGGGAACGCTCCGCACGCACCAGTACCTCATCCAGGGTTTGCCCTTCGGCAGAGAGGTAGATATTGCCCAGGTCGACCTGCCCGTTCTGTGCCGTAAGGTCTGCAAACTCCCGGGCAGCGTAGCCAATAAAGCTGACCTTCACGGTGAAATCCGTTGCCTCTGCCGACAGCAGAAAGGTACCATCAGCACCGGTAGTGGCCCCGCTCAGTGCGGCTTTGCTTTGTTGGTCCTGAAGCATCACGGTAGCGAACTCAATGGGCTGATTTGTAGCTTTCTCCAATACAGTACCCCTCACCTCAACCTTGCTTTGGGCACCGACTACTCCCCAGCAAAATAGGGTGCAGGAAATGAGTATCCCTATTCTTCTTCCTACCGCGAATTTATCCATCTGACTGACCTGTTTGTGAGCTAAATGACCGGAGCTGTTGCCTGTTATGCCGGTCCAGAACCGCAAAGATAAAGTTTAAACTTTAAACCATCTTGCCACTGACTCGGCTAATAGCTAACAAATCAGCTTATAACATTCGCGATCTCCATCCGGCTATTTACTGCGGGTACACCCAAAAATTGAGGCCGCATGGCTTTGAGAATGGCTAATAGGTTTAAACCAGCAACATCACCAAAAAGCTGACCACCGTAGCAATAAAGCCAACCATAAACACAGTATAGGAAATCGAGAGATAGCGGTACTTTTTGTCCAGTACTTTGCCCAGGAAGTAAAGATCGCGCACCATGTTCCCATAGAGTAATTCACCATCCTGGAATAGCTCATCCATGGCCGTTTCGTAATCCTCGAGGTCAAGCTGTACGAAGTTGCCAAAGAAGACCAGGTTTTGCTTAGCGGTCTGCGGGTCGGCCTGCTGAGGGTTGAGACGGGTCACTTTTGGGCGGGCAGAAAGCACCGCGAAAATCAGGGAGGACATGCCTGTGACCAGGAAGACCACTACAGGCAGCAGGATCTGAGGGGAGTTTTCCCCAATATTCCGGTAAGACAAAAAGGTGATCAGCACCGATACCAGAATGGCATTCACACTGATCATGATGTTGGCTTTGTTATCAGCGATGGCGCTGAGGTTGATATGGTTGCGGTAGTTGGTGCGGAAAAAAGTCTGAGCGCCACGTACCGGGTCTTTCTTTTCGAGATTGGTGAAGCGCCCCTGCTGCACTTCTTCTTTTTCAATGCGCTTTTCCACCTCTGCGCGCTGTTCGTGTATGGCTTTCGCCAAAAGGGGCTGTAGATGGGCCTGTCCGTGGTGAGTATGCCACTTGACGCGGAGGAGATGCTCCAGTACTTCTCTCGACCAGGTTATCTTCGTGTGGTTCTGCCCGGATAGCATTTCCTGCTCAATGCGCAGTGCGATCAGGCGATCCTCGCCTTCGCTCAGATAAACCACGTAGGCGTAGGCATCACTCAGCAGCCTGCCCGTGGTAGTGGCCGGCATAGTCCCTGCCAGTACCTGCTGAATGGCCATCACCACGGATTGCTGTACCTCAGGTGCTGTGCCTGCTTTTTGAAAAAACTGCTGGGCGACCTTGGGGCTGTAATTCGCCGGGGCATTCGCATCAAACAACCAGCCCGTGGGCAGAAACCAGGCGGCCAGCACCGCAGATTCAATAACTGCCGGCGAAGCGCTTTCGGCCTGACCGATTTCCACGACTGCCTCAGAAAGGGCAGCCCCGAGGCTGTAGTTGTGGAGCAATAGCCGGGCATCCTGTTTTTGGCTGTACAGCCGCAGCACAAACTGCCGGGCCTGGCCAACGATGGAAGACAGTGCCGCCGGGGCTTCCTTTTCCTGCATGCCATGCGATTTTGTTACTGCTCGGAAGATACGTAAATTAGCCCCGCATTTGCAAATGATAGCCCACCCGCGCCCCTATTTAGCAAATTGATTGCCGGGAGACATTCTCATTTGTACCTGAACGACCGCAACACCTACGCCTTTGATTAACTTTGAGCGACCACTATCCCCGCTTGCTGAAAAGACACCCACAAAATAAATCAGCATCATTTCCTGTTCATAGACAGGCAGAGCAAAATTCTGCTTTGTTTCGTACCAACATATTGCTTGTATGACCCAAAAATCAACCTTTTTCACCCTGCTTGCCGTGGCCTTTTTCTTTACTGGCTGTCAGGACTTCGAAGACCTCTCCAGCATTGATGGTGCCCGCTACGATGCCGAATATGCATTCCCCATTGTCAACTCCCGGCTTTCTATCCGGGATGCGCTGGAGAGCACCGGCGACCTTGCCGCCCTTTACATCGACGAGGAGGGTGTCATCCATTTTGAATACCGGGGGGATATCAT
Organism: Phaeodactylibacter xiamenensis; assembly: GCF_000759025.1. Taxonomy (GTDB): domain Bacteria; phylum Bacteroidota; class Bacteroidia; order Chitinophagales; family Saprospiraceae; genus Phaeodactylibacter; species Phaeodactylibacter xiamenensis. The sequence continues at coordinate 113,271 of NZ_JPOS01000019.1, read as the reverse complement.
TGCCCAGAACAGCGATACCCTTTTTGCCCGAATCAATGAATCGCTGAACGGGCAACCCATTCCACTCTTCGCTCAACGAATTGGGCTGCCACTTAAAACGGCAGAAGGAGCAGAGTTCGACCGCCTGAAAATAAAACAAGGTCAACTAGTCTGGGCATTTCAAAATGCTCATCCGGAACCCGTCACCGTCACCCTAACCTTTCCAGACTTGTACAAGGACGGGGAGCCTTTGCAACTCACCGGCTCAGCAGCAGGCTACGATGGAGAAGGCACGCTTTCGCCTTATACCAACATTTTCAACCCCTTCAACCTGGCCGGCACCGAAATCATCACTGCTCAGGGCACCGACTCCATCTACGTGGAGTACGAGCTCATCCGGGAAGGCGGGCAGGAAGACACCATCGCCTTTGGGGGGATCAACCTTTCCGACCTGGCTTTTTCCTACATGGAGGGCTACTTTGGAACCGAAGTGCAAGCCGGTGGCCGGGATACCATTATCATCGACTTTTTTGATGACTGGGTGAAGGGCGATATCTACTTTGCCGACCCTACCGTTACTTTCCGGGTAGAAAACTCCTTTGGCATCCCCACCCGTTCCAGGGTCAATCTTTTTAATGTCTTCACCGTGCGGGGTGAGACCCTGCCACTGGAGGGTGAACTCATTGACAACGGCATCGATTTCGTTTACCCCGGGCTCGACGAAGTGGGCGAGACTTACGTGGAGCGTTACGTTTTCAACAAAGACAATTCCAATATTGACGAAATCCTGGGCGCAGGCCCACTGGCGATCGACTACGATGTGGACGCCATTACGCACCCCGACAGCAACCGGAACATCCGCGGGTTCCTGACCGATAGCAGCTCCTATCAGGTAGACGTGGAGGTGGACCTGCCGCTGTATGGCAGTGCCGTGGACTTCCTATCGCAGGACACCATTGACCTTTCTTTGGGAGAATTGGGGCAGGAAGTGTACAAAGCCGAGTTCAAGATGGTGACGCAAAACGAGCTCCCGCTCAATGTCTCCATTCAGGGTTACTTCCTGGATGAGCAGGGCGTGGTACTGGACTCACTTTTCACCGGCGAGCAGCTCATCATGGAGGGGGCCGCTGCTGACGACAACGGCATTTCCACCAATATTGCCGAAAAAGTCACCTTCATCGACTATCCGGAAGACCGGTTCGACCGTATCCGTCCGGCGGCTTCCATGCACATCGTGGCGACCTTCACCACTACCGGCGAAGGGGCAAAAAATGTGAAGCTGCTGGCTGATCAGGGCGTAGAGGTGAAGATTGGTGCCATATTTGGGCGGCGGAGTGAGTAGAGGTGGTTTCCTAACGTCAATGCTGAGCGTGTTGCCCGGGTATTACAATTCAAATAATTACCCGGGCATCATTCTTCTTCCAGCATTTGCTCTATCTCCAGCTTCATTTCAGGCAGCTTGTTTTCAATCGCATTCCATACAATCCTGGTATTCACCTTATAGTAGTCGTGCACTAAGATATGCCTGAAAGCGATGACTTTCCTCTTTAAAGAAATTATTGCCTTCCCGCAAGCTCCGCCTGACTGGGATGGGACGATCAGTGTGTTTCAGAGTAATGCTCCAAATAATCCCGCAAGCGCTTTAGTTGCCGGCTATTGCCCAACACAATAAAGCTAGCCCCTTTTTCCAGGATGGTATCCGGAGAAGGATTGACCTCATAGTGCCCGTCCGGTGCTTTGTAGCCAATGATATTGCTGCCGGTTTCCTGACGGATATGCAATTCCCGGAGCGACCGGCCCTGACATTCGGCAGGCAGGTCGGCGTAGGTCACTTCCTCAAAGCCGATATCGGATTGGTACTCATTGGTGATGTAGGAAAAGAACTCCACGGCACCAGGCTTGCTGAACAAAGTGGCCATATAGAAACCCCCTATCTGCTCTGGCATGACCACATGGTTCGCGCCCGCCATCAGCAGCTTTTTCTGGGACCGGAAGTCCTTGGACCGGCTGATGATGGTCAGGCGGGGATTGAGCTGCCGGGCAGTGAGTACGGCAAAAACGTTGTCGGAGTCATCAGGCAGGGAAGAAATCAGTGCACTCGCCCGGGAGATACCGGCCTTTACCAGCACTTCATCGTGAGTCGCATCGTCTTCGAGGTAGAGAATGCGGTCTTCGCTTTTTTGCAGTTCCTCGATCTTGTGCGGGTCATTCTCAATGACCACAAAATCCACATCGTGCTTGTGGAAATGCAAGGCGATCTCACGCCCGTACTTGCCATATCCGCAAAGGATTACATGGCCGGACAGCTTATCAATAGATGCGCTAATGAGGTTAAAGTGCATGTTTTTGAAAATTTCACCCTGGATTACATAGTAAGAAAACACCGCCAGGACATAGGCGAAAATACCAATATTTGTAATGATCAGCCCGGAGGTAAAAAAACGCCCGACCGGGCTGAGCGGCTGCACCTCCGTAAAGCCCACCGTAGAAATGGTGATGACCGTCATGTAGAACGCTTCGGAAAAGGAGTAGGACTCCAGCACCATAAAGCCAACCTGGCTAATGAGCAGCTCGGCCACGAGCAAAATTACCGCCACCCTCAGGCTCAAAAACGAGGAGGGCACCTGGTAGATATTAAACCGATGAATGTTTAACCTTCTGAGCATATTGATAAAAATCAGCTTTGTCCCTTGCGGATTCTCAACCCGAAGCAGCCTGCAAAGACCTTAATTTTGAAATATACGCTTAACAAAGTGGTTTGCAACATCGGCCACTGACGAACCATAGCTTGTCAGGGCAGGCGCAGGCCACTTTCCAGCGTTTATGCCGACCTGTCTGCCGAAGTACCGACACGCAGGCAGGCATTAAGTAGGTTTGCTGTGGCAAACCACTTTATCGTCGGTATAACCAAATTAAATCAAATTATGCCAAACTTAGCCTATTTTACCACAATACCCGACCGAAAACCCGAATCCCTTCAATCTGTGCCGCCCTAGCTGTACCATAAAGCATCTCTATTGGTTCATCAAAACCTTCCTGCCATGAAAAAGATGCTCCTGCTTTTAATCGCTGCGCTTACTTTTTTACCCGGCCTGACTGCACAGCCTCTAATGGAACGGCTGCAGGAATTTGCCGATGCGCAGCGCCCCTCGGCAGTTTCCATTGCTATTATAAAGGACGGGCAGGTGACTCACCACCACTTTGGCCGCCTTTCAAAGGCTGATCGTTCTCCACCCAGTGAACATACGCTCTACGAAATTGGCGCGCTGAGCAGTGTTTTTACTACCACACTTATGCTGCGCCTGGCTGAAGAAGGCAGGTATAACCCGGAACGGGAAATTGCCTTCTACTTACCCGATAGCTTATCCCCACCCAGGTTTCAGCCTCAACGCTGTGCGGAAGTAGTGCTGCCGGGCAACCCGGTGCGCCGTATCATGAGTTGTTCCAATGACCACTCCCGGGCATCTGTATGCATCACCGGCTGCGACTTGGCCAGCCACGTTTCGGGCTTGCCGAATTCCGGCCTCGGCTTGTACGACTGGCACCCCATCGGCAAAGCGGCTTTCCTTACCGGGCCTGCTACCGGGCTTAGGAGTGCGGAACTACTGCAAAAACTGGGGGAGGCAACTTTCAAATCAGAACCGGGGCATAGCTATCATTTTTCCAATGCCGGGATCGCATTGCTCGGCATAGCCATGGAAAACGCCACAAACCAGCGGTACGAAGATTTGCTGCACCAGCACATCGTACGCCCCCTTCGACTGCAGGACACCAAAGTGGACATCAGCGCTGAACAGCGTACCCGCCTTGCAGAAGGGCACAACAACCGCGGGCGACGCACCGACAACTGGCACTTCAAAACACTTGCGCCTGCTGCCGGGCTCAAATCGACAACTGCCGATTTAGCCAATATGCTCAAAACTTATCTAAATCCGGATCAGGCTTGGGAAAACACCATTCTTGAAGGCCAACAGGCACGCGTAGATGTCAGCTTTCCCACACTGGAACACAGCACACAGGCAGCCTACGGATGGCTCGTATCTTACCTGCCTGAACCACACCCCAGATTGGCGGTATGGATGAACGGAGGCACCGCAGGCTACAGCGCCTTTGCCGGGTTTGTAAAAGATGAGCAGATCGGGGTGGTTGTCCTGACTGCCCAAGCCGGGGCCGAAGCGACACAACTTGGGATGGACCTCTTGAAAATACTGGATTAGCTCGGCTGATGCACGCTACAGCTCTTTGCGAAGCCGGGCCACAGGAATGTTGAGCTGCTCCCGGTATTTGGCAACGGTACGCCGGGCAATCTGATAGCCCTTGTCCTCCAGCGCCTTTTGCAGTTTTTGGTCGGAAAGCGGCTTCTTCTTGTTCTCCTGCCCAATGATGTCTTCCAAAATCTGTTTCACCTCCAGGGTGGAAACCTCCTCCCCGTCTTCCTTCGACATGGACTCTGAGAAAAACTCCTTTAGGCGTTTGGTGCCAAACTCTGTTTGTACAAACTTACTGTTCGCCACCCGGGAGATGGTGGAAATATCCAGACCGGTAATGTCCGCGATATCCTTGAGGATCATCGGCTTGAGCTTGGTAGAATCCCCGGTCAGGAAGAAATCATACTGGTACTGCAAAATAGCGTACATGGTCCGGTACATGGTATCCTGCCGCTGCCGAATCGCATCAATAAACCACCGGGCGGAGTCGATCTTTTGCTTGATAAACATAATGGCCTCCCGCTCCTGCTTATTGTTGCGCCGCCCTGCCGTCTTCTTTTTATAAGACCGCAGCATATCCTGATACTGATCGCTCACGCAGAGGTCGGGCGCATTCCTTGAGTTGAGGGTCAGTTCCAGCTCTCCATCGCGGTTTTGGATGATGAAGTCCGGCACGACATATTGATTAGCCCGGCTGTTGCCGCCACTGGAAAAGCCACTGGCCGGCTTAGGGTTGAGCTTGATGATCTCATCAATAGCAGCCTTTAGGTCATCGTTGGTAATGTCCAGCCGGCGCAGGAGTTTATCGTAATGCTTTTTGGTAAATTCGTCAAAGTAATCGCGGATGACCTTAATGGCCAGGTCGAGGTCTTCCCGCTCCTCAAAGTCGAGGAAATCCTCCTCGTCATCCTGTTCGGCCTTGATCTCCAGCTGTATGAGCAGGCATTCCTGCAAGTCCCGTGCGCCAATACCCGGTGGCTCGAACCGCTGAATCTGCTTGAGCAGTTCCAGGATTTCGGCTTCGTCAGCGAAGATATTTTGGGCAAACATCAAATCATCAATGATAGAATCCGGCTCCCGGCGCAGGTAGCCATCTTCATCAATACTGCCTACGATCTGCAACGCAATGGCTTCTTTGCGCTCATCTTCCAGTTGCATAAGGCCGACCTGCTCCTCCAGGTACTCGTGGAAGGAATGCTCAACGGCAATAGGCACTGTTTTTTCCTCTTCGTCAGCGCTGTAGTTATTGGTTTGTGTTTTGTAAGTGGTAGGATCGTCCTCGATGTATTCGTTGAGGTAATCGTCCAGCTCGTAAGGTTCGTCATCAAAATCATCGTTGCCCTGCTCCTCGGCCAGGTCTACGATCTCATCGCGCTCCTCGCCTTCCTCTAAAGCCGGGTTCGCTTCCAACTCCTCCTTAATGCGTTGTTCCAGGGTAGCCGTCGGTATTTGCAGCAGCTTCATAAGCTGAATCTGCTGCGGCGACAGCTTCTGTAGCATTTTCTGGCTTAGACTCTGTTTCAGCATGGGGACTGATTTTAGGTTGACTGTTTGTTGTGCCCCTTTTGCTTAAAAGCAAGCTCTTGCTGAGTGGTTTACTTATGCGGTGAACTTCACCCAAGAAGTTTTTTGCGATAAATAGGTTACTGGCTACTACAACAAACAGTTTCTATTTACTGAATTTTCTTATCTTTTGCAAATCAGAAAAACGGAATGAGGGGTAAAGTGTTGTACGCGCTATACACTTCAAATATCAAGGGAATTTTAATATTTAACAAAAAATATGCCAAAAAAAATATCGAATTCTTCTGAAACCCCTGTGCTGGATAGACTGCGACAAGCTATGCAGGAAAACGGGCTTGATGCCTACATCGTCCCGAGCCAGGATCCGCACCAAAGCGAGTACGTTGCGGACCACTGGCAGGCCCGCCGCTGGCTTACCGGATTTACAGGCTCGGCCGGCACCGCAGTGGTCACCGCTTCCACTGCCCATTTGTGGACCGACTCCCGCTACTTCATTCAGGCGGAAGCTCAACTGGCCGGCTCAGCGTTTGAGCTTCAAAAGTTAACGGTGCCCTATACAGCGGAGCACCTGGAGTGGCTCTGCGAGCATTTGCCGGCCGGTGCTGCGGTGGGCTGCGATGCCCGGTTGTTTACCGTCAGTCAGGCACGGGCAGCCCGACGAAAGCTTGCCGAAAAAGATATCGAGCTAAGCTTCAGCAATTACCTGATTGACGACTTGTGGGCGGACCGCCCGCCGCTGCCCGGTGATGAAGTTTTCGAGCTGGAGCAAAAATACGCGGGACAAACCCGGGCTGATAAACTCAATGCTGTGCGCAGTAAAATGAAGGTGGGTGCTTATTACCTGGTTACTGCCCTGGACGAAATCGCCTGGCTGCTCAACATCCGCGGCAACGACGTGGAGTGCAATCCGGTCGCCATCAGCTACTTCCTTCTCGGACCGGAAAGCGCGCAATGGTTCATTGACCCGGGTAAAGTCCCTGACCGCCTTAAACAAAGCTTGGAGCAGGATGGCATTTCCATTAACCCCTACGCCGGCATCGCAGAAGCCCTGCGGCAGGTGGGTGCCAAACATAGAATTGGCTATCAGCCGGAAGCCCTGAGCGTTTTTCTCTACGAACTGCTGGAAGCCGCCCGGTGGATGAAAACGCCTAACCTCATCGCTCCCCTCAAAGCGGTACGCAACACCATAGAGAAAGAAAATCTAAAACTTGCCATGCGCAAAGACGGCGTGGCCTTACTGCACCTCTACCGTTGGCTGGAAGATGCCCTGGATAAAGGAGCCAGCCCCACCGAATTTGAAGTGGGCGAAAAGCTGGCGGGCTTCCGGGCTGAACAGGAAGGCTACTTCGGCGAAAGCTTCCCGCCCATTGTGGGGTATGCCGGCAATGGCGCTATTGTGCATTACCGTGCAGAAGCCGATACCGCAGCAAGGATACACCCGGAAGGCATACTCCTGCTCGATTCCGGCGGGCAATATCGGGAAGGCACTACTGATATTACCCGTACCGTCGCCCTTGGCCCGGTAAGCGAGGAAGTTAAAGACCACTACACCCGGGTACTCAAAGGGCATATCGGCTTATCCAGTGCCATTTTCCCGGAAGGCACTACCGGGGTACAACTGGACATACTTGCCCGGCAGCACCTTTGGGCAGCCGGGCTCAACTACGGACATGGCACCGGGCATGGAGTCGGGCATTTCCTCAATGTGCACGAAGGCCCACAGGGCATCACCCCCAACCCACGGACCAGCCGCGGGCAAACGCCAATCGTGCCGGGCATGCTGACCTCCAATGAGCCGGGGTTTTATAAAGCAGACGAATATGGCATCCGTATCGAAAATCTGGACCTCTGTGTAGAAAAGATGGAGACGGACACCGGAAAGTTCTATACCTTTGAACCTCAGACCCTATTCCCTATTGCCACCGACCTGATTTTGTTGCCCCTGCTAAGTGCTGAAGAACGGCAATGGCTCAACGAATATCACGTTCGGGTGTTGAAGGAATTGTCCCCACTGCTTAATAGTGCAGAGCAGGCCTGGCTGGAGAAAAAGTGCCGGCAGGTTTGACCGGGTCCGAAATGCGAAGCAGAATATCATGACTCTAACAGATACCGATAAAGCTGATATACGGCAATTGAGCCTAAAGGAACTTCAGGAGGTCTTTCTGGGTATGGACGAGAAGAAATTCCGTGCCAAACAAGTCTATGAGTGGTTATGGAAAAAAGGTGCCCGCACTTTCACAGAAATGACCAACCTCTCCAAAGGCCTGCGTGAAAAACTGGAAGCCCGCTTTGCCATCAATGCCATCATCACAGATGAGGTACAGCATAGTCAGGACGGCACCATCAAGTCGCGCTTCCGACTGCACGACGGGCACCTCATTGAGTCTGTGCTCATTCCGGTGCCTGCCGACAACCGCTATACCGTTTGCGTATCTTCTCAGGTGGGCTGTAGTCTTTCCTGCACCTTCTGTGCTACCGGCCGTATGAAGCGCCTGCGCAATCTCGATGCCGCTGAAATCTACGATCAGGTTGTCATGGTCAATCAGCAGTGCGAGGCCCACTTTGGGCATCCGCTCACCAATATTGTCTACATGGGCATGGGTGAACCGCTGCTGGCCTACAAAAACGTACTGGAAAGCATCGACCGCATCACCAATGAGGATGGGCTTAATATGTCGCCCCGCCGCATCACCATCAGCACCGCAGGCATTGCCAAGATGATCAAGCGGCTGGCAGAGGATGCCGTAAAAGTCAACCTCGCCCTCTCCCTCCACGCTGCCGATGACACCAAACGCAACGAAATTATGCCGATCAATGAGCAAAACAATCTGGAGACGCTCATGGAGGCGCTGCAATACTATTATCAGCAGACGCGCAACCGCATCAGCTACGAATACATCACCTTCCAGGATTTCAATGACACCCTGGAAGATGCAGACCGGCTGGCCCGCCTCTGCAAAAACTTTCCCGTAAGGGTCAACATCATTGAGTACAACCCGATTGACGGGGCGCCGTTCCGCAAGTCCACCGAGCACCGGATTGATGACTTCGCACGCCACCTCCGCGATCAGGGCATTATGGTCACCGTACGGCGCAGCCGGGGCAAAGACATCGACGCTGCCTGCGGGCAGCTGGCCAACAAGTAACTTTCAAAGCTATGGAAAATCCATTCCGTTCCTACATCGATAAGTTCTCTGAGAATCGCTTCTGGAGTAAACTCCGGGATTATGCCCGTCAGGCAGGACTAAAGACGGTCTACTCTGCCCTGCTCCTTTTCTACGCCTACCGCCGTAAGGATACGCCCTATTGGGCCAAAAACATCGTGCTAGGCACCCTGGGCTACTTTCTTTCACCCATTGACGCTGTGCCCGACCTCACGCCTATCATTGGCTATACCGATGATATCGGCGTGCTGGCTTTCGGGCTCGTGACCATCGCCGCTTATGTCAATCAGGAGGTCAAGGAAAAAGCCAAGGGGCAGCTCCACCGCTGGTTTGGTACTTATGATGAGGACGAACTGGCGGAAGTAGACGCCAAACTTTAAGGGTCCGTAACCGTAAAATCATTCCAAACTACTCCTACCACTTTTGTTCTTCCGGCAATTTTTGCAATTTGGCGCTTGCCCCTGCCCGGGCTTCCGGTTCAGGTGGCCAACCTGCTTACGACTAAAAGCAAAAACACATGCGTTACGAAGCGATCAACTCCGAGCTTTTCCGATACAACCGGCAGCGGTTCATGCGTAAAATGCAGCCGGACTCTATTGCCATTTTTCAATCGAATGACCTGATGCCCAGGAGCGGAGATACCTTTTTCCCCTTTCGGCAAAACAGCGGCCTGTTCTACCTCAGCGGGCTGGATCAGGAAGACACCGTGATTGTCCTCTTCCCCGATTGCATCAAGGAAGGCTTTCAGGAAGTGGCTTTCATCCGCCGTACCGATGAGCGCACCGCGATCTGGGAAGGTGACAAGCTGACCAAGGAACAAGCCCGGGAGATTTCCGGAATTGAGAAGATTTACTGGGCCGATGAGATGGACAACATCCTTCATGAGCTCATTTTGCTTTCCAAGCGGGTATACCTTAACCTCAATGAGCACGACCGCTTCGCCTCCGGGGTCGTAACACAGGACATGCGCTTCGCCCGTTTACTACAGGAACGCTACCCGTTGCATAAATTTCACCGGGCGCAGCCTTTGCTCAAAAAGCAGGCGATGATCAAATCTACTACGGAGGTCGGACTTATCCGCCACGCGGTGAATATCACCGGCAAGGCCTTTGAGCAGGTGTTGGATTTTGTCCGCCCCGGTGTAATGGAATACGAAGTGGAAGCAGAAATCATCGCGGAGTTTATCCGCAACGGTGCCCGGGGCCACGCCTATGAGCCGATTGTGGCCAGTGGCAAAAACACCTGCGTGCTCCACTACGTCCAAAACAATCAGCGCTGTATGGACGGCGACCTTCTGCTCCTGGATTTTGGTGCAGAGTATGCCAACTACGCTGCCGATCTGAGCCGTACTATACCCGTTAGCGGGCGCTTTACAGAACGACAGCGCAAAGTGTACGATGCTGTACTGCATTGCATGAGAGGCGCTCAGCAAATGCTGCTGCCCGGCACTATGCTGGAAGATTATCATAAGGAGGTGGGCAAAATGGTGGAAAGCGAACTGCTCCAACTGGGGCTACTCGACAAAACAGACCTCAAAAATCAGGACGAAAAGGCTCCGGCTTATAAAAAGTTCTTCATGCATGGCACCTCCCACCACCTTGGACTCGATGTGCATGACCTCTCCAACCGCTACGACCCGATACAGGCGGGTATGGTCTTCACCTGCGAGCCTGCGATTTATATTCGCGAAGAAGGGTTGGGTATCCGCCTGGAGAATGACATCCTGGTTACCGATGACGGCCCGGTAGACCTTTGCGCCCACATTCCCGTAGAGGCAGAAGCCATTGAAGAACACATGAATGCAAGCATACTGAGCAGTACTTAAGCCTTTGACCAAATTCTATCTGTTATGAACCTCATTTTTGAGGGGGTCAAAGTCGGCTTGATCCTCGCCATGCTCATTGGGCCTATCTTCTTCGCCATCATTCAGGCGGGCGTGGAGGAGGGATTCCGGGCGGGGGCTACCGTAGGACTGGGCATCTGGGTGAGCGACTTTCTGTTCATCGCGGCCGTGTACTTCGGGCTGGCTTACATCAGTCAGGTGGTGGAAGGTCCCAACTTTGGCTTGTACCTGGGCATTGGCGGCAGCATAACCCTTTCCGCATTCGGGCTGGGGGCACTGCTTACCGTACCGAAAGCTCACGAACTCCCGGAATGGTCGAAGGAAACGGTGCGTACGTCCTCCTACTCCGGGCTTTGGCTCAAAGGCTTCCTCATCAACACCATCAACCCTTTTACTTTTTTCTTTTGGATTGGTGTCGCTTCTACCGTTGTGGTAGATGGAGAAATGGAACTCATGGAAGCCCGCTATTTCTTTGGAGGCATTTTGGGCACCATCATCATCACCGACTTGTTGAAAGTCCTGCTGGCTAAGCGCATACGACGGGTGCTCCGCCCAATCCATCTGCTCTGGCTACGGCGTATCTCCGGTATTGCACTGATTGTCTTTGCGGCAGTATTACTGGGCAGAGTCCTCTGGATGATGTAAAAAAGGCTGTGCTTAGGAACAGCACAGCCAAAGAATTAAAGGGCTACAGTATAGGATATTCTTAGTCTTCGTTTTGCTCCTGCAAAATAACCAGGTAGGTGCCGGGCGGCACGAACCTGGCTTTAAAAAGCGACTTTAAATTGCAGGAAAGATTAGCATCTTATTAAGATGTCTTGACAGCAAGAAATCAACATTTACAATAGCAAATGTCTTCTTTTAGCCTTAACTGAAGATGAAGTGGAGGTTAAGGTTCCTTTAATTCGGAACTAATCCAACCCCAGCAGCAGCTTGAGGGTAGGAAAGACGACCTTGGCACGCTTTTGGTCGAAGCTGGCTTTGGGCAATGCTTCTCCTTCCGCTTCAGGCTTAGGCGCACCGGTTTTGGAAAGGCTCAGCATTTTTTCCCGCTCCGGAGGGGAGAAATTGGCGAACGAACGGCGAAGCAAAGGCAGGGTCTGCTCGAATACCATCTGCGGCAGTTCCGCAATCCATTCGTCCAAAATTTGCCAGAGCGCCGGCATGTGAATCAGTAACAGCCCACTACCGTAGAGGAAACCTTCGAGCCACAAAGCACTCTGCTCTGCTTCAGCAGCGGAGGAAAGGGCATAGCGCATATGTGTGGCTGCCGCCTCGTCAGACAGGACTGATTTATCAAACAAAATACGGGTACAAAGCCCCCGTAGCAGCGGGTGCGCCGGTGCAGCATTCGTGATTTGCCCAAGTGACCGGTTCCACTCTTTGTGAAATGCAGGCTCGTTCAGCAGGCTGATGGCGCGGTTGCTTTGCACCAGTTGCTGTAGCCAGTCGCGGGCAACTTCTTCCTCAATATTCAGCACCGCTGCTGGTAGTCCAATGGCAATACGGGGCACCATATGCCGGATCAGCGCTTCCACGGCCTCCGTATCCGTCTGCCGGGTATCGCCATAACGCTGAATGTCGGCCAGCACGGGCAAGGCTTGCATAAGGGCGTACACATCCTGAGTAACCGCCGCTGCGTCTTCCAGTTGGCGCACCAGGGGGTTAAAGGCAGCGGTGACCCCGGCTAACAGTGCCTCACGAGCCAGACCAACCAATTCATCAAGCTTATGGGCTTCCTGAGCTTTTTTCAGGAGGTAGTTATTAGCGGCTGCTTCCACGGTATTGCCCCACATCCCAGCCTGTATAAGCCGGATAACATACTCGGGTTGCCAGTGCAGGTGCCAGTACTCGCTGAAGCTGCCCAGCTTGCCGTCCGGCTGCTCCTGAACACGCCCCCAGGGCACATCCAAAATCCGCAGCTGATGCAGCAGGTGGCTGGCATCCAGGTGGGTGTCTTTGCGTAAATCAAGGGCTTTATCTTCAGGTGCACCTGACTTGTACAGCTTGGTCAGCCGGGCGGAGCGGATGCGGGCTTCCATGTCCTGCTGCAGAGGGATTTGCGGGATGCTGTCCGGCACTTCCCCCACCTGTTGCCCGATGATAAGTTCCTGTTCGATAAGCTCCAAAGGCTCCGGGCTCCCTTGCGCGAAGACCGCCAGGGCAGCTTCTTTCATGGCATCAATGCCTGCTACCGGTTGGCCGCGCATGCCTGCCAGCGTGTGGGCAAGCCGGGCAGCATCGACAGCTTGTGCAGCACTTGCGTCAAAGCCCTCGCCCCGAAGCAAACCGGCTACCCGCGCCATCCAGTACTGTACGGTCTCCTCCCGCTTGCTGAAGAGCAGCTCGTAGTAAGCCGGAGAGACCACACCGGCCATATACCCGCTCTGAAATGCCAGCCGCTGATACGACCAGGGGATCCAGGTGGCAGTGGTTTTACGCTTTTTGCGCCCTTTGAGCAGAGCATTATCGTCTTTTTGCTTGAAGCGGTCGAGGTAGTACAGCGCAGGAGTGTGCCAGGCACCGCAAACCACAGCGATATTCTTGAATCCGTCTTTGATAGCTTTGCGCAGCTGCTTGCGCATGTAAGCTTCCCGCAAACGGTTGAGGGGGCGCTCTGACCGCCCTAGTTCATCGCGCAGGGCCGTGTTCAGGCTAATTATGGTTGCGAAAATATCGATATCATGCTCGGGCTGTTCGAAGGTAGCCTCCCACCAGCGCTCGCTGTCCCGGTAGCCGGCCAGGCGGGCCATGTAGCCCATAGGGTCGCGTACTTCCGGTGCTTCCCGGGCTGCATCCGGCAAAGACAGCGACAACTGCTGCTCTTCTTCTCCAAGCTGAAACTGTATGCTCATGGGCAGGTCTATAAACCGGACATCCAGCCCCTGAGCCAACCCAAACTGCGCGGCCTGCCACTCGGGTGAAAACTCCGCGAAGGGCAGATAGGAGGCGTGCCGCAGGTCTTTGGCATCATAGATGAGAATGGCGACCGGTGGGTGCAGCCCGGGGTGCAACATGTACTCCAATGCAGAGCTGGCGTCTTCCGGCGCTTCGATCAACAGGCAGTCGGGCTGCTGCGCTTCCAAAGCCTGTAAAAGGCTCCGGGTAGAGCCCGGCCCGTGGTGCCGTATGCCGTAGATCTTGTACATGCGTCTTTTATACTTTTCGTAATCGCTCACCAGCCGCCCGCAGCGTCTCTTCGGTTTTCGCAAAGCAGAGCCGGATGATGCGCTCGTCCCGCCCGCTCGTGTAAAAGGCAGAAACCGGGATAGCTGCCACCCCATGCTCCGTGATCAATTGATGCGCAAAGACCCGGTCCGGTTCATCGCTGATGCCGGAATAATCGAAATTGCAGAAATAAGTCCCCCGGCAGGGCAGTGCTCTGAACCTTGAGCCCTCCATGACTTCCAGCAGCAGGTCGCGCTTCTGCTGGTAGAAATCCGGCAGGCTTTGGTAGGTAGCTGCATCCTGCAAATAGTCAGCCAGCGCATGCTGCGTAGGGCGGTGCACCGCAAAGGTATTGTACTGATGCACCTTACGGAACTCCACCATCAGTTCGGGCGGGGCGACACAGTAGCCAATTTTCCAGCCGGTGTTGTGGAAGGTTTTCCCAAAAGAATAGGCTGCCAGGCTTCGGCTGCGCAGGCCCGGAAACCGCAGCACGCTTTGGTGGCTGGCCCCATCGTAAATCAGGTGCTCATACACCTCATCGCTCAGCACCAGGATATCGGTGCCCAGCGTGAGATGCTGTAGAGCCAGCAGGTCAGTGGTTTGGAGGGTGGTACCTGTAGGGTTATTGGGCGTATTGATAATGATCATGCGGGTAGCCGGTGTCAGGAGCGCTTCCACATGGTCCCAATTGACTTTGTAGTCCGGGGCTTTGAGTTCGTATATGACTGGTATGCCCCCGTTGACTTCCACGGCGGGCCGGTAGCAGTCGTAGGCGGGCTCCAGCAAGATGACTTCGTCGCCCGGGCGGACGAAGGCAGCGATGGCGCAGTAGAGGGCCTGTGTTCCCCCCGCAGTAATGGTAATTTCTGAGCCCGGGTCAACCTCAACACCATACATCAGGTTGATTTTCCCGGCAATCGCTTCCCTCAACTCCGGCAGGCCCGGCATGGGCGCATACTGATTGTACCCTTTCTGCAGGTAATCGCAAACCAGATCGGTGAGCCGCTGCGGGGACTCAAAATTGGGAAAACCCTGAGAGAGATTAATCGCCCCGTGCTCATTGGCCAGAGCCGACATAACAGAGAATATAGTGGTGCCGACATTCGGCAGCTTGGAATACACTTGCATAGTTTAGGTAGTAAGATTTTTAGTCGTTTCTTCTGCGATGATCCGTAGCCCGTCCAGCGTAAGATGAGGGTCAATAGTATCGAAATCCGTCTCCAGTGGATGCAGAATAGCTGATAACCCTCCGGTAGCCACCGCCATGTATTGCTCCCCAACTTCCGCCCGGATACTGGACAACATATGCCGCACCAGCCCCACATAACCTACCAGGATTCCACTTTGAATAGCCTGTACCGTATCTCTGCCAATAGCCGACTCCGGCATTTGCAGCGGTACCTCCGGCAACTGTGCGGTTTTCTGAAACAGGGCACCAATTGCCGTTTTCAGGCCCGGCGCGATGGAAACACCCAGCAACTGCCCTTTTCGATCCACTACTGTAAAGGTCAGCGCCGTGCCAAAGTCCACGATAATGCAGTCCTGCCGGTGCAGGTAGTGGGCTGCTACTGCATTGGCAAACAAGTCGGTGCCCAGCTCTTCGGGCCGGTCGATTTTCAACTGCAGGTGCTGGTAAATTTCCGGAGCGACCAGGAGCGCCTCCTGCCCAAAAAGGTGCCGGCTCAGCTGTACGAAGGTGCGCTTCAGGGCCGGGACAACCGTACTCACTACAACCTGCTCAATAGCCCCCGCCTCTATGCCCTGCTCCATCAGCCAGGAAGTGCAGCCCATCTGATAAAACATGGCAGACTGCTGGTCGGTCTTGGTAGGCAGGCGGTGAAAATGCGCCCAGTGCCCATCGGTATACAAGCCGAGCGTTACATTAGAGTTGCCGATATCTATGGCTAGGATCATTATTTGGCTTTTGCTATCTCCCTAAATGTAAAAAAATCCGGGGAGCCCTGTGGCTTTTTTTATATTTTAAGCGCAACCAAAACCAAAATCTGATGCTACAACCTGATTCTCAACTATTCAACCTCAAGCGAAAGGTACAACAGTACGAGGAAGTCCTCCAAAATACGCAGACCTACCGGGAGAATTGGAAAACGGAGACGTGCAAGCAAATTCAGGACACCTTACAGGATATGCTCGAAGCTACCGGCTTTGCTGCCCGCCTGGAACACCGTTCGGATGTGGAAAACCTGGAGGCCATCGTACTCACCCTGGGACAGTCCAAAAGCGGTATGTACCAGCAGGTGAGCGATGATGTGCAGCGCCACCTCATCAAGCACAATGGCTCGCTCGTGTACCAGCAGCTTTTTAACGGCAAGATCATCGTTTTGATCAATTATCCGTTCATTGAGAATTACGGGCAGCCCCGCCCACCTAAGACC
This sequence comes from Phaeodactylibacter xiamenensis, assembly GCF_000759025.1. Taxonomy (GTDB): domain Bacteria; phylum Bacteroidota; class Bacteroidia; order Chitinophagales; family Saprospiraceae; genus Phaeodactylibacter; species Phaeodactylibacter xiamenensis. The sequence continues at coordinate 96,989 of NZ_JPOS01000019.1, read as the reverse complement.
ATTGCCATTTACCGGCCCGAAGAGCTAAAAGAGCCCTACTTCCTGCGCCATATGGAGGAATTCCTGCAGGAAATCACCAATTGGGAAGACTACGACGATGATGAACCCAACAAACGCATCGGTTTTCAGCTCAACTTCGGTGCCAATGGCGGAGAATCTCCGGAATAATTGATTACACCCCTGCGCCGAAGACTCTTTTTAGTGGAGTAGTCAGACGATCTGCTCCACTAAATCACAAATTATGGAAATCAGACTTGATGGCAAAACTGCCCTCATCACCGGCGCGGGAAGTGGCATAGGTGAGTCCATTGCAAAAATATTTGCAGAAGCAGGCGCTCATGTCTTCATCCTGGAGCGCGATGCAGCCAAAGGAGAAGCGGTAGCTCAAACGATCCGGGAGACCGGCGGAAAGGCAGACTGTGAAGTGGCTGATGTCAGTCAGCAGCAGGAGATGGTGGACCTGGTGAACCGGATTGTGGACAAGACTGGCCGGATGGACATCCTTGTCAACAACGCGGGCATTGCCCATGTGGGTACCCTCGATGCCACATCGGAAGCCGAATTCGACCGCATCTACGCCGTGAATGTCAAGGGGGTTTACAATGGCATGTACGCCGTGATTAAGCACATGCAGCGCCAAAAGAGCGGGGCCATTCTCAATATGGCTTCCATCGCTTCCATGATTGGGCTGCCTGACCGCTTTGCTTACTCCATGAGCAAGGGGGCGGTGCTGACGATGACCTACACCGTTGCCCGGGACTATCTGGCGGATAACATCCGGTGCAACTGTATTGCGCCAGCCCGTATTCACACCCCCTTCGTGGATGGCTTCCTGGCCGACAACTATCCGGGAAAGGAAGCTGAAATGTTCGATAAATTATCCAAAACCCAGCCTATCGGGCGGATGGGCACGCCGGAGGAAGTCGCCAAGCTGGCCCTCTACCTTTGCTCTGATGCCGCAGGCTTTATCACCGGCACCAACTATCCGATTGATGGCGGGTTCGTAAACTTGAATACCTAAGCATGAAACTAATCCGATTTGGAGCGGCCGGAACCGAAAAACCCGGCATTATTGATCAGAATGGCAACTACCGTGATGTGAGTGCCTTTGGGCAGGATTTTGACGAAGCTTTTCTTGGAGGGACCGACCTTGAAGACCTTCGCTCCTGGCTGGGGCAAAACCTGGATGATTGCCCGGTGGTGCCTGCCGAAACCCGGCTTGGACCACCGGTAGCTGAGGTTTCAAAAATTGTCTGCGTGGGGCTCAACTACGCCCAACACGCCAAAGAAAGCGGCATGGACGTGCCCACAGCCCCTGTCTTATTCTTCAAAGCCACTACTGCGATCTGCGGCCCCAATGATGACATCATCATCCCCAAAAACAGCGAAAAGACGGACTGGGAGGTCGAACTGGCCATTGTGATCGGTAAGCGCGCTTCCTACGTAGACGAGGCGGATGCCATGAGCCATGTGGCGGGCTACGTGCTGCACAATGATGTGAGTGAGCGGGCCTTTCAGCTGGAACAAAGCGGACAGTGGGTCAAAGGCAAAAGCTGTGACACCTTCGCGCCCATCGGGCCATTCATTGGCACCACAGACGAAATCCCGGACCCTCACAACCTCCGCCTCTGGCTGAAGGTCAACGGGGAAACCATGCAGGACAGCACCACGGCTGACCTGGTATTCAATATTCCTTATCTGGTGCACTACATCAGTCAGTACATGACCCTGCTGCCCGGTGATATCATTTCTACCGGTACACCATTTGGAGTAGGCCTGGGCTTAGACCCACAGCGCTACCTGAAACCCGGTGATATCGTCGAGCTGGGGATTGACGGGCTGGGCAGCAGCCGGCAAACGGCTAGGGCCTGGAGCCCGGCTTAAGCGGTTAAGCGCCTGTCCGTACTTCAATTGAGGCACGAACAGGCGCTTCTAATTTTCCACTAATCACATTTTTCCAAAAAGGTAGCGAAGCTAGTGGAAAACCCACCTCGATAGGCCCGCCAGCAATCCTCGTTTTGGCTTGAAGAGATGTGGTAAAGATTTCTCGTTTCCCACTCCCGCCAGGTAAACCCATCAATCCGCCTGACAATCATACGGACATCGAATGCGCCGTCTGGCACGTCCGGCAAGGTGGCCGAGCTTTCATCGTTAATTTGCAGCTCTGTGGTTTCGCCCGTATCATCTGCAGGCGGATAATCGTGATCGTAGGTCAGCTTAATCCGTAAGTTGTAGGTATCGAAATCATTGTAAAAGTCAATCCTTGGATGATTGTAGGCGATTTTTCCACAACGCACATCTGTATAATCAGAGCTAAATCCCATTTTGACGATACGGTTGTCACTTAGCAGATTGACCCGGTAGGCAATAGGCAGCCCCGGATTCTCCCGGGAGTAGACGGCATTCTCGACAATTAGCGGGGTCAGGCTTCCCGGGCCGCTGATATTCTCCAGTGCCTGGGCAGCGCTCTGAGCACTCCCTCCAATGGTGAGCACACTGATGGAGGAGTTGCTTAGTATTTCATCGTACCGGCTGGCTACGTCAGCGGCCACACTTACCCCGCCGGCCGCGTAGTTCATCACAGCGTTCAGGTCGATGGATGTTTCCACATTAGTGGCTTCCATGCGGAACAGGATGATCCTGCCGTAGTCTACGGCACTCACGTAGGCCGGGTGGTTGTTATCATCCGTAGAGGACTGCACCTGCTCCAAAGTGACATCGGGCCCCAGATAGTCCGTAGGTTCAAAGGGCGACTGGGCGGTGATGGTGTAAAAGATTTGCCGGTAGGCCAGAAGCGCCACCCGCCGGTCGGTAGTAGTGCTGGTGCTGAGGTGGGAAGCCACAGACCCGGTTACCCATTCCGCATTTATGCCCAGTTCAATCCCCAACTGCCGCTGCTCGAAGGCTTCACTGGCTTCGTAATAGGAACGGGCACCATTGAAGTAGCCCTGCTGAAAAGCCGTATTGTTCCAATGTTCCAATGCCTCATCGATGGCCGGGCTCACCGTAGCATTGGAGGGTTCCGCAACTGTAAAAGAACCTTCTTCCCCTATCCCAGGCAGGTCGATGGTCAGCGTTACCGGGTTGCGCTCCAGGCCCAGTGGGCGGGGTGTACCGGACAATAGGTCAGCGTTGGCCAGGACCAGGGCACCAGGGTATACATTCCCACTGCCCGGATTGAGGATGGCAATTTCTGAAAAATCTCTATCCAACTCATAGGGCTGGCTAACACAGGTAGTACGGTACCCACGATCCAGCGGGCCGGTATCGGTATTTGGCTCTCCCGGCACTTTCTGTGCCAGATCCCCGGGCGTATTATTGACGTTAAGCATCTCTACGGGGTTGTAGGTCAGGCTCCGGATGTAAGCATTGATGTCCGTAGCCATAGGGTTTTCTTCAGGAGGGGCTGGCATTTCTTCCTCATCCTTGTTGCAGGATTGGAAAAGGAAGAGGCTCAAGAAGCATAGTAAGGCAGTCAATCGAAAAGTCATTGCAGAATGGATTTTGGTATGGCACAAATGTAGATGCTCCCACTGCCGCCACCCAAAATACTGGCGTGGACAAATCGTGGACAACTGGTAAATACTGTGGTTTTGCCCTATATTCACCTTATGAAATCCCAAAGGTTCTTTTTCATCCTACTACAGGCAGCAGTGTTGCTGCTGCCGCAAAAATTACCGGCAGACCCTATTGACAGCCTGGCTCAGCTGGTACAACAACCTGCACATGATACCATCACGGGTATGCGCTATCTGGAATTAGCCAAAGCGTGGTTTTGGGAAAATCCTGTCAAAACAGATTCCCTGCTTCGGATTGCCGAAAGCTACCTCGGCCCGCAGCAGTACTACAGGGGGCTCAGCGATGTACATAACTTTCGGGCCAACTATCACTATATGGGCGGCCGGCCGCTATCGGCGTGTTCTTCTTTGGATACCGCCATGCAATTTGCTGCCCTTGACGGGGACAGCCTGCACATGATCGGCATTCGTAAAAACCTGACCATACTGCGCTCAGAAGCAGGCGACATAGAAGGGGCGCTGGAAGCCATTGAAGAAAGCATGCAATACCTGGTGGCGCATCAGGACAGTTCCCTGCTCGCCGAACACTTCGTGCAGAGAGGGCTGCTTTATCAGCAAAAGGGCTACCGCAGGCTGGCACTAAAAGATTTTCAAACCGCCCGGGAAGTCCACCTCGCGCTACAGGAAACAGCTCGGGTTGCTGAGGCCGAGCAGCATATTGGCAAGACGCTATTCGACGAGTCCAATTACCAGGAAGCGCTGCCTTACTTCATTGCATCGGCGAAGCGTTATCAACTGGCCGGCCAACAGCAGTACTACGCAGAAGTGCTGACTCTGCTGGGCACCAATTACCACAGGCTGCAAAAGCATAGGCTCGCTGATTCCACCTTCGCCGCGTCGATTGCGCTGAGCAATCAATTGCAACAGCCCTACAATATCGCTCATGCCCAATTACTGCGGGCAGAGAGCTGGCTGGAGCGCGGGCACCAACTGGGACAAGCCGCGTCAGATGCGTCCACCGCACAGCTTGTTTTCGAAGAAGTCCTGCCCATAATGGCCGGCAGTTGCCAGATGCTCCTTGCCCGTATCGACTCCGCACAGCAACGATGGCTTCCGGCACTGGACAAGGCAGACCGTAGCATTGCCATATTTGAAGACCATGAAGGAGCAAGCTATCTTCGGGGCGCCCTTAGGTTTAAAGCAGCGGTTTTATCCAAGCTTAGCCGTCCGGAGCAAGCCCTGGCCGCCTACGAACGGGCACAGGCATTAAGCGACAGCCTGTTTTCCATTCAGCAGGCACAGGCGATTGCCGAGCTGCATTTAGAGTATGATACAGAACTCAAAGAGCGGGAAATTGCGCTCAAGGCGGCCCAAATCAAACGGCTGGCCAGTGAAAAAGAAAATGCCCTGCTCAGAAACCGTTTGCTGGGTCTGGGACTGTTGGCAGCGCTGCTGCTGCTGGGGGGAGGCTATTACACTTATCGGTTGCGGCAAAGGACACTAAAGGCTGAAGTACGGCACCGGGAGCGGGAATTAGCCGCGCAACGCTTGCACCTCCTGCAGAAAAACAATATTCTGCAGCAGGTAGAGGATCAGCTGAGCAATCAGACTACCACTTCCGGGGACGAGGGGCACCAGAAATTGCTCAATAGCCTCCGGACTCAGGACACCCTGGACAAAGACTGGGACACGTTCACCTCCTACTTCAAGGCTGTGCATGCCGACTTCTCTGAACAACTGGAACGGAAATTCCCAACGCTCAGCATTACTGAAAAACGGCTCGCCTATCTGTTCCGTCTGGGTACAACCATCGCAGAAGCGGCTGCGCTTTTAAATATTCAACCGGAAAGTGTACGTAAGGGTAAATACCGCCTGAAAAAGAAACTTGCCACCGCAACCGAAACGGATAACCAAAGCCTGGAAGATATGCTACGCCAAATTGGGTAGGCCTGCATTCACGGGTGCAAGACGATCAGCAAACCGGCATGTTGCTCCTGATAAACGGCGGAGGTCCATAGCAGCTATCGGATAGATGACATTGCTAAAGTTTTTGCGGAAGGGCGCACTGTGGTTCTATTCGCTTTCTGCTATATTTGAGGCAGTATTTTTGCGCCCGGGCCTTCATGCTGCCTAAATCTACCGGGCAACTTTCCAAAACTTTCAGCTATGCTCCAGTGGCGTTACCTCCTTGTTTTTCTATTCTTTTCCGGTCTTATGGCCTTTACCCTCGTTCCGCCTGGCCCTACGCCTCCGGGCCCTATCGGCCCGTTTCTGAATGGTGTTTTGCCATCGAAGACACCCGGCGCTAATGGTGCCTGGAGCCTGGAAGATATCTCGGAGGGACTCAGTATTCCCTCTCCGCTACGGATTATCCCTTTTCCGGGCAGCGAAGATGTACTGGTGCTTAGTAAGATTGGAGAAGTCTGGCGCGTCAACCTGGCTCAACAGACGCAGCACCTGGTACTCGACATCAAAGACCGGGCCTTCAAAGAGGGCGAGGCAGGCACCACCGGCATCGCCCTCCACCCGGAATTTGGCAACCCCGATGCTCCGGACAAGCAGCTTATTTTTGTATTCTACCGCTACAAACCACAGCCTGACAGCTGGGATGAGAAAGGCTTCAGCCGGCTTTCTAAATTCCGGTGGGATGAAGGCAGCGGCACCTTTGACAACAGCACGGAGCAAATCCTGTTTCAGCAATACGACCGCAGCACCTGGCACAACGGTGGCGGTATGTTTTTCCACCCGGATGACGGTTTCCTATACCTCGGTCTGGGAGACGAAGGGCATTTTCACTTTAAGGAAATATCCAATCAGCGCCTAGACCGGGCTCTCTTTGGAGGGTTGATCCGCATAGATGTGGACAACGACCCGGCGCGCAGCCATCCCATCCGGCGACAGCCGCAGCCCTCAGAATGGGGACCGCAAGACCCCAGCTGGGGACTGACCTATTCGCAGGGTTATTCCATACCTAACGACAATCCCTGGCTGAGCCCCGACAGCAGCCTGATGGAGGAGTTCTTCGCCATTGGCATCCGAAGCCCCTATGGTGTGAGCTATGACCCGGTGGAGGACCGCATCTGGCTGGCTGATGTGGGCGAGGTCCTGCGGGAAGAAATCTCCATCATCGGTAAAGGGCAAAACCTGCAGTGGCCTTTTCTGGAAGGCACGGTGCCCTCTGAGGAATACGCCCGCCCGGACGAGGTAATTGGAGAAGAACAGCCGCCTTTGCATGAGTACAGCCGGGACTTTGGCAACTGCATCATTGGCGGTGAGGTGTACCGGGGCAACCTCTTCCCGAATCTTTGGGGCAAATATCTTTTTGCTGACTACGGCAAGCGTAAACTCATGTCGCTGGACTACGACTTTGACAACCAACAGGGGGAACGGGATATCCTGATTGCAGATATACGCAACCTCGGGCTTGACCTTTCCAGCAGTGCGGGCATCACAGGGATCTTTTCCCAACCCAATGGGGAGGTATTGCTGACCATTCAAAGCGCTAATGACTTTTTTGCACCCGGCAAAATCCTCCGTCTGACCGCACAGGAAACTATCGCCGACCCACCCGAACGCCTGTCAGACCTGGGGGTATTCACCAACCTCTCTACCCTGGAAACCGTCCCCGGCATTCTACCTTATCAGGTCAACTCCCCGCTTTGGTCTGACGGAGCAGCCAAGCGCCGGTGGATGGCTATCCCTAATGATGGGGCCTTCGACAGCCCGGCGGAAAAAATTCAATTCAGCAGCCGGGAAGACTGGCGGTTTCCGGAAGGCACCGTCTTTATCAAACATTTTGAGCGGCCTAAAGCACGCCCCAACGGGCAGGCAGCCCCGCTGGAAACCCGCTTTTTCGTGCTGGGTACGGATGGCAAAAGCTACGGCCTAACCTATCAATGGAATGATGAGGGGACGGATGCATTCCTGCTTAAGGCCGATGCCTCGAAAACGTTTGCCCTCTATGAAGGAGGCATGCCCGTAGCTGAACAAACCTGGGACTACCCCAGCCGGGATCAGTGCCTGAGCTGCCATACTGCCAATGCCAACTTCGTACTTGGCGTGAAAACCCATCAGCTCAAAAGCGACCTCACCTATCCGGCTTCGGGCGAGACTTTGAATCAGCTCGCCTATCTGAGCGATGTGGGCATGCTCGATCACTCCATCGTTAATCCCGATAGTTACCCACGGGCCTATGCCATTGACGATACAGAGGCTGACCTGGAGCTGCGCGTCCGCTCCTATCTGGATGCCAACTGTGCCTCCTGCCATCGGCTGGGTGGCGTACAGGACCTGAAGATGGATCTCCGGTTCCAGCTGCCGCTGCATTTACAAAACCTCATTAAGGAGCCCACCAGCAGTTCCAATTCTGACCCCAACCGAATGATTGTAAAACCTGGCGACCACGCCAACTCTGAAATCTGGGTACGGGATGCCAGCTTATCAAGCAATCAGATGCCACCGCTTGCCCGTTCCATAATTGATGAACCCTACATTGAATACCTCGCTGAGTGGATTGACGGTTTGCCGGAAGACGCAGGCAAAGTGCACGAGCTTATCGTTTACCCCAATCCGAGCAATGGCTGGGTCGGGCTGCGCCTCGATGATGACTGGGAAGGGCCCTTTGAGCTGGAGGTCTACAACTTCAATGGGCAGTTGGTGAAAACAGCGGTTTTTGAAGGACATTCCTACTTTATCAACCTGAGTATGGCACAGCCTGGCGCTTATGTACTGAAAGTTGGGAGCGGTAGCAGTCAGGAGATCCGCCGGTTTGTGATTCAATAGGAAGTGACTTTTATCACATAAAGTCTGTAAAGAATGCTGGTTTTTTGTGCTAAACAAATAGCATAAAAACATGCGGTCCTTTACCCTGGTGTTGTTGCTCAGCAGCCTTTTGACTTCCACTTTTGCACAGTCTGACTTTTCGGTTACCGTCCACCCTTTCACCATCGACGGCTTCGATGGGCTACAGTCCTTTGTATCCGCTACGCACGATGGCCACATCTTGATCATTGGCGGGCGCAAGGATGGTTTGCACCAACGGCAGCCCTTTGCCTCCTTCCTGGCTTCCGATAACAACACGACCATCCACCTGCTTCATCCGGAAACCGGCGGGCACTGGTCTGAAAGCGTATCTGCTCTGCCAGAACCGCTACAGGAGCAATTGCAGTCTACCAATATGCAATTCCATCAGGTGGACAACCAGTTGATCATTACCGGGGGGTATGGCTTTAGCCCCAGCATGAACGACCACATCACCTACGCTATGCTCACGGTAGTGGACGTGCCGGCCCTGGTCAGTGCCCTGCTGAATGATGGGGATATTGCGCCGGCTTTCCAGTATGTGCCCGATTTCCGGATGGCGGTCACCGGTGGCTACCTGCAACACCTGCAGGATACTTTCTATCTCGTCGGGGGGCACCGCTTCACCGGGCGTTACAATCCGCACAATGGCCCTTCTTTTGAGCAGGAGTACAGCAATTCCATCCGCCGGTTTATCATTGAAAATATCGATTCCGACCCCTCAATTGGGTGGTATGAAACCTGGACGGATGAGATGAACCTGCACCGGCGCGACTACAACCTCGTCAAGCAGGTATTTCCGGGTGAAGAATTGGGCATGACGGCCTTCTCCGGTGTCTTTCAGCATGCGGTGGACCTGCCTTTTCTAAACGCTGTAGACATTACAGGCGCAGGCTATACCGTTAATAACGATTTTGAGCAGCACCTCAACCACTACCACTGCGGAACGGCACCGATTTACGATACCACCACAGGCGATATGCACACCCTCTTCTTCGGTGGCATGAGCCAGTTTTACCTCGATGCGAAAGGCGAACTACAGGAAGATCAGGAAGTACCCTTCGTGCCCACTATTGGCAGGGTGACCCGGCATGCAGACGGTAGCATGACTGAACAGCGCGTAGGCGAGCTGCCCGCACTACTGGGCGCAGGGTCAGAATTCATCCCTGTGGACAACACGCTGGACTGGCAACCGGACATACAAATGCTCAACCTCCCCGCAGCCGGAGACAGCCTCTTCATCGGCTACCTGGTGGGTGGTATTGAAAGCACACAACCAAATATTTTCTTCATCAATGACGGTACCCAAAGCGTGGCCACGAACAGCCTGTTCCGGGTCTACCTCAAGCCCGAAGGACTCAGTAACAATCAGGAGGTACCCGCTCAGCCCAAATTGCAGTCGCTGTTGCTTTCGCCCAATCCGGCAGTAAATCAGTTGCAACTGTCCTTTGAACTGGCGGAAGCTTCTACTGTGCTGGCTACGATGGTAGACTATCAGGGCAAAATCATCCGGCAGACTGATTTGGGGTACCTGGGCGCCGGAGAGCAAACGGCTACCCTTGGTATCGAGGATTTACCGACTGGTGCTTACTTGCTGAATCTTACGGCTGGGCAGTCGCAGGTGGTGGAGCGTTTTTTGAAAAAGTAGAAGGCGATAAACATTTATGGCTGCAAATACGTACTTTTATCAGTACGTTAATTACCTCTAATGCCAAAAACGCATTTTGCATATCGAATAACGGCCCTGATCCTGGCGGCCCTAATCCTCACCTCCTCAGTGAGCTTCGCAGTAGATATGCATTTCTGCAAAGGCGAGCTGAAATCCATCAGCTTCTGGGGCAAAGCGCCGAGCTGCCACGAACAGGCTGCCGCCAAAATTACCTGCCCCCACCACCGGAAATTGATGGCAGAAAAGGGCGAAGCGGCACTGGAAAAATCCAACTGCTGCGACAACCATACCGTGCAGGTAGAAGCAGATCACGACCGACAAATGCAAACTGCAACGGAGTTGGAGCTGAATCCAAGCCTGCAGTACTTCCTGTTTGCTTATGCCGTTAGCCTGCTGCCCGCTGAAGCATGCACTGATTCACCTGCTCCCTATCTCAACTACAAACCACCACTCATAGCCAGGGATATCCCTGTCCTGACCCAATCCTTCCTGTTATAAAAAATGGCTTTCCCGGCTGCTGACGATTGCTCAGTGGCGCGTGAGCGTGTCACCAATCCGGTGCTTAGACTGCTTTTTTGCGTAAGCGCTAATGGTGTAAACTCGCTATTTTGCAAAGGCACTCCGCCTATTGTGTACCGGAAAGTTAACTTCCATGCTGAACCGTTTTATCCAGTTCTTTCTCGACAACAAACTCGTGGCTTACCTGCTGCTGCTCGGCTTCATCGGCTGGGGGCTGGCAACGGCACCCTTTGACTTTGGAATCAGACAGCTGCCACGCGACCCGGTAGCCGTAGATGCCATACCCGATATTGGCGAGAACCAACAGATCGTCTTCACCAAATGGCCCGGCCGCTCCCCGGAGGATGTGGAGGATCAGATCACCTACCCGCTGACCACCGCCCTGCTCGGTATACCCGGCGTGAAGAGCATTCGCAGCAACTCTATGTTTGGCTTTTCCAGCATCTATGTCATTTTTGATGAAGGCATAGAGTTTTACTGGAGCCGCAGCCGCATACTCGAAAAGCTCAATGCCCTGCCTGCCAATACCCTGCCGGAAGGCGTACAGCCTACCCTCGGCCCGGATGCCACCGCCCTCGGTCAAATCTACTGGTACACCCTGGAAGGAAGAGATTCCTCCGGCAACGCCACCGGCGGCTGGGACCTGCACGAGCTGCGCAGCATTCAGGACTTCTACGTGCGTTACGGGCTGTCGGCAGCGGAGGGCGTATCGGAAGTGGCTTCCGTAGGCGGCTTCGTCAAGGAGTATCAGGTGGATGTAGACCCGGACAAACTGAAGTCTTACGGCGTAACCTTGCAGCAGGTGATGAACGCTATCCGCGGCAGTAATATCGACGTGGGCGCACAGACCATGGAGATCAACCGGGCCGAGTACTTCGTGCGGGGCCTGGGCTACGTGGAGCAAATCGAAGACATTGAGCAGAGTGTAGTCACCGTCAATGACAACGTGCCCATCCGTATAGGCGATGTAGCGCGGGTGAGCCTGGGGCCAGCTACCCGGCGCGGTGTGCTCGACAAATCGGGTGCCGAAGCGGTGGGCGGTGTGGTGACTGCCCGCTATGGCTCCAACCCTATGCAGGTCATCGATAACGTAAAGGCAAAAATCGCGGAGCTGGAACCCGGCCTGCCCGGCAAAACGCTAGCGGACGGCACGGTATCACAGGTGAAGATCATCCCGTTCTACGATCGTACGGAGCTGATCAACGAGACCATCGGCACCCTGGAGGAAGCGCTGAAGCTGGAAGTGCTCATCACCATCGTGGTAATCATCCTCATGCTGCTCAACCTGCGCTCTTCCCTGCTCGTCTCCACCTCCCTGCCGGTAGCGGTGCTGATGTGCTTTATCGCTATGCGTTACTTTGGCGTAGATGCCAACATCGTGGCTTTGTCCGGCATCGCCATCGCCATCGGCACCATGGTGGATATGGGTATTGTGCTGGTGGAGAGCATGGTCAACCGCATGGAAGAAGCGCCGCCGGGCGAAAGCCTGATGACGACCATCTACGAAGCCACTACTGAAGTCGCCTCCGCAGTGCTGACAGCGGTCGCTACCACGGTGGTCAGTTTCCTGCCTGTTTTTACCATGGAAGCGGCAGAGGGCAAGTTGTTTCGCCCCCTGGCCTACACCAAGACCTTTGCGCTGATTGCCGCCATCATCGTCGCTATCACCATACTGCCGGCGGTGGCGCACAGCGTATTCTCCATGCGGTCGCGCTCCAAGGCTGCCGCATACATGGCGAATGGGCTGGCTGTACTGGCGGGTGTGCTGCTCGCGGTATGGGTCGATCCGTTCTACGGCGGCGCGCTCATCCTAATCGGGCTGGCGGGCTGGATCAACTACCGGATTAAGAGCAGGGGAGCGGCCCGCTCTGCCAAGTGGGCTTCCTGGGCTACAAACATACTATACGCCCTCGTCGTCACCTGGCTGCTGGCCAGCGTGTGGATGCCGCTGGGCGTGGTGAAAAGCACCTTTACCAACTTCCTGTTTGTTGCGCTGCTGGCGGGCCTGCTGATCGGGTTTTTCCATGTGGTCATCTACTACTACGAGCCCATACTGCGGTTTTTGCTGCGGTTCAAACTGCTCTTCCTGTTGGTGGTGGGCGCGCTCGTGTTCCTCGGCTTTCGGGTGTACCAAAACACCGGAGAGGAATTTATGCCTGCGCTGGACGAGGGCGCTTTTTTGCTGATGCCTACTTCTATGCCGCACTCGGGCATGCAGGAAAACATCAAAAACCTGCGCCTGCTCGATATGGCGGTCACGGCTATCCCGGAGGTAAAGTCCGTAGTCGGCAAAGCCGGGCGGGCGAATACGGCACTTGACCCCGCACCCATGTCGATGTACGAAAATGTCATCCTCTACAAATCGGAGTACAAAACCAACGAAGCCGGCCAGCGTATCCGATTCCGCTACGAGGATGGGGAATATGTACGCGATGAAGATGGCGAACTGATCCCCGATGAGAATGGCCGCTACTTCCGGCAGTGGCGGGATGAAATCAAAAGCCCGGATGATATCTGGAACGAAATTGTGCAAGTGACTAAGTTGCCGGGCGTCACCTCTGCGCCCAAGCTGCAGCCTATTGAGACCCGCCTCGTCATGCTACAGACCGGGATGCGTGCCCCCATGGGCATCAAGGTGCAGGGCAATGACCTGCAGACCATCGAAGACTTTGGGCTCAGACTGGAAACCCTGCTGAAGGAGGTGGAAGGCGTCAAAGCTTCTGCTGTTTTTGCCGACCGTATCGTGGGCAAGCCTTATTTGCTGCTTGATATCGACCGGCGGGCCATCAGCCGCTACGGGCTGACGATTGAGCAGGTACAGCAGCATATTCAGGCCGCTATCGGCGGAATGGCCATGACCACCACTGTGGAGGGTCGGGAACGCTACGCCATCCGGGTGCGCTACCCGCGTGAGCTGCGCGATGATCCGGAAGCATTAAAACGAGTGTACATCCCTACCGCTACCGGGCAACCTATCCCGCTCGGGCAGCTGGTGGACATCCGCTACGAAGCCGGGCCACAGGCGATTAAAAGCGAGGATGGATTTCTGATTGGCTACGTGCTCTTTGACCGGGAAGACGGGTATTCGGAAGTGGAGGTTGTGGAAAATGCCAAAGCCTACCTACAGGAGCAGATCGAAGCCGGTGAACTGGAAGTACCGCCCGCCATCAGCTACCGCTTTGCCGGCAATTACGAGCAGCAGGTGCGTGCCAGCCGGAGGCTAAGCATCGTATTGCCCATTTCGCTGGCGATCATTTTCCTCATTTTGTACTTCCAGTTCCGCTCCGTCGCCATCTCGCTGATGGTGTTCACCGGAGTTTTCATTGCCTTTTCGGGTGGCTTCATCATGATCGGGCTGTACGATACGGACTGGTTCCTCAATTTCAGCCTCTTCGGTACGGAAATGCGGGAGCTGTTCCAAATCCGCCCCATCAACCTTAGCGTGGCGGTGTGGGTCGGCTTTTTGGCCCTTTTCGGTATTGCAACCGATGACGGCGTATTGGTCGCTACTTTCCTCAAAGACAGTTTCAAGCGCAATGAGCCGGAAAGCATACAAGGTATACGGGATGCGGTAGTGGAAGGCGGCCTGCGGCGGGTACGCCCGGCGATAATGACCACCGCTACCACCATACTCGCCCTGCTGCCCATCCTGACCTCCACGGGCCGGGGAGCTGATATTATGCTGCCGATGGCCATTCCTTCCTTCGGCGGTATGGTGTTGCAGGTGATTACCATGTTTACGGTGCCGGTGCTGTACGCGCTTTGGATGGAGGGGCGGAGGAGGTGGGATCAATGAGGTAGTGATGAGAAAAAAAATAATGTCAACGGAGAAAGTAACCCCATATGAGAAAATATAGCATAACCATACTTTTTTGGACGCTTGCGTTTGGGATTTCTGTTCAGATGCTTGCCCAGCCCCTCCCACAACTCATCGACAGTGCCCTGCTACAGCAGCCGGAACTGATGGCGCTGGAAAAGGAGTATCAGGCGGCGTTGGAACGTGCCCCGCAAGTCAGCCAATTGCCCAATCCGGAAGTAGGCGTAGGCGGCTTCCCGCTGCCGGTGGAAACCCGCCTGGGGCCGCAGCTGCTCCGCCTGGGGGCTACGCAGGGTTTTCCCTGGCCCGGCACCCTGCCAAGACGGGCAGAGCTGGAAAACACCAAAGCCAAGGCGCTGTACGAACAGATTGCCGCCCGTGCCCTGGAGCTACGCTACGAGCTGGAACAAGCCTATTACCAACTTTACGCTATTGAAAAACGGCAGGACATCCTGCGCCGCAACCTGCCCCTGCTTGAATCGCTGGAAGCTACGGCCCTCGCCAAAGTGGAAAGCGGCAAAGGAAGTACGGCGGATGTGCTGCGTGTGCAAATCCGGCGGGAAGAGCTGCAGCAGGAGCTGGCTATATTGGAGCGGGAGGCCCTCAAGCCGCTGGCGACAATCAATCGGTTACTACAGCGCAGGCCGGCGACGAAAATTCAGATGGTGGACGAACTTGGCCCCGCCCAATTGCCGTTTCGGCAAGACAGCCTGCTCGTGGCCATCCGCCGTACCCACCCGAAGCTGCGGCAGCTCAGCTGGCAGCAGGAAGCCGCCCGGCAGGCCCTGCGCCTCAACGAACTGGACGGCAAACCTTCCTTCGGGCTGGGCGCAGACTATATCTTCGTCGGCCCGCGCAATGACGCTAACCTCAATGCCAATGGCCGGGATATTGTGCAACTGCGGGCGAGTGTAAGCCTGCCCATCTACCGGGAGAAATTTGAGGCGAAAGAACGGGAAGAACAACTGAAAATTGCTGCCCTGGACAACCAGAAACAGGATTTAAACCACCGCTTTGAGGCTACCATTGCCCAGGCTTACGCCGACTTCGAAACCGCCCGGCTCCGGCTGGAGCTCTACGAGCGGCAGCGGCGGCTGACCCAGTCTGCTATAGCTATTTTGCAGGAAGCCTACAGCACGCAGGGCCGCAGCTTTGATGAACTCCTACGGCTGGAAAGCGAGCTGATTGAGTATGACCTGAAGCGGTTGAATGCGGTGGTGGCGGGGCACCTAGCGGTGGCTAAGATTGATCAGCTTTTATTTAACCAAAACGCCAAATGATGCAAAATTTTCTACAAAACTGGGGCAATGCCGCCTACACCAGCGCCGGATTTTTCTGGATGGCGCTGTGGGCATTCATCCTCGGCTACTTTCTCAGCAGCCTGATACAGATACTCGTGACGGAAGAGCGCATGCAGCGCACGATGGGCGATGCCCGTTCCAAAAGTATGCTGCTGGGCACCTTCTTTGGCTTCATCAGCAGCTCGTGCAGCTTTTCGGCACTGGCGACGACCAAATCGTTATTCCAAAAGGGCGCGAGCTTTTCGGCAGCAATTGCGTTTCTGCTGGCTTCCACCAATCTGGTGATCGAGCTGGGCATTATCATTTCTATCTTTCTCGGCTGGCAGTTTGTAGTCGGCGAGTACGTGGGCGGCATTTTACTGATTGCGATCAGTTGGCTCATCATCCGGCTTATCAGGCCAAAAAAGCTGATTGAAAAAGCCCGGGCGCACCTCGGGAAGCAACAAGCGGAGGACAATGATGCGGATAAATCCTGGAAGACCAAAATCCGTTCTTCCAAAAGCTGGGCCAAGATTGCCAAGCAGTATGTGATGGAGTGGAAGATGGTGTGGAAAGACGTGACCATCGGCTTTACCATCGCAGGCATTGTCGCTGCGTTTGTGCCGGACAGCTTTTTCCGCAGCCTGTTCATCAACAGCGGGCCGGAGGTGACGCAGTACAGCTTTCTAAGCTTGCTGGAGCATGTGATTATCGGTCCGGTGGCGGCCTTTATGACCTTCATCGGCTCTATGGGCAACATCCCGCTGGCGGCGCTGCTGTTTAGCAAAGGCGTAAGCTTTGCAGGGGTGATGGCTTTCATCTTCAGCGACCTGGTGGTCTTCCCGGTGCTGCGCATCAACGCCAAGTACTACGGCTGGCGGATGTCGCTGTTCATCCTGTTTTTGCTGTTCAGCTCGCTGATTGGCACCGCGCTGGCGCTGCACTACGGCTTCGATTTGCTGGGCTACCTGCCCGACCCGAAAGCCGTCAGCGTCACCGAAAAGGAACACTTTAAAATTGATTATACCTTTTTCCTCAACCTCGGCTTCCTGCTGCTTACCGCGGGGCTGGTCTACCACGGCTTTTTCCGCCGTAAGGACGTCATGCACCATAAGGAGATGGCGCCTAAAAGCAAAGTGCTGGAGCAAACGCTGAAGTATTTGGCTTGGGTGAGTTATGTGTGGCTGGTAGGGGGGCTGGTTGTGAGGTTTTTAATGAATTAATCTTCCCTTGCTTTGAGTAAAACAGACTTATACAATTTGTCATTTATGAAAAACTTAGCATCTGAGATTAGTGAGTCAACTATCGGTTTCAGCGCAGGAATACTTCCTTTCGCTTTAGCGCGGAGCAAAATGCCAAGCAGCCCAGTTACTTCGATACCTAGCTCCTCTGCCTTGGCTCTGCCTGTTTTCTCATCTATGAGCAGAAGAGGAATATCTAGCTCCAAAGCCAATACAATCGCTTCTGACTCACCAGGGTCAAGCTCTTCAAGTAAGCTTTCTACTTTTTCTCTATTCTTTACAGACCTTACGCTGATAATTTCTGCTTGGAAAATATTATCTACGTTGTACCCAAAAGTTTCTAGCGCAGACAATTCATCAGCAACTTTATCAGGGATAATTACTTTTTCGAAGAGAGCATTCAAAAGATGGAGCTTATCAACCATTAACAAGTTCCCAATCACAGAAGTGTCACTTACTACAATCATAAACCTAGTTTGTCCAAAGTTGCTAGGTCATCCTCTAAGTCTTCAACGCTATAATTTATCGGCACCTTCCGCTCCGCTAGAGCAGCTTGAAAAATCATACGGTGCATATTCGCAAAAGCAGCAGCTTTGCCTAAAGATAATATCTCTCGCTGGTACAAAGCGACAGCTATCTCCACGGTCAATTCCTCTTCTGTCAAACCAGAGGCTTGTAGGATTTGGTCAGATATGTTCAGCGTCATCATTCTTAATGTTTAAGGTCTAAACTAATAATACCATGCAACAAATAAAAGTTCCCCTCCTCATCCTGATCGCCCTTCTCGCAGGGCTGGGTGCCGGCTACCTCCTCTTCGGCGGCGGCACAGCAACCGAGGCCTCGGAACACCAACACACAGGTGAATCAACGGACTCATCAGGCACCACCTGGACCTGCTCCATGCACCCGCAAATCCGCCGGGAAGAGCCGGGCGACTGCCCCATCTGCGGGATGGACCTGATACCTCAAAGCGAGATGGCTTCCAATGACCCGCTCAACTTTGAGATGACCCGGGAGGCTGCCCGCCTGGCCAATATCCAAACTACGATAGTCGGGGAGTCGGCTGCCGAGTCGGGCACTGCCCTACAACTCAGCGGCAAGGTGCAGGTCGATGAGCGCCGGGCCTCAAGTCAGGTGGCGCAGGTGCCGGGGCGTATTGAAAAGCTTTACGTCTCCTTCACCGGCGAGCAGGTCTATAAAGGCCAGAAGCTGGCGGAACTGTATGCACCGGACCTCATCACGGCACAGCGCGAACTGCTGGAAGCAGTCAGGCTGCAGGAGGTCAACCCCAAATTGGCGGAAGCCGCCCGCAATAAACTCCGGTACTGGAAAATCTCCACGGAGCAGATTGATGAAATCATAGCAAGCGGCGAAATACAAGAGACCTTCCCGCTCTACGCCACGGAAAGCGGTGTGGTCACTCAACGGCGGGTAGCGGTTGGTGACTATGTGGCGCAGGGAGAGCCGCTGTTTGACCTGATGAACCTCAGCACCGTATGGGTGGTTTTTGATGCCTACGAGGAAGACCTGCCGCAAATTGGGGTGGGCGACCGGATCACCTTTTCCACCCCTGCTGTGCCGGGACAGCGCTTTTCCGGAAGGGTCACCTTCATTAACCCGGTCCTCGACAAAGACCGGCGGGTAGTGGCGGTACGTACCGAAGTACGCAACCCCAACGGAAAGCTCAAGCCGGAAATGCTCGTCACCGGAGAGTTGCGGGCCGCAGCTACCGGGGAGCAAGTGGCGCTTACTGTGCCTAAATCTGCCGTTCTATGGACCGGAGTGCGCTCGGTGGTATACGTCAAGCTGCCCGATACGGACATCCCTACTTTTCAATACCGGGAAGTAGAGCTGGGCGAAGCACTCGGCGACCGCTACCGGGTCATTGACGGGCTGGAAGCCGGCGAAGAAGTGGTCACTTACGGCAATTTCTCCATTGATGCCGCTGCACAGCTCAACAATCAGGCGAGCATGATGAACCGCGACATCCAAATCAAAGGAGCAGAGCCGAAGGAGGAAGCCCCCGACTACCGGGCTGCTGCATCCGCTGCTTTCAAACAGCAATTAGGGGCAGCTATAGAAGCTTATCTTCGCCTCAAAGATGCGCTGGTGGCTACCGATGCAACAGCAGCGTCTGCTAAAGCGGAGGCATTCACCAGGCAGATAGAAGGTATGGAAAATGATAACCTGAGTAGCGATGCCCTGGAATACTGGCGGCAGCAACGCGGCGCACTCATTGCGCACAGCAAGCAGATCGCCGAAGCGGAAGCAGTCGCAGAACAACGCACTCAGTTTGATTTCCTGTCACAGGCCCTTATCAGTACGGTGAAGGCATTCGGAGCAGCACAACAAACCTACTACGTGCAGCACTGCCCGATGGCTTTCGACTGGGAAGGAGCAGACTGGATCAGTGACGCGAAAGAAATCCGCAATCCTTACTTTGGAGATGAAATGCTGGCTTGCGGCACCGTAGAAGAAACCCTGACTAAAGAGTAAATTCGTAAACTCATTTTTTCCGCCTCTTTCGGGAGGCCTTAACAATCAATTCAATGATCATGACTAACAACAAGTTTCTTATCAGACTCCTGCCTGTTCTGGCACTGTCCTTTTTTATCGTCTCCTGCGGCGGCAATGCCGATACAGCCGGCGACGAAGCGGCTACCGATCAGACCGAGCACACTCACGACGACGGGCACATGCACGAGGGCGATCATATGGAAGCTGATGCGGACAAGCAGGGCCCGGAGTACACTTCTGCCTATATCTGCCCGATGCACTGCGATGGCAGCGGCAGCGATGAGCCGGGAGAGTGCCCCGTGTGCGGTATGGACTATGTGAAGAATGAAAATATGCCGGCAGACGGGCATATGCATGAGGAAGGGCACGACCATCACCACGAGGATGGGCACGACCACGAAGGGCATAACCACTAAATCAGAAAAGAGTCCCGGGTCAGAACCATCCGGGGCTTCTTTTTGGGCTTCCCCCTTTACCTGTAGCTGAGGCTAAACGCCGGCACTCGTTTTGGCTCTGCTATGTGTTTAGTATTAAGAACAGTTCATGGAACGCTGGTGTCATTAATTTGTGAGCACAAGCCGAAAAATAAATCAAAATAGTTGAATAAATAAAGGAAACCTCATAACTTTAGGCTTATGTAACAACCCTAAAACCTATGAACCGCGCCCTTCAACTTCCAGAGCAAGAGAGGTGGCTGCTTCCATTGGCCGTTTTATTTATTTTGCTCATCTTGATAACAGTTTACGCTACGCTTAGCACTTCTGCAAAGCGCGCTGATTCGATTGATGCCTTAATGCAAGAAAGGATCGGAATTGAGGCATCAACAGAAATATACCAAGCTGCAATAGCATCGGCTGCCTGGTGGCTCAAGTCCTAAATCCTTGACAATCTAAGCCTTGCCCTTTTGCCCGCTGATGTAACCTGAAAGCCTCGCCGTAGCTTCCGGCTACGCCTACGTTTCCAGGCTTCATCAGCGAACAAAATTCCGGCGGCTTAATTATCAGGGACTTAGAACTTGAGCCACTAGAATCTGGCCCAGGAACTGGATATTGATCTGGATAATTATGATATTACGGAGGAAGCTTATGAAGCACTGATGGAGGCAGCGGCATCAAAGTTTGGGAATTGCTATCAGTATCGCTTGTATGTGCTAAGCCCAAACTTGTATTCTTGTTACACTTGCAATTCCAAACCGAAAATTTGGTTGCAAGGTGGACAGACCTTTAAGATTGGTCAAACTTGTAATGGGCAAAAAGCGCGATACGGTGCCAGCTTGCCTGAACCTGGGCTAAAGTACTTCATTGAATTTGAAGGTAGCATATTTGATGTTTTGGTGGCGGAGTATGTGAAATTAGTTTTATTCAGAAGCAGTAAAGAGCGAGAGGCTATTATCAATCATAATGCGCTTAGTGCTACAGAATTGCACCTGCCCCCGGGTAACAAAATATTGAAGTAGTTATGGTATCATTATTTGTGGATAAACAGACGGACAAGCCTACTATGGAATTATATCAGGTGATCGAGGGCTTCCAACTCCCGGAGGATATCAATATATCCATCAACAACACACGAGATGCTGAGAGCGGCCTCCTCTTCAAAGACGGCAAGCTGGTCGATATCTCTCTGGCTAATTGCTATACTCTGGAGGATATGATCACAGAACTGATCAGGCTAATGGGGGAGTATGCGGTGCCGAAGCCATCTGATGAAACCGTATAAATCAAGTGAGTATGTCAATTGCAGAGCAGTCCGCTAAACGTCCAGCTTCGCTTCAGGTCTATCTGGAGGAAGAAGCACAGTCTGCCACCAAACACGAGTTCTGGGATGGGGAAATCATTGCCATGGCGGGTGGCTCGCCTGCGCACAATAAGATAGCTAACAGCGTCGGGACAGCTATTGATTCCGCTTTGGATAAGAATCATAAAGACTGTGCGGTATTCAGCAGTGACCAGCAAGTGTATATCCCTAAGTACAACCGTTGTGTTTATCCGGACTGCACAGTGGTATGCGGTGAGGAAGAGCTTTCAGGGAATACAATGCTCTTAAATCCATTATTGATCATAGAGGTGCTATCCGAAAGCACAAAACAGTATGACAGTACAGACAAATTTGAAGCTTATCGCAGCATCCCATCCTTTAAGGAGTATGTGTTAGTGTGGCAAACCATTCCTAAGGTTCAATCCTGGTATAAAGAGGATGATCAACTTTGGCGTATTTCAAGCGCCTTTGGCCTTGACAAAACTTTGCCGCTTTATTCGCTCGGTTGCGAGTTAGCACTCATTGATATTTACAAAAGGGTGAAAAGCCTTGGCGAACAAGACCATCCGCAGGCGTTCTAAACTTAAATCTTATCCAAGTAAAATAGCACTGAATCTTTTTAGTAGGATCAGGGAGGAGCTGCATATCTTGGACCCGTAACCAATTTTGTCCAGAGCAATGGAGTGGGAAAAACTTAAACGAAGGGTTTACCCCTGGGACGGCAGCTGGCGCGATATTTATGTACTGGGGACTACTCACAGCGACTGGCCAGTCCGCATCAAAAAATAAATCTTCCCTTTTCCCTATCTTGGCAATCCATTGCCAAACCACCCTAACCAAACTGCCCTATGATTGCCTCTTTTGCAAGCCCCAAACTGCAAGCGCTCTACGAGCCGGTGCAACAGTTCCTACATGACCACATCTATCCTAACGAGCTCCGGTGGCTGCAGACGCCCTTCCATGAAGTGGAACGGGAAATCCGCGCCCTTCGCCCCCAGGCACAAGCCACTGGTGCCTGGAATGCTGCACTAAGCGAAGCAGAAGGCGGCCCCGGACTAAAACTGACAGAATTCGCCCAACTCAGCGAACTCCTTGGCACTTCGCCCTTTGGGCATTTGGCCTTCAATTGTCAGGCGCCGGATGCCGGGAACATTGAGCTGCTGTTGCAGTATGGCAGTACGGATATTCGCGAACGCTACCTTGAGCCCCTGCTGGCCGGCGACATCCGCTCCTGCTTTGCCATGACCGAACCAGCCTACGCGGGTTCCAACCCGGTGCGTCTAGGCACTACTGCCGTACGGGCAGGCGACGAGTACGTCATCAATGGGCACAAATGGTTTACCACCGCCGCCGATGGCGCCTCCTTTACCATCATCATGGCGGTTACCAATCCGGAGGCGGAATCGCCCTACGCCCGGGCAAGCATGATCCTCGCGCCCACTGACCTACCGGGGTTTGAGCTGGTCCGAAACATCCCCATCATGGGGCATGCCGGCGAGGGCTGGCACAGCCATGCTGAGGTTAAATTTAATAATCTGCGGGTACCGATTTCCAATCTCCTGGGCAGGGAGGGAGAAGGCTTTAAACTCGCGCAGGAACGCCTGGGCCCCGGCCGCATTCACCACTGTATGCGCTGGATCGGTATCTGCGAACGCAGCTTTGATATGATGTGCCGGCGGGCCGCTACCCGCGAACTAAGCGAAGGCCGCATGCTCGGTGAAAAGCAAATGGTCCAGTCCTGGATTGCCGAAAGCCGGGCCCAAATCGATGCCTCGCGATATATGGTGCTCCACACAGCGCTCAAAATGCAGGAAGAGGGGCAGCGGGCGGCAAGCACTGAAATTTCCACCATCAAATTCTTTGTAGCAGATGTGATGCAGCGGGTGGTCGACAGGGCACTACAGGTCCACGGCGCATTGGGCATTACTGACGATACCATCCTGTCCTTCTTTTACCGGGAGGAACGGGGCGCCCGTATTTACGACGGGCCAGATGAGGTGCATAAGGCTTCTCTGGCCCGGAAAATCCTGAAGCAATACGGGTTAAAGGCCCGGCGCTAATACTGAAACCCGGGAATTGGCGTTTGGAAAATAAACCCTGAAACCATGCGCCACTTTTTCCTGATCTGCCTGCCCATACTGCTTATGGGCAAGGCATACACTCAGCCCTCAGACACCCTCATTCAACCTTCCACGCCCCCTGAGGCGACCGCCACCCACAGTCAGGTGAGCCTGAAAGTGACAGACATGCAGGGGCTGAGCTGGAAAGACATGCCTCTTTGGCTCGTCAACCCGGAGCAACCGGGAGTGGTCTATCAGGCGGGCACCAACAGCCGCGGACAAGCTTATTTCCTCTTGCCTAAAGGTGCTTCCTACCAGGTCAATGCAAAAGATCAGCCGGCATTCGGTGCAATCAAGACCCTGAATGACGGATATGTGCGCAGCCGCTATACGCTTTTTTATGCCCCGAAGACCTACACTGAAACCGAGCGGGGAGACACTGTTTTTCAGGAAGTGCCGCCCACCCAACAGCCCATCCGCAGCCGCATTTTGCTAAGGCTGCTGGTTAAGAATTTCGAAGAACAGCCTCTGCCGGATGAAGATATTTACTTCAATTATCAAAACAGCGGAAAGGTTTTCGCCGTAACCACCGGAGCGGATGGACAGGCACTGCTGATGCTGCCCCGGGGCGACAGTATACAACTCAGTACCGCTTTCGTTCCGAATGTATCCGGTTTTGAATTGCCCGATGATGACCGCCTTGGCACCCTCCGGCTGACTCTGCAAACGATCGGCAAGGAAGCCTTTTTGAAACGTGCAGCCGAACGCGCCCGCCTTGCTGCCAGGAGGGACTCCCTGTATGAACTCGCCCGTGCACGCGACTCCATTGCTGCAGCCCGGGATTCTCTGCGATTACTGAGTGGCGATTACGACTACCTGTTCCTCATGAACTCCGGGGTGAACATGGAGCAAATCCTGGAAAAAGTGGGCGAACAAGCCGCCGCAGAACGGGAACAACTGTCTGAAAACGAGCAGCTCTATGAGCTGACCGGAGAAGCGGTCAAGTCGGCTTTTTACCGCAACCGGGCCGGGTGGTCGAGCAAGGTCATCGTTACCGACCTGACCGGCAGTATGCGCCCGTACATGGACGAAGTGCTGCTTTGGCATGCCCTCGCGGTCGTGCCCGGGGCCCAAAACCGCTACCTCTTTTTCAACGATGGCGACCGAAAGCCCGAAAAACCAATCGGAGCAACCGGAGGGTTTTATACTACCGAAATACCTGATATGCCCGCCCTGTTGCAGACCATGCAATCCACTACGAACGGAGGCAGCGGGGGCGAGTCTGAGGAAAACGATATTGAAGCCCTGCTCGAAGCCATGCGCATGATGGGTGAGGGAGACGAGCTTGTCCTGATCGCCGACAACTACAGCGATGTACGGGATATGGAATTGCTGCCCCAGCTCCGCACACCGGTAAGGATCGTGCTCGCGGGCAATCTCGACCACGGCATCAACGAGGACTACCTGCAAATTGCATGGGCTACGGGCGGCTCCATCCACACCCTCACCGAAGATATCGAAACCCTCAAAACCGTCAATGAAGGGCAGCTGATCACCATTGGCAGTCACCGGTACCGGATGAGTGGCGGCAGTTTCATTAAGAAATAAAGCGTTGATAATCAGGTCTTAGCAAAGACTCTCTTCGAACATCCTGTTTTCAGTCTCGTTCAAAAGGTACATTTTACCATCAAAACCAAATGAAAATGGGATTTTATTCACTCGCCTTTGCATTGACCATTGCTTTCCTGCTTTCACTCTTGTTCACCCGGCTGACCAAATCGCCTGGTCCCTGGAATAGCTTTTGGGCATTGTTTGCAGTACTTTCCCTCGCGATCTGGGTAGCCAGCATATGGGTGACGCCCATCGGTCCGCTCTGGTACGGTGTGGCTTGGATTGACCTGCTCGTAGTGGGCCTGCTCATCGTCCTGCTCTTCGGCGCAGTAGGAGAAGCCAACCAAAGACAGCTGTCTAAAGGCAATACTATGCAACAGCAAACAGACCCCGATATCCCTAAACAGGATACGACTGCCATCGCCCTCTTCGGCGTATTTTTCTGGCTATTCGTGGGTTCGCTTGTCGTACTCGCTATCTTCGGTATAGCCAGCTGGGGTTAATCCTGAGCTGCAGCCCAAATGGCATCCAGAAGGCTCCCCGCCTCTCGGGTGTCATTGCTCAACTGCCAAAACATAATGCCGCCCAGCCCTTCTTCCTGCACGTAGTCCGTTTTGAGTGCTACTGACTCCGGGTCGTCGTAGGAAATGAATATGCTGTCCGCCGGATTGAACAGGTAAGGCGCCAGGGCTATGGAATCCCAGTGCCGGGTAAATCCATTCTTATCTTCATATTCCTTTCGGATAGCCCCATAATCCAGCCAACCGGTATGCACGCCTTTGTTAGGTTGGTAAAGCCCGTTGTTGGCTGATGGGACACCTTTCCAGGCTCTGCCGTAAAATGCACCGCCAATAACGAGCTGCTTAGGGTCTACCCCCAGGCCTTTTACATAATTCACAATACGCTTAGCCGAACGTGGCGACCAGTCGTACTCCGCCTCCGGCCTTTCTTCCCGCCGCTTAGCTACCGTATCCAGGATCGGCAGCCCCTCAAGGTCGGACTCCTCAATCAACCCGAGGGGCGTATGGTGACCGGTAACCGGTGAACGCCCGCCCACCTGATCGTAGGTCATGATATTCATGTAATCGGCATACTTCATCACCTCTACCGTCTCAATATTGTAATAGTAGCGCTCCCAGCCCGCTGATGCAAAAGTCAGCGTTTGGGGACGGTCAAGCGTATCCATCGCTTCCCGCAGGCCTTTCATCAGCAAGGTGAAATTCTCCTTATCCTCGGGGCGGGCCCTTGTACCTGCAGCCGGAATCGCCGGGTACTCCCAGTCCATATCCAGGCCATCCAGGTCATAGCGCTTCAGGAACTCAATGGTGCTGCGGATAAAAGTATCCCGGGTGCCCGGCGTGGAAGCGGCGTCCGAAAATCCATCGGCTCCCCAGCCCCCGCAGGCAATCATAACTTTGAGGTCGGGGTATTTTTCCCGCTGCGCAACAAGGACGCGCATGAGCGAATCGTGCCCCGGACTCGTAAAGGCCATCTCCCCATCCACAATATTGCTAAAGGAATAAATAATATGAGTGAGCTTGTCGAGGGGCAGATCGCCCGGTGGGAACCGGTCGTTGGCTACGTAGTAGGCCATGATGGCAAAGTCGTCGTTCGCAGGCTCCGTATCCGTAGTATCAGTTGCCGTGCTACAGTTTAGCAATGGAAGCAGGCATAAAGCCAGTAAGATATTGGTCAGACGCATCGTCGTTGGTTTTAGGTTTTGGAATACTAAAAAAGACAAACAACCCCGCATTCTGGTTTTAATCGGAAGCGGTTTTCACAGCGTCTTCAACTTGTTTTGCCACAGCCTCAAGCCCCAGTACCTCCTCCGCAAACCGGAAGGTTTCCTGCCGGACGTGGTCCAGGTCCTTCGAGCCTACGTAGGAAGCCAGGGCATGATTGTCAACGTCTGGAAAGGCGACTTTCCTCTTTAGCGGCTCCGGCGTGCTCAACTGATCGTACATCTCCAGCATAGCCGGAACCGAAACGACCTGATCCTGTATGCTGTCATTTTTGAAGTAATAGCCCAGGAAAAAAGGGGCTTCGACCGCAGCAAAGGTTTCGGGAACCATACCGTGCTCCACCAGGTTTTGCAGCTGCACCAGACCCTCCAGCCGGTAATGATTGTACCAATACTTCATGAACTCCTCTTCCGCATCAAAATGCCGGTGCGTCCCGCCTACCATCTGCCGGGCAATCTGTAGCCCCCAGGGCATCGTCAGTACCTTTGCACTTTCCGATTTGATGCGGATGTTGGGCGAATAGGCAATAATGCCATCCACCAGTTCCGGGTGCTGTGCGGCTAATAACAAGGACAGCGTCCCTCCGGTGGAGGTACTCATGAGTATGACCTTCTTTCCAATCCGGTGCCCGACAGCAAGGGCATGGGCGGCGGTTTCCAGCACAGAGTCCGGGTGATAATGCAACAGTTTGTCCTCCACATCCAGCCCGTGGTCGCGCCATCGGGCCACATAGAGATTGCACCCGTAGCGTGCCGCGAATTCCCGGTGAATCGGTTCGCCTTCCACGTAAGTGGCCGTAAAGCCCGGCAGGTAGACCAAAGCATATTCGGTTGGGCGGGGCAGACTATCGGCCCAGATGATGCGGGCTTCGTTGTTGGGCTTCAGGTTGGGAATGGCCTGCTCAGCGTTGGCGATGCTGTCTCCAAGTGCAGCGATGGCAGTCGTGAGATTAGGCAGCTGAACCTGTAGCTGAGGCGGGGCAGGTTTGGGGCCCAGCAGGTAGAGTACGACGAGCCCGGCGAGTAGTATGCCGATGATTTTTAATGCTTTCACAGATGCTTTTTGCTGTAAAGTTAGCAGAGTGGTGGGCATTATTCAACAATCACAGGTTTTTGCTGCTCAGCTCAGGCAACACACCAATCAGGCTTACGGCACACTCAAAATATTCCTACCTTTGGCAAAAAATACCGGATGTCTACCGTTATCCACCATATCGCCATACACGAATTGCAAAAGGAAGCTGACGAAAGCAGCGCGAAGGTTTTTATGAGCCAGTACTGCCTGCCGGTTGAAGAGCGGGCACAGGCGCTTTCCGATAAGCTGCACGATACTTTTGTCCGCAAAGCAGACACCCTACAGGGCTACCTCAGCTCTCCGGAAGACGCTCTGTTCCCGGGCTACTTTCAGGTTTTTGTCGATGGCGGCATGACGGAGGAAGCTTTTCTTTCCTTCTCCAGAGAAACCATGAATGCACTGCAACTGACCCTGCAGGGCGTGTTGGGTGCCAAAGGCGGTTACCTCGTCTACATTGACTACACCGAAGAGCTGACCAATCAGCGGGTGATGGGCATCTTCCTGGTGCGGGATACGGAGGGCGTGGTGTTTTCCAAGAAAGAGGAGGCAGAAGCTTTTGCACTCAATACCGTTACCTATCTCAACACCGAAAAGCTGGCCATGGCCTGCCGTATTCTTGTTGGTAAATTCCAGGCCGGCGAGGGGCGCTGCGTGGAGCTGATCAAGCACGCCAAGAGCCAGAAAGCCATTTCCGAATACTTCATTCAATGGATTGGGCTGGAACGGCCGGAAAGCAGCCGCGACCTGACTAATACCTTTCTGGAAATGGTCAATGAGCTGCCCATGCCCGTCGATGAAGAAACCGGGGAAGCCATGCCGCAGCAACAGTTCCACGAGAAGGTCCTGCAGTTTGCCAATAGCAGCCCCCAGAAAGTTATCAACATCGAAGAATTTGAGCAGGAGTTTTACAGAAATGAAAATCCGGCTCAACAGTACCTCCAAGACCATCAGGTAGAAATGGACAAGGAGTTCCGCTTCGATAAAAAGACCCTCAACCAGTTTTACAACCACAAAATCAATGCCGATAAAATCTACCTCTACTTCAACAGTGGCCACCTCAAGGATGGCGCTATTGTAGTGGAAGGCAACCGGGTGATCATCAACTCCGAAGAGCTGGCTGACCAGATACTCGATTTAGGCAACCGCTAGCACAAAGCAGACAACACTAATCCATGGGCTTGTCCGGCACCGGCGCACTTGCGTGGAAATCACGGTGGATGCGCCCGGCGTAGTCATCCAGCAGGGCATGTATACGATCCCGATCAGAAGAACGTACGATCATCCCAATGTGGTGTTTTTTCCGTAGACGCCACACAATTTCCGGATCGTTAAAGCCAGAGCTGTCGGGGTGCTGAAATCGGGAAAGAGAGACCACAATGCCAGCATGATCTTCTTTGACCTGTGGGGCCTCATAGGGCTGCTTTTTGGCCATTGCGGTTTCGAGCCTTGCCCACTCCGCCCACAGGTTAATGCCAGAAGCGTATTCCACCATCTCTGCCAGGTGGGCACCGCCTACCCGGGAACTCGTTTCCAGGAAGTAAAACTGTCCGTCGTCATTCGACTTGATGAACTCCGTGTGCGAGGCGCTAAACTGCATACCAAAAGCGTCCATCACTTTGGCGTGCAGCTTCTGCACCGCCTTGTCATCGTCGCTGCCCAGAGGCAACGTAGCCGACCTGAATATACCGCCCCCGTGTGCGACCTCAAAGGGTGTATTCAGGTATTTGGAGACCCGGCAAAAGTCGACTTTCCCATCTACCGTAATCGCATCGGCGTGGTAAACCGCACCGGGCTTGAACTGCTCCACCAGGTATTCGTGGCGTTTGTCGCCCAGGCTGTGGACGACCTGCCAGAGCTCTTCCAGTGTATGTACCTTCTTGATGCCGGTAGCGGAGGCTTCTGCCCGTGGCTTGACGACCCAGGGGCCAGGCACCGTAGTCGCATAATGAGTGATCTCCTCATCATTGAAGAGGGGCGAAAATGGCGGCACCGGAATACCTGCTTCCGCCGCTTTCATGCGCATCGCCAGCTTATCGCGGAAGTAGCGGGCGGTGGTCTGCCCCATACCCGGTATCCGGAACGTCTCGCGCAGGAAGGCCGCTTTTTCCACATCGAAATCATCGAGGGCTACAATGCGGTCAATTTTTTTACTGCGCATCAGCCAGGCCAGCCCCTGTTCCAGGTTGGCGAAGTTCTCCGGCGTATTCTCATCGGAATCCATGTAAAAAAACTCATCAATGGCGTGGCGGGGCCATTCGGCATGCTCCAGGTTTTTGGCCGTAAGCAGGTACACGGTATTGCCGGCAGCTTTGCAGGCACTCAGGAAGTCCTGCCCTTTATGATAGCAGGTGACGCAAAGGAAAGTCAGTGGTCGCATCATGGTGTTTAGGTTGCTCGGAGCCCTATGGCTGCGATGGGTTTATGCGGTTTTCAGTTGTTCCAAAAAGTTAATCAGCAGGCGCACGCCATAGCCGGTGGCGCTCTTTTGCACGGTAAATTCTGAATCCCCGAAAGCGACCCCGGCGATATCCAGGTGCGCCCAGCGAGGGTGCTCCTCCGTAAAAAATTCCAGGAACTTGGCGGCATTGATCGCACCCGCCATCGGGCGGCCGCTGAAGTTGCGCACATCGGCTACGTCCGATTTCAGGTCTTCTTCATACACCTCCCAGAGGGGCAGTGGCCACAAGCGCTCTCCGGTCGCCTCGCTTGCGCTTTTGAGGTGCTGCTCCAGCTCCGTATTATTGGTAAACAGCGCGGCGGCGTGGTACCCAAAGGTGCGTACGGCACTGCCCGTCAGTGTGGCCAGGTCAATAAGTGTATCGGGGGCAAAATGCCTAAGCATGTAAGCGATTCCATCCGATAAAATCAGGCGTCCTTCAGCATCGGTATCAATCACCTCGATGGTCTTACCGCTGTAAGAATCAATCACATCGCCCGGCTTGATGGCATTGGCATCCACGCAGTTGTCAGTGGCAGGTACGATACCGATCAGGTGTACCGGGAGTTGCAGTCGGGCGGCGGCTTCCATAGTGCCCAATACAGCGGCTGCACCACCCATATCACTCTTCATGTAGTGCATATTGGTGGAAGGCTTGATGGAAACGCCTCCGGTATCAAAGGTGACGCCCTTACCCACTAGCCCGACTTTAGGCAGTGGCCCAGCTGCACCTTTTGGCTGGTATTCCATGACGATAAAACGGGGAGGCTCCTCACTGCCCCGGTTCACCGCCAGCAAGGCGTGCAAACCCAGCTCCTCAATGGCTGGCTTATCGAATACCGTGACCTTATAGCCGTGCTTGCGCCCGGACTGCACCGCCCAATCGGCCAGCATAGCCGGCGTTTTTTTGTTACTGGGTGCATTGACCAGCCCAATGATTGACAGTTGTGCTTCAGAAAGGTGCAGGGCACGTTCTGCGGCTTGCCGGCCCGCTTCGGCCTGATCTTCGGGGAGGAAGAGGGTGAGTTGCGCTTCCTCAGAAGCAAATGGGTGAGGCGGCTCTGTTTCCTGACGGTAAGTACCAGTGGGCAGTGTGCTTAACAACAAACCGCTCACGGCAGCTTCGGCGAGCAGCGGTAAGTCAGCTACCGGTTGATGCAAAAAGCTGATGCCCATATGTGCAGGCAGCTTTCGCTTGTGCTTATGAGCAAATGATCGTACCGTTTTCAGCGTATCAGCGTAGGAGGGCTGCTCGCCCAGTCCCAGCAAGTACCAGTCGTACTGATTGGAGAAGTAGTTGATTTGTTCCCCGGCCTCGCCTTTGAAGCGCTCCTGAAGGTCATTGGCAGACGTATTCCAGAAGTCAGCAATGCCTTGTAGTGCCTGCTCCAGGTGAGGACCGGCGGCCAAAGGTAGTATTATTTTCAGGGGTACTTCTCCCGGTGCTGCGGTTAAGGCGCGCTCTGCAGATAAAGGCTCGTGTTTTAGATTGATGATCATGTTTTCAGGAGGTTTTTGGAGGTTGGTTGAAAAAGAGCCACTCTGCGGCGCGGGGGAATTCCTGTCCCCAGCGGGCTTCATTGTGTGCTCCATCGGGATCGAGTGAGAGCTCAAAGTTAAAGGAGGCGTCGCCCTGCTCCTCTGCGGCTCGCATAAAACCGCGGATGTTAGGCACCATATTTTTGCTTTCGCCTTCGCCGGCATAAATGTAGATGTCCATATCGTGCGGGTCATTGAGGTTCATCACACGGAAAGGGATATTGGGGCTCACCCAAAGGGAAGGGGAAAAGATCATGAGCTTACCGTACACTTCCGGGTAAATCAGCCCCGCATAAATGCTGATCAGCCCGCCCATTGAGCTCCCCCCGATACCAGTGGTTTCGCGGCCGGGCAGGGTACGGAAATGCTCGTCTACATAGGGCTTAAGGCGGTCGGCCAGTACGCGGAGGTACTTCTTGCCACTCCCGGCACCCAGTTGAGTGCGGTAGGATGGTGTAAACTCTGTAATGCGATCCTTCTCGGCATGGTCAATAGCCACGACGATGATATCACCAAAGCCCTGCTCTTTCATCAGTGCCAGCTTCTTGTCCACGCCCCAACTGCCGAAGGGAGCATAGTCATCGAAGAGGTTTTGCCCGTCCTGCAGGTAGAGCACCGGGTACCGCTTATCGGTTTCGTGATAATCGTGCGGCAGCAGGGCCGCAATCCGGCGGGTTTTGATAAGCTTCGGGATTTTGAAGTCCTCGGTCAGGATTTCAATTTTGGGCAGGTAAGCCGGATTGTAAGCCAGCCCGTCCACCAGCCACCGGTCTACGCTGTCGGACTGCGTATTGTGCTCCCGGGTATTGAGGCTCCGGTTGGGCCGGGTATTGCCAAACCGGTCCAGCTCCACCTGATTCCAGTCGCCGCGGTGGTATTTGTATTCGAGCTGCTCGGGCAGCCATTCCTCAGCCGGGAAGTTGAGCTCATAGTAGCCAGGGCCGGTTTGCTCCATTTGATACGCCCCACTGCCGGTACGCCAGCCATTGAAGTTACCCGATACAAAGACCGGCCGGCCGTGTTCCTCAGCCGGGGTTTGAAGCTGTAGCCGCAGTTGGGTGCCATTCGAAGGGGCATGGCCACTGGAAGAAGCGCCTTCTGTCATATATCGTTGCTAGATCTTTCGTTCGTAATTCGTCAGGTCAAAGGTAAGAAATAAGCGGATTTTGTAGGCAGGCGACCATAGGAAGGCGGGAATGGGAGTGAGAAAAGTTGTAGTTTTAAGCGAAATTCAGGAACTCGGGTATGAAAATCATTGACATGAGCTTGCTGAGTGCTTTCCGGAAACCGGCAGGCGTATTACCACAATATCCGTAAACCTGGGCTCGGATTACGAAAGCCTGGACTACGGGCGGGCGCTGGATTTTTTGCTGATGACGGTTGGTAGCTTGCGAAGAGATAGGGAATTATAGCAGTGCGGACTGTTAACGCTACAACTTAATTCCTGGAACCTGAGAAAGATTTTGTCTCAAAGTAAACCGCTTAACAATAGAAACTTTCGCTCCATAACACTATGTGGATGATTAAACCCAAGAATTTTATCAGTGGCTTCCCCTATTAGACGAAGTTGTCTAAAAAAGAATCGTGGTGAAATCGAGATGGTTTGCACAAAAAGTTGCAAAAGGAGATATTTGGAAATCTCTAAACTTTTCCAAACTCCTTTCGCAACTATGTACGTAAAATTAACCAAGAAATTCATCACACACAATTTGATGCCCTATTTGAGCACAACAAATCTAGGGCGCAAGCCAAAAGTTAAGCTTTGGAAAATGGTCAAAGCAATAATATACCGCCTAAAAACAGGTACACAATGGCGAGAGTTACCCCTGCGCCAGTTTTTTGGATTTGCCATAAAATCCTATAAAACAGTGTTTTATCATTACAATAAATGGGCTAAAGATGGTTCTTGGCATCGCTTATGGACGGCATTATTGAAAGCAAATAAAGCTGCCTTGGATATGTCCACCGTAGCTTTAGACGGTAGCCAGACCCGAGCTAGAATGGGTGGTGAGGCAGTGGGGTATCAAAGCCGGAAATCTGCAAAAACAACAAACATGCTGTTTTTGACTGACTCCAACGGAATCCCGTTAGCGATGTCAAAACCCGTATCAGGTAATCATCATGACCTCTATGAAATTAACAAGGCATTCAAAAATATCTGCGAAATTTTAGAGCAGGCCGATATCGACCCAAGAGGTTTGGTAATGAATGCAGATGCTGGTTTTGACAGCAGGAGCTTTAGAGAGTACTGTGATGGGCTGGAAATCCTTGCCAACATAGACATCAACAAAAGGAATGCAAAAAACACTGATTATGAATACCTTGTAGACCCTGAGTTGTATAAGGAAAGGTTTGCTGTTGAGCGGACCAACGCTTGGATTGATGGCTTCAAATCTCTTTTAGTCCGGTACGAGACATCTGCTAGAAATTGGATGAGTGCTCATTTCCTAGCCTTTTCAATCATTTTGTTGAGAAAAACTAAACTCCATACAAATCATTTTTAGACAACTTCGACTTATGGGTTGAATGATTCCTGAATCAAGCAATAAAAAATGATCTTTCCACTAATCTTTGCGCGGATTGTAAAACCGAACTAAGTTCTCGTTATCGCCATCAGGAAAGGTACCCAAATCACTGCCTTTGTTCCGATTGCAAACTGCACACGCGAGTGCCAAGTTATTCAACTGTGTTTCCCCACCGTGTTTAATGCTAATAATATGATCGATTTGAAATTTATAAAAAGAGTGGCCTTCAGGCAAACAGCAGTATTCACACTTATGCCCAGCACGCTCCACGACGAAGTCCCTGATTTGTTGTGAAATATGACGACTCATTTCGACAACAAATACCGGGCCTTGGCTTTGGTTAAACGAATGAGCCGTTCCAACAAAATATACTGATCCAGTCGCTCTTGCACCTCCTCGTCTGCCTGGAGTTCGAGTACCTTCTCTGGGTCCATGTGAGCAATAAAGTTAGCGACATTATCGTAAGCTGTGGTCGCAGTCATAGCTCGTTCTTTACGTGGTCAAAACATTCTCGATACAATATAACAACTTTCCCGCTTATTTGGTGCCTCAAATCTTTACCCTGGTAACACCCAATAATCCCCACGAAACCCTAATTTTGTCCGGCACAACAAAACGAATCCATGGAAAACCAACTCCTTTGGGGCATCGACCTCGGCGGCACCAAAATTGAAGGTGCGATCATCGAAAGCATCCAACCACTGAAAGTGCGCTCCCGCCTGCGCATTCCCACCGAAAAGGAAAAAGGGTATGAGCATATCATCGGACAGATTGGCAAAGTGGTGGACTTGCTGCGGGAAGACAGCGGGGCAGAACCGGAGCGCATCGGTATTGGGACCCCCGGCACCCTCGACCCCATCACGGGACTGATGAAGAATGCCAACACCACCGCCCTCAACGGGCAGCCCCTCAAGCAGGATTTGGAAAAGGCACTCGGCCTGCCGGTACAAATGGCTAATGATGCCAATTGCTTTGCTGTCGCAGAAGCGCGCCTGGGCAAAGTGCCCCGGGAAGCCCCGGACGCGCAGGTCGTCTTCGGCGTCATCATGGGCACAGGCGTAGGCGGCGGCCTGGTCATCAACGGGCAGGTACGCAACGGCCGGCAGGGCATAGCCGGGGAGTGGGGCCACAACTTCCTTGACTTCTCAGGGGGGGAGTGCTACTGCGGGCAGACAGGATGCGTGGAAACTATTATTTCCGGGCCGGCACTACAGCGGTTCTACGAGAGCGAATCGGGCCAAAAGGATAAGCTCAAGAACATCCTGGAACGGGTAGATACCGATGTGCATGCAAAGGCAACCCTCGACCGCCTCATCCATTTCTTCGGTAAAGGCATGGCTTCCGTCATCAATACCCTCGACCCGGATGTGATCGTACTGGGCGGTGGCCTCGGCAATATCCCTGACCTATATACAAAAGGTGTGGAATCGGTCAAAAAGCACGTCTTTAACCACCGGCTTGACACCCAATTCCTGGCGCCGGAACTGGGCGATAGCGCAGGCGTTTTTGGTGCGGCGATGCTGGTGGTTTAGCGCGGGCGCAACAAAAGTTTTTTGGCAAACTCAATGACCTGCTGGCCCCACAAGTGATAGAAAAACGACAAAAGTCTTTATCTTTAGGCGGATTTATTCATGAAAGAAACAAGAAATGACCATGAAACCATTAATGATGATGCTGGCTCTGCTCTTTTTGGGCTCCATGTCTGTGCAGGCACAGTCGGCTAAAGCATGTTGCAGCAGCAAGGATAAGACCAGCTGCACCAAGGCTGAAAAAGCGAGCTGCGACAAAACAGCAAGTGCAGCCAAAGCCTGTTGTGCTAAAGGTGAGCAGGGGAAATCCTGTGCCAAATCAGCCAGCAGCAATGCAAAAAAAGTGAGCAGCGATGCCAACGTAACTACAGCTTCTATCCGTATCTACGGCAACTGCGGCATGTGCAAGCGTACGATTGAGGGTGCTCTGAATGACCTGGAAGGCATCCACTCTGCGGAATGGGATGTCAAGTCGGGCATGCTGTCTGTAGCTTACGAAGCAGAAAAGGTATTAGAGGATGATATCAAAGCCAAAGTAGCTGCAGCAGGTTATGACTCTGACACGCACCGTGCACCGGATGAAGTGTATGCTAACCTGCACGCCTGCTGTCAGTACGACCGTCCGAAGGGATAATCCTTACGTATGAATGTTGGCTGCCTAAATGAGCAGTCAACATTCACTCTTCCTCCTCATCCGCAATCAACTCATTTTTCTCCAGTTGTTTGTGCAGCTTGAGCGATTTCTCACCCAGCGCCTCCAAAGGCACTTCGGTCTGCCCCAGGATATCCAGCAGCACATTGATGCGCCCCTCCACGTCGTAGAATTTGTTGATCACAATAATATTTCGGTCTTCCACAATGGCATAGCCCGAGGTGAAGCTCCCTTTCTCATAACGGATGGTGAAGTCTATTTCCTCGAACAGCGTCTCCAGTTTTTTCAGGCTATGGCGGGTATACTTGAACATACACGATGGCTTTGGCGCTAAAATAACTATTTCAGCACACACTCTACCCGGCGGTTTTGCGAGAAAAGCTGCATTCATTATGATATTTGGCAGACTGCAAGGTTTCGAAACCCGGATTGAGCACCAGGTTTTGCGCCTGCAACCGGACCAAAAACAAAAGCGCTACGGCATCGAACAGGATAGTTTTCATAGGGGTTTTACACAATAATGCAATGCAGTGGCATAAGTTACAGCGGGCTTCACTAGACCATAGTGGCGCAAAATGCGTTCAATTGATAACTTTGCCTTAAATCTCAATCAGTGCTATGCAAAAGAGACCTATAAAATTGTTATTGACCCTTGTGGCAGTTAGTCTGTTCTGTAGCCTGCAGGCGCAGGATAGCGGACCAGAGCGCCGCTTTGAGGCAGGTGTGGTGGCAGGGCTGAATCTCTCTCAGGTTGATGGTGACAAGCTGCTGGGCTTTTATAAGTATGGGTTTCAGGGAGGGATCAAAGCAGATGCCGTCCTTTCTGAACGCTGGAAGGTAGGCATCGAGCTGCTCTTTTCTCAGCAGGGCGCCCGGCAAAGCAGATTTGACAACCCCAGCTCTGAGCTGGATGTGGAAAACATTCAATTCAATATGGTGGAAGCACCGGTGCTGGTGCATTTCCGCGACTGGAAACTACAGTTTACTGCAGGTGGTTCCTACGGCAATATCATCAACTACACCGTCACAGAGGTAACGGGGGAGGATGGTACGGAAAGGCACCCGATATCCCAGGATGTCTTTTCTGTAATCCTCGGGGGCTCTTTCTACTTTACTGAAAACTGGGTGATGGACATCCGCTGGTCCCGGTGGCTCAACTCTCCTTACAGTGAAGAACTGGCGGAAGCCAACGATCAGACCCTTGTGCCCTGGATCGGGCGCAATATTACCATTCGTGGCTGCTATTTGTTTTAGACTCAACCATCGACTTTCTTAACTAAATGCTAAGGCAGGTTAAAGGTGGTTAAAAACGGGCACGGTGGCTGATTTTCCTTTTTATTTGAAGAAGAAATCAAACACCGACGAATTATGAAAATCACCCACTTACTTACCACGCTTTTTTTATTCGCTGCCCTAAGCCTGTCTGCTCAAAAAGAGGAAACCCTTTTCAACAGTTCAGACATCCGGATTTCCGGCATTTGGGCCAGCATCGACCACAACTACAGCTTTTTTGAGGAAGAATACGCCTATGGGCGGGGCTTCAGCATCGGTATTGAAGTCAGCCGTTCCATCTACATCGGCTATGCCCGCAACAGCTTTCGGCAGGAACCGGTTACAGGGCCCGACAACCGTCGCCTTGACCTCTACTACGATGGGCTGCAGCTAGCCTATGCCCCCAACTCAACACGCTTATTGCACCCCCGTTTTGGATTATTTGCCGGTGGCGGCAAAGCTACAGTGGAAGGTATAGATGATGATCCCGTCTATGTGCTGAAGCCTTCGGCAGGTGTGGAACTGAACGCCACGCAGTGGTTCCGGGTAGGCTTGGAGGCCGGCTACCGGTTTGTCACCTACGATGACATCCCTGAGTACAGCTCCAGTGATTTTTCCTCGCCTTTCGTCAATATCGCGCTGCGGTTTGGCTTATCGTGGGGCAATTAATCTGAAGTATTGAAGCTACGCCTTTTGCCGGTGCACATACTCGACCACCTCTCGTACCCCCTTTGCGACCTCCAGCAGGCCTAAATCCAGGTCATTATAGGTCGTAACAGGCTTACCAGAGCGGGGCAACCCCTGAAGACCGGCAAAAGGCAGCCCTTCCCAATCCACAGGCTTAAGCGCTACAGGCACTACAATTACCCCCTCCCTCCGGCGTGCCAGGGCTTTCTCCACTTCCGACTTCCAGATGTGCTCCGAAGCTATGAAACTTGCACTTACAAGCAGCAGTACAATATCAGCATCCTGAATATTGCGTTTGGTTTCTGCGCCCCAGTCGTGGCCAGCCAGTACCTGCTCATCACTCCACAAGTCAATCAGATTCCCCCGTTTGAGTGCGGTCAGGTGATTATCGAGCCGATTTTTAAGGTCCTGATCGGCTTCGGCGTAAGAGAGGAAAAGCCTGAGCGGAGCGGGCGTAGACTCAGGAGTAGTTGCCGCATCTGATTGCTTCCCGGATTGGTTATTGGCGACCATGTTTTTTGCGTCCCCAAGCAGGTTGAGAAACTTATCCACCCATTGATTGCGGGCCAGGCTACGGTCTGCGTTAGAAATCACTCCCTTCATCTCCCTGTGCCGAAGCTCGTGCATTTCGCCAGTTAGCAAAATCGCAATCTGTGTTTCGGCAGCGTCAGGAAAATGGGCGTTGAGCAAAGCAGTAAGCCGTTCAGAGAGTTGGCTCAGCTGCCGGTTGTCTGCCGCAGTAGCAACGCTGTCTTTAAACAGATCAATCTGCTCCAGAATAGCTTGGGGATTCATTGGTCAGGCGTTTTGGCAATAAGGTCAGGAGAAATTCGATTGTCCAAAGCTACCAATATCACCCCGGATTGCCAAAGGTTAAACGTCATAGGTGATTTCCACTTCATCAGAAGTAGGGTGCGCCTGACAAGTCAGGATAAAGCCATCCGCCACTTCCTCATCATCCAGTGCGAAACAAGCATCCATTTCAACGGAGCCTTTCAGTACTTTCGCCATACAGGTAGAGCAGGCGCCGGAGGTACAGGAATAGGGGGGGTCGAGCTTTTCAGCCAGCAAGGTATCAAGGATGGTCTTGCCGGATGTTACGGTCACTTCCATTTGCGAGCCATCGAGATGTACCTTGACCTTTGCACCATCCACGCCAGCAGCCTTGGTGCCATCAGCAGCAGGCTGTCCGGTGGTAAAGCGCTCCGTATGAATGGACTTGCTTTCAATGCCCTGCCCGAGGAGTGCTCCTTCGACGGTGTCGATCATATCGCCAGGGCCACAGATGAAGTATTCAGCAGTTTGGCTGCGCTTTTTATGCTTGCTGAGGAACCACTGCACCTGAGCAGGGTCTATACGGCCGGTACGGCCTTCCCAGGCCACTTTGCTCTTTTTGAGAAAGCCCAGTGCGCCTCCCGCCTTTTCCCGTTTGGGCTGGCTCAGAATGTGCTCTACGAATAGCTGCCCCTCGTACTTGCGCTGCAATCCATCCAGGGCGTCCCTGAAGATAATGGTCTCTTCGCTGCGGTTGCCATATAGCAGGTAGACGGTGCTCTGAGGTTCCTCCTCCAATATCGTTTTGAGAATGGACATCAATGGAGTGATGCCGCTACCGGCACCAAAGAGGTAATAATCCTTGCGCTGATCGGCATCCAGTTCGGTGTAGAACCGCCCATCTGCAGGCATTACAGAGATTTTGTCT
Organism: Phaeodactylibacter xiamenensis; assembly: GCF_000759025.1. Taxonomy (GTDB): domain Bacteria; phylum Bacteroidota; class Bacteroidia; order Chitinophagales; family Saprospiraceae; genus Phaeodactylibacter; species Phaeodactylibacter xiamenensis. The sequence continues at coordinate 57,040 of NZ_JPOS01000019.1, read as the reverse complement.
CCAGCCTTGATCTGCTGATTGATGTGGGTGGACACCTTACCATTTTCCACCCGCTTTACCGTCACCGCAAGGTCCTGCTCCACGGGGCTGCTGCACATAGAATAGGAGCGGCGCTCTTCCTGCCCGTTGATGTCGAAGCGGAGGGTCAGGTACTGCCCCTGCTTATACTTGAAAGCAGACTGCAGGTCTTCAGGCACTTCAAAAACAAGGGTCACGGCATCCTCTGTTTCGGGGCGCACTTCCCGTACCGGCAGCTCATAAAATTGCTTGCTCATATCTCTATATTTCATTTTGCGGGGCAAAAATAGGCTAAAATTGCCGCTTTGCCCAAGCCTTAGTTCGAAAGTAAGACTCAGGTAACGCCATAAATGCGCTGCGGTTCAATCCCTCAATTGAAACCGGCTTGACGAACCGGATAAGTATGCTTAACTTCGCGGCGCTTTACCAAACACACTATCAAGCAGTTAACATGGCCACACCACGCAGCGTCGCATTTTATACCCTGGGCTGTAAGCTCAACTACTCGGAGACCTCCTCTATCGGCCGTTTGTTCGAGGAGGCAGGCTATTCGGAAGTGGGCTTTAAAGACGGCGCTGACATCTACGTGATCAACACCTGCTCCGTGACCGACTTTGCAGATAAAAAATGCCGGCAGATTGTACGCCGGGCGCTGAAGTACTCCCCGGAAGCGAAAGTGGTGGTGGTCGGCTGTTATGCACAGCTTAAGCCGGAAGAAATTTCCGAAATCGAAGGCGTGGACCTGGTCCTCGGCGCTGCGGAGAAGTTCCGTATCCTGGACTATGTGGAGGAGCTGAGCAAAGCACCTGGCAAGGGTATGGTACGCGCCGGTGAAGTCAAGGAAGCCAATGAATTTGTCAACGCTTTCTCTTTTGGTGACCGCACCCGGTCTTTCCTCAAAGTGCAGGATGGGTGCGATTACAAATGTACCTTTTGCACCATACCGCTGGCACGGGGGCGCAGCCGCAGCGATACGGTTGAAAGTGTTGTCGCCAATGCCCACCGCATCGCAGAAATGGGCGTAAAGGAGATTGTACTCACCGGCGTCAACATCGGCGACTTTGGCAATGGAACGGAGGTGATTGAGGGCGTAAGGCCCAAGAAGGAGGCAATGTTCATCGATCTCATACGCGAGCTCGATAAAGTGGAAGGCATCGACCGTTTCCGCATTTCCTCCATTGAGCCCAATTTGTGCACCGATGAAGTCATTGAGTTTGTCGCTCAGTCCGACCGCTTTGTCCCCCACTTCCACATGCCGTTGCAGTCGGGCAACAACAAGCAGCTCCGCGAGATGCGCCGCCGCTACAAGCGCGAACTGTACGCCGACCGCGTGGCTACAATCAAAGCCCTCATGCCACACTGCTGTATTGGGGTAGACGTGATCGTGGGCTTCCCCGGTGAGACAGAAGAGGACTTCCTGGAAACCTACCGCTTCCTGAACGAGCTTGATATTTCCTACCTGCATGTGTTCACCTATAGCGAGCGGCCTAACACGCCAGCCTATGAGCGCACCGATCATGTGGATATGGAAGAACGCCGCCGCCGCAACAAAATGCTCACCATCCTGAGCGATAAAAAGCGCCGGTACTTCTATGAGCAGTTTACCGGCACCGACCGTACAGTGCTCTTTGAGCAAAGCAAGGAAACCGGGCTGATGTCCGGCTTTACCGACAACTATGTGCGCGTCAGCCTGCCTCTACAGGAGGAACTGCTGAATACCATGGCACCTGTACATCTGCACCATATCAATGAGGAAGGCGCGGTGGAAGCCACACTGTCAGCAGCAACGGTAGCAAATTAAGCGGCAAAGCCCTACCTTTGGGCTGCACCAACTCCGTAGCGGATGTACCCCGACTTGTCTTATCTGTTCCACGATCTCTTCGGCACCCCGGCTGATAACTGGCTATCCATTTTTAAAACCTTTGGATTGCTGCTTGTCCTGGCGATCATCTCTGCCGCCTTCATCCTTTATCACGAGCTGAAGCGCAAGGCAAAGGAAGGTCTGTTTGAGCCCCAAAAGGAAAAAATTGAGCTTGGCAAGCCCCCCACCAATACGGAAATTGCCTCCAACGGCATTTGGGGCTTCATCCTGGGCTTTAAGGGCATCTATGCCTATCAGAATTTTGCTGCCCTCAAGGCAGACGCGGCAGAGGTGCTGCTCTCGACAGCAGGTAGCTGGACCGGCGGACTGTTGCTCGGCATTGCATTTGCCGCCTACCGCTACTGGAATGGCAACCGCAAAGCCCTGCCCAAGCCTAAGCAGGCCATCCGGCATATTTACCCCCACGACCGGATCAGCGAAATCACCATTATTGCGGCGGTCTCCGGAGTTGTGGGCGCTAAAGTGTTTGCGGTGATTGAAGATATTCCGGCCCTGCTGGCCGACCCCGTGGGCACCTTGCTGTCCGGTGGCGGGCTGGCAATCTACGGAGGGCTGATTTTTGGCTTCCTCTTTGTCGCCTTGTACCTGAGGCGAAAGAATATTCCCATAGTGCATGTTTTAGATGCAGTGGCACCGGCCCTGATCATTGCCTACGGTGTAGGCCGGCTGGGCTGCCACTTCTCCGGCGATGGCGACTGGGGTATTGTAAATGCCGCGGCGCAGCCAGAATGGTGGTTCCTGCCCGACTGGCTGTGGGCCTACGACTATCCGCACAATGTACTGAGGCGGGGCATACCTATTGAAGGCTGCGACATGATCTACTGTACCCGACTCGATCCACCGGTCTATCCTACCCCTGTGTATGAATCCCTGATGGCATTCACCATAGGCGCTATACTATTCGGGCTGCGGGGTATCACCCGGGGCTATCCGGGCATGCTCTTTTTCATCTACCTGTTGTTCAATGGCATGGAGCGCTTTTTCATTGAAAAAGTGCGGATCAATGAGGTGTATTCCTTTTTGGGCACGGGGCTGACGCAGGCTCAGTTTATTGCAGTGACTTTATTCCTGATCGGGCTGGGGGGCACGGTATGGATTTGGCGAAAGCATCAAAAGAGCTGAGCCAGGTTTTCATAGACTATTGCTGCGGTGCGGTCCCAGCTGTACTGCCGGCGTTGCAGCCTGCCTTTCTCCACCAGGGATGCCCGTAGCGATGCATTCCCATCTAACGCTATTAAAGCCCGGGCTAGCGCCGTGGTATTCCCGGGGTCAATTAGCAATGCCGCCTGACCGGCGACCTCCGGCATAGAGGAGACATTGGACGTGATGACGGGTATGTCTGCTTCCATCGCTTCCAGCAGCGGCAACCCGAAGCCCTCAAACAGGGAGGGATAGACAAAGCCTTTGGCAGCGCCCATTAATGCCGGTAAATCTTTATCGGGTACAAAGCCCAATAAGTCAATATCTTCCTGAAATGCGGAAGCTTCATAGGCCGACTTCACCGGGCCGGACTGCCAGGCAAAACGGCCGGCAATCAGCAATCGGGCCGGGCTTTGCGTTTGGGCTTTAAAATCAGAAAATGCAGTGATTAACCGGTGCACATTTTTGCGGGGGTGGATGGCGCCTACGTAAAGATAGTAGGGCTTTCCGGCGCTCCATTTGTTCCGGGCCGCTTCCCGCGCTGCTGCGGTGAGCGGGCGGAAACCTTCCCGGCAGGCATTCCCGCAGATCGCGATTTTGGATTCCGGAATACCGTACCGTTGCTGCATATCTTGTGCCGTGTAGCCGGATACGGACAGTAAGCGCTGAGCATGCGCACAGAACTTTGGGGTAAAATGCCGGTAGTACCGGCCCACAAGCCCCGGCGTGTGCTCCGTGAAATGCTCAAAGGCAAGATCATGGACCGTCAGCAGGGCAGGCACCTCAGACCGAAGCGACAGGTAGCCATCCGGAGAAAAAAAAACGTCCGCCCGGTGCTTGCGCAAAGCATAAGGCACGGCCCATTCAAACCAAAGGTACCAAAGCAAAGGGTGGCGGGCAGGAGGCGGCAGTACGACACCCCGGGCTTGACCGCCAAAAGTGAAGGCAGGGTCGAAGGGACGATCGAAGAAAAAGAGGTAATCATGCTCCGGATGGTCGCGCAACAGCCGGCGCACCACTTCGTAGGTGTACCGCCCAATGCCCTCGATGCGGCCCGGCAGCAGAAAACGGGTATTGATGGCTACTCTCATATTCAGCAGCCAAAGATAGGAAACCTCTTGCTATAGCCGGGCACCAAAGTACTGTTCCACGGCAGTGGACAGGTGCGTTTTTTTACTGTTGGCCACACTGATCTCCGTACCGCACTCCATAACGACAAACCCTCCCTTGCCGCGCACGTAGCGGTCTATGCGCTCGATATTGACGGTGAAAGAACGGTGGACCCTGACAAACTGCGGATACTGTGACAGCATCCCCTGAACATGGCTCAGGGTTTTGCAAATCAATTCCTGCGACCCGTCCGCAAACCGGATCATCGTATAATTGCCTTCTGCGCGGAGGTATAGAATGCTGGCTACCGGTCGGAAGAGGTAGCCTTCAAGTGTAGGCAGGGCTATTTTTGCCCGGCGCAGATTAAAGGCTGTAGTGGGTGCTATTGGGCGCAGGTTATTAAACTTGGGTATTAAGCTTACCATTTTCATAGACCGTTGAATTAAGGAACCGGGCGTGCTTTACCATGCTCCTGTGTGTGGAAATGTATAACCTCAAATTAGGCGAAGGTGGGCTGTTGCGCAATACACATTCGATTTATTGTCAGGCTTCAGAATTTAAAATACCTTTGGGCAGGAGGCAGCCAAAATGGCTTTGCAGGAGTTATATAGCCCCAGTATATTGCAAAAGGACAAGAACTATGCCCAAGACCCCATCCAATAAGCTTTTTAACCTGATCAAGTCCATGTCGGGCTCTGAAAAGCGGTACTTCAAGGTTTTTGTTGGCAGCCATGCGAATAAGGACAGTAAATACCTGCGCCTTTTCGACGCCATTGAAGCACAGGAGGAATTTGATGACGAAGTACTAAAAAATGAGGTATACCAGGGCAAGCCGGTACAAAGCCGGAAATACTCCGAGCTGAAAGGGTACCTCTATGACCTTTGTCTTAAGAGCTTGCAGGGCTACGACGAAAAGACTTCTGTAGACTATAAACTGCGCCACTACCTTCAGAGCATGCAAGTCCTTTTCCGCCGTTCCCATTTTTCAGATTGCCAGGACCTGCTCAGTAAAGCCCGAAAACTGGCTTACAAGTACGAACGCTTCACAGTACTTATTGATATGCTGGGCTGGGAGAAGCAGCTGGCTTACGCCAAATCCGATATAGACTATCTGGATGAAGCCCTGGACCGCATTGAAACCGAAGAGCAGCATTTGCAGCAGCAGCTCACCAGTATCTCGGCCTACCGCAACTTGTTTTTCCGACTGCTCGTCAGCCTGCGGAAGGATGCCTCTCTGACGGGCCCGGAGTTCCGCAAGCGACTGGCTGATATTGTGGATACGCCACTTTTGCAACAGCCGCCGGAAAGCGATGCCCATCAGGCGCAGATTTACTACTACCGCACGCTCAGTATCTATCAGCTGGCAACAGGCGACTTGCTCGCCTTTAAATCCAGTAGCGAGCAGCTCATTGAGCTGATGGAGTCCAAACCGCATTTTCTCAATGAAGATGTGTCGGAGTATATTTCCGCGCTTAGCAACCTCATCATGGGCTGTGGCCGGGTGGGTGATTATGAGGCATTAGAGGTTTACCTTGAAAAGCTCCGGCAGGTCAAGCCGCTGAGCCAGGACGATGAGCTGAAAATCCACCGGCAGTATTACCAAAACAAATTCTCGCTGTGTATTGCCAAAGGCGACTTTAAAGAGGGGCTCTCTGCTCTGCAGACCCACCTCAGAGAGCGTAGCCATTTTGATAATGACTTGTTCGAGACCAATACCTTCTACTACTATTACTTCCATATCTCCTTTGGTGCGGAAGCCTACGATGACGCGCTTTCCTACCTCAACGACTGGCTCAACCTGAGTACTACTGTTGAGCGGCAGGAATTACAGGGCACCGCCCGTATCCTCAACCTCATCGTGCATTTTGAGCTCGGTAATTACGTGCTGCTGGATTCCCTGATCCGGAGTACCTACCGCTACCTGAAGAAGCGGGAACAACTGCATGATGTGGAACGGGAGATCATTAGTTTCATCAGGAAAGCAGCCGGATCGCCATCAAAACATGAACTCAAGGTCGCTTATGAAAGTCTCAAAGGAGCATTTGAGCAATTGCCACAAACCGAGAGAGCCAAAAGCTTTTTTGTGCGTGCTTTTGACATGATGGCCTGGCTGGAAGGAAAGCTGGAAGGAAAATCTTACGGCGAAATGATCAGACGGAAGTTTAAGGAACGCAGCCGTTAGCAGCTGTGCTCCTTACTCCGCTCGGAGGCTGAATGGATGCCCGTTTATCCGCCAATTTGGCTGAAGGCGGTATTCCTGCCTTTTTCTGACTCATGATCCTGCCCCATAAGGCCTCTGACATCTACGGTTTCCCAAATGAAAGTACCCTGGAATCCGGCACCGGTGGGGCTGTATTTATGCCCTCCCTTAGCTTTCAGGCAGGCCTTCTCAGACAGGCGGGCAGATTCGAATTTGTCGATTTTGTGTTGACGTTTTTTCATGATTTCCCTGTTTTATATGGACAAAAGATATGATGTTGTCTTTGAAGTCTTTTCTGTCCAAGATAAATATAAGGCTTTAAATACCTCGCCTTCAAACCAAAAATCGCAAAAAGTCAGCATCCTAACACTAGTTTTCAAGTGTCATCCGGGTAAATATCTTTGACCGCTGCCCATACCAAAGCCGGTTCATACCCCTTGTCGATTACAAATCGCGCTACTTTATTCCGGAAGCCCCAAAGGTTGTCTGCTTCCGTTCGGTCCCCCTTTTTCACAATCAGGCCTCTGAGCGTCTCCCGATAGGCTGGCTCCTCAATTTCTGCCATGCCCTTGCGGATACAATAATCCGAGATATCCCGGCGGCGCAATTCCTGTTTGATACGGACCCGCCCCCACTGCTTCATTCGGAATTTACCCCTGACATAGCTGCAGGCAAAGCGCTCCTCGTTCAGAAAGTTCTCTTCAATAAGCGCCACGATGATCTCCTCCTGCCAGTCCGGGTATACGTTCATATCCCGAAGTTGCTGACGCACTTCCTGATGGCAGCGGTCCTGATAAGCACAATAGCGCTGCAATTTTTGTAAAGCCTCCTCCTTGGAATACCATTTCGGCATATTTTTCACATTGCTTTTGGTACTGCCATTTTACTTATATGTGTAACTTTCTGATGAAAATCCGTCTGAAAAACAACACAACCAAAACAAAACTACAATCAACATGGAACAATTACTAGATTTTGAAGCACTAGGCACGCTGGTGACTACTTATTTGCCCAAAGTTGCGGGTGCCATCCTGACTTTGGTTATTGGCTTTTGGATTATAGGAAAAATCACCGATGTTCTCAAGCGGAGCATGGAAAAGCGGGGCTTTGACCCAACCATCCGCCCCTTTCTGACTTCGCTGGTCAGCGTGGGCCTGAAGGTACTCCTGCTCCTTAGTGTTGCCAGCATGTTTGGCATCGAAACCACTTCTTTTGTCGCCCTGTTTGGTGCCCTCGCCTTTGCAATTGGCATGGCATTGCAAGGCAGCCTGGGCCACTTTGCCAGTGGGGTGCTGCTTTTGATTTTCAAACCGTACAAGGTTGGAGACCTGGTTGAAATTGGTGGCGGACAAACCGGCACAGTAGTGGGTATTCAGGTCTTCAACACCGTTTTGCAAACCCTGGATAACAAGCGCATCATCATACCCAACAGTGTAGTGACCAGCAATGTAATCACTAATATTTCAGGGCAGGGAGAAATGGGTGTGGATATGACCTTCGGCATTAGTTATGGAGACGACATCGACAAAGCCCGGGAGGCGATCAAGCGTGTCTCAGATGCCTGCCCATATGTTTTGGGTACACCCGAAACCCTCATCAAGGTCTCTTCGCTGGGCGATAGCTCTGTGAACTTCCTGGTACGCCCCTGGATCAAGAGCGAGCACTACTGGGACACCTATTTTTACATGCAGGAAAATGTAAAGAAGGAGTTTGACCGTTCCGGCGTCAGCATTCCATTTCCTCAGATGGATGTGCACCTGGACAAGTAGTGCAATACGGGCCGAATTCGTGTAAGCGAGTGCTGCCGAACAAGATGCGGCTGAGAACCGTTCTGATGTTTTCAGCCGTATCTTATTGAAAAAACTAATTTTTTGCCTATTCTTTAGCGCGAACCAACACTATTAACAATCCAAAACTTAAATCAAATCATGGATTTGAACGAAATTCTGGAACAGATTCAAGGCTTCATTGCACAGTACGCTATGCAGGTTATCGGGGCTATTCTCACACTCATCATTGGCTTTTGGGTCATTGGCAGGATCACTAAGCTGGTCAAAAAAGCAATGGACCGCCATATCGAAGAAGAGTCCGTACGCGATTTCCTGGGTTCATTGGTGGGCATAGGCCTAAAGGTACTTTTGCTGCTTAGCGTTGCTTCCATGTTTGGCATTGAAGTCACGTCCTTTGTCGCTATTTTCAGCGCCATGGCATTTGCCATTGGCCTTGCGCTTCAGGGCAACCTCGCCAACTTCGCCAGCGGAGTGCTTATACTGGTTTTCAAGTTTTTCAAGGTAGGCGACTTTGTGGAAGTCAATGGCCATGCCGGCACGGTAACCGATATTTTCATCTTCCATACGGTGCTCGTTGCATTGGACAACCGGCTGATTATTGTGCCCAACGGGCAGATTACCAGCAATGCGATTCAGAACTATACCGCTCAGGGCATGCGCCGGCACGACCTCACTGTAGGTATTGGTTACGATGATGATATTGATAAGGCTAAGGCACTCATTGAGGAAATCGTGAAAGGCCTGCCTAGTGTGGACCTTGATGCCGGCTACGATATCTTTGTCAAAGAGCTGGCCGACAGCTCTGTGAACTTCGCCGTACGCTTCATGGCTAAGAATGAGCATTTCTGGCCAGCCTATAAGGTCTTCTTTGAGCGCATCAAAAAAGAGTTTGACGCCAACGACATCGGCATACCATACCCACAAATGGATGTACATTTAGACAAAGGGGAGTAACTGGCAGCACAAAATCAGGGTAGTCGCAGCGCCGCAACTACCCTGATTAAAAAAATGCTTGCCTCCCAGCTACAGAATATGTATTTTTGCGCTGCGTGTACAAAAACTGCAGGTCCCATAGCTCAGCTGGTTAGAGCAACTGACTCATAATCAGTAGGTCCTTGGTTCGAGCCCAAGTGGGACCACAAGAGGGGGCAGCAATTTGCTGCTCCCTTTTATTTAACGCTCTCTGCTACACACGTATGTCTATTTCTTTGCAGCCAAAACCATCAGCTTTCCTTCAACATACGAGCCACCGCATCAAAAGCAGACGCACAGGCGCCATGCACCGTCGCCTGATGGTCAATGGATAGCGCTTCGCCCGCGAAGAACAGGCGGTCAGCCACCGGTTCCTGAATAGCCTCGACTACCCGCCACTGCCTGTCTTCAAAATCATAGGAGTAGGCTCCCTGAATGTAAGGCTCTGCTGACCAGTTCTGAATAACGTGCTGTACATAACTGGCTGAGGCCTGACCTTCAAATATCTCATCGAGCTCTGCCAGGAACTGTTCTATGATAGCAGCATCCGTACCGAGTTGGGTGTAGGCTGTTGCTTTTTCATTGATGGCAAAGAGCCCGAGGATATGGCGGGACGATTCTTTTCCAAAGGCGGCGTTGTACACGAATTTCTCCTCTTCCCGGAACGCTTTCAGTATGGGGCCGAAGGAAAGCATATCGGGGTAAAAGCGGTCTTGAAATTCTACAAAAATTTTAATCCCATCGCCAACGCTCACCTGCCCGATCGCGTCAGTCTTGGCCTTTGGCAGCATCGGCACAAAAGCAATATGCTCACTTTGTAATATTTTAAGGGGTACGGTGAGCAGCACTTTATCGGCTTCCAATACCTGCCCGGTCTCTGTTTTGAGCTGTACTTTACCCATGGAGTAGTCGACTTCCACAACCGGAGTATTGAGGGTGATGCGGTCTTCAATACCAGGCACGATATACTCCTCAAAAAATCCAAACCAGGTAGTATGCTTAAATTTCCATTCAGAATACAACTTGCTGATGTAGTTATGGTCCCGGAGCCGGCCGTTATTCCAGGTTTGGGTGGTTTGCGGGTTGTAGACGATGATGTCGATGTCCGCATTAATATCAGGGCTGCTGAGTATATCCGACAGGATAGCAGGGTGGGTATGAATCCATTCTGCGCCAAGGTCGATAGGAAAATCAGCAAAGTCTGTTGTTTTTTTCATCCTCCCGCCCCAAACCGGAGCCGCTTCAATGATCTCAAAATCAACATCGTACCGCTGGAGAAGGTGCCCGGCAGCCAGGCCGGCAGCGCCTGCACCAACAATAATGACTTTGCCTTCGAAGGCTCCGTGCAGGTCGGGGAGGTCTAAATCGTAGCGGTTGCAGGATTCAAGTAAAAGCGAGGAAAAGAAAGGCAGCCCAATACCTGCTTTGAGGGCTTTTTCGATAAATGCTTTACGGGTCATAGGTTATGGTTTTGAATGCATGCTAATTGCCAGGCCTGCAGCTGCACTGAAGAAAGCCTGTTTGCCGTTATCGCCTCCCAGCTGCTGTCCGTAACTTGCACGAAGATAACCGCCCAATCTCTTCCGGGGAGCTACCCCTATACCCAGGCTGATGCGTGGTATAATGTACAAGCTGCCTTCCTTTTGGTAATCGATGGTGCCGCTGGCGAGGTTTAGAGTGCCTTCCTGCTTACTAAGTGTGTAGGCCAGGCTGCTACCAATGGAAGAAGAAGCATAAAAGTATTGCCCCGGCCGGCAGCGGCGGTACTCAACCTCCGGGTGCAAAAACACTGCATCAGAAACATTGGGTTGGGCAAAATAGCCTGCCTGTGCCCGCCACCACCATTGATGTGCCCCAATTTGCTGCTTTAGTACATCCGTATAAGCAACGCTGCCGCCTATTTGGACCCCAAAAGGCGCAAAGTAACCAATGTGGAGTTCAGGTGGCTGCTCTTGTGCCTGTAACGTAGTGCCTGCCAGAATCATCAATAGTAAAAAGTACCTCGCTTGCATAAAATCCGGATATTAGACGGTAGCCTGGAAGACGTTTAAAGTGCCTCCGAATTTACTCCGCCAGACCAACGCCAGACCTTCAGCTCCCCCGATTCACAACGGTGTCCAACTGCCCGTTTGGATGGATCAAGATCTGCCGCTCCAGCAAGAACGCATAAAATTCGTCAATCTTATCGGTTCTGATGTATACCTGCCCGTAATTTTCTTTGGGGTCCATGCTGATTACCCGTCCCCGACAACGACTAGCGCACCACCACCTCATCCACAAAAAACCAGGCGGGATACCCCACCCCGTAGTGCCAGGAGGGGCAAACCTTTACGCCTTCTATCTCTACCCTGATGTAGCGGGCGGAAACGGGCGCCGGCTGCTCTGACTTTACGCCCACAAACTTGACTTCCCGGGACCGGTCTTCAGGCAATATCTCTTTGCCAAATGCCTCATAGGCGGCCCCATCTTCTGAGACGGTATAGGTGACACTTTTTGGCAATAAAATCCAGGCTCCGAGCTGATGCAGGAAGTCAGTTTCCACGGACTGTACCGGTTGCACCTCACCCAGGTCTACAATAAAGCTGCCATCCCTGCCTTCCCAGCCGATCCAGCTATCGCCAAAGGTCGTCCCGCCGTAGAGCTCATCGGTTAGGGCTTCGGCGGCACCTTCCAGGTACCCGGGAGAGGGTGGCGCTTCCCAGATAACTTTTGCACCTGCTGCAAGGTTGCCCTCCGGTTTCCGCAGGTAGCGCTCCCGGTAAAGTCGGCAGTAGTCACCCGGGGCGTTATTACGCTCGTTTAAGGTCTTTACCCCGTAACGGGCGGTGCGGGCGGCAAAGGTATCGAGCATAACGTTCAGGCGGACTGGGTCACGTTCAGGCATCGTGCGGGCAATCTCGAGCTCAGCGTACTGCAGCGGCAGGCGGGAACGCCTCACCCTGCGTAACAATTCAGGGTGATCTTCAACTGCCCGTTCTGCCTGGTCAAAAAGTTTATTATAACGGGAGCGGAGGCGGGGACGCAACATACCATCTTTATGCGAAACCGGCGTGTCATAAATCCAGAGCGGAATCTCATTAGACAGCAGCGCCGCCTCCAGCATCTTCTGATATTGGTACAAATGAGGCGCGGCCGCCCCGTAATAGCCTTTCATAAATTCCAGCATCAGGCTATCCGCATTTTGATAGGGGTTCCAGAGCAGGCGTGAGAGCATGTAGGCCCGCAGCTCCGAAAAGTCTTCTCCCCGCTTGCCCCCAACCTGCGCAAAGTGCATGCGGACATTGTGCTGGTGAAATAGCTCCATGTTGGGCTGCAATACGTGAAAATTGGGAAAGGGAGCTACCAAATTATCAAAATTGATCCCGTAGTCCCAGACGAAAATATTATCGGAAATCTCCGCCCAGCCTTTAAGGGCTTTCACAAAATCCTGCCCTGTGGCATTATCGGTCAGTGGCACTTCCCTCTTGGCATCTATGCTGCACAGCATGATGTTGACATTCGAACGGGGCTTGAGGTACCTGGGCGGATGCATGCTATAAAGGTAGGCCAGCGTGGAAATGGTCTTGTCGGGGAATCGGTCCGCCAGCTGATTGACAAAGTGGATGAGCGTACCGCTTGGGCTGCCCTCCCGCTCGTCTATCGCTGCACAATTATCACAGGTACAATAGGTGAAGTTACCGTCGTTCTGGCTTACAGAAATGATATCGTGCTCCGGATGGGCTTCGAAAATCGAGTCCAGCTGATGCGTTACGCGATCCAATACCTCGCTGTTGGTCAGGCACCACTGACTAGCCTTGCCGGGCTGCCGTTTGCCCTTGATCAGGGAGTAGAACTCGGGGTGGCTTTCGCCAAACTGATCCGATGGCAAGAGCCGGTCAAAGGTGTGTACCCACAGATTGCCGGCGAAGGCTTCGCCCGGTGCTTCCAGACGGAACCAGTATTTGTAAACAGGGTCTTCCAGCCCGTAGCTGAAGGTCTGACGGTAAGTAAAGGCAGGGTGGTCCTCCAGGCTCATCGCTGGCAGATGGATATCCGCCTGTCGGGATAAGGTGTAGGTCTCTTTCGCATAGTAGTCCATCCCCAGGTAATCGTCCAGCAGGGTGACTGCCGCGTATATGCTTCCGTTGCCACCGCCGCTGAGCAGACGCAGGTAGCCGTCTCTGGTATGGATCAAAAAGCCATCGTCCACCAGGCTGTCCATCACAGCGGGCGGATTGCTCCAGCTATCCAACTGGAATGCGCCAATCAACACATCACCGGGGCGGGCTCCTAAAGCATCTCGAAAGTCCTGAACGGGCAGTTCTGCCCCACTCATCTCACCAACAAACCGTTGCAACAGTGCCGCAGCCAGAGAGTCGACGGCAATGGTTTGATCAATAACGATACGGCCCTTCGGCTGTCCATGCTTCACCAATTGCACCTGTGCCCCGCTCAAAGCAGGGAAGAGGCACAGCCCAACCCACCAAAAACGAATTATCCTGTCCATAACAGCCATTTAAACCTTTACTTGATCAAAGAATAAACTTACAATTTTTCGCTCAAAAGCAGGCTTATCCTATCTTGCCACCCTAAAATCAATCAACCTGTGAAGACCATAGCTGTTATCTGCGGGGGGCAATCCCCGGAACACGAAATATCTGTCCGTTCCGCAAAAAATATATTGGCTGCAATCCGCCGGGACCGTTTTCAAGTTGTGCTTATTGGGATTGACAGAGCAGGGCGGTGGCGGCTGCAGGAAGAAGGCAGCCTGGGGCGCTTTGTTGGAGAAACCGGGCCTGAGCTGGCCATTATCCCAGGTAAAAGCACCGGGCAGTTCCTGCGTTTGGATACGCATCAGACCCTTTTGCCTCAGCCTGATGCTGCTTTTATGATCGTGCACGGGCCTACAGGTGAAGATGGGGTACTACAGGGCTTGCTCCGCACCATCGACCTCCCGTTTGTAGGACCGGACGTACTCGGCTCTGCTGTATCGATGGACAAAGATGTGGCGAAACGGCTACTCCGGCAGGCAGGTATTAAAGTGGCACAGGATATTGTCATCCGCAAAGGGTATGCCCGGCAGTGGACCTACGAACAAGTCACCAACAAGCTGGGCAGCCCGGTTTTTGTTAAGCCCGCCAATATGGGGTCTTCCGTAGGCGTGCACAAAGTGAGCCGGGCGGAGCAGTTTAATGCCGCGGTGGCAGATGCGTTACTTTACGACCAAAAAGTCCTGATTGAAGAAATGATTAAGGGCAGGGAGGTCGAATGCGCAGTTCTTGGCAACGAAACCCCTGAAGCTACCGAGGTTGGCGAAATCGTCACTCCCGAAGAATATTCCTTTGATGCCAAATATGAAGATCCCGACACGGCAAAACTGCTGATCCCCACGGAAGTCAGACCGGAAGAGCTGCCGCGCCTTCAAGCCATTGCATTGAGCGCTTTTAAGGCCTTGGAATGTGAAGTGATGGCGCGCGTAGATATGTTCCTGACGCCCGAAGGGGACATTTACGTCAATGAAGTCAACACGCTGCCTGGGTTTACGGATATCAGCATGTACCCTCAGCTGTGGGAAGCGGCGGGGCTTAGCTACTCAGATCTGATAGAGCGATTGCTGGCGTTTGCCCAGCAACGGTATCAAAGGCGTAAAGCCCTGAAAACAGACTTCCGGCCTTAGCCATCCACCACCGCAATGCATTTCAGTTCGATAGCAATAGGCGTTGGCAGGCTGTCTATGCCCACTGTAGTACGGCAGGGCTGATGGTCTTTGAAGTACTCGGCGTATACCCGGTTGTAGGTGTGAAAATCCCGCTTCATGTCCGTGAGAAAAACCGTTACATCCACGAGGTCTTCCCACTTAGCGCCGCTGTCTTCCAACACCCGCCGGACATTCTGAAATACAGAATGGCACTGCGCTTCAAAATCAAACCGGGTATAGTTACCGCTTGTGGAGCGCTCCAACCCCGGCACACCATCTGTCTTCGGGTCCCTGGGGCCTATCCCTGACAGAAACAGCAGATTACCAGCCCGCCGTGCGTGCGGATAGAGCCCTACCGGCTTGGGCGCACTGCCTGCATCAAATTTTTCGGAAGCCATGCTTTGTGTATTTGGAAAAACAGCCCGGCCTTGCCGTGAAGCGGACCGGGCTGTCTGCGTTTTTATTATTTCTTTGCTTCGTCCCTCAGTTCGCGCCTCAGGATTTTGCCTACGTTGGTTTTCGGCAACTCTTTGCGGAACACCACCTGTTTAGGTACTTTATAACCTGTCAGCTCACCCCGGCAGTATTCGATCAGTTCTTTTTCCTTAAGGCTATTGTCTTTACGGACGACAAAAACCTTGACCACTTCGCCAGATTTCTCATCCGGCACGCCCACTGCGGCACATTCCAGAACTTTAGGGTGAGAAGCCACCACTTCTTCCACTTCATTCGGATATACATTGAAGCCTGATACCAGGATCATATCCTTTTGGCGGTCTACGATCTGCATGAATCCATCCTCATCGAGCATTGCGATGTCCCCGGTGCACAGCCATCCGTCCACAAGTGTTTTATTGGTTTCATCTGGCCGGTTGTAGTAGCCTTTCATGACCTGTGGCCCCTTAACCTGCAACTCACCAGGCTGATTATAGCCCAGCACATTGCCCTGCTGATCCACGATGCGGACATCAGTAGAAGACACTGGCAAGCCAATGGTCCCGATCCGACCGGTGTTATCGAGTGGGTTCACACTTACTACCGGTGAGGATTCGGTCATGCCATAGCCCTCGGAGAGCTGGCAGCCGGTCACCTTTTGCCAGGCCTCTGCCACGGAGCGCTGCACCGCCATTCCACCACCAACGGTAACCTTGAGGCTGCTGAAATCTACGGAGCTAAAATCTTTATGGTTGATCAGCGCATTAAAGAGCGTATTTACCCCTGTAACGAGCGTGACAGGATAGTCCTTCATGGCTTTGATGACAGAAGGAAGGTCTCTGGCGTTTGTCACGAGCACATTAGTGGTACCAATACTCATTAGAGCCAGGCAATTAACCGAAAAGGCAAAGATGTGGTACATCGGCAGCGGATTGAGCGCCACCTCCTCTCCCTCTTTCAGGAATGGCATCATCCAGGCACGAATCTGCTGCATGTTGGCAATGAGGTTGCGGTTGGTCAGCATTGCCCCCTTAGCCACGCCAGTCGTTCCCCCGGTATACTGCAGCAGGATCACATCATCGGCATTACCATTATGTGCTTTGAGGGTAAACCGTTTGCCTTGCTTTAGCGCATCCGAAAAACTAACGGTGTTCGGAATATGGAAGGCCGGCACCATTTTTTTGATGTTACGGACTACGAAATTGACGATGTGCTTTTTAGGGAAGCCCAGCATCTCTCCAATGCTCGTAGTGATAACCGTAGTGATGTTGGTATCGCCGATGATTTTCTCCAGGTTAGAGGCAAAGTTTTCGGCAATTACAATCGCCTTCGCTCCCGAATCCGTAAACTGATGCCGCATTTCTCTGGGAGTATAAAGCGGATTGGTATTGACAACGATCAGCCCCGCCCGAAGTGCACCAAAAAGCGCGATAGGGTACTGCAGAAGATTGGGCATCATGAGGGCGATTTTATCCCCCGGTTCCAAACCCCGGGAATGCAGATAGGCGCCAAATGCTTTGGAGTGTTTGTCAATATCTGCGAAAGACAATTCTTTGCCCATGCAGGAAAACGCTACCCGGCGACTAAACTTCTTAAAGGTATCTTCAAACATATCCACCAATGTGGAATATTCATCAGGATTGATATTGGCAGGAACACCGCTGGGGTAATTCTTCAGCCACGGCCTTTGGTCACTCATAATCTTTTGTACTCTGGTTTTTTACGTTTTGGTTATGCTAGTGGATTGAGCCGTAAATATTTGACAGTTAAAGACCAGGCACTACATAAGGCTTGAGCATGAAAGTACTATCAAATAATTCGGTCTAGTCGCACTAGTTGCTGTACTTCAGGAGTGCCTAAAATAAGCAATTTGTACGCACTTTTCAGACAATGGCTCATTTATGATGGGCAACTCCCTTTCAGGACAAATAAAGCCTGCGTTTGTTCCCTTCCCAAACTACCTTGCATAAGTTCTTAACTTACAAGGCTTTTTATTTTCATTTCCTGATAAATTACAGTACCTTTGCCCCGCTTTATGGGGATGGTGAAACTTTAAAAGACTTAACCGCCCCATTATTCATCCTATTTTTTAACTAAAAAGCATTCTTTCAATGCTAGACGACAAAGATCTCGAAAAAGAAGAAGGGCAAGAACAAACGCCCGCTGAGCAGCCTGAGGAGACCACTCCCGCTGCAAAAAAAGAAGAAGAAAAGCAGGAAGAAACAGCCCCTGCTGCTGAAGAAGAGTCAGCCGAAACAGAAGAAGCTACAGAAGATGAAGTTGTTCCTGTAGCCGAAGCTGATGATGATGAAGCGGAGGACGAGAGCGACGAAGACGAAGACGAAGACGAAGATGAGGAGGAGGAAGAAGAAGATGAGGAAGAGCCCGTTATTGCAGAAACTGCACATGACGACTTCGACTGGTCTGCTGACCGCCGTTCCGGTCTTGCTTATACTGAGGCGGAGCGCAAAGAGCTGACGAGCCAGTATGAGGAAACGCTGACCTCCGTACTGGAAAACGAAATCGTTAAAGGTAAGATAACCGCTATCAGCGATGGTGATGTGGTACTGGACATCGGCTTCAAGTCGGATGGTCTCGTTCCTACCTCTGAGTTCCGCGATACGCCAGATCTCGCCCCTGGCGACCAAATCGACGTGTACGTAGAACAGCAGGAGGACGCCCGCGGACAGCTGGTCCTTTCCCGCCGCAAAGCAAAACTGCTGCGCGCCTGGGAAAATATCGTCGATTCCTACGAGAATGGTACTGTCATCAAAGGCACTGTTATCAGCAAAACTAAAGGTGGTCTCATTGTAGACTGCAGTGGGCTGGAAACCTTCCTTCCTGGTTCTCAAATTGACATCAAGCCAATCATCGATTACGATTCATACGTTGGCAAGACCATGGAATTCAAAGTGGTCAAGATCAACGAGCAGATCAAAAATGCTGTGGTTTCTCACAAAGCACTCATCGAGAGCGATCTCGCAGAGCAGCGTGAAGCCATCATTGCCAGCCTCGAAAAAGGTCAGGTACTCGAAGGCCTCGTGAAGAACATCACAGACTTCGGTGCGTTCCTCGACCTGGGTGGCGTAGACGGTCTGCTGTACATCACTGATATTTCCTGGGGCCGTATCAGCCACCCAAGTGAGGTGCTGTCGCTCAACCAGAAAATCAACGTGGTGGTGCTCGACTTTGACGAGAACAAGAAACGGATTTCTCTGGGTCTGAAGCAGTTGCAGCCGCATCCGTGGGAGGTCCTATCAGCAGAAATCGATGAAAATTCTGTTGTCAAAGGTAAGATCGTCAATATCGAAGACTACGGTGCATTCCTTGAGATTCAGCCCGGTGTAGAGGGACTGATCCACGTATCTGAGGTGAGCTGGAGCAATCAGCCAATCAACGCACGGGAGTACTTCAAGCTCAATCAGGAGTACGATGCAAAGATTGTAACCATTGACCGGGATGACCGCAAGATGTCTCTTTCTATCAAGCAATTGTCTAAGGATCCATGGAGCGAGATTGAAAACAATTTCCCCGAGGGCAGCCGCCACACTGGTGAAGTGAAAAATCTCACCCCTTATGGCGTATTCGTTGAGCTTGAAGAGGGCATCGGTGGTATGATCCATATTTCTGATCTGTCCTGGACCAAGCGATTCTCTCACCCATCTGAGTTTACGAAAGTGGGCGAGAACATCGACATCATGATCCTCGAAATCGACAAGGACAACCGTAAACTCTCACTCGGCCACAAACAGCTGGAAGAGAACCCATGGGATACTTTCGAAAATGTATTCCCGGTAGGCTCTTACCACGAGGGAACGATTGTTCGCCGCGACGACCGGGGCGCTATTGTTCAGATGCCATACGGACTGGAAGCTTTCGCGCCGATCAAGCACATCCGTAAAGAAGACGGTCAGCTTGCAGAGGTAGACGAAACCCTGACGGTAAAAGTAATCGAGTTCAACCGTGATGACAAGCGTATCCTCGTTTCTCACATGCGCTACCTTGATGACATCCGCCGCGAAGCGAAGGATGAGGTGCGCAAAGAAAAGCAGGAAGAGCGCAAGCAGACCCGGCAGGCGGTCAAGAAGCAGCAGTCTACTGTTGAGAAATCCACACTGGGTGACCTCGACGTGTTCAGCCAGCTGAAAGATCAGCTTGAGGACAACGATACTGACAATAATAGCGACGATGACAAGTAGGTAAAGCGCGTCATTTAACGCTGAAGCAGATAAAGACCTGCAACCCTTTGGGTTGTGGGTCTTTTTTTTATTGCAAAAATTTGTATTTTCAATTGTTTGCGTTTCACAGTCAATTGAACGTTAATACAAAATGCGAAAACTTCTAAATCTCTGGTAATATGAGAGTTAAAGGCAAGAAGTCATTTGTAATTGCTCTAGCGGCATTTCTATCCACACTAGAGCTATTTGCTCAAAACGAAGTAAATCAATTAGCATCAATCTATCCGATTCACACGAAACTTGCTAAAGATAAAATATACGACTATGGCTTAGACATAAAAAGATGTTACGAAGAAGGCAATAACCCTTTAGCGCTACTAGATCATATCGAAAAGTTTTTCCTGCCTCAACTAGATGATTTATCCAAAAATCACCCGACAAAACTTTCTTATACTTTAAGATGGGTCAATACAAGCCTCACTGATTTTAAAACCCAAGCTAAGGCTATCCAAACAGGCGAGCTATTTATTTCACTTTCTCAAAAGTACCCAAATGACTACTCAAAAGAGGATCAGATCCAGGTAATAATTAACTTAGCAAACTTATACCTTAAAAATTCGAATATTGACAAAAGTTTATACTATACAAACCTTTCTCTTCACTTATTAAGCAATTCCAAGCTTGATGATTATGAATCCCAAATGGGCAAAGCATTCTGCTTACTATCAAAAATAAACTTTGCACGGCGTAAAATTGAAGATGCCAAGAAAAACATAGATAAGGCTGGAGAGTACTGCAACGCCCCACATAAGGAATGCTATCTAAGCTATACTCTTGAAAAAGCTAAATATTATGAAAGAATAGGAGAACGAAAGTCCGCAATCAAATTGGTTCAAGGTCTTCAAGAGATAATTCGAAAAAACCCGAACAGATATCCATTATCTGATAAAGCGACTGTTAAAATCCGTCTTGGCAATATTTATTATTATGACGGTCAGCTAAAAGAGGCTATTAACTCATACGAGGAAGCCCTGCAGATTATTGAACAGCATCCTTTCCCTGGCGACTCTACCTATATTTTGACAAATATTGCCACATCATATTCTTGGCTAGGTCAATATGAAAAGTCAAAGCTATATCTAGATAAAATTTTGAGGGCATTGAAATTCTATTCCAATGGTCCTTTCCCATATGACAACGTCAAGCAAGCTGACAGACTAATATCAACTTTCTACTTCCTAGCCCAAAACGAGCAATACCACTATGCCGATGGCGGCACCCTTGACAACCTTCGCGCCTCCTATGACTATCAGGAGCAGTATCTTGATCTGCTTGAATACATGAGCAAAAACCTCAGCCCGACCTCAGCCCGGTACTTTATCGACCGGTTTTACTACATGTATGAAGAGGCTATTTATGTGCGCTACAAATTGTATGAAGAGACCCAGGACGCTGAATACCTTGAGGATGCCTTCAGGGTAGCCGGGCGCGGCAAAGCTATACATGTGCGGGAGGCAGCTCAGAACGCTGCCACCGAACAAATCTTCCCGGCGCGCCTTCTGCAACGTCGGTATGATTTGCGGAAGCGCTATGTCTCCCTGGAGAACCGGCTTTATGAACAACAGGAGGCCGGAAATGCTTCCTCCGCCCTTGCAGACTCCTCCCTACAGGCCAAAAACGAATACCTGAGGTTTTTGGATAGCCTGGAGCAGGCCTTTCCAACCATGCAGCAAATGTGGGACATACCAGAACCACCTGAGCCTAAACTTGTGCAAAAGCAGCTCAGGGAGGACAACCGGGCGATGGTACAGTACTTCATTGGCTACCAGTATGTCTTTTTGTTTTTACTGGACGGAGAGGATATCGTGCTCTACAACACGAAAATCCCCGAGGGGCTTTCCGGGCAGGTTAGCAAGATGCGGGATGCCTTGTACGAATGGGCTCTGCACCCTTCTGATGATTTGGTGGAGCAATATACAAGCAGCGCGCACTGGCTGTATAAAAAGCTGTTGCAGCCTGTAGACAGCCTGCTTCCGCAACGGTTATTGATTGTTCCGGACAATTGTGTGGCTTATATCCCATTTGATGTCCTACTGCGGGAGAAGCCTGTACCGGAAACCCCTTTTCAGGATTACCCCTACCTTATCCAGGACCATCAGATCAGTTATGCGTACTCTCCGTATGACTTTACCAAAAAGCCGCAGGGCAAACGGCACAAACGGGCAGCCGTTCTGGGGTTTGCGCCTTCCTTCAGGGACAGCCCGGCTATCCCTGAAACCGTGGCGAACCGGAGAGGCGAATTTGGCCCTTTACTGGCCAACCAAGATGAAGTCCGCCAAATATCCGATTTTTTTTTAGTCCGAAAATTTGAAGGAGAAGCTGCGACCAGAGAGGCTTTTCTGGAGAATGCAAGCTATTATAAGGCCCTTCATTTAGCTACGCACGCCAAAGCCAATGACAAAAAGGGCGATTACTCTTACCTCTGTTTCACAGAAGTATCTGATGATACCACTACGAGCAACCGCCTGTATGCCAGTGAGCTCTACCTTATGAACCTTTCCGCTGACATGGTCGTCCTGAGTGCCTGTGAGACCGGGCTGGGAGAGCTATCAAAGGGCGAAGGAGTGATTAGCCTTTCTCAGGCTTTCTCAAAGGCCGGTGCCAGGAGCCTTATCACCACCCTTTGGCGCGTGAGCGATCAGGCCTCCGCTACCCTGATGAATAGTTTCTACAAACATCTCCACTCCGGAAAAACCAAGGATGCAGCCCTGCGCAACGCTAAACTGGATTACCTGCATGAGGCAACAGGCAGAGGGGCCCACCCTTTTTTCTGGGCTGGCTATGTCGCTCAGGGAGATATGGCACCACTTCAGCTTTCTTCAGGATATTTTATATGGTGGATATGCCTGTTTCTATTGGTGCTATTCGTAATTTTGGGCGGTTTAATCAGATCGAAAAGACATAAAGCCCATGCAAAGAATTAATGTAGAAATCAAAGCCCGTTCCCAAAATCCGGCAGAGATACACGCGCTGCTCGCTGCTCAACAAGCAGAGTTTCTTGGTACCGACAAACAAAAGGATACCTATTTCAAAGTCGACAAAGGCCGCCTGAAACTTCGGCAGGGCAATATTGAAAATGCATTGATCCACTATTTTCGCGACAATCAGGCCGGCCCTAAACGGTCGGATATCTCTATGTACAAAACAGAAGGCGGAGTGGAACTAAAAGAAGTGTTGCAAAATGCACTGCCTATACTCGCAGTAGTTACCAAACGCCGGTCTATTTACTTTATCGAAAATGTAAAATTCCACGTGGATGAGGTGGAAAATCTGGGCTCCTTTGTAGAGATTGAAGCAATTGACAGGGACGGCGACATCGGAGAGGAAAAACTCCGGGAGCAATGCCAGTATTACCTGGACCTCTTCAAAATAAAGTCTGAAGACCTCATTGAAGTATCCTACAGTGATATGATGATCGCACAGCAATAATGTCCAAGTGGCACCTGTGTGTGATGCGTAATAAGAAAGGCGCCTTCTGCAAATCTGCGGAAGGCGCCTTTTGTATGTCTAAATCAAATCCGGATTTAATCCAGTGTCTGCTTAATTTCTACGATCTCATAAGCTTCAATAATATCGCCTACTTTGATGTCATTGTAGTTCCTGACCGACAAACCACACTCCATGCCAGACTTCACCTCCCGAACGTCATCCTTATAACGCTTGAGGGAAGAAAGCTCAGCCGTTTGACCCTCTTTCACCGGATAGGTCACAATGCCATCACGGATAATCCGGATCAGTGAGTTGCGGTTGATTTTGCCTTCCTGTACGAAACAGCCGGCAACGGTGCCCACTTTACTGATTTTGAAGGTTTCGCGAACCTCAACCTGAGCAGTAATCTTCTCCTCTTTGGTTGGTTCAAGCATGCCTTCGATAGCAGCACGGACTTCCTCGATTGCTTCGTAGATAATGGAGTAGGTATTGATTTCCACACCTTCCCGTTCCGCCAGCTTCCGGGCTCCCATAGAAGGACGAACCTGGAAACCAATAATAATGGCATCAGAAGCAGAAGCCAGCAGTACATCAGATTCAATGATCTGACCTACAGCTTTGTGGATCACATTCACCTGAATGGACTCGATAGACTGTTTGATTAGGGAATCTGATAGTGCCTCTACAGAGCCATCCACATCACCCTTAACAATCAGGTTCAGTTCTTTAAAGTTGCCCAGTGCAAGTCGGCGCCCGATTTCATCAAGGCTGATACGCTTCGTAGCACGGTTGGCTTGTTCTCTCGAAATCTGAGCCCGCTTGGTGGCCAGTATTCGTGCTTCCTGCTCATTTTCCATCACCCGGAAACGCTCACCAGCCTGTGGTGCTCCGCCCAGACCTAACACCAGGACAGGGCTGGAAGGCCCAGCTTCATCCACGCGCTTTCCGCGCTCATTGAACATCGCTTTCACCTTACCTGAGTGCTCACCAGCAACCATTGGGTCACCAATCTTGAGCGTACCTGTCTGTACCAGTATTTTGGTGACATAGCCCCGCCCTTTGTCAAGAGAAGCTTCAATAACCGCACCCACCGCTTCACGGTCAGGATTAGCCTGAAGCTCGAGCAGTTCTGCTTCGAGCAGGATTTTCTCCAGCAATTCGTCAATACCCTGCCCGGTCTTCGCTGAGATATCCTGAGACTGATATTTACCGCCCCATTCTTCCACCAGGAAGTCCATGGAAGCCAGCTCTTGCTTGATCCGTTCGGGCTGTGCCCCCGGCTTATCCACCTTATTAATGGCGAATACCATTGGAACACCTGCCGCCTGTGCGTGGCTGATAGCCTCTTTGGTTTGAGGCATGATATTGTCATCTGCAGCGATAATAATCACCGCAATATCCGTTACTTTGGCACCACGGGCACGCATGGCCGTAAAGGCTTCGTGACCAGGTGTATCCAGGAAAGTAATCTTTTTAGTGATATCATCTTCTTCACCGAGGACTACTTCGTAGGCACCGATGTGCTGTGTGATACCTCCGGCCTCATCATCAGCCACTTTCTCCTGTCGGATATAGTCAAGCAAAGATGTCTTACCGTGGTCAACGTGCCCCATAACGGTTACGATTGGTGCGCGAGGCTCCAAATCTTCCGGGTCATCGATGATTTCTTCTTCTTCTTCATCTTCTTCCCCGGCATTGATGAACTTCACTTCGTGGCCAAACTCTTCGGTGACCAACTCGATAATTTCCGCATCAAGGCGCTGATTGATGGAGACGATCACGCCAAGGTTCATACAAGTAGTGATGACATCCGTGACGGCAACATCCATCATATTGGCGAGTTCCTGAACGGAGATAAACTCTGTGACTTCCAGGAACTTGCTCTCCATTTCCTGCTCGCGCTCTTCCTGACGCTCTCTTAGGCGTTCACGGTTATCACGGCGCAGCTTTTGGCGTTTACGCTTAGTGCCACCCCCGGAAATCCGGGCCATGGTAGCCTTGATTTTATCCTCAATTTCTTTTTGGGAGACCTCCTTAACTTCATCGTCCTTCTTACGGCCCCGCTTGGCGGTACTGCGGCTTCTGCCCTTAGCCGTTCCGGACTTTCCTGAACCACTATCAGAAGGAGCAGCGACTTTTTTGCGCTTTCTCCTGCGTTTTTTGCGCGGCTCATCATTTGAAGCCCCGGTGGCCCCTTCTTTCTTTGGTTCCTCTTTCTTCTTTTTCTTACGGCTGGACCGATCGACTTTATCTACATCGATTTTACCCAGAATTTTGAGGCCTCGAAGTTCTGGAGCTTCTGCTTTGACCACGCCCGTAGGCTGTGAAGCTGCCGCATCGCCAGTTTCGGTTGCTTTATCAGAAGACCCTGCCTCCTTGCCGCCGGTTGGAGCCTCCGCTGCGGTTGGCTTGGACTTTTCGTCTGAGCTTGCTGCCTGTGCCTGTTCTGGTGCGTCGTCTGCCTTATCAGGTGTAGATGGCACGTCCCCTTTTGCTGCCGGAGTAGCCTCAGGCTTGGGAGCCTCTGTTTTAGACTCCTCTTTTTCAGGAGCTTTAACTTCTTCCTTAGGTTCCGGAGCGTCTTTCTTTGCAGCTGGTTTTTCTTCTGCAGGCTCCGGTTTGGCAGGTGGTGCCTCCGTTTTGGGCGTTACAGGTTCTTCCTTTTCTGCTTTTTCAGATTCCGCTTTGGGCGGCGTTTCTGTTTTTTGTTCCTTTGGCTGCTCCGCAGGCTGTTTGCGGCCTTTATTGGAAGCGTCCAGGTCAATTTTGCCTAATACCTTCAACCCTGTTCTCCTTTCAGCAGGCTGTTCTGTTTTTTCCTCTTCTGGCTTCGCTTTGACTTCAGGCGATGGAGCAGCTTTTTCAGGAGCAGCAGGTTTTGGAGCAGCAGGTTTTTCTGTAGCGGGAGTCGTCTTCTCAGTGGGAGGCGGCACTTTCGCAGCCGGTTTTTTAACCTCTTCCCTGGGTTTGGAAGCAGACCTTTCCGGCATTTTGTGTTCCCCTTTTTCAGGTTCTTCTGCGGAGGGGCGATTGCCAATCACTAATTGATCAGCTTTTTCCTTGATAGCGATAGACTTTTGGAATTCCTTGAGGAGCTCAGTATACATTTCGTCCGAGATCTTAGCGGTAGGCTTGTTCTCGATCTCGAACCCATTGTTAGTAAGGTGCTCTACTATGGTAGAGGTCCCAACATTTAATTCTTTAGCTATCTTAACTAAACGTTTCGCCATTATAAAGTTTTAGTACTTTTTGCAACGTCTGCAGATAGGCAAGAGCTTCTCTTTTCCTTTACATATCTTACTATCTTTTTTGGATGAATAAAATAGAAAGTAACATACCAAAAGCTTTCAACCTACGCTACAATAATCAGGCTTAGTAAGAGGGCTTTCTCAATTAGAAGAGCCTGATCTGACCGCAAAGATAAGAGGATTAACCTCTAATCTGTAAAAATCTACACGGTAAAACAGCAAAAAGCCTTCAGGCTGAAGGCTTTTATGCCGCTTTTCACAAAACCCGAACGCCAAAAGCGGCGCACGAGTTCCCAAATTCCTTAATTAATCTTCAAATTCTGCTGCAAGAATGCCCAGTACTTCTGCCACGGTCTCTTCTTCAAGGTCAGTACGGCGCAGCAACTCATCTTTGCTAAGCTCCAATACTGAACGGGCGGTATCACAGCCAATGGCTTTCAGGGACTCAATTACCCAGCCATCGATCTCGTCAGTAAATTCTTCCAAATCGACATCGTCGATCTCAATTTCTTCAACCTGATTGCGATAAACATCAATCTCGTAGCCCACCAGGCGGCTGGCCAGTTTAATATTTGTACCGCCTTTACCAATCGCCAGAGAGACCTGATCGGGCTCCAAAAAGACCTCCGCCCGCTTGGTTTCCTGGTTCAGGTCAATTCTCGTGATCTTAGCCGGCGTCAGAGCACGCTGAATGAACAGCGTCTCGTTATTGGTGAAGTTGACGATGTCGATGTTTTCATTGCGCAGTTCGCGTACAATGCCGTGAATACGGGAACCTTTCATACCTACGCAGGCGCCCACCGGATCAATACGGTCATCGTAAGACTCCACCGCTACCTTCGCACGGTCGCCAGGGATACGCTCAATACGGCGGATGGTAATCAGGCCGTCCTCTATTTCAGGTACTTCCTGCTCCAGGAGTTTCTCAAGGAACAGCGCATCCGTGCGGGACATAATCACAGCCGGGTTGTTGTTGCGCATTTCCACCGCTTTGATGACGCCGCGCACCATATCTCCCTTACGGAAAAAGTCACCGCGGATGGTCTCGGTGCGGGGAAGCACCAGCTCATTGCCGGTAGCATCATCTAAAACCAGGAACTCCCGCTTCAGAATCTGATGCACCTCACCAACCACAACTTCGCCAATACGCTCACTATAGCTGCGGTAGATTTCGTCTTTCTCCAGCTCCATAATGCGGGAAATCAGCGTCTGACGGGCAGCCATAATTGCCCGGCGGCCAAAGTCCTCCAGGTGCAATTGTTCATAACACTCTTCTCCAATCTCGTAGTCCTCATCAATAGAAAGGGCTTCAGAGATAGAAATCTGACTACGGTCATCCGTCACCTCGCCATCAGGAACAATCTCACGTACACGCCAAAGCTCCAGGTCACCCTTGGTGGTGTTCACGATGACGTCGAAGTTCTCATCTGTACCAAATTTCTTACGGATGAGTGTCCGGAAAACGTCTTCCAGTACACGGACCATTGTAGGGCGATCTATATTCTTCCCGGTTTTAAAGTCCGAGAAGGTTTCCACCAGATTCATCATGGTTCAATGCTATTTGAAGGCAGCCTGCCTGACCACCTGCTCTAATTTTTAAAATGTAATTTTCACTTTCGTATGCTCGATACTGCTAAAAGAGATTTCAGTCTCCACCACCTCCGTCTTTTTGCGCTTACCTTCCTGTACCCGTACTTTCTCTTCCAGCACGATATGGTCTTCTTCCACTTCCAGGAGCGTACCCGTGCGCTTATCGCCATCGTTGAGTTTGACTTCGACTTTGCGGCCTATGTTGCGCGGATACTGCCGCTGCATTATCAGCGGGCGGGAGATACCGGGCGAAGACACCTCGAGCACATACTTTTCGCCCAGCCATTGCTCTTCATCCAGGTATTGCTCCAGATAACGGCTGATTTTATGGCACTTTTCGAAGGTGATCCCAAAATCACTGTCCAGGAACACATCAAGCTTATTGTGCGCATGCAGTTTCAGGTCAACCAGAAAGCAATCGGCAAAAGCATCTTCACGGAATTTCTCTTCCAGCAGGGCGGCAATTTTATCTTCTACCACAGGATCTCAGCGTTTTTTTAGCTCTCTTTTAAGCAACTGCAACAAAAAGAGGGAACGTTTTGGCGTTCCCTCTTCCGAGTTTTGCTGTCTTGTTTCGCAAATATACAGCCTTATTCACTGAAAAGCAACACACTGCGGCATATTTGATGGCAATACGAACGTTTTTTTGTGCCATCCTTGGTCTTTCAGTTATTTTTGAACGGATTGTGGCCCCGGCCAAACCAGCCTGTACTATATTTGTTGGATCAATAATTATTGACGCAAGGAAAAAGACCACTATGAAAGTCGACGAACTGCTGCACCGGGCACTCCACCTTGAGCACCTCTCCACCGAGGAAGGGGTATTTCTTTTTGAAAATGCCTCCACTGCTGAGCTTATGCATGTAGCCCACAAACTGCGCAAGCAGCATGTGCCGCACAATAAAGTGACCTGGATTATTGACCGCAACTCAAACACCACCAACGTTTGTATCGCCAATTGCAAATTCTGCAATTTCTACCGGCGCCCCGGGCACGAAGAGTCCTACACGACAAGCATTGAGGAGTACCAAAAAAAGATAGACGAGCTCTATGCCTACGGCGGCCGTCAGTTGCTGTTGCAGGGCGGGCACCACCCTGACCTTGGGCTGGCCTTCTACGTCGACTTGTTCCGGCAGCTCAAAGCGTTGTACCCTGACCTCAAGCTCCATGCCCTCGGGCCGCCCGAAATTGCCCACATTACCAAACTGGAAGGTAGTACGCATACCGAAGTGCTGCAAGCGCTGAAAGATGCCGGGATGGACTCGCTGCCGGGAGCCGGGGCTGAAATACTCGCCGACCGGGTACGCCGCCTCATCTCCAAAGGTAAATGTGGCGGGCAGGAATGGCTCGATATCATGCACGCGGCCCACAACGTCGGGCTGACCACCTCTGCCACGATGATGTTCGGCCATATCGAAACCAACTGGGAACGTATGGACCACCTGGTGCGCATCCGCGAAGTGCAGGCCATGAAACCAGAAGGTGCCAAGGGCTTTATCGCCTTCATTCCCTGGCCCTTTCAGGATGAGGATACCATTCTCAAGCGGCTCAAGCGGGCACGCAATACCTGCACAGGCGATGAGTATGTGCGCATGATTGCCATGAGCCGCATCATGCTGCCTAATATCACGAACATTCAGGCTTCCTGGCTGACAGTAGGCAAGCAGGTGGCACAGCTCTGCCTCCACGCCGGTGCCAACGACTTTGGCTCTATCATGATTGAAGAAAATGTGGTCTCCGCTGCCGGCGCCCGTTTCCGCTTTACGGCTGATGGCATACAGGAATCTATTCGCGAAGCCGGGTACATCCCGCAACTGCGCAATCAGGAATACGAGCACATCGAACTACCGGAAAATATCGTACAACAGGAGCTTGACCACGAGAAAATGATCGTCGATTAACGGGCTCTGATCTCAGTCACCAATACTTTTATGTCAACACCACTTTTCGATCAAATACAGGAAGCAGTTTCTTTCATCAAAGGGAAAACTGTAACACTACCCAAAGTAGGCATCATTCTGGGCACTGGCCTCAGCAATCTGGTCGACCATATCGAGACCGAAGCAGAGATTGCCTATGCTGATATCCCTCACTTTCCCGTCTCCACGGTACAGAGTCACAAAGGCAAACTGGTCTTTGGGCACCTGAAGGGCATGCCGGTGATGGCTATGGCGGGACGTTTCCATTACTATGAGGGCTATACCGCCAAACAGATTACTTTCCCGGTGCGGGTCATGGCAGCGATGGGCGTTCAGCGCCTGGTCATTTCCAATGCCGCAGGTAGTGTCAACGCCAGTATTGAAGCGGGCGATATTGTCTTCATCCGCGACCACATCAACCTACACCCCGAGAACCCACTACGGGGCGAAAACGACGAGCGCCTGGGCCCGCGCTTCCCTGATATGCTCAACGCCTACGACCGCAGCCTGAATGCCAAAGGGCTCGCTGTGGCCAAAAACCTGGGCATCCGCGCTCACGAAGGCGTTTATCTCAGCCTGCAGGGCCCCAACCTGGAGACCCCGGCGGAGTATAAATTCGCTCATGTAGTCGGCGCAGATATGGTAGGCATGTCTACTGTGCCGGAAGTGCTGGTGGCCCGGCATGCCAACCTCCCCGTCCTGGTCCTCTCCGTAGCGACCAACAAATGCTACCCAATCGAAGAGCTCACGGAAACTACCGTTGAAGAGGTCATTGCAGTGGCACAGGGTGCAGAGCCCAAAATGCGGGAGATTTTGTCGGGTTTGATGCCGGATTTATTGCCGGAGGGGTAGGCTGCAGCAAGCCCTGCAGCGTAAAAAGCGGAGAGCCTGGCTGAATCTGCACTCTGCTACCATTACTGGTTTTTCTGTATCTTCACCCAAAACCGGATGTGCGATGGCTAAGGTTAAATTTCCATATGGGGTCAGCGATTTTAGCATAATTGCCAGCAACGGGTATACCTATGTTGACCGTACACAGTTTATTGAGCATCTGGATGAACTAAATACCCGGTACCATTCATTTCTACGCCCTCGCCGCTTTGGCAAAAGCCTGGCCCTTTCGGTCATGGAGCACTACTATGGCAAGGTGCACAAAGACCGGTTTGAGCAGTTGTTTGGCCCGTACTATATCGGGCAAAACCCTACGCCCCAGGCCAACGCTTACATCGTTCTAAAATTCGATTTCAGTGGTGTAGTTACCGGCACCACCGATAATCTTCCTCAAATATTTACCAATCAGGTCAAGGAGAGTATCCTGAAGTCACTGGCGCCCTATTCGGCCACTTTCCCGAACGGCGCACTGCAGGCATTAGACCAGGCTGCTAATGCCAGTGAAGCCCTCAACATAACCTTCCGCCTGATAGTTACGCATTGCCCGGAGGAAAAACTCTTTGTCCTTATCGATGAGTACGACCACTTCACGAATGAGATCATTGCATTTAACTACAATGATTTTGAGGCCATCGTCAGCCAGAATGGCTTCGTGCGCAAATTCTACGAAATTCTCAAGCAGGGTACGGGCTCGGGCGTTGTTGACCGCATCTTCATAACCGGTGTTTCGCCCATTACACTCGATAGCCTGACAAGCGGCTACAACATAGGCTCCGACCTGACCCTCGATCTCCAAATGCACACCTTCATGGGCTTCACAGAAAGGGAGGTGAGCGGGCTGCTCCAGATGGCGGGTGTGTCTAATGATGAACTGGATCAAATCATGGCTGATGTACAGACTTGGTACAATGGTTACCGGTTCAGCCATAAAACTCACGAAAAGCTGTACAACCCTGACATGGTGCTCTACTTTGCCTCCGCTTATGCGCAGTACGGTGAGTACCCGGAGGAATTGCTCGACGCCAATGTCGTGAGCGACTATGGCAAAATGCGCCGTATGTTCCGCGTTGGCAACGAAGTGGCCAACTATGAAGTAATTGAAGATATTTTGGGCGGAGGCACTGTAAAGGAGAAGATTACCAGGATATTCAGCTTTGAGCGGCATTGGGCTAAAGCGGATTTTGCAAGTCTGCTGTTTTATATGGGCCTGCTCACCATCAAAGGTTCAGAACTTGGTTTTATAGACTTTGGCATTCCCAACCATGTCATCAAGGGTCTTTACTATAATTTCTTCCAGCAGTCACTGTTGCAGCGCACCGAACTACAAGTAGACGACCTGAGGGTAAATCAAAGGGTGAGTACCCTGGCCCTGGAAAACGATATGAGGCCGCTGGCTGAATCACTGGAGCTGGTGCTAAAACGCCTTGACAACCGTGATGCCCGTGGGTTTGATGAGAAAGCCATAAAGGTTGCGCTGCTCTCGCTGCTCGTACCTCCCGAAATCTATGCCGTTTACAGCGAGTATGCCATAGGGCAGGGCTATGCCGATATTGCGCTCCTTCGCCGCCCCCCCATCTTGCAGCCGAAGCGGCAGCACCTCATCGAGCTCAAATACCTGCGAAAAAGGGAACAAGCAGGCCTGGAAGAAAAGGCTGCAGAAGGCCGTGCACAATTGCAACGCTATCTTGCTCACCCAGACATTACCCGCCATGGTGACTTTTGTGGCTGGCTTCTTGTGGTTGTGGGCTATGAAGTTGCTTTGCTGGAAGAGGTGCGCCTACCAAACTAAGGTACAGGCATCCCACTTTCTCAAACGTCACCTCATACCGATAAACCCAACCCACTTATGACTATCGCAATCCCTGACCTGATCGCCATTTTCCTTTCCGGGTTTGGCATACTGCTCTGCCTGGTGGTGGGTGTTCAGCTGTTGGTGCGCAAAGAAGGGATGCGGCAGTACAACCTGCTCCTGGGCGTACTGCTGATCCTCTACGCATTGACGCTCAGCAACGGCCTCTTTGCCATGGCGGGCATCTATGCGCAGTATCAATTCCTGTATTCCATCCCCATCAATTTCAGCCTGAGCCTGGGGCCGCTCTTTTACTTTTTCGTGCGGTCGAGGGTACAGCCTTCCTTTAGGCTGCAGCGCCGGCACCTGCCCCACTTATCCTCCCGGCGCTACAATTCCTTTTTTATTTGTCGATTAGATTTAGAAGCGCGGCCTATAAAAGCTGGATTTGGCGGGAAGTGATCGCCCCCTGCGGACAATTTGTAGAGGAGGGGCTGGTCATTTTACTTGCCCTTGGATACCTGAGGGCAGCTTTCCGTATGCTTCAGGATATCCCGGAAGCGTTCTGGAAAGGCCCTGTCTACCGCTGGCTTCGGCGGTTCACTATCTCTCTGGCGTTTCTGTTTCTGATTAGTTCCGGTTACGAAATCCTGGATTGGATACTGTATGGCTTTTTTGAGTACAACCTGTTCAATACGCCCTGGCTGGCTTTCCCGCTGAAGTTGTCCTATGCTGGCATCAGCCTGTTGAGCGGGTACCACGCCTATTTGTACCAACATCAGAGCCTGATCCTGCCGGAAGCGCCCAAACCACCCGCTGAAGAGCCGGAACTCTCGGCCAGAATTGATGCAATACTTAAGGAAAACAAGCCTTATCTCGACCCTGAACTCAGCCTGGAAGCCTTTGCCAAGCTTTTAGGCGTGCACCGCAACACCGTATCCAAAGTACTCAGCAGCCGGGGCGAATCCTTCCGGGGATTAGTCAACCGGTACCGGGTGGAAGAATTTATCCGGCTCATGCAGGAAGGGCAACACGAACACCTGACGCTGCTCGCTATCGCCTTCGAGTCGGGCTTCAACTCTAAAGCCTCTTTCAACCGCGCCTTCAAAAGCCATACCGGTAGCTCGCCCACCGCGTTTTTTCAGAACTGAAAATGTTTTCCTGGCTTGAATAGGTCCGGTAATCCGGCTCATTATGCATTTCGAGGCGCTGTAAAGCCTTTGAAACGGCACTTTTGCAGTATTGTGGATCAAAAAATCAATGCATCATGACCAAGCAATCTTTTTGCCGGAATCTGGTATTCCTGCTCACTATCGCACTCAGTGCTTGTGCTTCCTATTCTACCATTGGCATTCCCGCCGGAGAAGAATTTGTACTGGGCGAACAGGAGAACAGCAGCTTTCGCGCTGAA
The DNA here is from genome assembly GCF_000759025.1 of Phaeodactylibacter xiamenensis. Lineage (GTDB taxonomy): Bacteria > Bacteroidota > Bacteroidia > Chitinophagales > Saprospiraceae > Phaeodactylibacter > Phaeodactylibacter xiamenensis. The sequence continues at coordinate 23,301 of NZ_JPOS01000019.1, read as the reverse complement.
CTAAAAAACCTGAGCAGCGCAACTCTAAATGTCAGGACTATAGATAAAATAACCGGCGAACAAACACAGGGCTTCACCCTGCCTGGCAGAGGGCAAACCCAACTTCGGGCAGGCAGGCGGGAAACGGTCCTGCTTTCCAATCCCACCACGAGAGCCGTGAAGGTGAAGGCCAGGCTAAGTAAATCTGTTGAAGGGATGCGCTATCAGCAAATGCCGGAAACCAATCCGTCCAATGACAACCAAATTAAGGCTGAATTGGTATCCGGAAGGCTCCTTCAGAAAGACAGCCTACTCGCCGATATTGACCTGCTTGAGCGGGCGCTCACCGAGATACACCCCGGTATCTACCGGTACAATAGCCCGGAAAGCATCAACCGGGAATTTGACCGCCTCAGAGCCCAGGTTTATGCAGGCATGACCGAAGCTGCATTTATGAAAATACTGGCGCAGTCCATCAAAAAAATCCGCTGCGGGCATACCTACCTCAACCCCTGGAATATGAACGCAGCCTTGCGGGAGCGCATGTTCGGTGGCCGTATCTATTTCCCACTTGGCTTCAGTATCCTCAATGAGCAATTTATTGTGACCCATAATGCTTCGGAAGCCTCCGGGATAAGGCCAGGAGCAGCGATTACATCCATCAATGGCATTTCAGCTAAAACAATTTTGGACAGCTTATCCACGATTGCCAAAGTGGATGGGAATAATAACTCACCGGTTCCACATTACCTGTCGGTCAGCAACGTCAATGCCAGCCACTGGAATGCCTTTGACTTGTACTTCCCGCTGTTCTTCCCGATGGAGGACGCTGCTTTCACAATTGACTACCAAAATTATGGAGCGGAACCCATGCAAACGGTTACCCTGAAGGCTTTGAAAAAGGAAGAGCGGGAGGCCGTTATGAAGCAGCGGTTCAGCAACTCCGTTTCAGACAACAATCGCTGGTCTCTCGACCTCAGCAATCCTGACCTTGCCGTGATGCGCCTGAATACATTTGCTATTTGGAAATGGAAAGACTTTGATCAGGCAAAGTGGTTTAAGCAGTCCTTCAGGACCATCCGCCAGCTTGGTATCTCCAATCTAGCCATTGATATCCGGGGCAACGGGGGAGGGCTCAGCGAACCCAGGAATGAACTCATTAGCTACCTTATCCAGAAAGAACTGGGCTGCAGCGATGGAGGCAAGGTACTCATACGGACCACAAAGGTAAACCCTGTCTTTCGCCCCTACTCCAGGACCTGGAATGAAATCATCTTCGAGGGGCTGCCGCCACAGTTCTATACCCGTTATGACGATACTTTTTTCGAGCTTAAAGAGGAGGCAGGTTGCAGAAATATATCCCCTAAGAAGAACCGTTTCAAGGGCCAGGCCTTCATCCTGGGCGGTCCGGGTAACGTGTCGGCTACGTTCACTTTATTGCAAAAGGCCAGGCATTACGGTTTTGCCACTTTCGTTGGGCAGGAGTCCGGCGGCAATCAGCAGGGGATTAATGGCGGTGAATATCTCTTTTTTTACCTGCCGCACAGTCAGATGGAAGTGGACATCCCACTCAAATACCTTGCTCCTCCTGGTGAACGACCGGATGAAGGTGTTGCGCCGGAGGTAGAGGTTACGCTTACCCAGGAAGATATTGCTCAAGGGCAGGACCCCTGCATAGATTACATTCTTGAGGTTATTAAGTAAGAATCGGGGCATCCACACCATGATCTGAACAGGTTAGCCAGACAGGGGGTTGGAGCAGACTTTAGTCCTCTGTTTTTCTGGTGTCGGCTTATCCTAAAAATAAGACATAGCAACTACGCAGAGTAAAACCTCGGCGCTCCAGGTTTGTTATACTTCTGTACACTAGCCACTAAGCTAGTCTGGCAGAATTTTTGTAATTTTGCGCCGCTTTTAACCAATAAAACCACGTATGCAAACCACTGCGCCCTACCACCCGCAACATAAAGTTCGGATCGTGACTGCCGCTTCCCTGTTCGACGGACACGATGCCGCCATCAACATCATGCGCCGAATCATGCAAAGCTCAGGCGCTGAAATCATCCACCTCGGCCACAACCGCTCCGTACAGGAAATTGTAGATACCGCCATCATGGAAGATGCGCAGGGCATCGCCATTACCTCCTATCAGGGTGGGCACACCGAATTCTTTAAGTACATGCATGACTTACTAAAAGAGCGGGGCGCCGGCCACATCAAGCTCTTCGGCGGTGGGGGCGGTACCATTCTGCCGGAAGAAATTGAGGAGCTGCACGACTATGGCATCACCCGTATTTACTCCCCGGATGATGGGCGGGCCCTGGGCCTGCAGGGCATGATCAATGATGTGCTGGAAAAATGCGATTACCCCGTGGGCACCAATCTCAACGGCGAGCTGAAGCAATTTCAGGAAAAAAACCCGCGTGCATTGGCCCGCATGATCTCCGCTGCCGAAAACTTCCCGGAAGAAAACCGCGGCTGGCTGGAACAACTGCGCAAAGATATCGAAGGCAAAACCATCCCGGTGCTGGGCATTACAGGCACCGGCGGGGCAGGCAAATCCAGTCTGGTGGATGAGCTGGTGCGCCGCTTTCTGATGGACTTCGATAATAAGACCATCGCGATTATTTCCGTGGACCCGTCCAAGCGAAAGACGGGCGGCGCACTGCTGGGCGACCGCATCCGCATGAATGCCGTCACGGGCAACCTGGCGCAAAACCGCGTCTACATGCGCTCCCTGGCCACCCGGCAATCTAACCTGGCACTGTCCAAGCACGTACAGGACGCTATCGACATCCTCAAAGCCGCACAGTACGACCTCATTATCCTGGAAACCTCCGGCATCGGGCAGTCCGATACGGAAATCATCGACCACTCCGATATGTCGCTCTATGTGATGACGCCGGAGTACGGGGCCGCCACGCAGCTGGAGAAAATCGACATGCTCGACTTCGCGGATGTGATTGCCATCAATAAATTCGACAAGCGGGGCGCACAGGATGCCCTCCGGGATGTGAAAAAGCAGTATCAGCGCAACAACATGCTCTTCGACAAATCACTGGACGAGATGCCGGTCATTGGCACCATCGCCTCTCAGTTCAACGACCCGGGCATGAATAAGCTCTACCGCACTCTGATGGACGTGCTCGCTGAGCGCACCGGGGCCGACCTGAAGTCCGACTTTATGGCCGGTGATGAGGTGAGCGAAAAGATATTCATCATTCCGCCAAGGCGGGTGCGCTACCTTTCGGAAATCTCCGACTCCAACCGTAATTACGACGACTGGGTGGACCGGCAGGAACAAGTGGCACGCAAGCTCTTTGCCCTTAACGAATCCATCAAAGCGATTGAGGCGGAGGACAACCTGCCCAACAAAACCGAAACCCTGGCGAGCCTGAAAAAGGCCTACGAGGAAGTGGAGCTGGGGCTGGATGGCTACTGTAAGCGCATCATCGAGACCTGGGAAGACAAAAAGGCACAGTACAAAGCCGACGAATTCATCTATCAGGTGCGGGGCAGGGAAATCCGCGTGCCGACTTTTACGACCTCCCTGTCGCACTCCCGCATTCCCCGTGTAGTCCTGCCTCGCTTCAAGGACTGGGGGGAGATCCTGCGGTGGTCCCTGCAGGAAAACGTACCGGGAGAATTCCCCTACACTGCCGGCGTTTTCCCCTTCAAGCGCAAGGGGGAAGACCCCACGCGGATGTTTGCCGGAGAAGGCGGCCCGGAGCGCACCAATAAGCGTTTCCACTACCTGTCCGAAGGCATGCCCGCCGCCCGTCTGTCCACTGCTTTCGACTCGGTGACGCTGTACGGAGAAGACCCGGATTACCGCCCGGACATCTACGGCAAGATTGGTAATTCCGGTGTGAGTGTCTGCTCCCTTGATGATGCCAAGCGGTTATACTCCGGCTTTGACCTTTGCGACCCCAAGACGTCCGTCTCCATGACCATCAACGGGCCGGCAGCCACCATCTGCGCCTTCTTTATGAATGCTGCTATCGATCAGCAGTGCGAAAAGTACATCCGCGAACATGAGCTGGAGGACAAGGTCGAGGCCAAGCTAAAGGAATTATACGACGATCGCGGGCTGCCCCGCCCGCAGTACCGCGCCGATATGCCCGAAACCAATGATCAGCTCGGGCTGCTCCTGCTGGGCGTCACCGGCGATCAGATTTTGGAAGAAGGCATCTACAACGAGCTCAAAGCCAAAGCGCTGTCCTCCGTTCGCGGCACGGTGCAGGCCGACATCCTCAAGGAAGATCAGGCACAGAACACCTGCATTTTCTCCACCGAATTCAGCCTCAAGCTGATGGGTGATGTGCAGGAATACTTTATCTGGAATAAGGTGCGCAACTTCTACTCGGTTTCCATCTCCGGCTACCACATTGCGGAAGCAGGCGCGAACCCGATCACGCAGCTGGCCTTCACCCTGGCCAATGGTTTCACCTTCGTGGAATACTACCTCAGCCGGGGCATGGACATCAACGACTTTGCGCCCAACCTGTCCTTCTTCTTCTCCAACGGGGTAGACCCCGAATACGCCGTCATCGGCCGGGTCGCCCGCCGCATCTGGTCCAAGGCCATGAAGCAGAAGTACAACGCCAATGAGCGCTCGCAAAAGCTGAAGTACCACATTCAGACCTCCGGCCGCTCGCTGCACGCGCAGGAGATCAGCTTCAACGACATCCGGACCACCCTGCAGGCCCTGTACGCCATCTACGACAACTGCAACAGCCTGCATACCAATGCCTACGACGAGGCCATCACCACGCCGACGGAGGAAAGCGTGCGCCGCGCCGTAGCCATTCAGATGATCATCAACCACGAGCTGGGGCTGGCCAAGAATGAAAATCCACTGCAGGGCGCCTTCATCATCGAAGAGCTGACCGAGTTGGTGGAAGAAGCGGTACTGATGGAGTTCGACCGCATCACCGAGCGGGGTGGCGTACTGGGCGCTATGGAGACCATGTATCAGCGCGGCAAGATTCAGGATGAAAGCCTCCACTACGAGATGCTCAAGCACACGGGCGAAATGCCGATCATTGGGGTGAATACCTTCCTGAACAAGGATGGGTCGCCTACGGTGCGCCCCGGGGAGGTCATCCGCGCCACCAAGGACGAAAAAGAGGATCAAATCAAAGGCTTGCGCGAACTGCACAAAGCCAATGCTAACCGGGGAGCGCAACACCTGAAGCAGCTACAGCAGGTCGCCATCCAAAACGGCAACCTCTTTGAAGCACTGATGGAAGCGACTAAGCACTGCTCGCTGGGGCAGATCACACATGCTTTGTATGAAGTCGGTGGACAGTACCGGCGGAATATGTAGAGAAAACGGAACCGCTTTTCAGAGTAAGCTGTTCCTATTTATAACCCTCCCGGTCAGGGCTCACATAAATTTGATCCGGAGTAGGTTTTAGTTAGGACTGCTAAAAAGAATTTTCATGGACTCTGCACAAAAACTCCCCCTAAACGACCAGCAACTTGAGATCCTCAGGTTGTTCTCACGTGAACTGGATGAAGAAGATCTGCGTGAGATTAAAAGGTTGATCGTAGAATACCTGGCTCAAAAAGTGTCCCACCTGGCCGATGAAGCCTGGGAAAAAAATAATTGGTCGGACGAAGACATGGACCGGCTGCTGGAAACGCATGAACGCACCCCCTATGACCCTGAAAATTAAGCTATTGTGAAAGTGGTGCTGGATACTAATGTGCTACTCGTTTCCATTTCTCCGAAATCCAGGTTTCGCCCAATTTTCGATGCCTTTATTACGGAGAGGTACAAACTTTGCGTCACGACAGATATTCTTGCAGAGTATGAAGAGGTCTTGTCCAGGCATATGGGCAATGAATTAACAGAGTACGCTTTGCAGCTTATAGAAAATGCTCCAAACGTTCTTTGGACTACCAAGTACTTCAAATGGCAGCTCGTCGAGTCAGATGCGGACGATAATAAATTTGTAGACTGCGCGATCGCGAGTAATGCTGACTTTATTGTAAGTAACTGACCTTTCGCACGCGAAAGGTTATGATAATTGAAAAAATTAGCAGTATTCAGGGTGCTTGGCACAGCAAGCCCGCTCAGTGCATGGCACTGAAAAAGCACTCGCATGAACAAGTTAATCAAAGCCTTACCCCAAAAGAGGGGTGGCTAGCCCATCCGGCGGTCCAATTGCAGGGACATAGGCTTTGAGCCTTTGCACCTCTTGAAAAGCCGCCCTGAGGGCATTGACATAAATTTTGGTTTTTAGGGCAAAGTGGTTGGTCTGCTCTTTTGCAGACAGCAGTTCGAGTTTAGTCCAGGCAATCATGGCAGCAAAAACATGGTTGCACTGGGATGTCTCGTGCTTGGTGGGGGACTTTTCCAGCCCCACGTTTTGTTTGAGCGATTTGTGGAATACCTCCACTCCCCAGCGTGTCCCGTAGGTTGTGCAGATAGCTGGGCCGCTTAGCTCCAGATCGTTGGTGACCAGGTACAAGTCTCCAGTTGAGCCGTCTTGGTTTATAAAGACCTGTTTGACCAGCTGGACTTGGAAGTCCAGCCCTTTAAGGTAAACAGTAATGGCCTGGCCTGCTTGCAGTTCTAGCCCGTCGACTCGGTGGAACTTGCCTTCCAGTTTGTCTTCCATGGTAAGGGCAGCCTTGCGGTTGCTCTTTAAGGCACTGATAAAATGCTTGCCCAGCTCATAGTGCACGAACTCAAAGTTCTCCTTGGCAGCAAACCAAGTGTCCCAGACCACATAGCGGAAGGGCACGCGGTTGTATTTGACAAGTGCAAAAAGCTGGTCGCGCAGCATCTCGTTCTTGCTGCGGGGGCTGCGCTTCTTTACCTGCCCGCTTTTGGTATCCACGTATTCTTGCGACTTGCGCACGATCTCAAAAGCAACAGGCAGCTCTATGCCCTGTGGGCTCTGGTAAAGGAAATTCAGGATGTTGATCCCTTTGGTGTGCCCCGCTTTCGGCTTCTTGGAGTGGTCCCAGTGCCAAGTGACCACTTCATTCTCCGTAGAGTGCGGCTTCTCCTCGATCGTGTCATCTATCTTGATGACCGCGTCCGGGTGCTCCACTTTACGTACCAAAGGCTTTATGCAACGCCAATAGTCCTTTGCCGTGAAGGCTTCCTGCCCTAAAAAACGGCTGATCTTGTCATGGCTCAGTGCCTGATCGGTCAGCTCGGACAAGCCGGTGGCTGTCGCCATGCGAAACGATGCCAGCAGGTAGTCCGAATACAAGTCTAGTAACTTTGGGTCTTTCATCTTTCGCTCCTTTGAGCTGCAAGATAACTGCCCTGACATTATTAATCAATTTTCCAAATATTTCGCGTGCGAAAGGTCAGTAAGTAATGATAAACACTTTAATGTACTACACGATCTATCTTTTCCCAAGGTCAATGTCCAAAAAGCGGCGGCATTTCTTAAATTGATGCAAGAGTAAGTAGATATTGTTGGTAATTGCACCCTATTATCTTTTTATCTTTATGCCCTTCAATTTATTGGGTCAATAAAGTACAGTTTTCTATTTACAAGTCTGTACAGGTAGACTGCTTACCCACCGCCCCCGACTTAGAAGCATAGTAACCAACTGTCAACTATATATAAAAACAACTATGGGCAATCGGTTTCTCATTTACTGCATAAAAGGCCTGGCAGCGATTGGGCTGCTGGGCATCTTTGCCTTATCCGTTGCGGTAATGCTGTACGGTATGGTAGAGACGGTACACGCGGCAGGCGGTATCCTGCAGAATCAGCACTCCGAAAAAGACATCATCGTAATTGTGGTGGGCATTGTTGATTTTTTTCTGCTCGGCATCACCGCCCTGCTTGTAGCGGTAGGCTTGTATGAGCTATTCTTTAAACCGATCGCCGGCCTGCCCGACTGGATCAACATCAAAAACATGGATCAGCTCAAGGTCATGCTCATTACGGTGGCGATTTTAGTCATGAGTATTTCCTTCATGGGCAAAGTCGTCACCTGGAATGGGGAGGACGATATTATGGGTTATGGCGTTGCTTTGGGGCTGGTGATTATTGGGCTGAGCTACTTCCTGAGCATCAAGCAGAAGAAAGAAAGTTAGCACTTGTGCAAAAGCGCCTGAAGGCTCTGTATGGCTGGTGCAAATGGCACAAGTGCAATAGAAGACTACTTCGCCCTGTACTGATGAGAGGGGTTGTGAAGAGGATAGTTTCTGATAAGCCGTCAATGATTAATGATTCGTTATGAAAGGAAAGGAGATAGATCTTAATGATGGGATACTAAAAGTATTCATAGAGCAGATTCGCCCAAAAGAAATAGAAGTTCGAAAGCAATTGGATATGGGCTATTCTTGGGACGGTAGTGTTGCTCTAATCTATGAAATTCGTCCGCAATGGGACAAACCCGAGAATATACTGCATCACGAATTTGCCAAAATACGCTATTACAAATCACGTGGCGAATGGAACTTGTACTGGATGCGTGCCAGCGGAAAATGGGAGGCATACGAACCTTATCCCGTTGCTACACATTTGCAGGAATTATTAGAAGTGATTAAAGAGGATAAGTACCATTGTTTTTTTGGATAACCCAGATGAATGAATAGATACAATCCACATATTCACCACCGGCCAGCATAAACGCAGGTGGGGCGCTTAGCCCCACTTGCCGTTTTATGCCGTGTTATGTCCAGTTCATTCTTCTCTTCACCATGTATACCCCACTGTCAAGTCAAAACGCAACGGATTATCCCACTCCCATATTTGGTCCGTTCTAGGGTCTTTGACAATACGATTGAAGATAATCCTGTCAATCTTCTGAAAGTTGACCACCCTTGAATGCAGGCCTACTATCAATTTGCCGAGCCTGTAATTCACTCCAAGCCTCAATTGGATATCATCCAATTCAAACCTAGCTTCCGTATATGGAAATCCAGCATTACTTACTCTTGAATCTATGATGCTTCTTTGAATTAGCCAATTCAATTCAATCTCAGCTGAGACAGATAAGCGTTCACTCATTCTAAAAAAAGAATTGATATTTATCGGTGCCTTTACCTTATGGTATCTGTCTTGAAGTAATAGTATATCATCAGAACCTCCTTCAATAAAGTACTTATGATCAAAAGGTCTACGGAAGGAAGCAACTTCATAGTTTAGACCAAACCCGCCATAGACCCCTATAATACCTGAAGCCATTATCATTCTCTGTAATAGTAATTCAATTTGGTAAGTACCCCATTGCTTATCATACTGCTCTGCCAGTAATTGCTCTTTAAGAGCATAATCGAACAATCGCTTATCGTGTTTTTCTATGCCAAATTTGGTTCTTACTATCCAATCGCCAAAAATTATAGACTGTCCATGTAATAATTTTGAAACGAGTATTAACCCTGTAATCAACAATATCTTTTTCATAGCTTCACTATTTTTTCGTGATAAATCACTCCATCTGCATTCAATTGCAGCACGTAAAGTCCGGATAGCAAATCAGCCATGTCCACTTTGAAGTTATGGGAGTACTCTTCAATCGTTTTTACCACTTTTCCATCCGTAGAAATTAGACTGGCGGCTATTCTTGTACCAGGTATATATCCCGAACATATGACCTCAATAAACTCATTTGCTGGGTTAGGAAAAACATCCGCTTTAAATTTCGCTGCACCTGACAATGTCTCCCCTTGTTCGCCCACACATATTTCAGTCGGAAATGAGTGCAATTCAAAAGTGCACGGCCTTCCTACAAATAGGTCGTACTCTACTTCGGCATCGTTACATCCCTCGGCTGATAGTGTATAAATAAGAGTTGCAGGCCCTGAAGAAGTATTATTTCCCCAAAGTGGAGCTGTGACTCCGTTTCCACTACCCGGTGACGCAAATAAATTCGCTGGTTCGACTCGCCAAGTAACTGTCTTGACACAAGGCATATTGTTTATCAAGGTATAAGTTTCAGGATCAGTGCATAATACTTCTGGCCCTTCGATAAAAGGGTGCTGCATACAATCCATAGTATTTGGATTTGTAGAAGCTCCCAGCCAGTCTATTAGTCTTGAGTTCGGCGTTCCATTTCCTCCCCACGAAACATCAAACCGTCCGAAAAATGTACCTTTGTCAGGATCGCAAGGTTCAAGTCCATCTCCTCGGCTATCAATACCCATAATGCGTTGGTTAATACCGAATAATGAAGCCCCTGAGCTTCCACCTTCAGTAGTTCCAATATCCCAATCATCGACAAACCAATCAAATGCTTGAGTTGCGGGAGGTGTATTATCAATTGATATTTTTTTGACGTCGCCAGCAGGATGATGTATACATGTTACAACACCATGATTAGGTGTTGTTGTCCTGTCCCAACCAGAAAATGAAAGATTATCTTCTTGATTTAAGGCATCATTCAATTCTACCAATAAAAAATCAGTGTCTCCCCATCTAGCATCAATGGTAGCACCAAAATAAGGAACCCACTGTAATGGATTGGGTTCCTCTGATGGATCACATACAGGACTTTCGTAATTAAACCTAAAATTCCAGTCTATGGGATCGACTCCGCTAATGGTAAAACAATGATTAGCAGTTAAAATATATGGAGTCAAATCGCAACAATCATTATTGATCAATGACCCGCTACATGAACTTTCTCCGATAATTATTTTACATACTGAGCTAATTTGACAATCCCATTCGATCCCTTGTTCGCATGCTACATTTACATTACATGACGCAGAGGTTCCAAAGTCACTGTCATAAATTTCATCCATCAACGTGATAACACCATGGAAATATAAAGGGATGTCAACCGAAAAAGTAAAATTCACAGAAGCGAAGTTAGCGAAGTACGGGGGTTAATCCCCCCCCTACCGCTTCACCTTCAACAACCCCGACAGCCCATTCTCATCCACCACACCTACCAGCTTGCCCTGATGGAAGACCGGGAGGATACCACGGCCCTTCCAGTATACTTTACCGTAGGCTTCATCCAGCGGGTCCGTGGGAAGGAGGGCATCGGGGAAAGGGCGGATGACGCTGCTGAGGGGCGTAGAGGAAGGGTCAAGCTTTTTGTCCTTGGCAAGTTTGACGAGTCTGCGCTCGCCTAGCGTGCCGGTCAGGTTGTGCCATTCATCGAATACGAGGAAGTGGCGCTCGGTGCCGTGCTGCATCAGGTCAAAGGCAGCGGAGAGCGGCTGATCCGTATACAGGGGGGTGTATTGCGGACGCATGATATCCGCCACGGCGTGTTTGCTGAGGATACCATCGAAGCGCACCATTTTGTACTCATTGGCAGCCATCACAAACACGAAAATACCAATCACCGCCGTGATGATACTGAACTGCCATACCCCGAAGGCGACCAGACCTACCGCCAGCACCTGCCCAACGTAAGTGGCAATCCGCGTAGCTTTCAGACGGCCCAGGCGGATGGACAGCAGCGCCCGCAACACCCGGCCTCCATCCATAGGGAAGGCGGGCACCATGTTGAAGACCGCCAGGATGCCGTTCAGGAAAATCAGCCCGAAGAGGAAATAATCCCAGGGCGATAAGCCCACCGAAAAGATATTGGAATTGGGATAAGCCAGGCTCATGAAGAAGTTGTAGAACTTCGACCGGCTTGCCTCGGAAGCCAACAGGGGCTGAGCTGAAAGCAGCAATCCGATAAATACATTGACCATTGGCCCGGCCACGGCCACCATAAACTCATGTACCGGATCTTCCGGCAGGCGGTCCAGGCGCGCCACACCACCAATGGGCGACAGGATGATATCGCGGGTATCCACGCCGTAGCGGCGGGCCGTAAGGGCATGCCCAAATTCATGCAGCACCACGCAGCCAAAGATGGCCAATACAAAACCCATCATCCAGGCCATCGTCTCCCAGTCCCAGGCTTCGCCCAGCCCTTTCGCCAGTACCCATACGAAGATGAGCAGGAAGGTCCAGTGGACCTGCACCGGTATGCCGAAGAACTTCGCAATTTGGACAACGCCTTTCATGAGTGAGGTTAGGTAAAGAATGAATGTGATCTACAAACGTAAAAACGGGAGGCTTAGTTTTTGGGCTGAATCAACAAAAGCACCTCCCCAATACTGAGAAGATGCTTTTGTATCCCTTTTTGGCGGGCCCGGAGGCTGTTATACGCCCTGTTCCTGCATGCTGTCCCGGAAGATTGGCAGGTAGAGCTGCCCTTTCAGGATGTTGCGGGAAATGACCACACGCTGTATCTCGGAAGTACCCTCGTAGATTTGCGTAATCTTTGCATCGCGCATCAGGCGCTCAACGTGGTACTCTTTCACAAAGCCGTAGCCACCGTGCACCTGCACCGCTTCTACGGTATGCCGCATGGCCACTTCTGAGGCGTACATTTTAGCCATTGAGCTTGCCATGTCGTAGTCCATTTTGTTGTCTTTGAGCCAGGCCGAACGGTACACCATCAGCTTGGCTGCCTCAATTTCGGTAGCCATATCTGCCAGCTTGAAAGCAATCGCCTGATGCTTGCTGATCGCTTTGCCAAAGGCTTCGCGTTCCCTGGAGTAATTCAGCGCCAGTTCGTAAGCGCCACCGGCAATACCCAGTGCCTGAGCAGCAATACCGATCCGGCCGCCAGACAGCGTCTTCATCGCAAACTTGAAGCCGAAGCCATCCTCGCCTATACGGTTTTCCTTAGGCACCTTCACATCGGTGTACATGATGGTGTGGGTGTCAGAAGAACGGATGCCCAGCTTATCTTCCTTGGCGCCAATCGCTACGCCTTCCGAATCCGTCTCGACAATGAAGCAGTTGATGCCGCGGTGCCCTTTCTCCGGGTCGGTCTGTGCCATTACCAGGTGCAGCTTGGAAGTGCCACCGTTGGTAATCCAGTTTTTGGTGCCATTGAGTACGTAGTGGTCGCCCATGTCCACAGCCGTGGTGCGCTGCATCGTGGCGTCACTGCCTGCTTCCGGCTCGGAGAGGCAGAAAGCACCGATCCATTCGCCGGTAGCCAGTTTAGGCAGGTACTTTGCTTTTTGGGCTTCTGTCCCGTAGGTTTCAATGCCCCAGCAGACCAGAGAGTTGTTGACCGACATGATGACCGAGCAGGAGTTGTCGACCTTAGAAATTTCCTCCATGGCCAGCACGTAGGACATCGTGTCCATGCCGCCGCCACCGTACTCTGGCGATACCATCATACCCAGGAAACCCAGCTCGCCCATTTTGCGGACTTGCTCGGTAGGGTATTCCTGCTTGGAATCGCGCTCAATCACGCCGGGCTTGAGTTCTTTTTGGGCAAATTCGCGTGCCGCTTCCTGAACGGCCAGTTGCTCTTCGGTGAGTTCAAAAAACATATTTTCTTGGTTTATTCAGTTGAGGGCGGTGTACCACTCAAAATATTAGCAAATAACTAATGTGTGCTTAGCGAAAATACGCTATTTTCAGCACAAAATAAAATTTTGAAGCCTCGCCTTTGTTGGTGTTTAGTAAAAACTGTTATTCGTCCGGCGCCCTTCTCCACCGATAGCGAATTCCATGCCCATCTGTACCGCTGCATGGTGTTGACTACGCCGGTTGACCTCCCCTTCCCGACCCTGACTCATATCCATCAGGTCGTAGAAAATTTGCCCATGCGCAAAAATGCGCCCGTGCGAAAAAAGCTTCCTTGACAACCTAATACCCGCAATGGGCCCGATGTGGAAAGCCCTCCCGCCTACGTCTTCGGGAAGGAGCACTTTGCTGTCGTCAGCAAGGTCTTGCAGGGCAATCAGCTGGGTGGCTGTAAATTCGTTTTCCAGGGCAATCCGCTCAATTTCCTGATTGAGGAACTGGAAAAAGCCAGCCTCACTTTCGGAGCGCTGAAAGCTCCAGTCAAAACCGGTACGCAGCCCCAGGAAGACTTCGTAGTCAAAGGGGCGGTCGAGGCTGCCCCCACCCGCACCGTAGCGGGTTTTCAGAAAACTGTACCGGTAGTCGAGGTGGAGGTTCATCCCCTTGCCGCCTTCCCGGAAGTAACCCGGGCTTGCACCTATCTCGATAGACTGTGGCTGTAGCTGCAGGTCAGAAGACTCCCCGAAGCTATAGCGAAGGAAGAAAGTCGCCACGGTCTTGTTGTATCCATTGCGGCCGAACTCCTCGCCCATTTCCAGCTCGCTCATCGGCTCGGCAGCGCCTTGCAGCAAGGCTTCGAGCGAGGCCCCCAGCTTGACCAGGTTCCACATGGCCTGAAAGTGGGGATTGGCGGACAAAGGCGCCCGGTCGTCCAGTGCAAATACGGCGTTCATCTTGACGCCGAAATCCAGTTGTGCATCATCCAGTACCAGCAGGTAGCGGGTGCTGTGCTCGCCTACGCGGCCTTGTGCCCAGGCAGCCGACAGGCTTAGTATCATGAAGATCAGTAGTAGTAGTACATTTTTTCTCATAGTCTATTGAGTTTATTTCCGCCGCCGGGCGGATCGTTGTGCATTGTTTTGCTTCCAGCCAAAACCGGTACGCCAGCGTACGCCTACGTGCGCGTACGTCTGCAGCATGGGGTCCGTCCCCTCTACGACGGTATGCCGGCTTCGCGCCACCTCTATGCCGCCAATAACAGAGAAACCTCCGCCAAAATTGACCGGCACGGTGGCCCGGGCAAACCAGCCCAGAGAAGGGATGGTGCGCGGATCCCGGAACTTTCCGAATACAATATTTTGCAGTGCCACTGCGACCTGATCGGTGATGTCTTCCACCGGTGCGAGCAGGCCGCCTTCCATCAGGCTGTCCAGCTTTTCGCTAATGAAGAGGATATTGCCCAGGTCAACCATTGGCGAAGGGTCAGCGGTCAGCCGAAGCCCGCCGGTCAGCTCGGCATCTATGGATATCTGCTCGTTGCGCCCGAAAGCGACGAGGGGACGGTCGCCCAGGAATAACTTTTTGAAATGAACGTACACCTCCGCATCATACCGGTTGGGGAAAAAGGGCTGCGCCCGACCGGCATCAGACAAAGCCATCTGCGCGAGGTGTTCCGCCAGGGCTTCGGCGTCGCCACGCAAAGACAATCGTACGGATTTGACTTGATTACTTAGTTTTTTGCTCTCGGCCCGGTCAATGTAGCGGGGGTCAGAAACAGCCACACTACCTCCAATGAATTTGTAGCGTACGAAGAAGCGCGCCATCCGGACATTTCGCCGTTGCTGCCGTTCCAGCTCCTGCTCGATTTCTATGCGCAGGCCGGGAAAGAGGTTTTTCAGCCAGCGGGGCGCATTAAGGTCAAAAAAGGCAAAAGCGCTGTCCACTTCAGTCTCCGCAATCTCCAGCTCAGAAAAGCCAACGATTTCCGAAAGCTCCCCCCGAAAACTGGCATTGGAAATCCCCGTGGTGGTCTCCATCCCAAACTCAAAAGCCTGGGCATGCAGCAAGCCCGGCAGCAGCAGGAGGCAAAGACCAATGATTTGGGTTACTATTTTATTCATCACTTCATTTCAGTTTTATCGGATCAGGTGGACTTCGCCCTCGACGATGCGCCGAAAGCCATTAGGGTAGCGCACAATGCCGTAGTAGGCGTAAGTGCCGGTGTTCATGGGCTCGCCCAGCCGGTTGCCGTCCCAGCCATAGCTTTGGTCATTGAGGGGCACTTCTTCTTCTTCAAAAAGCAGCCCGCCCCAGCGGTCGTACACCTGAAAGCGCTCCACGATCTCACCGGAGCCCCCGTCGCTGTACAAAATAAGCCGGTCGTTGATACCATCGCCATTGGGTGAGAATGCGGTTGGCCCGTAGACATCCCCAAGTACTACTGTGAGCGGCAGAGCAGCTGATGCCAGGCAGCCTCGGCCATCTTCCACTATCACCCGGATATCCAAATTTCGGGTGGCAATGAAATCTGTAGTGGGCTGACCGGTATCAATATCGTCGGGCACCCATTGGAGGCGCTGCACATCGCCGATGGTATTGGCGGTCAGGGAAATGGGCGTTGTCGGTCGCACTTCAATCGGTTCGTAGTCCAGGCTGACGCCCAAAGTATCAGGCCGGATTATGGTTATGGGGAATTCCTGTACACAGTCAAACAGGTCACGGATGACCAGCAGGTAGTCTCCGTAGCCCAAGTCTTTGAAGCGTTGGGAAAGGGTGTAGTTCTCGCCTCCGTCAATGGAGAAAATTGCCTGCCGCTCGGTACTGTGCAACTCGATTTCCACCTCGCCCAGCTCGCCAGGGCAGACGGGCTGTTCGATGAACAACTGCACTTCGGGACCATCGGGTTCCGGGATGTCCACCTGCCAGTCCAGTGCACAGCCCAGGGAATCGGTTACGGTAACAGCGTAGATGCCCCCGGTTGCCGTTGCCAGCTCATTGCCACTGCCACCGGGCCATTCAAAGCTCAGCTCCGGCGGATAAAAGTAGGCAAAGGCCGTATCGCAGGTCTCTTCGATGATCAGCTCTGGTTCCGGCAGGGGATTGGCGGTAACGAATAGCGGCACCGTGATGCTGCACCCATTCAGGTCCGTTGCCGTTAGGCTGTACTCCCCGATATCCGTCACTTCAAAATCTGTCACAAAGGAGAAAGGTACCGGCACCTGATAAGGGTTGACCCACTGCAGGCTCTGGAACAGGCTGTCATTCTGCGTAAGCAGGAAGACCGTATCGCCCAGGCAGGCGGCAGAAGCACTCACCTCGGGTGTGGGCGGCAGGAGAATCTGCAGGTTCATGGTGTCGAGGTCTTCACAGCCCTCTTCGTTGAAGGCATGTAGGATGTAGGCGCCCTCATTATCCGGATTCAAAGCTGCCGTTTGGTAAACAGAATCGGTGGTGGAGGTCCCGTCCGGGAGCGTCCAGAAGTGCCCCTGCCCACCGGTACCGGCAAGGGAGAAGTCAGTACCGTTGCAAAGGCTTTCATCGGGGCCGGCATCTGCAAATTCAGGGTCGGTCACCAGAAAGGAGTCGCGGACCGTGCAACAGTCGTCCACCGCAGTGAAGTAGTACCAGCCCTGATTCCCTTCGAACGGATGATTGGTGATGAGCCCATTGCCCACCACATTACCGGCAGCATCTGTCCACTCCATAGTGGCATCATCCGCGAAGCAGCCTTCCGGCACACCGGCGAAGAAGTAGATGGCATTGGCGTTACAATCGGGTATGCCCACAGGGTTGAAGCTGCAATCGCTCACCGGCTGCGGGCAGTGGATGTAGGTGGAAAATTCGGTGGAGGCATTATTAGGGTCGCTGTACACGCTGTACTGTACCTGCAGCCCGATGGCGCAAAAAGGCGCTGTCCCGCTAATCCGGCCCACGCCGCTCAGTGTCTGCAGATTACCAGGCAGGGCAAAAGGAGGCTGCCCCAGTGCCTGCAGCCACATGTCCATGGTGTTGACATCAGAGACTTCTGAAACGATAAGGCTATCGTTGTCGATCAGAGCGAAGCCGTTAAGGCAGCCCACGCAGTTGCCAAAAGCGAGGGAGCCCAGTGATTTGAGGGAACTATCCGGCATAATCGCCTGCACCTCCACCCGGTCCACCTGCTGCCCGCCGAAGGCATTCACATCCACGATGTAGGATTGCTGCTGCTGGGTTTCCACGAAGTAAGTGGTATAGCGTAACGTATCGCGGTTTTGGGCCGTCATCGTGTTATTGCCGTCCTGCGGGTCCACATAGGGTTGACCGCAGTCACTCAGCATGATAGGCTGTGCCGGTAAAATAACGGGGACACAGAGTAGCAGCGCTACAGCGCAATAGCATTTCAGCAGGTAGAAGTCGTAGTCCTTCATCAATTTAACCTTCTGGCATCGTTTCAACCCATAGCAGTTTGCTACTGCATTGGGACAGGCAGTCTTTAAATTCAGGGTGCTCCCCGGTGCGGGGCGAGGGTGTGGAGACTATGACGCTGGCAGGGCTTATACCCTGCCGGGCTGTAAAGGTATCACTTTTCCATAAGATGCCAAGGGAATCCGGCGCTAGTTTTTTGATAAAGAGCGCTGGACATATTACACCTGTTCTTAGTTTGTTAGCCTTTCCTGCTGCTTTGCAGGGGTTTCTACCCATTGTTTATCTTTGCAAAAAAACCTCATGCCCGAAGCCACCACTCTTGCCTACGCCCGCGAAATGGATGCCCGCGACCCAATGCGCCACTTCCGCGACCGCTTTTTCATTCCGCAGCACAACGGACAGGACAGCCTCTACCTCTGTGGCAACTCCCTGGGGCTACAGCCCAAAACCGCAGAAGCCGCACTGAAGCACGAACTCGAGCATTGGAAAACCCATGGCGTGGAAGGGCACTTCCGGGGCGATTTGCCCTGGATGGATTACCACAAGTTCCTGACGGAGCAAAGCGCGCATGTGGTAGGTGCCATGCCGGAAGAGGTCGTGGTGATGAACACCCTGACCACCAACCTTCACCTCATGATGGTGAGCTTTTACCGGCCGGATGCCACCCGTTTCAAAATTATTATGGAGGCCGGGGCTTTCCCCTCTGATCAGTACGCGGTGGAAAGCCAGGTGAAATGGCACGGCTTCAGCCCGGAGGAAGCGATTGTGGAAGTGCAGCCCCGTCCCGGGGAAGACACCCTGCGCACCGAAGAGATTATTGCCACAATTGAGGAGCATGGAGCACAAACCGCGCTGGTCCTCTTTGGTGGCGTCAATTACTTTACCGGGCAGCTCTTTGATATGCAAGCTATTACCGAAGCGGCGCACCGGGCGGGGGCTTATGCCGGTTTCGATCTTGCGCATGCTGCGGGCAACGCCCACCTAAAGCTTCATGACTGGGGCGCTGACTTCGCGGTATGGTGCAGTTACAAATACCTGAATTCCGGCCCCGGCGGACCAAGCGGTGCCTTCGTGCACGAGCGCCACGGCAACAACCCCGACCTGCCCCGCTTTGCCGGCTGGTGGGGCCACGATGAGAACGAGCGGTTTCTGATGCGCAAAGGGTTTCATCCCATGCCGGGCGCAGCGGGCTGGCAGCTGAGCAATGCACAGATTTTCAGCTTTGCTGTGCACAAGGCCAGCCTGGATATTTTCTACGAAGCAACCATGCCTGCGCTGCGGCGAAAGAGCGAACAGCTTACCGGCTACCTGGAGGAGCTTTTGCATAGTTTGCCCACCGGGCGTTTCCGTATCATCACCCCTGCCAATCCGGCGGCGCGGGGCTGTCAGCTTTCCATTTTCACAGAACAAGGTGGAAAGAAGTTATTTGACACACTGTCAGAGCAGGGCGTCATTGCCGACTGGCGGGAAGACAACCTTAGCGGCAAGCAGCTTCCTCCGGGTGAAGCGGGGGTTATCCGGGTAGCGCCTACACCACTTTACAACACCTTTGAGGAGGTCTATCGCTTTGTTGAGCTGCTGGGAACGGCTTAGCCCCACTATCAGTAGGTCATTATTTTCTTTACGGTTGTTTGCGGCTTGATCTCGACCTCTATCGTTTCGTCGTGGCCACTGTGCGCACCGAGCGTCCGGATTCTGACTTCATCACTTCCTCCTTAGAGGTATTATCGAGGCCGAGCAGCCACTCTACATCATCGCAGTTGTCCTTTTCGCGATGCCCGTAGGCCATAAGGGCGACCGGTTGGTCTTCTGAAAAATTCGCTACGGTAGAAGACAGGGCTTCGGCAGCGAGTACTTTTTTGGTCTCATCGCCAAGTTTTTGCCACATAGAGCCACTGGCATCGTAAATGAGCAGCATAGGGGCGGGGGCTTCCTGAGCTAATGCGGTTAGGGCAACAAACAGGATAGTGAAGATTGGAAGAAGGGTTTTCATGGTGCTGGGTTTTGGGAAAATCAGTGTACGGTACCTCTAAAATACAACTTTTCGGCTACTGTCTGATGAAGGCTTTTGGCAGGGTCCGCAGAGTCAGGTTTACTAAAAAATTCCTCCTCATTAAACCTCAGGCAGGTTTCCGCGTCAAAGGAGCGTGCTTAAGACCGTTTGTCCTCCATGTAGCGTAACTTTCCTGCGGTGGCAACCGTCTTTTCTACGAACCTGAAAACCCTTTTAGCTATGATGATAACCGAGAATTGTGCAACCGGTACATTAGAGCCCTATGTGCCCAGTGCCGATAAGCCCTGGAATAAAGCCCGGGTGCAGCATCTCTTCCGGCGAATGGGCCATGGCATCGCACCCGAAGATATTGAGGGAGCGCTGCAGCAAGACCCGGAGACGCTGGTCGACAGCCTGATTGATGAGGCCCTCAACCTCCCCCTTCCCGATGAGCCCGAATGGGCCAACTGGTCTACCGCCGATTACGATGATTTTAACACCCAACGCTTCGAGCAGGTCATCGGCTGGCTAACCGAATGGCTCAACGGCATGCTGCAGTTTGGCTTTCGCGAAAAGCTGGCGCTGTTTTGGCACAACCACTTCGTGACAAGCTTCAACAGCTATCAGTGCCCTTCCTACATGTACCAATATACCACCCTGCTGCGGCAACATGCCCTGGGCAACTTCAAGGACTTCACGGTGGAAATGGGCAAAACGCCTGCGATGCTGCTCTACCTCAACGGCGTGCAAAACACCCGTTTTGAGTCTAATGAAAACTATGCACGGGAGCTGTTTGAGCTCTTTACCCTGGGGCTGGACAATGGGTATACCCAAGACGATATTGCCGAAGCTTCCCGCGCACTCACCGGCTGGAACGGGCTGAATGGTCCACCCTATTGCACACCGATCAACTTTGTGCCTTTCTTTTTTGACAATACTGAGAAAACGGTCTTCGGCCAAACAGGCAACTGGAGCTACGATGACCTTCACGACATCCTGTTTGAGCAACGCCCTGATGAAATCGCCCAGCACATTTGCACCAAAATCTACCGCACCTTTGTGCACCCTGAAGTGGACGAGGGCATAGTGGCAGGGCTGGCGCAGACCTTCAAGGATCATAACTTCGAGCTTGCCCCGGTTTTCCGTCAACTGTTCAAAAGCGAACACTTCTTTGATGAGTACGTAATCGGCACGATCATTAAAAGCCCGGTGGAGCTCTTCCTCAATATCATCCGGGAAAGCCGGGTGCCCATTGATGGTGAAGTACTGCAGATCATAGGCTATCTCGCCAATGACCTGGGGCAGCAAATCCTCTCTCCGGTGGATGTAAAAGGCTGGCCGGGCAACCGCGACTGGATCGACACCAATACCATGACCGAACGGTGGCTGTCCCTGGACTTTATCGTCGGGCGGTACTACTTTGACTACAAGCCGGAGCTGGTGCAGCTGGCTAAGGATTTAAGCGGCAATTCCATTGACCCGTATGAGGTCACGGCCTCCATCATTGATCATTTCATCAGTGGCGGGCTGAGCAATCCGGAAGCCTACGACCGGGCCACTACGGTTTTCAAGTGGGAAGTCCCGCAGAACTACTTTGATGCCGGTGAATGGAACCTGGACTGGGATACCGCCGATGAGCAGATTGCCATTTTGCTGCGGCACCTTTTCCGTTTGCCAGAATTCCAACTCGCTTAATCCATTCCGAACCACCAAAACAACAACACCATGTGTGACCACCATAAAACGACAGACAAGGGCCGCCTCGGCAGTGCCCTCGAACACGGCGAAGCCCACGAGCGCGACCACCGGGCATGGAGCCGCCGTACCTTCCTGCGCAACCTGGGCATTTTCAGCGGCGGAGCAATGATGCTCAGCCAAACGCCCGTTACAGCGATGGCCAATTCTCCGTTGGCCTGGGGGCTGACCAACTCTACCGGTGACCGTATCCTGGTACTCATCCGCTTCAAGGGAGGCAATGATGGCCTGAATACCATCATCCCGCTTTTCGACTACGGCACCTATCAGATGTCCCGCCCGAATATCCATATCCCTCAATCTGAGCTGACTACCCTGGGCCCCGACTTCGGCATGCCTAACTTCATGAGTGATCTGCAGCCGATGTGGCAGGACGGGCAGATGAAGGTGGTAAACAGCGTAGGCTACCCCGGGCAGAACCTTTCCCATTTCCGTTCAACCGATATCTGGACCACGGCCAGCGATAGCGATGTAGTGGACACAAGCGGATGGCTGGGGCGTTTCCTGGAAGGACAATACCCCGATTTTGTCACCAACCCACCGGACATCCCTCCTGCGGTACAAATTGGCGGCAGCGGTACCTTCCTCTTCGACAATACCGATGGTAACAACATGAGCGTACAGGTGGAAGACCCGGACACGCTCCTCGAAATTGCTCAGGACGGAGAACTTTACGACCCGGTCAATGTACCGGAATGCTACTTTGGGGAGCAGATCAGCTACCTGCGCACCGTAGCCAATAACACCTTCCGCTACGCCGAGATCATCTCCGAAACCTATAACAGCGCTACCAATGACGTAGATTACGAAGGGCAATTAGGCAATCAGCTGGCGCTCGTGGCGCGGCTGATCAAGGGCGGCCTGGGCACCAAGCTCTACATGGTCACACTCGATGGCTTTGACACCCACGCCAATCAGCCCAACCAACACGCCAATCTTCTCAACAATCTGGCGAATAGCGTGAAGGCCTTCTACGATGACCTGGCTACCGCCGACCGTGCCAAAGACGTGCTGGCGATGACCTTCTCAGAATTTGGCCGCCGCATTGAGCAAAATGCCTCCAATGGCACCGACCACGGTGCGGCAGCGCCCCTGCTGCTCTTTGGCCCCGGCCTAAACGGCAATGGCTTCCTGGGCGACCACCCCGATATGCAGGACGTGGACAACGCCGGCAATCTGAAGTATGGCACTGATTTCCGGGAGATTTATGCTTCTGTCCTGGAAAACTGGCTGTGCGTAGACCCCGGCATCGTTGATCAGGTGATGGGCGGGTACTTTGACCGTTTGCCCGGCCTTGGGCTCACCTGTTCACCTGTACCGGTCTTCGAAGCCCCCGTTTACCAACTCAGGCACTGGGCTTCCTACGATGGGCGCAGTCAGGTGGGCATCCACTACGTATTGCCGAAAGGCGCCAATGTGACTGTACACATCTTCAACATGCTGGGCCAGCCGGTGACCACCCTTTTCCGGGGCTATCAGCCTAAGGGGCAGCATCAGCATACGTTTCAGAGCGCTGGGGCGAAGATTGCGGCAGGCTACTACGTGTACAGTATTGAGGTGCAGGGGCAGGCGTATAGCCGGAAGATTGTGATGACTCAGTAAGGGGGTAGGTTATGAAACACTGATTGGACTGATTTACGCAGATTTGCACGGATTGCGAGCGGGGGCATAAGAGCGAGGCAGGCTATGGCGGCATTGGATTGCAAAGATCAGTGGTATCAGTGTACTTTTGTCCTGTGTGGCGTGAGGGAACACTGATTGGACTGATTACGCGGATTTGCACGGATTGCGAGCAGGGGCATAAGAGCGGGGCATGTCTGTATGGCGGCATCGGATTGCAAAGATCAGTGGTATCAGTGTACTTTTGTCCTGTGTGGCGTGCAGGGCCAATACCCTGCCGGGCTGTAA
>NZ_JPOS01000018.1 GCF_000759025.1 Phaeodactylibacter xiamenensis | reverse complement strand
GATTACGCGGATTTGCACGGATTGCGAGCAGGGGCATAAGAGCGGGGCATGTCTGTATGGCGGCATCGGATTGCAAAGATCAGTGCCATCAGTGTACTTTTGTCCTGTGTGGCGTGAGGGAACACTGATTGGACTGATTACGCGGATTTGCACGGATTGCGAGCAGGGGCATAAGAGCGGGGCATGTCTGTATGGCGGCAGCAGGATTGCAGAGATCAGTGCCATCAGTCAGATCAGTGCCATCAGTGTTCTATTGCGTTACGCGGCGTTTGGGGGACACAGATTAGACTGATTTCACGGATTTTCACGGATTGCGAGCGGTGGCATGCTAGTATGGCGGCACCGGATTGCAAGATCAGTGTGATCAGTCAGATCAGTGCCATCAGTGTTCTATTGCGTTACGCGGCGTTTGGGGGACACAGATTAGACTGATTTCACGGATTTTCACGGATTGCGAGCGGTGGCATGCTAGTATGGCGGCACCGGATTGCAAGATCAGTGTGATCAGTCAGATCAGTGCCATCAGTGTTCTATTATGTACCCCCGCTTTCCAAAAAATTGCCAACGGGTTTCCTATTTTTACGAGGAACCAGCATTTACGCTTATGCCCAATACCATAACCTACCGTGCCGCCACTGGCGATAATGACTTGCAAGCCATTATGCAACTGCAAAAGATCAACCTTCCGGCAAAAATTACGGCGGAAGAGCTGAAAAAGCAGGGCTTTGTCACCGTAGATCACGATATGGAGACGCTGCGGGATATGAACACGCCCTTTGGGCATAGCACAGCATGGGATGGAAACACCCTGGCAGGCTACGCGCTGGTGATGGAGACTCGCTTTCGCGACCGCATTCCGATCTTATTCCCTATGTTTGAACTGCTCGACGGGGTTGTTTGCCAAGGTAAGCCACTACAGGAATGGGCTTACTTTGTGATGGGTCAGGTGTGTGTGGCTAAGCCCTACCGGGGCAGTGGCGTTTTTGCCGGATTGTACCGGGATATGCAGGAGCGCCTGTCCGGGGATTTTGATTTTATCGTTACTGAAATCTCTACCCGGAACCCCCGGTCGATACGGGCGCATGAGAAGGTCGGGTTCCAAAACATACACGAGTATACCGACCCGTGGGGGGAGCATTGGGTGGTGGTTGCTTTGGGGTTAAGAACTAAGACTTAGCCGCCGGGCTCTCCTTAGCCGGGCGCAACAGGAAGAATAAGCCTACCAGCATAAAGGGAATGCTCAGCAGCTGTCCGGTGCTCAGGCCTGCGTTCACCGCCGACTCAAATCCGCCCTGACTCGTCTTGAAGTACTCCAGCCCAAAGCGGATGACGCCCAAAACCAGCAGCAGGAACAACCCGAACATGCGGCCCAGGCGGTTCTTCGCATCGGTTTTCCAGTACACCCAGTAGAGCAGGAAGAAGGTGAGCAGGTAACTGATGGATTCATACAGCTGCACCGGATGGCGGACCGGCACCTCGCTGAGCTCCACGCAAAACTTACCACTCGCCATTTCTGCCACTTCCACGCAACCCTGGCCGGCACGCTCAATGCAGGCCGAGCACTTTTCCCAGAGGTTGGTCTCGTTGCGGGGAAATTTAAAGCCCCAGGCGACGTCAGTAGGCTTGCCTACAATTTCGGAGTTCATCAGGTTGCCCAGGCGGATGAAGCACCCGGCAAGGGCAGTGGGGACCACCACTTTGTCCAGTACCCAAAGAACGGAGCGCTTTGACTCAAAACGGGAGAAAATCCAGAGGGCGAGGATGATGCCTATCGCTCCGCCGTGGCTGGCCAGCCCGCCTTTCCACACCATAGGAATTTCGGTAAGATGCTGGGAGTAGTAGTCCCAGTCGTAGAAGAACACATGCCCCAAACGGGCGCCCACCACAGCGCCCACGACCATGTAAATGAAGATACGGTCCAGCCACTCTTCGGGCGCATTTTCGGCTTTGAACATCGCCTTCACAATGTACAAGCCTGCCAGGAAGCCGGCAGCGAAGAGCAGCCCGTACCAACGCAGGGTTAGCGGGCCAAGGTTAATGATTTCAGGGGAAGCCGTCCAGGTGATGTAGGCCAAAAGATCTTGCATAGGTATTGACTTGTGCCCCAATATTAGGCATGTTTTAGCGGTTTTTGGGCGCTTATCGGTTAATTTTTTGATAATTTGGATGCCCACGGAACGGAGCGGTTCCACTGTTTATACTGACGATTAAGTGGTTTGCCACAGCAAACCTACTCAATGTCAGCATTTACGCTGGGAAGTGGCTTGCTCCAATGTCGCAAACCACTTCGTATCGCGTATAACGCATCAAACCCTTTCAAATGCCTGTGATTGACAAAGAACGCCCTGTACTCGTCACCGGAGCTTCCGGCTACATCGCTTCCTGGATTGTCCGCTTCCTGCTGGAGGAGGGCCACGTGGTACACGCTACCGTAAGGGATAAAACCCAAACGGAGAAAGTCGCTCACCTTACTGAAATCGACAGCCGGGAATCGGGCCAGCTCAGGCTTTTTGAGGCAGACCTGCTGAAGCCCGGGTCATTCGCAGAGGCGATGAAAGGTTGTGCGTTGGTGATACACACGGCCTCGCCATTCCAACTCAACACCAAAGACCCGCAGCGCAGCCTAATCGACCCGGCACTGAAGGGCACCCGCAATGTGCTGGAAACGGCCAAACATACTCCCGGAGTGCAGCGGGTGGTACTGACTTCAAGCGTAGCAGCAATCTACGGGGATGCGATAGAGCTGGAAAGCGCTCCCGGGCAGGTTTTTACGGAGGACCAATGGAATGAAAGCAGCTCCCTCAGGCACCAGCCTTATTCTTACTCCAAGACGGTAGCCGAACGGGAAGCCTGGAAAATCGCTGGTACGCAGTCTGAGTGGGACCTGGTCACTATCAACCCAGGCTTTGTGATGGGACCATCCCTTAGTCAGCGTACCGATGGCACAAGTACACAGTTTATGCAATCTATGGCCAACGGGCAGTTCAAAGCAGGTGCACCGGACTTATACTTCGGTGTGGTAGACGTCAGGGAAGTAGCCCGGGCACATCTCCTGGCAGGATTTATATCCGAAGCGGAAGGCCGGCATATCTTGTCTGCTTCAGAGCATAGCATACTGGAAATGAGCCATATGCTTCGGGAAAGCTATGGCGATAAATATCCCTTCCCGAAAAAATTACTCCCCAATATCTTCCTTTATCTGTTTGGTCCCTTCCAGGGCTTTTCCTGGAATTTTTTGCGCCGCAATCTCGGCTACCCCCTGCGTTTCAACAACCGAAAAAGCCGGGCAAAGCTGGGGCTGAAATACCGTCCGGTGGCGGAGACCCTGCGCGAGCACATCCTACAATTGGAAAAAGACGGGTTACTGTAAGCTTAAGCCAGCTTTTTCATACGGACATAGCCATTGACGGTCAGCAAAAGGATAGCTCCAATGAATAACCAAATAAAAGTAGCGTTTAGTCCCGTCTGATGCCCCAATCCAATCTGCAAAATACCCCAGTGAATATATGCCAACAGCAGGTTAGTCACGAACATGATGGCAGAGACCAACAGCCTCGACTCCCCGATCAGCGCTACCCGGTTCTCGTCAGTGACCTTAACCGGGAAGTTGTAATTGTTGGGGTCGCGCCCGATTAGCCCCACCAGCACAGAAGTCGCAATAGCAATCCCCGGCAACAAGAAAATCATAGCTCTGGGGCCGTAATCATCCGCCTGCCCACCCGCATTAAAGTGTATTGGCATTTGTTCCGGCAGGGAGCCATAGTAAAATAGCCCGGTAGCCAGCATGAAAGCGATGCAGGCCAGGCTTAGCACATCCAACGTAAAAAACAGTTGCCGATTCATAGGTTAAGTCTTCATTGTAAAAAGGGTATCCGATTAAAATTACTCAATCCTTGCATCATGACGCCTCCCGGGGATTGACCCTCAGCCCCCGCAGCCGGTTCAGCGCAGCTGCCAGCTCCAAGGGGCGGAATGCCGCATAATCGCCATGTGGCTCCTTCTGCAAAACGCCAAGCCCCTGCTGTTCGATATCCTGCATGATCCGGTTTAGAGCTTCGGGCAGAGTTGCTTCGCCCAGGTAGCGCCGGAGGTAAAGCAGGGCATCCGCAACAGCGTTCAGTTGCCCGTTGTCTACCAGTTGGGCGACAGCGGACAGGTCGATGTCATGTTGCCCAAACTGAATGCTGCGGGTGTCAAAAGCCCGGACTTTCTCCCGTTTTCCTTTTTGGGCATTCAGGCTTTCGGGCAGGGGTATGCGCCGGGATTGAGTGGGAAAGGCAGCGGGCGTTTCCACTGACCGGGGCTGGGGGAACTCCTGCGCGACGGACCTGGCACGCGCGGTCAGGTCTTCCGGCCGGTAGGCATTCATGCCGATGACGGTGTCTGCAGCATCGAGGTAGAGCCCGGAGCCGCCGAGCACCAGCACCGTACTGACGCTCTGCTCCTCGTACAACTGCCGGATGCGGTCCACAAAAGGCGTAATGGGTTCCCGCTGCTGCGGAATAAGCGCCTGCATGCGCTGATCTCGGATCATAAAATTGGTGGCGGAGGTATCTTCGTCAATAAGCAGTGCCGTTGCCCCGGCTTCCAGGGCCTCCATCACATTGGCGGCCTGGGAGGTGGAGCCGCTGGCATTAGGGGTGGAAAACTGCTGCGTGGATTGTCCGCCCGGCAGGTTATTGATGAAGGGGGAGATGTCTACCCGTTCAATGTAGCGCCCGTCCTCTGCCCGTATCTTGGCGGCACCTGGCTGACTGACTACAAAGGAGCGGCCGTCACCGGGAATATGGTTGTAAATGCCGAGCTCTATTGCGCGCAGCAGGGTAGACTTGCCGTGAAAGCCACCACCGACAATGAGGGTGATGCCTTCAGGAATGCCCATCCCTGTTATGGTGCGGTTGGGCAGCGCCACTTCCACCCGCAGGCTTTCGGGCGATTGAAAAGGCAGCCCGCCGGGCATAGGGCGGTCATCCACACCGCTGGCCCGGGGCAGTAGGGCACCATCGGCTACAAAAACGACAAGCCCTAATTCCGGTAGGCGGACCCGAAGCGCATCGGCATCCTCATTGGTGAAGATATGCTCCTTCAAAATAGTTTCGTCCTGCACGGCAAAGGGCAGGCTGTGGGCTACGATTTGAGGGATTTCCTCCCCAAAGATAGCCGCTGCCTGCCGTCCGGCAATACGCCGCCCAAAGGCTGGCAACCCCACCCGGAAGCGGGCTTCAATCCAGTCTTCGCCGAGCACCACCGCCGTACGTTCCAGAATTTCCTGTCCGGGCTGAGCGATGAATACCGCCCCGCTTTTGCCACTGCCCCGGTTGCCTTTGCTGAAGCGCCGGCACGCCCGGCTAAACTGCCGGTTGAGGTAGTCGCACAGGGCGATCCTTCGGCTTTTGTTGACCTGCGCCCAATCGGGGAAGGTGTTCCGGATGCGCACCCGCACGCGGCTTGGAGCCGCAAAGGGATCGCCCTGCACCTGATCGATGGACAACTCAAACCCTTCAAAGGCATATGACCCACGGATGTCCTTGTAGGCTTTGTAGCTTTTGCCGTCGAGGTGTTGGAGAGTGGATTGTAGTTGTTGGGCGGTTTTCATGTGCACAAAGTTAAGAATTTGGCGCACTACCCTACTCCACCTTCACCACCTTCTCCTGCTGCAGCACCCGCCCGGCAGAGGAATACTGCAAAATATACAGCCCGCTGGGCAAGCCGCTGGTAGACAGCTCTGCGGATTGTGCCCCGCGCTGTAAGCGTTGGTGCAAGACCTGCTGCCCCTGTAGATTGAATAAGCGCAGCGCTGGCTCCTCGTAGCGGATGGCGTTGAGGAACTCCACTTGTATAGGGCCCCGAGCCGGATTTGGGTAGGCTTTGAAGAAGACTTCCCTGAGCGCCGTTTCTCCGGTGCCTGGTATTTCTTCTACGCTGACGTAAATCAGGCTGTCCTGACAGCCGGGGGTGATGCAGCCATCGGCATCGGTCTTGACCAGCCATACGTCGGGATCGGGGATGGGGGTGATGCTAAAATCTTGTATATCTGTACAGGCAGCAATTCCGCCATCAGAAGTTTCGACTACAGCGTTGAAAGGCTTCGTATGAGTAGGCAGGTTTAGCCCACGATAGTATCTTCTCCACAATAGTTCCCCTTCGGATGTTACCCGGGCAAGCCAAGCCCTTTCTGCATCATCGGGGCCGATACTCGTAGATGGTGCGGATCCGCACATAATGATGTCGCCGTTTTCCGCGATTGTCAAATTAGTGATCTCCGCACTGCGGTAGTCTAAATACCGGTATTCCCAAATGATTTCTCCGTCTGCGTCAAGGTATCTGAGGAAAGGTCCTTCGTCAGGGTGTACCCCTGGCTGTCGCAATGTATCAAATGCCCAGCCAGTAATAACCCCTCCATTTGGATGAGCGGCGATTAAAGAAGGATGAGTGCTAGAATTTTCAAGCACGTCATATTCCCGCCACCATTCCTGCTCGCCATCCGCATTTAGCTTGGCTACAGAATAGGCACGTTTTCCCTCGCCTAGAGGGGGGGCAAAGTAGTTCGCCATCATAATGGAATTGTCCTCTAACACGGCAATTCTTCCATAATAGGTATAATCAATAGTGTCCTCTATGGTCGTGCTCCAAAGCATCTGCCCGGCTGTATCTGTTTTGATGACTGACCAGTTGCCAAATTCTCCAAAACTCCCGCCGTTGATACTTACAACAAGGTTGCCGTCGTGATCTTGTTCTATGTCAAAGGCAACATCCCAATAGGGCTCATAGTAGGTCTTTAGCCATAAGGTATCCCCCCATTCGTTCATTTTCACTATAAATGGCAATTGGTCTTCATCTGCAATCCTTCCACAGGCATATAGATATTCTTCATTGGGGTCAATAACATAATCCCAAATAGAATAATCCGCAAGATTATGATCATACTGCCTATGCCAAAGGCTATCCCCATTATTATTGACTTTAAACAGGATAGGACAAGATTTAAAATCTTCGCTGCACCAAGTGCCACAATTTAAATAAAGGCCATCCTGTACTACGACCATATTGAATGCATTCTCCGAAAAACCGTTCGTAATGTCGTAAATGTTATGGAAAGTAGGTTGTCCAATTAAAAGAAGGCTCGTAGCGACAGAAAAGAACAAAAAAATAAGCTTTTTCATTTTTTTA
The DNA here is from genome assembly GCF_000759025.1 of Phaeodactylibacter xiamenensis. Classification (GTDB taxonomy): domain Bacteria; phylum Bacteroidota; class Bacteroidia; order Chitinophagales; family Saprospiraceae; genus Phaeodactylibacter; species Phaeodactylibacter xiamenensis. The sequence goes on along the minus strand of NZ_JPOS01000018.1, from coordinate 435,515 downwards.
TGGAATTAAAAAAGCTCCGCCCTTAACTTGAAAAGTAAAAGCGGAGCGTTTTATTAATTAAAACTTATTGTATGATCAAAGATTGCTGAATTTGGAGCGGTTCAACTTTGTTGATGGCTCTGACTACATAAAATCCAGCGGGTAGCCCCTCCAGGTTAAAGTCAACCTGGTTTGAATTGATGTCATGGGACTGAATAATAGCACCGGTAGAGCTCCAAAGTTCTACCCGCCAATCAGGTTCAGCATTTACAGGCAGTATTGCTGTCGCAATATCCTGTGCAGGATTAGGCAGGATAGAAATTGTTTCCTCAAGACTTTTATGGCTCTGGGGAACTGCCCAGCCAGGTTGTTGTTGGACCAGGCCGTCAATAGGAGAATCTGGAGGAACAGGAGGGGCAAATTGTGCTCCGGTAATTAATCTAAGCAAAGCACGGCTAAAGGTATAGGTCGAAGATAATGTGTCTTGGCTGAGCAATTGGAGATAAGCCTCATCTCCGCCTGATAGTGAATAATCCACAGGATTAGAACGGTAGGCTACTTCCAACGCTAATAAATCAGCGATTGTAGACTCCTCATCATTTTCAGTTGTCATTGCTTGCACGTAAGCATCGGCCTCGTCAAATTCCCCCATTCGCAGCTTTAGGCCAACGAGCTTACGCATGGAGGAAAAGGAGCCCTCTTCAATTAATAGGCTTTCGGCGGTTGCCCAGTCTCCTTCTATGAATGCAGTGCTGTAAATATGGTTAAATGCCTTCGCCTTTTTTGATTCTAGTCCACTGATTTCTGCAATCAAGACTTCCATAGCCGAATACCCTTCAGATGCTCGGATATCTAGCAGCGCATGGTAAGTATCATCGGTAATCAAACTTTGGGCGGCACTTAGTACCGAAGCAGAGACTGGAGCATTTTGTAATAAAATGGCTTCTTTTTGCGATAGCTCCATGTCAACCGAAAGCATGGTTAACAGGACTTCATTTGAAAGGTAGGGTGCTGCACCTGATAAAGCCCCGTAGGTATCTGGTACAGCTGGAGATTGTAAAAGAGCATTAACCAATTCTCCTGTATCTCCGCCATCAATAAAGCTACGCTTGTCAGCTAAAAGGTTGTTTAAGGAGTCCAAGCATTCTTCTGTTTTGCATTCTCCTTCACGTGGACGGTCACCTACACCTTCGAGTTCAAGGCAGCCGTCGTCATAATCTGCAAAACTTAATGTATACCCTATATTAACAAAATTCTGCCCAGTATTATCGGGAATGAAGGTAAGGGTTGGGAATGCAGTAGTAAGGTTAGACCCAGGGTGGAAGTAAGTAAATGAGTTTGTTTGTGGGGCGGGTGAAATAATATGCTGGGTTCCGGAAAATAGATTGAGTACAGGATCCCCTAAGCCGCCTTGTGCTCCATTGATTTCACCTAGTGTCGCTCCAGAATTAGCTAATAGCATATCCTGCCCGGAAGGAATGTTGAAAGTTTCCTTTTCGAATAAAAAGTTACCATTATTCCCCCAAACATATACTCCTCGGGTCAAGCCCAGATCATCATAGTGATTACAATTGTAGTCTGCTTCAGATAAGTTATCAAACGTGTTTTGCAGTATATTCCCCCAAATGAAGTTATCAAACGTATTTTGGGTAACTGTATACTGACTAGGCCCTGCAATAAATATTGGATTATAAGTCGAATTGAATTGATTGTTGTGCACTTGCAGTTTAACTGCATTATCCGCCCAAATACCTATTGGCCTGCTAGCTCCTAATGTGGCAAATTCAAACAGGTTTCCTTTTGAGGCGTCGTTCTCATCGCCAATAATGGTTTGAAATCCTGTTGTATGCCCAGCTGTGTTATCAATTCTTATCCCATAAACAAAATCCTTAAATTCACATTCATACACCCTTCCGGTTGCATCATCAAAAGATAGAGAGTAACCAATGATATCTAGGAAATTTGTATTGTCAAAAATTACATTTTGACTGCCCCAAACTGAAATTCCTTGAGTGCTGACATTTGCAGGGTCGTCAATAACACAGTCTATAAAGCGGGAGATGTTTGGAGCGTTGGGAGGTGCCCCAGTAAGGTTTGCTGGGAATGCGGCGATATGTGCAGCTCTCTTATTGTCTGTAAAGTTAGACTTCAATGCGTATACGATCCCACCGTAGTGCTTGCCCCAGGTCCCATAAGGCTGCCAGTAGGTCTCATGCCCATTGTTAGCCAAATTATCCGTCAGTACACCAATATGTGCTTTAGTAATATCACAGTTAGCTAAAATAACAACACCATGGTGATCTGGCAAATAGGGATATATAGAAGATGTAATCTGAGAAAGAGGAGGATGGCTGACGAGCCCATTGCCCCAGACTTCAATACCACTCCAATATTTGCCAGGTTGTGTACAACCAGTTGTCAGGGTGCTTTTTATTGCTTCTAACTTTGCGCCCCTTTCCACATAAATTTTACAATCGGGGGCCATGTTCAGTGTCATTAGGTCAAGCTCCAGGGTTCTTCCTGTCCTGATAATCAGATTATGGTTCACCGCCTGATCAGAAGTCCAGGTCTGGTCAGCATTGATTTCAAGCGGGTCATCCAGGCAATCACAGAGTGGCTGGGCGACAACGCCCTGACAGTGCTTCGCTGTACATCCGTTCTCATCCTTGATAGTAAGGCAAACGGTGTAGGGCTGGCTGTCCGGGAAAGTGTGTACCGGGTTTTGGGTATAAGCATAGGTGCCATCGCCAAAATCCCAGCACCATTCTACGGCACTATTGGTGGCGGTAGTAGAGGTCAAGTCGTTAAACTGATAAGTGAAGACTCCAACTTCATTGGCTACAAAGCCTGGGTTGAGGTCTGATTCGCATACCTCAACCGTAACCAAGTCAATCAATGTCCGAAAGTTGATGGAAGAATTAGTTGAAGTGGCGAAGATGACCAGTTGATCATCACCCGCTTCGGCAGGGATATTAAAGCTATACTGGGCCCAGGTAAAAGAATTAATCGTATGCGTTTCCGCATCCATAGGGGCGCTGAGGCAGCTCTGAGGGCCGGTTGCGCCCACCGCATTCGTTATTCCGGAAGTAAAATAGACGGTCAGCTCTGAGGACTCACCTGTAACTAGGGGCTGGTCGTAAATCCTTGACCAAAGCGTAATGTCGTACGAGCAGCCCGGGTCTAGCGTAAGGTCTAAGACCAGCGCTTCGTGTTCGCACAGTGGGGGCGTATTGTTCGTTGTAATAGAGTGAAGGTCCGCATAGTAACTGCCACCGCCCGATGGCGTGTTGATCACTCCGGAGTTATCCGAAACAGTACCGGTCTTAATTAAAGTTGGTGTCCCTTTGCCGGCAAACCAATCGCCCATGCAGCCATCGTTAAAGGCCTCGTTGTACTGATTTTGACCCGGCGTGCAAGGCGATTGAATAGATTCGAAACTGCCATCGCTTACTGTTGTCGGGCTATCGCACTGCCCGGAGGCGCTCCAATAGCTAAACATAAGCAATAACATTGTCAGAAAAAGCCCGCGGGGAGGGGGGGTGAAAAAGCGTAAAGATTCATGTTCAAATAGTTTATTAAGGTAAATAATTGGTTGAGCGGTGTAATTGAGCTTTTGCGTAGGCTAAATTAAGCGCTTGTCTTTGTCTTGCTTAAAGGTACACTAATTACAGTGGCATTTCAGGAATGGGGCGCTGTTTATTTTGCTCACCCTGTGTTTTGTCACGAGGATGACAATGTTAAAAAGCAGGTTGAGCACAGATTGGTTTATTCAATCTTTCGGGAGATACTCTCTGACGAGGTTCATGGCTATCTCTTGCCGATTTTTCCTATCTTCCCCACAAAAATGCTCGATCAGCCCAGCCCAATCCGTGAAGGGGAAGCCCTCGATCAGGAAGCCCTGCAAACCTACCTGCGTCAGCATTGGGATGGCTTCCGGAAAATTGAGGGCATCCAACAATTCCCCGGCGGCTATTCCAACCTGACCTACCTGCTAAAAACTAATGCGGGGGAAGCGGTTCTCCGCCGCCCGCCATTCGGTGCCAATATCAGGAGCGCCCACGATATGGGGCGGGAGTATCGGGTACTGTCCAAACTCAGACCTGTACTGAAAACCATTCCGCAGCCCATCGTCTACTGTGAGGACGAGGCAATCATCGGCGCACCCTTTTACCTGATGGAGCGGGTGGAAGGCATCATCCTGAGGGGCAATTTAGCCAAACAGTTGCAATGGGCACCCAAACAAATGCGGCAAGTCTCGGAATCGGCAGTAGATACACTGGCAGCCCTTCACCAGATTGATATTGAAGCGACCGGTCTCATCGAGCTGGGCAAACCCGAGGGCTACGTCGGCCGGCAGGTAGAGGGGTGGATCAAGCGGTACTACAAAGCCGAAACGGACAAGGTGCCTGCTATGGACGAGCTGGCACAATGGATGCAAAAAAATAAGCCTGCAGAGGGCCCCGCAGGTCTGATCCACAACGACTTCAAATACGACAACCTGGTGCTCGGCCCGGACCCACCCCATAACATCCGCGCCATCCTCGACTGGGAAATGGCTACGGTGGGCGACCCACTGATGGACCTGGGCACCACCCTCGCTTACTGGACCGAGCCGAAAGAAGCCCGCCTCATGCCCCTCGCTGCCGCCAACCTCACCTGGCTGCCCGGCAATCTCAACCGGCAGGAGGTGCTGCACCGCTACGCACAGCAGCGGGAAATAACGATCACCAACCCGGTCTTCTACTACGTCTTTGGCGCCTTTAAGATCGGGGTGATTGTGCAGCAGATTTACGCTCGCTACCAAAGAGGGCATACGCAGGACCCGCGTTTTGCGAATTTGCTGCAGGCGGTGCAGTACTTTGGGCAGCGGGGTGCTGCAGCACTGGGGAAAGGCAAAATTTCAGGGCTGGATTAACATCAAAATATTAATAAAATGATAATTAGCCCTATCTTTTAGACGTTACCGGCGACTTTCGCGTTTACAACACAACCTTTACCCCAAAACAATTTGGCTATGAACCGATCATCATTTTTTCTCCTCTTCTCCCTGAGCCTGGCCTTTTGCCTGCAGGCACAAGGGAATACGCATCAGGAATACCTGGAGCGTTTCAAGGAAATTGCCATTCTGGAAATGGAGCGGACCGGCATCCCGGCAAGCATCAAACTGGCGCAGGGGCTCCTGGAGTCTGGTGCAGGTACAAGCGACCTGGCCCGGCGTGCCAACAACCACTTTGGCATTAAATGTGGCAGTGGCTGGAATGGCCGGACATACTACAAGAAAGACGATGATGTCAACGACCGGGGGGAGCTGATCGAATCCTGCTTCCGCAGCTATAAAAACCCCGATGCCAGCTACCGGGCGCATTCCGAATTCCTGCGCGACCCGAATAAGCAATTCCGCTATGGGTTTCTTTTCCGGCTGGACCCCACCGACTATAAAGCCTGGGCACGAGGGCTCAAGCAGGCCGGCTACGCCACCAGCGCGACCTACGCCAGCAAGCTTATCGATATTATTGAGCGTTATGAGCTGCACCGCTACGACCGCATGACCTCCACCGGTATTATCGCGGGCGGTGAGACGGGTGTGCCACAACTGGGCGGCGACGGGACCGATGCTCCTAACACAGTGGTGGCCGGGCAGGTCTTTACCAACAACGATGTGCAGTACGTGTTGAGCATGTCCGGTGAGACCCTGCAGGAAATTGCTCTTCGTACCGACTCCGACCTCACCGACCTCGTGCGCTACAACAACAACCAATACAGCCGTAACCGCCAACTGGAGCAGGGCACGGTCATCTACCTGCAGTCCAAGCGTAACAGCTTCAGGGGGCAGCGGCAGTGGCATTATGTGAAAAAGGGCGAAACCATGTTCAGCATTTCCCAAATCTACGGTATCGACCTCGACCGCCTGTACCGGCGTAATCAGTTGGAAAAAGGTCAGATGGCAGCCGTTGGCGAGCGCCTGAAGATACGGGGCTGGAATGTAGGCGATCCTCCCAAATTGGGCCGGGAAGTGGAAGCGCCATCCTCGGTGCCCGACCGCGACGACGTGATGGACTTCCCGGAACCTGAGCCACCATCCATTGACGAAGGCCCAGTTAATCCTATCGTAATCGAAGATGAAATCTTTGAGCCCGATAGTGACTTCGACTTTGATGATGACTTTCTGGACCCCATCACCCCGCCACCGGGCAACCGCCCTGACCCCAGGCCCGATAACCGTCCGACCTGGAATGACCGGCCCAGCCAGCCAGATACCGATAATGGGTTTGACAGGGATGACTGGTTCAACTCAGATGATGATCCGGCGCCCAATCCGCCTCAGCCCGATCCACGCCCCGTACAGCCTTCCAATAGCTTGCATACTGTTGTGAAGGGGGATACGCTCTTCAACATCAGCCGCCGCTACAATCTGACAGTTGACCAGCTCAAAGCACTGAACGGGCTGACCAGCAATACCATATTCATTGGTCAGCAGCTGAAGGTGCGGTAAGGCAATGCAAGTGACCGGAGCCCTATTTCCTGTATGGCGCTCCGGTTATACGCTTAACAAAGTGGTTTGCTGTGGCAAACCACTTAATCGTCAGTATATTTCGTAATAATTCAAGACCTTTGCACAAAACTGGAATGATGAAGCAACGGATACTCATGATGATAATCGCCGCGCTGAGCGTGGCAGGACTACAAGCCCAGGGCACCGTATACGGCATCAAGGGAGGGTTCACCCTGGCTACCCAACAGTGGGACGCCATTAACACCAATGCCCTGTTTTTGCCTCAGGGCGATTTTTTTATTGAAGATGTGCCGGAAAGCAATGCCTTCTCGCTCTTTGCTTCTCTGGGCTACCACCCAAAGGGCAGTGCCCTGCGGAACCGCTTTTTCAATAACGTCCTCAACGGGCAGCTCACCCGCGTGCCACCGGAGCGCTTCATTTTCCACAATGCTTCTCTGGTGCTGGGCGCCAAGCAAAAGTTTGACATCGGCAGGGGGGAAAGCCGTTTTTTCTACTCCATCGGGGTACGGGCAGATTATACCTTTGATACCAACCTGAATGAATTTGATGAGATTAACAATTTCTTCTTTTCTACACTTCCGGTTAATGACCCCACCTACATCCGGGAATTCAACTATGGTGTGACCATTGGTGGCGGAATGGAGTATAGCCTGGGCGATTTTGTTGGCATGTCTCTGGAGCTCAACCTTCACCCAGACTTTTCGTTCCAATACGAGCAGCCGGAAATCGGGAATGTAACTGACCCCTTCACCGGCAACCAAACTACGATACCGGAGCGGCAAATCCGAAATATAGCCTTTGAAGTGAGCCTTGGGTTTCGCTTCCTTCGTGAGGTCATTTATATCGACTAACAGATTCTTCCATTCAACCATACACATGCGACTTAGAAGCGACGGGCTGGAAAAAATTTACGGTAAGCGGAAAGTAGTCAAGGGCGTTTCCCTGGAAGTCAATCAGGGGGAAATTGTCGGGCTGCTGGGGCCCAATGGTGCCGGGAAGACGACCACGTTTTACATGGTGGTGGGTTTCATTAAGCCTAATGTCGGACAGGTTTTCCTGGAGGGGGACAACATCACAGACCTGCCCATGTACAAACGGGCACAGCGGGGCATCGGCTACCTCCCGCAGGAGCCTTCCGTTTTCCGCAAACTTAGTGTGGAAGACAATATCGCCGCCGTACTGGAAATGATGCCCTACCCCAAAGCAGAGCAAAAGGAACGCCTGGAAAGCCTGATCAGTGAGTTTGGCCTGGAGAAGGTCCGCAAAAGCCGGGGGGACACTCTTTCTGGCGGTGAACGCCGCCGTACCGAAATAGCCCGTGCCCTCGCTACCGATCCTAAGTTTATCCTGCTGGATGAGCCTTTTGCCGGTATTGACCCCATCGCCGTGGAGGACATTCAGTACATCGTAGCCAAGCTGAAGACCAAGAACATCGGCATTCTCATCACCGACCACAATGTGCAGGAAACCCTCTCCATTACCGACCGGGCCTACCTCATGTTTGAGGGGAATATCCTCAAGGCCGGCACAGCTGAAGAACTCGCTGCCGATGAGATGGTCCGTAAGGTCTACCTCGGTAAAAACTTTGAACTCCGAAGAAAAGTCATCGACCTCAATGAAGAACGCTAACCTGGTCTTCCTACTGTTGGGCGTTTTGCTATGGCCGTCCTGCGAGTCTCAGGAAACGGGCATCCGGCTGACTTCCAGTGAGCGCATCCGTATTGACAGCCTCGCCAAAAAGCAGATTGACAGCCTTGTCCCCGTACTGGACAGCCTGTGTACGGCAAATAAGGACAACTTGATTGAGCAGGCGCTGGATTCCATCATTGAGTTGCGGCAACAGGAAGAGCAGACCCTTCGCGAGCGCATCATGCGAAAACAGCAACAGCAATGAGCAGACTTTCCATTCTCCTCGCCCTAATTGCCTTCCTGGCCTCCTCCTGTGGCGAGGACAACCGCAACCGAATTGCCGTAGAAAAGATGATTCAGGAAGAGGTCACTCAGCGCGTCGCCACTTACCGGGGCAACCGAACCCAACGCTGTTATCAGGATGCCGTTAAGGAAGCCAGCTCCCTCGCGGATTCTATCTTGTTACTGCAGGCCCGCCTCAACCGGGATACCGCTTCCAAACCTCCGCGGCCCACCCGCCCGGAGCGGCCCGCTGCCAAAAAACTGCGCGACTCCCTATTGAAGGTCGCCCCACTGCTCTCAGAAGACAGTATCCTCAAGCTCCTGAGGCTGGATTCACTGCAGCGGGACTCCCTGCAGCCTGATACCATCGGGGCGCCTCTCAATCAGTAGGGCCCGCGTTCCGGTAAAAGTATTTGTATAGCTTTTCATTCAGCTTGCCCACAAGGCGCAGTGCATCAAACTCATCCTGATCTTCCCGTGGAAAAATACTGCCCCAGAATTTCTGAAAGTCATTCAAACGCTGATAGTAGGGAAAAGGCGGAGGCGGGCTTTTCAGTTGCTCGCCCAGTATAACCATCGCTTCCACCCCGTCGGAGTAGTCCTTGTTGGTCCTGCCAAAGCTGAGGATGAATGCCGGTTTTTGCGCCAGCGTAATGCTCGCGTCCGGCTCCAGGTCTGCATTCAGCAGGTGCCCCTGAAAATTACCGGCTTTAAGCTCAGGCGTGAAGTAATCGTAGGTGAACCGAATGTCCGAAAAATCATACGACTCCCGGAATGCCCGGTACATGTTATTGTTGAAAGTCCGGGTCTCTTCCCGGGTGGCCGCCAGTTCTTTTTCCAGCCATTTGGCCCGCCGGTTCGTATTGTCATCATTTTCCAGCGCATCCTGCAGAGCTGTCATTTTGCGCTGATTGGACGGCAGGCGGATGATCAGGGTGCCGTTGCGCAAGTCTTTGATAGCCGCAACCGGAGCACTTACAGGAACGGCTGTGGTATCCTGAGCGTACGCAACGATGCCAAAAGCCAAAAGTGCAAGCAGTAGCGTCAATCTGGAAAGCATAGTGGAATGTTTAATGTTAAAAAAGTATTATTTGCCGGACAAAATTGAGCCTTTTCGCTTAAGTAATTGTATTAAGTGGCTGATGTTGCGAATTTAGGGCAAGGACCCGAACACCCTGCCCAATTGTGTGAAAAAATTAGCAACTTTGCAGACCTGAACAACGAAATGACCATGCAATCAGTAGACATTGAAGCCCTCAATCAGCAAATTTACCTGGACAGCGCTTTTGTAGACCGCCTGAACCAGGAAACCGCGCAGGTAATCGTGGGGCAGAAGCATATGCTGAACCGCCTGCTCCTGGGGCTGCTCACCAAAGGGCATGTCCTCCTGGAAGGCTTGCCGGGGCTGGCCAAAACGCTGGCGATTAAGACCCTTTCTCAGGCTATTGATGCCCGGTTCAGCCGTATTCAGTTTACGCCCGACCTGCTGCCGGCCGATATCATCGGTACCATGATTTACAATCCGCAGCAAAATGAGTTCACCGTGCGTAAAGGCCCGGTCTTTGCCAATTTTGTGCTGGCTGACGAGATCAACCGGGCGCCTGCCAAAGTACAGAGTGCCCTGCTCGAAGCCATGCAGGAACGGCAGGTCACGATCGGCAATCAGACCTTCAGCCTGGAGGAGCCTTTTCTCGTACTGGCCACCCAAAACCCCATCGAACAGGAAGGGACGTACCCCCTGCCCGAGGCGCAGGTCGACCGTTTCATGCTCAAGGTGAAGATTTCCTACCCCAACAAGGAGGAGGAACGCGAGATCATCCGTCGGGTACTGGGCAGCGACACCTTCGGCAAAGTCAGCCCGGTCGTAAAGCCGGAGGAAATACTGAAGGCGCGGCAATCTGTGCGCAAGATTTACATGGATGAGAAAATCGAGCGCTACATTCTCGATATCGTTTTCGCCACCCGTGAGCCCGACAGCTATCAGCTGGGCCGGCTGAAGCCCCTGATCAGCTACGGAGGCTCGCCCCGGGCAAGCATCAACCTGGCTCTGGCTGCCAAAGCCCAGGCTTTTCTCAACCGCCGGGGCTACGTTATCCCTGAGGATGTGCGCAATGTATGCCTGGACGTCATGCGCCACCGTTTGGGACTGACTTACGAAGCGGAGGCTGAAAACATCACACAGGAGGACCTGATCAACAAAATTCTCGATACCGTAGAAGTACCCTAAATCATGGAAACCAGCGAACTGCTGAAGAAAGTCCGCAAGATTGAAATCAAGACCCGGGGGCTGAGCCGGCATCTCTTTTCCGGAGAGTACCACTCAGCTTTCAAGGGGCGGGGCATGTCTTTCAGTGAGGTTCGAGACTACCAATACGGGGACGATGTCCGCAATATCGACTGGAACGTAACCGCACGCACCGGCACCCCTCACGTCAAAATCTTTGAGGAAGAGCGGGAACTGACCGTGATGCTGCTGATCGATATGAGCCCTTCCTCCTTCTTCGGCACCGTCAATCAGCTCAAAAACGAAATCATCACGGAAATTTGCGCCGTGCTGGCCTTTTCCGCCATCAACAACAACGATAAAGTGGGCGTGGCCTTCTTCGCCAATGAAGTAGAGTTGTTTATTCCGCCCAAAAAAGGTAAGCAGCACATCCTGCGCATTATCCGGGAGCTCATCAATTTCGAGCCTAAAGGCAAAGGCACGGAAATTGGCGCTACCCTGGAGTACTTCAACAACCTGGTCAAAAAGCGGAGCATCTGCTTCATTATTTCCGACTTCCTGTCGATGGAGTACGAACAGGCACTGCGGGTGGCTGCCCGCCGCCACGATGTGATTGGTGTGAATATCATCGACCCCCGGGAGGAAAACCTGCCGAATGTGGGGCTGATCCGGGCACAGGACGCCGAAAGCGGAGCCATACGCTGGATTGACACCTCTTCCCAACGGCTAAGGGAGGAGTACGCCCGCTGGCACCAAAACCACCTGAACTACTTCACCCAGACGTTCCGGAAAAGCGGGGCTTCAGTGGTCAATATCCGAACCAACGAATCATACGTGGATGCGCTGCACCAGTTTTTCCAACAGCGCTCCTGATCAAAAAACGCAGGGTAATTTATGATCAACCGACACCGAAATCACTGGCTGCCCCTTTTGACCCTCCTGCTCCTGGGCTGGTCTGCTTCGGCTTGGGCTCAACCCAGCATTTTGGTGGTCCTCGAACAGGAAACCGCCCTGTTTGGCGAAGCTGTTCCCTTGCAGATTGTAGCGGTGGCCGAAGCCGGTACCACGATTGATGCCTTCGACTACCGGGCATTGGAAAATCAGGACAACATGGAAGTCCTCGACGCCAAACGCCTCGATAAAGCAGGCGAAGGCAACAGCTCCATCAGTACCCTGGACCTGAAGCTAATCTTCTGGGAAGAAGGCCGCTACACCATCCCCCCCGTCACCCTGACCTACACCACGAACGGTCAACAGGAACAAATACAAAGCGACAACGCATCCATTCTAATCCGCACCATGGATGTGGCCAGCGACACCACCCGCCTGATGCCGATCAAGGATATTATTGAAGAACCACTGGGCTTCAGGGACTTCTTACCTTACATATTGGTGGGGCTTGTGGCAATCATCATTATAGCGCTGATTTTCTATTGGATAAGCCGGGGAAAAAAAGGTAGACCGGCTCCATTGTCACCTGAGAGAGAGGTAGCCTTACGTGTGTATATGGAGGAAGAGCTCCAACGCTTAGAGCAATCAGAATCTTGGGCTAATGGTAACGAGCATGGCTTTCAGATAGAGTTGAACCACCTGCTCCGTTTCTATCTTGACTGCTTGTATGACCTCCACACCCGAGAAAAGACAAGTCCACAAATTGTCCAGAGCTTACGTGAACAGGCTTTTCCACATGAGCTATTGCCAAAGCTGAATGAGCTATTGCAAAAGGTCGATTTGGTCAAATTTGCGAAAGCAATACCGTCTGAGCAATTCCATCGGGATGCCCTCCAGCAAATACGGGAAGTGATCCAACAAACAAAGGATGAACAATTATTCCTCCGCTTTTATCCGAATAACAGCGTTACAATACACCGTAAACAACAGGAAAAACAAGAAGGAACATACACAAATCAAGCTCCAATGGAGCGAGTCGTATTGGAAGGCACTCGCCAAGCATTATATACGCTGTCTAACAAGACTACTGCAACAGAACGTATAGCGACAGGCAGCCTGAAGGGCAAAAGCAGCAAACCCAGCACCGGTTCTATTGCCCCACGTTTAGACCTCGCCCGATTCTGGCCACGTTTCTTTGCACGCCTCATTGACATTAATTTAATTCCGCTGCTCTATCTTGCTATTTCATTCGGGATTGGGGAGTTAGTCTCAGCAGCTGAGCTCGAAACCGATAATAATTGGTTCTTACCTACATTCATCGTTTTTTCGATAGTCTTCTTTTGGCTGTGCTACGCTTATATGGAACATCGATTTGGAGGCACTATGGGAAAATTGATCCTGGGAATACGGGTAGTGGATAAGCAAGAGCAATACCCAAGCCTTAAGACAGCATCAATCCGCTTCATTGGTAAACTCATATCCGAAGCTACATTTTGGCTAGGCTATCTGCCTTATTTCTTCGACAAGCAAGGCAGGCAAACGTTGCACGACCGTATGGCTGGCACCTATGTCATTCGAAAGCCAGATATAAACTGGAGCAAAGACACTCTACTAGACAATGATCTGAACGCATGATATTCAGCCCCAACATAGAATTTGTCAATCCGGAGTTTTTCCTCCTCTTGCTGCTGTTGCCTGCAGTAGGCTGGCACTATTTGCGCAAGCGCCGGCAGCACTATGCAACGCTGCGTATGCCCAGCCTGGCGAGTGTGCAGGGCATGCAGTCGTGGCGGGGCAGATTGAGAGGGCTGCTGCCGGTATTCAGAGCGCTGGCTTTTGCGTCGCTTGTGATCGCCATGGCCCGGCCCCAGGAAGTCCTGAAAGAGGAGGAGGTGAATGCAGAGGGCGTGGACATTATGCTTGCCATCGACCTCTCCAGCAGTATGCTCGCGCAAGATTTCGAGCCCAACCGCCTGGAAGTCAGCAAAGCGGTGGCCAGCGACTTCGTTGATAAGCGCCCGTACGACAGGATCGGGCTGGCCATTTTTGCCGGCGAGGCCTTCACCAAATGCCCCCTTACCGTTGACCACCGCATCCTGAAAGGCTTTTTGGGTGAACTGGAATGCGGAGAGTTGCAGGACGGTACAGCTATTGGCATGGGGCTAGCTACGGCCGTGCGCCACCTGGAAAGCAGCGAAGCCAAGAGTAAAATCGCTATCCTTCTAACCGATGGCGTCAATAACGCAGGGTACATACAACCAGAAATGGCCGCCCAAATCGCCCAGAAACTCGGCATCAAAGTCTATACCATTGGCGTGGGCTCCACCGGCGACGCCCTGACCCCCATCAGCCGCCGCAGCGATGGTCGCTACATTTTTGGGCGGGCCAGGGTGGAAATTGACGAAGCCCTGCTGCGGGATATTGCAGAAATGACACAGGGCGCTTATTTCCGGGCTACTTCTGCGGAAAGCCTGCAGCAGATTTACGCTCAGATTGACCAACTGGAGAAAAGCGAAATTGAAGTGACGGTGATCAAGCGCTACAACGAGGCTTTCCACCCCTTCGTTTTTTGGGGGCTCGTTATACTGCTGATGGAAGCCCTGCTGCGGTATACCGTACTGCGCACGATCCCGTAAAGCCCATTTTTTTGGCAAAACAACCAAGGCATGCTACAACTCGAACATCCCGAACATTTATACGCACTGCTGCTGCTACCGCTGCTGGGCCTGTTTTTTTGGGCGGCATGGACGGCCAGGAAGCGGGCCATCGGGCGTTTTGGCAACCACAGCCTTATGGAGCAGCTCATGCCACAGGTCTCCCGCTACCGGCAGTACCTGAAATTCGGGCTGCTGATGCTCGCTGTAGCCCTGCTCGTCGTCGGCTGGGCCAATCCTCAGTACGGGGCCAAACTGCAAAAGTACAAGCGCAAGAGTGTCGATATTATCATTGCCTTTGACCTCTCCCAGAGCATGCTCGCCACCGACATTACTCCCAGCCGGTTGGAGCGGGCACGGCGCTTTGGGCAGGAACTGGTGGAAGGGCTGAGGGCCGAACGCCTTGGCATGGTCGTCTTTGCCGGGAGCGCCTTCCTGCAATCACCAATTACCACCGACTACAACGCCATTCAGCTATCCCTGCGGTCGGCCAGCCCCGATATGATTGGCAATCAGGGCACCGCTATTGCGGAAGCCATTGAGCTGGCGGGAGAGTCTTTCGAAGACAACAACAAGAGCCACAAGGCGTTAATTATCATTACAGATGGCGAAAACCACGAAGAGGAAGCCCTGGCTGCTGCCGAAGCTGCTGCAGAGGAAGGGCTCATTCTCTACACCGTGGGAGTAGGCACGACTGAAGGGAGCTTTATTACCATCCGGGAAAATGGGCGGGAGATGTATAAGCGCGACCAACAGGGCAACCCGGTACGCTCCCGCCTTAATGAAGCGGTCCTCCGGGACATCGCCAAAGTCGGCAATGGCAATTATTTCAACCTCTCTGCGGGAAGCGACGCCGTAGTCAATGCCCTGAAGGAACGCATTGACAAGATGGAAAAGCGCGCCTTTGAGCAGCGCAGTTTCTCGGAGTTTGAAAGTTCTTTTCAGTGGTTTGTCGGCATCGCTATACTGCTGCTCGTGTTGGAATTCCTGATGCCGTACCGGAGCAGCGGCAAAGGCAGAAATCAAAATTTATTTGGAGAAAATGCGTAGCACCATGAAATGGCTTATTGCAATAATTCCGGGGCTCTTTTTGGCGCAAGCCACCCTGTCTGCGCAGTCGGTGCACCGGCTGCTGCGCGAAGGCAATGAGGCCTACAAGGAAGAAGCCTATGCCGACGCGGAGGAAGCTTACCGGAAGTCTCTGGAAGCCAACAGCACCGCCCGTGGACATTACAATCTCGGCAATGCCATCTACCAACAGGGACGGTACGACGAGGCAGTACGGCGCTATGAGCATGTGATCGAAAATGCCGACAATGCCGAGGTACGGGCGCAGGCCTACCACAACATGGGCAACGCGCACTTTGAGGCCCAGGAATACGAAAAAAGCGTGGAAGCCTTTAAAAACGCACTCCGGGAGCGCCCCGGCGACCGGTCCACACAGTACAACCTCGCTCAGGCGCAGCGGCAGCTGAAGATGCAACAACAGCAGCAACAGCAAAACGACGAGCAGAACGAGGACCAGGAACAACAGAAACAACAGGAACAGCAGCAACAACAACAACAGAACAATCAGCAGCAGAATCAGGACGAGCAGCAGCAACAAAGCCAACAGCAGGAACAACAATCGGAAGGCGAAGACCAAAACCCGAGCGAACAGCAAGCCGCCGAGCAACAACAGGGCGAAAGCGACCAGCAAAAGAATATGGAGAAACGGGAACTCTCTGAAGAAGAAGCCCGCCGCCTGCTGCGCATCATAGAGGAAGAAGAACTACAGGTACTAGAAAAGCTGCGCAAAGCCGAAAAGGGGCAACCCGTGAAAAAGGAAAAGGACTGGTAACAACCCTTTGGCCGGAAACGTTGTCATTGTAAATAAAACTATTGGAATCATGAAAAAGGTACTCTTTGTTACATTGGCATTGCTGAGCCTTTCCATGCTCCGCGCTCAGCAAAGTGAGGTGCGCTTCACCGTTGAAGTCAACACCGATTCTCTGCTCATGGGCAATATGCTGCAGGTCCGCTTCATTCTCGAAAACGGACAGGGGCAGGACTTCCAGGCGCCCTACTTCAATGGCTTTAGCGTAGTGAGCGGGCCCAATTACGCCTCCAGCATGAGCATCGTCAACGGCCGTACCACACAGCGGCTCACTTACACTTTCCATCTGATGCCCGAGGATATTGGCAACTACTACATCGAGCCGGCCAGCATCAAGGTAGGTGATCAGTATCTGGAGACGGCCCCACTCGAAATCACGGTCGTCTCTAACCCGGATGGCATTAAGCAAGGGCCCGCCCCCGGGCAGCAGCCGATGCTGCAGTTCAGTATGCCGGGCTTTGAGCAATTTGACATGCGCAGCTTTGGAAACTTTGATTTCCCTGGCTTTGAAAACTTCAACATGGAAGATTTCATGATGCCGGGCTTCGGCGACTCCTTCAACCTCGACAGCCTGATGCGCGAATTTCATCAGTTGCAGCCTTACGAACTGCCGGAAGGCGAGCAGGAAGGCCAGCCGGGCAAGAAGCGTAAAACTTTTAAATTGTAAATCATATCTGCCATGGCTATGATCCGAATGTATGTTACCGCGTGTTTAGCGATACTCCTGTCAACAGGTGCCCTGAGCGCACAAACTACATTTGAGGCCACTGCCGATGCCCGCCGCGTATTGGAAAACAGCTATTTTGAGGTCACCTTCACGCTTTCCAATGCGCAGGGCGGGCAGTTTTCACCTCCGTCTTTTGAAAACTTCCTGGTGGTTTCCGGACCGAGCCAGGCGGTCAGCACCTCCATGATCAACGGACAGGTAAGCCGCACACAGGCCTATTCTTACACCCTGAAGCCAAGGCGCACCGGTACGTTCACTATTGGCAGTGCGAGCATAAAAGTGAACCGCACCACCCTACAGACCAAGCCGCTGACAATAGAGGTCGTAAAGGGGCGAAAGGGCGAGCCCGGAGCAGCAGAACAGGTCTTCATCCGCGCAGAGCCTTCTACCGAAACCGCCTACGTGGGCCAGCAAATTCTGCTGGATTACAAGCTCTATACCACGCTTGATGTGGAAAGCTTCAACATCTTGGAAGAGTCCGGCTACCAGGGCTTTTTCGCCCAGGACGTGCGCCGCTTCAACGGAAGGGTAATGCGGGAAGTCATTAATGGCGTGCAGTACACCACGAAAGTACTCAAACGCATTGCCCTCTTCCCACAGCAGACCGGGCAGCTGACCATCGAGCCTATGAATGTTCAACTGGGCGTGGTCAAGGAAGGCGCCAAACGCAGCCGCAGCTTTTTCTTCACACCCGAAGTGCGGCCTTATCCGGCGGCTACCGAGACCGTCAACATCGAAGTACTGCCCTTGCCCGCCGGTGCGCCGGAAAGCTTCACCGGAGCTGTGGGCGACTACCAGATCCGCCCCGACCTAAGCTCCAAAACCGCAACCACTGATGATGCTCTCACCCTCATCCTTACCGTTCGGGGCTCCGGGGACATCAAAAGGGTGGAAGCGCCCGCGCTAGACTTGCCGGAAGGCTTCGAGGTATATGAGCCCAAAGCTGTGGAAGAAACCAATCTGGAACTCAATGCGTCTATCGAAGGAAAAAAGGTTTTTGAATACCTGCTGCTGCCCAAAGTACCCGGCGATTACGAGTTCACGCCCAAATTCACTTACTTCTCGCCCGACAGTGCAAAATACGTCACTCTCGCGGATCAGTCCTTTTCGTTATATGTGAAGCAGGGTACCGGACAGCCGGGCCGGGCAACAGCAAGCCTGAACGAAACCGAAGACATCGGCCCACTGATGCTCAGCCCCGTGCTGACTCAAACCCGTACGCCTTTTTTGGGAAGTGCGCTGTTCTGGGGGCTGCTGGCAGCACCTTTATTGCTGTTTGGCGGGCTATTGGGATGGCGCAGGCACCGGGCCAGACAAGATGATATCGATCCGAATGAGCGGCGGATGCAAGCTGCCCGGGGCGTGGCGCAGGAACGCCTGAGCCTGGCCAAATCTCATCTAAAGGCGGGCGACAGCCGGGCGTTTTACGATGAAGTGTCTAAAGCCATCTTGGGCTACGTAGGCGATAAATTGCAAATCCCCCGGTCTTCCATGAGCAAAAGCTCCCTGCGTCAGCGCCTGCAGGAGTTGGATTTGGACGAAAGCTTAATCGAAACCGTGATGAGCATCGTGCAGGACTGCGAAATGGCACTGTTTGCCGGACAGGCAGATGCCGGCAAAATGGAAACCGTTTACGAGCGGGCTACGCAGGCTATTGCGGGTATGGAGAAGGCGGTGTAGCTTATTTGCTATAGTACTCGCTATAAAACTCCGGCAAATGCCGCAGCGCTGCCAGCTCCCGGTACGCCATGCGCGCCTCCTTGGCCGGATAGCCAAAGTAGACTTTCTCTCCCTCCAGGTTTTTGGAAACGCCCGACTTGGCGAGGATGACCGCCTTTTGGCCAATGACCAGGTTTTGGGCAATGCCGACCTGCCCGTAGAGCACCACCTCGTCTTCTACTTTGGTATTCCCCCCTATGCCCACCTGCGCGGCAAACAGGCAGTGCTTGCCGATCACCACATCGTGCCCGATATGCACCTGACAGTCGAGCTTGGTGCCCTCGCCGATGATGGTGTCGCCGGAGACGCCTTTGTTGATGGTACAACCGGCGCCAATCCGCACCCGGTCTTCGATGATGACCCGGCCACCGGAGCGCCATGGCTGATAGCCAGCCTCCGTTTTCTTAAAGTAGAAGGCATCCGAGCCAATGACGGAGCCGGACTGAATCTCCACATGCGCGCCGATATGGGTATGCTCGCTGATCGTCACATTGGACTGTACGAAGGTGTGCGCCCCAATTTTCACATGGTGCCCGATAACCACATTAGGCTCAATGATAGCCGTGGGGTGGATCTCCGCCGTCTCGCTAATGGCCGCAGTCATGGGCTGCACCGGCCGCTCTGACAGCACCAGCTGATTGTAAGCCTCGAAGGGGTTTTCACATAGCAGCAGTGCTTTGCCCTCGGGGCACTTGGCGTGCTCGTTGACCAGAATGATCGTAGCGGCAGAGTTGAGCGCTTTGCTGAAGTACTTGCGTACATCCACAAAAGTGATGTCGCCCGGCTGTACCTGATGGATTTCATTAATGCCGGTAGCCTGCAGGGATTGATCGCCGATGAGCTCGGCTCCCAGGCGCTCAGCCAGCTCAGTTACGGGGATGGGCGTAGAGAACTTCATGGTCTATTGTTTACTTTTGTCAAAAGTAAAGATTTCCAACCTATGATAACCGGCGTGGTACAGTTTTTTCTGCAGGACAAAGGCTACGGCTACATCCGGGTGCCGGAGACCCGGGAGGAGTTCTATGTCCACCGCCGCAACCTCCTGCAGCCCGTCGAGCGTGGCATGGCAGTCCGGTTTGTGCTGCGGGAGAACAAGCAGGGCACCTATGCGGATGAGGTGCAGCCGGTGCCGGAAAAAGGTTAGCCTACCGGCTCCTCTCCTGCAAAGTACGCCTCCAGCTCCTCCAGCGTCCGTTCAGGCGCATCCTTGATATCGCGGATGACTTTGCCATCTTCCAGCAGTACAATGCGCTGACAGACCTCCGTGACGTGCGCCAGATCGTGGCTGGAAATTAGTACCGTTAGCTCCGGCGGCAACTCGCGGATGAGGTTTTTCAACCGGATTTGGGAGCTGGGGTCGAGGTTGGCGAAGGGCTCGTCGAGAATAACGAGCTCGGGGCTGCCCAGGAGGGCCGCCGCGATACCGATTTTCTTTTTGTTGCCCTTGGACATATTGCGGATGTACTTGCCGCTGTCCAGTATCTCCCCATTGAAAAACTCCGTGAAACGCTCCAGGAAGAGCTTCACATCCGAAGGGTTCATGCCGTACAGCTGCCCCACGAAGTTGAAATACTCCTCCGGCGTCTGATAGCCAATCAGGAAGCTTTCGTCAATAAAAGCGCCAGTGTAGTCCTTCCAGGCATCGGAGTTGCTCACGGCCGTCTCCTTGGACCAGACGGTGCCCGTAGTCGGGCGGATGAGGTCGAGGAGGAGGCTAAACAGGGTGGTTTTACCTGCACCGTTGTTGCCCACCAATCCGAAGCGCTCGCCGGCGGAGATATCCAGTTGTTCAATATCCAGGGCGACTTTGTCACCGTATTTTTTGCTGAGTTGTTCCAGATGTATCATTTATACTTCTTGTTTGTAAGCGTCAATCAAATCATATTTGCGCCGGCTCAGTTGCCGGACAACGGCTTGCATGATGGGGCGGTGGAGCAATATACCCACTATGCCAATCATACCCAGCACTGCCAGGCCCCATTGCCAGCCCAGTATCCACTGCAACAGCAAATGAATGACCACCGGCAGGAAAAACGCTGGCAGCACCAGCAAAAACTGTGATGCCCCTACGCCTTCCCAGTTCATAAACGCGCTCTTTTCCGGATTCACCGGTCGGCTGTTGTAGGTACTCAGGAAAAGAATAATATAAGCAGTAATCCCCATATTGACCAGGAAGGAAACCACCACAATCGGAATCATGCGGATATCTGCCAGTCCGTACAGCAGGCACACACAAAATGCAGCTACATTGAAGAGGGTAAAAAGGTAGTACTTCCCCTTCATGTATTCCATCAGTGGTACGCGGCGGGCCATCAGCATATTGAAGAAGCTGCTCTCCCAGGCGATGAGGAATTGCCCGTATGTGGCCATAGGAAAAGTAGTAGCCATGAGGGTGAACAGAAACACCATACTGAAGGACTCCCCGTTTTCCAGGTATTCCAGAGAAAAGAAAGGATAGAACAGAATGAGCACCGCCATCAGCAGCATCGTTTTCGGCCGTTTGTTGCGGGCGATTTGCAGCAGCTCCATTTGTACAAACTGCCCGGCCATGCCCAGCCGGCGCAGGGCCGCAATGCCCTGCGTGCTTTCCACCCGGCCTTTCCGGCCTTCCACTGTATCCAGGTAGGCATTGGAGCGCAAGGTCCGGAACGGCAGTTGATAAGCCAGCACCACCAGAGCAACCGGGATGAGCGACAGCACCGGATTGGTAAGTATCGCCATAAAAGTATTCGCGAAAGCATCTGACAGCGTCAGCCATTCCTGCGTGTCCGCATAAGCAATGCCACACAGCACCAAGAAAGCGCCCAGTATGGCAAATGGGCTCATATTGAACTGACGCTTGAGGTAAAAGCCCACGAAGTTATTGAACAGCGCCAGGCACATCACACTCACAATCCACGCCAACTGCGCCACTGCCCCGTATTCCGTAGACACGACCTTGAAGGTAAAGGGCAAAATGAAGACCAGCGGAAAGAGGTTGATGACATTGAACACCGAGCGGAACAGCAGGTAATGAAAGAGCTTACTGCGCCTGACCGGCAACAGTAAATAGGGCTGTATATCAATCACCGGAAAACTCTGCATCAGGAAACGAAAGAGCAGCCCGGCGATCCAGGTAAAGAAGAAAATACCGCTCAGCGCAGCGATAGGGTGCTCGTCGGGAACGGAGTTTTGAAGGATGACATCCAGGAAGTACCCTGCGAAGAGGAAGTTGGCCAGCAGATAGAGCGCCAGGAGCCCCAGTAGGATATTGACTACAAGGCCACGTTCCCAGAAGGGCGAGCGCACCTGTGCCTGCCAGCTTTGTAACAGTAAAGACCGTATCATGAATTGGGTGTTCTGATTTCCAACTCAAGATACGGTCTTCGATAGTTTTGCTGGCAATTTCCCGATTATTCAGGATGGAATTTCGACAAATGCCTAGTGCTCTGCCAAGTATGAAAAATGGATTAAGGTTTCAGCAGGTTTTTGTCCAGTTCAAGAAGCGCCCGGAGCCTGTTAGCCTAAGCTACCAAGGTGAGGACGTGACGCAGAAATGGGCAAAAAGATGCCACAGATTATACCCGTTATTTGATACTTGACAGAGCACTAATACAGCACCCGGAACCAGATTGTCGGCTCAATCTGCTTGAGTTCTTCCAGCAGGTCATCATCGTAGGCCCGGTCCACATCCGTAATCACATAGCCAATCTGCTCGTTGGTCTTGAGGTATTGGCTGAGGATATTGATGTTATGCTTAGCCAGAATCTGATCGATATGCGCCAGTACCTTGGGCACGTTGTGGTGGATGTGCAGCAGGCGATGTGCGTGGTGCACGGGCTGCAGCTGCAGGTTCGGGAAGTTGACGCTGCCTGCGGTGCTGCCGGTATTGATGTACTGTATGACCTTATTGGGCACAAAACTGCCAATATTTTCCTGTGCCTCTGCCGTAGAACCGCCAATGTGAGGCGTAAGGATGGTATTCGGCAGCCCCATCAACTCGGATTCGAAAGGCTCATCGTTGCTCTTGGGCTCGCGGGGAAAAACATCCACGGCACAACCCTTGAGCTTTCCGGAAAGGATATTCTCCCGAAGCGCTTTCACGTCCACGACCTTGCCACGGGCCAGGTTGATGAAGATCGCACCGTCCTTCATCATATCAAATTGCTTCGCACCGAAGATGTTATTGTTTTCCGGGCGGCCATCCACGTGAAGAGTCACTACGTCCACCAGCCCAAGCAGTTCTTCCATGCTGTCGCACTTGGTAGCATTACCCAGGGCCAGCTTTTCTTCCAGGTCATAGTAATAAACGTCCATGCCCATAGCCTCCGCGACTACGGAGAGTTGCGCACCGATGTTGCCATAACCCACGATGCCCAGCTTTTTGCTACGGACTTCCTGAGCACCGGCAGCAGATTTTTCCCACTTCCCATTGTGCATAGCACGCGCTTTATCCGGCAGGTTGCGCACCAGCATAATGATCTCAGCGATCGCCAGTTCCACCACCGAGCGCGTATTGCTGTAGGGTGCGTTGAAGACGGCCACGCCATGCCGGGTACAGGCATCCAGGTCGATTTGATTGGTACCGATGCAAAAGGCTGCTACATTGATCAGGCGCTTGGCACTTTTGATCACCTTTTCTGTAATATGAGTCTTCGAACGAATACCAATGACATTGACATCCGTGATTTTCTCGCACAGTTCGTCCTCAGAAAGCGAGGAAGTCATGTACTCCACCTGGTAGCCTTCTTTTTCGAATAGCTCTACAGCTTGCGGATGCACGCCCTCCAACAGGAGCACTTTGATCCGGTTTTTCGGATAGGATAGAGATCTGCTCATCTTCAGTTCGTATAAGATTTCATCTAAATTGGGCGCAATGTGGTCGGCTTCTGCCATGACCTTCTCGCGCTCTACATTTTCTGTAAACAAGTAAAATTTATTGGCATATCCGGCCTTGCGGATTTCCAGATCGTTGGCTCCGTCACCAATGACGTATACATCGCCTTTGAGGTCCAACTGCTTAATCACTTCTGATTTACCACCATTTCTGGACAGGGGGTTGTCTTTGTTAAAATCAATGATTCGGCCGGCCTCATCATAAATAAATTCGTTGGCAATAACGCGGTCCGGATTAAGCCCGTAGTGGGCCACCACAGGCTTGATAAAGTCCGTAAACCCATTGGAAACAATGAAGATGGACTCCCGCAGTGATTTAAAGTACTCCTGATTGCGCAGAAAGGAACGGGAAATCTGCCCTTTAAGGCGTTCGGCCAGCTCCTCAATGTCACGCCGGTCAGCCTGTAGCAAATCCAGCCGCTGCTCCAGAGAAGCCCGAAAATCAAGCGAGCCATCCATGCCCTTATTGGTGATGTCCTGAATTTTGTCCAGCACAAAGCTTTGCCTGGGGTCGCCCTCCAGGACGATCTCAGCCAGCACGTCCAGCGCTTCTACCCGTGTAAAAGTGCTGTCAAAGTCGATAATGAGGTTAATCGGCTTAATCATGCGGGCAAAACTAATACGCTTCGGGCAAGGATTACGTAATCCTACTCACTTTCAGCATTAATTTTTCATTAAGTCTACGATTTGTAAGTGGCGAATAATTTTTTTTGCCCAAAAGTGAAAGAAAACCCAAAAGGCCGCGTAGTACCCACAACAGCCTCAAACAACAATCACCACAAAAAACATTCAGCCATGAAAAAGCAAATTTTGAAATCCATGATGTTATCCACCCTTTTGATCAGTGCGGCCTTCTTCTTCACCCAGTGTGAGTCCGATGTCACCGGCACCTCCCCCGAAGACCTCACGGTTATTGAAACCCGGGATGCAGCCACTGACGTAACTGCGGACCAATGTACCTGCCTGAAGGACCAATTCCCGGTAGAGGAGTTATCTGAAGCTGAAGCGCAGGCCCTGACTTTTATGCGGGAGGAGGAAAAGCTCGCGCAAGACGTCTACCTGTACCTCTACAACCGGTGGAAAACCCGCATCTTCTCCAATATCGCGCAGTCCGAGCAGCGGCATATGGCTTCCGTGCTCTGCCTGATCGAAAAATACGAACTGCAAGACCCGGTCGGCAGCAACCCCGCCGGCGTGTTCCAAAATGAGAACCTGCAGGCGCTTTATACCACGCTCACAGAGACGGGCAGCGAAAGCCTGGAAGCCGCTTTTATCGTAGGTGCAACCATCGAAGACCTCGATATCAATGACCTGAATATGGAAATTGCAGCAGCGGACAACGAAGACCTCATCGCCGTATTCAACGAGCTCAACCGGGGCTCCCGCAACCACCTGCGTGGCTTTATGAAGAACCTCACCAATATCGGTGCCACCTATGCCCCTCAGTACATCAGCGCCGAATTGTTTGAAGAAATCACCAGCAGCGAGACCGAGCGCGGCAGCGACCTGAGTGCAATCTGCGGCATTCAAACCGGTAATGGCAGCGGCACCTGTGATGGTACCGGGCAACAACAGGGCGGCAATGGCAATGGTCAGGGCAACGGCAGCGGCACCTGTGATGGCACGGGCGGGCAGCAGGGCAATGGCAATAACGGCGGCGGTAACGGTAATGGCAAAGGCGGCCACTAAAAAACCATAAATTATAACATCAACCTCCCCGCCTTCCGTTTGGGAAAGCCGGGAGGTTGGCTTAATTTTCCACTTTGTTACTAATCAGGCTCCATGCTAATCGCCAGCAAAAAATGCAACGAACTCACCGACCAGGAAGTAGTCGACCGCGCCCTCCGGGAAGTCGACTACTTTTCCTGTCTGTACGAGCGCTATGAGCCGGCTTTACTGCGGTACGTACGCCGCATTACCGGAGCAGGCCAGGATGGTGCAGAGGACATCCTGCAGGATGCATTCATAAAAATCTGGCGCAACCTGAGAGGGTACGACCCTGGCATGAAGCTAAGCAGCTGGCTCTACCGAATTGTACATAACGAAGCTATCTCTGCCCTGCGCAGGCAAACTTCATTTGGCAAAAACAGGACGGTAGACTGGGCAGACGCAGAGCCCCTCTTGCTGCACTCCCTTCTCAGCGAGGTGGAAACAGAAGAAAAGAATATCCCAGCCGAACAGCTCCATCACTGGGTCAGCCAACTCCCCCAAAAGTACCGGGAAGTCATTCTCCTGCGTTACTTTGAAGAACTCGACTACGAAGCCATCTCCGATGTTTTGCAAATTCCGGAAGGCACCGTAGCCACCCGCCTCAACCGGGCCCGGAAAGCACTCGAAAAAACGGCACGTGCCACTCCCGCAACTAACCAGAAAAAAATAAGGCCATGAATACTGCTCATAAACTTGTGAAACAGATCAAATCCCGGCACATAGAGCCGCGCCCCCAATGGCAGTACACTGCACTCAAGTGGGCGGTATGGACGGGGTTTGGGCTCACCGTTCTCATTGGCGCACTGGCATTTTCGGTCATCCTGTTCACTATACAACAGGTAGACTTCCGCTTGCTGCAGCACTTTGGGCATTCCTTGCTCGAAGGGCTACTCAGTCTGTTGCCTTTGATATGGATATCCTTCCTGGCCCTGGCCCTGATGCTGTCTATGTACACCCTGCGCTACTCCGAACGGGGCTACAAATTCACCCTGGCCCGGCTGGCCGGCTACAGCACAGCCTTTAGCATACTACTGGGCACCGCTTTTTTCATCAGCGGTGGCGCACAGCAGCTTGAGCAGGCATTTGCTATTCGGGTCGACCTCTATCAAAGCGTACAGGAAAAAAAGGAGCAGCTTTGGAACCGGCCCGAAGAAGGCTACCTGGGCGGCACCATCGTCAGCGTTACACCAGAGGCTCTGCAAGTGGAAGACTTCGACGGACAAGCCTGGACGATTGACTACGCCAACGCAGATTGGCCACCCCGCATACAACTGGAGCCGGGTGAGCAAGTCAAGCTCAGTGGCGAAAAAACAGGGGCAGCCCGGTTTGAAGCGACCTTCATCCGACCCTGGGGTGGGCAACCGCTCAACGGGCCACGCCCCAAAATGAGCCCAAAGGAATAATTCTTATTTGTCTGGTTTCTGCCGCAACCTCCTTACCTTTGCGCAAAATTTGGAAAAGGAGCAATTCACGTGGCGAAGGAACTTTCTTATCAAGAGCGAAAAAGAGTCATCAGCGAACTCCCCCATGATACCTACTGGGTACTGGGCGTGGTGAGCATTTACGGGTACCCCCTGGCTAACTACAGCATCGAAAAAGCCCTGGATAAGGCTGGGTTCCGCCCCGAATCCCAACGGACGGTGACCCATACCTTCGTGCGCAACCAATTGCGATGGCTGCAGGAAAACGGCTACATTGACTACGAGTACAAAGACCCCTACACCAAACGGGAATGGCGGGATGTTGCCGCCCGGCACTTCTTTCTCCATGCCGGGAAAACCCTCAACCGCATCATCAGTCAGCTGCGGCGGGAAGAACGCCTCGACCGCCCGGTCTACTCCTTCCGCATGCAGGAAGCCGAGCTCCAACGGCAGTTCAAGAAACTCCGCCTGCTGCTCTTCGAAAAGAGCTATTACGACTACAGCCACCTGGCCGAACAGCTCAACAGCAACTTTACCTTCGACGAGCAGCAAAAAGAGCAAACCTTAAAGGCTACCTTATCGAATTTTTTGCCGCTTGACCCCGACTTCATCCTGGCGCTGCCCGCTCCTTTCCACGGTGAAGCCTGCCATTACATCTTCCATCACCCCCACCTTTGGGAGGGGGCTACCGCTCAGGATTTCAATAAACTGCTCAAAGCTCTGCTGAAGGAAACGCCCCGCCGGGAGGACTACTTCGAAATGCACTACGCTACCAATCTGGCCATGCAGGGCATAAGCCGGGAAAAACTGACGGAAGCCCTGCCCTTTCTGGACCGCACCCACCACTGGTACGGTTTACAGGCGATGCAGGCCCTGCTTCAGGGCAATACCGAAAGTGCTGGCGACCACTTCAAAAACCTATCGCCAAAAGCCCGGCAAGCCTTGCACAATGACTTCTGGGGTGCCATGTTCCTGGTTTGGCAGTGCCGCCATCAAAATATGAAAGGGCTGGAAGTCTTGCGACAGATGAACCATAAGGTGGAATCCAGCTTCCTTCCGGGCATTTTCAATGCGCTGCGGGTCTTTTTCCATTTCTTGCTGGAGGATGAAGACATAGCCATCGAAGGGCTGCAACAGTGCGCCCGCACTTCCACCCACCCTATGGAACTCCTGTTTGTGCTTTGGGTCGCCTACTGGATTGGGGCAGAGCTGGATATGCAAATGGCAGACGAACTCCACACTGTTTTTCCACTATGGGAACAAGCTGAGCTGAAGTGGATGTGCGGTGAAATGGCCAACGCTCTTGCCCTTGTCTTCCCTGATCACCCCAAACGCCGCGAGTGGGAAGTCCTCGCCCGCTACTATCAGGATGAAATGGGCTTCCAATACCTCATACAATTGCTGCCCCGCCAATCGGCATGGGAGCGCATCCTCAACTCCCTCGACGCACTAAGCAATGGGGCCAGCGACAACCACTACCCGCCCGGCAGCACCCGCCTGGTCTGGTTTGTGGATTTCGAAAAACGGGAACTGCAGCCCAAAGAGCAAAAGCGCAGCAAGCGCAACAGCTGGTCGGCTGGCCGAAAAGTCACCATCAACGATCTCTACGAGGGCAAAGTCGATAACCTGACCGAGGAAGACCAACGCGTACTTGATGCCGTTACCTCCGCTTATGACAATCGTTCCAACCCCATGTTTTACTATGGGCCCGACGACCTTCGCCTGGACTTCGACCACGCCCTGTACCAACTGACCAACCACCCTTTTGTTTTTCTGGAAGGCAAGAACGAAATCCCGGTTGAACTCGTCCGCTCCAAGCCAGAGCTGCTGATCACAGAAGAAGGCGACCAACTGCGCGTCAACTTCCGTCCTGTAACCAAATCCGGCACCTACGTCACAGAGAAGGAAACCCCAACCCGGTATCGGATCTACAAGCTGAATGACGAAGAGCGGAAGGTCGCCAAACTTATTGGCCGCGGAGCACTGATGCCGGAAGAAGCCCGCCCACAGATGGAGCGGATCACTAAACAGCTGCAGGGGCGCATACAGGTGCAATCCCCTAAAACCATGCTGGAGGAGGGGCTGGAATCCGTGCCCGGTGACCCCATGCCCTGCCTGCATCTCCTGCCTTTCGGCGAAGGCTTTAAGCTCGAATTTTATGTCAAACCACTTAAGGAGGAAGCCCACTACTTCAAACCGGGCGAAGGGCTGTCTATGCGCATCCTAAGTACAAAAGAAGGACGGGTAGCCTGCGAGCGCCGGCTCGACAAAGAGCGGGCACTGGCGGCAGAAGTTATTGAAGCTTGCCCTACGCTGGCAGAGCAACCTGCTCAGAGCTACGAATGGCAAATCGAAGACACACGAGCTTGCCTGCAAATCCTTCTTGAGCTACACCCTCTTCGGGAAGCCGGCCGCATCAAAATGGAATTCCCTAAGGGGGAAAAGGTCAAGCTGCTGGGCATTTCCAATACCGATCAGTTGTCGGTACGCATTCAGGAGGAGTCCAACTGGTTTGCTGTGGATGGCAGCCTGAAGCTGGACGAAGAAGAAATCCTGCAATTCCAGCAACTCCTGGACCACGTCCGCGAAGACGACAGCCCATTTGTTGAACTCGGCGAAGGGACTTTCATCGCCCTTACCGAAACTTTCAGGGAGCGCCTTCGCGAACTGGACGGTTTGCTCCAAATGCGGGGGCAACAATACGAGCTCAACCCACTGGCCGGGCTCCGCATTGATGAACTCGCCGGGGAGCTGGCGGAGCTGGAAGCCGATCAGAGCTGGGCTAAAAGCATGCAGCGCATCCAACAGGCACAGCGCATCCGTCCGCGGGTGCCCAATACTTTTCAGGCCGATCTGCGCGCTTATCAGAAGGAAGGTTTCCGGTGGATGATGCGGCTGGCGGAATGGGGTGTCGGCGGCTGCCTGGCTGATGACATGGGCCTGGGTAAGACCGTACAAGCACTGGCTATGCTCTCAGCGCGCAAGGAGGAAGGGCCCGGACTGGTCATCGCACCGGCTTCCGTTACCCGCAACTGGGTAAGGGAGACCGCGCGTTTTGCTCCTGACCTGACGCCAAAGCTACTGGGCAACAGCAAAGAAGTGGACCTCATCGACGAGGTTGGGCCCGGCGACTTGCTCATTATTAGCTACGGCTTGCTGCCTTTTGTAGAAGAAGCGCTGACGCGAAAATCCTTTGGCTCACTTGTCCTGGATGAAGCCCAGGCCATCAAAAATGCCGCCACCAAGCGCTCAAAAATTGCGATGGAGCTCCGGGCAGACTTCCGGCTGGCTACCACTGGTACGCCTATTGAGAACCACCTGGGTGAACTCTGGAACCTGTTCCGCTTTCTCAACCCCGGCTTACTGGGTTCACAGAAACGCTTCAACGAAAAGTTCACTAACCCGATCAGCAGGGGAGACGAGCCGCGCCGGGAACAGCTCCGGCGGTTGATTCAGCCCTTTATTTTGCGCCGCCACAAGCGGGACGTACTTACCGAGCTGCCGGCTAAAACGGAAATTATCCTCTCGGTTTCCCTTACCGAATCGGAGCACTCCTTCTACGAAGCCATACGCCGCAGTGCATTGGAGGTTGTGGAAGCTGCAGATGGCGCATCCAAACGGTTTGCCATCCTGGCGCAGCTCACCAAGCTCCGGCAGGCGGCCTGCCATCCCCGTCTCGTGATGCCCGACAGCCGGGTGCCCAGTTCCAAACTCGACCTTGTGGGAGAGACCATCCTGGAATTGCTCGACAGCGGGCATAAAGCGTTGGTGTTTAGCCAGTTTGTGAAACACTTGCGCATCGTAGAGCAGTGGGTCAAGGCACAGGGTATTCCCTATCAATACCTCGATGGGCAGACACCGGGCAAAAAACGGGAAGAAGCTGTGCAGGCGTTCCAAAACGGAGAGGGTCAGCTCTTCCTCATCAGCCTTAAGGCCGGGGGCACAGGCCTCAACCTTACGGAAGCCGATTACGTCCTCCACCTCGATCCCTGGTGGAACCCCGCCGTGGAAGATCAGGCAAGCGACCGTGCCCACCGTATGGGGCAGCAGCGCCCGGTGACCGTTTACCGCTTCGTCAGTGAAGACACCATTGAGGAAAAGATCGTACAGCTACACCAAAACAAGCGCGAACTGGCGGATCAGCTCCTCTCGGGAACGGATGTAAGCGCCAAGCTGTCAGTGGATGATATGCTGAGTTTGCTCAAAGGAGAGGCCTGAAAATATACGCAATAAGAAGTGGTCACCTACTGGCGCTGACGGCCAGCACGGGGAACGATAAATGTCGGGTCTTGGATCCAGACATTCATCGTCTGGAATCTTGGATTTGTGACATCGGCCCGTGACGAAGCATAGCTTATCAGGGCAAGCGCAAGCCACTTCCCAGCGTAAATACTGATATTGAGTAGGTTTGCTGTGGCAAACCACTAAATCGTCAGTATAACAAAGCACAGCTGCGTATTTATAACGGCTGTGCTTTGGAAGGTGGCAGGATGTAAGTGTTACTGCTTATGGAGCCGCTGAGTAGTCAGTACGTTATCGTTTGAACCCTTGATCTGTACGAGGTACATGCCTTTTGGCAAATCCCCAACATAGAACTGCTGCTTGGCATAATCGAGTTGGAAGCGCTTCATCGCACGCCCAACAAGGTTAAAAACGGTGATTTCTGTAACGCCTTGCGCCTCAGTAAGGCTGATATAGTCCACTGCGGGATTAGGATAGACTTTCAAATCTGCAGGGGTAGACGCTACTGTGTAGGGAGGAAATGGCTCAATATTATTTTCCAGACCGGTCGAGGCAGAGAGGCTAAAGGTGGCTAACAGTAAAAACAGCAGGGGTAAAGTATGCTTCATATCGTGGGATTTCTAAACGTGCGTCGGGATAAAAGTCGATTTTGATAAAAATAAGCGAAAATCTATTAAAATTCAAGCGATATGTTAAAATCGCTTAATTTGTTTATGCTTTACACAATAAACCGAAATCAGCGCCTGCAAGTTCAGCCGGCAGTCCGGGATTAAAGTAATTTTAAAGCTTTTGCCGTGTTTCCGGCATTTCTGACCGCCCGCCCGGCTGAAGACAGTACTTCAGCCGGGGAGGAACGATCTATGTTATACGCAATACGAAGTGGTTTGCGACATCGCAGCAGGCCACTTCCCAGCGTAAATGCTGACATTGAGTAGGTTTGCTGTGGCAAACCACTTAATCGTCAGTATATTTAGTACAGATGCTCCTGGAAGTACTTTGCGAACTCAGCGACAGACATGGAGCCGACATCACCATCGCCCTGCTTCCGCACGGATACAGCACCTGTCTCTGCCTCCTTCTCACCTACGATGAGCATGAAGGGCACTTTCTTCACCTCGGCGTCCCGGATTTTCCGGCCCACTTTCTCACTGCGGTCATCCACCGTGCCGCGGATGTCATACTTCGCCAGTTCCTGCTCGATCTCAGCCGCGTAGTCATTGAAGCGGTCGCTAATGGGCAGGATGGTGTATTGCTCCGGTGCGAGCCACAGCGGAAACTTACCGCCGGTATGCTCAATCAGTATACTGATGAAGCGCTCCATAGAACCAAAAGGCGCCCGGTGGATCATTACCGGCCGGTGTGCCTGATTGTCGGAGCCGATGTACTCCAGCTCAAAGCGTTCGGGCAGGTTGTAGTCTACCTGAATAGTACCCAGCTGCCAGGAACGCCCGAGCGCATCCTTGACCATGAAGTCAAGTTTAGGGCCATAGAAAGCTGCTTCGCCCAGCTCGGTTGTGGTCTTCATGCCCGCCTCAGCAGTAGCCTCAATAATGGCCCGCTCAGCATTGTTCCAGTTTTCGTCTGAACCAATATACTTTTCAGGCTTCTCCGGGTCACGCAGGGAAATTTGCGCTGTAAAATCAGCAAACCCCATCTTAGAAAGTACCGTCTTGGTCAGGTCAAGCACGTTCAGAAACTCGTCCTTGAGCTGATCCGGCGTACAAAAAATATGGGCATCATCCTGCGTAAACCCGCGTACGCGTGAAAGGCCGTGCAGCTCACCGCTCTGCTCGTAGCGATAGACCGTGCCAAACTCTGCAATACGGAGCGGCAGATCGCGGTAGGAGTGCGGACGGTGCCCAAAAATCTCACAGTGGTGCGGGCAATTCATCGGCTTGAGCAGGAACTCCTCGCCTTCCTTAGGCGTAGTGATAGGGTGGAAGCTGTCCTCCCCGTACTTTTCCCAGTGGCCGGAAGTCACGTAGAGGTCCTTTTTGCCAATATGTGGCGTGGTCACGAGTTGGTAGCCGCGCTTCTCCTGCTCTACCCGCAGGAAATTCATCAGGCGGTCGCGCAGCTGATTGCCCTTGGGCAGCCACATCGGCAGGCCCTGCCCCACACGGTCAGAGAACATGAAAAGCTCAAGCTCTGTGCCCAGTTTACGATGGTCACGCTGCTTGGCTTCCTCAATCATCGTTTCGTATTCAGTCAGCTCCTTCTGCTTGGGGAAGGTGATGCCGTATACACGGGTCATCTGCTGACGGTTCTCATCGCCCTGCCAGTAAGCGCCCGCCACTTTGGTGATTTTGATGGCTTTGATGTAGCCGGTATCGGGCACGTGCGGGCCACGGCAGAGGTCGGTGAAATTGCCCTGCTCGTACAAGGTAATTTCCGCGCCTTCTTCCTTGCGTTTCTCCAACAGCTCCAGCTTGTATTCGTCTCCTTTTTCCTGGTAGAACGCAATGGCATCCTCTATGGAAATCGGCTTGCGGACATAGGCATTCTTCTGGCGGGCCAGCTCCAGCATTTTCTGCTCAATCTGAGGGAAGTCATCGCTGGAAATGGTATGCTCACCGGGATCTACATCATAGTAAAACCCACCGTCTGTAGATGGCCCTGTACCGAACTTCACGCCTGGATAAATGTCCTCCAGGGCTTCAGCCATCAGGTGGGCGGAAGAGTGCCAGAAGGTCGCTTTCCCGTCCTTGTCGTCCCACGTCAGCAACTGCACTGTAGCGTCTTCGGTAATTGGGCGGGTGGCATCCCACACCTCACCGTTTACTTTTGCAGAAAGGACTTTTTTGGCCAGGCCGTGGCTGATCGACTTTGCGATGTCGAGCCCGGTTACGCCAGCTTCGTACTGTCGGACATTACCGTCCGGGAAAGTGATGTTAATCATGGTGATTTTAATGATTTTGTTACTGCTCCTTACGATTGGGCAGCAAAATTAGTTTCCGGCACTCAGAAAAAGTGCGTTTTAAGGTGCGCAAAATTAAGGGATTTTGGGAGAGCGCCTAAATTTTACAGTGCTGGATTTTTACCTATTTTCGCCTTGAGCAATGGGGCAAAAAGAAAACACACAACTTTCGAGCAGCCCTAGTAAAAACCCGTGAATCGGCATGCGCAAAAAAGATGGGCTCCTGATTATTCTGGTCTTGTTGCTGCTGGCAGATACGGTCTACTCCTTCCGGCAGCACCTAATGGCGCCGCTCGATGGCGATATGCCGAGTATTATCCTGCCTGCCCCACACTACGAGCCTGTGCTGTCGGCACCCTTTGGCTGGTCTGCTGCAACCGGCGAGGCTACTTACGCTTCCCCCAACCGTTTCTTTGTACACCGGGCGATGTACCACTATTTCCGGTGGGCACCGGCTGCGCTGAATAACTTCGTGGAAAAAGTGGACAGCATCACGCTGAGCTCGGCTATAGCCAAAAGCGGGGCGCATATTTTGTTACTCCTGCTACTCGCAGGGGTTGCTTCCCGTGGCAAAGGGTGGTCCTCTTTTTTGCTTGCCGCCGTGCTGTTGGTTCCACTCTTTCAGTCTGCCGGGTACTACAATCCTGTGATGGGCATCATTGAGCCTTCGCCCACTTACACTTTCTTCTACGCCTGGCCTTCTGTTTTACTATTGAGCTGGCTGGCTCTGGTCCGGCGGGCTTACGACAGGGGTGGAGCAGCACCAGCTTGGGAGACACTCAGTTTGTATGCACTAACGCTGATCCTGCCCTTTACCGGCCCGTTAATTCCGGGGGTTATTGCGGTCGGATGGCTCACTGGTGCGGGTTATGGCTTTCGTCAAATCCTGGGGCACACCTACGAAACAAGCGTGGGACGTATGCGGGCCAAACTGCCACTCAGCCACTGGGCAGCCATTGCCCTTATTGGCATATTAGGGGCATACAGCCTTTATCTTGGTACCCTTAGCACCGAACAGCAGCACAGCTTTGGGCTCTGGGAACGCTACCAAAAACTGCCGGCGGGCCTGTGGAAGATGCTGACCAATAAGCCGGGGCTGTCCATCCTTATCTTGGGTATACTATTACAATTTGGGCTGTTGCGCTGGCTACAGGTGGAGGCCCGCAAGCCATGGGTGAAGCAGGAGGTCCGTTTCCTCCTGGTGTTTATCCTTCTCTATCTTTTGCTGATCCCACTGGGCGGCTACCGGGATTACCGGCCAGATGTCGTACGCCGGGATACACTCCAACCGGTATTGCTGATCCTTTTTTACCTGTGGGGAAGGAGTAGCCTGCTGCTTTTTGAATCCGCCCGGAATAAAGCAGCCCACGTCCTTCCTGCGCTGGGACTGCTGCTCCTTTTCACCATCGCGGATGTAACGGAAGTTGGGCACCCGTCTTGCCAGGAGCGCACCCTGAGGGCGATGTCACAGTCAAAAGAAGATACCACTGCAATAAGCCCTGACTGCCGGATACTGACCTGGCCCGCAATTCCCGGTCAGGACACCCGCCTGTCCAGTGAATTGCTGGTGATGTGGGGCATTTTGGAGGAAGGGCAGCACTTCAAATACGAAGACTAATTTTTCTTCTTGAACTCCTGCAAGTTGGTAGCGATGCTGATGTGATTGAGCCCGCCCCCCAGGTGGAAGCTCTGATGCCCGTAGTCGATGCGGAAGCGGCTGATTTTCACGCCCACTCCGAAACTAAAACCAGCCAGGCTGCCGAAGTTATCCAGCCCGAGCTCCCGCCGCATGAAGTGGTTGTACCCAAAACGCAAGCGGAAATTCTCCCGAGCGCCCAGCAAAAACTCCCCGTTGAAGACCAGGTGGCGGAAAAAGTTATCAAACCAGATGCTCGTTGGGCTCTCTTCTGTTTGCTCTTCGCCAAAAAACAGAATAGACGGCTCTGCATTCGGGTCATCGTAGCGGATATTCCAGCGGTCGAGGAACCGGTAAATCACCGAGAAACGGAAGGGCAGGTACTTCAACCGCTTGGAAATCCCAAACTGCATCTCAAAGGGCAGGGGCTCCAGGTTGTCTTCGGTATAGTAGGTCACCTGCCGGCCCATATTGCGGAAAACCAGGGTGGCGGTCAGGTTGCGGGCGGTATCAATGTAGGTAGCCGCTGCGTCTGCCCCCAGCCCGAAGGAAGAGTAGCCGGCCATTTGAGAGGTGATGACTTTCAGGTTGGCCCCGATCGCCAGGCGGTCGTAGACTTGTTTGCCCACGCCAAAGTTGATGGCATACTCGGCGGCATCAAAGGTGCCCAGCACTTCGCCCCGGTCGTTGGTCTCATCGAAGGTGCCGTAGCTAATGTACTGTACGCCCAGGTGGGAAGTCAGCCCCAGAGAATCGAAATGATGCCCAAAGGCGGCATACCCATGGCTAATGCCCGCCACATGAAAGCTGTGGTTAATGGCAATCTGCTGATGCATATCGGGATTGAGCGCGGCCGGGTTGCCCAGGGCCAGGTTGACATCGTCATCGCGCACCGTAATCAGGTTGCCACCCAGGGCAGTGAGCCGGGCGGAAGGCGACAGGTTGAGGAATTCGTAGGTATGCAGCCCGCCCAGCTGCCCGTGCGCATGCTGCGCAAGGAGCAGAAAAGCCAGAGCCGTAAGGGCGTTGGGTAGAAATCTAAATTGCATGCTGTTGGTTTATCTCCAAAGTCCGGTTATTCTTCTCCTTCTCGTTTCCAGATGGTGCGGCAGATGCCCTGCTCGCAGTTCATTTTCCGCTTGAGCTCGCCCTGCTCATCGTAGAGCTTGAGTAACCCGTGCTCGTTATCACCATTGAGGTAAGCGCCTTCTGCTTTCAGGTTGCCATTCTCATGGTACTCTATGAAAGGACCATTCTCGGCATTGTCTTCGAAGCGGACCCGCTCCATGAGCTGCCCGTTTTCGTAGTAGCGATCCCAGTCGCCTGTCATTTCGTTGGCTTCGTACTGACCGGAAAGGTTGAGCTGCCCGGACTCGTAATAAGACCGGTAAGGACCATCAAAAATGCCCTGCCGGTAGGTCTCTACAATTTGGGTATCTCCCGTTTCAAAGTAAAGAACCCGGAGCCCGTTAAGCGTATCGTTTTCGTAGGTCGCTTCCTCCATCAGGCGGCCCTGTTCGTCAAACTTCTGGTAGAGGCCCTGTTTGGCAAAGTCCTCCTTACTGCGCTGATAGCGCTCGGTGTAGCCATAGCTGTCTATATTTTCAACTTGCTCAATCTTCGACTTGCACCCTGTGGCAAGGAGGAGTACGGCAGCGATGGCTATCCAAATGTGCTTCATAGGTGTCTCTGTTTTTATGTATTCACCCTCCAAACAAACGCAAAATCGCAGGCTTCATTTTCGCCGGCCGAAAAATAACACTTTTAACTGTCTTGGACCATTCGTAACCGATCTGTAGAAACACTGGCATCAGAACAAGGAATTCCGTATTTTGGAAATACCATGATGCAAAAACTCCGCAACGTTTACCATTCTTTTCCCGTACAGCTCCTGGTGTTGCACATCCGCAGCAACCACCTGCTGCTGGCGATGTGGGTGGTTTTCTTCCTGCTCGTTTCCGGTGCATTGGCCAGTAAGCTCGGCTTTCAGTACCTTTTCCTGGATCCGGAATACCTTGGGGCCGTTAACTTTTGGAGCTTTTTCTTCGTGGGTATCGGATTTGGCAGCTTTTTCATGAGCTGGAACCTGGCTCTTTACCTCCTGAGCGCCCATTATTTCCCATTTCTGGCATCGCTTGCCCGGCCTTTTACCAAGTTTGTGATTAACAACCTATTATTACCGCTGTCCTTTCTGGTGGTATACCTGGGCATCATGGTCTACTTCCAGCGCTACTACGAAGGGCTTGTCTTCCGGGAAGTCACCCTGAATGCCGTAGGTTTTCTCAGCGGGATGTTCCTGCTGATTATCTTGTACTCCATCTATTTCCAATTCACCAACCGCGATATCTCGTACTACGAAAGCCGGTCCGAGCGCCCGCCC
The DNA here is from genome assembly GCF_000759025.1 of Phaeodactylibacter xiamenensis. GTDB lineage: Bacteria > Bacteroidota > Bacteroidia > Chitinophagales > Saprospiraceae > Phaeodactylibacter > Phaeodactylibacter xiamenensis. Next base: position 397,839 of record NZ_JPOS01000018.1, on the reverse strand, counting down.
CACCTCACCCGTGCCTATACGCCCGGCCGCCGGCAGGTGGACCTGGAGTACATCAAGCTGGACAGTACGCGGTGGCGGGTAGATACCTATTTGTCGGAATCGCTGGAACCCCGTCTGGTCAGAAGTGTGGCGCACTACGACACCAAGATGCTGATGAGCATTTTCAAACAAAACCACCTCAATGCGCTCATCCTTCAGCTCATCAGTATGCTGGTGCTTTTGGTGCTCGGCTATTTGGTGGATTATCCGCCCTTTCGGATCCCGGCCGGTGCCAGCCTGTTCATTCTGGCCAGTGTGCTGACGGCCCTCATCGGTGCGGTTATCTACTGGTTCGGAGAATGGAGCATGACAGTCATCATTGCCCTATTGCTAGGCTTGAATATCCTGACCCGCAACGACAACTTCAACTACACCAATAAAGCCTACGGCCTCAATTACGAGACTGCCCCCGCCGAATATTCTCTAAAACGCCTGCAGGAGGCCTCCAGCAGTGCCCGGATTGAAGATGACAAAGCCGCCACCACGGCCATTCTGGAAAAGTGGAAAGCCAAAACCGGGGAGGAAAAGCCCTGGATGGTCATCCTTTGTTCCAGCGGGGGCGGGCTGAAATCGGCCACCTGGAGCATGCAGGTGGTCCGTACGGCAGACAGCCTGCTCAACGGGCAATTGCTGGATCATACCGTGCTCATTACCGGCGCCTCTGGCGGCATGATGGGCATGACGTACCTGCGGGAGCTTTATTTGCAACAGCAGCAGGGGGAATGCGTAGATGTCCACGATCCACGTTACATTGACGACATCGCCAAAGACCTGGTCAATTCTATCGCTTTCACCATCGTTTCCAATGACCTCTTTATCCCCTGGGCACCCTTTGAGATGAATGGCTACACTTACTACAAGGACCGGGGCTATGTCTTTGAGCAGCAGCTCAATGAAAACACCAATGGCATACTCGACCGGCGCCTGGAGGAATACCGGGAGCCGGAGGCATCGGCCACAATCCCCATGCTTTACCTGACCCCCTCCATCGTCAATGATGCCCGTCGCCTGATCATTTCCCCACAGGGCGTTTCCTACATGATGAAAGCGCCGGTGGGGCAGCGCTACCCCAAAGCGGTGGAAGTGGACGCAGTAGACTTTCGGTGGATGTTTCAGGATCAGGATGCCGGCAATCTGCGCATGCTCTCGGCAGTGCGCATGAACGCAACCTACCCTTACGTGCTGCCCAATGTACACCTGCCCAGCCGCCCCGGTATTGAGGTGATGGATGCCGGGTTCCTGGATAACTACGGTATCGTTTCTGCCACCCGGTTCATTCAGGTTTTCCGGGAGTGGATACTTGAAAACACCCGCGGGGTAATGCTGTTGCAAATCAGTAGCTCGGATAAAGTGGAGGAAATCACACCAAGCGGTGGGCAGGGTATTGTGGAGTCCATGTTCAACCCGCTCGGTATTGCCGGCAAGGTACTCGTGGTTCAGGAGTTTGAGCACGACAACAGCTTAGGATTTATGTATGACCTGCTGGGCGAAGAGCGCTTTGTGCAAATCCCGTTCTTCTACCGCCCTATAGAAGAGAATAAGTTGGAAGCCTCCATTTCCTTCCACATCACGCAGCGGGAAAAAGCGGATGTGATGCGCGCCATGAACCATCCGTCCAATTTGTCGAGCCTGGAACAATTACAGCAACTCCTCAGCCCTCCTGCAAAACAAAAGTAGGGGTTAAGCGCTTCCCTTTACTACATACTTGAATCGGAGCGGCTAAAGCTACAGGCCGGACTCCTTAGAAATCGAAAAGTTAACCAGAAAAAATGAAGACGATACCTGCCTCCACCCTGGAGCAAGCAATGCACTACAACAAATACCGCCAGCTTATTGAAGAATTGCGTGCCGATGGTAAAACCACAGGTTCTAACCACAGCGAGGCGATGCTGAACTATACGGATCTCAACCGCACCCGCATGAACCGCCTCGATAAGACCACCCGGCTTACGCCCGAAACGCTTGAAGCACTGGAACAACTGGAAACGCCCATGACGATGCTCGTCCTGACCGAAGCCTGGTGCGGGGATGCAGCGCAGGTCATTCCGGTGCTGAATAAAATAGCAGAAGCGACCCCCAACCTTTCTCTACGGCTTATCCTAAGGGACGAATATCCCGATATCATGGATGCCTTTCTCACCAACGGCGGGCGTTCCATTCCGAAAATCATTTTCCTAAAGGGAGCCAACAGGGCCGTAACAGGTAGCTGGGGCCCCAGACCTGTAGCCGTACAGCAAATCGTCATGGATTACAAAACAAAACTAAAAACACTGGAAGATGAGGCCGCTAAAAAAGCGCTACAGCAGACCACTATGACAGAAACCCAGAAATGGTACGCCCGCGATAAGACAAAAAGCATACAGTCAGAGGTCATCCAGGCCCTTTTCCAACATCAGGAAGCCCTGGCCCAATAGACTTACTGCCCCTTGACCATTCCCGTAATAGCCCGATGAAAGCCATCCCTTGTATTTTTTTAAGGAATAAGTCGGAAATCCTTGGCTCGTCCTGTATTTTCGCATCATATTCCAATCAAACGACTTTAAAACCGCTTATATGATCAACGTTGAGCTGCTCAAGAAAATATGCGAAACACCCGGCGCACCAGGGTACGAACAGCGTATCCGGGAGTTTATCCTTGCTGAAGTCACGCCACTGGTAGACAAAGTAGAAGTGGATGCCATGGGTAACGTAGTCGCCATCAAAAAAGGGCAGCAAGACAAAAAGGTCATGGTAGCTGCTCATATGGACGAGATTGGGTTCATCGTTACGCACATCGACGAGGATGGGTTCATCCGATTCCACACCCTGGGCGGTTTTGACCCGAAAACGCTGACCTCTCAGCGGGTCATCGTGCACGGCCGCAAAGACTTCATCGGTGTTATGGGCAGCAAGCCTATCCACCTCATGAAACCAGAAGAGCGCAACAAACAGCTTCCCATCAGCGAGTACTACATTGACCTGGGCATGCCGCGGGATGAAGTGGTAAAGTATGTTGCGGTCGGCGACTCCATCACCCGGGAGCGGGAGCTCATTGAGATGGGCAATTGTGTCAACAGTAAATCCATGGACAACCGGGTATCAGTGTTTATCCTGCTGGAAACCCTGCGGGCGCTGAAAGACCAAACCGTACCTTACGATATTTATGGTGTGTTCACCGTACAGGAAGAAGTCGGGCTGCGCGGCGCCATCTCTTCCGCCCACCTGATTGATCCTGATTTCGGGTTTGGGCTTGACGTGACCATCGCCTTTGATGTGCCCGGTGCCCAAGCGCATGAATACGTCACAAGCCTTGGCAAGGGTGCCGCTATTAAGATTTTGGATGGCATGACCATCTGCGACTACCGCATGGTCAATTACATGAAAAAGACGGCTGATGCGCACGACATCCCCTGGCAACCCGAAGTACTGCCTGCAGGAGGTACCGATACGGCCGGTGTTCAGCGCTACGGCAAGAAAGGAGCGATAGCAGGTGCCATTTCCATCCCGCTCCGCAATATGCACCAAACCATCGAAATGGCCAACAAGGCTGACATCAGGCACTGCATCGACTTGCTGACCCATTGCCTGAGCGAACTGCAACAATACGACTGGAGCTTCGAAAATGTGGACGGCAATCGCTCCAAACCAGCAGCTGATGACAGCTATGACTTTCTTTAATCCACTATGAGGGCAAAACAAATCTTTATGGGCACCGTCATTCTAGGGGCGGGCATATACTTTGGGTCCAAGTACATGGACACGGTGGAACGGCTTTTTGATGATGCGGCTTCCGGGTTCTTCGTTATCCTCATTCTACTGCTGTTAGGCCTGATGGTTTATCGGGTGTTGTCCAATTAGTAACCCATGTGGCAAACACAGGTTCACCAATTCGGGAGTCACCGTTTTTGAAGGATTTTAGCCTTAATCAGAAAGGGTGTAAGCCATCAGGACGATACCAGCCCTGAACGTTCGGCTACTGCCAGCAATTCACTAACCATCATAGCCGTAGCGCCCCATAGGATTTTGCCCTCCACATCAAAATAAGGTACGCCCTTGAGCGTAATGTTAGCCGCCAGTTGCAGGTTCGTTTTGCGGCGGGTGGCAGGATTGGACAGATGCCTGAATGGGACTTCCAGGATGGTGCGCACCTCCTCGACATCCGGCACAAATGCCGGGCGGCTATCCGTGAAGCCTACATAGGGGTGCACCTGAAAATTGCTGACCGGGATATACAGCTCCGTCAGCTTGCCCAGGACTTCAATTGTACCAACAGGGACGCCCACCTCTTCCTCGGTTTCCCGCAGCGCTGTTTCCTCCAAAGAGGCATCCGAGTCTTCAAACTTCCCGCCCGGGAAGCTAATCTGCCCCGCATGCCGGTCGTGCCCGTGGTGGGGCTGCCGTTCGATAAAAACCAGGTGCCAGTCGGACTGATGAGGATAAAACAAAGCCATAACGCCGGCCTGCCGGGCCCCCTGAGGTGGCGTCACCGCCTGCTGCCGTACAACATGCGCCATACGAAACTGCGCCTCCTGCCCGGGCAACGGATGCCTGAGCTGCTCTGCGATCGCCTGAATAAATGAATGCTGCATATCCATTTAACTCTGAAGGGCATTGAATAGTTGCGCAACAGCACAGCCCCAAAACACAAGTTATGCTTTGGGGCTGTTCAGCGTTTTTTCCGATCAGGGAAAAGCCTTTATGATTAAAGGTCTTTATTGGAAATTTCCAGATACTTCTCCAGAGCGGTAGCCATGGAGGTGATGCCCGGTGCAGGTACTTTGATATTGATGGTCAGGCCCTGCTTTTCTACCTCCTTGCTGGTGGAATTGCCAAAGACTGCCATGCGGGTATCGTTCTGCTTGAAATCCGGGAAGTTTTCGTAGAGCGATTTGATGCCAAGCGGGCTAAAGAACACGAGGACATCGTAGGTCACATCGCTGAGGTCAGACAAATCGCTGCTGACCGTTTGGTACATCATCGCATCCTGCCAGTCGAAGCTGTTTTCCTTCAAATACGAACTGACCTGCTTAGCCCCTAAATTGGAGCAAGGCAGCAGGAACTTTTCTTTTTTATGCTTCTTCAGGGCAGGTGCCAGGTCCTGAATGGTGCGCTTGCCCACAAAAACTTTTCGTTTGCGATAGACGATGAACTTCTGCAGGTAATTCGCTATTGCCTCAGAAAGGCAGAAGTACTTCATGTCCTGTGAGACCTTGATCCGCATCTCTTCGCAAATACGGAAGTAGTGATCGATCGCATTTTTGCTGGTCAGGATCACCGCAGTATACTCATTAGGTTTTATTTTGGCTTTGCGGAACTCCTTAGCCGAGACGCCCTCTACATGAATGAACGGCCGCCAGTCGATGGTCAGTCCGTATTTCTGTTCTAAATCATAGTAGGGAGATCGCTCCGGCTTAGGCTGGGATATCAGGATGGTTTTTACCGGCTTGTAAGTCTCTTCTTGTACTTTGCCATTTGCTGCCATGCAACAACAATTTTTGGGTTTTGCCCACTGTGCGTTTGATCTAAAGCAAGCTGTAGCACAGTTCCTGAACGAGGTTTTTAAATTAGGAAGTTGTTAATCCTTTTACCAAGATCAGGACAGGAGCGATTTCAACGGTGCAAATATACAACAAAAAGTGAAACTTATGAAAGGAGAGAAAGCGGCCGGCAGAAAACAGGCTACGTAAAAACATGAATAAATAAACGCCGGCAATGACTGCAAAAATCAGATAAAGTATAGGCATTTTCAGGCTGTCGGGCCCGTAGGCAAAGAGCCCGTTGCCAATGATGAGGGCGATACCCAGGATCAGATTGAAGACCACAATCGTCATGTTGTAGATCCGGACTTCCTTTTCTACGGGAAACACCACACGAATGTAAGTCAGCAGCAGGTGCTTGCCCATCCAAAACACAGCAATGCCCAGCACGCACATCAGCAGGCTACGCCAGGGCGCTACCGCAACCGGGACCTCAAAGTACTCCGTCAAAAGAAAAACGAAAAAGCCGGCAGACAGCATGAAAAGCGCGTAGAAAAGGTAATACGGCAGGCCGCCGCCCCCTTCTCTTTCCCGCTGTAGCTGGTTGAGCAAATTATCATTTAGAAATGCCCGGTATGCCCGGCCCAACTGCGCCCGGAAGAGCGTTATCAAAACGGTGAGCAGCAACAGGCTTGCAACGGTCGTAATAAAAACAACCCGGTTAAAACGGCTGTCAATCGTCACAACCGGCTTGGAAGAAAAACCTGCATCAGGAGGAGGCAACACCGGTTCAACGGCCTGCTCTTCGGGGCTGGTGGGCACTATATCGAAGGGGTTGCCGGTCACCGGCACAACACTTGTCAGGGTATCTGCCCCTACCTGGGCAGAGAGCCGTGGCGTCAGGTCAAAGGGGTTGGCTTGCGCAAAAGCACCTTTAGCTATCAGCACTGACAGCAGGCTAACAAGCAGAAAACGGGTCGATATGTGGAGCACCTTATTCACAGTTCTTACAAAGGTAGCGCACTGACTGGAATTATCCATAGCTTTTCTCCGGACATTATGCCTCCTCTGCCGTACGGAACTGAACCCGCCCGGGTTTGTTAAAGAGCTGTTAAGCGTTTTTTTATCCCCTACCGGACTGGTAACTTGTACAGGATTTTATTTTAGCCACCATCTATGAAGAACAGCCTGATCTTCCGGGTCATCCTTTTGGGCGCCATCGCCATTGCCGGCATCATTGGCATGCAAGCCTATTGGGTGATCAATACCTGGAATATAAACGAGGAGGAGTTCAGCAAAAAAGCAAGCCTTGCGCTTTACCGTACGGCCTGCGGGCTGGCTGACCTGAGCGGGGGCGATCTGCCGCCCCGCAATATCGTCAATCAGCGCACGACCAACTACTATGTCGTCAATATCGATAGCGAAATCGACGACGACCACCTGGAGTACTTTCTGCAAAAAGAGTTTGAGCGCCTGGCCCTTTACGTCGATTTTGAATACGCCGTTTACGATTGTACGACCAATGAGATGATGTATGGCAACTACTGCAGTTTCAACCCTGGCAAACAGACGGACCTGACCGAGCTTGGCGACCTGCCCAAGGACGATAAGTTCACCTATTACTTCAGCGTTAAATTCCCCAACCGGTCCGGCTATCTGCTGGGCAAAATGCAGCTTTCCATTTTCTTCTCAGCCATCCTGATGATCGTCCTGATCTTTTTTGCCTACTCCATGTATATCATGCTGCGGCAAAAGCGGCTGTCTGAACTGCAGAAGGACTTTATCAACAATATGACACACGAGTTCAAGACCCCTATTTCCACCATAAAAATTTCGGCAGATGTGTTCCAAAACGCCCCTGAGGTGCAAAACAACCCGCGCCTGCTGCGCTATGCCACCATCATCAAGGAGCAAAACAAACGCCTCAACAGCCAGGTGGAGAAGGTCTTGCAGCTGGCCCGGATCGAGCAGGGGAACTTTGAGCTCAAACTGGAGCAGTTTCCCGTTGCAGAAACCCTAAATGCCATCGTCAACAGCACGGCGGTACAGGCAGAAAAGCAGGGCGGCACGCTGGAAAGCGACATCCGGCTCGGAGATATTCATATTGAAGCTGACCGCCTCCACTTTACAAATATCCTCCACAACCTGCTTGATAACGCGATCAAGTACTGCTGCGAACGGCCGGTAATCCGTCTGTCGGCCTATGCCTCCGATCAGCAGGTTACCATTAAGATCGAAGATAAAGGTGTGGGGATTTCCAAAGAGCATATGAGCCGAATCTTTAGCAAATTTTATCGCGTACCCACCGGCAACGTCCACAAAGTCAAAGGTTTTGGGCTTGGGCTGTACTATGTAAAAAGCATCTGTGATGCTCAGGGCTGGCAGTTGGATATGGAGAGTACCCCGGGCGAAGGCACTAGCGTTTATTTGCACATTCCTGTTCTGCAGCCAGGCTTCCAAAGCTGGTGGTATCAACTTCGTACCTATTTTTCTAAGTATCTTCGCAAGACTGCCACCCGGCTGACCAATGCCTAAAAGCCAATTGCATTTATGAAAGCACACCTTCTGTACGTTGAAGATGACGAAAGCCTGAGCTTTGTGACCCGCGACAACCTGGAGCTTCAGGGGTATCAGATCACCCATTGTGCGACCGGAAAGGAAGCCCTGCACCTGATCGATGCCCAAACGCCTGACATAGACCTCTACATTCTGGATGTGATGCTGCCGGACATCGACGGTTTTGCCATTGCTCGTCGTATCCGCGAGCAGGACACCCACACCCCGATTTTATTCCTGACTGCCAAATCGCTGAAAGAAGACCGGCTCAAAGGGCTGCGCCTGGGCGCTGATGATTACATTACCAAGCCATTCAGTATTGAAGAACTCCTGCTTAAGGTCGAAATTTTTCTGAGGCGCAGTCAGATAACGCTGCCGGATAATGCTTCAGAGTATGCATTGGGGCAGTTCCGGTTCGATTACCAAAACCTGCTGCTCAAAGGGGATGGGGAGCCGCGGCAGCTTACACAAAAAGAGGCAGACCTGCTCAGGCTTTTTGCAGAGCAGCGCAATCAGGTGATCCGCCGCTCCGATATCCTGAAAAAACTGTGGGGCGAAGATGACTACTTCCTGGGGCGCAGTCTTGATGTGTTTATCTCCCGCCTACGTAAATACCTGCGCAAGGATACGCAGCTCAAAATTGAGAACATTCACGGGGTTGGATTCCGGTTGAAGGAAGGAAATTAGTGGCCAGTCATCGCAAAATGCCCCGAGCTACTTCAGGCGTACACGGGTGCCAATCAGAACCGACAGCGAATTAATCCGGTCGTTGTTTGGCCCCAGGCCATCAATATTCTTGAAATAGTGTACGGAATGCTGATAAACCGGCTGCACAAAAAGGCTCCACCGCTCTGAGAAGTAGCGTTCGGCTCCAAAGCCGAAATTGACCGTCAGATAGGCATTATCCTTAAAGCTGCCTCCTTCAAACCACCCCTGCCCATTGCGCCGGATGCGGTCAATTTCAGACTCACCACCCGCCGGCCCATCAGTCACCGGTGGCGGCATAGCCGGCAGGAAGTCAAACTGAGGCGCTTCTGCTGTATAGTAATTGGTTTGGAAAGCGACCTGTACAGAACCGCCGCCCAAGACGTAAGCACGCCATTTGTTATGCTGGAAGTAATCATAGCGAACATGCAGCGGAATGCTAAGCATATTCAGCTCTGTAGTGCGCAGCTCGTCCCCACGCAGCCCCGACAGCAGGCTACCCCTTACGTAAACAATACCCACCGGATAGTAACGCGCGGCGTAAATGGCTCCGGTTTCAACCTCCAGACGGCCGAAATCAGCACTAAGAGATAAGCCTCCTCCATATCCTATTGCTGCCCGTTCCAGGCTTTCCGTCAATCGTTTTTCGGAGCTTGCCGGTACCAGGATGTGGTTGTAATCCGCACTGCCAAACATACCGACCAGTAAAGCAGGGCGCTTCTTTATGCGCCTGACCTTGGTGTCTCCCAAATCAGCTTCAGGCACAGCCAGGGTTTCAAAGGGCAATCCCGGAAGCAAGGCAGAGGCAGCCAAACCGAACGGAGGGCCTTCTTCCATTGCAGCCACAGGGCTCATGAGGGAAGAGACCGGCAACTCTGAAGTCTCTGCCATGGTATTGGAGCGTAGGCTCTTCGGGCGTTCTGAACCCAAAAGCGGGGGCATGGGAGCCCAGACTTGGTTTTTCACGCCTGTTAAAGCTTGTCCAGGGGCTTCTTTGGCCGGTTCGGGCAACGCGCTTGCCGTTAGCAGGTTGTTGCTGTACTTGTCTACCTCCCGGGATGGTTGCCCCTCTTCTTCTGCCAACCGGTTCGGGCCAGGCGTTGCGTTATCTGTAGAGGGCTCCTGTATTTCGGCAGGTGTTACATTTATGGACTGATGATCGGTGGCAACCTCGGTGTAATCAGACTGACCGGCAGGCTGACTGCCCGCGACCGGTGCACCCAGTTTCGGCAGGTACTGCCAGCAGGTGATGAAAAGTAGCAGGAAAAGCGCCAGTTCCATCGTCTTATAGCGCAGCACGTACTGTGGCCAGGTAAACCACTCATTAAGCATCGCTTCCATTCTGAGCCAATGGGCTGGCTCGTAGGGCACCTCATACTGATGCATCTTGCCAAAGATCACCTCATCCACCTCACGTGGGTCTGCTTCTGCCGGGCCTGCATCAAGGGCCTCCGCCGCATCGAGCTGCTCCTCAAAAGCCGACCAATCTGGCGCACCGGTTTCAGGCCGGAGATTGGTCATCTTCTGGCGGATTTGCTCATCAAACTGGTGATCTTCTCTTTTCTTCATATCCTCTATAGTCGTTCGCTCAGTATTTCTTTCAGTTTTGACCGAGCTTTTACCAGGTTCGACCTGGAAGTGCTTTCTGTTATGTCAAGTAGCTCCGCAATTTCCTTGTGTGCGTACCCTTCGATCACATACAAGTTGAAAACAGCACGGTAGGAAGGCGTAAGCTCCTGAATGGCTTCAAGTATTTCCTGTTCCGAGCAGCGGCTGATCGCATCCGGGTCATTGGTACTGATGTCATACGCCTCGTCCATGTCCTCAGTGCGGCGGCGGCTGTTTTTACGGAAATAGTCAATCGCCGTGTTGACCATAATGCGCCTAATCCATGCAGAAAGTGAAGTCCCCGGCTTATACTTGCCGATGTGGCGGAAAACTTTGATGAACCCTTCGTGCAGGATATCAAGTGCTTCTTCCTCATCGGTAGCATAACGGAGGCATACGCCCATCATCCGGCTGTAGTACTCTTCGTACAGCACCTTCTGAGCCCAGCGCTCCCGGCGAACGCAGGCCTGTATTAAGCCTTTCTCATTGTTTTCTAAGGGCAAAGCGATATCCATGTATGTTCAATTAGCCCAAATTACCCTAATTCAGCAAAAGATACAACCGGGAAAGCGCGAACACTTTGTCTTTTCTTGTGCTAAATAGAGGCAGATGATGACGTATATTTCAAATATTCAGGCGTAGTGTAGCTAACCTACAGCTAAGAACGCTTTGCAGATCGGATCCGCTGCCCGCTGCATCAATTTCTGCCGCCTTTTGCGAGCCTGTGGAATTTAAATTTGTTTTAAATATGTTTTTATGTAAATTTTTTGTTTATTTTTTTGGCGGTATTTTTGTACTTTTGAGGAAAATACATACAGGCAATAAGCCAGTCAAAATATGAGTGAGACAGCTGAACAGAACGGTCAGGAGAACATCATCACCCTTAAGGGGATGTATGAGGATTACTTCCTGGACTATGCTTCCTACGTTATTCTGGAGCGCGCCGTACCCGGCATTATTGACGGATTGAAGCCCGTACAGCGGCGGATACTCCACGCTATGCGGGAAATGCACGACGGGCGTTACCACAAAGTCGCGAACATCATCGGGCAGACCATGCAGTACCACCCGCACGGAGATGCTGCCATTGGCGATGCCCTGGTCAATCTCGGGCAAAAGGACCTGCTCATTGACCCGCAGGGCAACTGGGGCGATGTGCGTACCGGCGACAGCGCAGCCGCTCCCCGTTACATTGAGGCGCGCCTGACCAAGTTTGCACTGGAGGTGGCCTTCAACCCTCAGACCACTGACTGGCAGCTGAGCTACGATGGCCGAAAGAAGGAACCGATCGGGCTGCCGATGAAGTTCCCCATGCTCCTGGCACAGGGTGCTGATGGTATTGCCGTGGGGCTTTCCACTAAAATCCTGCCGCACAACTTCAACGAGCTCATCAAGGCTTCCATCAAGCTGCTGCAGGGGAAGAGGGTCAAAATCTACCCCGATTTCCAAACCGGCGGCATGATAGATGTATCGGACTACAGGAGCGGCAAACGGGGCGGCCGGGTTAAAGTCAGAGCCAAAATCGAAGCGGTGGACAAGAGTACCCTCGCTATTCGGGAGCTGCCTTACGCCACGACTACACAGTCCCTTATTGACAGCATCCTCAAAGCTAACGACAAGGGCAAAATTAAGATCAAAAAGGTGGTGGACAACACCGCCGAGCATGTGGAAGTGCTGGTCGAACTCGGCAGCGGCGTTTCTCCTGACCTCACCATCGATGCGCTTTACGCCTTTACCAACTGTGAAATATCCATTTCCCCAAACGCCTGTGTGATCATTGAGGACAAGCCCCACTTCATGACCGTGGAGGACATCCTGGATATTTGCACGCAGCAAACCAAAGCCCTGCTGAAGCGGGAACTGGAAATCCGCAAGGCGGAGCTGCTGGAAAAACTGCACTTCGCCAGCCTGGAAAAGATCTTCATCGAAAACCGCATCTACCGGGACATCGAGCAGTGCGAAACCTGGGAGGCCGTTCTTGAAGCGGTAGACAGCGGCCTGCGGAAGTATGTGCGTGTCCCCGGCGAAAAGCCAAAGAAAAACGACGACCGGCTGGAACTCCTGCGGGACATCACAGAGGACGATCTCGTGCGCCTGACCGAAATCCGGATCAAGCGGATTTCCAAATACAATACCTTCAAAGCCGAGGAACAAATCAAAAAGCTGGAAGAGGAGCTCAAAGAGGTACAGCACCACCTGGACAACCTCACGGACTACGCCATTGCCTACTACGAAAACCTGCTGCAGAAATTCGGCAAAGGCAAAGAGCGGCGCACCATCATTACCACCTTTGAGAACATCGAAGCGACAGAAGTGGTGGCCAAAAATGCCAAGCTGTATGTGGACCGGAAGGAGGGCTTCTTCGGCACGGGCCTGAAGAAGGACGAATTTGTCTGCGAATGCTCGGATATTGCGGATATCATCGTCTTCCGAAAAGATGGTAAATATCAAGTATCCCGGATTGCGGATAAAGTCTTTGCCGGCAAGGATATCATCCACATCGACGTCTGGAAGAAGGGCGATGACCGGACCACTTACAACGCCATATACGTAGACGGTAAGACCGGGCGGACGTTCGCCAAGCGCTTTCAGGTACAGTCCATTACCCGTGACCGGGAGTACGACATGACCACCGGTGAAAACGGTTCAAAACCGCTGTATTTCACCGCCAATCCAAACGGAGAAGCCGAAGTCGTCACCGTGCAGCTCACACAGGGCAGCCGGGCGCGCAATAAGGTCTTTGATTATGACTTCAGTGAGCTGGAGATCAAAGGGCGAAGCTCCAAAGGTAATACTGTAACCAAGTACCCCGTACGTAAGGTTTCCCTGAAAGAAGAGGGAGAATCAACGCTTGGCGCAATCAAAATATGGATGGATGAAGTCAGCGGCCGGCTGAATACCGATGAGCGGGGGCTGCTTCTGGGCGAGTTCAGCTCCGGCGACCACCTCTTTGCCATTTACAAGGAAGGGGCTTACGAAGTGATAGAGCTCGACCTCAATAAAAAATTTGAGCCAAAAGAGATTGTTTCCATCGGCAAGTTTGACCCGGATGCTGTCATTAGCGCGGTCTACTACGAGGGCGAACGCGGCTGGTCCGTGGCCAAGCGCTTTCAGGTGGAGACCACCTCTACCAATCAGCGCTTCCTGTTCATCACGGAGCACAAGAAGAGCAAGCTGTTGTTCGCTTCACCTGAACCGGGCGCCGCTATCCAATATCAGATCAAAGAGGGCAGCCAGAAAATTGACCAGGAGCTCGACATTGAGGATTTTATTGACGTCAAAGGCTGGCGCGCCATGGGCAACAAAGTCGCCGATCAGCGCCTGCTGTCCGTGAGTCCTCTGAAAAAAGAAACGGCTGCCTCCTCAAAGGACGACGGTGGGGAAAAACTCAAGCCGGGGGACAGCATCGACTTTGATGTGGAAGACGATGGGCAAACGAAGATGTTTGATTAATCTCTGATCAACAGCCCGAAAGCGAAGTCTTCCAGTAATTCCTCGACCTGGCTCAGGTCCCCCTCCTTCACTTCGATGTCCGTGAGGGAGGGCAGGTGCTGGGCGAAGTAGATGTGGTTGTTCGCCATTTCCAGCAGGGTGCTGGCCAGTGCTCGGGGGTAAGGGTAGTTGGGATTGACTTCTTTGATGATTTTTGCGATGCGCTTGGCCAGGCTTTTATAGGTCAGGAAAAAGCCCTCCTTATTTTCTTCGTCCACCTGTTTGGTGTGGTATGCCTTGGTGGCTTCTGCTACTACGATGCGGTGCAGCACGTCTTCATCCACAAACTGAATGGAGGTATTTCGGCGGGAGGTATCCACGATAGCGGAGATGGCAATTTTCAGTTTCTGCTTCGGGTCTTCAATATTCATAGTATTGTAATCGATGTGGAACTTCATCCACTCCCAATACCAGCACAGCAGGTAGACCAACAAGCGGTGCTTATTCTCAAAGTAGCGGTAAACGGATGCCTCTGTGGAGTTGATCCGCTCTGCCAGCTTTTTGAAGGTAAAAGCCTCAAACCCGATCTCATCAATCAGGATAATGCTGTACTGAATGATCTTTTTGCCCAGCTTGGTGTCCTGCGGGTTTTTGAGATACAACCTTTCGTTGAGCTGCATCTGAATGAAAATTGACATCGCTATTGCAGTTTTTGTAGGTGTGGTCAACCACCTGTGTAATTGTGCTTTCAGGGCTGCCTGTCCTGTTCTTCAGCCAGGTCGCCGAGTTTTTCCTGCTCAAGGTAAGGCTTCAGCCAGCAAAGGCAGGATTCAAAATCTTTAAAAATATAACTTTCGTTGATAAGGCCCGGAATCACGTTGATCCGTTCCAGCATAAGCAGAGGCTGATCCTGTAACCCGGAGAAGGCCACTACGATGCCTTCCTCCCGTAAGCTACGGATCGCATCATCCATCGCATACAGGCCCGATTGGTCCATGTAAGGCACCCGCTCCATGCGCATGACGACTACTCTAATACCGGGCAGGGCCTGCATGATCTCCTGGAAGCGGTCAACAAAACCAAAAAAGATCGGCCCGTCAAAGTGCCTGATGTATACCGAGTCCCCCAATTTTCCAATATGGGGCGCTTCATCTTTCCAGGGTACCTCAGGACCAAACGCATGCAAAGGGGCAGAGTTCATTTTATGCTCTACAACGTCTGCAATTTTCTTCATAAAGAGCAAAGCGGCAAGTATCATGCCGGCAGCAACCGCCACAAGCAGGTCTACAAATACCGTCAGCAACAACACAGAGACCATAATGAGAGCATCAGAGCGGGGGACGCTCCGCAGGTGCCGAAGCCCTTTGTAATCAATAATCCCAATGCCTACAGCAATGAGAATACCTGCAAGTACTGCACTGGGAATGTAAGCCACCACCTGGCCAAGCCCCAGTAAAACAGCCAGAAGGAAAAGCCCGGCAATAGCACCGGAGATTTTTGTCTTCCCACCCGACTGGGCATTGATCACAGTGCGCATGGTAGCCCCTGCACCCGGCAGGCCTGCAAACAGCGCAGCCCCCATATTGCCCAGCCCCTGCCCGATGAGCTCCTGATCACTATCGTGCTTTGTCTTGGTGATATTGTCCGCCACTACGGAGGTAAGCAGAGAATCCAATGCCCCCAGCGCCGCCAGAGTTATGGCGAACTGCAGAATAGTACCCAGCATGCCCATATCCGCATAAACGGAAAAGAAGCCCAGGTGGATGGGCGGCAGCCCGCTTTCAACCGCCCCGATTACTGGCACCTGACCGGGCAGCAAAAAATAGGCTAAAGGTGTCAGCACCAGCAAGGCAGCCAGCGAACTGGGCACCGTGGTCGTAATACGCTTAAAGCCAAAAATGATGATGACCGTAAGTAGGGTCAGACCAAGGTTGAACCCGTTGATGAGCCCGGGATTGCTGAAAGGCCGGTGCAGGTTGTTGATAGTACCCACCGTACCGCTCGCCTCCCTTGCTGCCAGCAGTTTTGCTTCCGCCCGAATTTCCTGAGGCGTAATCGCCTGAGCACGCCGGGAAGTCTCATCCAGGTCTTCCTTGCTCATCACTCCGCTGAGCAGCCCTTCGGATTCTTCCTGACGGAGTATGCCCTCCAGGATTTGTTCTTCAGCATGTGGCATAAGCTGCTCTACCAGTACCTCATCTGCTGACGGATTATATCCCAGAGCCGGAAACAGCTGCGTGATAATAATGATCACCCCGATTCCACTCATAAAGCCGGATACCACCGGGTAGGGAATGTACCGTATATACCGCCCCAACCGTAGTATGCCAAACACAGCCTCAATCAGCCCGGCCAGAAAAAAAGTAGCCAGAATAAAGGGCAATGCTTCCTCCACCGTAGAGACGCCAGCTTCCAGAATGGCGCTGGAAATGACTGCCGTAGACACCACCGTCATCGGAGCGGTAGGGCCGCTGATCTGAGTGGGCGTACCCCCAAATAATGCTGCCAGTATGCCTATAACGATTGCACCGTACAGACCAGCCATTGCGCCGAGAGGAGTCTGAGCCCCAAACGCCAGCGCCAGAGGCAGGGCTACGATGCCTGCTGTAAGCCCCCCGAAGAAATCTCCCTTGATATTGGAGAAATCAAACTTAAGTATGTTATGCATTTTTGCTGCTTAATCGATGTGCAAAACGCTTACCCGGCAAAAGTAAAGCTTTGATGGAAGGAGGTTGGTGCTGAAAATCACTGTCGTCTGTCGGCAGGATCATACAAACCTGACCTGCTTGTAATCATCGCAAAAAATCAGACGTTACAATACCATTCGCTGGTTGAAAAGCCCCGGAGCGCACAAGACCATAAAACCGATAGAAAAGCTATCAAAAAAAAACAATAAAAAAGGAGAGGCAATGCCTCTCCTCCAAAAGCCTCAGTCACCATGTAAATTCAATTCCAGTGGATAACCGGAATGAACTACAACAGAAATTCTTGTCACTATCTTTTGAGTAATTCAACTCGAATCGATAGTAAAACTACCAATAAACAGCGTGTTCGAATTTTTGTTTGCAGCGGTGACTTATTTTTTTTGTGCTTACCAGCCGTCCCCGTCGAGCAGGTCGCCAAGGCCGCCGAGTACACTGCCTTCGCCCTTTTTGCCACCACCGTAGTGTTTGGACGCCCGCAGGACGCGGTCAGCCAGGCGGCTAAATGGCAGGGATTGTACCCAAACGCTGCCCGGGCCCTGAAGGCGGGCATAAAACAGGCCCTCGCCACCAAAAATAGCGTTGCGCACACCGCGCACCATCTCAATATCATAGTCTACATCCTGCGTGAAGCCCACGAGGCAACCGGTGTCTACCCGCAGCGTTTCGCCTATGGCCAGCTCTTTGCGGGTAACGGTACCTCCGGCATGCAGGAAGGATAAGCCATCGCCTTCCAGCTTTTGCATGATGAAGCCTTCACCCCCGAAGAAGCCACGCCCCAGGCGCTTGGAAAACTCAATACCGACAGACACCCCTTTGGCAGCGCAAAGGAAAGCATCCTTCTGACAGATGACTTTGCCGCCGTGCTCTGACAGGTCGAGGGGGATAATCCGCCCGGGGTAGGGCGAAGCAAAAGAAACACGCTTCTTCCCGGTCCCGGCATGCGTAAATGCCGTCATAAACAGGCTCTCCCCGGTAATCAGGCGCTTTCCTGCTGAAAGGACTTTGCCCCAAAGCCCGGAATTTTCTTCCCGGTGGCTGCCATCGCCAAAGATGGTGGCCATCTCGATGCTGTCGTCCATCATCATAAAGCTGCCAGCTTCTGCGATGACCGTTTCATAGGGGTCAAGCTCAATCTCAACGTACTGCATTTCTTCACCGAAGATCTGAAAATCTATCTCGTGTGCATTCATGGATAAGGTGTGGTTTATTAGAATTAATGCCTTAAAATAAGTTTTCTCGCTTAGAAGCCCCTAATCCTTTCGAGGGATACGCGCAAATTAACGACAAGCGCCCCACCGGAAAACTCCAGCGGGGCGCCTGATTGAATGGAAAACCCATTCGGGTTTTTAGTTATACACTACTTGGCAGTAGATTACTTCTTCACAAATGGCATCGTCTGAATACCCTGCTCTGTGCGGATCATCAGGAAGTACTGACCGGCAGGCAGTGCCTCTACATTGAACTCTGCCTGCTCGCGCTCACCTACACTGCTGTCGCGCTGACGCAACAGCACCTGTCCGTTAGCAGAAGTGATGTTGTACTCTACGAAGCTTGTGCTCTCCTTGAAAGTAAGATTGGTAGTCAGCTTCTCCGCAGTTGGGTTCGGGAAGATGTCCATCTCAAAGGTTTCTGCACCGACCACGTCCTCTGTGCTGCTGGCGATTGGAGCGGTTTTGATGGCCAGCGCCAAACCTGCAAATACATCTGTAAACAAACCTGCTGTCTCAAAGTCAGGGGAGTTATTACCCGGATCGAAGGAACTAACTACGAAGTAAGGGAAGTCTGCATCTGTCAATGCTTCATTAGCAGTCAGGAATTCAATGTACTGTTGATGGCTGTAGCTCTCATCCACACCAATGAAGGCCTGACCTTCTCCAGTGTAACGGATGCCAACGAAGTAAGAAGTTGCATCTGGATTAACAACCGGGCCTGGCTCAGAGAAGGTGTTAAAGTCAATGATAGGCAATGTCAGTTCGCCAACCTGGTCTGGGAAAGTGTCTGGGAAGGCAACGGTAGATACACCCACAGTCAGCACTTCGGTATTTGCAATGAGCCCATCCTCATCAGCATCGTTCCACTCATATACATAAGCTTCGAACGGCTCGCCAGCCAGTGTGGAACCAGATGGAGAAAGTACATCGACGATTATCGTATCAATACGCAATCCGCTGCCGTTCGGGAATTTGAAGGAGGAAATCATCTCAAATACACCACCCCCACCAACAGAGTAGTAGATTGTCACATTAGGACGACCAGCAGCAAAGTCCCATCCACCTTTGCAGTAGATTGAATCGGTCACTGCGAATGTAGTGGTAACGGAGTTGTCAAAATTAAGCTGATCTGTGCTATCACTAGCCACCTGGTAAGTAGTGGTATAACGACCAATACCGTTGGCAGGCGTAAATCCAGCAAGCGTCAGCAGGCTGGAAGTAGAGTCCGGATCAATGGTTTCATCCAGCATACCTGCTTCGCTGTACACTTCCGTTGGGTTAGAGCCGTCAAGCTCTGCGTACTCGATCGTAGCCGATACGTTGAGATTAGAAGCAGCATTGGAGCCGTTATTCACCATATTTGCACCAGGTACGAACGTAAAGTTCTCAGCAGTCACCTGATCAATAGGCACCACACCGTATGGGGCTACCATTACGTTTGGTGCACCTGCACCGATATCGTTTGGCAGTACCAGGTTACCCATTGTGATGTTCACCGCACCACTCTCCAGAGCAGTACGGATGGCCTGACCAGCTTCGTAGTCCAGCATAGCCACAGGCACAGTCACCATGCCTCCGTCATTACCACCTGCCATGTTGATGACACCAACACCCGGCTGATTATTAAAGATGATGACACCAATGGCACCTGCCATTTCAGCGTTCAGGCACTTTGTACCAAACTGGCAGCTACCGCGGTCCACCAGTGCGATTTTGCCTTCCAGCTCGGCACCGTTTACAGCAGCGCCACAGCCCTGAGTAGCCGTCTCACCACTGCCGTCATCTACGAATACCGCATCAGCAGTGATCACAGTATCCGTAAGCTGCGTACCGAAGTCACCCGTGCCAAAGGTGTACCCCCCCACCAGCTCAGCCGGTGAGTTGACATAAACTACCTGCGCATTGGCCATAGTGAGGGCCAGGAACAGGGAAAGGATTGTAGTCGTAAAAATTTTCATAGAAGCAATTTTGATTACTAAAGCGTTTTAAACATACGATATAAAGACCGCCGGAGCGGGCTAATCCAAGTCTGATTTTGGTTGATGGGGCTTTCGGAAAACTTCAGTGCGTAGTATCAAACTGCCGACAAAACAGGCTCGGCTTCGAATTTCAGGTTGCTAAATTAATCATTTTGTCATACTGTCCGAAATGAAATCTTTTTCAACCCCAAACTCTTTTGACAGCAAAGGAGAAACGGGCGAATTGAACACCATTAGAATAATCGTTTAAGCCATTCGGTTCGCTGCGGGGCTCGCTTTATATTTTTCCGCGAAACGTCAGGCTGCTGACATTTAACGCTGCGACCAACGGCTCTCCTTCCCGCTCCATCCGGCTCAAAAGTTGCAAACTCTGCCCAAGCTGCAGATTGTCTAACTGACGATAGGCTGGCTTAGACCGGTTGAGATGGTTGTACCAGCAATCCTGAAACAAGTCGTCCAAGACCACGCGTTGCAGGCAATGGTCTTGCTGAATAGGCCATTGCTCCACTTGTGCCTGCTGCGGCAGTTTCTCCCGGGTAAGCAAAAGGTACCATTGCTCCAAAAGCTGCCGGTGGCTTTTAAGTGCTTCGAAGGGCACCGGCCGCACCTGTAGGTAATCGGTTTTGCTATACGCCACGTACAATTTCCCGGTAGGTTTATCAAAATCGGCAGCTGTAATCTGATAGTGGTTTTGCTGCAGGCCTTCTTTTTCGGGCGTTAGTGTTGAGAATTCCTTCCAGTCTTCAGTTGCTTCCGCAAAAAGCAACGGAGCTTTTCCACTGGGATGAAAAAGCTCCGCGCCCTGCTTTAGCAAATGCTGGAGTTGTTTAGTGAGGTCAGCCATTCGAAGGTTTTTACTATCCAAATGGCTGGGTTGCTGCTTTGTTTAGCTACCCTTCCGCGTAGATGGCTTCGATGTCTTGCTGGTACTTGTCACGGATGACCCGCCGCTTGAGCTTCATCGTTGGCGTCAGTTCAGCAGCTGTACCGTCTGTACGGCTGGGCTCCCAGGAAGCTGCAATCAGGCAGAACTTCTTGATCTGCTCTATTTTGCTGAAATTCGGATTGTACTGATCAATGATCGATTGGTATTTGGCAATAACTTCAGGTTGCTGTACGGCGTCCTGCATGCCTTTCCACTCCACCCCATGACGGGCGCACCAGTCTTTGAGTGCGTCTTCGGCGGGCAGAATGATGGCAGAAACAAATTTGCGCTGCTCACCGACCACCATGACCTGCTCCACGAGGAAGTCTTCCTTGAGCTTATTCTCGATCGGTGCCGGCGCTACGTACTTGCCACCGGAGGTCTTGAGCAGCTCTTTCTTGCGGTCGGTGATTTTCAGGAATGGTTTGCCGCCCGGACCAGGCACCAGGGTACCTACATCGCCGGTACGGAACCAACGCTCCCCGTCAATATCTTTAAAGACCTCGGCGGTCGCTTCGGGCTTGTTGTAGTAGCCCATCATCACGTTTGGCCCTTTGGCCAGGATTTCGCCCTCACCGGGGTTGTAGGTGCCTTCGGAGTCGTCAATGCGCAATTCCACGCTCTTCAAAGCCGGCCCAATCGTGCCCAACATGCCTCCGCCCGGTGTGAAGTGCCCGATAGCCAGGCCCGGTGAAGTCTCCGTCAGCCCATACCCTTCACGGATCGGCACGCCGGCAGCCGAGAACACCTTCGCCATTTTGACCGGGCAGGGGGCTGCCCCGGTAATGATACCTCTGACGTTGCCGCCGAGCGCTTCCCGCCATTTGCTGAAAATCAGCTTATCGGCGATCTTCATTTTAATGGCTTTTAGGCCACTGTAGGATTTATCGTATTCATAGTCCTCCGTCAGGCTGAGCGCCCAGAAGAAGAGGGATTTTTTTACGCCCGTTAGTTCCAGGCCTTTGTTGTAGATTTTTTCGTAGACTTTTTCCAGCAGGCGGGGCACTGTAGTAAAAAAGTGCGGCTGCACGGCTTTCAGGTCGCCCTCGTCCCCACCGAGGTTGTCCGTACCGGTAAAGGTGATGCTCGCGCTCAGGAAAGTATAGGCGTAGAGTGCAGCCCGTTCGAAAATATGGCACAATGGCAGGAAGCTCAGCACTTTGTGCTCATTGTCTATCGGGAAGATGTCCATCACATCCATCACGTTGCTCACGATATTGCGGTGCGACAGCATGACGCCCTTGGGCTCACCGGTAGTGCCTGAGGTATAGATGATGGTCGCCAGCTCGCTGGGCTTGATTTTAGCCATGATCGCTTCCACTTCCGCCTGCCCTTCATCGGAGAAGATATCTTCCCAGTAGGGCCGCCCATCCTGACGGTCAAAGGTGTAGATATCCAGGAGGGAAGGGACATTAGCCTTGGCCGTGTTTACCTTATCGTACAGGTCATCTTTGCCCACGAAGGCGTACTTCACTTCTGCGTCGTTGAAGATGTACTCATACTCCGCAGGGCTGATCGTTGGGTAGACCGGCACGTTGATGGCCCCGATTTGCTGTATGCCCAGGTCCAGCACCGCCCATTCCGGCCGGTTTTGATAGACCGCCATGGCAATTTTATCGCCTGGTTTCACCCCAAGCTTGAGCAAGCCCCGGCTGACCTTATTGGCTTTATCCACTGTTTCCTGAGTGCTGTAGTACACCCATTGCCCGTTTTGGCGGTACCCGTAAGCCTTGTCCTGAGGACTGTGCTTGAGCTGGTACTGTATGAAGTCAAATAGCCTCGTTGGATGGTCCATAATGTCCTGCAAGTTTTGGTTAGGTATCCGAAAGATAATTGGCAGAAAGCAAATGTGCGAAATAAAGCAGCAAAAAAACGACTGTCTGCCAACATTCTTTTAAGCCAAACAATCAACCCCGAAGGGCGGCACCCTGTTCGTAGAGGGCATCAATTTCTTTTTGGAATTTTTCTGCTATACGTTCCCGGCGGGGCTTTAGCGTTGGCGTAAGGTCGCCACTTGCTGCGGTCCAGGGCTCGTGGAGCAGGTGGATTTGACCGACCTGTTTGTAATGCGGCAATTGGGCATTCACAATAGCCATTTGCTCCTGCATGAAGTTGACCACCTTGTGGTTGTGCACCATAAACTGGGGGGCGGTCCAGTGTACGTTGTGCGCCTCGCACCATTGCTTCAGCAATCCAAACTGAGGCAGGATGAGTGCAACCGGAAACGGCCGCTGTGCACCAAGCACCATGCACTCCTCTATATAAGGTGTGCTTTTGGCCAGGTTTTCGATTTCTTCCGGAGCGACGTACCTGCCGTTGGTGGTTTTGAAAATGTCTTTTTGCCGGCCTGTTATTTTCAGGAACCGCTTATGCACCCATTGCCCGCGGTCGCCGGTTTGCAGCCAGCCATCTTCCGATAGCACGCGTTGGGTGTCCTCCGGCCGGTTGTAGTAGCCCAGCATTACATTGGGGCCGCGCACCAGTATCTCGCCCTCTTCCTCCCCTTGCCCTTCAATTTTCACTTCTATGCCCGGAATAGGCCGCCCCACGGTGCCAAAGCGGGTGCCGCCCGGCTCAAACCGGTTGAAGGCAACCACGGGCGAAGTCTCGGTCATGCCATAGCCCTCATGAATGGAAAGCCCGGCAGCCGAAAACAGCCGTGCCAGCCGGGGCTGCAGGGCGGCAGCGCCGACCATGATGCCCTTTACGCGCCCACCCAACAAGCGCCTCCAGACGCTAAACACCAGCAGGTTGGCCACGCCCAGTTGCATACGGTACAAAAGATGGCCACGATGCCGAATCCGGTACTGCATCCCTAACCGAATGGCCCAATGCGCCACCCAGCGGGGCAGCACGGGCAATTGCCCTATGCGTTCCTGAATTTCGTCGTAGGCGCGTTCCAGCAAGCGGGGTACTACCGTAAAGTAATGCGGCTTCACTTTGCGCATCAGGTAGCGGGTTTCTTCGGGGTTGTTGGAGTAGTACACCGAAGCGCCGCAGGCCAGGTAGGCGTAGTTGACCATGCGCTCGAAGATGTGGCTTGGCGGCAGGAAGCTGATCACCCGGCTGTTCGCATTGACCGGTACAAGGCTGATGGTGGCTTTGATGTTGCTGACGATATTGCGGTGGGAGAGCATGACGCCCTTAGGCTCGCCGGCAGTACCGGAGGTGTAGACGATGGTCGCCAGGTCTTCTTCGTGGATAGCGGCCCGGAGCACCTGCAGCTTTTCCTGATCGGAGGCGGTAGGCTCGGTCAGCAGGTCGTCCCAACTCGGATGATCGGGCAGGGGCTGCATGCAATACACTTCCCTCAAATCCGGTAATTGCTCCTTGATCTGCTGTACTTTTTCGGTAGCCTCCCGGTTGGCCGTTACGACGTAGCCTACACCGGCATCTCTGAGGATGAACTGTAACTCCCGGTCGCTGCAGTGGCTATGTACAGGCACAGAGATGAGCCCGGCCTGCATCAGGGCGATATCCATGAGCAGCCAGCGCGGGCTGCAGCGTTCGGCCAGGAGTGCCACACGGTCGCCCCGCCTGAGCCCCAGCGCCAGCCAGCCGGCACTAATACGGGCAGCAGTCTGCTCGCAGTCTTGAGTGCTAAAATATTGCCAACCTACGCTTTCGCGAATGGCAAGGGCTCTCTTGTTGGGAAAGCAGTCCTGTTGATAAGGCAAGATGTCGAATAATCGCCGGAAGTCCATATCAGGGGGCTTAGGTATAGGTTTCGACTTGGGGCTCCCTGAAAGATAGGGTTTTTTGTAGACTTCACGGTGTTTTGTAAAGCTTGAAATGGGTAGCTATTTTTGGGGCTGCCGCGCCATTGGATGCCCATCGCTGAACCATGCGGAGCTGCTGCCCCTTCAGGGGCAATATATCGGTAACCCAAATGCCAACGCACAGGTGCCGCGCCGTTAGGTGCGGAAGGTAAGCTACTGAACCTGTAGAGGCGACTGCGCTCCATAACTTTTTCATGCTGATCGGGCTTGGCATCAACCCCTTGGGGAAAACACATTCCGCACCTATGGCGCGGGGAGAGACTTTAGTAGATTGGAGATTACCCACATATAGTCCCCAAAGGGACTCGGCACCCCTCTGTCAGCAAAGCCGATCGGGCAAGAATCTAACTACTGCATCGAGCCGAACGCTCTTTGCCTTTAAAGCTCAGGCAACACAAGCTATTTCCTTCCACGGATGGAGTAACCTGTAGCTTCTCTGAATTCTTATTGCCAATACAATTTGCCCTTAGCCTTCATCCACGGTTAACAAAGCTCTAGCAGCCTGTCGGAGATATGCTGCTAGGATTTCGGCATAATCCAGCGGATCAGCAACGGGATAAGCAGCAAATCGCTAATCAAGGCGCTCAAAAGGGTCAGGCTGATCAGCAGCCCAATCGTCACACTCGGCGGGTGGATGGAGAACAGCATCACCAGGAAGCCAAAAAACAGGATAATGGAGGTCAGCACGATGGCCTTCCCCGTTTCCAAAAAGGTGATGCGCATAGCGGGCTCCAGTTCCAGCCCCTTGTTTTTAGCTAGTTTGTATTTACTTAGGAAGTGTATGGTATCATCTACAGCGATGCCAAAAATCACGGCAAAGACAATGGACACACCAGCTTCCAGCTCAATGCCCAGGAAACCCAGCAGCGCCCCCGCCAGTATCAGGGGGAAAATATTGGGCAACAAGGAAATCAGCAGCATCTTGATATTCTGAAAAAGTATGGCCATCAGCACGCTCACAATCAGAATGGCCATGCCGAGCCCATAGAGCAGATCGCGGCGCACATACTCGGCATTTTTATCGATAATCAGCCCGGTGCCGGTCCGCTGAAAGGCCACCACCGAAGTATCCGTATTCATGGTGATCCATCGGTCGATGTCCTCGCCTATGGCTTTGATGCTGTCTGCGCCGATGTCCTGCACCCGTGAAGTGATGCGGGCTTTGGTCTCATCTTTGCTCAGTAGCACATTTACATTCAGCTTGGGCACCCGGCGGGCCATCCGCTGATAGCGCTCGAAGTCTGCCTCCGTTTCGGGCATGGCGTAGGCCTCGGGCGCGTTATTTTTCATCATCTGATTGATGCTCTTGTAGACGGCGGTAATGGAAGCTACGGCTTGCACGGAGGGATACTCCTTCAGGTGGTTTTCCACTTTGGCAATTTCCCGCATCACAGCCCAGTCGGTGGCTTTGTAGCCCTCTTTGGCAAATACTGCGAATTCCATGGGGCGGAAACCGGTCAGGTTTTTCTCAAAAAATTTGAAATCCTCAGTAATTTTCTCACCAATCGGCATATTGTTGATGATGCCGTAGTTGGTCGTAATGCGGGAGATGCCCCAGAAGGCAATGCCCAAAGTCACCACGGCAGCCAGTGCAATGCGGCTGGGATGGCGCAGGGTGAAGTGGTATGCCCAGTCCATGGATTTTTCCCAAAAAGCCTGCCCCTTGCCCAGTTTGATAATCTGATCGGCACGGAACCAGGAAAGCACCGCTGTGGTGAAGAAAATTACGGTCACGTAAGCCACCATTACTCCGATGGCTGCATTGATCCCGAATTCACGAATAGGCCCCACCTTGCTGGTAAGCAGGGAGGCAAATCCGATCGCCGTAGTGATGGAAGTCAGGAGCGTGGCCAGCCCGATTTCCTTGATGGCGGTTACGATGGCTTTGTCCTGCCGCTCGCCTTTCCGCAGTTCATCGATGTATTTGGACATGATGTGGATGACATCCGAGGTCCCCACGATAATCATCAGCACAGGGTAGAGCGCAGCCATAGCATTCAGCTCCCGCCCGGTAGCGCCCAGCAGCCCCATAAACAGCAGCATGCCCAGCCCGATAGATACCAAAGCCACGAAGATGCCCCAGGGCTTGCGGAAGATGACGAACATGATCAGCGTGACCAAAATACCCGAAATGATAGCAGATACGGTGATTTCCCGCTTTTGCATATCCACCAGTTCCTTTTGAAAATAGGGCCGCCCGAGGTAGTGGTATTCTTCGAAATCGTAGGTATTGATCTGCTCATCCAGGGCGGCCATGAGCTCGCGTGCCTGATCGAGTTGTATGCTGGGAATGGTCTTGAGGAAGACCACTAGCGTTTTCCCGTCCTCTGAAATCAGGTTGTGCACAAAGCGCTCGTCCGAAAGAATACGGGCACTATCGGCCGGGAGGCGTTCCGGTTGATCGATGTGAATGGCTGGTACGGTAGTGATCGCGAATGGCGTACGTACCGGGTAGGAAAACTTAGTCAGCGACTGGCTTTCTTCGATATAAGGCAAATCGCGGGTAGATAGCGTAAAATCGTGAAACCGCTCCAGGAAATCCTGTTCAAAGACGCCCTGCTCCCGGCGTACTGCGACGAGCAGAAAGTTGTCATCCCCCTCGAAGTTCTCCACAAAGTCCCGGAAGAACTCCAGGTCTTCGTCCCCTTCCGGGAAGAACTGTTCGAAATCGAAAGAGAATTGCAATTGGGTAACGTAGTACCCGCTGATGGCTGCCAGTACCAGAAAGGTGGCGACAGAGATAATCCGCAGTTTGCTTTTCATGCGAGTTTGATGCTCAATTTTTGACTTGTTCGACGGTATATACTGACGATTGAGTGGTTTGCCACAGCAAACCTACTCAATGTCAGCATTTACGCTGAGAAGTGGCTTGTTACGATGTCGCAAACCACTTCGCATTGCGTATAACCACGCCGGGCAAATTTAGTTGAGCACATCAGGCAGGTGAAGGAACACAACAGGCCGTATGCATCTTTTTGCACACGGCCTGCGGGTTCATTCCTGCTGAGGTTTTACACTACACGAAACGCTGCATGTGGTAAGCCACCAGCGTATGCAAAGCAGCGAGTGCCAGTGCTTTGGCTTCTTTGGGCTTATACCCCTTGTCCATGAAGTAATCTTCAAGCCGCACCTGGCTTTGGAAATACATCGCCTGGAAAGCCGTACCCAGCTGCTCCGTAAGCGGGTCTTTTTTTGACCAGTTGCTGACACCTTTCATCAGGTTTTCGTGCCAGTTTTCCACTGATTCCCGCTCCTTGTCATTGAGGACCTTGGGGGCGGTGTATAAACGGGAGCGCTCTGTAGCCGCTTGCGCCAAACGCTTCTGGTCGAATGAGCTCCGGGCACCCAAATCTGCAGCCAGCGTAACCATAATGCGAACCTCCGGCCAGCTTTCGAACTGTCCGCAGCCCTGTAACTTCAATTCATCTCCGATCAAAGTAGACAATGAGGTGTAGGCTTCTGCTGATTCTGCCGGATGGCGGGCTGCCAGCCAGCAGGGAGCCGCTTCTTCCGTACCTGGTGCGGCGTGTACAAACAAGAGGTGCTGAATCAACTGTCCGTTATTCTCGTAAGCATAGGTAAAGCTGGGATCAAAAGCCACGCCTTCGAGTTTTTTGCCCTGGAAAGCCTCCCGGATGGCGGTGTTCATACGCTTGTTGACTTCCTGGCCCGGGCCAAAATTCTGGAACAGCTGGTAAGCCTGGTAAGCCTTAGCCAGCGGGTCGGCGCTGTAGTCGTCCAGGCGGGCAGCAGCGGCAGCGCTGTAGCCCATTTCATTGATTACCTCCTGTAGCTCACTATCTGCGCCTTCCTGTCCGGGCAGTGGCGATTGTTCGGCGACAAGCTGATACTGCTGCAAGGTGCGGTTTTGAGCAAAGTATTTTTCATACCCTGCCTGGGTGCCCGGCCCGTAGTAGCCATCCAATGATCCGGTATAAGTTTTGGCGGCCTTGAGGATACGTTGCAGATCAAGAGCAGAGCCTCGCTTTACGCTGCCATCAATGGCTGGAAGCGCGGGGGCGGGTGCTGTTCCTGTTGTCGGGGCGACATCCCCTGCGTAGTAATCGTAGCTGGAAGGGAGGTCAGGCACAGCGGGAGGAGGGGGCGGTATGGTGGGCTGACGAGCCTGAAGCACTTCATTGGCATCGGCAGGTGTAGTATAGGGTTGAGTGGAATTACTGTTGTTCGGCAGGCGTTCGCCTTTTGTCTGGTCATAGCTCTGCGGTGGTGCAGCGGAGCCAGGGTTTTCGTTCATTGACAGAGGGATGAGCGGTTTTTTTGTACCGGTTTCGAATTCGGTAAGAGGAAGCAGGTATCCACTGGGCACATTTTTGACGAAGGCATCTTTGTAGCCTAATTCCTGAATACCAGGCAGCACCGCCTGAGCAGCCGCTTCGCTGGTGAAGGGGCCGGTGACGATTTTTATCAAATTGCCCTGCAGTATGCCATATAGCGGACCTGCTTTCATCAGGCTTTCCCACTCTATGGGACGGTTGATTTGGCGAGTCGCCATTTGCACAATTGCTGCCGGGGCATTGGGGTCAATGGTACGCTCCTGCACGAAAGCATTGGCGTAGCCATTCTGGCGGACACTGGCGGCAAGCTGTTCGGCAGGCGGCCGGCTCTCAAACCCGCCAACATAAACCTCCATCAAGTTACTCCCCAAGTCTTGAGCGTGGACAAAGCCCAATTCGCGCAGCGCACTGAAGTCTTCTGGTTTTGCGTCAATAAATGTCCCGACCTGAACCGTGTAGAAGGATTCATTTTGAGCCTGTGCCAATGAGAGGGCGAGGAACAAAACGGCTAAAGTGGTTTGCCAAAGTTTCATCATGGTTTTCTTATTTTTTGAAAAATGGCTGTACGCGTTCGTTGTTCTTTTTTTGCGTACACCGGTGCATATGCTGCGGGATTGTTGCCCGGTACATCTCCAAAACGGAAATCAGGCTATGCAAATTTTGCATTCTCCTGATTGATCAGCCCATTGCATCCAAATTTCAATAATTTTTCCCTCTTTTTCACTATTTTGTTTAAAACAAATTCAGCGCCCGGTACGAACCATATCCATTAAGCCGGGTTTATCTCCTAAATGCCTACCAATATGAGCCAGGAAAAACCCATAGTAAAAGAGTACAGTAACGGGGAAATCACGATCGTATGGAAGCCTAAGCAATGCATGCATTCCAGGCTCTGCTTTAATGGTCTTCCGGAAGTATTTGACCCTAAAGCCAGGCCATGGGTAAATGCGGAAGGGGCTGATAGCGAACGGATCGCTGAGCAAGTCAAAAAGTGCCCGTCGGGAGCATTGACCTTTTACTACAACGACGAGAATAAGCAAGCCGTACAGGCTAACAAACAGGCGCCTGCAGGAGCAACCGAAGCTGAAGTGATCCCTAATGGCCCGCTAATGGTCAAAGGGACAATCGCGCTCAAAGATGGGCAAGGCAATACTTCTGTGCAGGAAAAGCTAACGGCCTTTTGCCGCTGCGGTGCTTCCTCCAATAAGCCATTCTGCGATGGTTCTCACAAAAAAATCGGGTTTGAGGGCTAATCCTGTTGTATTCCAAAATAGAAAAGGCTGACAGTACATCACGACTGTCAGCCTTTTCTAATTGAAGTTCGGACCGATTAGGTCTTTCTAACAAAATTCATGATCAGGGATACGACTAACAGTACCAGGAAGATGTAGAAAATGACTTTGGCTATCGCTGCGGCTCCGGCAGCAATACCACCAAATCCGAACACAGCTGCAATTAAGGCAATAATGAAAAAAATCAAGGCGTAACGTAACATAATCATTTGGTTTTGGGGAAGGATTACCCCTCCTGTTTTTGAATCACCTTTTAAACGGGCGCTTTTATGCCATGTTCGCTACTGCAATGCCTGCAACTCCAGGGCTGGCAAAAGTGTTTTCTAAAGGAACCCATTCCACTGTACTATGAAGTATCGTTCTGTCGCTGCCATACTGCCAGGTGAGCCCATCGAAATGGGCAATATTACGGTAAAACAGCCCTTGCCCACCATTAAAGTAGAACGAGTAGACCCTTTTCTGCTCCTGCATCATTTTGGCCCATATGAAGTCGAGCCCCCGTTCGATCCTCTCGATATCGGCCCGCACCCTCACCGGGGGTTCATTCCTGTCACCTTTCTTTATCAGGGCGAGCTAAGGCATAAAGATAGCCGGGGCAACAAGGGTGTACTCCGTAGCGGTGATGTACAGTGGATGACGGCCGGCATGGGCATCATTCACAGTGAACGCACCAGCCGTGATTTCCTGGAGCAGGGCGGTATATTGGAAGGCGTTCAACTTTGGATCAACCTTCCTAAGAAGTACAAGATGGTACAGCCGGATTACCAAAATATCAGATCGTCAGATTTGCCACTGATAGAATATGATGATGCGAAGGTCCGTATTAAAGTGGTGGCAGGGCCCTTCAATGGCATAAAAGGTGCAGTACGCTCTCATACCGAATTGACAGTGCTACAGGTCGCCCTTTCCAAAACAGGATATGTGCAACTACCTGTCCCCCGGGAGCACAATACCATGATCTACATCGTCAGCGGTAAAGTTCAACTCAATGAGAACTGGTCTTATGCAAAAGAACATGCGATACAATTCCGTTCAGACGGAGAGGGCATTGCACTCCAAGCTGAGGCGGATAGCGAGGTGCTCTTCCTCTCAGGCCTGCCCATCAACGAACCGGTCGCCCAGTGGGGCCCCTATGTGATGAACACTCAGACCGAAATCATGGAGGCCATGCGGGATTATCAAATGGGTAAAATGGGCTTTTATACCGAATATTGAAATATGCCTGGCCCTACGTAGTATTTGTCCGAGCCCGGTGAGTAAAGTATGTAGACGTAATGCATGCGCGATGGGGTAAACACAAAAGCCCCGAAGCTTTACGCTCCGGGGCTTGGCGCCTCAGATAGGACTTGAACCTATGACCTACGGATTAACAGTCCGCCGCTCTAACCAGCTGAGCTACTGAGGCAACTTTATTTCAAAGCTCTTTTGCTGGTGGTTACAGGACTTGAACCTATGACCTGCGGATTAATCCCGGTTTACCGGGACCGCTCTAACCAGCTGAGCTACTGAGGCAACTTTATTTCAAAGCTCTTTTGCTGGTGGTTACAGGACCTGAACCTATGACCTACGGATTAATCCCGGTTCACTAGGACCGCTCTAACCAGCTTCCCGATAGCTATCGGGAATGAGACAATTTAATCTGACTACCTCAAAATCCATTAGTTTTTGAAGCAACTGCCTATACTTAAATCCTCTTTCTTTCAAAAGGCGAGTGCAAAGTTATACCATCTAAAATAAATGTGCAATCTTTGTAACAGAAAAATTTTAAAAATAATTCAGATGAGCCTATTAGCCGTTGGAACTGTAGCTTTTGACGACATCGAAACCCCTTTTGGGCGAGCCGAAAAGGTGGTGGGCGGTGCTGCAACCTACATTACACTCGCTGCTTCTTACTTTACAGACCACCTCAAAATCGTATCTGTTATCGGGGATGACTTCCCGCAGCAGGAACTGGACTTTATGGCATCAAGGGGCATTGACCTTGATGGACTGCAGGTAAAAGAGGGGGAGAAATCTTTCTTTTGGGCTGGTAAGTACCACGACAACCTGAACGACCGTGATACCCTCGACACCCAACTCAACGTGCTGGCAGATTTCAAGCCGGTCCTCCCGGACAACTATAAGGACGCAGAATATCTGATGTTGGGCAACCTGACACCATCTGTACAGTCAGAGGTGATCGACCAATTGAATAACCGGCCGAAGTTTATCGCGCTGGATACCATGAATTTCTGGATGGACACAGCGATGGAAAGCCTGTTGCAGGTTCTCAAGAAAATTGATGGCCTGATCATTAACGACGAGGAAGCCCGGCAACTATCGGGAGAACACTCCCTGGTGAAAGCAGCGGAAGTGATCCACGGCATGGGGCCTAAGCACCTCGTGATTAAGAAAGGAGAGCATGGTGCTCTGCTCTTTGAAGGCGGGAAGGTCTTCTTTGCACCGGCGCTGCCACTAGCAGAAGTTTTCGACCCCACCGGTGCCGGAGATACCTTCGCGGGTGGCTTTATGGGCTACATTGCCCGTACCGGCGACCTTTCCTTCGAAAATATGAAGCGTGCCGTGATCTACGGTTCTGCTATGGCTTCTTTCTGCGTAGAGAAGTTTGGCATCGAGCGGATGAAAGAGCTCAACAACAAAGCCATCAATAAGCGCATCGCCCGGTTTGTCGACCTGGTCAACTTTGATGCCGATATCGAACTCTAATCAGCGTAGTTCTGAGCCTGTAATACAAAGCCCCTGCAAGCAACAAATGCCTGCAAGGGCTTCCTTTTTTAGGAAAACACAGAGTTTTACCCTTCCATTTCCTCCAGAATTTGCTCCGTGTGGGCTTTGGTCTTCACTTTTTTGAAAACCTTCTCAATTTTACCCTCCTCGTCAATAATGAAGGTAGTGCGGTGTACTCCATCGTAGGTCTTGCCCATGAACTGCTTTTCGCCCCATACTTCGTAGGCGTTCAGTACTTGCTTTTCAGTATCTGCCAGCAGCGGGAAAGGCAGGTCGTGCTTTTTGATGAAGTTTTGGTGCTTTTTGGCACTATCCGGGCTCACACCAAGCAACTCGTAGCCTTTAGCTTTGAGGTCTTCAAAGTTGTCGCGCAGGTTGCAGGCTTCTGCCGTACAGCCGGGCGTATTGTCTTTGGGGTAGAAAAACAGGATGAGCTTCTTTCCCTTGTAGTCGGATAAGGAAATGGTATTTTCATTCTGGTCAATACCCGTGAAATCCGGTGCCTTATCACCTTCCTTCAAAGTTGTCATTTTTGATGCATTTTGGTTTGCAATGCCATTACAACAAAGGCGGTAGATGGAGGTTCAAAAGACCGCTTAAAGCCGGTGGTACAGTTGCCGCAGGCTCTCCACACTATGCCCGGGCGCAAAAACATCGATGTACGGCATCGCCGCCTGCATGCCCTGTGTTTTGGCCTCATATTGGGCACTGCCCGCCAGGGGATTGAGCCAAATGACTTTTGCGGCTTTGTGCTGAATGCGGCGCATGCTGTTTTCCAACTGCGCAATATCGCCCGTATCCCAGCCATCGCTCATGATGATGACCACGGTCTGCCGGTTGAGCAGGCGGTTGCCATACTGCCGAAAAAACTGATGAAGGCTGGCGCCGATCTTTGTCCCTCCGGACCAGCCGCTGACCTGAAGGGCCACCTCCTCCAGTGCCGATTTAAAATCACGCTGCCGCAAGGCAGGCGTCACCCGGTACAATTGGGTGCTGAATGCAAAAGCCTCTATGCGCCGGTAGTTAGACTGAAAGGCATACACGAATTGCAGGAGAAAACGGCTGTACAAATCCATCGACTTGCTCACATCGCACAACAGCACGATTTGCTTCTTTTGACGGACCGGTTTGAAGTGGGCGAGTTCCAGGAGCTCCCCTCCACGCCTCATATTTTGGCGAAGGGTGCGGCGCAGGTCCAGCTGAAGCGGTTTGTTGGAAGCTTTGCGCCGCCGGCTTTCCCTTAGGGCGAGGGTGCGGGCAATGCGGTGGATCATCGCCGCCATTTCACTCAACTCTTCCTCGGCAAGGAGGGAAAAATCTTTACGGCTCAGCACTTCCTGCGTGCTGTACGTTGCCATCTCAGTCTCTTCTGTGGAAGTGTTGCCCTGCAGCCAGCTTTTGATCGACTGCAACCCTGGCGTGCCGGTCTTGCGGGTGCTTTGATCGCGCTTCTCTTTTGCATGTTTTAGCTTAGAATCTACAGCCTTGTCCAGCTCCCGCCAGTACTGCATGTACAATTCATCAAAGACCCGAAGCTGAGCGTAGGTGCGCGCAAGGGTGGCCCGAAGGCAAAGCTGCAATTGCTCCGGCGCATCGAAAGCGCCCAGCGTGCTTAATGCCCGTAGTGCATCAGCTTCTTCTCTTGATCCTATAGTAAAGCCTTTTTGCCGGAGAAAACGGCAGAAAGCCACAATATTCGCCGAAAGGGAAGTCTGTCGCTGAATCAAGGGCGTGCTCATTGCAGTGCTGTTTCCAGTTCCACCATAAAATCCTGAGCATCCCGGAAGCCCTTAAAGCGGCTAATGGTCTGCTGCTGTTCATCAAGGATGACGTAGGATGGGTAGCTGATGTCGCCTTTCATGAGCGCATAAGCCAGGCTGTGCAGCGATTTCCGACCAGTGCTTACCAGTTTAAATTCTTTCCCGTTGATGTCGATAGGCGGGGCCTTTTCTGCGTTGAATTTTACCGGATAGAAATTTTCCTGCAGGTACCCGGCTACTTTGGGATCGGCAAATGTTTTCTGGTCCATCACCTTGCACCAGCGGCACCAATCGGTGTATAGGTCAATGAATATGGGTTTGGGGCGGTGGCGTTGTTGTTTTAAAGCATCCTCTAAATCGAGCCAGGTGACTTCAGCCGGTACGACGCTTTCAGGCTGGCTAGTTTCTTCCTTTGGTGCCTCTTGAACGCAACCGGGTAACAAAAACAGGGCAAAAAAGGCGTAGATACTGTACTTCATCTTATCGGGCAGGTTGGTGGGTAGAAGGCAGTGTTTTTTCTTTGGGTTGACTGCTCATCGGGCAGCCGCAGTTATAGGCTTTACAACCTGATAGAAGGGAAAGCCCCAAAAATAGCAGCCCGGCTTTGAAGGTGTTGCGCATAGATTTACGATATTGTTGTTGTGGAAAATTAATCAAAATCTTTCGTAACGCCATGCAAGACCGCCCCCGTGTTCTTATCGCCTGCCTGGATTGGGGGCTGGGGCATGCCGCCCGGAGCCTGCCGGTAGCGGATGCCTTGCTGGAACTCGAGGCAACGCCTATCCTGGCATCAGCGGGCAATGCGGGGGCTTTTCTGCGGGCAGAACGACCGGAACTTAAGTATCTGCCGCTGCCGGCTTACAATATTCACTACCGTAGTAAAAGTATGGCGGCCAACATGGCCTCGCAGGGGCCCAAACTCGCCTACACCGCCTGGCGTGAGCATCAACTACTACAGCGCTACATTAAAACGCACCACATTGATGCGGTCATTTCGGATAACCGCTTTGGCTGCTTCTCCGGTAAGGTGCCGGGGGTGTTCCTCACTCACCAACTTCACCCGATTGTACCGATGCCTCTGCTGCAACCTGTTGCCAATGGGCTCAACCGGGCGTTCCTTTTCCGCTTTCAAGAATGCTGGGTGCCTGATTTGACGGTTGACCACGGGCTGAGCGGTGCACTGAGCCATCCGCCCCTTTATGGTATTCCAACCCACTACATAGGTTGGCTTTCCCGGTTTAACGGGCAACTTCCAGCAATTTCTCAAGAGGTACATATTGGCACCCTCGCTGTCCTTTCCGGCCCCGAACCACAGCGCACCTACCTTGAGCAGGCTTTACTGGCACAGTACCCTCAACTACCGGGCCGGCATACGCTTGTACGGGGCATACCGCAGGAGGCGCCTCCCCGGCAGGAAGGAAGGGTTACTATCATCAATTACTTAAAGGGAAAAGCCCTTTGGGAAGCCATTCAACATGCAGCGGTAGTGATTGGAAGGCCCGGTTACAGCAGCCTTATGGACTGGGGTCTGGCACGCAAAAAGGTGCTTTGCATACCTACGCCCGGGCAAACCGAGCAGGAGTACCTAGCACAGCGCCTGTACAAAAAAGGCAGGATTGCCATGCAACAACAAAGCACCTTGCAGTTGATCCGGGGCATAGAGGATGCCAAAGCATCGTCAGGCCTGCAGGCCGCAGACTCCGGAAAATTACTCCAACAAAATTTAAAACGCTTTTTGGCTACCCTTCCTGCTGCTTCAGCAGATTGAGCAGGTACTCGCCGTACCCACTCTTGAGGTATTTGTGCCCCAGGCGCTCTAGCTGTTCGGCATCAATAAAGCCGCGCTCATAGGCGACTTCTTCAATACAACCGATCTTCAGCCCCTGCCGGTCTTCAATAACCTCAATGAACTGTCCGGCCTGCATGAGCGACTTGTGGGTACCGGTATCCAGCCAGGCAACGCCCCGGCCCAATACCCCCACCTGAAGCGCTCCTTTGCTTAGGTAATGCTTGTTGACATCAGTGATTTCGTACTCGCCCCGGGCGCTCGGTTCCAGGTTTTTGGCGATGTCAACTACCTGATTGTCGTAGAAATAAAGGCCCGGAACGGCATAGTTGGATTTAGGCTTTGCTGGCTTTTCCTCAATGGAAATGGCAATACCGTTCTCATCAAACTCGACTACGCCATAGCGCTCAGGGTCAGCTACCCAATAGGCGAAAACCACCCCGCCTGTAGGGTCATTGCTCTTGCGGAGCAGTTCTTCCAGCCCGGCACCGTAGAAAATATTATCCCCCAGGATCAGCGCTGCCGGGTCGCCATCAATGAAGGATTCGCCCAGGACGAAAGCCTGTGCCAGCCCGTTGGGCTCGTGCTGCGGGATGTAGGAGAAATTACACCCCAATTCACTACCATCACCAAGTAGCTTTTGGAAATTAGGCAAATCCTGGGGCGTGGAAATGATGAGGATATCCTTGATGCCCGCCGACATCAGGGTCGATAGCGGGTAGTAAATCATTGGTTTATCGTAAACCGGCATCAGCTGCTTACTGACAGCCATGGTGAGCGGGTACAACCTCGTGCCGAGGCCGCCAGCCAGAATGATTCCTTTCATGGGTATATTTTCATTTGTTTAATGTTCAAGTGCTTGAAAGATACAACGAATTCTCAGAACGAGCTCTACCGGCTTGAAAGGTTTGGTGACAAAATCGGTGGCGCCCGCCATTTTAGCTTTCAGGATGCCTTCGCCTTCTTCCATCGGGGCAATCATAACGATGGGGATATCCCACTCCAGATCCTGCCGTATGAAATCGACCAGTTCCAGCCCATTTTTAACCGGGACATCGATATCTGTGACCAGCATATCTGGTTTTTCCTTTTTGAGTAAGGTTTCGGCTTCAGCACCATCTGCAGCGAGGAAGAGTTCATACCCTTGTTTTTGCAATCGGAATTTGAGCGCGGTAAGCAGGATTTCCTCGTCTTCACAAATGAGGATTTTTTTGATATCTTTCATAGGAGCATTTTGGGTAGGTATGAACCAAAGATAGTAAAACAAAAATTAACCTTTCCCGAGCTCCTCCTGTACTTCTGCCCGCACAGCCTGGCAGAACGCCTCTACCTGGCTTAGCTGTTTGGGTAGTTCGGCACGGTTAATGGCATCTTTTACGTTCTGATAAACGGAATGATGGGTTTGAATCAGCGCTTCATAACCCGTAAATGGCAGGGTAGACTTGAAATAATGAGCCTGACGCTCCAGCTTTTGCCAGTCTTCCGCCTCCAGCGTCTGCTGCATGAGGCGCGGGTATTCCGAAAGGTCTTTTTCCAGCATTTCGAGCAGGCGCAGCCGGTCGGTTTGATCTCCGCCGGACATGAGCTCCAGGTAATCCAGGTTTAGAAATTGGTAGGCCATTTTGAGGCTTTAGTTCGTTTTTCGGAGATTTTGCTTTAGCTGGCGTTCCACGGCCGCAAACAGCTGATCCGGTTCGAAGGGCTTGAATACGTGGTCATTGAAGCCAATTTGCTGGAACTGGGCCTGCTGGGCAATATTCGCATGAGCGGTGATGGCCAGGACCGGCAGGCTTGCCACTGGCTCTGGCATCTGACTGCGGATAATCTTAATGGTTTCTATACCATCCAATACCGGCATTTGGATATCCATAAGCACCAGGTCGATCGATTTTGACCCCAGGATGTCTAAGGCCACCCGCCCATTATCAGCAACTTCAACCTGCACATTAGGCCATTTTTTCTGAATGGTCCGCTGTGCCACCATCTGGTTCATTTTATGATCCTCTACAATTAGCAAGTTAAAGGACAGGTCTTCAGGCACCTTCACCGCTACATTTTGGGGCACGGAGGGCTTTTCTGTGTAATCCAGCCAAAGCTCAAAGAAGAAACGGGAGCCTTTACCCTGCGTACTTTCTACCCTAAGCTGCCCTCCCTGAAGCTCTACCAGCTCTTTCGCAATGCTCAGTCCCAGACCGGTGCCTTCATAAATCTTGTCAGCGACCGGTACACGGACAAAAGTCTCGAATATTTTGTCCTGCTGCTCTTCAGGAATGCCAACTCCTGTGTCCCGGACTTCAAACAGCAGTTTCACACGGCCTGGCTGCTGCTCGCGATTAGCAACCCGGAGCTCGACTTCGCCCCGCTCTGTGAATTTTATAGCATTCCCAACCAGATTGTACATAATCTGATTGAGCCGCAAGGCATCTCCTATCAGCGTCTGGGGCACATCCGCATCAATATTTAATTCGAACTTTAACTCCTTTTCACGAGCCTTATATCTTAGTACACTCATCAGGCTGCACAGGAGCTCCCCCGGGCTGAAAGACTTGCGTGCAATGACCACTTTGTCATTCTGAATGGTAGACATGTCCAGAATATCACTGATAATGCCAAGCAATAAATCTGAAGACCGCTTGATCGCATCTACATATTCAAACTGCTCTGTATTAAGTGGGGTCTCAATGAGCAGATTACTCATGCCCAAAATGGCGTTCATGGGCGTACGCATTTCGTGGCTTATGCTGGCAATGAATTGTTCCCGGACCTTAGCAGCCTGCTCTGCCACATCCCGCTCTTTCTTGAGCTCCTGTGCCTGCTTACGTTCTGTGATATCCTGTATAATCCCATTGAAAAAAGCTTCTCCGTTGGAAAGCATAGCGGACGTACAAATCATGGTTACAAAACGGGGACTGCCGTTTTCAGGGCGGATCCAGGTATCAATTTGAGCTTTTTTATCTTCCAGTGCCTGGTTTTGCAACGTCATGAAAATAGTGAATACCCCTTCCTTTTCCAATAGGTCTCCGCAGGTGATTTTTTGGTGGAACGGCCGGCAGAAAATCCGGTATAGCTCTTCTGACCCGGAGAAGTAATGCTCACTCGGGCTGCACTCCCAATGGCCGATTCTTGCCATCTGCTGGGTCTCTTCCAGGCGGTTGAGAATGCTGCTTCGTTCTATCGAAAAGCGCAGGGACTTGGCCAGTCCGTCTTCATTGAATTCTCCTTTCACCAGAAAGTCCTGAGCGCCGGCTTTGACCGCCTCCACACCAAGCGATTTGTCATTTTGCCCGGTCATGACGATGACGTTCAGCTTGGGAAACTGGTACAATAAAGTCTCAAGGGTAGTGAACCCACGGCTGTCTGGCAGGCTCAGGTCAAGAAGAACAGCTGCATAGTTATTGGGGTGTTGCTGAAGCTCAGCGATACCGTCTGCCAAATTGCTAACATGGGTGATGGTGCAGTTGAGAAGCTCTACATCTGAAAGGTAGACCTGCACCAGGCGCGCAAAAACCGGATCATCTTCAATCAACAGAATCTGATGTGTCTTTTCGATTTTGGCGCTACTGTCCATACATTCTGTTTAGCGGGAAATGAACATAAAGTTAGCACCCAGATCGCTAAGGACAAAAAGGCAAAGGTTTTCTCTTGGATCTTTATAAACTTCCCGAAAGTTATCCACTTTATTCATTTCTATCACTTTCTTGGTGGCAAGCTCTTCAAGCGTACTCGCATGCACCGACCACGCGGGGCCATCCTGCGCTTCGTGGCTTAGCAGGGCAATGCCAATATCCACCGCGTCCATCTGGTGTACGATAAATATGGGATAAGACGAGACATCCTGATCAAGGATGGTATCCGCAGCCTTACCAATAACGGGAAGGTAAGGCTTAAGCTCCGTTTCCAGACGCTCTATTTTGGCGTGAATAAATTCCTTGTTCATAACAGCACTAATTAACGCAGCTCCAGCAGGGCTACATTTTCAATATGATGGGTATGGGGAAACATGTCCACCGGCCTGGCTTTAACGACCCGGTACTTCTCGCTCAGCAATTGCAAATCTCGGGCTTGTGTGGCCGGATTACAACTCACGTACACCATGCGCGGGGCAGCGAGCTCCAGCAGCATGTCCACCACCTTAGCATGCATACCGGCACGGGGTGGGTCGGTAATGAGCAGGTCAGGCTTCCCATGCCGTTCGGCAAAGTCAGCGGTCAGTATGTCCTTAACATCCCCTGCGTAAAACACCGCATTCTCAATATCGTTGAGGCGGGCATTGACTTCCGCATCCGCGATGGCTTCCGGAATTTCCTCAATCCCAACTACTTGTTTGCAGGCCTGAGCCACGTACAGTGCAATGCTACCGATACCGGTGTACAGGTCATAGACGTTTTCCGTGCCACTTAGGCCAGCAAATTCCACTACGGTATCATACAGCTCCTTAGCCTGATAGGTATTGGTCTGGAAAAAGGACTTGGGCCCTACTTTGAAGCGGACATCGTCTAGCTTTTCTTCTACATAGCCTTTGCCTGCATAGGTGTGCATCTCCAGGTCGTAAAGGAAGTCATTGACCTTGGTATTGATACAGTAGCAGACCGTTGTGATTTGTGGGAAGCGCTCCATCACAGCATCCATGAATGGTTGATACTTCTTAGGCTCGTCTTTATGGAAGCTGAAGAGCACGAGGATTTCACCCTGCGTGGTAATCCGGAACATCACCTGCCGCATGAAGCCCTTGTGCTCCCGGGCATCATGGAAAGTCAGGCCCTGCTCCAGAGCAATTTCCTTAATACCGTTGCGCAGGTCATTGGAAGGGTCGGGCTGCAGCCAGCATTTATCAATATCAATGACCTTATCGAAAGCGCCGGAACGGTGGAAGCCCAGCACATCGGCTTTATTGGGGATGCCTGATTCAATTTCGGCCCGGGTCAGCCAGCGCTTGTTGGAAAAGGAAAACTCGAGCTTATTGCGGTAGAATGTGGTCTGTTTGGCTGCAAGGATGGGCAGGAATTCTTCGATCTCCACTTTGCCAATGCGGCTAAGGGTATCGCGTACCACTTTTTCCTTTTCGCGTGCCTGTGCCTCGTAGCTCAGGTGCTGCCACTTGCAGCCACCGCATAGCCAGAAGTGCTCGCAAACCGGCTCTGCCCGGTCAGGAGAGAAGGACTTGATCTCCTGAGCCGTCCCCATGAGCACGCCTTTCTTTTTGCGCTTGACCAGCACATCGGCCACATCGCCCGGTGCTACCCCATCTGCAAAAATGACTTTCCCCTCGGCATCTCTGCCTACCGCCCGGCCTTTATCGGCTATGCCCGTAAAGCGGACGTCGGTATATACTTTTGGCTTTTTTCTCCTGCCCATTTTTTCCTGATTTTCGGGGCAAAGGTAGGCAAAATGATGAGCGTAGCTAAGGATAACTTTCTGAAAGGCACGAAGGTCTGAGACAAGTATCGTATATTTATTGCAATTAAAAGTGCTCACTCCAAAAAAAACATATCGGTATGCTCACGCGCTTACACCACATTGCTCTTTTTCTATCCGGTCTCGGTCTTACCGCCTGTAGCTCCTTTTCCAGCGTTCAATCCAACCATCCCAGCTACAGTGAAAAGTATGCAGACCGAATAGAAGACGGGTCGACACACCTCATTAGCAACTACTACACTTCCTGGGAACAAACGTTGGACGGAGTCTTTGTTTTCAAACAATATTACCCATCCACGGGTGTCATGACAGATTATGAGACCTACCTGGATCGCAGCCGGGAGACCGCTCAAGGCCCTTCAAAGCGATGGTACGATGATGGTACACCCTGGTGGGAGGGTCAGCATTTTCAAGGTCAGGCCGAAGGTCAGTGGAGATATTATTACAAGAGTAATGGCAAATTAGAAAAAACTGGAAACTATAAATCCGGGAAGAAAGAGGGCTCATGGGAAACCTACAATAAAGAGGGAAAGCTAGCGTCTGTTTACCATTTCCGGGAAGGGAAGGAAGATGGCGACTTTCAGGTATATCATGACAATGGGAAACTTTTTAAAGAAGGAGAGTACCAACAGGGAGAGCTGCTCTGGCGTACCACCTACGACAGCACAGGGCAAGAGATAGACCTGCCGGAAATGGAAGAGCAAATGCCCATGTACATGGATGCGGCATGCCTGGAGCTCGAAGGAAAGGAGCGAAAAAGGTGCGCAGATAAACAAATGCTCGGGGTCATTTACAGAAGTATCCGCTATCCTGAGTTTGCAGTGAAAAGAGACATTGAAGGCACCGTGATTGTACGGTTTGTGATCAGGAAAAATGGTCAGGTTAATGATATAGAAGTACTCCGGGGGCTTTGTGACCCTGTCCGGGAAGAAGCCATCAGAGTAACTCAGCTACTGAACGAATGGCAACCCGGTCAGCAGAATGGTGAACCTGTAAATGTCCAGTTTATGCTCCCGATCCGGTTTAAGCTCAGATAATGATCAGGCCACCTCGCTCCCTTTCCTCACCGGGGGCAACTGCGCCAGTTCTTCATCCGTAAAAAGACGGGAGCGGATGATAAACCGAATGCCCAGGGGGATTTCCAGTGAAAAGCTGGAGCCCCTGCCCCTGGTGATGCCTACAGTAAGCTGTGTGTGCTTCCAGTATTCAAACTGGTCATTAGACATTAGGAAGGGGCAGCCGTGGATCTCTCCAATCCAGACATCATTATCGTCCAGTAGCAATTCGCCCCTCGCAAAGCACATGGGCGCAGAGCCATCACAACAGCCGCCACTTTGGTGGAATAGGAGCGGGCCGTTTTGTTCCCTCAATTGATCAATGACGTCCCGGGCCTCGGGAGAGACCAATACGCGATGTACCATTTCTTTAGCTTTTCTGGTTAGGAAAAAAAGACAGGCTCACCATACACGAATGCCTGGTAAGCCTGCTCTAGTTTTATTGATTTACGTCCTAAAAGAAGCCAAGGGCTTTCTTGTCATAGGAGATCAGCATATTCTTAGTCTGACGGTAGTGGGCGAGCATCATCTTGTGCGTCTCCCGGCCAATACCTGACTTTTTGTAGCCGCCGAACGGGGCGTGAGCCGGATAAGCGTGGTAGTTGTTCACCCATACGCGTCCTGCTTCCACAGCACGGGAAATCTGATAAGCCTGATGCATATCACGTGTCCAGACACCAGCGCCCAGCCCGTAGAGCGTATCATTGGCAATCTCGATCGCCTCCGCTTCGTCCTTGAAGGTGGTCACACAAACCACAGGCCCAAAGATTTCTTCCTGGAATACCCGCATTTTGTTATTGCCTTTCAGGATGGTTGGCATGATGTAGTAGCCGCCCTGCAGCCCTTCGTTGTAAGCCGCTTCGCCTCCGCAGAGTACTTCTGCGCCTTCCTCTTTTCCGATTTCAATGTAGTTGAGGATCTTCTCGTACTGATCGCTTGAAGCTTGTGCGCCCATCATAGTGGATGGGTCAAGCGGGTGCCCCAGTTTGATAGCCTTAGTGCGCTCCACGACCCGCTCGATGAAAGCGTCAAAAATGCTTTCTTCCACCAGCAAACGGGACGGGCAGGTACAGACCTCACCCTGATTGAGGGCGAACATAACGGCACCTTCCAGGCATTTGTCAAAGAACTCATCGTCGGCATCCATGATGCTCTTGAAGAAAATGTTGGGCGACTTGCCACCCAGCTCCAGGGTAACCGGGATGATATTCTTGGATGCGTACTGCATAATCAACTGCCCCGTGGTGGTTTCTCCCGTAAAGGCCACTTTGTTGATGCGGGGGTTAGATGCCAGAGGCTTGCCGGCTTCGATACCAAAGCCGCTCACGATGTTGAGCACACCAGCTGGCAGGATATCCTGAATCATTTCCATCATTACCAGAATACCGACCGGAGTCTGCTCGGCAGGCTTCAGCACCACACAGTTGCCGGCAGCAAGTGCAGGGGCCAGTTTCCAGGCCGCCATCAGGATGGGGAAATTCCAGGGGATGATCTGTCCGACTACTCCGAGGGGCTCCTCTACGTTGATACAAACCGTATTAGCGTCGAGCTCGCTC
This sequence comes from Phaeodactylibacter xiamenensis, assembly GCF_000759025.1. Taxonomy (GTDB): domain Bacteria; phylum Bacteroidota; class Bacteroidia; order Chitinophagales; family Saprospiraceae; genus Phaeodactylibacter; species Phaeodactylibacter xiamenensis. The sequence goes on along the minus strand of NZ_JPOS01000018.1, from coordinate 353,558 downwards.
ATACTGCCTTCCTCTGCCCGGATGACTCCGGCAAAGTAGCGGAAGTGGTCAACAGCCAGAGGCATGTCCGCAGCCATCGTTTCACGGAGTGGCTTTCCGTTGTCCCAGGTTTCCACGCGGGCGAGCGTTTCCAGGTTTTGCTCCATCACATCAGCGATTTTGAGCAAAAGGCCGGATCGGTAAGCAGCAGCAGAAGTGTTCCAGGCTGGAGCAGCTGCCCAGGCAGCATCAAGTGCCAGCTCAATGTCTTCTGCCGTGGAACGGGCAACCTTAGTAAAGGTGTTGCCATCTACCGGTGAGGTGTTTTCGAAGTATTCTCCTTTTACAGGGGCCGTCCATTTGCCTCCTATGAAGTTATCGTATTGCGCTTTAAACTTTGGCGGGCTCAGTTTATCCTGAGCAATAGTGGATGCACTACTCATAATTTTAATTTCATTTTCTGTTTTTGTAATACCTGAATTCAAAATCGAACCATGCATTTTCCGGAGCAACGCCGGTTTGTCGAATTCAAATTTTCAACCTTACAGCTATTCCGGAATTTTTTTACGGAACAACTTCCTGAAAGCAAAATTATGAGGGTTTTCCTCCGTAAGTTTGACGTATTCTCTCACAAACTTGTACTATCCTAGCAAAGAAGGTATGATATACCGCCTAAATCGTAATTTTATTTGGTATGTCCGGTTATGAATAGGATATTTGAAGAAGATCAGGGAGGATAAAAAATTTACTTCGGAAATAACGGCGGCGAAATTACTTAGGCTGCTGAAACTAGAAAAATACCTCTTCCCCAGCATAAAAACAGCGACTTAGTATGCAGTTACCTCAAAACTTCTCCTTGTACCGCCGCCTCGATACGTTGGTAGAGAACAAGACTTCCTTCACCATGGAACAAGCTGAAGTCAATGTTTTTGAAACCCATCAGCAAGCCGAAGAGGTATTGCTGAAGTTCCACCAGCCGGTTTTTGCCAGTATGATCCGAGGTAAAAAGGTAATGAAACTGCGGGAGCAACCGTCCTTTGAATTCCTGCCCGGCGAGTCGCTGCTACTGCCGGCAGATGAGACCATGTGCATCAATTTTCCGGAAGCCGAAATTGACAACCCCACGCATTGCCTGGCTATGACACTTTCGGAGGATCAAATCCGGAAAACCATTCAGTCCCTCAACGAGTCAGCACCTAAGGGGGATGGGGAAGAATGGGCTTTCACCCCCAGCAGTTTCCATTTTACGAATACGGTGGCGATCAAGCAAATCATTCAGCGACTGCTGTTCCTATGTACGGAAGACCACCCGTCCAAAGACCTGTTTGCCAATCTGATGCTACAGGAGCTGATTGTACGGATACTACAGGCGGAAGCACGGGCCAACTACATTGAGCAGGGGCAGGTAGATGACAACAACCGCTTGTCCTTCGCCATAAGGTTTATACGCGAGCACCTGGGGGAGTCACTGACCGTGGAACAAATCAGCCAGAAAGTCTACATGAGCGAATCCAACTTTTACCGGGTGTTCAAAGACCACTTCGGGGTCACGCCAGTGGAGTTCATCAACAATGAGCGGATAAAACTGGCGCGTCGTATGCTGGAAGACCCTACCCGAAAGGTACAGGACGTCTATCTTTCTGCTGGTTTCAACAGCGGGTCGTACTTCAACCGGGTCTTCAAGCGCAAATACGGGCTGTCGCCAAAAGCCTACCGGGAGCAGGTGATGGGGAAATGCTAGGGCCTGATCTAAAGCCTTAGTAAGCGCTTCATATCCAGCACCAGCCCTTCTTCCAGGCTAATTGGACCTGCTCAGTTGTAGATTTGCCCTGCTTTTGTGGCTATCTCAATTTAAGGGAATAAACTTGAAATGGCAACAAAAGACGAATGGCCAGCCCATCACAGGCGGCCATTCGAAAATATGTAGTAAAATTACTGTCTTCCTTACTCAGGCTTGATCAGCTCGGCCTGCTTGGCGTAAGCACCGGACTTCAGCTTCTCAGAAATCGCGGTAAAGGCTTCAATAGTCTGATCAATATCGTCCTGGTTGTGCGCTGCCGTCGGAATGAGGCGCAGCAGGATCATTCCTTTCGGAATCACGGGGTACACGACCACGGAACAGAAGATGTCGTAGTTATCGCGCAGGTCTTTCACCAGCACCATCGCTTCTTCCACAGAACCATGCATGTAGACCGGCGTCACACAGCTGGACGTATTGCCCAAGTCGAAGCCGCGGTCGCGCAGGCCTTTCTGCAGGTTGTTGGCATTTTCCCAGAGCTTATCTTTGAACTCCGGTCGGGTGCGCAGCATCTCGAGGCGCTTGATATTACCGATGGTTAATGGCATCGGCAGCGACTTCGCAAAAATCTGAGAACGCAGGTTGTAGCGCAGGAACTCAATCACTTCGCTATCGCCACCTACAAAGGCACCGATACTGGCCATAGACTTCGCGAATGTGCTGAAGTACAGGTCGATGTCATCCTGCACACCCTGCTCTTCACCCGCACCGGCACCAGTGGCACCGAGGGTACCGAAACCGTGCGCATCATCTACCAGCATACGGAAGCCGTACTCTTTTTTGAAGGCAACGATTTCCTTCAGGATACCCTGATCGCCGCGCATACCGAATACGCCCTCTGTGATCACGAGGATACCGCCGCCGGTTTGCTCCTGGAAGATCTTCGCCTTCTTGATTTGCTTCTCGAAGCTTTCAATATCATTGTGCTCAAAAGGCAGCCGCTTGCCGATGTGCATGCGAATGCCATCGTAGATACAAGCGTGGCAGTCTTTGTCGTACACCACGATATCCTTGCGCGTCAACAGGGAGTCTACGATGGACATGATACCCTGGTAGCCGAAGTTGAGCAGAAGGACTTCCTCCTTGTCAACAAATTCTGCCAGGTCCTGCTCCAGTTTTTCGTGGTAGGAAGTCTCGCCCGACATCATGCGGGAGCCCATCGGGTAAGCCAGGCCCCAGTCGCGGCTGGCCTCTTCGTCCACTTTTCGGATTTCCGGGTGGTTGCCCAGCCCCAGGTAATTATTAACGCTCCAAACGATTTTTTCTTTGCCCTGGAATTGCATACGGCTGCCCAGCTCGCCCTCGAGCTTTGGGAAGGTATAATAACCGTGCGCCGTACGGGACCACTTGCCCAGCGGCCCTCTGTCTTCCAAAAACTTTGCAAATAAATCCATAAAGAATTTGATTTGATGATGATTACCAGACTTTTTCAGCCTGTTTTTTGTCCACCCACTTGCCCCATTTAGCATTGTAGGTATGGACTTTTTTGGTTTGTTCGCCGGTGGTATCCACAACGGGGTATCCCTGATTCACCCACTCGAAAATACTGCCGTACAAATTATAAACCTTGGTAAAGCCCCGCTCCCGGAGCTGTTCCGCCACTTTTTCGCTGCGGTAACCAATAGAACAGTACAGTACCACCGTGCTATCTTTGGGCACTCCGTTGAGTGCTTGTTCGTCTAAATTTTTATAGCCGAGAAAACGGGCGCCCTCAATATGGCTCACCTCATATTCTTCCCGGTTTCGAGCGTCAAAGATATAAACTTCATCCTGAATATCCCTAACCTCCTGAACGCCAATTATTGGGACCGTAAAGCTCAGCATGCTGCTGATCGTCTCATCAAACTTCGGATTGCCTACTGGCGGGCGGTCCTCCGGCGGTTGTGTACAGCCCGGGCGGCCCAGCATCAGCACTCCAATGATTACGGAAAAAAAACGCATGGTTTTTACTTTTAATTGACGAAAATCAGAGCTGAAGCGGGCCTTTACCGACCTTATCAGCAATCCAGCGCCCGTCTTCACAGTATGGTACCAATTCGGCATGGATAAAGTTTTCAACTTCTTCCTTTATTCGGTCCGGGAAGAACAAATGCAGGTTCGGCCCGGCATCCAGGCTGAAGTACAGCGGATGCCCCGTTTCCTTTCGGTACGCCTGCACCTTATTAATAAGTGTAATGGTATGAGGTTGCATCAGGATGTAAGGTGGGTTGGAGGCCATCATGAGAGCGTGCAGGGTGAGCGCCTCGCTCTCCAGAATGCGCCCAAAATGGTCCTCATCGCCCGTACGGAGGGCGCTTAGCAGGTCGTGCATGTGCTGACGAGCCTGCTGATAGCGGTTGGTGGCGTAGATATTGCTTTCCATCAGGCCGTGCCCGGCCCGGCTTGACACTGATTTCTCTCCTTTGCTCACAATCAGGATGGCATCGTGGTAGGTCTTGAACACCTCATGCACCTGATTGGCCATAGGGATGGCGTACAAGTCAGAAGACCCAGGCACTTCGCCCATTTCCCCCCACAAGGCCAGCCCTGCGTATACCGAGCGGCTGGCACTGCCGGAGCCCAGGCGGGCTACATAGGAGGCTTTTTGCCGAAAGGTGTCATCGTCACTGAGCGTGCCGAAGAGTTCATCCTCTATGGTACACAGGCACAGGGCCAAAGCACTCATACTTGATGCTGAAGAGGCAATACCTGAAGAATGAGGAAAGGAATTCGTGGAACGTATCGTCCAATCCAGCTGGTTCAGAAAGGGAAAAATCTCCGTGATGCTTTCCAGGAACGCTTTGACTTTTTTGGCGAAAGCTTCGTTGGGGCTTCCATCAAAGTAGAAATCAAGAGCGATACCCCGGTCCGCACCCTTTTTGGGCGCATAGGCTACCTCCGTCTCGGTATAGGCGCGGTCCAGGGTGAAACTGATGGAAGGGTTGCGCGGCAACTGCCGCCCGTGCTTTCCCCAGTACTTGACGATGGCGAGGTTGGAAGGGCTGCGCCATACACTACGCCCAGGCTGAACCTTGGCCGTTTCGAGTACCAATTTTGGGTTTTTATAATCCATTGACATGCGTTGCGTTTTGGGTCTCACAAAAGTAAGGTTTAAACCCTTACGATAAGAAAGTCGGAGAGGAGATACTGGAAATTTAGCCTGACCTGTACTTAGCCTGACCTGTAGCCGACCAATCAGAATGTTTTCGTTTGATTTCCTCAACCAAAATGGCATTTTAGTGTCTCTTGTTTACCAATCGGCGCTTTATGCCTGATTGATTTCAATCGGGACAACCAACCTGAGCAACACCTTATTCCGAGGCACACCTATTAATTGACCTAATAATCATCTCAACAAAATGAAACCACTCTACTTATTTATTGCCCTATTTGTTTCGCCCTTCCTACTGTTGGCTCAGTCGGAATGGGACACCATAGCTCCCTTACCAAACAACCTGGTGACAGACCACTCTTATGCCTTTGCGCTGGATGGTAAAGGATATCTTGTTGCCGGCGCGGATGAATTCAGCTACCTGGATATTTTCTTTCAGTATGACCCCGAAGCCGACACCTGGACAGAGCTGGATGACTTTCCCGGTGGGTTCCGGGGCTTTGGCATTGGCGATACCTGGGACGGTAAAGCCTACTTTGGATTTGGATTTAGCGGTTCATCCTACATGCGCGACCTTTGGGTCTTCGATCCTCAAACCGGTGAATGGACGGAGCTGGCACCATGCCCCTGCCAGGCCAGAATACATCCGGCATTTATTGCGCACAACGATAAGATATTTGTAGGCATGGGTGGTTCGGCCAATGGCAACCTCCGGGACTGGTGGGAATATGACATGGCTACAGACAGCTGGAGCCAGAAGCCTAGCTTCCCTGGTGCACGCAGGCACCACCCTTTTCAATTTGGGCTGGGCGACTATATCTATACCGGCTTTGGGCATGGCGACAACTTTATCTCCAACCAATGGTATCGGTATGACCCGGCAACAGAAGAATGGACTGAAGTGGCCACGCTGCCCGCTGAAGGGCGCGTAGCCGGCACTCAGTTTTCCTACAACGGCAAAGGCTATGTGCTGAGTGGGGACGGAGGAGACCATACTTCTATGGAAGAAGGTGAGTTCTGGTCTTATGAGCCGGAGTTGGACCTTTGGGAAGAATTGCCGCCGCACCCGGGCGTTTCCCGCTGGGCCCCTGCCTCTTTCCTGCTTGATGGATGGGTTTATCTGCTGGGCGGCCCCTCAAATGTAAATGGTACACTAAATTATTCCCCTAGCGATAACTACCGCTATCAGCTGGAAGAAATCAGCAATACGCCCGAAGAGCTGCCCACTCAGCCGGAACTGTTTGAAGCTTTCCCTAATCCGTTTTCCAGCCAGGTGCAGCTCAACTGGCTGACCAACGAAACAGAAGGCCTCGTCCGCGTACTGAACAATCAGGGGCAGGAAGTTTATCGTGCCAGGGAACTACTCCCCAACCTGACACTCGACTTTTTGCCTGCCGGCATTTACACTATTGAGGCGACTATTGGGCAGGAGCGTACCGTAAAACGCATCACTAAGCAGTAGAAAAACAAGCCAGCCTGGAGGTAATGCCGGGCTGGTATTTTTCTTTTTTTGTACAGAAAAGGGGCATTTGCCCCTTTTTTTTATGTCAAATTTAAATATTATCGAGCATTTTTTCGACTACACTTATGACAAAAAACACTAACAAATTAAAATATTAAATAATATAATATCATTTTGAAGGGTTTTAGAATCTAGTTCACAAAAAATACATTTTTATTGTTTTGACAAATCACTCTTTTTGTAGTTGTGAGGGTGTTTTTCTGCCTGCATCTTTGTATCGTAATCAAAAGGGAAATACAATCCCGACCAAAATTCAAATCTTTATCAACTTAATTTGTGCTATGAAAAATTTAATGTTTGGAGCCCTTGCGCTCATCACCGCCCTCACACTTGGAAGCTGCAACCTGCTTGACGACAACAGCTCGCCCGGTGGCAACCCTTTTAGTACTGTTTTTAACCCAGATGCTGTTTTCAGCCCATGCGATGACGGTGTGGACGCCAGCTACAGCGATCTGCCCGCTGCCGCTCAGGATTATATTCAGGCCAACTTCGCCAATTGGGAGGTAGACGATGTGGACCGCTACCTGGAAAATGGCGATGTACGCTTTGGTGTAGAACTCGACAGCCTCAACCTGGAATACGAACTGCTCTTTGATGCCAATGGCAGCCTCATCAGCTCAGGTCCAGATGATGACGATACCTATATCAGCATCAGCGACCTGCCACAGGAAGTACTCGACTACCTGGAAGCCGAATTCCCGGGTATGGCAATCGACGAGGTCAGCATCGACGTGGAGTACGGACTCGAGTTCTTCGAAGTTGAACTGTACGATAACCTGGAAGTCTACTTCTCTATCGATGGCATCTTCGTATGCAGCGAAAACAGCGATGGCAATGACGATGATGGTAACGATGATGACAATGGTAACGATGATGACGACGACGATGACAACGGCAATGATGATGACGACGATGACGATGACGACCAAGTTAATAACCTGCCTGCAAGCGTGACCGAGTTCATCAACAGCAACTACCCAGGCTACCACATTGACGAAGCGTACACTGAGGAGTTCTGCAACAACACCAACATCCTTGAAGTCGAAATCGAAATGGGCAGTCAGGACATTGACCTGTACTTCGACCTCAACGGTAACTTCCTCTTTGAAGGAGACGATATCAGTACGTCCTCCCTGCCCGCAGCAGTAGTGGCTACTCTAAATGCGGAGTACCCCGGCTACCACATCGATGATGCAGAAATACTGACCCTGCCTGATGGCAGCATTCAGTACTGGGTAGAAGTGGAAAATGGCAACGATAATGACGAGGACGAGGACGATGTGGTACTCACTGCAGATGGCAACATCATCTGTAGCTTCGAAGACTAAGCGACACAAAATGCTATAAAAACGAAGATTTAGTTTTCCCCCGTATTCAATTGCAGAAGGAGTCATCAGAGATGGCTCCTTTTTTTTGCTTTTTTAAGCCCTTTTTCTTTGGCGCAGACAAGCCCCTTGTACAGGCTGATTAAAAATATGCGAATTATTTGGGCTTTAAATAAACCTAAAACAGCCTATTACAACAAAAAACCATTCAATACAAAATACATAAGCATCTAACAATCAAAATAAAAACAAACCACTTTAATAAAAAACATAATACATAACGCCATCCCCAAAAATTCACATCTATGAATCCATTCTCAGCCCAAATTTTAACATTTATCTATAAAAAATGGGAGGAAAGCTGAAAAAACAGCCCGCCTCCCATTCAAGGAGAAAAACCAATAGAAAAGGTTGATTAATTCGTGCCTTCTTCTTTTTCCTTTGCCCGGCGGGCACGCTGCATCGGATTTTCACCACCGCCCCAACGGCTTGTACCCTGACGCTTGAACATTTCGAAGCGGTTCAGCTGGGTACGCGGCGGATAATAATTGTTGCCGGTATCAACATCAGCAGTTTCCAGGTAGGGATCGAGCACTACCTGCGCAATCTCTTTGTCCGTAATGAAAACTTTTTTCACCACCTCATCATTCATTTTCCAAATCTCAGCGGGGATGTAGTGGTCTTCAGTGGTGCCATCTTTAAATTGCAACTGAACGATAATTGGCATCACCAAACCACCTGCGTTCCGGAAAGACATTTGGTAGAAATTCTGACCGGCTTTTAGCATTTCCTGCTCCTCAGCAGTCAGGCTATTGAGGTAACGATCGTAGGCTTCTTTATCAAGGATATCGAAATCCAGCGGGTCGTAGTCAGTGTAGAAATCCCTCAGAGCAGGGTCGATCTCATCCTGTGTCTGTTCAATATCGCGGGCATTCCGGAGGCTGCTGATGTACTGTGGAGACTCGCTACGCTGCTCTTTAGAAATCTTACTTTCCACCAGTGGGTCTTTGGTATCCATGCGGTAGTACTTTACATCATCCAATGCAATATCCACATGATCGGTCGTAAAGAACCAGCCCCGCCAAAACCAGTCAAGATCAACTGCAGAAGCATCCTCCATAGTCCGGAAGAAATCAGCAGGAGAGGGGTGCTTAAACATCCAGCGATTGGCATATACCTTAAAGGCATAGTCGAAGAGCTCGCGCCCCATGATGGTCTCCCGCAGGATATTCAAAGCAGTAGCCGGCTTGCCATAGGCATTGTTTCCGAACTGATAAATGGACTCCGAGTTGGTCATGATTGGTGAGATCTTCGACTTGTCCCCCTTCATATAATCAACGATTTTGTAGGCAGGCCCACGGCGGCTAGGGTAGTCACGTTCCCATTGCTGCTCGGCAAGGTACTGCAGGAAGGAGTTCAGCCCTTCGTCCATCCAGGTCCACTGCCGCTCGTCAGAGTTGACGATCATCGGGAAATAATTGTGCCCTACCTCATGGATAATCACACCAATCATGCCATACTTCACACGCTCGCTGTAGGTCCCATCGCTCTCGGGGCGGCCGAAGTTGAAGCAGATCATGGGATATTCCATGCCAATAGACTTCGCATGAATAGACCAGGCCACCGGATAGGGGTAATCAAAAGTATAGTGCGAGTACCACTTCAGGGTATGCGCAACTGCTTTGGTCGAATAGCGTTCCCAAAGCGGGTTGCCTTCTTTAGGGTACATCGACATCGCCATGACTACACTGCCATCGCTTTGCTCTACGCCCATAGCATCCCAGATGAACTTCCGGGAGGAAGCAAAGGCAAAGTCACGGACATTCTCGGCAGCAAAAGTCCAGGTCTTCTTCTTATCAGACTTCGTTTTTTCGTTTTCGCGGGCTTCCTCCTCCGAGTAGATAATGACCGGTGTTTCTCTTTCCGCACGCGCCTCTTCCAGCTTTTTGCGCTTATCACGGGGAAGGACATCATTGGCATTTTGTAAGGTGCCTGTAGAAGCTACCAGATGATCAGCCGGCACCGTGATATTCACTTTGTAGTCGCCAAAGGGCAGGGTAAACTCGCCACGGCCCAAAAACTGTTTATTCTGCCAGCCCTCTACGTCGTTGTAGACGGCCATACGCGGGAAAAACTGAGCGATGGTGTACAGGTAATTGTCATCCTCTTCAAAGTATTCATACCCGGAACGCCCTCCAATTTCCATACGGTCATTAATATTGTACCACCACTTCACCTTGAATACGAACTGTTCGCCCGGCTGAATAGGAGCGGGGGGGTCGATGCGCATCATTGTTTTATTGACGATATGCGGTAATGGCTTATTACTGGCATCCCGTACATAGTCCAGCTTAAAGCCACCATCAAAGGTAGGCGTCAGGCGCTTCAGTTGCCCGGAGGACATCCGGTCATCCATCTCACTCTGCTGAATTTTGTAAGTATCCGAGTCTTTGGCACGCATATTCTGATCGAGCTGCACCCAGATATACTCCAGTGGGTCCGGAGAATTATTAGTATAGGTAACTGTTTCCTCACCGTATATCCGCTGCTGCTCATCATCAAGTTCTATGTCAATGACATAGTCTGCTTTTTGCTGCCAGTATTCATGCCCGGGCGCGCCTGCTGCATTCCGGTACACGTTAGGTGTCGGCAATTCAGTGTAGAGCTGCCTAAACTTATTGGTGTTGGTATTTTCTTGCTGCGCCCATGCCCCTAATACAAGGCAAGACAGGAGCGGCAGTAACAATAGCTGCTTCATACTAAGTCTGTAGTTTGAATTTAATATTATCGTATGCATGCAAAGGTAGGGTTTGCAATAGTTTTCTAACAGCCTAAAGGAAAGCTTAGTTGTACAAACGCTAAATGTTCCACGTGGAACAAAAATGCCATTCGATAGTACATTCATCGAACGGCATTTAATATATGTTGCAATTGACGTGTCACCCCAAGTGCTCCAGGAGCCACTTCTTCACCGGACCGTACTCAGGCGGCATTAGGTCGGCTACTTTTTCTTTATCGCTCAGCACAGCCAAACGTTCCGGCACGGTTATCGTTTGCTCCAAAATAGCTTCAACATCAGGCAGGAATTTAGCCGGGTGAGCCGTCTCCAGGATGACACCGTTCGCTCCTGGGTTCTTTTCCTGATACTCCTGAAGTGCCAGATACCCCACAGCCCCGTGAGGGTCAATCACGTAACCATAACGGTCATACACTTCCTTAACCGCTTTACGGGTAGCTTCATCTGTGTACGCGTAACCACTGATAGAAGCTTTCATATTGTTCCACGTGGAACGTTCCTCCAGATCATGGTAAAGGTCCTGCATACGCGCAAAGTTGGAAGGGTTGCCTACATCCATTGCGTTGCTCAGGGTGCGCTGAGAAGGGCGGGGTGTATACGCGCCGGACTCCAGGTATTCTGGTACGACATCATTGATATTCGTCGCAGCGATAAAGTGCTGCACGGGCAGCCCCATGCGTTGTGCCAAAAGACCGGCGGTGAGGTTGCCAAAGTTGCCACTGGGTACGCAAAAAACGACGTTTTCCTGATTTTCTAATTGCTTAAAAGCTTCGAAATAGTAGAAAGACTGTGGTACCAGACGGGAAATATTGATGGAATTGGCGGAGGTCAGGCGGATACGGCTCGTGAGCTCTTCATCCAAAAAAGCCTGCTTCACAATCGCCTGGCAATCGTCGAAAGTGCCTTCCACTTCAAGGGCACTAATATTGTGCCCGAGGGTTGTGAGCTGCTTTTCCTGCAGGTCAGAAACTTTGCCCTTAGGGTAGAGAATGACTACCCGCGTACCGGGAGTTTGATAAAAACCAGCTGCTACTGCACCGCCGGTATCGCCGGAAGTAGCCACCAGTATGACCAATTCCCGGGATTCTCCCTGATTGAAATAACTCATGAGCTGCGCCATGAAACGGGCACCAAAGTCTTTGAAGGCTAGTGAGGGCCCATGGAATAATTCCAGTATATGCTGATGCTCATTCAGAGATACGACCGGCGCTTCAAAATTCACCGCATCATCCGTAATTTTCCGCAGATCTTCATCCGGAATAGCGCCCTGAAAAAGGGTCTTCGTTATGGTGAAGGCGATATCCTGAAAAGAATAATCCTTCAGGTTGCGGATGAAAGGCTCGGGCAGAGCGGGGATAGACTCAGGCATGTATAACCCATTATCAGGGGGCAGCCCGCGCAGTACGGCTTCCCGGAGGCTGGTAAATTCGCTTCTGTTTTTTGTGCTGTATAGTCTCATCGCTAAGCTAGTATTTTGGCGCCTTCCTTATTGATAGGGGAGACGAATAAATCACAGGGAATGTCCTGAGTCAAAAAGGCTTGCTGCATGGCAGCCCCGGCTGTCTGAGCTACCTCACGCCCTTTGCATAAGGCAAATACAGATGGGCCGGCTCCGGATATGCTGCATCCCAGCGCACCAGCTTCCAAAGCAGCGGACTTGACGGTGCTGAAACCGGGAATGAGCTGAGCGCGCTGCGGCTCAATGATCACGTCCTGCAAGGACCGCCCGATTAATTCATAGTCTGATTCGTATAGGCCAACAACCAGTCCGCCCAGGTTACCGGTTTGTTGAATGCACTGGGGCAGGGTAGTGGTGGGACTGAGTACATCACGGGCATCTTTGGTAAGAATACTTACGTGGGGATAGACCACAGCGGCATGCAGTTCGTCCGGAATAGGCAGGCTGTGGACGTCTAAGCCCTCATTGGCCCGTATAAAAATAATGCCGCCCAGCAAAGAGGGGGCTACATTATCCGCATGGTAAGCTCCATCTGCAATTTGCTCCCCTAGGACAGCACAGTGCAGAGATTCCATCTTGGGCACAGGCATATCCAGCAGGGCGTTAATCGCCATTACCCCGGCTGCGGCACTTGCGGCACTTGACCCCAGTCCGCTACCGAAAGGCATTTTTTTGTGAATCTCCAGTTCTACGCCGAGCCCGGACTTGCCCAACTGCTCCAGCAAACGAATGGCGGCAAAACCTGCCGTATTCTTTTCTGCCTTTAAAGGCAACTTGCCACCGTCACCGGAAATACTGGTAATCCGAACACCGGAGCCTTCAGCCAGCCGAGCCACTACCTCATCCCCCGGGCCATCAATAGCAAACCCAAGAATATCAAACCCCACCGCTACATTCGCTACAGTAGCCGGTGCAAAAACGCGTACTTCCTTATTCATTAACTGAGGTAGTTTCCAATAGTGATGATTTCAGCAAAAACCCCGGCAGCTGTTACTGCCGCTCCGGCACCAGGGCCTCGTACCACGAGTGGGCGGTCTTTGTAGCGCTCGGTGGTAAATACAATCATGTTGTCACTGCCGCTCAGGTTGTAGAATGGATGATCGGAGTCAACCGCTTCCAGCCCAATAGTGGCTTTAGCCCCTTCCAGCTTCGCAATCATCCGCAGGGCTTTGCCCTCCGCTTCCGCCTCCGCCCTCAACTGCTCAAAATGCGGATCCGAATTAGCCAAAGCACCAAAGAAGGTTTCCACTGTATCCGCTTCCCGGCAAGCCGTGGGCAGGATATTCTCAATCTCAACATCCTCTGCTTCTAAAGGCAAACCTGTTTCCCGGGCCAGGATGATTAGCTTGCGCTGTACATCCAAACCGTTGAGGTCGACTCGTGGGTCCGGCTCGGTGTAGCCAAGCTCCTGAGCTTGCTTTACGATTTCGCTGAAGCTTGTACCTGCTTTAAAGTTATTGAAAATGAAAGATAAGGAGCCCGAGACGACCCCTTCAATCTTCAAAATCTGATCACCGCTGATAATGAGGTCGTTTAAGGTCGAGATAACCGGCAAGCCTGCACCCACATTGGTTTCGTACATAAACTGTACGCCCCGTCGGGCAGCAATCGCTTTCAGGCGCTGATACTGTGCGAAGCCGGAAGAGACGGCAATCTTATTAGGCGTTGAAATGCTGATACTCGAGTTGAGAATGTCCTCATAAAAGCCGGCTACTTTTGCACTTGCTGTATTATCGATAAAAATGGTATTCGACAAATTCAACTCTTTCATCTTACCGATGAAGATGGCAGGGTCCATATCCATACCTTTCTCCTGCAGGGCAGCCTTCCAGTTGTCCAGATCAATGCCCTCTTCCTGGAAAAGCATTTGCCGGCTGTTAGCCATACCCACGATGCGGACTTCCAGGCCCCGCTTCTCTTTAAGGTAAGCCCCCTGATTCTTAATCTGTTCAATGAGCGTACTACCGATGAGCCCGACACCGATCATAAATAAATGCAGTTCTTTGGTGTCAGAAAGGAAGAAAGACTCGTGCAGGGCGTTCAATGCTTTAGCCTCATCTGTCCGGTTGATCACCACCGATACATTCAGCTCAGAAGATCCCTGGGCGATGGCGACTGCATTAATACCATTGTGGCCAAGAGCTTGGAAAAGCCGTCCTGAGATACCCGGCTGATAACGCATATTCTCACCGATGATAGCGACCACCGAAAGGTCCGCCTCTATCTTGACAGGTGAGATGACTTTCATACTCATTTCATACTCAAACTCCTCCTCTACACGCTTGCGGGCTTTATTGGCCACAGCTGGCTGAACAGCAAAGCTTATGGAATGCTCCGAAGAGCCTTGTGTAATGAGGATGATGTTGATGCCCGCTGCCGCCAAAGAAGAAAACAGGCGGCCCGCAATGCCCGGTACTCCAAATAGCCCACTACCCGACAAGGTCAGCAGCGCTACGTGGCTGATAGAGGAAATCCCTTTTACGGCGTGCCCGTCGGGATCTGCATGATCGGAAATCAGCGTACCCTCAAAAGACGGATTAAAAGTATTTTTAATGTAAAGTGGTATCTTCTTGAGCAACGCCGGCTGCAGGGTAGGCGGATAAATGACCTTGGCGCCGAAGTGGGACATCTCCATCGCTTCTGCGTAGGTCATGCTCGGGATGGTAAAAGCCCGTTTCACCTTTCGGGGGTCAGCCGTGAGTACGCCATCGACATCTGTCCAGATTTCAATCACGCTCGCATCAAGCCCGGCGGCAATCAGGGCTGCGGTGTAGTCTGACCCGCCACGTCCCAACGTAGTCGTCAGCCCCCCTTTGGCAGAAGCCACAAACCCAGTGACTACCTGCACATCCGGGTGCTGCGCATAGTGCTCGCGGATTTTCTGATAGGTCAGTTTGAAATCCACCCGTGCCGAGCCGAAAGCTTTATCCGTCTTAATGACCCGGCGCGCATCCAGATAGCTTGCACTAATCCCACTTTGACGCAGAACATTTGCGATGATGAAAGCCGAGTTGCGTTCTCCAAAGCTAAGTACATAATCCATCGTGCGTAAAGACGCCTCCCGGACCAGAAAAACACCATAAAGCAAATTTTTGAGTACTTCGTGGCTACGCTCCAGCTCCGGTAACACAACCGCCCTGAACTCATCCTTGAGCAGTTCTTCCACAGCATCTATATGCCTTTGCCGAAAAGCATCGAATGCAGCCTCGTAGGCTTCATCTCCGCTTGCGGCCAGGGCGCTCATTTCGATGAGTGCATCCGTAACTCCACCAAAAGCAGAGAAGACCACTGTAAATTTTTCACCCTTGGTGTAGTATCCTTTCAGGATGTCCACAATACCTCGTATGCGCTCAGGCTTAGCGACAGAAGAGCCGCCAAATTTTAATACTTTCATGGGTTAACTCAGTTCATAAATCTGTAGATGATGAAGTTTTCCTGGTGCCATCGGAATTCACCCCGATATGACAGCAGCCTGGTATTGGCAAATGTATGCAGGTTTGTTGGATTGTTGGGCAGTCAGGCTATAGAAATGACTCTGCCTTAGCTGTTTGATTGAAGGTTGGCGGCCGTAATTTTTAAAAAATTCGACATCAGCTTGTTAACCGCCTCCAGCCATTCACAATAGTTAGCACAATGATAACAGCTACCACTGCGAATATCCAGGTAAAAGAAAGATTGGCATCCAGAAGTACACCAAAGCTGATGGGCCCGAGGGCCGTACTGATTACCATGATTGTGGTAAAGACACTGCGTACTTTTCCGATAACCTGAATGCCGTAAATTTCTGCCAGCATGGCATTCTTAACCGTACTCCCCGAGCCGTTTGCCAATCCCAGGAGCAGGAGCGCTACAGGATATGCAATAGGCTGATGAAAAAAAACCAGCACGAGCAGGCCGGCCACATAGGGAATCATATAGCCCGGAAATAACTGCCGCCCCGAAAGCCGGTCTACCAGTGGGCCTGCCCCTGCCATCCCCAAAGCACTGGCCAGTGCAAAAGCTGACAAAGAACCGGCTACCCATTCCGGTGTCCACCCCCTCGCTTCTCCCAGCTTGAGCTGGAAGAAAAACAAAGCCGTATTCGTGTAGCCGGTCATGAATACCAAAGGCGTGATAATCCAGAACCGGCGCTCAGCCATCAGCCGCCAAATGCTTTGGTGTGGCATAGCTGCAGCATCCGTATCGCTGGTGGCTTCAAATTTTTTCAACGTGGACCGGGCTCCGCTAAGCAACAGCAGAGTGGCAGGCAACACCACCACAACAATACTCAAAGCGGAGAATTGCAGGGTTGAGCGCCAGCCAAAGCCCCCTATGAGCAAGGTCACCAGCAAAGGCAAGGTCGCCTCGCCGATGGGGTGCCCTAGTGTGGTAATACCAATGGCTTTGCCCCGGTTGGCCTCAAAGTAACGCGCCATAGCGGAAACCGCTGTATGGCTCATCAGCCCCTGCCCAAATAAACGAAGCCCGTAAAAGGCGATCACTACTACCACGAGGTGACGAGCTGAAGAAAGCAACAAAAGCGCTGCCACCAGCCCTGCTAAAACCATGAGCGTGTAAGCACGGATAGGCATATGGTCAAACCGCCCTCCCAGCCAGGGCAGGGTAAATGCACTCGAAAGCGTTGCCACCGCGTACAGGCTACCAAAAACGGTATTACTGATACCCAGCAAAGCTTCAATAGCAGGCACATAAAGGGAAAGCAGAAAGGTCTGCCCAAAACTGGAGAAAAAGGTAAGCAGTAATCCGAACGCTAAAAGTGGCAGGCTGTCACGGAGCTGTCGGGTATGGCGCATGAATGGCGTAGCTTCTGAATGATGGAAATCTGCACAAAGGTACAACGCCAAAGCAGCCTGACTAAAGCATCAGACTTTTTAATCCACTGAAAATCCGGAATTAAGCAGTGCCAGGGCCTCGTCTTCTTTCGAACGCATCTTCCGGGCTTCGGCTTCCGACTTATCGGGATAGCCACAGAGATGGAGTACCCCGTGAATGATCACCCGGTGAAGCTCTTGCTCAAAGGGAATCTTTAGTGTGTCTGCATTTTCGCGCACCCGTTCCACGCTGATGAAAATATCCGAGTGGATGATCGGTATCTCGGTGTAAGGAAAGGTAATGATATCGGTGTAGGTATCGTGATCCAGGTATTCCAAATTAATTTGGTGGAGGTACTGATCGGAACAAAAGATATAAGAGAGCTGCCGGAGCTGACCGCCTTCCCGGTTGATGACTTCTTCAATCCAGGTGTATAGCTTTTCAGGATGGGCAGGCATAAAACCGGCATCTTCATCATAAAAGGAAATACCTGTTTCCAGTTCAGCGTCCGTATCGAAAGGCCAGTCTGTAGTCATTAAAGATTGAAGTGCATTTCAACGGTGGAGCCGTTGTTGTGAAAATACACGCTATCAGAGAGCTGCTGCATGAGAAACACGCCACGCCCGCCTACCTGCAACAGATTTTCCGGGGCGGTAGGATCAGGTACCGCGGAATGATCGAAACCTTCCCCTTCATCCGTTACGCGTACGGACAGGCAGTTATTTTTGCGCCTTAGCTGTATCTGTACTGTTTTGGATTCGTCATTACTATTGCCATGAATGATAGCATTATTGACGGCTTCGGTGAGGGTAATCAGAATATTGCCGTAAATATCCGGGGCTATCTGGTACTGTTCGACCGCACGTTCTACGAAGGATTCTACCAGGGCGATGTTCCTGGTATCAGAGGAAAGTTTCAGCATAATAGGCTCCAAACTCATTGTTACTTCCTGTAATGTAGGTCAAATTTCAGTAAAAAGCAAGTGTACCTGAAAAGCAGGCGGGCTAAAATAGCCTCAGCCTGGCACAATTACCAGACTGAGGCTACTAGTTTAGTCCGTTTTCAGGGTTTTGAAATATTCTTCAACGATAAATTTGTAGTACGGCTTGAGGGAAGGGTTGACCGTTTTATACAAGTCGATTTCAGCTTCCCGCTTTTTGATGTACTCCTCGAGCGAAGGGGGCACTTCCCGTTCCTGCTGACTAGCCTGCTCTGCTTTACGTTTCTCCTCGTATTCGCGTTCGCGCTCGGCTTTCTCATGCTCAAGCAGGCGGGTAAGGATATCCTGCTGCCGGGTCATCATTTCATTGGACAGCCGCTTATTGACCAGGTCTTCTTCAATTTTGTCCATTTGATCCATGATGTTCTCAAGCTCGCGGCTTCCTTGGCCCTGCTCCTTCAGTTTTTGCTGTTTTTCTTTCAGGGCTTTGCGAAGGGCGGCCTGCCGGGCGGCCATCTTAGCAAACTCTTTGGCACCGGGGCCACCCTTGCCCTTGCCCTCCTCCATCTGTTTTTTCATCTGCTGCATCATATCGTTTAGCGACTGCTGCCCCTGACTGATTTTATCCTTAGGCTTACCGCCCGGACCGCTTCCGCCCGGATTGTCGCACATCTGATTGCCCGCCATCTGACCGGCCATTTGCTGCTGCATCTGATTCATGACCTCGCTGAGCATGAGAGCCAAATCATTCAGGTTTTTCATACTGCGCTGCTGATGATTGGCAGCCTGTGGCTTATGGCGCTCTTCCAGCTCGTCGAGGCTTTCCTTGAGGTTGCTCTTGATAGCTGTTACCTTCTCTGTTACGAAGGATTCGATTTGGAACACGCGCTTACTCAGTGCCTGAAGGCTGTCCTCCACCAGGCGGAAATCATCCTCCAGCTTAAATTGTTCCTGCACCAGCTCTACATAGCGTGGCGTATTGATTTCTGCCGCCTCAAACTGATCGATGAGGTCTTCCTGCTCAAAGGACAGGCCTACGATATTCTCTAATAACTGACGTAGGGCATCCATGTCCTCCTCCATCTGCTGCATCTGCTGCGACTGCATTTCCATCTGCATGGAGTTGGCCATGTTCTTCATCTTCTCAGAGGCTTTCTTCTGAGACTCCGATGCCTTTTTATTTTGTTTTTGCTCCAGGCTTTCCTGGCTTTGCTCCATATCCTGCTTGACGTCATCCATCTCCTGCTCCCGGTCTTCCATTTCCTGGGGAGACTCCATTTCTTCGTTTTTCTGCTGAATGTTCTCCATTTTTTCCTGGAGCTTCTCGAAGTCTTTATTGAGTTCTTCCTGCTTTTGCTTCAGCTCTTCCTGTTTGGCTTCCTGCTCTTCAGGAGATTGTTCAGCTTTTTCTTCTTCTGCCTGCTCCGTTTCCTCGCTGAGCTTTTCCTGTTCTTCCGCCATTTTGTTGAGCTCGTCAATGGCCTCGTTCATTTCCTGTTCCAGCTCCATTTGCTTGAACAGCTCCAGCATCCGGTCGAGCTCCATTTCCATTTCCTCGTCTGACATTTCCATGTCTTCCATCATTTCCAGCGCTTCGTCCTTGTTGAGTTCCTGCATCAACTCCTCAAGCTGCTTCATGAGCTCTTTCATTTCCTCGCTCATGACATCTTCCATCATTTCCTGCAGCTTCTCCTGCTTTTCGAGGATTTTTTCATCCTGCTCGCTGTACTCTTCCTGGTTTTTGCGGTTTTCTTCGAAAGCTTTTTTCGCTTCTTCTATTTTATTTTCCAGATCTTTCTGGCGTTCCAGCAGTTTTTCCAACTCTTTGCGCTGCTGCCAGTCCAGTTCTTTTTCCTGCAGGAGTTTCTCCCGCATTTTACGCATTTCGTCCTGTATCTTTTTGGATTCCTCCAATGCCTTTTTCAGCTCGTCCTTGATCTTATTGTCGTTCTGCTCCGCCATCTCCTTGTACTCCTCAACGGTGGGCGTAGCGTAGACCATAAGGTTAGTCCGTGCGGTTTTACTGCCATTAACCCCATCATTATCAGCCACTTCAAAGTAGTAGGTAACTTCATCGCCCGGCTTGAGTCCAAGGGTATTGATATCGAAAACATGATCGTACTGAATCTGCTTACCAGCCGGCTTGTCCAGCACAACGGTTTGCAGTTCCCCCTGCTCTCCTTTCGCAGGCTTAATGCGATAGTTGAACGTCAGGCTGCGCAACCCGTAGTCGTCCGAAGCTTCACCAA
The DNA here is from genome assembly GCF_000759025.1 of Phaeodactylibacter xiamenensis. Taxonomy (GTDB): domain Bacteria; phylum Bacteroidota; class Bacteroidia; order Chitinophagales; family Saprospiraceae; genus Phaeodactylibacter; species Phaeodactylibacter xiamenensis. Next base: position 333,586 of record NZ_JPOS01000018.1, on the reverse strand, counting down.
CGAAGAAAAGCACCTTTTGCTGCGTGCTGTCGATAAACTTTTTGGCAGAGATATTGGGATGAAGGTCCGGCACCACTGAAATGGTGTAGGAAATGGAATCTGCGTTGGGAAGCGCTTTGTTCGAGACGTAGAGCTTGTAGCTTTGATCTTCCATCACCCGTTTTTGGTAGGTGAAAAGGTCATCAGAAAAGCGCTTGGCTTCCACCCGGTCATCAGAACCGGTGAACTTAAGGTCGATTGCATCGGTATGTTCGGCATTGAAAACCCAGTCGATATTGGTGCCCTGCGGAACGACAAGATCGCCGATGCTTGACAGCTTTTCATCTTTGCGCTGTGTGTAAGCCGGGAAGTCAAGTTCCACGTCAAAGCCCAGCACATTGGGCTTGCGGAGTACATTCAATTCGTAAGGCTTAGACTCCACGCCGCTGGAGAACAGCTTAAATTTTGTACTCTTCTGTACATTACTGAAGCGGTAAGAGAAAGTATTTGGAGACTCTTTCACCAGCCGGTACTGCACATTGTCCACATCGATAAAGACCTCATTCGGCAGTTGCTCCCCATCGATTTTTACCGTCAGCGGATAATCCTCGAACTGTACGACTGAAGGGGCTTCTTCCTCCAGGATAAAACTAAAGGGAGCAGGCTTTTCGAACTCCTCATTGTTCTTAATCAAGCGGGTAGTACTATCGGTAATGAGGTTGGCATTGACGAAAAGGATGATAAGCAGCAAGGCAAGCGGAGGCAAAGCGTAACGAAGGTACTTGCGGTTTTTCCGCAGGTCGATAGCTTTTTTGAAAGGGACCGGTTTGATCTCTTCCGACTTTTGGTTCACACTCGCCATGATGAGCTCACGGCTACTGCCTGCTTCTGCCTGTGAACGGAGCTGCAGCACATTGAGCAGCTTATCCTGCACGTTGCCAAAGTGCTGGCCAATGATCTGAGCGGCCTGCTCATGTGAAATCACCTGTCCAAGCCGGAAATAACGGGCCAGCGGCAAAGCCACCCAAAAGCCCACGGCCAGTGCGCTCGCTCCGATAAAGGAGAAGAACATCAGCTTGCGCACACCAGAACTGAAATAATAATAGTATTCCAGGACACTAATGGTCAGGAACAGGAACAAGATCAGCCCCACGCTATACAGCGCGCCCCTGATCAGTTGATTGATATAGTACTTGCGGATAAACTGGTCCAGCTTTTCAATGAGCAGCTGATAATTGTCTTGCGTTGCCATGTTGCTTTTTTCCTCAAAAATCTAATCGTGAACAGACCCACTAATAACGAGCCAAGACCTTAAAAGATTGACAAACAGCCTGCTTTAACAGACTTTTACTTGTCAGAAGGTTGCTTTTAAGCAAAAATACGCTGGTCTTAAGGGGATAATGATGCGTGCTAGTGAATACCAAGGGCCCCGGTGCGCCGGAGCCCTTGGCAGATGAGGGTAAAATAAGCTGCTTTTGTGGAAAAGTCAAGAGATAAAAAAAGCTTACGGCTTTATATCTGATAACATCTGATTGTAGAAAGAAATCAGCTGCGGGTTTTTCTCACTGGCTTTTATGGTTTTGAGCCTTTCCAGCAGGGTTTCAGCGTAGGCCTGTTGTTCTTTTTGTTCTGCCTGTTCAAAGGCTTTGCGCATTTCATTCAGCCCGCGGGTAGCCCCGAATTTAATCCATGGGGAAATGCTTTCACCGAGCGCGAGGGTATTCAGGTGGCCCGCAACAGTCTTCGATGTTTCCAGGTCACTGTTGACAGCCAGTTCCACGCAGGCATCCACAAAATAGATGGCAGAAAACCCACTGACTTCGGTCAGGTTCTTTTTGAAGAACGGCAGGTATTTGGCATCGCCGGTACTGGCGTACAATTCCCCAACCGCCAGGAGGATATCGCTGGAGGAGTGCTGCTCCAGGTCGTCGGCAATTTCCAGGGCCGCCTCCGGATCGAGCACCGTAAGGTACTGAAGTGCAGCTCCAATCACGCTGTAGGCGGAGTCTTGCTGAATAGCTTGCTGGGCAAAGCTGACGGCGCTTGCATCTTCCAGTTCAGCCAGCATAGAGAAAGCCATGGCACGGACCTCAGAATGGGGGTCTTCACTGCCCATTTGCGAAAGCATAGCACCTGCATTAGCAGCAGTCTCTGGCGAAAGGTTTTGCATGGCGGCTACCCGGATAGCCCAAAACGGGTCTTCCAGTGCAGCGGTCATGACTTGCTGTGCCTCCGGGCTCTGCTCGCCACGCAGTTCAAGCACGGCCTCATAGCGGTCCAGGAACAGCGGGGCATTTTTATACTGGAACAGGTATTGTGCTGAAGATTTGTTGTCCTGCATCTCTGCCAGCAGCACCCGGTCTGCATCAAACTGCATCAAAGCGGGCGCTTCTTCCAGCTCGAAGGTGAACGTCTGAGTGCGTTCGTTCACCATAACTTCGTGCCTTACCTTTTCACCATTGGCTTTGTAGATATCGATGGCAGCAGGCAATTGGAAAATAGCGGGCATGATTTCCGGATTCTGTATCTGTTCTACCGTTACGTTTGCTTGCCCGGTTGCTTCGTTGAAGTCGTAAGTAACAGACAGGTCCGGGTGCCCCTGCTCAAAGTACCATTGGTTGAAGAACCAGTTGAGGTCTTCGCCGGTCACTTCCTCGAAAGCCAGCCGAAGGTTATGGGCTTCCACCGCAGTGTAAGCATTCTCAGTCAGGTAAAGATTGAGGGCAGCAAAAAAGGCATCATCGCCCACGTAGTTGCGCAGCATGTGCAGTACAGCACCACCTTTATTATAGCTATGGGCATCAAACATGTCTTCCTTATCTTCGTACCCAAAATGAATCAGCGGGTGGAGGTTACCCCGGGCGGAGCTCAGATAACCTGACCATTCGCCCAACAAATGGTGATCGGCATAGTCCCGGCCGTACTTGTGCTCAAACCAGAGGTACTCGCTGTAATTGGCAAACCCCTCGTTCATAGTCAGGTTAGACCAGCTCTCGGTGGTCACCAGGTCACCAAACCAGTGGTGGAACAGCTCGTGGGCAACAATCCGGTCATTGCCATCGTCGATGAGCTCCCGTTTGTGGCGCTGTACGAAGTCACCGAATATGACAGCAGTGGTGTTCTCCATAGCTCCGGAAACATAGTCGCGCACCACCACCTGTGCATACTTTTGCCAGGGGTACTTTACGCCTAATTTATCCGAAAAGAAGGAAAGCATTTCCTTAGTGTGGGCAAAAATGGCTTCAGCATCCGCCTCGTACTCCGGTTCAACGTAGTAGGTTACCGGCTTGCCTTCCCAGGTGTCTTCCACCACAGCAAACTCCCCAATGGCCAACATGAAAAGGTAGGGCGCGTGTGGCTGATCCATCACCCAGTGCCAGGTTTTCATGCCTGCTTCCTCCTCCACGCTTTCCAGTACGCCATTCGACAGCACCTCGTACCTGTCCTCTACGGTGACGTACATTTCCTGCGTGGTCCGCTCATTAGGCTTATCAATGGTTGGGAACCAGCGGGAATTGTGCTCGGTCTCCCCCTGTGTCCAGATTTGGGTAGGCTTGTCCGGGTCTTCATCCCGGGGGTCAATAAAGAACAGCCCTTTGTCGGAAGTGATGGCAGAACTGCCACCGGAAGCTGCCGGCGTAGCTACGTATTTGATCTCCAGTGTATAAGATTCACCTTTTTTATAGGTTTTCCCCAGATTAATTCTCACCTGACGACCGTCGTAGCCATATTCCAGGTTACGGTTACTGCCTTTCAACCGGATGTATTCGAATTCAAAGCCTTTGGCATCAAGGGTGACCTCATCAGAAGGGTAGAAATAGGGAGACAGCGTGAGTGTAGCTATGCCCAGGACCTGTTCTGCTTCCCAGTCAAACTGCAGATCGAGAATGGTATGCATCAAATCGTGCGTACGGGTATGGCTGGCCCGGTAGGTTGGCAGGGTGAAATTCTCCGGCTCCGGCTCACGGGATGCAGAGACGAACATAGTGTCCAACTGCCGGAATTCTGTTTCTATAATGGGTTCCCCGGCAGGCTGCACGGCTTTCTGCTGGCTGCCGCAGCTGCCTAACAGCACTAGCATGCTGCCAATAATTAAGGTTCTTAAGATAGACATGTATGGTTGTGTTTTACAATACAACAGATATACAGTGCTGACATACAGCATTGCATTCACTTCCCGTAAAGGTAAAGGAATCAGAAGTTAACAGAGCTTTAGTCCCCCTGTAACGCAAAAATTGGCAAGATAGTCTCCCCTCTTTAATTTAAACAGCCTGCTTCTAAGCGCTTTCTTTAGCAACTACTTCAGCCAGAAAGTCCTCCAGGTGCTTATTGAAAACCTCCGGGTGCTCCATCATGGGCGCGTGCCCGCATTCTTCAAGAAAGACCAGGCGGGAATTTTCGATCAGCTCGTGGAACTTCTCCCCTACGAAAGCCGGCGTAATATTATCCTGACGCCCCCAAACAAGAAGCGTAGGCGCTTCAATCTGATGGAGTTTATCCCCAAGATTATGGCGCACGGCTGACTTGGCAGTGGCGATCACACGAATGGCTTTATTGCGATCATTGACGATATCGAAAACCTCATCCACCAGTTCTTTTGTGGCTACTTCAGGGCGATAGAAGGTCGCTTCTGTTTTGGTTTTGATGAAGTCGTAATCACCCCGCTTGGGGAAGCTCGTCCCCATCGCACTTTCAAATAAGCCCGAGCTGCCGGTGAGAATGATTGAACTGATCTTATCCGGCTGAGCCAGCGCGTACAACAGTGAAATATGCCCACCCAGGGAATTTCCAAGCACGTTCACCTTTTCGTAAGCTTTGTAGTTTACGAAGTCCACTACATAATCGACGAGCCCGGTGACAGATACTTTCCGGATGGGAAGTTCAAAAATAGGGAGTATGGGCACGATGACGTTGTGCGTTTTCTTGAAATGCTCAATGATGCCCTCAAAGTTGCTTAGCGCGCCAAAAAGCCCGTGCAATAACAGAAGGTTTGGCCCCTCACCCTGGGTCTCAATGTATTTGAATTTACCTTCTTCCTTAATCCGGTGTTCCATTTAACTATTTCTGGTTAGACAGTAATATAGGCACAAAAATAGGTAATTACAGAAAAATAGTCGTTTTTTGAAGCCTGAGGTATGTCATGCCATAATACATACCAAAAGTAAGGGGCAATATTATTGCGGCTTTATCCCCAATAAGCAAACAAACTGCCCGGCATGACGTTCCACTTTTGAATTTATATGGCCAACCTGGTAATTTTCTAACCCCTTCAGCAATTATTCGAGCCCCTGTCACCAATCAAATCGTAGTATTTGTAAAATATTACAAGCTTTTTTTACCTTTGAGCCATGTAATTCGTCCATTGAGCGGGCAAACGTTAAAACCAATATAATTCACTAATCAAACCAAACGAACATGCGTCTGATAGTAAAATTACTGATCTTCACACTTGCCATTGGCGCGCTGCAGTCTTGCGTTTCTAAAAAGAAATATGACGAACTGGCAGCCGCTAAGGAAGCAACTGATCAAGCACTCGCTGAAACTCAGGCTAACCTGAAGACCCTCGAAGAGGAAAAAGCTGCACTTCAGGAAGAGTTTGAAGCTACAAAAGCAGAAATGGAAGGCAAGATTTCTGACATGGAAGGCAAAATGGCAAACATGGAAAGCCAGATGTCTCAGGTACAGGAGAAGCTGAACATGACTGAGAAAGAACTGAACGCCATCAAGGAAGAAATCAACGGTATCTTCGGTGCTTATGCGGACTCTGGCCTGAAAATGGAAGAGCGCGACGGCAACCTGTACGTTGTCACTTCTGAGGCAATCACCTACAACAGCGGTTCTACTGCACTGAGCGCTGATGAGCGTGGTGCTTTGGAAGAGCTTGCGATGACGCTGAAGAACAACCCTAAGCTGAAAATGATGGTAGTAGGCCACACTGACGACGAGAAGATGATCGAAGGTGCTGCTTACCGTGACAACTGGGACCTGAGCGTTGCTCGTGCCAGCCGCGTTGTACGCTACCTCATCAGCAAAGGTGCTAACCCTGATCAGCTGACTATTGCTGGTGCAGGTGAGTACGAGCCAGTAGGTGACAACGAAACAGCTGAGGGCCGTGCTGAAAACCGCCGCACTGTAATCCAGCCAAATGCTAAGCTGGGTGGCCTGATGAAAACGGGCAACTAATCCCGGACTTTCTAAAAGCCTTTAAGTAAAAAACGAAGCCGGTAGTGTCCTCTTGGATGCTACCGGCTTTGTTATTTTGCGCTCTTCCTTCCCTTTCTAATTTCTCATCACTATATCATTCCGCCTAAAGCTCACCAGGGCAGTGAAAATACCCAGCGCATTGGCCGTGCCCTCCAGGTTGGAAATCACCGGGCTGGGCTGCCCGAAAGGATTGCCATTTGCCGCCGCTGCTCCATCAACACTCTCCAGAAAAGTAGCGTAGTCTTCAGAAATATGGTACAGTGTGGTAATCAGGGTGTCTCCTGCCTTATAGTTAAACCCGGTGCCAAAAGCGATGGTACTGTCTTCCACCAGCCGGTCATCTGTAACAAAGTCCTGCTCCGGCAGGCTATCAAGCGAATTAAGCTGAAGCATGCGCCGGTAAAAATTGTCCGTATTCGGATTGTCCGTAAAGTAAGTCAGGGCACGGGCCAAAGTATCGGCGGGATTACCCGTTTCCGGAAATTCGATCACTACACTGTCTATTTCCACCTGCGGCAGCAAACGGGTTTCGGCCCTGATGGTCTCCCCATTTGGCAGCGTAATATTTAGCTCAAAAGGTAAATCACTTTCGGTAGGTACCAGGTCGTTAGAGCCTGCAGCGTAATTATAAATTTTCTGGGTTGTGGGGTCAAACAGCAGGGTGTTTTCCAACTGATAGGTCACCCCATCGTGAGTAATGCTCACTTCTGCGCTGTCCAGCAACAACTCTTCCAGTAAATTGTCCAGTGAAGGCAGTGGAGCAAAGTAGCCCGCACTTCGTGTGAGGAGCAAACGATAGCGTTCACCAGGTTCTACGTAGGCTTCAAGCACAGGGCGTACCTCGTAGTCGGGCAGGTTGATCTCGACTTCCTGCTCCAGGTTGCAGGCACTTAAGGCAAGCAGGCCCAGCATTAATTTAAGATGTAATTTATTCATAGCACTAAAGGTTGGTCAGGTGGTGGTTAAAATTGGAAATTCCAGGTCAGTGAAGGCAGGATCGGGAACAGGGAAACCTGATTAGCGGCAATCCGGGTCGGAATATTGATGCCACCAGTGTTGGATTCCTCGCCTTCAAACTCTGGTTCAAAGAAAATGAAAAAGGCATTGCGGCGGTCATATGCATTGACTACGCTAAGCGTGAGGTCACTCTCTCCCCATTTTGGGAAAAATTTGTATACCAGTCCCAGATCTAACCGGTGATAGGCTGGGAGCCGGAAATTATTCCGCTCCCGGTAATCAGGCACCACCGCCTCGAAGCCTGCCCCGGGTACATCCTGAAACGTAAACCGACCCGGAGGCAGCCACGTCAGGTCGCCCGAACCATAGACAAAGGTTGCTGAAGCCGTCCAGCGTTTGCTCAATTCATATAATGCGACCACGGAAATATCGTGGCGGCGGTCGTAAATCGGATTGAAGGGGCCAAAGCCTTCTGACTCCTGCGCAAAACGCCCGTTGGGATCAAGTGTCTCAAAATTCTGCAGGCGGGTTAGCGCAAGGGTGTAGCCAATCCAGCCGGTGAGCCGCCCTTCTTTCTTTTCTATGCTAAATTCCATACCGTAGGCACGCCCCTCTCCTACTGCAAATTCGTCCTCCAGCTCATCGTTGACAAAAATCTGCGCACCGTCCACAAACTGCAGTTGATTGTCCAGCCATTTGTAGTATAGCTCGAAGTTCAGAAAGTACTGACTGCCCAGCAGATAAGATGCGCCCGTTGCCACCTGATCAGAACGCTGCGGCTGTACGCGCTGAGTGGAAGGGTACCAGATATCAGTAGGCAGGGCTACCCCGGCATTTGCAATAAGATGCAGGTACTGATACATACGTGCGTAGCTCGACTTCAGCGCCCAGCGCTCTGAGAGTTTATAACGGGCTGCCACCCGGGGCTCCAGCCCCACATACGTTTTGCCATCATTATTAAATCCGGAAAACCGGAGCCCGGCATTGATACTCAAAGCTTCTGAAAGCTCCATCTCATCAGAAACATAGGCACCGAATTCCACCCCCTGAAACTCCTGCCCTGCCGAGAAGCTGACCACTCCGTCATCGCTTCCTGCCTGCAGGCGGCCTACGGTAAAGGTGTGGTGCGTCGCCATCGCGCCAAAGCGGATGGTGTGCTGATTATTGGCGGCATAAAAAAAATCCGTTTTAAGACTGGCATCGGCAATATTGGAGCCCAGCCCGAAGGAAAAGCCTGTAATTTGATTATTGATATTGTACTGGTAATCTGAATATGTGAAAGTGGTATTGGCAAACAATTTGGGATTGAAGACGTGATTCCAGCGCGCCGTGCCTGTAGCATTCCCCCAGTCAAAGTCGAAATTGAAAAAATCACTGCTGAAGCCAAAAACATCCCGCCCAAAGTAACCACTCAGAAAAAGGCGGTCTTTATCGCTCAGCTGGAAGTTGACTTTCGCATTCAGATCATAGAAGTAATAGTCCGGGATGGGCGAGAAGTCTTCGTTGTCCTCATTCGCACGGTTGACCTGCCGGGTCAGCAGATCCACATAAGTACGGCGTCCGGAAACGATGAAGCTGGATTTGTCTTTCTGGATTGGCCCCTCCAGGGTCAGGCGGGAGGAGATGAGCCCCAGCCCACCGGAACCGGCAAATTTCTGATTGTTGCCGTCCTTCAGCTTTACATCAATGACAGAAGAAAGGCGGCCACCGTATTCTGCCGGGAAGCCGCCCTTGTAGATTTTGAGGTCCTTGACTGCATCCGTATTGAAGGTGCTGAAAAAGCCGAAGAGGTGGTTGGCGTTGTACACCACCGCCTCATCCAGCACGATGAGGTTTTGGTCCTGTGCCCCACCCCGCACAAACAGCCCGGTACGCCCTTCGCTGCCCGAGGGGATACCCGGTTTCAGTTGGATCGTTTTCAGGATATCGCTCTCGCCCAGCAGCACCGGCACCAGCTTGGCTTCCCGTGTGGTGATCGCTTCCACGCTCATTTCTGTGGAGTTAATTTGCTCTTGGAAAGAATTGGCTTTGACTACCACTTCATCCAGTTGTACGCCCGTGGTCAGGTTAATATTAAAGGTGGTATCCTGCCGGGGCAGCAAGGTGAAAGCCTGAGACTGAAAGCCCACATAACTAAAAACAACTTTCAGGGTATCCCCCGTGGGTACAGAGAGGGAGTAGAAACCGTAAGCGTTGGAAGAAGTGCCGAGGCCAAGCTCCGGTACTGCAACGGTAGCGCCGATGAGGTCTTCCCCGTTCTCTCCATCCTTGATGGTGCCACTTATGGTGACATCCTGTGCCTGAAGAAAAAAAGCAAGCATTAGTCCCGAGAACAGGAGTAGCAATCGTATCATGGAAAAGCAATTGTATAGTTGAAGGTGCAAATGTACGAGAGCGCCAGCGATTGGCTTGATTTAATCAACCAATAGAGTTTTAAATCCGGCCACCGTATCGTTTTGCTCAACTAAGTAATCCGGTAATGGCTACCAATTGTTTTGAAGAATACGATAAATTTTGTGAAAGGTCCGACAGAGGTTAGTTTTCGTCCTCAGTCAGCACCTCATCTTCCCCTTCAATATCGGCTGGTTTTTGCAGGTCCCTCATGGCATTTTCGTGCAACTCCAGGTATTGTTTACGGTTGCGGGCAATATCTATAGCCTCATAGACAGCCTGCCGGAAAGAGGCAGGGTCGGCTTCATCTTTGCCTGCAAGGTCATAGGCCGTACCATGGTCCGGGGAAGTGCGGATATGGGTCAGCCCAGCGGTGTAGTTCACCCCATTGCCAAAGGAAAGCGCTTTGAATGGCGTCAGCCCCTGATCATGGTACATAGCCAGTATGCCATCAAATTTTGCATGGTGGCCGGCACCGAAAAAACCGTCTGCCGGGAATGGCCCAAGTACCATCATGCCTTTCTTTTTGAGCTCTACGATAGCCGGGCGGATGAACGCCTCTTCTTCTGAGCCAATCACGCCACCATCGCTTGCATGCGGGTTAAGCCCCAATACAGCAATGGTGGGCCGTTCTATGCCGAAGTCCACGCGGAGAGACTCTTCCATCACCTCGACTTTGCGTTTGACCACATTTTTATCGATGGCATCCGCCACATCCCGGAGCGGCAAGTGGTTGGTCGCTAAACCAATGCGGAGGCCATCGTTGACCATCAGCATGAGGTGCTCGCCCCGGTCGAGTTCCCGCGCCAGGTATTCGGTATGCCCCGGAAAGGGGAATTGTGCAAGCTTCATCGCTTCCTTATTGATCGGAGCGGTAACGAGTGCATCAATCTCCCCGGCTTTCAGTGCTTGAACGGCGGCTTCCAGAGAGCGGCCGGCGTACTGCCCGCCCAGCTCTGTGGCTTTGCCTAGGGTGATGTTGACATTTTCGTTCCAGCAGTTCACCACATTGAGCTTACCCTCCTGTGGGCGGTCGCCCGGGCGTAGGGCATGAAACTCAATATTACCTTCGATGATGTTCTTATGGTAGGAAACGACCTTGGATGATCCATACACCATTGGAGTGCATTGATTGAACATCTGCCCGTTGAGAAAAGTCTTCAGGATTACTTCCAGTCCGATGCCATTGATATCGCCTATGCTCAGGCCTATTTTAAGTTTGCTCATTCCTGCAGTTGTGATTTATCCGTGCTGTCTTCGCTCTTCCGCTTCATCGTCGTACCTTTAGGGCACAACAGCACAGCGGTGAGGGACTCACTGAGTAGTTTGACGGAAATAAATGATGCCATTTTCTTTTAGTATTCACTAATATTTTCACACAACCTCCCTCTGTCCTGTTGCTTAGAAAATTTTAGCGAATCATAATGGCATCATTTATTTTTGCTCTGTCCTCAAGATGCAAAAATATAAATTTTATTCACCAATAGCAGCCCTCATTTGAAAGCGAAGAAATCCTACGGCCAACACTTCCTCAACAGCGAGCCCATCGCGGAGCGCATTGCACTAAGCCTGCAGCTTGGGGGCGAAGCGTATAAAAAACTACTGGAAGTGGGCCCGGGGCAGGGTATGCTGACCAAGTATCTGTTGCAGCGCCCGGAAAAGCTCATCGTGGTTGAAGCAGACCGCGACATGGTCTTGTACCTCAAAAAACACTACCCTGACCTGAAGGGGCATATCGTAGAGGGCGATTTCCTGCGGGCAGACCTGCCTGCCCTGCAGCAGCAGGAGCCCTTTGGCCTAATCGGAAATTTCCCGTACAATATTTCTTCACAGATTTTATTCAAAATGATCGAAACCCGGTCCTACATCCCGGAAATGGTGGGCATGTTCCAGAAGGAAGTGGCTGAACGGGTCGTGGCCGGGCCAGGCAGCAAAACCTATGGTGTAATCAGTGTGCTTGTGCAGGCTTATTACGAAGGCGAGTACTTATTCTCCGTTGACAAAAGCCAATTCACGCCGCCGCCTAAGGTCCAGTCGGCGGTGATACGCCTTACCCGTAAGGCAGCGCAGGGCCTGGACTGCAACGAGCGCATCTTCCGGGCAGTGGTCAAGCAGGCGTTCAGCCAGCGCCGAAAAATGTTGCGCAATACAATGAAAAGCCTGCTCAAAGGGTCGCCCCTGTTACAGGAGCCTTTGTTTAGTGAGCGCCCGGAGCAATTGGGGCTGGACGACTTTGTGCAGCTCTCCAAATGGGTGGAAGACTGGCAAAATGCCTAGTGGATTGAGCCGCAAATACCTAACCGTTTACAATCCAGTGCCAGCAGTTAATTCAGCCTGGTCGCACCAGGATTGAACTTTCCGGGCAAAAAAATGATTGTCAAGCAAAACAGAACTATAATATGAGCCTTGAAAAGACCATCATGACGGACCTCAAGAACGCCATGAAAGCCAAAGACCAGGCTGCCCTGCGCGGCATCCGGGCTATCAAATCTGCCATCCTTCTGGAAAAGACAAGTGGCTCCGGCAAGGAAATCACAGAAGCAGATGAAATTAAGATGCTGCAAAAACTCGTCAAGCAGCGCAAGGATTCCGAGCAAATTTACCTAAAGGAAGGCCGGGAAGACCTCGCCGCCAAGGAAGCCGAAGAAATTGAAGTCATTCAGCGCTACCTGCCCGAGCAAATGTCAGACGAGGAGCTGGAAAAAGAAGTCAAAGCCATTGTGGAGGAAGTAGGCGCCACGTCTATGAAGGACATGGGCAAAGTCATGGGACTGGCTTCTCAGCGCTTTGCAGGCCGGGCAGAAGGCAAAGCCATTTCTGCTAAGGTGAAAGCTATTTTGGGATAAGCCTCGTGTCGATAAATATCGCAAATCCCCCATCCAGACAAGTGCGCTGAATGGGGGATTTCTAGTGGAAAAAGAGTCTGAAATCAGGCATTTACTTTTCCACAAACTTTTCCACACTTGTTAATTGCTGGTTTTCAGTACTTGATAATCTACAAATAAAACGATGCTTAAAAATAATAATGCGCCGGCCTGATGATATACGCCAAGGCCGACCGGAACAGTGCCCACGCAGTTGATCAAAGTAAAGATACCGAGGCCAACTTGTATTATCAACATACTTACCAACAGGTATAAACCGGTACGGAAATGCGCCGTTGTTTGTGCTTTCAATCCGCGGTAGGCAAACCACAAAACCAGTGCTGTCAGTACATAAGCCGTGGTCCGGTGCATAATTTGTACCAAAGCCGGCATGAAGAGCGTGGCATCGTAATCCACAAAGTTTTCCACAGTCCAGTTGGAAGCGGCGAGCAAAACCTCCGGTACCGCCATGCCATTCATATCGGGCCAGGTGGGGAAATAAAGCCCGGCTTTCATACCCGACATAATGCCGCCCAGGATGATCTGCACAGCTGCAAGGGCAGTGATGGCAATAGCCCCCTTTTTCAACATTTTATTGTGGATTACTTCCGGATTGGGCTGCATAACCTTCAAAGTGGTCCAGAATAAATAACTGAACAGGATCAGCGCCAGCGACAAATGCATGGTCAGTTTGTACGCATTGACCCAGGGGCGGTCAATAAGCCCGCTGGCGACCATAATCCAGCCGAAAGAGGCCACAAGCGCGGCCAGCAGGAAGACGACGCCAAGGCGTTTTAAAAGCGGTCTGTCGACCATTCCGCGCGCCACAAAGAATCCAAGGGGTATAATAAAGACAAAGCCCATGAGCCGCGCCCACAACCGGTGGATATACTCCCAGAAGTAAATGAACTTAAAGTCGCTCATGGACATCCCTTCATTGATCTTCTGGTACTGCGGGGTAGCGCGGTATTCTGCAAACTCTGCTTCCCAGGCGGCTTCATTCATAGGCGGCAGGGTGCCGGTGACAATTTCCCATTTGGTGATGGACAGGCCGGAGCCAGTCAGGCGGGTGATACCGCCCACGACCACCTGCACGAAGATCATGAACAGCCCGATACATAGCCAAACCTTTACCGCTCTAGGGTAACCTTTGGTGGTGCCCGGGGAAGTGCGCCGGGACGAAGGCGGTGTTGTTACTGCTTCCATTTTTATTGCTTTATAAAGTAGAGCACTGCGCTCCAAATCGTATTTTCAATTGAGGAACAAATATACACCCAATTGTTTGGCCATGCAGAAGTAAACTAAACCGGAGCTGATCCCCTTTAATAGTTTTTATTATAATTTTTTTAAATCTCCCTTATTATCATTAGCAGTGTGGAAAGGTGGATAAAAATCAATGTAAATTCTAGGTAAATCCATTGCTAACATCAGGCCTTCGAAGTTTACACCTGTTTTACACACTGCTTATCTCTGATCTGTCAGGATTTTAGGCCATTTGTCCACAGCCTGTTAAAAAGTGCAGGCCTCAGTAACTTTTATTTCCACAAGCCCTCCTACGGCCTTATTTAAATGTCTAAAACTGGTGTGGATATCCCCAAATCTGGATTAGTATAAAGCTAATTTATATATGGCAGATGACCATTCTTGGCCAGTGTGGGCCATTGGGGCACTTACTAAGGCCACGGCCCACAATTGATGTGGAAAAGCGTTTTTGTGAACCCTTGGTTTTCTTACCTTTAGGCAGGGTCTGAAAAAGGGGTGTGGAAAACCTTGGAAACAAGGCGGCCCAACGCTGTGTTCCAATAATGATGCCTTGTCCAACGATCTGAAATAGCATAACCCTGTGGATAACCGTGGATAAAACCGGAATACGCTGATAAAGTGATTTTTACAACCCCGGGCTCCAACTCCATAGCGAACAAAAAAGTGCAAACATGTGCGGACGTTTCTCATTTGTAACCTCCCCCGAGAAGCTCAGGCAGCAGCTGGGCGATATTAAGACCGGGGAAAACCTGAAACTGAGTTTTAACATCGCCCCCACGCAGCATGCCTATGTGCTGACGAACGAGGAGCCCGACCGGCTCAACTATTACCGCTGGGGCCTGATTCCGCACTGGGCAAAGGACAGCAGTAATGCTTCCAAGCTGATCAACGCACGCATGGAGGGCATTGGCGCCAAGCCTTCCTTCCGGGTGCCTGTTCGCAAACGGCGCTGCCTGGTCATTGCGGATAGTTTCTACGAATGGCGCACCGAGGGCAAACAGAAAACGCCCTTCCGGATACTGCCTAAAGATGATAGCCTGCTTGTGATGGCCGGGATATGGGATATCTGGCACGATGGCGACTACGCGGTTAAGACCTTTTCCATTATCACGGCGCCTCCTAATGCCGAAATTGCGCCCGTTCACAACCGTATGCCCCTGGTCCTGCCCAAGGCTAAGGATCAGCAGCGCTGGATTTCCGACCTGAGCGTGGAGGAAGTCATGAATATGCTGCAGCCGCCACCGGATGGCCTGCTCAAGAAGTACCAGGTATCCGACCGCGTGAACAACGTGCGCAATAATACGCCAGACTTGCATGAGAAGGTTGGGGAGCAGGGGCGGTTATTTTAAAGCTTGCCTATCTGGATATCACTACTTTCACCGTTTTTGCTGCACCTTTTTCATCGCTTGTCCGGATGAAGTAAAGCCCGGGCGCCCAGCCCGAAGTTCGGATGACTACAGGATCAATCTCTGGTACTTGCGTATGCACCCATTGCCCCTGTGCGTTGAAAATATCCACTTTCCGGATATTCAACCCCTCTGCCTGCATTTCAAAATAAGCGCTGGCGGGATTTGGGAATACCTTGACTGCCTTTCCGCTACCGGGTGCCTCATGAGTTGGTACCGGGCCCATTCCATTGGCAAAAATGCGCAGGGTGCGGTCGTGTTCATGCAAGGTGATAAGGTCTGGGGCCGTGCTGAAAACAGGGGCGTGATGGGCCACTGAAGCATACCCTAAAGAATCAAGCGTGATGGATTGGAAATCCAGGCTGTTCAGGTCAGCCGGGCCCATTAGCCAATACAGGGAAGTCGTCTGACCGGGATTGAGGGCAAGGAAAAACAGGTCCGTTTCTTCATCCCCATTGAGATCAGCCGAAAAAAAGCGCCCGGTATCTGTGCTGAAGGGAAGGTCAAGCAACAAGGTATTAGATAGTGCTCCGGGCGGCTCATGCTCCCAAAACCGGATTTCAGAAGTAAAAGAAGCGACAAGCTCCGGCATACCATCTCCATTGATATCGAAGGGCGCAGGTAATTCCGGTGCTCCGGTGCCTGCAGGCGTAAGAGGTATGGCTTCATCAAACCCATCTCCATTCCACCGGTGCAGGGTCACCTGATCAAACGGGCCAACAGGTCGGGCAATGAGGTCTTGGCTACCGTCCCCATCCCAATCGGACAGCATGGCAAAACGGTAACTTGGCGTGGTACTTACGGTGGTGCGCTCGCCAAAATTCCCACCGCCCAGATTTTGGTAATAAATCACCGCATGAACGCCACTGCTGGCAACAATATCCAAATCGCCATCCCCGTCCATATCCTGAGGTAAAAGGAAAGGCAAAGCATACTGCTCCTCATCAATTGGGTGTTCTTCCCAGGTCCCGTTACTTCGCTCCATCCAGTAGACTTGCCCATCAGGCAATGGACGGGATTCGCTTACCAATAAATCGAAGTCTCCATCATCATCAAAATCGCCCCCGCTGATGTAAGCGGGTAGCGGTAGGTTGGCCCGCTCAATGTGCACAGACCGGAGCGTTCCTGCTTCCTGACGGAAGCTGAAAAGGGTATTCGCGATAATATCGGAAGCGAGAAGATCGGTGTCTCCGTCCCCATCTGCATCACCTGCTACGAAGTGGTCAGGGATGAGGCCGGCTGGAAAATACCGGTTGTTCGACCAGCTGCCATCAGCCAGGCTGGACTGATAGCCGGGGCGCAGTTCGTCTTCGTAGTAAAACAGCAGGTCAGGGAGCGTGTCCCCGTCAATAGGTTGAAAATCGAACACCGCATTACTTGGTACCCCAGCTGTAAGTGGCTGTATGATACCAAATTCCAGAGGTGCCGTCTGCCTGACCCAGGACAGCCGCTCCGGTTGAAAAAATGGCGGATTGGTCAGGGTGTCCAGCCCGAAAACGATATCCGTCAGCCCATCAGCATCTACATCATGGAATTTGGAGCCCCAACTGTTGGCCAGCGGACTGCTGTAGACTGTACGCCTTTCCCATACACCATCAATAAAGGTGTAATAGAAAATCCCCTCCTGAAAGCCCGAGCCCAGTAGTTCGGGACTGCCATTCTGATCAATATCTGCCATATCCCGGATTTGGAAGTTCACATCATCAATGGGCATAAAATCAGCAAATGATAAATCATCGTAATTAAAGGTGATTCGGGCCGATTGCATGTTCCCTCCGTCGGGCCTAAATCGCCCGTAGATATGTAGAACAGGCTGTGTAACTTCCGGCTGGAAGAAGAAGTAAGGAGGAAATTCGGCTAGCCCAATTGGCACCCGGAAAGGGGCACTGACTGCCGGGCTGTATGTCCCAGGCCCTGTCCCCATCATGATATGGAATGCAAAATCAGGTGGCACATCATTCAGAAAGCCGGTAAAAATGAGATCCGACCAGCCATCGGTATTGAGGTCAGCGAGCTGTAGCCCTTCCATGGATTCGCCTTGCAAAATGGTGGTCTCCTGCCCGAAACGCTCCAGCCCCTCCAGTCCGGTGTTTTCATACCACACCAGGCGGGCGGGATTATCGACAGAAGCGATGATATCCGGATCGCCATCCTGATCAAAGTCACCGGTGGTGGCATCATTGACGGTGGCTGTAGTAGATAGTACCAGTGCCAGTTCGTACGCTTCCGGGTTGTTCAGGCTGATTTGCCAGGATAGGCGGTTGGGCGATTCTGACAGAAGCACAAGGTCCTTTTTTTTATCATTATTCAGGTCTGCCGGCATGGCCTTTACTGTTATCAGGTTGAGGGGGTGCAGGATTTGGCGGGGCATCCACTGTGCCTGTAAGGAAGAAAGTAAAGACAGGGCGCAAAGAACGGTGAGATATTGACGGTAGTTCATAAGGGCAGATTTGGATGTTGAGTCGAACCAGAACTATCCTAAAATTAGCCTGTTCAAACAAAAAGCTTACTTAATTTATGCGAATTATTCTGCAACGTGTTAGTGAAGCATCGGTAACGGTAGACGAAAAGATCGTCGGTGAAATTGGGCACGGGCTGCTCCTGTTTGTAGGCATTGAGGACGAGGATACGGATGAAGACCTGGAGTGGCTTGCCAGTAAGATTGCCAAAATGCGCATCTTCAGCGATGAGGAAGGCAAGATGAACCACTCCGTTAAAGATGTGGACGGCGATATTTTGGCAGTCAGCCAGTTTACTCTGCACGCCAGCGTGAAAAAAGGCAACCGCCCTTCTTTTATGGGAGCTGCCCGGCCGGAATATGCCATACCGATGTACGAGAAGTTTATAAAAATACTGGAAATCACTTCCGGCCGTACGGTGGAGACGGGTGAGTTTGGTGCGGATATGAAAGTGCGCCTGCTCAATGATGGACCGGTCACCATTTTCATTGACAGCAAAAAACGCGAATAACCCTATGCCACAAGAACTGACCCTGCGCGAAGCCCAAGCCACCGTAGACGAGTGGATCAAGACCATCGGCGTGCGCTACTACAATGAGCTTACCAATACCGCAGTGCTTATGGAAGAGGTAGGAGAAATGGCCCGGCTGATGGCCCGGCTGTACGGTGAGCAAAGCTTCAAGCGCCCGGAGGATGCCGAGGCTGCCCCGAAACAACTGGCAGATGAAATGGCGGATGTACTCTTTGTACTGATCTGCCTTGCGAATCAGACCGGCGTGGACCTCACCGAAGCGCTACACCAGAACCTTGCCAAAAAGACGAAGCGGGATGCCGACCGGCACGCGAATAATGAGAAGCTGAGATAAGGGCATTACTCCTGGCGGGGAATTGTAAAATAAAAGGTACTGCCTTCCCCGGGTGCTGACTTCACCCAAATATCGCCATTGTGAAGATCCACTATTTTTTTGCAGTTAGCCAGTCCGATGCCGGTCCCTTCATAGTCTTTGCGGCTATGGAGCCGGCTGAAAATCTCGAAGATCCGTTCCTGGTGTTCTTTAGGAATACCTATACCGTTGTCCCGCACAGCAAATAACCATCCATTCTCGTGAGGCTCGGCACTAAGGTGTACCAAAGGTTGCTCGTCCTGTTTCCTGAATTTTATCGCATTGCTAATGAGGTTCTGTATGAGTTGCCGGAACTCAATAGGATAACCCCGTATTTCGGGTAGGCCGGAGAAAGTGATTTTCGCGTTGGTTTCCTGCAGGATCGTATCATAGTCTGACATAATAGCCCGGACCACAGATTCGCAATTGATATACTCCTGCGTACTGTTTTTACCCAACCGGCTGAAATCCAGCAAGCTATCAATCAGTTTGCTCATCCGTATACTTCCATCAGAGATAAACTGCAGGTATTCGTTAGCATTTTTGTCCAGTTGGTCTTTATACTGTTTTTTGAGTAGCCTGCTAAAGCTGCTGATAGTCCGTAGCGGCTCTTTGAGGTCATGAGAAGCGATAAATGCGAAATTTTCTACTTCGTTGTATTTGTCTTTGAGTTCGCGGTGCTGATTCTTGATTTGTTCCATTTCTTTTTGCTCAGAGACATCAAGCACAATACCGTACCAGGTGATGACGCCATTGGGCTCCCGCTCCGGGCGCATATCAATACGGTGCCAGCGCAGCGTTTCAGCCTGAGCCCTAACCCGGTATTCCATATAGAACTTGGAAAGCTGCTCAGAGGAAATCAGCAGGTTATGGTAAAAGCCGCTGAGATCTTCGTGGTAGATATGGAGCAGGAGCTCTTCAAGGTTGTTCTGTACCTGGTCGAGGTTTAAATTGGGGATAAGACGGCGGGCACCTTCACTGAGGAATGGTACAGAGAACTTGCCTTCCGGCGTCATTTGCAACTTCAGGATAGCGCCAGGTACATTCTGGGTAAGTTTTTGAAGTTCCTGCTGACTGTCCAGCAGCTTGGCGCGTTCCTCTGTATAGGAAAGGATATTGACCAGTACCTGAGCAGAAAGGCGAAGAAATTCCATTTCCTGCTTGGTATAAACGTGGTAGCTTTTTACAGAATCAAATCCCACGAAACCGGCGCAGCGGTCGCCCTGATACATGGGGACTGCCAGCAGGCTTTTGATGCCCTGTGGTTCCAGTACCTCCCTGAGCCCGTTATGAGGCAACTGCTGTACGTTCGGAATGTGCATAACCTCACCGTTGAGATGCGCGGTAAGCCAGTCCGGGAAGAGGCTCATGGGGACATCCTGAAGATTATCAATTTCAGGTTCGGTACCCTCCGCGCACCACTCATACGTATTGCTGGTGGTTTGCTTTTTGAAGTCGTAATCAAAAATATAGACCCGGTCTGCGTTGACGAAGCGCCCGATGACATCCAGTGCCTGATTGATGGTCACACCGGCATCTTCCAACGGCTGGCTGATGTGCTGTGTGGAAATCTCACGCAGGGTTTCCTGCATATGGAGCTGTGTATGCAGTGCCGCTTCTGCCTTTTTACGGTCTGTAATGTCACTAACAAAAACATACCATTCTACGCTGCCGTCATTGTTTTTGTGAGGCTGTGCAGTTGTACTGATCCATTTGGTGATCAGGTTTGTACGGATGCGCCATTCGAGCTGGAACACACTCAGATTGTCAGCCGAGGTTTGAATAGCTGTTTCCAGCTTGGTCACATCTTCGGGATGTACGGCCTTCCAGATTTCATGGGTTTCTGTGATGGTATTAATATCATCAGGGATCCCGAAGATTGCTTTAACACCCGGGCTGAAGAACGAAAACTCATCGCTGCCATCCGGGTAAAGGCGGTATTTGTAAGACTCACCGGGAAGGTTGGGG
This sequence comes from Phaeodactylibacter xiamenensis, assembly GCF_000759025.1. GTDB lineage: Bacteria > Bacteroidota > Bacteroidia > Chitinophagales > Saprospiraceae > Phaeodactylibacter > Phaeodactylibacter xiamenensis. The sequence continues at coordinate 313,211 of NZ_JPOS01000018.1, read as the reverse complement.
AGGAGATGATGCAAAAAGTCTTCTGGTAGTTGAAGCTTTGTGCTGTCAGGGACGGCACCGAGGTAGCGGTGGCCGCCTAGCATACGTGTATTGTTGCCTGCTTCGTCTTTCAGAACAATCCCGAAGCACCTGACTCTAACCCAGTAGTCTTTTTGATGCCGGTAGCGGACATTGCGCTCAAATTTGAACAACGGGTCTTTTAATGCTTTTTCTGCATCATCCAATAATGGGGAGAGATCATCAGGGTGCACCAGCTGCTGCCAAGACCGAGGAGTGTGGCTCATTATATTTGGATCATAGCCAAGGGTACGCCAAAACTGGGCATTCATCCATTCTTCCTCCGGGTTTTCAAGGTCCCAGTACCAAATTCCATCGGATGCTGCTTGTTCAATAAATTGGAACAGGCCGGGATTAGTGGAAAAGTAAGAGCGAAGCTCTGTCTCTAAATAGTAGTTCTCCTGGCGCATATTTGACGTTGTGCAATCTTAATGAGCCGTAAAGATACAGTTTCAGTCAGTAAAACCGAAAGTTAAAGCGCTATCTCCAGACCATTGTTGAGGCTATACATTGTATTGGGTACAGGTATCGGCGGGCGCTCGTCATACATCAGCTGGAAATAGGTCCGAAACGCTAGTTTTTCACTGATTTTGAAGGTTAAACTTGTTTCGGAGGAGATCCGGAAGTCGCCAAGGTCAGCCAGGTTGGGCTGAAAATAGGTGACGTGGTTGATGTTAAAGGTCTCCGTGACCTGAAAACCACCGGACAGGTAGGTGCTCAGGCGGTGGTCATACAGGTAGACATTCACGCTCCTCTCTTCCGGTACTTCAAAAACATCCGTGGAGGCTTCGTGCTCATACATATACAGTAGCCCAAAGAACAACTGACTGCTATCCGTGCGCAGCAGTTTCACCCTGGGGCCTGTACCGGTCAGCACCCTTGCATCAATTTGCTGGATTTGGTCGTATTGAAACTGCGTGAAGGCCTCCCAGGTCAGCCAGTCATTGGCGAGGTAGTTGTACCGCAGGTGCCCGAAGGCATTGTTGGCAAAGTTGCGGGGCACGCTGCCCGGGTCTTCCACGTTTCTGAACTGGGTAAGGTTGTAGGCACCCAGTACCATCCAACGGCTTTTGTCTGTATCGTATTCCAACCTGAGGCGGCTGCCCAGGCTGAGGGTTTGCCCGGCTTTGTTGCGGGTGAGCCCGAAATCCAATCCTGCTTCTGCCAGCCAGCCGTCTTCATTGGTGGAACGGAGCTTTTCGGTATTGACGACCTGGGCAGAAAGGAAAGCAGGCATAAACAGTAAAATGAAAAGGCAGTTTCTCATCAGCAGCAGTTTTCGGGGTCCGGCTGCAAAAGTAAGGAATAGGGTTTACAGTCTGAAACTCCGGTATGGGCGGATACTGGTTATACCAATTCGGCTTGTACTTGTTCAGGTATACCCTGATTTATCTCTGAAACTCGTTTTGGTGCCTTGCCCGGGACGGACAGGCTACCGAAAGGCCCATTTCCTGTTGAAAGAGGGGCGAAGAGCGCCATGTACAGCTTGCCCATGGTTGTATTAAGGCTTACTCATACGTGACCAAAAAGGCAGCTGTCCCATTTTTAAGGGTTAACGCTGCGTCCGTTTTGAAGTGCTCTGTTACAGGAGTCAGCGCCGGATCGTACAGCCCCAGTTTGCCCTCAAAAGAGCAGTGGACCAACAGGCCCTCTACCTGTCCCTCAATGGGGTGCAGGTAGCTGTAGTCTTCTGTACTGACTATCTGCAGCTGACCTTCCGGTTCTTCCAGATAGGAGGCCCGTGAACGCTGATCGACATGGGTAATCCTGCCTTCGTGGGCAAAACTGATGTCTACCCTGCCCGCGCCTTTCCCAAACAGAAAGACCCGCCCGGGTTCAAACATATTTTTGAGGTGGCCTGCGGTCCATAGGCTTTCCTCTTCTGAGTCTGCCCAAAACCTAAACCCAAATAAATAAGTCACAAACCAATTGGTGTCATGTGCGATGTTTATTTGCATCGCGGGGCCTTCCGCTGTTGTTACAGGTCCGTCGTACCAGCCATAGTTATAGGTATCGCCAATAAAAGGGAGAGATAGGCGGAATTCCTGAGCGGAATAATCAATCTGCCCGGTGTCCCGGTATTCCAATTGGGTATACAGGGGAGGTATGTAGCTGGATTCGTGTACTATGAGCTCCGGTTCCTGCTGACAACTCCAGGCCATAGCCAATGATAAGATCAGTGATGTAGTGTAAAGCAAGCTTCTCATAATGATTTAGTTTGATAGAGCCGCAGGGCGAGCCCAATGGAAAAGGTGGTCACATACGTTGTAGGCCCTGCGAACCCTTCAAAGCTTTCCCATTGATTAAGAAAGCCCTGATAAGCTTCTGCTTCCAGTGAGAGCCTTTCCTGTAATTTATAATAGCCCGCAATCCGAATACCCAAATCGTGGCCCCGGAGTACTTCTTCCCCCAGACCCCGGCGACTGACCGTTGTAGCTCCTCCAATACTGTAAATATTCCTGAATTGGTAATTCCCGGTGCCCGTTACGCCGAAGCTGTAGCGCATGCCCGCTTCCAGAGTCAGGGGGCTGTTCTCGTTCCAGGCTTGTTGCCCAAAAGAGAGGTCGATCAGCCACATCTGCAATCTTTTCAACCGGGCTGTTTCTTCAAGCCAAGAGATGCTCCCTTCCGGCAGTACCCGGGTATCCAGAATTTCCACCGCGCTGTTATAGCCACGGATTTCCTGCCATCCCAACTGTAGTGCCAGGCCTTTGCCATCGTCCAGCTCAATCCTCGACCACACTGCTGCGCCCCATCCCTGCCCTATTGTTGCATCCGTTACAATTGGAGCCATCAGGCGGGGAGACAAGCCAGCGGAAAAAGATTGGGCGACTACAGGGACAGAACCCAAGAGCAGCAACAAAAGAGCGGTCAGTTGCTTCATAGTTTAAAGTTTCTATTAAGATAAGGCTTTTATCTGACATTGTCCAGGCCTGTGCATTCATTTGAATGCCAAATAGGGCCGAAGAAGTAGTACGGTCTCATCTCTAAATACTTTACAAACGGGCATAAAAGTAGTTTGTATACCATCATCGGTAAGCGACAAAAAAGGTAGCTTTCCCCTCCCTGATTTCCAGTGCCGTATTGGTGGTAAAATCATCAAGCCAGGCCCCTTCAAACCGGTCATACTGTCCGATGCTGCCTTCAAAAGTGCAGTGCACCAGCATGCCCCTAACCGTTTCCTGTCCGGGCGAGGTGTAGCTGTAGTCTTCGGTTTGTGTAACGGACAATTGCCCGTCAGGCTGCTTCAGAAAAGAAGCTTTTGAGCGCTCATCCTCGAAAAAATCCGGGTCCCGGTGCGCAAAACTGAGGTCTACTTTTCCAGGCCCCTCTCCGAATGAAAAAGTACTGCCCGGTTCAAACATTTTCTTCAAATGGGCTTCCGACCACAGGGCCTCTTCCCCCGGTGTTGCCCAAAACTCCAGCCCAAATCGGTAAAAATTATTCCAGCCCAACCGTTCTCTGATGTCGACTAAGAGCGCTGGGCCCCGGCTGGTGACTTTGTCCCATTCGTTCCATTGGTAGACCGGGGTGTCCGAATTCAGAAAGCTGCCCAGTCGGTATTCCTGAAGGGTGTAACCGACCTGTCCCGTATCCCGGTATTCAAACTGGGTGTAAACAGGAGAGACATAAACTTCTTCAAAAGTGATCAGGGGTGGTTCCTTTTCACAGTTTGAAGCAAGCGCAGCAATCACAAGTGTGAGCGAAAAGTAGCATAGATTCTTCATGATTAACTTGGTTTAGAACAGCCGGAAAGCCAGCCCGACAGATAGCGTAGTGACGTAAACAGTAGGGCCTTCGAAATCCTCAAAATCCTTCCATTGATTGAGCAGCCCCTGATAAGCTTGTGCTTCCAGCCAGCATCCATCGAAGAGCTCAAATGCGCCGGAAAGGTGGAGCCCAAAGTCATGCCCTCTGAGCATCTCTTCACCAAAGCCTCCACTGAAGAACCGCCCTGATCCAAAGCCCAGGGATTGCCTTAATTCATATGGTCCCCGGGCCTGGGTGGAAAAACTATACCGTGCCCCCAGCTCAAAGGACCATCGGCTTTTGATGTCCCAGGTATACTGCCAGAAAGAGAGGTCCACATACCAGGTCTCCAGCCCCTTTATTCTTGCGGACTCTGTTTGTCTAATGGTGCGGTCAGGAAAAACATAGGTGCGCTTCGTTTCCACCGCGCTGTTATAATCGCCAATCTGCTGGTAGCCCAATTTCAACTTTAGTCCGTTGCCGGGGCCGATTTCGACTTTGGACCAGGCTTCTGCCGCCCAGCCCTGACCGATTTTAGCGTCGGTTACAACCGGTGCTACCAGCCGTGGGGTAAGCCCGAAGGAAATGGGCTGGGCGAAGAGCCCAAAGGCTTGCAGAGCAAGTAGTATTGTAATTAGAAATAGTCTTGTCATAACTCTTGGTTTTATGGTGCGCATCTGATGGAGGTGGACTACTCGTATGGCATGAAGAATACGGCTTCCCCGTTTCGAAGGTCAATGGCAACATCGGTATACGAAATAGCATCTACAGATGGTTGAGGTTCGTATACCCCAATGCCCCCTTCAAAGGTGGAGGTAATACGCTTGCCTCTGCGTACCTCTTCGGGCCAGGTGCGGTATTGCATTTCATAGTCTTCCACCTCCTGAATCACTAGCTCACCGTAGGGTTCATATAGAAATACCGTTTGGGAAGGGAGACCAAAGGCAGGATTACCAATCTGCAACCTTAAAAGGGTATTTACTTTTTCAGGCCCCAGACCAAAGGGGATGCTACGGCCCGGGTAAAAAAAGTCCTCAAGTATTGCTTCCGAGGGTATTTTCCCTGGCTCCAACCCAGGAATTGCAAAACCAAAGCCAAAAAGAGGTTCGCTAACCGAGAAAGATCGGACCTCTGACACTCCCGTTTGGAAATAATGGGTGCTGTTTATGTTTTCAAGTTGATTGTGCCAGGTGATATAGTGGTAGGCGGTATCGAAGCGGTCGGATATCCATATCGAGTCTCCCAGCGTATAATCCACATATTGATAGTCTTCGGATATCGTATCCTTTACTTCAAACCGGAAATAAAAGGAATCCCTTTGCTGAGTCATTCGTACCTCAAGAGTAGGTTCCTGGCAGGTTGTGCAACTCAGTATGGCTAAAAATAGCATTAGCTTTTTCATAGATTTCAGGTTTAAAAAATCCGGGCAGAAAGCCCCAGGTTGAATGAGGTGATGTGAAGTTTTTTCAGGTCGCTGTAGTTGTCGGACCACCGATTGATTAACCCCTGGTAAATACCTGCCTCTGCGGTCAGCCCTTTTACAAGCCGGCACCTTAGTGCAGCCTGCAGCCCGCAATCGAAAAAATTCAACTGTTCTTCATTAAGGGGGGCTGCAGCCTGAGTGTGGCCTCCACTTTGATGGTTCTGATCTATATCAACATTCAACGAGTTGATGAATGAACTGGACTGTATGCGCTGTTGCTGGTACCTGGTACTGATCTGCTGAAAGCCTTCCGAGCGAATAAGCCTGGACAAACGAACTCCTGTAAGAACAGACCATCGGCTATTCGGCAGTTGCTGCTCATAGCTGATGCCTGCTGTGGAAAAAGTCATACCGTCAAGTTGCAGATTATGGGTAGCACGCCAGTACTCTAATGGAGTAATGATTTCATTGATCGTGACCAAGCCACGCTGGTAGCCACTGAAATGCTGATAGCCCAGCGAAAACTCAAGGCTGCCCTGGGTGGAAAGTGGAATTGCTGCCCATGCTGCAGCCCCAGAGCCCTGCCCAAATTGCAGCCAATGGACCACCGGAGCATGTACCTGAAGGCGCAGCCCTGCACTAGGTTCTTTTTGGGCAAAGCTGGAATTAGGCAGAATAAAGCTCCATATTATGAACAGCAGGAATAGATGTTTTTCCATCATTCAAGGTTTTACAGCCGATAGTGAATTCCTATCAGGAGGTTAGAAAAATAAAAATTGTCGAACCAAAATGTATCTGTGGGGGGCTGAAGTGCACCTTGCAGAGCGGGGCTGTCAGGCAAGCGTTCGGCCGACCGGGCGTCCAGGTTCAGGTATTCCCCACTCCGTGAAGTGAACAGCTCATAGTTGACGGATACCGCAATGCGGGCGGTAGGCCAGTAGGTATAGCTTAGGCGCCAGGCTTCTGCAATAGCGGTTTGCCAGTCGTAGCTGAAGCGTTGTGCGTACCCTGTGTTGTTTTGTACTTGCACCGATTGAGTGTAAGTAAGCAATCCCATGCGGTATTCCAGCCCCAGGTCCCCCTGCCCTATCCGTACCTGAATCCTTGGCCCTGCGGTGAGGTGCAATGCTGGCAGACGAAACTCCAGGTCATAAACGCCCACCCCCGAATTGAGCCCAGCCAGTTGGCTGTACCGGGCCGGCTGATAGCTAAAAGCGCCCTCCATGCTTAGCCATGGGAACAACCGATAAGAAGTACGAGCTGCAACCGGTACGGCATCACCCAGGTGGTCATGACCATCGAATGGGCATTCCGGACAGCTTACTCTGAAATTAAGCCCGGTCTCCAGGCCTACTGTCCAGCGGGATAGGGCTGCTTCCTGGCTGAAACCGATCCCGGATAATAGAAAGAAGTAAAATAGCAATTGGTATCTTTTCATTTCAGGTCATGTTTAGTACGGGATACTAGTGGTCTGTCAAGGCTAAAACTAGGGGTTGCCTGCGGCGAATTTTGAGGCTACTCTTCGTTGGACAACCCCTTACGTAGCGCTGCTATGCGCGGGAACATCCGCCTCGATTAGCCTCAAAATTCGCTCCCACTCAACCCATAAATTAACACTTGACAGACCACTAGTGGATTGAGCCGTAAATTTTTGACAGTTAAAGGCTACGCACCCGACAAGGCTTAAGCGTGGAAATACTATCAATTAATTCGGTCTAGTCGCATTAGTAGCTTTCAAAAATTTCCGGGAACAGGGCTTTTCGGTTGCGCTTTCTTTTGAACCCAACTTCCATGGGCTCTTGCTTTACGGTCGTTGGCATCAGAACTTTTGGCAGCTGCCGTGCGGGTAACAATGGGAGTTCCGGAGGAAGTACCCGTTGTACTGCAGGCAAGCCAGGGTCATAGGTAGCTACGATACGAAAGGGTGTAACCGGGATGGTCCGAACAGGCTTTATGTAAGTTATGCCCGGATTGAGGTTGTTTTCCCGCTCTGGTATTTCTGAAAGGGTTGCATCGTTCTCCCTGTCTTTATCAGGCTGAATATCCTCCTTTCCGGTGCTTACCGGCAAGCTCCCCTGCAATGAAGGCGCCACTGGCCGGTTCACCATCCACCACACCCCCCCTGCCAGGATCAAGCCGGCCGGCAGCAGCCATTTCCAGACGCTTGCCCACCAATTTCCAGCATGGCTACCTGCGGCGGGCGGAGTGCTGTCCAGGAGCTGCTCCATACCCGCCCAGGCTGCCGGGTCGTAGTCAAATTCGTGCGTCTCGACCACCCGGCGCACTTGTGCTTCCCAAGGTTGTTGTGCTTCGTCTTTCATGCCGACTGATCGTTGTTTAAATAATCTTGTTCCAGGGCAGCCTGCAAAAGTTGGCGGGCCTTGCGCAGGCGCCATTTACTGGTATCGGCAGTGATGCCGATCATGGCTGCAATGTCTTTGTGTTGGTAGCCATCTATGACGTACAGGCTGAATACTACCCTCAGGTAATCGGGCAGTTGTTGTATGCAGCGGAAGATATCGGCTGCCTCAAGCTGTCCCTCAATACGGCTGTCAATGGCGGTCCGCTCAGGCACTTCCATACGGTAGCGTTCCCGGTAGCGTTGCTCCATGCGCAGGTGGTCCATCGTCACCCGGAAGGTAATGGTAGACATCCACCCCGCAAAGCTGCCGGAATCGGTGTAGTCTGGCAGGCTCCGGAAAATCTGAAGGAATGCCTGATTGAGCAAATCTTTAGCTTCTGCCTGATTGCCTGTATAGCGCATCGGGATACCCAATAGCTTGCCATAGTACTTTTGGTACAACGCTTGCTGCGCCCGCCGGTCGCCCTTCAGGCAGGCCCGCCGCAGCTCTTCGTCCGTACTGTTAGCACTGATTGGCATAGGTGGCTGTTTTACCTATACTATCGTTTGGCAATGGGAAAGGGTGAGTGGGAAAGTGGAATTTTTTTACTTTTCCTGAAAAGTAAGGGTAAAAGTGGTGCCCTGTTTGAGCTTGCTGCGCACTTCCACTTCGATATGGTTCAGGTCTGCAAACCGCTTGACGACATACAGCCCCAGCCCGGTACCTACAATATTTTTGACGTTGTCTCCCCGGTAAAACTGCTGAAACAGGCCCTCGATATTATTTTCAGGGATACCCATGCCAAAATCGGTTACAGCGGCTTGTACTTCACCTGATGGTGCTTTCCATATTGTAATTACAGGGTCTGCTTTACCGGGAGAGTATTTAACAGCATTTTCTAAAAGGTTTTTGAGGATATGTTCCAGTAGGGTACGGTCGGCTTTTACAGTTACGTGCTCCAGCGCAGTGTCCAGCTCTATGGAGCGGTCACCGAGTCCGGGCAAAAGCTGCTGAATCAGGTTTTCCACCAATTCGATGAGGTCAACGACTTCAGGATTGGCAGTTTCACCTTTAGTATCCATTTTGCTGACCAGGAGAACGTCGTCAACCAGCTTGATCATCCGGTCTGACTCAATAGACATCCGGTCCAGGATGCGCCTGACTAACGGGTCTTCTGCCTGTTCCATGCCCTGAAGTATTTCCAGGTTGGCTGCGAATACGGCCATAGGTGTGCGGAACTGATGGCTCGCCATAGAGACAAACTCTGATTTGAGCTGGTTGAGGGCCTCCCGCTCTTGCTGCGCGGTGCGCTGTTCGTGGATATCCTTGCAGTAATTAATGATTTTTTTCGGTTTGCCATGTTCGTTATAAAAAAAGCGGAGGAATATATTAAACCAGCGCATTTCTCCGGATTTTACTATGAACTGGGCCGTATATTCGGCTGTATCAACTTGGTTGTTGATCCATTGCTGAAACAGGAGTGTGATTTCCTGCTCCTGCTGCGGGGGGATAAAAGCCGAATAGGGCTGACCGAAGATCTCACCGGGCTTATACCCAAACCGGTGCTCAATATTGTTGGAGACCCAGGATATACGGAAGTACTCATCATAAATGACTACGATGTCCGCAGAGTACTCGATCAGGTTAGCATATTCTTCCTTTTGAGCAGCAAGAGCCTCATTGGCTATTTTCGCTTCGTGGATATCCTTGCAGTAGTTGAATACCCGCTCAAGCTGCCGGGTTTCGTTATAGAAGAAGTGCAGAAAGACCTCATACCATCGGTATATGCCATCTTTGTTAAGCAGCCGGGCGGTATTAAGTGGCTTCTTCCTCTTTATTGCTTGCAAATGATGTTACCTCTGCCAGCACCCGGTCCTGGTCATCGGGGTGCAGATAGCCAAGGAAGAAACGGTTTTCCTGAACGGCTGCCGGGGTATACCCCAGTTGCCGCTCCACATTATCCGAAACCCATTCGATTTGCCCCTGGGGCTGAGGTATTCGTAGTTGGTGACCATATTCCAGTCCCAAAAACCAGCCATAGACACCTCCAATAGCTCCTCGTACAGCTCGCTGGACATCGGATAATGGGACAACTGCCCGGCATTGTAACTGGAAGCCTAATTTGTTCTGCCCCATACAAAAATCTGAAAAGGGGTTTCCCTTTCCTTGTACCGAAAACTACGCACGGTGAATTGTAGCCCATTCTTTAGTTCAATGCTGACGGGCTTGTTGTACAGGGTAGAGGCAGGGTCAAGCAGGCGTTGTATTTTGCCGCGGTATTCCGGTTTTATTTTTTTAATAAGGCAGCTGCATCTGTGATTTCTGCTTCCCCGGGCTGAGCCTTAAACAGATCAGACAGAGCGGTTTCCCAAAAGTGCTGTCCGGTACTGGTGCAGAGCAGGCTAACGTATTGCCCTTGGGCGCTGTACATATCATTGAGCAAACGAACTAACGTATTGGGAGAATCTTTTATTTGTTGGGTTTGCTCGTGCATAGCTAGGTGTTGTTAAAGGTCAAGGAGAAGGTGGTGCCTATATCCTCTTTGCTGTTAACTGCTATGTGGATATTGTTGGCATCAGCAAAACGCTTGACAATATACAGACCCAGACCGGTACCGGCAATTTTTTTGGCATTAGCCGCCCGGTGAAATTGCTGGAAGAGGTTTGGGCGGTCCATTTCAGGAATGCCAATGCCATGGTCTTTGATGTTGATCTGAATCCTGCCATCTGTTAGTTGGCAGGTGTGGACCTCTGGCGGGTCGCGGCGCTCAGAGTATTTAATGGCATTAGAGAGCAGGTTTTGCAAAAGGTGAGTCAGTTGCTCTTCATCAGCTATAATTTCTCCACTTTGTATTTCGCTACGGAGCACAATCGGAGCTTCTTCAAAATAGAAAGATTCATCAGCGAGAATCTGGCGCAGGAAGCTTACAATTTCGACAGGAGTCTTATTGGCCTGTAGTTCTTCATTGGAGTTGAGCTTACTTACCGCAAGTACATCATCCACCAGGCTAACCATACGGTTGGATTCCCGTTCCATGCGGGAGAGGATACGCTTCAAGAAAGGGGATTGTGCCTCTTCTGCTTCCATGAGCATTTCCAAATTGGCAGCAAAAACAGCCATGGGGGTACGAAGCTGATGGCTGGCCATGGAGACAAACTCGCGCTTCAGGCGGTCCATTTCGGCTCTTTTTTCCTGTAGTTCGACCTGTACCGTAATGTCCCGGCTGTAGGTGATACCAATAGGCTTACCTTCGTCATCAACGGTGCGGATAGTATGGTTTTCCAGCCACAGATAGTGCCCGTCTTTATGTTTGTACCGGGCAGTATAGGTAAACTCAGGTTGATCCTGCTCAATTTGTTGCAGGAGGTACTGTGTAGCGGCACGCAGGTCTTCCGGGTGTATCAGGTCAAGTAGTTTGGTGCCAATCATTTCATGAGAAGCATAGCCTATTTTACTTTTTATATTGTCTGACACCCAAAGTATCCGGAATGCTTTGCTGCTGATAGAAATGACATCGCTGGAGTATTTGATGAGCTGCCGGTATTGCCGTTCCCGTCGTTCTGCCCGCCGTTCGGCTGCCACAAGCTTGGTTTTATCTGAGAAGATAGTCAGCCGTGCCGGTTTCCCATAGTGGTCAATAATGGTCTCTGAAATCTGCGTATCTACCAATTGACCGCTTTTCGTCCGCAGGGTGAATATCAAAAAGGAATGAGCGGTACTGTCACTATTAAATTTCGCAAGCCCTTCGTTTTTGTGACCCTCAGGAAGAAGTATAGTGAAATGCTGCCCGGTTAGTTCTTCCGGTTCGTAGCCAAGTTTGTCTTTGACGACTCGGTTGCAGTTGATTATTGTCCCGGTTTGTTTATCTGCTATGAAGACCATCTCAGGTAGGGTATCAAACAAAACCTGAAACCGGTATGCCCTCAGTTCTGCTTTCTCGGTGACCCGTTTTAGCGCTTTGCGGAGAGCCGCAGACTCTTCCACACTGTGATAAGTGCCAAGGTATCTTGTACCCTCAGCATGGATGGTGAATAAAATGGGGATCGAAGATCCTGATTTATGGCAGAAGTTAACTTCTATCTTATTGTCTTTAGGGGCGGGATACTGAATCATGGCTTCTAAAATGACCCGTACCAGGTTATAGTCAGTGGGGGATATGGCTTCTACAGGAGACTTGAGCTCACCCGGTGCATATCCCAGCAACTTGTATATGGCATCTGAAAAATAGACTTGCCGGGTTTGCCTGTCAAATTGCCAGAAGCCTATGTCACTGGATTGGAGCAGGGGCTCAAAGTCGGTGATGGGTGGTGGTACAGCAGGGGCAATACCTGCTTTCGGGCGATCTGTAAACTGGCTTGGGTACAGTATGCCCAGCCAGTTGGGCCCGTCATGGTAAAAGAGTTGACGAATAGCAAGCAGGGTATGGTCTAATGGAGGCAGTAGCGGGATTTTCTGGTCAAAGGTAGCGGCCAGCAGCCGATAGCGGTCATGGACCAGAGGCTCAAGTATATTGCGCTGAGGCTCTGGTAAAAACCGGGTGAGTTTGTGAATTGAAAACTGCTCGCCCAGTACAGGATATTCTGAAGCCAGGGCAGGGCTTACCCATATGTGCCCGCAGGAGAGCAACAGAAAAGCGGGTAAGGATTGGAGGTAGGGGTATGTCTCCAGGAGTGCCCGCTCTTCATTTGGTGGAAGAGTGATTTCATGTTGGGGAAGGTGCATCGTTGTTTTTTTATAGCGTTGGGACGATTAGTTCTATCCTGGTGCCTTGCTTGATTTGGCTGTCCAGGTTAATTCTGATGTTGTTTTGAGCAGCAAACCGGTTGACTATATAAAGGCCTAGCCCGGTACCAGGGATATTGGCCGTATTTTTAGCTCTGAAAAACTGACGGAAAAGCTTACTTTGATCTTCCTTAGGGATACCTATGCCATAATCACGAACAACTATTATAGCTTCGCTGCGCTCTTTGTCCACCCTGAGGATTAATTCAGGTTTTGGATGATCTTTTGGCGTATACTTAAGTGCATTGGAGATCAGGTTCATCAGGATATGTTCAAACTGGCTCTTGTCGAGCCGGGCATATACTGGCTCTTCAGGTAGAACTGTTCGGACCTGATTAACACTGCACATTCCATTTTCACAAAAATTTCTGATTACAGAAACGAGGTCAACTTTCTGCAGAGTTGCTTGTTCCAGCCTGCCGCTTTCAAGGCGGCTTATGAGCAGCACTTCGTCCAGCAGGTGGACCATACGATCAGATTCCTTTTGGAGCCGGGTGAGAATGCGCCGGGCAGCCGGATGCTCTTCATTCAGCAGGCCGTCCAGCAGTTCTAAATTGGAAGCAAATACTGCAATCGGTGTCCGCAGTTGATGACTGGTCATAGACACAAACTCGCTTTTAAGGCGGCTGATTTCGATCTGTTCATCCGCAATGGCTTTTTCCCGGCTGATGTCCTGGCGATAAGTATATATTCTCTGTTCGCCCTGTTCGTCCGTTAGTAAAACGGATTTGCTCTTCATCCAAATATATTCGCCCTTAGCAGTATGGAACCGCCCCTCAAAATTGATGACCTTTTCCCCGCACTCCATTGCTTTTTTGAATACCACCTTCACTCGTTTGTTGTCCTCTGGATGAGCAAACGTATTTAGCTGTTTCCCCAAAAGCTGCTTTTGGGGCACTCCCAATAATTTAGAAAAGTTATCCGAAGACCATAGCACAGTAAAGTCCGGGCGCATAATGGTGATGTATTCACTGGAATATTGGATCAGTTGCCGGTAGAGGGATTCCTGTTGTTTGAGCTTTTTTCGCGCCTTTATTATCTCTGTTATATCTGCAAAAGTCATGATGTAGACCGCTTTGCCTTTAAGCTGGGCTTCAGTATAGGTGAGACTAAGGTGCATAGAAGACCCGTCAGGCCTGAAAAAGGTATAAGTATCAGATATATTGGATTGCCGCTTAAGAGTTTGACTAATGGGATTATCCTGCCCGGTAGCCTGTAAGATGGAATGGTGTTTTCCGATGAGCGCCTGTTTGCTGTAGCCAAATTTATCGGCCGCGGCCTCGTTACAGTCCATAATGGTTTCGGTATGCTGGTCCAGTACCACGATGGCTTCCGGTACTCCGTTCAGCAAGCGGTCCAGGTAGTCACTTGTAGCTTGCTTCTCCAAAACGGCAACTTCGAGCTTGTGCTTCAATTCTTCCTGTTCAGTCACATCCACCCACAGTCCAAACACCTCGCCGGAGGGGCTGCCGTCGAAGGTGGTTCGGCACTGGGCAACAGCCATGATGTGCGCGATATGCCCGGCCTGATGCCGATGCCGGAAAATCGCTTTATGAGGCTGGCCCGTGGTATCCTGGGCTATCTTTTCTAAATATGCCATGGCAAGTGGCATATCCTGTTCTAAGATCGACTCCTCCCAGGGAACGGGTACGGTTTCTGCGCTGTAACCCCGGAATGTGTTGAAAGCCGGGCTGATATAAGAACGGCTCTGATTGGTATCAGTAAAGAATATACCTGACAAGCCGCTGTCGATAAGAGGGCCAAAACGGAGTTGCTTAAAAACAGCCTCAGGTGCAAGTGGATAGCTCGTGGTGATTACTTCAGGCAGGTTAAATTCTACTTGTAAAAGCCCAATCCTACAGTTCAGTGAGCCCAAATGAAATGATGTCAGATTCAGGCTCGTCAGCTTAAGCGGGGGGGAGGTGTCTTTTATTGGAGTGCTGTACTCCTCTGGCAGGGCACTCGCTTTTGAAGCTGGTATTTGTCCTTTTATCCAGTGGCTTACCTTTTCATCGAAAAAAGCCAGGAAAGATGTAGCGCCAATCCAATGAGATGAAGCTGAAAGAGCTTGCTGCAAATTTTGGCTAAGGAAAAAGGTATCCTTGTCAGGAGCGATGAAGTAGTACGGAGTTTTGGCGGTGCGGTCCATGAGCTGAGCCAGAGCTATTACACCGCCTTTATTGTTGGTTTGCATATTTGTTCAGCGATTTTTAAGTATGCTCCCTGGTGCCTTGTATCCCAGGTAAGCAACAGACCTTAGCCTGTTACTCAGAGCTCCAGGCCTGAATGCTTCCGCTGCGTTCGGAAGACGGAGCAAAAACCTGCCTGAGTTTTTGGCCATCAATAGGCTTTTGCAAAAACTGATAAATATTCTTGTACTGCATAGCCCTCTCGATATCAGTAGCATGCATGCTGCTGGTCAGGATGAAAACGGGTAGGTGAATCTCTTGCTGCACCAACTGTTCTACCAGGTCAAAACCACTCATGTCTCCCATTTGCAGGTCGGTGATCAGGAGGTCAGGGCGCGTCGCATCAGAAGTGATGCGTTCCAGAGCTTCTTCCGGACTGCTGTAGCAGGTAAGATTGGCATCAGGCAGGTGTTTCCTGAAAAGGAATTTTAAGAGCGTCAGTTGCATAGGGTCATCATCCACAGCAACAATGTTTACTTCCGGCGAGGGGAGCCGGAAGTCCCGGAAGCGGAAACTTCCACTTGCCCGGTAGCCATTGACCTGAGCTGCTACCGCTTTGAGCATTTCGTCCAGTGTTTCCAGCTGGGCACGCATATATTTGAGCTCCTGGTCTTTGATAGGCTGTCCTTGTTCCTCTGCTACATTGAGCAGGGCAAAAATATTGGTCAGCGGAGCCCGCACCCAGTGGCTGTTGATGACCGCTATACTTTCGAGCAGCTCGTCCTGCACATCAACGGTATCTTTGATGCGTTGCTGTGAGGTTCTGAGTTTCTTATAACGCTCCAGTTGTGTAGCAATCGATGCGTATAAGTGTTTGGTTTTGAAAGGTTTGCGAATATAGTCGTCTGCGCCTTTTTGAATCCCTCTCCGGACATCCTCCTCTTCGACTTTGGCGGTGAGCAGAATCACGGGTATGAGGTCAAAATCAGACCGGCTCCGGATACTGTCCAGCATATCCAGCCCGCTTCGGCCCGGCAGCATAATATCACTAAGGATCAGATCAATATCGTGGTTGTTCATTAAGTAGAGGTAGGCATCTTCGGAGTTGTCAAAGCTGACATAATCATAGCCCCGGGCAAGCATTAAATCTTCGAGTGTTTCTCGTATGGATGTTTCGTCCTCAATGAGGAGAATTTTGTCTTTTGGTTGCATAGAATTTGTGCATATCAATTATAAACAATATAAGTAAAGTTTACCTGGCGTAATCGTAAGACACTTTACTTAAAGAAACATTTAGTTTTGGATGATTGGGGAGGGATAGGTGTAAGCGGATGGAGTCCAATTCTGATGTCAAATATACAAAAAAACAGGAAGGCTAAAAAATAGCTGTATTTTTGTTATAAAACATTGTTTCATAGTTATTTATACTTGCCCTGCTCGGCATAAGCTCCGGGCGACATCCCTGTAGCTTTTTTGAAAGCCCGGTAAAAGGTAGACCGGCTACTGAACCCGGAAGAATCAGCAATGGCCTCCATGGTAAGCTCTGGTTGCCGGAGCAGCAGTTGTTTGGCATGTTCTATGCGGTAAGCATTAACAAACTGGAAGAAGTTGCCCCCATGGTGCGTATTGATGCTTTCACTTACATACTTTTGATTGCTGCCAATAGCTGAGGCAAGCGTATTTATGGTCAGATCGGGGTTGGCGTACAGCTTTTTGTCTTCCATGATGCTATGGATGTCCTGGAATAAGTCGCCGTGCTTTTGGTAAGCCTTCAGATTGCTGATCTTCCACTTTTCGGTCAAATCCTGATTTAACTGGAAGAGCGCCTTGTTTTGGCTGCGCTGTTTACGCCAAAGCAGATAGATAATCAAAGTGGCTATGGTGATCAGGCTTAGAATGATCAACAGCCCCTGATTCCACCTCTGGTGCAGTTGGGTTTGAGCTTCCTGCAGTTCCAGGTTTTTTTCCAGTATAGCAACGTCAAACTCTACCTTCGCTTTACTGAGGTTGGAAGCTACCTCCTGGGAGAACATCTCTGATCTGATTCTACGGAATTCATTCATGTAGTTTTTGTACCCGGGTAATTGAGCTGCTGGTACGAAAGACTTAAGGATGTTGTCCAGGGTTTCTAATTGGAAGTTTTTGATATCGGTCTGCTTCAATAGGTGCAAAGCTTCCTCCAGCTTCACCCTGGCCTTTGCCCCGTTTCCGGTTTCCAGCATCAACCGGCCATGGTACAATTTGTAAGTGCCGCTGAGCAGGATATCAGAATCAATGTAGCTCTTAAATGGTTGGGCCTGGTTGAGGTAGTATTGGGCCAGATCCAGATTTCCTTGCTGCAAATGATTAACTACAGTGTTGAATAGTATTTGGAGATAATCAAACTTAAGGTCTTGTTTCAGGTAATAACTGAGCGCCTGCTGATTATAAATCATTGCCGAGTCAAACTTCTGCTCCATTGTGTACGCAACACCAAGGTTTTGATGGCAAAGCGCGATTTGTATACTGTCCTGGCGGCTTTCAAAATACCGCAGGGCTCCCCTGGCATACCGTTTAGCTTCTTTAATATCGTTGATCTTCGCAGATAAGATACTTAGATTGATCCATGTCATATACTTCCCGTCCATATTCCCAATGGATTCTTCGGCGAGGATAGACTGTAGATAGGTATCGATGGCTTTATCATACTCATCCAGGATTTCGTAATTGATACCTATGTTATTGTATACAGACGCTGCTGCCTGAGGGTGGGTCGCTATGTACTGGGTGCCCAGGGTTTTTTCATAAAAAAAATTTGACTTTCTGTAATCACCCTTGTAGTAGTAGGCGTATCCCAGTAACTGATTGGATTTAAAGAGTAAAGAGTCTACGTTATCATCTATGGCAATCCTTAGTACAGCTTCAGCATAAGCCGCGCTGGAGTCTGCATAGTCCGGGAGCAGGGAAAGTGCCCGGTTCAGCAGGGTATCTGCCGGTAAAGGCTTTACCTGTCCTGGGGTAAGCCCCCAACTGTGGGGGATCATTAGGAATAGCCCTGATGCGGTCAGGAGTACCTTGGTTATGTGGTGCATATCTGTAATAACGGGATATTAGTTATGCCAAAAATAGGGTTTATCAGGCATATTTTGGTCAGACGGATATGAATTTTGACACCTATCTGGGAAACGTATCTTCCACGCCGTATGGCTTCGTTACTATACTCGGAACGGAGAGGTTTGGGCGTAGTGCACAAACCCGATGCACGATTATGCCGGTACGCACAGGTATGCCGACCCGAAGTCATGTTTGGTCCCAAACTACTTCGTCGTCGGTATAACCAGCGTGAAGTCCCGGGAGTACGGCTTTCAGTGGTTGCGAAATGCTGGCTGCCATTTTGATCAGGAAAAAAACGGATCATTCCTCTTGAAAATAACAGCATTTTAATATGCTGTAAATCAGGAGGCTTCATGGTGTCCCACTTTTTTTTCAGGTATTGGGACACCCGTTTTCAGGTATTAGAATACTTTGTTTCTGTATTTCAAATACGTTTGTTCACAACGTTATCCACCACCCCCCCCGATAACCAGATACAACAAAAAACACCAACTCAGACACGACCGGGCAACACTAAGTTTTTATCACTAATCTCATTAAGATAAGACATGAAACGAATATGTACAATTCTGCTCAGTTTTGGGCTGGGCATGGCCCTGCTGGCGCAGGAAGGGCCGCTGCTGAATATTCAGGGCACCCTGAAGACGATGCAGGGCGCTTCCGTTCCTGATGGCCTTCAGACGATCACCTTTGCCCTGTTCGATCAGGCTGAAGCAGGCAACCAACTCTGGTCAGAAACGACCGAGGTCAACATAGTACGCGGCCTGTACAACCATAATTTGGGGAGCGCTACTCCGCTTGACCCCGCCATCTTCAACCAACAACTCTATCTGGCTACGATTTCCAATGGGATGGAACTCTCCAACCGTACTCCCATGACAGCTGCGCCTTATGTACTTGAAATCCTGGGCTGCAAAGGGACGGTGGGCGATGTCAAAATGTCCATCCTGGAGCCGGATGACTTTATCGCAGAAAATGGGGATTGCTGGGTATTGATGGATGGGCGGGGCATAAACAGCAGCGACCGCCTCGCACAGATCAAGGGCTGGCAAAACATACCCGATGCCCGGGGCAGCTTCATCCGGGGTTACGACCCCACCGGGGCCAACGACCCGGACCGGGGGCCCAATCCGCCCGTTGGCTCCTTTCAGGGGGATAGCTTTGGGGCGCATACGCATGGCATCGGCGCTTCAGATCGGGAGAATGTACCTACAAGGAATACGTCATTCCAAGATATCCAAAGTCAACGTCTAAAAGCGGTTGAATTATCTATAGGTTATAAATCGGATTGGAAACAGTTCATAATGCTTCTGAGGAGGACGACTACTCAATTACCTTTTTTAACGGAAATAAACAAGCACCCTTTTTATCACACACACAATATGGATTTAGGACCTGGATCGGGAAGTGAAACCCGCCCCAAAAATACCAGCTATTATACCTATATCCGTATCCGATGAAGAACCCTATCCTTACACGAGCCAAACTCAATTGTACCATGAAGTTGACTTTTCTAATCCTAAGCATGAGCAGTGTGCTGATGCTCTCCGCTCAGTCTCCGTATCTGCTGAATATACAGGGTGCATTAAAAACATCCAACGGTACCGTCCTCCCGGATGGGCCACAGGTGATGGCCTTCCGGCTGTACGAGCAGGCGCAGGGAGGCAGCTCAATATGGGCGGAGACCGTAGAGCTGAACCTGACCGGCGGTATTTACAATCACTATCTGGGCAGTGAAAACCCCATCAATGCCGGTATCTTTTCCAAACCGCTTTACCTGGGTATTGCGGTAGGCGGTGTCGAACTGACGCCCCGCAGCGTACTGACGGCTGCACCCTACGGGCTGACGCAGGTTGGCTGTAAAGGTGCCCTGGGCGATATCAAGATGTCTGCCCTGCCGCCTGCCCAGTTCATAGCCGAAAATGGGGATTGCTGGGTGGAATTGGATGGGCGGGAACTGAGCCAAAGCGACCGCTTGCTGATCACAACGGGCCGGCAGGAAATACCGGATGCAAGAGGTACCTTCCTACGATCGATAGATGAAAGAGGTAGCAACGGGTTGGACCCGGACCGGGGAGCCAATCCCGTTGTCGGTTCTTTTCAGGCAGATGTAATACGTGGCCATAATCACACAGTAGGACAAAACAAAAATTTGTTAGACGGGACGTTTAAAATGCCGGTACCCTTCGACTGGTCTATGCCAAATTTAGGCGGATACAGTGAAAGTGTTGAAATACTTGACGTTCATGTAGATGCAACGAACTGTTATGGAAACGTTAATGGTGGTAATTTCACTATGCTGTGGGGTCCTGCATGGAATGGTGATGGTGCGGTGCCAGCTAATTATCCCCTGGCAGAAACTTTTACAAAGGAGACGAATATTCTGAACCACAGTCATGAAATCTCTGAAACAGGCGGTAGCGAAACCCGACCTGATAACGTCAACCTATATACCTATATCCGTATTCGTTAATGCAATCATCATTATCGCGATTAGCTGGTGTTTTTCCAGGCGCTTGCAGCAAGTGTCTGTGAATCTGCACACAAACCGGCAAATTGTTGTCAGTCCTCTAACTCATACAGCCCGTTGCGGGCTCCAAAAATAACAGAACATGAAGGAAATATTGACCTTGTTTTTTGTAACCCTTACCCTGAGCCTTTCCGCTCAGTTTCATCCCATGCTGGATGCGCAGGGCGTACTGAAAGATGCCGATGGTTTCCCGGTGGAGGATGGGCCACAGGAACTGACGTTCCGGCTGTACCCGGATGCGGTCAGCAATGACGCCCTATGGTCAGAAACCGTCACCCTTCAGATATCTGGTGGCGCTTACCAACACTACCTGGGGAGCCTCACGCCTATTGATCAGCGGATTTTTGAAAATACGGTCTATTTAGGCGTGAGTGTGGAAGGCGTAGAGCTCACCCCCCGCAGTACATTCACGGTCACGCCCTATGCCATTGCGCTCACGGGCTGTACTGGTGCGGTGGGCGATGTGAAAATGTCGGTGCTCAATCCCGAAGAGTTTACTGCCGAAAACGGCGCATGCTGGGAACTGATGAGCGGGCAGGCGCTACCGGCGGAAAGCAAACTGGCCGGGCTGACCAACTGGCAAAACCTACCGGATGTCCGGGGCCGCTTTTTGAGGAGTTTTGATAGCCGGGGTGTGGATGGTAATGATTCAGACCGTGGGAATAACCCACAAGCGGGGACCTACCAAAACAGTGTTTTCAAACGGCATAATCATAATTTAGCACTAGACGGTCAGGTCAATGATGGTGACTTCAATGGATCCTTCGATGTTACCGATGGTCCTAGAGTGTATAATCTTTTTTCTACATCAATTGCTACTTCTGGAAGTACTAATGCATTTTCAACTACTTCACTGCATGCAATAAGAGGAGGTAATTATGGGTGTGGGGCAGGAGGTATGCATTTTGTACTTATTCCAATGTCAAATGCTGAAGGCAATACTTTCAATATACTTTCCCATACCCATGATATAGGTATGTCCGGCGGCACCGAGACCCGCCCCAAAAACATCAACCTGTACATCTACATGCGCACCCGCTAAACGATTAAAGCACAAAAACGATGAAAAAAATAACCATAGTATTGCTGTGCCTATGGGGCATAGCCATTCAGGCAGCCTACGGGCAGCAGCAAGAGACGGAGTGTAACCCCCTCGGTGATACGGCTCCCGCATCGGGGGAAGTCTTCCTTTCCTACGGCGGTATGGTCAACGCGGTCAGCAGTTCCCGCCGCATGGATTTCACCTTTGGGCAGTTGCTCACCGGGCAGGCTTTTTCTCCCAACCGCTCCACGGAGGGCGGCTTCTGGGCCCGCTACCTGCTGCCGCCCTTACCCACTTTAGTGCGGGCTTCAGAGGGCGACTTCGCAGACCGCATCGAATTATCCTGGGCGCTCGACCCCCTGAGCTCAGGGGTGACCGAGGGCTTCAATATCTATCGCAATGGCTCCCTGTTGGCGGTTATCGGCCCCAATGCCCGAAACTACATTGACTTTAATGTACAGGCTGGTGAGTTTTACGAGTATGAAATCGCCGGGATTAATGCTTTTGGAGAGGGGCGCCCGGGTGAGAACGTCGGTTTTGTCAACCCTAACGGAGTGGTCACCGGTTCAATTCGCACCACAAGCAACAATCCGGTAGCTGGAGTGGAAGTCGCCCTGCAGCCCACCAAGGGCTATTCCCTTAGCTTCGATGGGGAGGAGGACTACCTCTGCGTATCTTATCAGGATACCTTGCCTCAGTCAGACTTTACCGTCATGGCCTGGGTGAAGATAGGCAATCAATACGACCGCAGCGGCATCATTGACCTGGGGAGCGATCTCAATCACAACTGGTGGATAGAAACCACAGCGGCCGGGCAAAACAAAGGCGTTATCGTAGGCTTGGGTAACGGGACCGGTCGTGCTGAACTCGCCTATGAATATCCGACCGGGCCCGATATCTGGCACCAAATCACCTTCACCTACGGTAGTGGCAGGGGCGTACTTTACGTTGACGGGCAATTCGCCGGCACGCTAAATGGTGCAATGGCGCATCAGCCTGCCCTGTTTAACATCGGCAGCGACCGCACGCAGTCGAGACGCTTCAAAGGGCAGCTCGATGACATCCGCATCTTCAACCGGGTGTTGAAGCAGTCCGAAATCATCGCCTACCAAAAAATTACGTTGTCTTCCAATACAGAGGGGCTGATTGCCTACTGGAAGTTTGATGAAGGCATGGGGGGAAAAACATTTGACGTAACCGCTAATGATTTTGACACCCCGGTTGGAGGTGCCACGTTCACCACCGACAACCCCGGCATCTTAAATGCGGGCATTACGGATGCCGGCGGGTTCTACACCATTGAGAGTATCAACTACAGTTCGGGGCAATCCTTTACGGCGGTCCCGACCAAAAAGTTCTACAGCAACTATGCGCTGGAGTTCAACCCGGTATTCAACAGCCGGGTGAAGCTGACAAAATTCAATCTGCCGGATACGGCCACGATTGAAATCATTGCTCAACCTTTTGATGCACAAACCCGGCAGACGCTCTTGTACCACGAAAGCGGCGCTATGGAGTGGTATGTACACAACGGACAGTATCATATACAGGCGAACGGGCAAACCCACGCCCTTGGAACTGTGGGGCAGGGCTATCAGGGGCTGGCGCTGCACCTCAACCGGGCCACCGGCGCTGCTGCGTTTTTTATTGATGGGGTGGAGTCTGCCACCTTCAACATCGGCACCTTTACGGATGACCTCGCACAACAGTTTTGGCACGTAGGCGCTCAGCCCAATCCGAACGACCCCTACACCTTGTTGGGGCTGGTAGACGAAGTGGCTGTTTTTGATGAATTACTGACGGTCAATGAGCTGCAGGTACATGCTTCTCCGGCCAGTGCCGGCATTGACCCCGGCACGCCCTCCCTGCTGCACTACTTCAGTTTCAACGAAGGTGGCGGAGTAGAAGTCCGGGATGCCGGTATTGCCATGACCGGTTTTGGGGCAGTTGAGGGTGCTATGTTCACCCCCCTGGGAATCCGGCAGGAAGAAGACAACCGTCTTTTTACACCGGAAACCCGTATTGTCAATTTGAACAACAGCAATACCGCAGTCAGTCAAATCGACTTTACCGACAACTCCGCTGTCCCGGTATCCGGAGTAGTCCGTTTTGCAGATACCGATTGCTTTGAAGCAGGAGCGGAGATCCTGGTCAATGGGGCCGGGGCAACCCCACCTATTTATACGGATGAAAACGGACGCTTCCTGGGGGATTTTGAGCCAGGCTCCAACATCCGACTTTCCGTGACCAACTTGGGGGGGACGACCTTCGACCCCCTGCAATTTGAAGCTTACAGCTTACAAACCCCTCTGGCTGGCGTACAGTTTTTGAATAAGACCAAACGCACCATCCGGGGGCAGGTAGCCGGTGGACTGTGCAAGAAGTCTGTCATTCCGGAGACTGGAGCGGTGGAAGTGACGGTGGAGACTCTGAATGGCTGTTATAAAGAAAAAGTCGTAATTGATAACGAAGCGGGGTGGTTTGAATTCGATAATGTGCCCCCCGATTCTGTGACAATTGCTGTGACCGGGCACCCAGTCGATACCATACTGCAGTATTTTGGCAATCAGGGTGGATTGACCCTCGATATGCGGTCAACCGAGCTGGACTCCGTGGAATTTATTTACAGGTCTGCCCCTCAGGTAGTCATACAGGACTACTTCGGTACGAATGCGCTGGGCGATAAATTTGCTAGTTTTGCAGAGCCTACTTTTGTAGACATTAGGGTACAAGAGGTGTATTTAGAACCCACAGAAGTCTGTTACCTGGACTCTGCTGAGCTAACCATCAAAAACGGTATTGCTGATTTGGGCGATATTGATACCGTGATGACCAACGGCGTGCTGCGGCATCATTTTACAACCACCTTTCCCAATGTGGTTGCCCCTTACAAGAAAAACCTGGAAGTCCTGGCTGTGGCGAATGGAGCGAATTCTAATACCGTATTTGATATGGTGATTTTGGGACGCAAGCCCCGGGCAGCTACCTCGGTGGCTACGACTCCTAGTATTCCCTTTTTGATTTTAAGGGACCCACCGGGCGATGGCAGCTACTCTTATATAGAATCGGGTCAAACGTTTTGTCTGGGCATGACGCTTGGAGCTTACGCAGGGGTCGATGCAACGAAATCCATTACGGCGCATTTAGGGCCTGATTTTGATGCAGGGCCTGTCGTTGCGCAGGTTCCTGTAGATATTACCCAAGATTACGGAGCTAGTCTTTCTTCAACGCTCACAGCCTACACCGAATCATCTTTAAATGCCTGCTTAACCACAACTAACACTATTTCTACCGATGATAGTGACCTGATTGTGGGTAGCGAAATGGGAGGAGATGTGTATGTAGGTGCAGCCTTAGCCGTCACCTACGGGGTTACCGACGAACTCCAATACCTGGAGGACGAGCAGGGGCCAAGGTATCAACTCGATAACGGGATATGGGCCAACCCCTTTGGCATCGCATCCACTTTCCTGTACACGGAAAACCACATCAAAAACAACGTCATTCCACAGCTGGAAACCCTGGGCGATGAGACCAGTATTGCGATGTGGGAGAGCATTATCACTTACAATGAAGTTTTGAAGGCAGCGGCGGTATTGCCTGTTGGTGCTGGTTCTTACCTTTACGGGAATGGCGTAACTTATGAAGAATCATCCACCATTGAGGGAAGTGCTGAAACCACTATTGGGCTTGAGCGTGAAGTTAGAGTAGGGGCATCAGTGGGATTAGGAGTAACCGTTGCTGGGGTAGGTGCTGTTGCAGAAGTAGATATTGGCATCACGACAGGCGGTCGTATTGAAGGATCTGCTTCTTCATCCACCTCCAGTACCGTGGGCTATGTACTGGCAGATGATGATGCCTTTGACAATATGAATGTGCGGGTCACCAGAGACCTGATGTACATGACGCCAGTCTTCAAACTGCTCAGCGGGCAGACTTCCTGCCCGCACGAACCGAATACGCAGCACCGGGAAGAGGTGCAGCTGCAGGCCAACACAACGATTGCCACCAATGTGGAGGCTGATGAGGGCGCTTCCTTCAACCTACTGCTTGGCAATGCGGCCCCCTCCGGCGATATTGGATTTTACACTCTGGCACTCGTACCGGAGAGCAATCCCAACGGTGCTGCCCTGTTGCTGAACGGAGATGGCTTGGCAGGCGATGGCGAAGTCTATACCATCCCTGCCGGGGAAAGCATCCCGGTGACCCTGACCATTGAGCGGGGGCCGGAGGCTTATACTTATGAAGGGATCAGAGTAGCCCTGTTTTCGCAGTGCGAATACGAAAGAGCAGTATCCCTGGGCATGTCCCGGGAGCAGATAGACCCCAAATTCTACCGGGAGCTGGAGTTTAATGTCTATTTCCGGGAGCCTTGTAGTGAGGTCCAGATCACTGACCCGGGGGAAGGTTGGGTCATCACGCCCAATGATAACAACGAGTTGAAACTCATCCTTGCAGGCTACGATGCAGATGAAGAAAGCCTTGAGCTCATCCGCGTGCAATACCGCCTGAGCATGGGCGATGGTAACTGGATAAATATCACCGAAATTCCCCGACAGCAGTTGGGCAATTTGTTCCAGGAAGTCACCTGGAATATGTCTCAGCTGGCTGATGGCGAATACGAAGTCCGCGCCCTGACTGTATGCACAGATCCGACCCTGGCATCCGGGTATTCTAAAATCATCAAGGGGCGGAAAGAAACAGAGCCTCCTAAGGTATTTGGTACGCCTCAACCTGCCGATGGCGTGCTGAGCCCCGGAGATGAAATCTCGGTCATGTTTACCAAACGGATCAACTGTAATAGTATCATTCAGGCGGCAGGCACCGGAACAGGGATGATTGACAATAATAACCTGGGGCTGTACGATGCCACTACTGGTGCGCTGATTGACGCCATCGTAACCTGTGTGGATGATGAAATCCGGATTGTCCCTAACGTCGCCAATCAGTTTATCGAAAACCGCGTACTGCGGGTAAGGCTGGAGGAGATCGAAGACCTGGTCGGCAATCAGATTGAGGCGCCCATCGTCTGGGAGTTCCTCGTCAACCGTTCCACCCTCTTTTGGGAAGGCGGGGACATCAACACCGTTGCCATGGAAGGCGAGTCGGTCACGGTCACCCGCAATATCCGCAATCAGGGGGGCTTCTCAGCAAGTTTCAACCTGGAGGATATCCCGGACTGGGTGGATGTATTCCCCACTGCCGGGCTGATTGCGCCGGGGGCCTTTGAAACCATTACCTTTGAGTTCCCGGCTGACCTGGTCGGAGGGCTATTCAATGGTACGTTGCGCATGGAAACGAGTGAGGGTAACGAGCCCCTGAACATTGACCTGAGGGTAGCCTGCCCGCCGCCGGCCTGGAATATTAACCCGGCAGATTATTCCTACTCCATGAACCTTGCCTTACAGCTTAATATTGAAGGGGTGCTTTCTACCGACAAGCTGGATATTGTCGGAGCATTTATCGACGGGCAACTGCGCGGCTACGCTAAAGTAGAAGCTGTGCCGGAGCTAAATACCCACATGGCGTTCCTTACGGTTTACAGCAATGCACCAAACGGACAGACGGTCGAGTTCAGGGTCTGGGATGCCTCTGCCTGTCTGGTTTACGGGCCGGTAGCACAGTCCTTCCCGTTTGTAGCCGACAGTTTTGTAGGCTCCCTGCAAAACCCGGAAGTCCTCACGACCAATAATCTGGTCTTGCGGCAAATCCCAATTTACCCGGGCTGGAACTGGATTTCTTATAATGTCAACCTGCCCGACCCATCTATAAATGCTGCCCTGGGCAGCTTGAGCAATCCGGCAGGGGCTACGATCAAAGGGCAAACGGCATTCAGCCAGTATTTTGCCGAAGCTACAACCTGGGCGGGCTCATTGAACACGCTGTCTCACGAGACCATGTATCAATATCAGTCTACTGTCTTTGATTCCATCCTGCTTGCCGGCCAGCCGATTGACCCTTCTGCCAGCCCCCTGGCCCTGCAAGCGGGCTGGAACTGGATCGGTTATTTGCCGCAGCAAGGCATGGGTGTTAATGAGGCACTGGCTTCTCTCAGCCCACTCAACGGTGACCTGATCAAAGGGCAAACCGGCTTTGCACTCTACGATGCCGGGGCTGGCTGGCTGGGAAGCCTCGATTTTATGAGCTTCCCACGTGGCTACCTCTTATACCTGAGCAACCCCGGGACACTGACTTACCCTGCTAATTTCACGGGCGGAAGTACAGCGCAGTATCGGGGGCCGGCCATCGCTGAACGTAGTGGTGCCTTAGGCCATTACTGGGAAGTGGACCCCTTCGCTTTTGAGTACACCATGAACCTTGTGGCCGTGGTGGCCAGTGAGGAGGTGGACAATTGTTTGTCTGCTGACCACGAAATCGCCGCCTTTGTTGGCGAAGAGGTTCGGGGCAGTGGCAAGCCAGTCTATATTGAAGCCCTTGATGCTTACCTGCTGTTCCTGACGATTTATTCCAACGAGCAGGGCGGAGAACCTATCACTTTCAAAATGTATGATGCTGTTGCTGAGACTGAAACGGGGCTGAATGAGAGCTATGTATTCATTGCCAACCGGCTGGAAGGCAGTATTGAAGCGCCGGAAGTCCTGACATTCAGCACACCGGTATCTGCCAGGGAAGAGAGGCGCAGACTGGACGGGTTTAAGGTATTCCCTAATCCGGCAAAAGAAGAGGTGTTCTTTGAATTTGTATTGTCTGAGCCTGGGCCGGTACAACTGTTGATAACCGATGCGCTCGGCCGTCAGATAGGGCGTGTGGAGGCAGAAGCCGGAGCCGGGGCTAACCTGCTGAACTGGCAGGCCGGGCAATGGCCACGAGGGTTATACACTGTAACCCTGCTCCATGGGCAGAAGGCCGTGTCAAAGTTGCTGGAACTGCGCTAACCCATCAGTATCATTGCTCCTTGCGGCTAAAATGCCGCAAGGAGCACTAAAAAATACCAATGCGATATTTTCTACTCTTATTGTTGAGTATACCGCTCTGGGCCAGGGCACAAGCCCCTCAGTGGTCTGCCCCCAATGGCAGTGCATTCAGCTACTCTGCTAACCTCACCGCCGTCTTAGAGCTTGATGGGCAGGTGAGCCTCAGTGCCAATGATCAGCTGGCTGCTTTTGTGGGGGACGAGATCCGTGGTAAAGCCATGGCCGTTGACCTAAATGGGAAGGTCCTTCATTTTATGACGATTTTTTCAAATGTGCCAACCGGTGAGGAAATAGAGCTCCGGGCTTACATCGCTGCTGATGACGAAGTCTATACTTCAGTTTCTTCTTTTGTTTTTGATCAGTCATCGGTTACCGGCAGCGCCAGTACGCCCTACA
This sequence comes from Phaeodactylibacter xiamenensis, assembly GCF_000759025.1. Taxonomy (GTDB): domain Bacteria; phylum Bacteroidota; class Bacteroidia; order Chitinophagales; family Saprospiraceae; genus Phaeodactylibacter; species Phaeodactylibacter xiamenensis. The sequence goes on along the minus strand of NZ_JPOS01000018.1, from coordinate 284,732 downwards.
GCGTGCAGCTGAGTTCAGACGGGGACCTGCTGATCAGTTTGGACAGCCTCCCCACTCAGGCCCGCTTGCAGGGATTGAGCTTTTTTCCTGTTCCGCTCCGGGATTACCTGAATCAGGCAGACACGGACCCGGTTAGCTGGTCAGTCAGCAATAGCCTTTATTTCCAGCATTCGATTGCTGGAGATACGCTTTTCCTTTCGGTTGCGGACCCTGACTGGACCGGTACAGATACACTGACCATAACGGCCACTGAACAAACAGTCAATGCTTACAGTGCATCACAAAACCTGGTATTGACCGTGGAGCCGGGGTTGAACGGGCCCGCTTTCGATTCGATTCCTGTTCAAAGCGTGATGACCGGTCAGCCTTTTCCTTCCCTGATGCTTGGGGACTACGAAAGCAGCTATACCGGTAATTGCCTCAGCTACAGCTACAAGCCAGTGCCGGCTATTGGTATGCCGGAACAGCAGGCTTCATGGGTCATTGGAGGCGGCGGCTGGCCTTTTACGATGAGTGTACTGGCTACGACAACGTACAGCCCATCTTTCCTGTTCCAGTCAGATGAAGATAAGCTTGGCGCATTCATCGGTGGAGAATTAAGGGGGGCGGCCTCCGCGCAGATAATCAATGGGCAGCGCCTCTTTACCATGCAGGTCTACCATACGGCCATTGATGGTGAGATTGAGTTCCGTTACTTCAGCGATTCTCTGAAACGGGTTTTTGTCTTGCCTGATACTTTTGATTTCGTCAGTGGTGGCCAATTGGGCACCCCTTCTCAACCTCAGATTCTGGACTTTTCCCCTCTGTCCTACACCCTTGACAGTCAGACGGGCGCGCTGTCGGTAGGCCTGCGCGTGCCAGGCTGGGAAGGCGTGGAGGAGGTGCAGTTCCGTGCATCAGACTGCAGCTACCCTGCCGAGCTTCAGGATACGGTCACTGTATTGTTTTGCTCGGGCCCTGATACGGATGGGGACGGGCTGTGCGATCAGTTGGACCCGGATCCTGATGATGCCTGTAACCCTGATGCCCTGAACGGGAACTGCGATGCAGATGGGGATGGGGTATACGCGGACGTAGACCCTGATGATGGGGACCCCTGCAACCCGCTCATAGAAGTGGAGGTGCTGAGCGCAGCGGGCCCGTCCTGCCCGGAAGCTACGGACGGGCATGTGGAGATCGGCCTGACAACGCCCTATTGCAGCGGCGGCCGTTTTGATATTTATCTGGAAGAGGCATCGCTGCCGGTTCAGCAACTGGGCAGCGGGCAGTTGCTGCCGGACACATTCCGGGTAGAGTCGCTGGGAGCGGGTACATATAGCCTCCGTATAGAACTGTCAGAAGCGGGCAGCTGCACGTACAGCAGCAGCTGTTTCCCATTTATTACAGACAGTTTGGCGCAGTTGGTGAGCCAGGACAGCCTCAGCCCCGCTCTTTTTGTGGATGCAGGCAGCGGGGCTCTGCCGGCTTCTGACACGCTGCAGTATTTCGCTGGCCCCGAGGCCTGCGGGCTGTCGTTATCGTGGCAGGCAGAGGTGTCAGACAACTGCACTGCGCCACCGCTGCAGTACAGCGTATCCTGTGAAGGGTGCAGTGAAATGCCCGAAGCAGCCATAGCGGGCAGCACGCTGAGCCTGTTTGCGGGCGTAGGGGCGAACCAACTGGAGCTATGGGCCACGGACGCGGACAGCAACAGCATCAGGCATACCTATGTGCTGATGGTCCAGGATACGGTGCCCCCGCATATGTTGTGCACAGGCCACACTATCTACCTGGATGAGGAGGGCATCGGCAGCATAGCGGTAGGCGATATAGACGGCGGCAGCAACGATGCCTGCGGTCTGGACACGCTCTTTCTGAGCCAGACGGTTTTCGGTTGCAGCGATGTGGGCCCGAATACGGTTACGCTCACCGCAGTGGATAAGAACGATAATGAAGCTTTCTGCACGGCTACGGTGACCGTGCTGGACAGCATTGCCCCGCAGTTGTTGTGCACGGACCACACCGTCTACCTTGATGGAGATGGTATTGGCAGCATAGCGTTAGGCGATATAGACGGCGGCAGCAACGATGCCTGCGGCCTGGACACGCTCTTCCTGAGCCGGACGGTTTTCGGTTGTAGTGATGTCGGGGAGCTGCCGGTCACGCTAACGGGCGTTGATGAAAACGGCAACAGCGGCACTTGTACGGCCACCATAGCGGTAAGGGATACTGTGGGCCCTGTAATGCTGTGCCAGAGCCGGACGGTAACACTGAGCGTCTTCGGTACGGGCTCGCTGTCAGCAGCTCATGTGAATGCCGGCAGCAATGACGCCTGCGGCGCAGTGAGCCTGAGCCTGAGCCAGTCATCTTTTGATTGTGGTGATGTTGGTGTTCAGTCCGTTACCTTAACGGGCACAGACGTGAACGGTAACAGCAGCAGTTGCGAAGCACTGGTCACAGTAGAGGATTTGTCCCCGCCCTCGGTATTATGCAGCTCGCCGGAGGTGCAGGTGAGTTACGATGGCACTTACGAGCTATTGCTGAGCGATGTTTATGCAGGCGGGTTTGATGCCTGCGGTATAGATACAATACTGTACGACGCCGCCATTTACACCTGTGAAGACATCGGGGGCACGTACGAAGTGCAGGTCACGTCGATAGATGTAAATGGGAACGAGTCGTCCTGCACCTCCACGGTGAGCGTACAGCAGAGCCCGGGGCTGCCACCGGAGTGGTCGGTGACGGGGCTGAACGGTTCACCGGGCAGTGCCACGTGGGACATCTGTACGGATAGCGGGACACTGAACCTATGGTCAGGGGGTTATCATTCAGGCAGTGGCGGCAGCCCAGACGGCTACCTGTTTGTGCACCAGCCGTTTTGTGCGAGCAAAGGTGGGCTGCAGTTGGACCTGGGCGCGGTCTCCGGGGACAGCTATATTGGGCTGAGCGTGCGGAGCAGCCTGTTGCCGGATGCGGCTATGGCCGGCTTATATTGGAATGGCAGCGGGCTGTTGCGCTGGGAAGTCCGCGAAGCAGACGGTGCCCTGCGTGAAGTTACGCTGCTGGATGCGCCGAATGCGAAAAAGATCCGCCTGGAATATTCCAACGGGACGTGGCGCGGGCGTTATCAGATACTGGGCGCAGGGTGGCTGAACCTGGCGGCGGTATCGATGCCACAGCCATTGGGGAGCTGTTTTGAAGTGGGAGTGGGGGGCTTTACGGTGGACCCATCGGGCAGCATGTCGGGTTCGGTGAGCAAGGTGCGGGTCGTGGTACTGGAGCAGCAGGTGTGGTCGCCTCCGGTCACGAGCCATACATCCGGCCCTGGCAACGGGCTGATTATCTGGCCCAACCCAACGGCTGGCGCTGCGGTACTGGAATGGGCGGTACCTCTGGAGGCAGGAGCGGAAGTACGGATATATGGCCCGCTGGGGCAGTTGGCCCTGCCGGTTCAGCAGGCGGTGGCCGGGCAGCAGCAATTGAAACTGGATATGGAGGGGCTTCCGGCAGGCGTATACACCGTCCAGTGCAGGTCTGCCGGAGCGCAGGGGCGCCAGACGCTTAAGCTGGTAAGGTACTGATCGCATTCGACATTGCCCATCCTCTGAAAGGTGTCCCAAGTCCTGAAAAACAGGGTGTCCCAACTTTGTTTTCAGAACTTGGGACTACCCCAACCTATCTTAGCCTTTACTTTAGCACAGCAGTTGGCGCCTCCGGGTTAACACTTGGTGGGGCAACGACGGTATCGGCTGGGCTGCTTATCAGTCCGTTCAGCTTATATCCCCCTCTTGCACGAGTATCACTTATTTGTTAATCATTATTCAAAATTGAACATCTTATGAAAACATGTAAATTATTTTTCACATTAGGTCTTGTGGCTGTGATGTCGGTTTCGGCCCTGGCGCAGACTGCTTCGGCGACAATGAACGTCACCGCAGAGTTGTTGCAGGGCTTACAAATTGTTAACCAAGTTGATCTCAATCTAGGGAGTTTTGTACTATTGGATGGTAGTAATCAAGGGGATTTGACCATTAATACTGTTGATGGGGAGGTAACTTCCAATGGGCTAGCTCTTGTATCGAATCCGACTTTAGGTTCATTTAGTGTATCCGGCTCTAGTGGTACCGTAGGTATAACTATAGATGGGAGTGTAGCACTAGGTGACGGTAGTATATCAGAGTTTACATTTTCACCAGCTGCGCAAAGTGGTTTAGGGGCTTTTACGGCTAATGGTGATGACATCGTAGGGAACGCAATAATCTCAAATGGGGTCAGCGAAACTATTCTTATAGGAGGTACTTTAGCAGGAATAGAATCGTATGATTCCTCTGGCAGCTATTCAGGAACGATTAATATCACTGTAACCTATCAATAAGCTCACAGCAGTGGAGTCAGGGGTGTTTTCATGCCCTTGGCCCCATACTGCTGTTCTGCTCTCTGTGCGTGGGTAGGAAGAGCCATATAACCGGGATTATTTCGGGCTCTATTTTTGGACCTAAAAAAGATTCCTTCATGAGCAAACCGGCTGTAAATCTACTATACAGTGTAATACCTCTTATACTTTTTATAGGATGGGCAGGGACTGCCATAGCACAAGGCGGGCTGCTATTGACTCCCAAGCGTATAGTCCTGGAAGGTCGTAAAAACGTAGGGGAGCTCAATCTGCTCAACGTAAGCGATGAGCCCCTGACCTATGTAGCCTCCTTTGTGGAGTACGCCGTAAGCCCGGAAGGGCAATACAGGACTATAGACACGCTTCGGGAGGAAGACCGGGCCGCTTCTCCTTATCTGCGGCTGTTTCCCCGCCGTTTCACCTTGCAGCCCGGTGAGTCTCAAACTCTGAGAGTACAATTCCGTAGCCGGCCCGACCTTGCGCCGGGGGAGTACCGTTCTCACCTCAGCTTCCGGCAGGTGGATACGCAGCAAGAGGCTGCGGCCCGCAACCCCGGCACAGGCCAGGAAGAAAGCGGAGAAATAGGCGTATCCATTAGTATGCTGTTCGGTATTACGATACCGGTCATCGTACGCCATGGAGAAACCAGTGCCAGTGCAGCCATCGACAGCCTCCGGTTGATCCCCGGAGAAGAAGATGAACCTTCAAAGCTGGGCTTCCGGGTCAACCGAAGTGGCAATCAGTCACTACATGGTGATTTCCTGGTGGAACTGCTGCAGCCCGATAAAAAACCTGAAGCAATCATCAAGCGCAAGGGGATGACCTTGTTTACGCCCAATTTGTTCCGCAACTTCACTTTCCCCCTTGATTTGGCTGAGGGCACTGCACTGCCGCCGGGCAGCCAGCTGCGCATCCGTTTTATGGAAGATATGGACAAACGCAAGCCCACGGTTTATGCGGAAGCCCTCTACGATATACCAAAGTAACGGACAGGTCTATGACAAGGAAGACCGCACAAAGCAGCGTAGAGAAAAAGGGTATCCGATCGCCCTTTTTCATCCTGTTGCTAATCTGTTTTGTGCTGTTCCATCCTGTTGCAAAGAGTTATGGACAGCCGCCAGTCCCCGAGCGCCAGGGATATCCTGAGAAATACAACATGTCTAAGTCTGGTTTTAAGCCCAAGGCGGCTCCTAATGAGTTGGAGCGCCTTCCGGCTGAGGCTAGCAGTTACGGGTCATGGCCGACTACTCATCCGGCCCCGGTTGAGGATGCAGGGGTGGAGGGTCCTTTTTCGCTATCGCTCTGGGTTACTCAGGAACTGGACTTTGGGCAATTGTACGCTGAAGAAAACGGAGGCGTACTGCTGCTAACCCCCAGAGGTCAGACCTCTGTGTCCGGCGGGCTTATTTCCGTTGGAGCGCGCGCCCGGCCGGCTATCCTCAGTTTGCAAGGGCTACGGTTGTCGGAAGGGCAGGCCCCAATCATATCAGTTAGGGCAAAAGAAAGCTTCAGTAATCATGGTGCCCGCTTTGAGCCAGAGTGGGAATTGGACTGCACAGGGGCCCATACGGGCGAATGCGTGCTGCGCATCGGTGGGCAATTGTTTATCCCACCTGGTGTTAAACCAAGTGAAGTCATCCAAATTTCACTGTACATCACAGCCACCAACTAAGCGACTATGAGATGTCCTGCTCCTGCTGTTCTCAGTACCGGGCTCGTACTGCTGCTGTTGGTGGCGCTGCAGGTGGTGAGCCGGGCGCAGTCTGCGGAAGAAGAATTCGTGCTGCGCCTGGAGGTCGAGGAAGCTGGCGCATTCAATGTTTCTGCCCTGATTGACCTGGAAACCAACGCCGTCAAATTGCCGGTACGGGCGCTGCTGCAGGCCTTCAGCGTTAAGGTAAGCCCTGACACTCTGCCACAGGAACTTAGCGGGTTTTATCTGCAGGAGGACAATCCTTACCGGCTTTCCTTTCCCGAAAAGTCCCTGTTCGTCTTTGATACCCTGTTCCGGCTGGAAGCTTCCGCGCTCACTATGCACAGCGATGGAAGCTGCTACTTAGGCCTGGAATATTGGGGCCGTGCTTTCCGGCTGCCCACCACTTTTGATCTGCAGGCGCTAACGGCAACCATGAAGCCAGAGGTGGAGTTGCCAATAATCCGCAATGCCCGGCTGGCAGAAAAGCGTAACAGAGCTGGGGAAGGCAAGAAAACGGAGGGGTCTCCACCGGATACCGTTTTTTCCAGGCATCGTCATTGGCTGAGGGGCGGAAGTGCAGACTATCAAGCCAATTGGCGCGGCAGTGGTAATGGAGCAGGGCTTTGGCAGGCGCGCGTGGATGCCGGGTTTGAGCTCCTTGGTGGCAGCACGACTATCAGCCTGCAGCACGCATCCGAACAAGATTTTCGTTGGGAACGGCAACGCCTGCAGTGGCTGTATACCCCGCAAGCTAACCCTTACCTGAGTTCCGCAGAAGTGGGAACGCTCAGTAGTGGCGGCACCGGGATGATACGGTTGATTCGGCCACGGGCGGGCGTACGCTTGCACAAAAATGCAACCACCAGAGATGCATCTGCTTCCATGTACACCATCAGTAGCAATACTACGCCCGGCTGGGTGGTGGAAGTATACGAAGGCCGGCAATTGCTGGATTGGAAAAAATCAGGCCAGGATGGCGCTTACCGCTTCGATATCCCACTTAAACGAGGTATTAATGAATTTACCGTACGTGAGCTCGGGCCTTCCGGGGAAGAGCATACTTACAAAGAGGTGTATTACCTTCCGGGCCGTATTCCCAAACCCGGACAATGGACCTATTCTTTGGAAAGCAGCCGAATCATACAAGGCTCAGATGGTCGCTTTCACAAAATTGACATAGGAATGGGCGTGACGCCTCATTTTATGGTGCGGGGCGGACTGGAAAGTTTCAGCAGCCTAAGGGGCGGGCTTCCGGTGTATTACCTTGAAGGCCTGTTCCAGCCATCCGCAGGTTTGTCTCTGGAAGCAGGTATTGCCCCGGGCTTCCGGCAGTCTCTGCGCCTTTCTGTCCAACCTTTCAGGCAGTTGTCAGTGCAGTATCAGGGCGAACGCTACACGGAGGACCTCGAAGGGGCGTTCATCCCCAATCAGGAGGAGCACCGGGTGCAGGCCCGGACAAGCCTGAAGCTTGGCCGTCACCGGATTGGGGTGAATGCCCAAGGCACTTGGATCCGCAATGGCGGGCCGTGGCGGGGGCAGTATCAGCTGGGCCTCTCCTCTAACCTAAAGGGGACGGCCCTGCGCGCGCAATTGCTAGCTATGCCTTCTGGTTTACGGGATATAGGTTTGGGCAGCAACTTCAGTCTATCTCGTCAGTTGTGGAAAGCCATCTCCTTTTCCGGAGTTGTTCAGGCGAGCCTCCATCCCTTGAGGCTCAACGGGCTACAGGCGAACTTGTCAAAACAATTCTCCAAAGGTGCCCGGCTTGGCATCAACTACAGTTATGGCGTTGATCAGGGGCGGCATTCCTTCGGCATTAATTACAGTTTGGTTGTCGGTCCTGTACAATTATCCGGTAATGCCTCCCGCTCGGATACCCGCTTGTCACTGGACCAATCGGCATCCGGGCACCTTTTTTGGGTAGGGTCAGGCGGCGGGCTACAGCTCAATGCCCAGCCTGTCCCCGGTGAAACTGGTATTCTTTTGCGCCCGTTTGTGGATGCCAACCATAATGGCCGCCGGGATGAATTGGAATACGCTGTGCTTGGCCTGGGCGTGGAGGCCAAAGGAGGGCGGGTAGAAGAGCAGCCCAGGGATAGTGTAATCCTGGTCAAAGGGCTGCAGGCTTCCCGGGAGGTACGGCTGGAATTTTCACCAGGCTTTTTTGAGGATATCTTCTGGGAGCCTGCCTATCAATCCGCAGCTGTCGTGCCAGACCCCAATCAGTACAAACGGATTGATATACCGGTGCTGCCCTATCACGAAATCTACGGTTACTTGCAGCCTGATGGCGCAGATGCACAAGCCCGTATCATGGCCGCTGTGGTATACTTGTATGACCGGGACGGCAAGCTGCTTGCACAAACCTATCCGGAGCGGGATGGCTACTTCTCCTTCACTCAGATACGCCCAGGCAGGTATTGGTTGACAATGAACCCACGGTATACTTTAGGAAAGGAAGACGGCTGGCTTATAGAGATAAAGCCCTCAAGGTACGGACAGTCAGTGAAAGTCGCTTTTGATGTTCAGTAGACCTTGCCCGGGTACTTATTCTAAGCCATCTGCCTTAAAAGAATCAGCTATTCCTGTAACAGCAACTCGCGCAGGTACTGCTCAATGCTTTCCTCTTTATCGAGCCCCAGCTTTCCTTTTAGCCGATAGCGCGCCATCTTTACAGCATGCTCACTAACCCCCAGTGTCTCTGATATCTCTACCATAGAAGCACCCAGTGCAATGAGAATGGCGTAACGGAGCTGCGATTGCGTTAAGTCGGGTGCTATTTTGGTGAGCGCTTTGAAAAAATCAGGATAGGACAAAAGGAAAAGCTCCACGAAGTTGCTCTGTTCAGCATACTCGTGCAGAAGGATGCTTAACTTGCGCTTCAGCATTTTGGCTTTAGGGGCGTAACGGCCGACTGCATCCATGATATTGGTCTTGAGTTGTGCGGCTCCAATTCCACTTTGAAAGGCGTTTTGGCGTTGTACCTTAAGTTGCTTCTCCAATTGCTGACTGTGCTTTTTAGCGGTCTGAACGCGGATTTGCTCTTCCAGCACGCGCTGCTTATTGCTTTTGAATAAAAAACCGAGCACAACGAGCCCTGCCATGGCAAACAGTAAGGCAGCTCCCAGGTATAGATAATTACGCTCCAGGAGCTTTGTGCGTTCCTCTGCTAATTTGGCGATACTTTCGGCGCGGTCCCTGGCAGCTTTGTAAGATTCCAGCTCATAGATAGCAGCCATTTCCTCCTGATGTCTCTGCTGCTGTTCTTCTTGCAGGGCCTCGCTTTGTTCCTGCAGGTTTTTTGATTCGCTGAGCGCTGAGGCTTCGTCACCTTGTAAAAGGTAGGCGTTCAGCCGGCTGCGAGATAAGTAAATGAGGGTTTTCCGGTCCAGATCTGCCAGAGATGCCGCCTGCTGTATATCTTTTAAAGCCTCTTTGGCCTGCTTAAATGCCAGGTGGTAGTCAATTTGCATGGCGAAGTAGTCTGCTGGCTTTTCAATATCTTTCTTCAGAATATAGGCTTCAAAACGATTGATCATAGCCCGGGCCTTCTCATAGTCCCCGGCTCCCAGGTGGAGATCGAAAGCTATCTTGGCATAAAATGGAAAGAAGTATTCAAATTCACTGAGATAAGGGCCTAGTTTCTGTTGAATTGCAGCTGCCTTTTCCCATTCCTCAAGGGTTATTGCAATATCCATACGATTGAGCAAGCTCAATGCAATCGGATAGGCCCCTTCCTCTGAATGCAGCATACTTTCTTCAACTTTCCGGAAAATGGAATCTGCTTTTTCATACTGCTTCCTGCGCAGGTGCGTCACGCCTATGTTGTTCCTCAAAATAGCGCGTTCCAATTCACGAACCAGCCCTTCCCGCTCATTCATCAGTTTTTCAGCCATAAGCAGGTACTGATAGGCGGCATCGTACTTCTTTTGATCCAGATAAACACTGCTCAGATTACAGTATATAAGATAGAGCTTGTGCTTGTCCCCGTTTTCAATATAAAGAGCAGCTGCTTTCTGATAAGCATAAATAGCACTGTCCAGCTGTTCGGCCACGACCATCCAGTAATAATTGCCGGTAGAATACCAATACCCGGCCTCGCAACTCTTGTCCTCGGCTGCGAATGCAAAAGATCTGAATTCCTGAAATACCTCTTCTGTTTTGGAGCTATTACCCTGATAGAGTAACGCTTTGATGATCAGCTGGTAATAGTTATAGCGATCCAATTCCTCTGAGAAGTGCAATTCCCGGTACAGCTCGTCATAACAGCCAAATTCAGGGCTGCCTGTATTGAATCTGGCAATAACAGTATCGAGCAGTATTTGGGGAGAACGGCCTGACCAGTAGTCGTGGCTTATGGTGTCACAGGGCGTGTTAATTTGGCCAAACGCATTGGAGGGGATTACCAGGGGCGCAACCAGCGAAATAAAAAAGGTCAGGAATATTTTTTTATGCAATCTGCCTGCTATGCCAGTGCAGAGCAGCTGGCGGGCCTGTTTATTGATTTTTGGTAAGTGCATATTTTGTTGTAGGCTATACAAGCGCAAGCCGCTATTTTAGTAATGGCTTAGTCTTTAATGACAGGGGGTTAGACTAAAATTGGTCCGGCTAAGGTATAAAATATATAGCTCTTTTTTTATATAGTCTAAACCGTTCACTATAAGTGGCCTCAGGCACTGTAGGTCAGCATTTTGGGTTGAGCTATGAATTTGGGGTGTCGTAGTTGATTATGTTAAGAAAGTCAACCTCATTCAATCGGCACCCCATTCTCATCCGTCGTCAGTACCTCGCTCATATAATCGAAGAAGGGGCGCATGGCCTGAAAGACCCGGCTCAGTTGTTGTGCGAAGCCCGGTGCGAGCACTTCCTCATCAGTGAAAGGGTGGGTCAGTAAAAACTGTTTATAGCGCAGCAGGTCGATGGCCGGGTGGTCCTTGGTGAAGCCGCGGGGCGCGGTCTTCACCTGATCGCCTTCCAGCCCGTTAAAGTATTGTTGGAGCTCCGGGTGCTGAAGGACTTCGCGCATTTCTTCGGGGTGGTTGGCAATTTCTGTCCGGATCCGCTTCAGATCATCCGTATTGGGGTCCCAAAATCCACCGCCGGCAAAGGAGCCACCGGGAGAAATATGGAAGTAGTAACCGCCGCGCCGCCATTTGGTCGCCCGTACCATACTTCCGCTGAAGTGAGGCTTGTAAGGCGATTTGTCTTTGGAAAAGCGCACATCGCGGTAAATACGGAAGAGCTTGAGGTTTTCAATTTCGTCGTGGTGGGACACTTCATCCAGCAGTACATTGGCGAAAGCCTTGAACTCCTTATGCGCCTTTTGATAGCGGGGCTTATGTTCGGTGAACCAGTCGCGGTTGTTGTTGGCTTTCAGGTCGAGGAGGAACTCAAAGGTAGGCGGGGTGATCATGGCGGCACTCATTTTATTCCAAAGATAAAGGTTCTTTTTTGATCATGCGTATGGTCTCGATTTTAGTATCGCTGACGAGCTCCAGCACAAATCTATACCCGCCAAAAATCAGCTCATCGTTTTGCTCGGGTATGGTGCCGGTTTGGGTGACGATGTAGCCGGACAGGGTGTGGTATTCGCCTTCCGGCAAATCCAGATCGTACTTTTCATTGAGGTAGTCGACTTCCAGGCGGCCGGAAAAGATGTACTCCTGCCCTTCCTCAATGACGCGCTCCACGTGCTCTTCCTGATCGTGCTCGTCTTCAATCTCACCAAAGAGCTCCTCCAGAATGTCCTCCATGGTGATGAGCCCTGAAATGCCACCGAATTCGTCGACCACCATGGCTATGTTGATGCGGTCGCGGATAAACCGGCTCAGGAGATCCGCTACCGGCATGGCTTCCGGAACATAGGGCAGCTCCATAATCTCCCGGCTGATGGACCTGGGCCGTTTGAGCAGTTGTTGGTGGTGGATATACCCAAGTACATTGTCGATATCCTGATTAGTGATGATGATGCGCGAGAGCTTGGTTTCCCGGAAGAGCTGTTCCAGGTCTTCCACCGTGGCAGTCACATCAATATTTTCAATCTCAGGCCGGGGGATCATGCACTCCCTTACCCGTACGCCCCTCAGGTTAAGGGCTTTGCCAAAGAGTTCCCTGTCGATATCTTCTTCCTCATTTCCCTGCGTGCCTTGTATGAAATGCTCCAGGTCCAGGCGGGTAAAGGCATTGTCGACCTGTTCCACCGGCGTGCGCAGCAGGCGCAACAGCTGATTGGACAGCTTGGTCATGAGCCAGGAAGGGGCCAGTAAAATCCACTTGAGCAGTTGCAGGGGCACGGCCAAAAAGTAAAGCACCTGATCGGCAAAAAGGCGGAATAGGGTTTTGGGCAGGAACTCGCCGAAAATGAGCACCACGATGGTAATGACGAGCGTCTCCAGCAGTAGAAGGGCCAGTGGACGCTCCGCCAGAAAGGGCATCCACTCCAAAAAATAGGGCTCTATGAGCTTGGTCATAAGAGTGGTGAACAGCACGAGGGCAATATTATTGCCTACGAGCATGGTGCCAAGGAAACTGGCCGGGTCATTGTAAAAACCGGAGATGATGCTGCCCCGGCGGGCGCTTTTCTTTTTCTTGATTTCTACCCGTAGCTTATTAGCCGAGACAAAGGCGATTTCCGTACCGGAAAACAGCGCAGAGAGCACCAGAGATAATATGATTAGTCCAATCAGCATTACGGGTTATCCTGTTTATCGGGGTTGTCTACCTTGATGCGCCCTTCTATAGCATTAATGCGGGAGTAGGAAAAGTCCTGGTCGGCTTCAAAGCCATGGCCATAGATGACCTCATCGGGCCGGGTGATGACGACGAACTTATTGGAGTAGATCTTTTCCCGGCGTTCATCCCAAAAGAGCTCTTCAGTCTCCAGGGTATCTCCTTCCACGCTTTTCCAGACCACGCTGTCGCGCACCACTACTTCTTTCTTGTTCTGCCGGCGCAGCCCGTACAGTGCCGTTAGCTGGCTCGTCACCTCGCCGTCTGGCCCGAAAAACTCTACATTGACCCCATCCGGGAATTCCTGCTCCGGCTCTGACCGGTTGAGGTGGTAAAGCATGGTAGGCCCGGTGACCCGTACCCGTACCTGCGCCGAATCGCTGTACAGGATTTCCACTTCCTTTGCTGTTTCCACATCTACGCGCAGCTGCTCATTGAGCGCTTCAATTTCTGCAAGGTCGTTCTTGCAACCCGCCGCAAGCAGCAAAACCATACTTACCCAAAAGGCTCTAATCATAAGTGCGATTTGATATCATAATACAAATATAGGAGCTTCTGCTTCATGATACAGATTTAGAGCCTGCTAGTTGCTTAACACAAGGTTAATATCGACATAGTGCGTATGACAAATGTCACCTGCTGTCCGGCGGTTTCCCCCGATCTTTGCAGGCTGAAAATGCTACCGGAAAATGCAAAAACTGGAATTGCTGGCCCCCGCCGGGGCTTTTGATAGCCTGACCGCTGCGATAGACGCTGGCGCAGATGCGGTTTACTTTGGGGTGGAGCAGCTGAATATGCGTGCCCGCTCTGCCAACAACTTTACGCTGGAAGACCTGCCGGAGGTGAGCCGCCTGTGCCGGGCTGCCGGGGTACGTTCCTATATCACGCTCAATACCGTACTCTACGACCACGATCTGCCTATGATGCGCCGTATTGTGGGCACAGCAGCCGAGCATCAGATTGACGCTGTCATTGCTATGGAGCCTGGTGTGATGCAGTATGCCCGCGAGCTGGGCGTGGATGTTCACCTGTCCACGCAGGCGAATATCACCAATGTGGAAGCGGTGAAGTTCTATGCGCAGTTTGCGGAGGTGATGGTGCTCTCCCGGGAACTTACCCTTTCTCAGGTGGCGCAAATTTGCCGGGCTCTTGAGCAGCAAAATATCTGCGGCCCTTCTGGTAAACCGGTACAAATTGAAGCTTTTGTGCATGGTGCGCTTTGTATGGCCGTTTCCGGCAAATGTTACCTCAGCCTGCACACCCACAACTCCTCTGCCAATCGGGGTGCCTGCAAGCAAAACTGCCGCCGCACGTATACCGTAAAGGATGAAGAGGGGCACGAGCTGCTTATCGATAACGAATACATCATGTCGCCCAAAGATCTGAATACCATCGGCTTTCTCGACAAGCTGGCAGAGGCTGGAGTGGGCGTTTTCAAAATAGAAGGCCGCAGCAAAGGCCCGGAATACGTGTACGAAGTGACCCGCTGCTACCGGGAAGCGCTGGACGCTATACAGGACGGTACCTTCAGCAGCACAAAAGTAGATGCATGGATGGAACGCCTGGAACAGGTCTACAACCGGGGCTTCTGGGGTGGCTACTACCTGGGGCAGAAGATGGGTGAATGGACGGATGCACCGGGCTCTGTGGCCAAAGAACGCAAAGTCTTCCTGGGCACGGGCATCAAATACTTTAGCGGTATCGGTATAGGTGAGTTCAAATTACAGTCGGGCGACCTGCGCCTGGGCGATGAGGTCATTATCACCGGGCCTACGACCGGCTACCTGCGCACTAAAGTCACCTCTCTGCATCTGGAGGCACAGCCGGTGGAAGTCATCAACAGGCGTGGTGCTCATTTCTCTATGCCGGTAGGTGAAAAAATCCGCCCATCCGATAAATTGTACAAAGTTGAGCCAAATACAAATTAGTTTTCTGCGGCACAAATGTATTGGCTGCAATGCCTGCGTGGAAGCCGCGCCCGAGCACTGGGTCATCTCTAAAACAGATGGCAAAAGCTACCTGCGCAAAAGCCGGCAAAGGGGGCAGTACTTCCTCAAGGAAGTCAATTGGCTGGAATATGATGCCAATGCCCGTGCTGCAGCCAACTGCCCGGTGAAGATTATCCGGCTAAAAGAGGTTTGAGTGGGTTTGACACTTTCCTGCGTTATCCATTGTATTTATTCATGGCATGCTGTAGACCGATCGCTCCAAATGCCACACAGGCTTCCGCCGCCCGCTTGATGAGCTTAGGGAGTTCGTCCTGCTGCTCAGAAGACCACTCGCCCAGCACGTAATCGACCTGCTGCCCCTGATGGTAATCATTGCCAATGCCGATGCGCAGGCGGGCATAGTTATTTCCCCCCGTCACCTGATCGATATCTTTCAGCCCGTTGTGCCCGCCGTCGCTGCCTTTGCCGCGCAGGCGGATTTTGCCAAAATCGAGGTTCAGATCGTCGATCACCACTAACAGGCGGTTCTTGTCGATCTTCTCCTTTTGCATCCAATAATGGACCGCTTTGCCGCTGCGGTTCATGTAGGTGGAGGGCTTGAGCAAAACGAAGGTGCGCCCCCGCTGCTTGATCGTTGCCATATCGCCCAGCTTTTCAGTCGCCCACTCGCCCCCGTACTTTTCTGCAAGGGCATCCACTACGTCGAAGCCGATGTTGTGCCGGGTGTTGTCGTATTTCGCCCCAATATTGCCGAGGCCCGCAATCAGATACTTCATAGGATCCGCAGGTATGGTCTCTTTTTTCCGGAATAAATCGAATAGCCAGTTCATTAAACGGCTACATTGAACTCGCGCAGGGCATCGTTCAGAGACGTTTTCTTGTCTGTACTCGGTTTGCGCTGCCCGATGATCAACGCGCAGGCTACCTGATAAGTGCCTGCCGGGAATTCCTTGGGATAAGTACCAGGGATAACAACTGATCGCGCCGGTACCCGGCCTTTGTAAGTCACGGGCTCCTCTCCGGTCACATCAATGATGCGGGTAGACTGGGTGAGCACCACATTGGCGCCCAGCACCGCTTCTTTTTCCACGCGCACGCCTTCCACTACGATACTGCGGGACCCGATGAAGCAGTTGTCTTCAATGATGGTCGGTGTGGCCTGCAAAGGTTCCAGTACGCCCCCAATGCCTACACCCCCGCTCAGGTGTACATTGCGGCCAATCTGAGCGCAGGAGCCCACAGTAGCCCAGGTATCCACCATAGTACCGCTGCCTACCCATGCCCCAAGGTTCACGTAGCTCGGCATCATGATAACACCTTCTTCCAGGTAGGCACCGTAGCGCGCAATAGCATGAGGTACGACGCGTACGCCCTGTGCCTTATAGTTCTTTTTGAGCGGAATCTTGTCGTGAAATTCAAACGGCCCCACTTCGATGGTCTCCATTTGCGCCAGCGGAAAGTAAAGCACCACGGCTTTTTTAACCCACTCGTTGACTTTCCATTCGCCATCTTTGGTGGGCTCGGCTACGCGCAGCTTGCCCTGATCGAGCTTGGCCATCACATGCTGAATAGCTTCCTGTACCGGCTTTTCCTTAAGCTGGGAGCGGTCTTCCCAGGCATTATCGATGAGTTGTTGCAGATTTTCCATATCGGGATGTTTGAGGGCGCAAAGGTAAGGAATTATTGGGGGAGGGGCGCTATAAGTGGGCTACCTTCCAATCTAAAGCCGTCCGTTGGTCGGGTTTGAAGTTAACGCCTATGCCGGTGATCTTTTTTTTAGAGCTTCGGTATCGGTCAGCGTATGCATTTGAAAGTATTTGCTCAAGGGCTGCCTCTGCAGATTGATCAAACTTGAATTCAAAAATATATACATGCGTTGGGGTTTCCACTATGGCATCCGCCCGGCCTTTGGAGGAATGCACCTCACTTTGGGCATAAATCCCCAGGTAATTGAAAATCAGATGAACCAGGCCATGGTATAACCCTTCAGATTTGCGGTCAAAAACTTCATAGGGAAGGTCAGACAGGATAGCTTCCAAAATATTGCGTACCTCATCCAGTTCATTTCTTATAAAAGCACGCTGCATGTCCTGAATCGTTCGGCCGGTATTTAGCCGGCTCGGATTATGCGCCAGCTCATCGATCAGATGCTCGTACATGCTTTCCTGCACCTCGAGATTGGGGTAGCCCAGAATGTATTCTCCCGTCATCCGGTTGGAAGATTTTACCGTAAGGTAGCCTGCCTGAAACAACAGAGGGACAAGTGTCAAATTTTCAATATCAAAGCGCTCCAAAGCCGTATTGCTGACTTCGATATCCTCTACCTGATAAACCCCCTGCTCTTTCATCTGCTCGATCAGAAACCTTGGGCTACCTGTTGAGAACCAGAAATTGGAAAATGCTTTGTTGCTGAAGAAGTTGAGGATTCCAAATGGATTGTAGACTTTATGCTCGCCGTCCCAGGAATAGCCATTGTACCAGTCCTTCATGGTTTTTAGAAGGGCTGCCTCGCTGATTTCCAGAGCTGTTTTTGCAGCTGTTATGTAATCTGTAAAGTAATGTTCCAGCTCTTCTTGCGTGTATCCAGTAAGCGTTGCGTATTCGCGGTGTAGCGTAAGGTCATTGAGGTTGTTGAGGTGAGAAAACACAGAAACCTTGGCAAATTTGGATACGCCAGTGAGTAAAACAAACCGCAAATCGGCATCTGAACCTTTTATGATACCATAAAATTCACGCAAAATATGACGATTCGCTTTCGCAGTGTCCAAATCCTCTTCGCTTAGATAATCGAGAATAGGTTTATCGTACTCATCAATCAGCAAAACTACGGGGCCGTTCTTAGCAGCCAATTTTTCCAGGAGTTCTACAAACAGCGATTTGTAATCTGTTGCAGCAAGGGTAAGTCCGTAGTGCTCCGCCTTTCGGTTCAGGTCGTATACCAATGCATTGGCGAGGCCTTTCTGAGCGTAATTGATCTTGTCAAAATAGAAGTGCAGCACTGGAGATGTGGCAGCCCAGTCCCAATGATCCTCAATCCACAGCCCCTCAAACAGAGACTTCCTGCCTGCATACAAGTCGCGAATAGTGGTGAGCAGCAAGGACTTTCCAAACCGTCGTGGCCTGGACAGAAAATAGTACTTCCCGGTAGTCGCCAGCCGGTGGATGTGTTCTGTCTTGTCTACATAGATGTAGTTGCCCTCCCGTAGTACCTTGAAATCTTGTATGCCGATGGGTAACTGCTTCATGTGGACAAGATAACGAAAATTGGCAGACGTGGCCTCAACAAATATTTTAGAAAAATGAGGGTAAACCCCGAACTGCATTTCTGACCGAAACTAAATGGGGGCGTGCAACAGTAACGAACGCTTCTAAAGGTGCATACGGGTATTCAGCCAGTTAGGGTCAATCAGATACCTCTACACTTCAAAGTTAAGATACACCCAAGCGTGTTCTCCGATCATCCGAGTGGATCATTTCCCAATGACCGACACCTTAAAAAGAAATGCTGAAACGTCCTTCCGTGACAGTGACAACCTCTGATGGGTCCTCCCGGTTAACCAACTGCCCTTCGAAGAATCCCTCCATACGGCCCTGCAAGGTGTCAAATACCGGAATCTCCAGGGTGATTGGATGGTCAGCAGTGGAAATAAAAAGCTTGTCTTGCTTTTGATCCTTTAGCGTCCAGTACCGGTTTGAAGTACTGTCAAGAACAAACACCCCGGGTAATTCAGAAAGGACAATGTTGTTCAGCTCAGCATGAATGGTTTGATCCAAAATGATATCGTTGTCTGTGGCAATACGCATAGCAGATAAGATTTCGAAAGCGTATCCGCCCGGCGCTTCCTGCCGAAAATTATAATTAAAAGTATTGGGCTCAGGATTGAAGAAACCAAGCCCGGCAGACCAGCCAAAGGGTATCCACAGTAAATCCTCCAGGTAAAAAGCCAGGGTGTCTGTGGTCGCAAAATCCTCCTCCGAAGGGTAAGTCGTCTCATTGTAAAGCTGAACATTACGGCAGGCGGAAAAGAGGAGAACGAATAGAAAAGAAGCAAGCAGTACGTTTTTCATGTGAGTAGGTTTTAAAAAGCATAAACCAGGCCTACAGCAAGGCTGACCCCATTGGATTTCATCCGGAAACTTTCCATGCGCTCCTGCCCGTCGACCGATAGCACCTGTAAATCTTGTTGGCTCGAAGCATGCCAGCTGCTAATTTGCAAAACACCACCAATGGGCGACTCCTGAGGGCAGACCTCAACAACAATACCGGGCATAAAAACCCATCCACCCTGTTGTTCAAATTGGTAGGTCCGCTGCTCTTGCTGGTAAGTGACCGTGCTAATGTAGGTTTCGGTCTGCTGCCCAAGTGAAAGGCTACGGTACCCTCCCAAAGCCCGAAGCTCAATTTGCACAGGCTTGCCTTCCGGAAACACATGGTAGCTCACACCGGTCATGCATTCAAAACTACGGTCGCTGTTGCCCTCTGCTTCATGCCGTAGCTCCTGCAATTCATCGTAGTATCGGTCGTCATTATTTGAAAGGGTCTGCCAAATTACACTGGCAATGGCGCCAATCCGGCTTTTGGAAACCCACTGTGCAGACACCTGATTGCCATAACTCTGGCTTCGTTCCGGTCGGTAGCCCATGACTTCAGGGGACAGCTCAAACCGTTCCGACGTGGTTAAGGCCATGGCGTGAATGCGAAAAGAAGATTGTGCCTTCAGGGAAGGGCATAAGCCCATAAAGATTAGAGCAAGCGCAATGAATTTTGACATGGTCAGGCGGAGTTAGTGTCTTTAATAGACGTGTGACAATGGCAAAATGCTGCCCGGTTTCTGGCATTTAACAGTTCTCTCCAGCAGAATCATTTACAAAAAATGAATCAAAAACTTGACTGGTATTACCTAATCAGGTAAATTTGTCAAAAATTACCCAATCAGGTAAAACTTATGGAACCCACCGCAGAGGAAAAAATACTGGACGCCGCCCGTGAAGTCTTTATGACCAAAGGCTTCGCTGCAGCCCGTATGCAGGAGATTGCCGACCGGGCGGAGATCAACAAGGGGCTGCTGCATTACTACTACCGCAGCAAGAACAAACTCTTCCGGGCAGTCTTCGATGAGGCTTTCGCCAAATTCTCGGCAGGTATCAATCAGGTGTTTGAAGCCGACATCCCCCTGTTTGATAAGATCGAACAGTTCGTGGACCGCTACATCAGCCTGCTCATGCGGAATCCGGCTATGCCGGCCTTCGTCATAAGCGAGCTCAACCAAAAGGGCGAAGCCTTTGCGCAGGAATTGCTGAGCCGGCAGACCCGCCCCAACCCCCTGCCATTAGTCATGCAGATTCAGCAGGAAGTAGCTGCGGGTAACATCAAGCCGGTCAATCCTGTTGGACTCGTGCTCAACATGCTGTCGCTCTGTGTTTTCCCGTTCCTCGCCCGCCCTATGTTTCAGGGCATGATGCAGGTGAGTAGCAAGTTATACGATGAAATGATGGAGCAGCGCAAGCAGGAGGTGGCGGAATTTGTCATCAGCGCCATACGCAAGGCGTAATTTTTTTTGGACTCAGTTTACCCAAATGGTTAAATTTTAAAAATATGAGATACCTGCCTTTTTTATGCTTGCTTCTGGCCTTGCCGGCTCGGGCTCAGGAGCCCATCCAGCTTGAGCAAGCCTACAGCATGGCTGAACAAGCCCACCCACTCTCGCAACAGGCCGGATTGCTGCGCTCGGCAAGCACACTGCGGCAAGAGCAAATCGATAAGGCGCGCCTGCCGCAGATCAGCTGGAATGCGCAGGCGAGTCTGCAGAGCGAGGTGGTGGAATTCCCCTTTGAGCTGCCCATTCCGGGCGGCGCGGGCCTTGACCTGCCGCTCTATCGGTTTCAGACCACAGCCGATGCACAGTACAGTCTCTACGATGGCGGGCGCATTGAGGCCAAACTGGAAGCAGAAGCAGCGCAGCTGGCTGTATCGGAAGCGCAGTTGGAAGTAGAGCTCGAACCGCTCAAAGCTCAGGTCAATCAATACGTCTTTGGCATACTGCTGCAGCGGGAGCGGATGCACATTCTGGAAAGCGGGCTGGAACAGCTGCAGGGCCGGATCTCACAGGTAGAAGCCGGCGTGGAGCATGGTGTCCTGCTGCCGGGTGAGCTCAGTCGTTTGCAGGCAGAACAACTCCGGCTGCAGTCGGAAATAATCCAGGTCAAAAGCAAGACGGACGCACTGAGGGGAGGGCTCGCGGTACTCCTCGGGCAGGACGTTCCGGAAGGTGTGGAATTTGAACTGCCTGCCCCCGCTGCCGAAATGCTGCCGTCTGATTTGCAACGTCCGGAACTAAAGCTGTTCGAGCAGCAACAGCAGCAGCTCATGGCGGGCTTATTGGGCATAGAAGCCGATCAGCGGCCTACTGTTGGGGCTTTCCTGCAGGCGGGCTTTGGCGCGCCCAATCCGCTCAACTTTTTCGACAACAGCCTGAGCCCCTTCGCCATGGGCGGCGTCCGCTTTTCCTGGAACTTTGTAGACTGGGGAAAGGCCGACCGCAGCCGGCAATTGCTGAGCCTGCAGCGGGAGATGATTGGTCAGCGGCAGGCGGCTTTCACCACACAAATTGAGCGGCAGGAAGTGCAAATCCGTACAGAAATGGCTGCAATTGACCCACTCATAGCGCAAGGCCAGGACATCATACAGCTTCAGGAAGAAGTGCTGCAGCAAATCGACGCGCAGCTCCGTGAAGGCACCGCTGTGGCCGCCGATTACATCACCCAATCGGCAGCCGTACGGCAGGCGCAACTGCAGGTGGAGCAGTACCGCCTCCAAAAGCAGCAACTGTACATCCAATTACTCACCCTCAAAGGAATACTCTGAATATGAATACCAAAATAATCATCTACCTGCTGGCCCTCCTGCCCCTGGCCGCCTGTCAGGACAACGAGGCCACCTCCGACGCCTACGGCAAGTTCGAAGCCCGTGAAGTCATCATTTCGGCGGAAGCCAGCGGCAAGCTTATCCAATTCGATGTGGAAGAAGGGCAGCAGCTCAAAGCCGGTGAGCTTGTGGGCTTAATTGACACCACCTTGTTGCACCTGCAGCGCGAACAGCTCCGGGCAAAGATCCGTGCTGTGACCGGCAAAACACAGGATGCAGAACCTCAGGTGCGCGTACTGCAGGAGCGCAAGCAAAACCTGCTCCGGGAAGAGCGCCGGCTCAAGGCGCTCATCGCTGACAAGGCGGCGCCCGCTAAGCAACTCGATGACCTGCAGGGGCAGCTCGAAGTGATTGATAAGGAAATTGATGCCATCCGCGCCCAAAGCCAAACGGCCAACCGGGGTATTTTGTCCGAAATTGCTCCCATCGAGGCGCAGATTGAGGTGGTGGAAGAACAAATCCGCCGCAGCTACATCTACAATCCCGTATCAGGCACCGTCCTGCTGCAGCTGGCGGAGCCCTACGAGATGACTGCCGCCGGCAAGCCTCTCTACACCATCGCGCCCCTGGAAGAACTGGAACTGCGCGCCTACGTCAGCGGTGCCCAATTGCCGGAGCTGAAACTGGGGCAGGAAGTCACCGTCCTTGTTGATCAGGATGCGGAAAGCAACCGCAGCCTCTCGGGTACTATCAGTTGGATTGCCGATGAAGCGGAATTCACGCCTAAAACCGTGCAGACCAAAGAAGAGCGGGTCAACCTCGTTTACGCCTTTAAGGTGAAAGTGAAAAATGACGGCCGCCTGAAGATGGGTATGCCGGGAGAAGTGGTTTTCCAAAACAGCCAACAGTAACGCCTGACCAAACCACTAGACAAACTGGATTTCATGAGTAAAAGGGATTGATTTTTGCGGGCTGTAGTTCCCGCCTTTAGGGGGCTAGGGGGCGTGCGGAGGCTGAAAAAATTAATCCCTTTTGAAAAATGTCTAGTAGTGTAACGCCTGACTTGATAAGTTTCCCCAGCCCCCCAAAGCCCTTGTCAAGTCTTAAAAAACAACCATCATGATCCAAACCCAAAATCTCCGCAAGTCCTACGGCACCACCCCTGCCCTGCGCGGCATCAACCTGCAGGTACAGCCCGGCGAACTCTTCGGGCTCATTGGGCCGGACGGGGCAGGCAAGACCACGCTCATCCGCATCCTGGCTACGCTCTTGCTGGCAGATGAGGGCAGCGCGCAGCTTGATCACAAAGATGTGGTCGCAGACTACCGCGCCATCCGCCGGAGCATCGGGTATATGCCGGGCCGCTTCTCCCTCTATCAGGACCTGACGGTAGAAGAGAACCTGACCTTCTTTGCGACCATCTTCGGCACTACGATCGAGGAAAACTACGAGCTCATCCGGGATATTTACGTGCAGTTGGAGCCCTTTAAAGACCGGCGGGCGGGCAAGCTGTCCGGAGGCATGAAGCAAAAGCTCGCCCTATGCTGTGCGCTGATCCACAAGCCCACGGTGCTCCTGCTCGATGAGCCCACCACCGGCGTAGACCCTGTCTCCCGTCAGGAATTCTGGGAAATGCTGCAGCGGCTCAAGGCCAAAAACATCACCATCCTCGTCTCCACGCCCTACATGGACGAAGCGAGCCTGTGCGACCGCGTAGCGCTCATGCAGGACGGTGCCATTCTGCAGGTAGATGAGCCAGATAGTATTGTCAACAGCTACGACAAACCGTTGCTGGCCGTCAAAACAGCGAATATTTACCAACTCATTCAGGACCTGCGGCAGTTCGAACCGGCCCATACCGTATTCCCCTTCGGCGAGTACGTGCATCTTAGCCTGAAGTCGGTGGTTTGGCCTGAGCTGATCCACGGCTACCTGCTGGACAGGGGGCATGCGGATATCGAAATTAAGCAGGCTATGCCCACTATCGAAGATATTTTCATGGAAAAAAGCCAGGTATGAACCACGCCATCACTGCCAACAATCTAACCAAGCGATTCGGTGACTTCACTGCTGTGGACGCCATCTCTTTCGAAGTGGACAAAGGAGAAATCTTCGGCTTTCTCGGTGCCAACGGAGCGGGCAAGACTACGGCCATGCGCATGCTTACCGGGCTGTCGCGCCCTACGGAAGGCGAGGCAATGGTAGCCGGCTACGATGTCTACCGCGAGCCTGAGCAGATCAAGCGCCGCATTGGCTACATGAGCCAGAAATTTTCACTCTACGAAGACCTGAAGGTGCGGGAGAACATCCGCTTCTACGGCGGTATCTACGGGCTGCCCCGCAAGCAGGTGCGGCAGGAAGCCGACCGGCTGATCGAAGAGCTTGGCATGTCGGAATTTGCGAATAGCCTGGTGTCCGGTATTCCGCTGGGGTGGCGGCAAAAGCTGGCCTTTTCCATTGCCATCCTGCACCGGCCCGCTATCGTCTTTCTGGATGAGCCCACTGGTGGCGTAGACCCGGTGACACGGCGGCAGTTCTGGGAGATGATCTACAAAACGGCGAATGAGGGCACTACCGTCTTCGTCACTACCCACTACATGGATGAGGCGGAGTACTGCAACCGGGTGTCCATTATGGTGGAAGGGCGGATTGCGGCACTTGACACCCCGCAGGCGATGAAGGCTTCCTTCGGCGTGGAGACGATGAATGAGGTGTTTTTACGGCTGACGCGGCCGGGGGGGGGAAACACATAGGCACATAGGGGCATATAGTGAGTGTGCAGTGTTGGGTTGAAACACATAGGCATATAGGGGCGCGGGATGTGGGGAAATAGATAGGAGGAAGTGTAGATACAGTGGGGAGGGAGTAGCGAACATGGGTATACAAAGCAGCGAGTAAAAGACTATGTGTCCTATGTGCCTATGTGTTTAGGCAACCCGGGCAAAAAGAGCTATGTGCCTATGTGTTTAAAAAGGAAACAAGACTACAAATTTTTTAAAATCAACCCAATGGGTACGAACAAAAAGCTGTCCATCTTCATCCGCAAGGAGTTTTACCACATCCTGCGGGACCGGCGGACCCTGCTCATTCTGCTGGGCATGCCGGCGGTGCTCGTGCTGCTCTTTGGCTTTGCCATCAGCAACGAGATTAAAAATGCGGACATCGGCGTGCTCGACTATGCACAGAATGACCAAAGCCAGCGCCTCACGCAGCGCCTGAGTGCCTCCGAATACTTCACCCTGGCTTTACCCCTGCACAGCACACAGGAAATAGAGGAGGCTTTCCGGGCGGGCAGCATCAAAATGGCAGTGGTCCTGCCGCCTAAGTTTGGGGAGGAAACCGCCCGGGGCCTTCCGGGGAGCCTACAGCTCATTGCCGATGGCACAGACCCTAATACCGCTACGACTTTATCCAACTACGCCTCAGCCATCATCGGCGATTTTTTGCAGGAGCAACAACCCCTGCAGCAGCAGCCTATGGTCATACAGACCGAAGTGCGGATGCTGTACAACGCCGGGCTCAAGAGCGTATTTATGTTCGTGCCCGGCGTAATGACGGTCATCCTCATGCTGGTCTCCGCTATGATGACTTCCATCGCTATTACCCGCGAAAAAGAGGTGGGGACGATGGAAGTATTGCTCGCCTCGCCCCTGCCGCCCCCGCTCATTGTAATCGGTAAGGTCATCCCGTATATCTTGCTTGCACTGGCCAATACCGCAGTGATTCTACTGCTGGGAACGGAAGTCTTCGGCATGCCAATCCGGGGTAATTATGCCCTGCTCTGGCTGGAGTGCTTTTTGTTTGTGCTTACGGCCCTGTCGCTCGGCATCCTCATTTCCACCCGCACCGACAGTCAGCAGGTGGCTATGCTCTTCAGCCTGATGGTGCTGATGCTGCCGACGATTTTGCTGTCCGGTTTCATCTTCCCGATTGAGTCGATGCCTCTTCCCCTTCAGGTAATCAGCAATATCATCCCCGCCAAGTGGTTCATCATCATTCTGAAGGATGTGATGCTCAAAGGCGGTGGGATGGAACTGGTCTGGCAGGAGACGCTTATCCTGCTGGGCATGACTGTATTTTTCATTGCGCTGAGCGTGCGCAGCTTTAATATCCGACTCGCATGAAAACCGTACCCTACATCGTACAGAAAGAATTCCGGCAAATCTTCCGCCATCGGGTGATGCTGCCGCTGATTTTCCTCATGCCGGTCATACAGCTGCTGGTGCTGGCTTTCGCTGCCGACTACGAGGTGGATAACGTCAAGCTGCACATCGTGGACCTGGACCACTCGCAGGCGTCCCGGCAGCTCGTAGGGCAATTTGAGGCTTCTGAGCACTTCATCCTGACTGGCGCCTCCGCTTCAGGCAAGATTGCATCAAATGAGATACAACAGGGCGAGGCCGATCTTTACCTGGAAATCCCCCCTGACTTTCAGCGGCAGCTGCTACGCGATGGCAGGAGTCAGCTGCAGGTGGCAGTAGATGCCATCAACGGGGTGAAAGCCGGGCTGTCTTCGGCTTACGCCAATGCGATTATCCGGGATTTCAATGCGGCCTTTCGGCAAAATTACGGGGGTGGGATCGCACAGCCCGCTGCTCTGCAAATCGAGACCGCTAACTGGTTTAACCCGGAGCAAAACTACCAGACCTTCATGGTGCCCGGTATTCTGGTAATCCTCGTGACGCTAGTGGGCATGTTCCTGGCGGGCATGAACATCGTGAAGGAAAAGGAGATCGGTACTATTGAGCAGATCAACGTGAGCCCCATCCGCAAGCACGAGTTCATCATCGGTAAGCTACTGCCATTTTGGATCATTGCGTTGGTGGAGCTGGCGATCGGGCTGGTGGTGGGCAAGCTGGTCTTCCACATCCCCTTCGTGGGCAGCCTATGGCTCATCTTTGGCTTTGCCGGCTTGTACCTGCTCGTCGTCCTCGGCTTCGGGCTGCTCATCAGCACCGTGACGGAGACGCAGCAACAAGCCATGTTCATTGCCTGGTTTTTCCTCATCATCTTCATTCTGATGAGCGGCCTGTTTACGCCCATCGAGAGCATGCCGCCCTGGGCGCAGGACATTACCCGCTTTAACCCGGTGGCCTACTTCGTGGATGTGATGCGGCTGGTGCTGCTGAAGGGTAGTGATGTCTGGGATATCCGTCAGCATATCGCGGTGATGGGCGGCTACGCGCTGGCGGTGAATGGGTTGGCGGTGTTGAATTACCGGAAGGTGGGGTGATTGCTACGAAGTTCCAGCCTGCCACTTGCAACATCTCGTCTAGTTTAGTATTTTTATAATTATGAGCACAGAAGTCAGCATACCAACCTCGCATACCGAACGCTTAGAGCTAGGGCCGGAAGCACTACGGTTTCCGGCTACCTTTGAGGAGTTTGTGGGGCTGTTGGAAAAGGCAGAGTACCCGGTAGAGTACGAGCGTGGAGAAATTATTATCATGAGTATCGCAACGGATGAACACGAGCGCATTGTCGCCAATCTGCTGGGTGCCCTGTACGTAGAGCTTAGAGACAAGCCAGGCTACGGGCGATATGGCAGCAACCGTCACATCTATATCCCGGAATTGCAGAAAGCCTATGCCCCCGATGCCTCCGTGGTGCGAGGACAACCCTCATCTTATGAGTACGCCAAAGGAAAAAATGCTTACACCAACCCCTGGCTGGTAGCAGAAGTCATATCGCCTTCCAGCCGCAACCGCGACTTCGGCGAAAAGCTACAAGGCTATAAGTCCATACCCGGCTTGGACCATATCCTGTACATTGAGCAGGCACAGCCTTTTGTCACCCTGTTCGAGCGTATCCCCGATACCTACCGCTGGAAAAGCACGGACTACGACGATGGGGAGCAGCTGCTGGAGATGGGGGTAGTGCGGTTTAGGGTGGGGGATTTGTATGTGCAGGTTTGAACAGCTCACCAGGTAGGTCCTTTTATTCGTGAGTCGCTTTGACCGTCTTTCCCGGCTGCATTCCTCCTATCAGCATTTTCTGCAAAAACAAGCCTACCACCCCTCCTTTTCCGCCTGCAAGACCACTTTCGTATCACCGCCCAAATGGACAAAAGCGATAATCGAGCAATCGTCTGCTTTGTATTTTTCCTTAAGGGTAATGGCAAAAGACTGCTGCACAAAACTGCCGGCAGTGACCTCATCCTGAATTAGATTGCCCGCCGCACTGGTGAGCACATCCCTGAAAACATGCTTGTGCACGTAATTGGGGTCAGGCTCTGAGCTTTCCGGAGTAAGCTGAAGGTCGACTACATTATTTTCCAGGAGCATTACGGTCAGGAAAACCGACTCCTCGACGCTAAGGTCGTCCATCATCTGCAGGGTAACGCAGGTTTCCAGTTCACGGGTAGCTTCGTCGTAGTTATTTTTGATGTCGATCAGGACGCGCGGGTCTTCCTGCAACTCCTGTTCGATAGCGCCCGGCCAGCCATTACGAGGCAACTGCAGGTTGAAACCACCGGGAAATTTCTTGCGGTTGACCACTGCGGTAGGGTAGCCCAGGGGCTCTCCTACAAAGCTTAGGATTTCTTCCCCCTTGGCCGTACGCAAAGTATCGAAACTCTCCGGATAAGGCGGTGCAAAAGAACCGGCATGAATAGATACTGCAACTAATTGGTCGCCGTGCTGTCCGATAAGCTCCTCAAGAGCGGCACTACCGGCCGGGCAGTTCACGCAGCGAACGCCGGTGAATTCCTCAACCAGTACCTGACGCTGCTGATCAGTGATCGGTGCAGGTTCATCACAAATGCTTTCGACCTGCATGACCGGAGTGATAACCGGAGGGATTTCTTCACAGCCAAATGAAAGAACGACGATTGCGAGTAGGGTACTTAATCTTTTCATATCTTCAATTTTTAAAAACTGGAATTAACCGTAAAACGCACGCCACTGAAAGCTGGTTCAAGGCGGCAAATCCCACCAGTACAAACCACGCCTTCCACCTGCTTGATGTAACTCAGGGAGAAGCGGTTAGCTCCGTGCGTATAAAATACATCAAAACGGGGATAATGCAAAGCTGCTTTCTCCCCACTGTCGTCAATTGGCGAAGCTTTGCCTGGATCAATGTTGTACATATCAGAAACCGTGAAGGTCCAGCTTGGGGCAATACTAAACTCCACCAGCCCAAAGAGCCAGCTACCGTAGTCATGCCCCTCTCCTTTGTCGTCCTTACCGGCAATCATGTACTGCCCTTCAAAACGGATAGACTTACGGCGGGAAAACTTGTAGAGAATATCGAAGTAAGGCGTGACCGTTTCCACGATCGGCGCATCTGGCTTGAATTCGAAGACTTCCTGATTGTACCGCTGTATTTGCAGCCCGGCCAGGAATTGCCAGGTGCGCTTATACTTGTAAGTAAGCTCCGTGTACAGCTCCCGGTACAGGAGGTTGTTGTCGAGGTCTGTAATATTGGAGACGTTGACGTTGACTCCAAACTTACGCTTATAATTGTAGCGTATATCTGCCTGCACTGCCATCTCACCCAAAAATTGGGTAGCTGCGTTATAGCGGGCTGTCATCCGGTAGGTATTGACCCGGGCCATAGGCGGGAGAAAATTCACCAGTCCCCGGTTGAGTTGTTCCTGCGGGCGTACCCGGAAGTCAAAGTTCTCCGTACGCTTGCCCTCCACGGAAATGCCCAGGCCGCTTTTGGCGTAGCTCAGGCTGCTGTAGAATACCGTGCCCGGCGCTTTGTACAACTTATCGCCTACCACCACGCTGGAGTCTGAAAGCACAAACTCCCCGAAGGGGTCGCTCAGGTTGTCATCTGTCTTGTACGCTGCCTCTACATACCAGGTCCAGGGACCGGCAGAGAGTGTATTGTATGCCGAAAAGGCATAGGTGTTGTACACGGGCACAAAAGCATCTTCAGCAGTGTAAGTATTGACTGTAGCCACGATGGAATTCATGGAGGGGTCGTCGAGGGTGCGGTTCACCACGCCCAGGCCAGGTGCCATTGCCCAAAATCTGCCTTCTTCCCCAAAGCTCAGATAGCCATCGATGGCACCGCCTTTAATTACTGGCTCGTATATATCGAATTGCTGCTTTTGCCTTCCGGTGAAGCCTTTGATCTGCCAGTTTTCACCGAGGTCATAAGCCAGGCGGGCACCGTATAGGGCGTTGTCAATCAGCAAAGGGCGCTGCTCAAATGCCCGGAAGATGATCCCACTGCCGATTTGATCGTAGAGGTAGCCCACTGAGATATCGAATTTGTCCACTTTCTTATGCACATACCACCGGCCAATCCCCTCTCCGGTGAAAGACCCGGTAGGGTTGAGCAGGTTGGAATTATTGAAGAGGTCGAAGCGCAGCCCAAAGTCGAAGCCCCAATTATTATAAGAAAGGTTGAGCCATGCATCAGCGCCGTACAGTTGGCGGTCGTACTGCGGGGTATTGGCCGCTCCGATAAGGCTGTCGCGGATGAAGAAGTTGCCGTTGGCTTCAAGGTTGCCGGAAAGCGTCCCTCCATTATTATTCTGGCTAAAGCTAATGACTGTCCCGAAGACGAGCAGTGCGCCAGCGGTGAGTGTTTTTCGAAAAATCTGCAATAGGTCCATTCGTTTCGTTGTGTACTGAGGGGTGTGTATTCCTAAAGTTGCGTTAAGGTTGGCCTTTGGGTATACCAGATGGTGGCCATTTGGTAGTTTTACGTCTGGATGATACCAACCGTTTCCTAAAATTGGCAGCAAAAATCCTGCGAATTGCCGGTATAATGAAATTTTATGCAAAAAAAGTCATTCGACTAACAAATTGGAAGCTTCTGAGGGGCTACTCTCCTCAATTCGGAAGTTTTATCTTTGTCCACCAATATCGAAAAATATCAACTCCATGAAAAAAGCCTTATTACTGACCATCGCCGCTTTATTTGCTTTCAGCCTGGCTACCTTCGCACAGGAAGGCAAGAGCATACCTTCCGTTGAAGTGAAGACCCTCGACGGGCAGACGCTGGATATCAGGCAGTATGCTGAAGACGGCAAAATTACCATTCTGAGCTTCTGGGCTACCTGGTGCTCTCCCTGCAAAAAGGAACTCGATGCCATCGCTGATCTCTACGGCTTTTGGCAGGAAGAATACGATGCTGAGCTTGTGGCCATCACTATCGACACACAGCGTGCCCTGGCAAAAGTGAAACCTATGGTGGAATCCAAAGGCTGGACTTACACCATACTTTCGGACCCCAATCAGCAACTGCGCAATGCGCTGAACTTCCAGACGATCCCGCAGACCTTTGTGCTCGACAAGGAAGGCAACATCGTCTATAACCATAACGGCTATGTGCCGGGCGATGAGTACGAACTGGAAGACAAGCTAAAAGAACTGACAGGCAAGTAATTACTGCTCCAACCTGAAGCGGATGTACTTGATGGTCTTCTGAGCCGCCAGGTGCATCCGCTCATAATAGGTTTTGATTTCCAGCTCCGGCATAGGAAGTTCTTCTAGGCTGTAGATGTCGTCGCTGTGGTAGAGGACCTGAGCACCCTCGTATTCCTGCAGGGTTTCCAGCGTGAACTCGTACAGATTTGGCTCATCGGTTTTGAGGTGGATCAGCCCGTCTTTGCGTAACAGCTTTTTATAAACATCCAGAAAGCGAGGTGCCGTCAGTCGGCGGTTGGCTTTACTTTTCTGTAGGAAAGGGTCAGGGAAGGTGATCCAGATTTCGCTGATTTCACCGGGTTCAAAAAACAAGTGCAGCTGCTCAATCCGGGTGCGGAGAAAAGCAACATTATCGAGCTCTTCCTCCAAAGCGATGCCCGCACCTTTCCAAATTCTGGCCCCTTTGATATCCACCCCGATAAAATTGCGGTTGGGGCTAATGCGGCCCATGCCCAGGGTGTACTCCCCACGCCCGCAGGCCAGCTCCACCACGATGGGGTTGTCATTGTGGAAATGCTTTGTACACCACTCCCCCTTCAGGCTAACCGGTGCCCCTTTCAGGCCATGCAGTTGTGGCTCCTTCGGGTTGAAGTTTTCGTATACATTCGGGAAGGTCAGCAGCTCCGTAAATTTCTGGAGCTTATTTCTTTTGCTCATGCTTGAGGTGGTGTTGTCGCTTATTGCGGCAAAGATACGAAATCCGTCAAGGCAATAGCAAACGGTCTAATTCAAAATGATAGGCTTGGAATGCCGATAAGTTGTGGTGCCCGGCGCCCTGTATGATTAGAAAATCTGAAGGAGAACGGAGCAGCGGCTTTAGTTCGAGGGGCAGCCGAAGTGGAATGAGCCGGTCATGGGTCCCTGCAAGTATATGAATTGGGCACCTTGCTTTTGAGAGGTAACGGATGGTTGGAAAGTGGTGGCGGAAAATGCCTCCTGGCAGTGGCAACATCACCTGATGCTGAATGACATTCGGCAAAACATCATAGGGTGTTTCCAAAATAAGCGATTTCGGGGTATGCCGGGAAGCCAGATAAGCCGCCACGCCACTGCCAAGAGACCGTCCATACAATACGACTTCCTCCAGCGTGTGATGTCGCAACAGCCATTGCAGCGCCGCCTCTCCATCCTTATAAAGCCCGGTTTCTGATGGCTTTCCGGTACTCTTGCCATACCCCCGGTAGTCAATCATCAGGACATCATAGCCCCGGCTGGAAAAGGGGCGGTGCAGGTGCCCCCACCGGCTTAAGTTGCCCCGGTTGCCGTGGAAGTAGAGTACCGCGCCTCTCTTGTCTCCATTGGCGCGGAAAAACAGGCCGTTAACGGTCTCTCCATCGGCGGTGGGTATGCGGAGTTCCTCATAACTGACGTCAAAAGTATAGCGGTAATCCAAAGGCAGGGAGTGAGCCTGATAGATAAACCGTTCCTGCCCAATCCATACCAGGAGTACAACAATCAGGTAAAGCGCAAGGCCCGCGGCAAAAATCACCGCCCCCGCCTTAATCCACTCCGCCATGCCTGCTGTATTTTGGGAAGAATCCCGTTTTACGAAACATATTGCTAAATTTCAGTATTTTCATGGGTAGGGCTTACAGTAACCCTTCCAAGTAGTGGGGCAAAAATAAGTTTTCCAATTGCTCTGGTAGCTTTTGCCTCGATAAGGCACAAAACCGCCCGATGGTTGGTTTTGTGCCTCATCAAAGCAAAACCCAATTAGAAAACTTATTTTTCGAGAAGCCCTAACCAGAGACCAAACAAGATTTAAAGCTATGAAAAAAATAATCAGCCTGCTGCTCTTCCTGACCACCGGAGCGGCCCTTTATGCACAAACGGTTACCTTGTCGGAGCCTATCGTGCTGCGCAATGATATTGCCTATCATCTTTTGGGAGAAATGGGCAGCCATACCCTGCTTTTTCGTGACCGTAGTACCACCTTTGAGGTGGTTGGTCTCAACAAAGCCATGAAGGAGTCCTGGACCAAAGAGCTGGAGTTGGACCGCCGCCTGCCCAAAGTAATTGATATTTTGCCCGATGATGGGCACTTCAACTTATTCTACCAGTTTAAAGACCGGACACATACCAAACTGAAAGCCCACCGGTATGGCCCGGGCGCCAACCTTTTGGATTCTATTACTATCGTAGACCTGGGCTACCTTTTTTATACCCCAAAGTTCATACCGGTTTATTCGGAGGACAAGAGCAAGACCCTCTTCTTTTTTACCGAAAAGCAGGATATGATGCGTGCCGTTTGCTTTGATAATAACCGGTTGGAGTTGCTCTGGCAAACGGTGGTTACGCCCCAGGATTTTAACTTCTACCAGAATTTCCTGGAGGTCCTGGTCGATAACGATGGCGACATGACCATTGTGGCTGAGCGCGATAACTACCGCACCAAAAGGGAAGACCACCATTTTGAATTTTACCACTACGATGGCAGGACCGACCGCCTGACCCGGTTTGACCTGACCATGCCGGAGAAGCTGACCTTCGATGTGATTTTCTCCATTGATCCGCTCAACAAAAGAATCGTGGGGGCAGGGCTTTACTCTGAGAAAAACCTCGGGCGCTCCGACGGGTTTTTCTACCTGAACATCAACCCTGACCGGCCTGATGATTTCGTGAAGGCCAGCCATCCCTTTACGGAGGAGTTTATCGTGAGCCTCCTTGGCAAAGAAGCCGATAAAACCAAAGGTGTACCGGAGGGCCTGCTGCGTGATGTTGTACTGCGTAAAGACGGGGGCGTGCTCCTTATTGGAGAGCTTAGCCGGACCTTTGAGCGTAATGGAGCTAACATGACCCGGAACTTTTACGATGGGACGGGGCGGTTTTCAGTAGACTATTACTACGACGAGATATTTGTGCTGTCCATTCATCCGGATGGTGATTTGCACTGGTCAACGGTGATGCACAAAAAGCAATACTCACAGGATGATGATGGGATTTACTCTTCCTTCTTCGTTTTCAAGACGGCCAGCAGCCTGCGGTTTTTATTCAATGACGAAATCAAGTACGAGAACACCGTGAGCGAATATGTGCTGCGTGGCAACGGCCGTTTTGACCGCAACAGCCTCATGAGCACAGAAAATCTTAAATTGCGGCTCCGGTTCCGCGACGCCATGCAAGTCGATGCCAATACCCTCCTGATCCCGAGTGAGCGCCGCAACCGGTTGAAAATCGCCCGCCTGGAATACAACTGACCGGACGGATAACCAAATCATACCTATGAATCAAGCCCAGCTTCAGCAGATGGCACAGGTCGTACTGGACCAAAACTGGAACGGCCAATTTACCAAACCTGCCCCCAGCCTTTATCCGCACCAATGGAACTGGGATGCCGGCTTCATCGCTATTGGCAACGCTTACGATAACTTCGGTCGGGCGATGGCTGAAATGCGCCACCTTTTTAGTGCCCAGTGGAAGAATGGGCTCGTCCCGCAGATCGTTTTTGGCGATGACCCGCAGGCGCGGTACTTCCCGGGGCCTGGCTTTTGGCAGGCCCACCGTTCGGCTCAGGCGCCTGAGCATATCCAAACTTCGGGTATCACTATGCCTCCGGTACATGGTTTTGTGCTTTGGAAGATGTACGAAGTGGCTGCCGATAAGGCGCAGGCCAAAGCGTTTCTTAAGGAAATGTACCCCAAGGTGCTCGCACTCCACCGCTACCTTTACGACTACCGCGATCCGGAGGAGGAAGGCCTGGTCTACATCCGCCATCCCTGGGAAGGGGGTACCGACAACAGCCCGATCTGGGACCGTACCTTGTCACGTATGCAGATTGACCGTGATCAACTGCCTGCCTACGAGCGCAAAGATCTCCAAAAACCCAAAGCTGCTGAGCACCGCCCTACTCAGGAGGATTACGACCGCTATGTCTACCTCGTTGATCTCTTCCGGCAGCACGACTACGATGACCAGAAAATCTACGAAGAATGCCCGTTCCTCATACAGGACCCGCTGTTCAACGGTATCCTCTCCTGGTCCAATGAAGCGCTCATTCAGATTGGCAGCCTCATTGGCGAGGATATTACGGAACCCATGCAGTGGCACGAGCTCACCGTCTGGTCAATGAACGAAAAACTCTGGGACGAAGACCGGGGTATTTACAACGCCTTTGACCTGCGCGCCGGTGAAATCATACCCGTCCATACGTCCTCCGGCCTCATCCCGCTATGCGGCGAGGTACCTACACAGGAACAGGCCGAGGCCATGTTGCGTACCCTGGAAAGCCCCGCTTTTGGCGGGAAAGACTCCGGGATTCTGCTCTGTCCCACCTACAGCATGGAGGCCAAAGACATCAACTACAAAAAATACTGGCGTGGCCCGGTGTGGATCAACCTCAATTGGCTGCTCTACCACGGCCTGATGCGGTACGATATGACCGAAATGGCGGATCGTATCCGGAAGCATAGCCTGGAGTTACTCTCCAGGCACGGGTTTTATGAATACTTCGACCCCCGTCGGCCTGCAGAAGGAGAAATCGGCTGCGGTACCGATCAGTTTTCATGGTCGGCCGCCCTGTGTCTCGACTTTTTGCAGGGTGAAATGTCCGGGTAAAATCCATCCCAATCCTTACTTCGTACACTTTATTGCTAATTCATCTGCTCAGGAGGCTGTTTATCGAAAAAAGCGTGCCCCTGTGCAGCTATTGTCAGATATTTGTCTCCATTACACTGAAAGGTGGATTGAACAGAATTAACTTTTTGGTTTACACTCCTATAGTTTTGAACACCCGGCTGTGAAAGCAGCGCCATACAACTGCGATACCATGAAAGCTTTATTATCACTCACCCTGTTACTTTTTTCCATCACCCTTTTTGCCCAGGAGGGCAGCATCAAAGGCCAACTGCAGGATGAATCCGGGGAGCCGGTCTCCTTTGCAAATGTAGTCCTTCACAATCCGGCTGACACCACCATCCTCAAAGTGGAAGTCAGCGATGAATCCGGGGTATTCCGTTTTCAGAATATGCCAGCGGGCACTTACCTCTTCAAAGCGTCCTATGTGGGCGCTGCCGACCTTTGGCTGCCGGAGGTCACCCTTGCCGCTGATGAGCAAAAGGACCTGGGGGCCCTGCAATTCGGCAGTACTTCCATCGAACTGGCCGGCGCTACCGTAACGGCACAGCGCGCTATGGTGGAAATCAAGCCTGACCGCACAGTTTTCAACGTACAAGGGACTATCAACAGCACTGGTTCTGATGGGCTCTCGCTACTGCGCAAAGCGCCCGGCGTGACCGTAGACAATAATGATAACATCAACGTGCTCGGCCGTTCGGGCGTACTCGTATATGTGGATGGCAAACGCCTGCCGCTCGGCGGGCAGGACCTCAGTAACTTTCTGCAAAACCTCCCGGCGGATCAGATCGACCGCATTGATATCATTACCAACCCGGGCGCAAGGTACGAGGCAGAAGGCAATGCAGGCATCATCGATATTCGCATGAAAAAGGACGACAGTATCGGCGCTAATGGCTCCTTGAACGGCACCTTCAGTCAGGGGCGGTTCAATAATTCTAACCTGAACGCCAGCGGCAATTTCCGTAATGGCAATATGAATATCTTCGGTGGCGGCGGCTACGGCGAAGGCGAGGGCTTCAACAAAATGAACTTCGTGAGCTTCCAAAACGGGTTGCGGCTGGATGAGGTCAACAACCACCGCAATGAGCGCGAGTTTTTCAACTACCGCCTCGGGGCCGACTTTTTCCTGTCCGATAAGCACACCATTGGCTTTTTGACAGATGGGCGGGGTTTCAACGGACAAAATAATGCCTTCAACCGCATCGAAATCTTCAACCTGGCTTCCAGCAATACCCTGCCGGACAGCATCCTCGTAGCCCGCAATGCTTCCGAGGATACCCGTACTCAAAATACCTTCAACCTCAACTACCGCTACGATGGCGGCAACGAGCGTACCTTAAATATCGATGCCGACTACGGCCGCTTCCGCAATGAGAGTGAGCGCTTCCAACCTAACCTTTACTTTGATGCGAATGAAGAGGTGCTGCTCACCGAAATCATCAACAGCTTCGATACGC
This sequence comes from Phaeodactylibacter xiamenensis, assembly GCF_000759025.1. Taxonomy (GTDB): domain Bacteria; phylum Bacteroidota; class Bacteroidia; order Chitinophagales; family Saprospiraceae; genus Phaeodactylibacter; species Phaeodactylibacter xiamenensis. The sequence goes on along the minus strand of NZ_JPOS01000018.1, from coordinate 247,703 downwards.
CCACCGATATTGACATCTACACTTTCAAGGTGGACTACGAGCAACCCCTTCAGGGCGGTAAATTCAGTATGGGTACCAAGCTGAGCAAGGTCGTGTCTGACAATACCTTCCTGTTTTTTGATGTGAATGATGGCGTGCCGGTGCGCAACGACAACTCCTCCAACCGCTTTGAGTACGATGAGAATGTCTATGCAGGTTACCTGAACTTTGCCCGGCAGCTCGGGGAAAAGTGGAACGTCTCGGCTGGTGTACGTGCTGAGCAGACCGATGCCACAGGTGACCTGCAAGCTTTTAAAGATGAATTGCAGGAGCCACCGGTGGAGCTCAACTACCTCAACTGGTTCCCGAGCGCGGGCGTCACGTACCAGCTTTCGCAAAAAAACAGCCTGTCGCTCAACTACGGCCGCCGCATCAACCGGCCCGACTACAACGTGCTCAACCCGTTCAATAATCAGATCAGCCAGCTATCCTACGAGAAAGGCAACCCCTTCCTCCGCCCGGAGATCGTCAACAACCTGGAGCTGGGCTACACCCTGGCTTACCGCTACAACTTCAAAGTGGCCTACAGCAAAACGACCGACCAAATCACCCGGCTGATGGCACCGGATGAGAATGACCCGCGGGCAGGCTTTATCACCTGGGACAACCTGGCGAGTCAGACCATCATCAGCGCCAACATCAGCGCACCGGTGCAAATCACGGAGAAGTGGAATGCTTACTTCAATGTTAGCGCTTCCCATCTCGATAATCAGGCGGATTATGGCAACGGAGCTGTCGTAGACCTGCAAGCCTTCACCTACAACATCTTCCAGCAGCACACCATTACCCTGCCCTGGGGCTTTCAAGGGGAAGTATCCGGCTACTACAGCGGGCCCGGTGTGTGGGGCGGTGTTTTTGAATACGAAAGCAACTGGAGCCTCAACCTGGGGCTGCAGCGCAAATTCCTGGATGACAAGCTTAATGTGCGGGTAAGCGGGCAGGATTTATTCTACCAAACCGGATGGGATGGGGAGTCTAACTTTGCTGGCCTAATCTCACAGGGCAGCGGCCGATGGGACAGCCGCCGCATCAGCATGAGCGTGAATTACCGGTTTGGCAACCAAAACATCAAATCGCGTAAGCGCAAGACCGGTCTGGAGGATGAAGCGGGCCGCCTGGGCGGGAACTAATTGCTATTTGCTACGTTTGAAGAAGCAAGATAAAATACAGGGAGTTGCGGATCGGACTGCAACTCCCTTCCTGTTTGCTTGATTCCTGCGGTTAAGGAACGTTTAAATAATAACTTCACCATTTATGACTGCTTCTTCTTGCACTGGTCTGCGTTGCTCATCAGTCAGGTAGCTCTGGCTATCTTCCTTCTTCGCGCCTTGCCCAGCACAAGAATAACCGACTCAAAATGGCGAATCTATTTTTTTAACGTTCCTAAGCTTCTTATTTTTGCGCCGTCAAAAAATACCCTGAATGGAAAATACACTCAAGATTTACAACAGCCTCACCCGCGACAAGGAAGTGTTCACGCCCCTGAATGAAGGGCGCATCGGCATGTACGTATGCGGGCCTACCGTCTACAGCGATGTCCATTTGGGGAACTGCCGTACGTTCACCAGCTTCGATGTCATCTACCGGTACCTCATGTACCTGGGGTATAAGGTGCGCTACGTCAGGAACATCACCGATGTAGGCCACCTCGAAGGTGATAGCGATGAAATCGGTACCGAAGATAAAATCTCCAAGAAAGCGCGCCTGGAAGAACTGGAGCCCATGGAAATTGCTCAGAAGTACACCAACGGCTTCCACGAGATGATGCGCATCTTCAACACCCTGCCGCCAAGCATTGAACCACGGGCCACCGGGCATATCCCGGAGCAGATCAAGATGGTGCAGGACATCATCGATAATGGGTATGGGTATGAATCCAATGGGTCTATCTACTTCGATACCTTAAAGTTCATCGAAGAGACCAAAGCCTACGGTAAATTGTCCGGCCGCAAGATTGAGGACCTGATGGCTGAGAGCCGCGACAACCTCAAGAATCAAAGCGAGAAGCGCCACCCGGCTGACTTCGCCATTTGGATGAAAGCAGCGCCTTCCCACCTGATGCGCTGGAGTTCCCCATGGTCGGTGGGCTTCCCGGGCTGGCACCTGGAGTGCTCGGCCATGAGTACGAAGTACCTGGGCGAGACCTTTGATATCCACGGTGGCGGTAATGACCTGAAGTTCCCTCACCACGAGAATGAGATTGCTCAGAATATGGGCTCCTGCAACTGCAGCGGTGCCCGCTACTGGATGCACGCCAATATGCTGCTCATGAACGGCCGCAAGATGTCCAAGAGTGATGGCAATACCATCACGCCCGTGCAACTCTTCACTGGCAACAGCCCACACATTAGCAAAGGGTACAGCCCGATGGTGGTGAAATTCTTCATGCTGCAGTCGCATTACCGTAGCACCCTTGACCTGACGGATGAGGCACTGCAAGCCGCCGAAAAAGGCTACAAGCGCCTGATGGAAGGGAATAAGTTGCTGCAGGGCATGAAGCATCCCGGCAACGGCAAGCCTGGTCCCCTCGACGAGGAGCTTAACAAGCTTATCGATCAGGTGCATGCAGAGATGAACGACGACTTCAATACACCAAAGGCCCTGGCGGTCTTGTTTGAAATCGTGACCAAGGTCAACAGCCTCAACGCTGGCCACCTGCAACTGACCGACCTGACCGACCTGACCCTCACCCGCCTTCAGGAGACCTTCCGCGGTTTTGTGGATGAGATATTTGCCCTTGAAGATGAGGGCTTAGCTGGTGAGAGCAACGGAGACAGCCCGATGGATGGCCTCATGGACCTGATCATCGATATCCGTGCCGAGGCGCGCGCCAACAAAGATTGGGGCACTTCTGATAAAATCCGCGATGTGCTGCAGGAAGTAGGCATCGTGCTCAAGGATAGCAAGGAAGGGACGAGCTGGACGAAAGCGTAAGGCTTTTCCAGCCCACTTTTACAACAACGGCCCTGTAGCTGATAAGCAACTGCAGGGCCGTTTAGTTTCTACCTGAATGAAAGTACTTCTTACTCCGGTACCTGATTTGGGTTCAGCAGGTCGTAGAACTGATCCAGCTTTGGCAGAATGATAATGCGGGTCCGGCGGTTCATGGCCCGGCCCTCCGCTGTATCATTGGTTGCCAGTGCGTTGAACTCACCCCGGCCAGCAGCGATTAGGCGGTTGGGGTCGATGCCGTGATTGGTCTGCAGCGTACGCACCACGGAGGTGGAACGCAGCACGCTCAGGTCCCAGTTGTCCTTGATACAAGCGGTGTTGATGGGCTGACTATCGGTGTAGCCTTCCACCATGACCTCCAGGTTGGGGCGGGACTTGATGATCTTAGCAATTTTGCCCAGCACTTCATTCGCCCGGTCAGTGATTTGAGCACTGCCGCTTTTGTAGAGCATTTTATCAGACAGGTTCACAAAGACCACGGTCTTGTCCACTTTTACTTCCACATCCTCGTCCTCAATGCCTTCGCTGAGTACGCCTTTGAGGTTGACCGCCAGGGCCAGGTTGATGGAGTCGGCACGCGTTTTGGCCGCTTGCAGCATTTGAATGTACTTATCTTTGGTTTGTAGTTGAGATAAGGTCTCGCGGATATTTTCGCTGGCTGACTGGGAAAGCGTGGTCAGGTCGTCCACTTGATTCAGCTGGGCATCGCGTTGCTGACGCAGGTCTGCTACCAGATCCTTCAAATCACTGACCTGCTCCTCCCTAAGCACCATATTGCTCTCAGCGGCCTGCAGGCGGGCCTTGAGGTTCGCTTTCTCCCGGTCACAGTCGGAAAGGCGTTTCATGTAGTCGTTAAGGCTTTCGCCCAAACGGGCCACATCCTTATTTGCAATCTCCAGCTCGGACTGGAGGGCCATGTACTCCTTTTTGCTCACGCAAGAAACAGCCAGCACAGCAAGCGTGAACAGTAACGGCCAATAAATTTTGGGTTTGTGATTCATAGACGGAAAATTTTTGCTCTAAATTAAGGGATTAATCCGGTTTGTAACAATTTATACTGACGTTGAAGAGGTTTGGAGCTACTGATGCTATCGTTCGGGGCATGCCCAAACCTCTTCAAGTACAACATATAATGACCTAACAGGTCTGCCCAAACCACTTTGCGTCATGTATAGACGCCCTTTCGGGAAATGGTAACCTAAACTATCCAGGCAACCCTCTGTTTCTTTTTTGGAAATTGAATACTAGCTGCTGAATGCCCTTTGGAGTGCATTCGGCTTTCAACCGTTACAGCAACTGTGGAGAACAACCTCGACCGCCTTCAGGAATTATACCGAAACGACAACCGTACACAACGTATCAATAAAGCCCTGGGTGGCGAAAAGCCCTGCCGGCTTCAGCTTAACGGGCTGGTGGGGGCACAGACTGCCTTCCTACTTACAGCGGTCTACCAAAACGACCCGCGTAACCATCTTCTGATCGCAAATGACAAGGAGGAGGCCGCTTATTTGCAAAACAGCCTGGATAACCTGCTGCAGGGAAAGGCTGTCCGCTTTTTCCCCGACTCTTTTAAGCGCCCCATGTACTTCGAGGAGCTCAATAATACCAACGTCCTGCAGCGCACGGAGACCATCAATAAGATTGTCAACTCGCCCGCCGCTGGTGAAATCGTGGTGACCTATCCGGAGGCACTGTTTGAACAGGTGGTAGCTCCGGAAGTGCTCAATCAGCGCCGGATTGATATCAAAAAAGAAGAAGAACTGGATGTGGACTTCCTCATTGAGGTGCTGGTGGAGTACGGTTTTGCGCGGGAAGACTTCGTGTACGAGCCCGGGCAGTTTTCCATTCGGGGCGGCATTGTGGATATCTTCTCCTTTGGAAACGAATATCCCTACCGCATTGAGCTGTTTGATGAAGAAGTGGAGAGCATCCGGACCTTCAATCCGACCACGCAGCTATCGGTACAGAATATCGGGGCGGTGACCATCATCCCCAACATCAACACCCGCTTTTCTCAGGAGCAGAAGGTGAGTATGCTGCAGATTCTGCAGCCCAATACCGCCGTGTGGGTAAAGGACTTTCAGTTGCTGGTGGACCGGCTGACGCAGTGCTTCGACAAGGCAGAAGAGTTTGCCAAGGGCATCGCGCTGCTGGAAGAGGAGGAGCTCAAGGAGATCTTCCGCGACCGCGCCTTTATCCGCCCGTTTGAGATCGTGGAGGATGTGAAAGACTACCGCATCCTGGGCATGGCTGCCTCCGCACAGCCTATTGAATTTGACGAGCAGGTGGTTTTTTCCACCCGCCCGCAGCCGAGCTTCAATAAAAACTTCAAACTGCTCATCGAAAACCTGGATGAGAATACCGCAGCCGGGCTCCAAAACTACCTCTTCGCCGAGAACCCCAAGCAGATTGAACGCTTCTACTCCATCTTCGAAGACCTGGAAGCCAAGGTGGATTTTCACCCCATCCCCAAGTCGATCAACGAAGGCTTTATCGATATGGATTTGAAGGTCGCTTGCTATACCGACCATCAGATCTTCCAGCGTTTCCACCGCTACCGCCTGCGCCGGGGCTTCACCCGCGATCAGGCGATCAACCTGCGTATGCTGCGGGAGTTGCAGCCGGGCGATTACGTCACCCACATCGACCATGGGGTGGGCAAATACTCCGGTCTGCAAAAAATCGACATCAACGGGCATGTGCAGGAGTCGGTCCGTTTGATTTACAAGAACAACGACATTCTCTATGTCAGCATCAACTCCCTGCACAAAATCTCCAAATATGTAGGCAAGGAAGGCACAGCCCCGAAGGTAGACAAGCTGGGCTCGGATGCCTGGAAGAACCTTAAGCGGCGCACCAAAAAGAAAGTCAAGGATATGGCCGGTGAGCTGATCAAGCTCTACGCCAAGCGCAAAGCCTCTGATGGGATCGCTTTCCCAAATGATGGCTACCTCCAAAACGAGCTGGAAGCCTCCTTCATCTACGAAGATACGCCCGATCAGCTCAAGGCCACCAATGACATGAAGGAGGATATGATGAAAAGCTACCCCATGGACCGCCTTATTTGCGGGGACGTGGGCTTTGGCAAGACCGAAGTGGCCATCCGGGGGGCCTTTAAGGCGGTGGTCGGTGGCAAGCAGGTGGCGGTGCTCGTTCCCACAACAATCCTCGCCCTGCAGCATTACCGGACCTTCAAAGAACGGCTGGAAGAATTTGGGGTGACGGTGGATTATGTCAACCGCTTCCGGACTACTAAAGAGAAGAATGCCATTTTCCAGCGGCTGAAAGACGGGGAGATTGATATTGTCATCGGTACCCACGCCATTCTGAATAAAAAGATTGGCTTCAAGGACCTTGGCCTGCTCATCATCGACGAGGAGCAGAAGTTTGGGGTGGCAGCCAAAGAAAAACTGCGCAATATCAAAGTCAATGTTGATACCCTCACACTGACCGCCACCCCCATACCGCGTACCCTGCAGTTTTCCCTGATGGCCGCCCGCGACCTGTCTATTATCCGTACCCCACCGCCCAACCGGCAGCCTATTCATACGGAGGTGCGGGTATTTAGCGAAGAGGTGGTCAAAGAGGCGATCTACTATGAGGTCAACCGGGGCGGGCAGGTCTTCTTTGTGCACAACCGGGTGAAATCCCTGCCGGATATCACCGCCATGGTACGCCGCATGTGCCCGGACGTGGAAATCGCCAGCGCCCACGGGCAGATGGACCCCAAGGAACTGGAAAAAACGCTGATCCACTTCATCGACGGGCGCTATGATGTGCTGGTTTGCACCAATATTATCGAGACCGGGCTGGACATCCCGAATGCCAACACCATGATCATCAACAACGCTCAGCAATTTGGCATGAGCGATCTGCACCAGCTGCGGGGCCGGGTGGGGCGTTCTAATCAGAAGGCCTTCTGTTATCTCTTCAGCCCGCCTATGTCGACCATCACAAGCGATGCCCGCAAGCGCCTCAAAACGCTGGAGGAGCACTCCGAACTAGGCAGCGGCTTTAACATCGCCATGCGCGACCTCGACATCCGGGGGGCGGGTAATTTGCTGGGCGGGGAGCAGAGTGGCTTCATCGCGGATATTGGGTACGAAACCTACCAGAAAATCCTTGAGGAAGCTATTCAGGAACTGAAGGAAAACGAGTTCAAGGAGCTGTTTAAGGAAGAGCTTGACAAGAACCGGCAGTACGTGCGGGAGGTTCAGATCGATACCGATGTGGAGATGCTTATCCCCGATGAGTACATCAGCAGCATACAGGAGCGCCTTAATCTTTACACGCAGCTAGACGGGCTGGAGACGGAGGAGGAACTGCAAAAATTTGAGGAAGCCATGAAAGACCGCTTCGGTGCCCTGCCCGAACCCGTGTACGAGCTCTTTGACGGGCTGCGCCTGCGGTGGGTCTGCCGCCGCCTGGGCTTCGAGCGCCTCATTCTCAAAAATAATAAGTTGCGCTGCTACTTTGTGGAAAACCCGCAATCGCTTTTTTATGAAAGTGCGCAGTTCCAGGCAACCCTGATGTTTGTGCAAAAGGAAGGGGCTAAACGCGGGCTCAGCTTCAAGAAAACCAACCGCCACTTTATGCTGATCAAGGATGGAGTGCGAAGCTTGCAGGATGCCCTGCGCGTGCTGCGCAAGGTGGATGAGAAGGTGGAGCAGGAGGCGTTGCCGGCTGCGGGATGAAGGGGAAAGTACAGCGCATAATTTAATCACCAAAGCCAGGCTCTTCCAGCGCCTGGTCAATCTTCTTGTAATCTGCTGGTTTTTGAAAGTATTCGTAAACCAGGCCGGTATCTAAAGCCTCCTGAATCTCCTCGGTAATGGCATAGCCTGACAACATAAAGTACTTTTTATTCGAAAACTGCTTTTTCGCTTCCCGGACGAACTCCAGCCCATTCATCCCGGGCATATTCATATCGGTGATGACCAATTCGATTTCCGGGTCTTTTCCAAGCACCAATAGTGCCTCTTCCCCATGCTTGGCAGTGATGACTTCGTACTTTTTTCCAAGGATTTTCCTGAGGATTAAAAGGTTGATCGTCTCGTCATCTACACATAAGATTTTCTTTTTACTCTGCATGCTTTCTTTCTTTAGGGAGGCTGATTTTTACTTTTGTTCCTGCGTCTGGTGTTGATTGCAGTGTAAGGCTTCCCTCATGTTCCTGAATGATAGAATGCGTGATCGACAACCCCAATCCTGTCCCTTCTCCCGGAGGTTTGGTCGTAAAGAATGGGTCCATTACCTTTTTGAGGTTTTCCCCTGATATTCCGCATCCGTTGTCGCTGATAATGATGTTTAGTCTGTCTTTCTGGGATTTCGTTTCAATTGTTATTTCACCCTTTTCTGAAATAGCGTCTACGGCATTAGCTAAGAGGTTAAGAATAGCTTGGTGGAGTTTTCCATTGTTGCCCGGTACTTCAGCCGGAGTATCCGTATATTCTTTTGTAATGATGATCCTGTCTTTGAATTTGTTTTGAAGGATCAAAAGACAGTCATCGATAATCAGATGGATGTCGCAAACTTCAGTGTTGTCTTCGTTGCTTCGGCTGAAAAGGTTTAAACTTTTTACGATTTTCGTGGCTCTGTCAGAGCCGGTTTTAATCCAGTCAAGGTATTCTTCGATTTCCGCTTTATCGAGCAACTCCTCTTCGTTGAGGTGATTGTGAATAGCGGTATAGCCTCCTACGATGTAGTTTAAAGGGTTATTCAATTCATGCGCTACGCCGGCAGTCAGAATACCCAGAGATGCCATTTTTTCGGATTGAATAAGCTGGGCTTGAGCTTCTTTCAGTTGGTCTATTGCCCGCTCCCGCTCAACGGCAAGGTTCATTTCTCTGGTCACATCCCAGTTTGTTCCAAAAACGGCAACAGTGTTCCCTCTGTCATCAGTCTCGGCTTTACCCTTTCCACGGATATACCTGATTTCGCCTGATTTTCGGTGGTTGATCCGAAATAGAATATCAAGATCTTTTTGCCCCGCAATAGTCTCTTGTAAGGCCCTAACGTTTCTTTCTTTATCCTCTGGGTGCAAGCTGGTTTCCCATGCTTCATAGGCACCGCTGAAATCCGCTTTATCAATGCCATAAAGCTCGTACATTATGTCGTCCCATTCCAGTTTATTGGATTGTACGTCATAATGCCACACTCCGGATTTGGCGTGCTCAGCCGCCAGCCAGTAAAGCTCCAGCTCCCTGGACAGCTTTACGGCTTTTTGGGCGCGCTCTTCCACCAGCTTCTCCAGATTTTTATTGATCCGCTCCAGTTCCTTTTCGGCTTCCTTTTGTTTGGTGATATCCAAACCTATAGAATTCCAAACCACACTTCCATCAGTGTTTTTAACAGGCACACCTCTCACATCAACCCATTTTATTCTTCCGTCAGGAAACTGTAGCCGGTGCTCAAACTTCCAGGGCGTGAGTTCCTTTGCTGACTGCTCAATAGAAGGCTTGATTTTTTTTACATCCTCTTGGTGGACTATATCCCAAATCAACTGAATATTTCCCAGGGCTTTCTCCGGGGCTACTTCGTATAACTGATGGGCGCCTTTGCTCATGTAAAGCAGTTCATCGCTACCGTCAGTATTCAGTTTGTACTTGAAGATGACGCCAGCCAGGTTGTCCGCTATATTTTGAAACTCCTGCTGGCTTTCCCTTAGTGCGTTTTCCGCTTTCTTTTGCTCCGAAATATCAAACAGGACTCCTGTGTGAACAATATTCCCGTCTCTATCAGCTGACCCGGTGGATTGCCCTCTAATCCACACCGCCTCATCATTCTTGTCTAAAGCTCTGAATTCTTGGAACCAGTTGGCATTATCACGATTGGCTTCAAGAATAGCGCTCATGGTGCTATCGTAATCATCCGGGTGGATACGGGAAAAGAGAAACTCCGGGTCTTTCATTTTTTCGCTTCCAAACCCCAGTAACTCCTCTGCCCGTGAATTGATGTAGGGCATGGTGATCGCCCCATCATTGTGGAATACAAACTGGTAAATTATTCCCGGGACTGAATTGGCAACATCAAGGAGTTGCTGTTGGGCTTTCTTTCTGGCTTCTTCGTTTTTTCTGCTTTCGGTGATATCCTTAAAAACACCGGACAACCTTACACATTGGCCGTTGGCCATTTCAGGTTCGCCAACAGCCAGCACCCATTTCAGGTTGCCCTTTGCTGTGATTAAGCGAGCTTCAAAATTAAAAGGCCTGCCGTTTTCTACAGCGTCATTGACATACTGAGTCACCATTGCGCGGTCGTCGGGATGGTAAAAATTGATAGCGTCTTCGGTAGTAAGTTCATAGTCCTCTGGCAATTCATACAGGTCTTTGACGTTTTTAGTCTGAATGACGAGACCACCAATCATTTGCCATTCCCCCACTTTGGCGATTTCTCCGGTTCGTTCCAACAGGTTCTTACTTTCTTCAAGCCTTTCTTTTGTTAATTTTTCATCGGTTATATCCCTTCCTATGCCAATCATGTACGCAGGCTCATCGTTATCAGAGAAGGTCACCTCACCAAAAACCTTAGCCCACCGGATCTCACCGGTATCCTTTTTGATAATCCGGTGTTCAATGTCATAAGGTTCTTTTTCGGCTAAAGCTCTGGCAAAGGCTTGATTGATCGCAGGCACGTCATCAGGATGAGCCATCTGCATCAATTCCGCCTTTCCAATACCAGACTTTTTAAATCCGTGGATATTCAGCCAATTCTCAGAAAAGGTCCATTCATCCTTTTTGATATCCCATTTCCAGGAGCCTTGACTAGACATGCTTTCTGCCTTGTTAAGGAGGTCTGCAGTCTCCTCGAGCTTCTTTTGCAATGCAATTTCTTCGGTGATATCTTTTCCGGTCGAAATGAAGTACTCGCCCATTGGAATGCTCGACATACTGAGGTACTGATGGGTGGGTGCAAAGTATTCCACCCACTTATGCGGTTTGCCGGTATTGAAAATTTGCCTGACGATAGGCATGAATTGTTCCGTTGTGCCTTTGCCAAAGATTTCATCTGCAGTTTTTCCTATTATCTTTTCTTTTTGCTTTCCCCAGGTAATGAGCGCTGCAGGATTTACATCAGCCAGTTCCCATGTTTTTATGCTGCCTTCCTTTTCTCTTATTAGCTTCCACATGTGCACTTCATCGGCAAGATGATTGAACAGGTTTTGGTATAATTCCTCCAGCTGGCCTAATTTTGATTCTGCTGCGAACCGAAGGTCCTCAGACGCTCTCAGCTTGCTTTGCAGGGTTTTGAGGTTGTCATTAGTATCTTTTGTTTCCATCTGGTTTAATCATTACGATAGTATAATACTTTGTTCTGCGAAGGTCATGCGCAAAATAGCACAACATCCTGCTTTCGGAAAAAATATGCTCTATTCTTCCTGTACGCCAATACAAAGGGCAATGGCTAAAGAGCAAATCAATTTTTTTCATAATAAACAGGCCGCAATGGGCCCCTCGAAAAGTGACTGCTCTCGATCCCCTTTCCCATCAGGGTTTTCCGGGGAAGCAATCCGAGCATAATCAGAAAAGGGGGCTGTTATCTAAATCTACGGGTATGTAATCATGGACTGATTAACACTCGTTGTTAAGGTTGGTCATAATGAATGTAGGACTGGCAATATACTCCATTCTGGTGTTGAGGACAAACATTTGAGTAAGTAAAGCTATGCTATTTTAAGCACCACATTTCCTTTTTTCCTGCCTGAATCCACGTACTTATGGGCTTCCGGAACCTGCTTTACAGGATAGACTTTAGCAATAACAGGATCGCAAACTTTGCTTTCGAAAAGTTGGGACAAGAACTCCAGGTATTCTTTTCGCTCATCGGCAACATCAGCCCTTTCCACCGTAAAAAACACACCACCGGATTTTAGTTAGCTGTGGCTTACAAACCTTGTTACTGGTTTTTCCAACGGCATCCAGAATGATGCGCAATTTATATCCCTAATGTTGGCAAGTGCTTTACCTTATGATAGGTTAAGGCCGCCTTGATGCAATGTTTAAGCGCTTCGGTGGGTACCTCGTCATCTAAACGAAAGACGATTGCTCTGTTCCCCTCAAATTCAAAGGTATGCTCAAACCGCACCCTGAAAGTTTCCACCAATCTGCTGGTGCATTTAAAATACATCGCATATTGACCTGGGTTTTTGGATTTCCAGTCCACCCTTAACGTACTTCCGATTTTGGTCAGGTAACTGGGCTCGCCCCACTTCAGGGTTTCTTCGAGTTCTTCAATGCCATCGGTGGCTTTAGCGGTTTCAATAACTAAGTGCCGGAGGAATAGTATTTTATCCCGCACTGGGGCGGGATATTCATTGAAAACGAATTCAACCTTTGGATCTGTTTTAATCTTTAGTTCTTTAATCAAGGCGAATCTGGATATAATATAGGTGTACTTGCAGTAGGTCAACTCAGTAGTGCCTAAGATACTTAAACCCAGTATTTTTTAAGTCCAATGGCTCCTTTTTCGATCACATAGGTTGCAAAAGCATGGAGTTTTCACCAGTCGGCGCATCTACCCGGCAAGAACAAAAGTATTTTACGTTCAGTTAGATACACAAATAGAACGATATGGCTTGGTTAAAGCACACCTATGCAACGCAGCTGCCACCCAATTTGTATGCTGAACAAGCACCGGTGCCGGTCAGCAACCCTCAAATGGCTTTGTTTAATGAGGCTTTGGCCAGGGAGTTAGGCATAGCGGAACACTTAAAGGATGAGCAAAAGGCCCTGGCTTATCTTTCGGGCAATGAAAAGGTGCCCGGAAGCCAGCCCATCGCTCAGGCTTACGCCGGGCATCAGTTTGGGCATTTTACCCGCCTTGGTGATGGTCGTGCTATACTGCTGGGGGAGGTGGAAACCAAGCGGGGACTCTGTGACCTGCAACTCAAAGGCTCTGGTCAAACGCCTTATTCCAGGAGGGGAGACGGCAGGGCGACTTTCTACTCCATGCTGAGAGAATACCTGATCAGTGAAGCTATATACGCTCTTCATATCCCCACCACCAGAAGCCTGGCAGTGGTCAAAACAGCGGGCCCGGTCTACCGGGAGCAGCGTCACGAAGGGGGTATCCTGACCAGAGTGGCAGCAAGCCATATCCGTGTAGGCACTTTTGAGTATGCGCGGTTTCTTGGACAACCTGGAGACCTGGAGGCTCTGCTGAAATATACCATCCAACGCCATTACCCAGCCCTAAAAGACCATCCAAACCCCGCCCTGGCTTTGCTGGAGGCAGTAAGGCAAAAGCAAAAAGACCTGATCGTAAACTGGTTGCGCGTTGGTTTTATACATGGGGTCATGAATACCGACAACATGGCTATTTCCGGGGAAACCATTGATTACGGGCCCTGCGCATTTATGAATGCTTTCCATCCCAGGACGGTATTCAGCTCTATCGACACAGATGGTCGGTACGCCTTTGCTAACCAGCCCAATATTGCCTACTGGAACCTGGGTGTTTTAGCCAATGCACTACTTCCTTTGATTGATGAGGAAGAAGCAATAGCCAGTGCTAAGGCAGAAGAGGTATTGGATCGGTTCCCGGAAGACTTTACCGGGGCTTACTTTGAAATGATGGGCAATAAGCTGGGCATTGTGAATCAGGTGGAGGAAGATCGGGATTTAGTCAATTCTGGTTTGAAACTGCTGGCGAAATGGCGGGTGGACTACACCAACTTCTTTACTGAACTGAGGCGTGGGGGGGATTTGATCAATAAGCTGAGGGAGGAAGAGGCTTTCGAAAATTGGTATTCAAGATGGGAAAAAGCGCGGTTGAGAGGTACATCTTTGACTGAAAGCAATGCACTGATGGCGCAAACCAACCCAGTGGCTATTCCGCGGAACCACTTGGTGGAAGAAGTGCTACAGTCCGCTGTTGCGGGAGATATGCAGCCTTTCCATTCGTTCCTGCAGGAACTGTCTTCACCTTATGATGACGGATTGTCCCTGCAAACGGTCCCTGCTGACTTTGATGCCAGCTATCAGACCTTTTGCGGAACCTAATAAGCTTAGTACGAAATCAATTTGGCCTTCCGGATGGAGTCTTTCTGAGCCGGTGTCCAATTGTAGCTGCCTTCATACAATCCATCTGTTTCCCAGTCGCCGTACATAGGGTTGGGCAAGACGATGAACTCCGTGCCGAACTTGTCCTTGAGGTTTTCAACTATTTCGTTTCTTTCGTTGGTGGACTTATCATCAAATACCTCTGCGAAATCTGAGAGGTTGTCACCAAGCAGCATGATTACCTTGTTTTCTTTTGAAACGGCTTGCCTTCTCTCTTCTTTTCCACTAGTTTTTTCCCTTAGCAGAAAATGCTGCTCGTCAATAAAAGGGAAGCCCAGCTTCTCAAGGTTGGCTTTAGTCTCTTTGTCCTGAACAGCATACCGGTTGGAAATATAAAACACCTGAACACCCTTTGACTCAGCGTATTTCAGGAATTCCAGGGCGCCAGGCACAGCTGTTGCCTGCTCCAAAAGCCCCCATTTGATCCAGCCTTCTTTTGAGTATTCTTCATCCGTTTCTATCATTTTGGCATTGTAGGGGCTGTTATTGATGAGCGTTTCATCAATATCAGTAATAATCGCCAGTGGTTTCCCTTCCCGGTTATTGCGGAGTAGGATTTCATCAAGTTGGAATTTGGCTAAATTGAAGGCCTGATGGCACAGCGCTTTGTATTCTCCGGAATGCTGTTGCCATAAAACGGCTTGTACGGAGTGTTCCCTGACGGGGATGTTAGCTTCAGAACGGTAGGGATCAGCATTCGTTTTGAGGGCCTGGCATCCACTAAACAGGACAAACAAAAGCATTAGGTAATAATATTTCGACTGCATATTCCGTCAAATTTTATGAGAGTCAAAAATAATAATCCATTCCAACTGTAGCGCCTGGGCTTCGGTCTTTTTCCATTCCCGGAAGGTGGCTTTTCTAAGCTTCAATATGTCAGTTTTTGCTTATTGGTAGTAACCTGCCTTGCCTTCATATCCCTGCGGCTTACCATAAAAGTAAACGATGTCGATGTAGGTGCTCATTGACATTCCTCCAGGGTTTAATCCGGGTTGTCCTTCCGGAACAGGAACATTTAACTCCTGGAAGTAATCCTCCCAAATGGGGAAAATGCTGTCGGTTTCCGGGTCCACATAGGTCATTGCTTGCAGCTGAAATATGGGCCGGTCATTGTTGGCATATTTGAAGGCATTGTAAATTAACTCTGAGCAGTAGTACTTATCGTTGGAAATATCAAATACCTCGTCGTAGGCAGCCCCTAGTCTTTTCCTGGCAAAATCAATGGCTTTGGGAATCAGGTGTTCGTATTTCTTTTTCATCCTCCCTACGGCCACTTTACTGTTGTTTTCCTCATCGAACGAGCGCATAAAGAAACTATCAAGGGGTGTTTCGACTACTCCGGCGGTGATGGCCTCTAAAACCACAAATTCACCTTTTCCCTTTGGGGCGACCATGCCCACATGCGAAAACTTTGAGCCCTGAATACCGAATGTGACTTTTTCTATGGATTCACAAAATGGGCCACAATCACTATCCTGAAATAAGATATCCCCGGCCTTTAGCTTAAATACCGTGTAGTCGAATGGCGTTGCTTTGCCATTGGGTTCAGCAGGTGGGGCTTTCTTTTCGGGTTCACATGAAAAACTAAGCAGCAATAGCAAACAACAGAAAAGTACTCTGTTCATAAGTTTTATCAGTTGTCAATACTCAAATTACCTTGTTCGCTTTCAGCCGTTATGGTAGTTGGCATTTATCAATTGATTGTGGCTTCCTCGTCATTTTGAAGTTCCCTGTGGCGGCTTTTCAATGGGTCCTTTCTGCCCGTTTTGGAAGCGATGTTCCTCTTTTGTTGAAGGCGGGCAATACCGCCAGCTTTTTATTTAGTGGCATCTACTTCCTTCCCATCATCCGGTTCCACAATTTACTAAACGCCTGATCCATATCCCGGGGCTGCTCCCGTCCCTGACGGGCATGCCATTCTCCGTCTTCGTCCTGCTCCAGAATGAAGTGGAAGACAAAGTCGGAAGGCTTCTCAAACGACTGATTAAGGGAGCCAAAGCGGAGGTCGTTGTACTGCAGTGCGGTATCGCCCCGCTCGAATACGCAGTAGTAGCCATCGGAAAACCACTGCAGCACCTCAAGGTCACGGGACCCTTCGGCAGGACGGAGCAGCTCATGCTGTTTGGGAATAACAGTAAAGCCTTTAAACACGGCCTCCTCATCCAGGATAGAGTACAGGCTGTGGTAATAAGCGGTGTCTCCCTCCGCAATCCCCTGCCAGAGCAGGTTGTTTAGGATGGTCGGGGACGTCATATAGCGCTCGTAGGGAATGTCTTCCCGTTGGAGAGAAGCTTCGAAGGTCCGGTTGATGTGCCATTTGTTGGCAAAGGTGAAGGCCAGATACAAGCTGCTCACTACGAGTCCGGCTATATTGAGGCGGGTGCGCAGCGCCTGACGTTTTCTGCCCGCAATAAATGCAGTGAGCAACAAGAGCAGGAAAGGTAAGGTATAGGCGGGGTCCGCTACCGAAATATTATTGAAAGCCACCCTGTAATCCCAAAAGGGCCGAAAAAGCTGCGTACCGTAGGTGGTACAGGCATCCAGTAGCGGGTGAGTGAAAATCGCCCAGAAGAACAACCAGCTCCAGTCGCGCCAGGTAGCTGCCCAGGGGTGGTCTGTGGTTCCCCGGATAGCCTGTACGCCCCAGCTGGCCAGCGGAAAAAACAGGATTGCTGCCGTGATGGCACCGGCCACTTTCAGAATTTCGAGCGGTGGGGCAGGCATCGTCACAGACCCTAGTGCAATCATGAGAAAAATAAGGGCGGTAGACAGCCCAAGTGCCTGCCCGATCCGCTGCCTTTTATAGATATGGTGCACCAGCCCCCCCAAAATAATAGGCGCCAGGGCGGCGAAGGCAAAGGAATGCGTGATCGCCCGGTGGAAAGCCAGCGCGCTGATCTCATCTGTGACCATATTGGCGAAGACATCAAGATCAGGGACGGTACCCCCAATTGCGCCCCAGAGCATAGCCCGGTTGCCGACTTTTTTGCCGAGCACCACCTCGCCTACGGCAGCGCCCAGCGTGATTTGTGTAAGTGAATCCATATCAGCAAACAGGAGCTGCGGCGCAGCTCCTGTGTCGTATTTTTTGGTTATGCCTTACAAACACCCTGGTAGGACGTTAGTTGTTAAAACCACCTAAAGCCAAGAGTAAATACGATTTGCCCAAGGTTGGCTTGCTGTTCTACCAGTTGCTCGGGGGCATCAAAAGTGAGGTAAGGTGCGTAGAGGGCTTCATTCATTTGCCGGCGGTAGGCCATATCCAGGAAGAAGGTCTTTTTGTGCAGCCCGAGGCCTGCGCTGATGATGCTGTTGGTGGTATCGTCGCCCTGCAACGGTGATTGCTGCAAAGTGTAACCGGCGCGCACCCGGAATTGGTCATAGGCATACTCACCGCCCAGGCGGAGGTTCCAGGCGCTTGTCAGCTCTTCAGCAATTGCAGCATTGACTTCCCTTTCAGCATCGCCAAAGCCATCATAGCGAAACTGGTTTTCGCCATAGTTCAGGTATTCAATCTCAGCAGAAATAAATCCGCCCCGTGGCACTCTTACCATCAGCTCCCGGTTACCATTGGCAGGCTTAAGGCTGCCATTATTGATGATAAACCCGGCACTGCCTATAAAGCGCCAGGGCGTCTGCAGGCGGTATTCGAAGCTGCCATCCGGCGACTGTGAAGTGAAATTAAAGTCGCCTTCCTGATCCGTATAGTTGTACCCCATACTTGCCGTGTATACATCATCCAGCCGCATAAAGGTGGGCGAATGTACAGCCATACCCAGGCGCAGCATTTGGTTGGCCCGGTAAATGGCGCCCAGTTTCAGGTTGATACCGGTACCACTTGTGGACAGGTTTTCATTATACGTCAGCGCGTTGAAAAATGGAATATTGCCATCCGCTTCCATTCCCCGGTCTTCCTCCCGGTATTCCTTATCGACTTCGTAGCGGATGATGGGCACACCAATTGTACCACCGATCATGAGCCGATCTTTGTAGTTGCCGGCAAAAGACAAGACAAACTCGTTGATGGCTCCACTCGTAAAGACATCCTGCCGCTTGAAGACGTTGGCATTGGGGGTGTTATCAAAATCAGAGGAGTAGAAATCATCACCACCAATTTGATACAGTGCCCCTACATCAAAAGCCAGTCCGGACTCAAAATCAGAAAACCCTGCTTCACTGTTAGCCTGCTCCTGGAACCGGTTGACGATAGAGCCGGGCGAGGAGCCTTCAAAGTAGAAGTCCTGATGGAAATTAGCCAGCCGGTTCACGCCAATGGCGAAGTTAGTTGCCCGCCAGTCGCGGTTAGTATTGGCATTAGCGAATACCACGCCGAAGGTATTCAGATTGAAATTAGCGCGGTTCTCTTCAATGCCTGTGCTGTTGTCATCATTGAGCAGCCTGGAAGTGGTGCTGGAATTGAAGACGCCCGGAGAAATAACAAATTCTGAGCCCCGGTACCAGCCTAGTCCGGCAGGGTTGGTGCTCATGACGGAAAAATCAGAGCCCATAGCGCCCATTGCACTGCCGGCTCCGATGGAGCGGGCGGTGCCGCCTACCTGAAAATTGGAAAGGCGCAGCGCGTCCGAAAAGTTTTGTGCCCACATCGTTCCGCTAAAGCAGAAGAGAAGGGCTGCAAAAGCGATCGTATACTTCATTAGGATAGTTTTTATTGGTCAACAAGTAGAGAGGGACGTAAGTGCGGTGCATAAGAAAAGGGGTGGGACCAGTTCATCGGTATGCTCCACCCCTTCTCTCGCTCGTCAAACGAAGTCAATATTGGTCAGACTAGTTTCCCCGGCTCCGGCTTGGGCTGGAAGACCGGCTGCTGCTGCCGCTGCTTCGGCTGCTGCTACTGCTTCGGCTTGGAGAGGAGTAGCTTCTGCTGCTGCTGCTCCGGCTTGGCGAAGAGTAACTCCGGCTACTGCTTCTGCTTGGCGAAGAGTAACTCCGGCTACTGCTTCTGCTTGGCGAAGAATAGCTTCTGCTCGGAGAGCTGCTGTTACTGCGGGGCGTGTAGGAGCGTGAGCTCCGGTTGTTGCTTGGCGAGTAACTGCGGCTGCTGCGCGAGCTGGAATTGCTGCGCGGCGTATAGCTCCGTGAGGAATTGCTGCGGTCGGAGCGTGGCGTATAAGTACGGTTGCTCCCACTGCTGCTATTGCCCCGGTCGTAACTTCGGCTACTACGTGGTGTGGAATAGGTCCGCGAGTTGCGGCTATTGCCCGAGCCACGGTCGTAGGTGCGTGGCGTACTGCCACTGCGGTCATAAGTACCACTGCTGCGCGGTGCGTTATAGTCGCGAGGCGTTGCCGTACGGGTTCGGGTGGAAGTCCGTGGTGCATTGCTACGGCTGGTTACGGCTCTCGAACGCTCCGGCGTCACGGTAGTCGTAGGTGACCGGTCATAGGTGCGCGGACGCTCGTAGGTACGGCTGACCTGCGCTGCATTAGGATTCTGATCGCTCCGGCGGTTGGGAGTTGTTTCCGCAGTGCGGGGAGATGCTCCTGCCCGGTTTACCGTTACATCTTTCGGTGTTGCGGTAGTCGGCGTACGGCCATCCTGCTGCAATCCGATGTCCCGGCGGGCCTGGCTTGGCCGGTTCACAGAACCATTGGTACGCGGACCATAGTAGGTACCCCTGCCATCGTTGTTATTATTATTGATGGTCACATTATTTACTGTATTGTAGGCGAAGCCGTTGCCCCAGGTTGGTGGGCAGTAGACACCGCCGCCCCATGCCCATGGGTTGTTCCAGCTGTTGAAGCCCCAGTCATTCCAACCCCATGGAGAATTCCAGCGGTTGAAGCCCCAGGGGGAATTCCAGGCATTAAAGCCCCACGGGCTGCCCCAGCCCCAGGTGTTGCCGAAACCAATACCAACATTGATGTTGATACCCGGGCCCCAGTTATTCCATCTGTTCCATCTGTTCCAGCGATTCCACCTGTTCCAACGCCAGGGCGAATCATAGATCAGTAACGTAGTGGCTGGATTAAAGAAAGGATCAAAATAGGCGTAGTCTACGTAGACCGGATCAAAGAATCCAAACCCTTGATAGGACCGGTGGAAGCGACGAATCCGGGAGGTGTATTCATAATCATAATACTCATCGTCGTAGTATTCGTCGTTATTCCGGTCGGAGGTGGAGGCATTACCATCATTAAAGCTGTTGCCATAATCATAGTAAGCGCCGTCCGTATCCGGATTGTAGTAAAGATCGTCGTACTGCGCGCCTATATCGCCCATACCCCAGACCAGGAACAGGGCGATCAACAAAGGCGATATCTTATAGCTTTTCATAAAAATTGTTTTTAATGTAATTACCGTTGCGCTCTTATTTCTTACAACACGTAATTTATTACTTTTGTGCCTAATTTTTAGTTAAAGCCCCTTTAAAACCGCGTTTGCACCTTGTTAAATAAAGGCTAATCGCGAATTAACAACTGTTAAAACGGGCTTTTGCGGAACAAAAGTACGGTATACAAACGGTTAAATCCTGTTAAAACAGCGGATAATAAGACAATTTTATGGCTAAAGCAATTACTCAGCGAAAAGACAACTACTCTCAGTGGTACCTCGATATTGTGAAGCGGGCAGGCCTGGCTGACCACTCTAAAGTGAAAGGCTGCATGGTGATTAAGCCCACCGGCTTCGCAATTTGGGAAAATATGAGGGACGAGCTCGACCGGATGTTCAAGGAGACCGGACATGTGAATGCCTATTTTCCGCTGTTTATCCCCAAAAGTTTCCTCAGCCGCGAGGCGCAGCACGTTGAGGGTTTTGCGAAGGAGTGTGCGGTAATTACCCACCATCGCCTGATGAATGACCCTAATGGCAACGGTGTGGTGGTCGATCCGGATGCGAAGCTGGAAGAAGAGCTCATTGTGCGCCCCACCTCCGAGACTATCATCTGGGATACCTACAAGGACTGGATCAACTCCTACCGCGACCTGCCTCTGCTGATCAATCAGTGGGCCAACGTAGTGCGCTGGGAAATGCGGACCCGCCTGTTCCTGCGCACCACAGAGTTCCTGTGGCAGGAAGGGCACACCGCTCACGCCACCCGCGAAGAAGCGATGGAAGAGGCCTTGCAAATGCAGCGGGTTTACGCCGAATTTGCGGAAGAATATATGGCCATGCCAGTTGTCAAGGGCATTAAGACCGCCAATGAACGCTTTGCCGGAGCGGATGAGACCTTCACCATTGAGGCGCTTATGCAGGACGGCAAGGCGTTGCAGGCAGGTACCTCCCACTTCCTGGGGCAGAACTTTGCCAAAGCTTTTGATGTGAAGTTTCTCAATAAGGAGAATCAGCAGGAGTACGTTTGGGCGACTTCATGGGGCGTTTCCACTCGTCTGCTCGGTGGCCTGATCATGACCCACTCCGACGACGATGGGCTGGTAATACCGCCGAAACTTGCACCTACGCAGGTGGTCATTGTCCCTATTCCAAAGCCCGGTCCGGAAATCGGCGAGGCGGCAGAAAAAGTAATGAAAGCGCTGCGCGGCCGCGGCATTCGCGTCAAGTTTGACGATGACGAAAAGAACCGTCCAGGCTTTAAGTTTGCTGAGCATGAGATGAAGGGCATCCCAGTCCGCATCGGCATCGGTAAGCGCGACCTGGAAAAAGGCCAGGTGGAAATCGCCCGCCGCGATACCAAAGAGAAGACCTTCGTGCCTATTGACGAGGCAGCGGCATATATCGAGAATCTGCTGGCCGAAATTCAGAACAACCTTTTCGAACGGGCGAAACAGTTCCGCGACGACAATATCACGAAGGTGGACAACTTCGATGATTTTAAGGAAGCGGTTTCCGGCAATGGCAACGCTGAAATCGAATCCTGGGGCGGCGGCTTTGTCTCTGCTCACTGGGACGGCACTACCGAAACAGAGCTAAAGATCAAGGAGCTGACCAAAGCTACGATCCGCTGCATCCCACTCGATAATGAAAAAGAAGAAGGGCAGTGTGTCCTCACCGGTAAGCCTTCCGGGCAGCGGGTACTGTTTGCCAAGGCATACTAAAAAAACGTTTTATCCGTCAAACAGGGCGCTTTTCCAATGAGTGGGGAGGTGCCCTGTTTTCATTTATTTGCCATCCATTTTTTTCTTCTTATTTTCGAGAAGCCCTTAATACTCAGCGCAGCATTGGCTAATACATTCAAAATTGCTCAATGGTGCCTTTCAAGCCATACTCATGCCCGGTTCACTCCATAATTTCCTTTCCCTTCGCCCGATTGCACTAGTCCTCCTTTTGGGCATTGCCCTGAGCGCATGCAGCCCCGGCCCACAACCCGTAGTCACCGTCAGCAAAGGCAGCCGCATCGCCATCATTGGCGGTAATATTTGTGCCCGTATGCTGCACTACGGGCACCTTGAGGCGGCTTTCCACCTGCGGCACCCTGATAGCCTTTTGTTTATACGGAACCTCTGCGACGGCGGTGATATGCCGGGGTTCCGTCCTCATCCGGCACGCAATACGCCCTGGGCTTTTCCGGGGGCTGAAGCTTACTACGAAGAGTTGGCCAACCCATCCCACAGCGAGGGGCACTTTTCCTATCCTGATGAATGGCTCGATACCCTCAATGCTGACATCATCCTGGCATTCTGGGGGTATAATGCGGCACAGTTTGGTCCGGACCGGTTGCCCACTTTCAAAGCGGAGCTTCGGGCCTTTATCCGGCACACCCTCGGGCAGGCTTATAACAATATCCACCCGCCCCAGCTAATCCTGGTGACGCCCACTGCTATTCAGGACCTTTCCGCTACCGCTGATTTGCCGAAAGGCCACCGCCAAAATGCCATGCTGTCGCTGTATACCGATGCTATTCAGGAGGTCGCAGTGGCAGAAGGCGTACCGGTCGTCGACCTTTTTGAGCCTTCCAAAGCATGGTATGCCGAAGGGCAGCCCCTGACCATCGACGGGCTGCAACTAAATGATGCAGGCAATCAGCGCGTAGCCAGCTACCTGGCCGATCAGCTCTTTGGCAAAAGCCCGGAAATCAGCGTCGAGCCCGACACCCTCCGGAAAGCCGTGCAGGACAAAAACTGGTTTTGGGCTAACGACTACAAAATTCCCAACAGCGTGCATGTGTACGGCCGCCGCTACGAACCCTACGGCCCGGACAATTACCCGGCAGAAATCCGGAAAATCCGGGCGATGACGGCAGTTAGAGATACGGCTATCTGGAAGCTGTTACAGGGCGAGCCCTATGACCTGAAAACCGCAGATGCCCGTACGCCCTACCTCCCGCTGGTAGAGACCAATTTTAAACCAGCCGATGGGCTAATGCCTTACCAATATGGCGCTGATGCAGAGGCTACGCTAACGGCAGCCCCTGGCTATAAAGTAGAGCTATTTGCCTCTGAAAAGGAATTCGAAGATCTCGCTAACCCTGTACAATTGTCTTTCGATAACAAAGGCCGGCTTTGGGTGGCAGTGATGCCTTCCTACCCCCACTACAAGCCCGGCGACAAGCGACCCAACGACAAAATTCTCATTCTGGAAGATACGGACGGGGATGGGAAAGCCGACCGGCAGACCACCTTTGCGGATGGGCTACACTTGCCTATTGGGTTTGAAATCGCCCCGGAAGGGGTGTACGTTTCTCAAGGCAGCAGCCTGGTATTACTGACGGACACGGATGGGGATGACCGGGCAGACCGAAGGGAAATTTTGCTTGGCGGTTTCGACGACCACGATACACATCACGCCATTAGTGCGTTTTGTGCGGACCCCTCCGGCGCCATTTTCATGGGGGAGGGCACGTTTTTGCACACCAACGTAGAAACAGTGTACGGCACTGTCCGTGGCACTAACGGCGGCTTTTACCGGTACAATCCCGCCCGGCATCGCCTGGAGCGCACCGCGCAATTGGCCATTCCCAACCCATGGGGTATTGCTTTTGATGCCTGGGGACAGCCCTTCTTCGCCGAAACCTCCGGACCGGACGTGCGGTGGATGTCACCGGGCACTATTGCACCGGTATATGGAAAAGCCAGCCCCAAGGCCGCTAATATCATTGAGGCGGCTCACCGGGTGCGCCCCACCTCGGGCCTGGAATTTGTATCGAGCCGCCATTTTCCAGATGAGGTACAGGGCGATTTGCTCATCAACAATACTATTGGTTTTTTGGGCACCAAGCAGCACCAAATGCTGGAAGCCGGGACCGGGTACAGCAGCCGCCACCGGCAAGACCTGTTGCAGTCTTCTGATCCTCACTTTCGGCCTGTCGATATGGAATTTGCGCCCGATGGCTCCCTCTATCTTGCGGACTGGCACAACCGCCTTATCGGCCACATGCAGCATAATGCCCGCGACCCCCTGCGCGACCATGCCCACGGTCGTATTTACCGGGTGACCTACCCGGGCCGCCCCTTCGTCAGCCCCGCCGAAATCGACGGAGCAGCTGTACCCACCTTATTGGATAACCTCAAGCTGCCGGAGTACCGCACCCGCTATCGGACCCGCCGCGAGCTTAGAGGCAGAAATGCCGCCGATGTCCTGCCCGCCCTGCGCAGGTGGACAGTAAATTTGGACACATTGGATGCCGGGTACGAACGACATCTACTCGAAGCGCTTTGGGTCAGTTGGGGGCTCAATCAGGTAGAGGAGCCTTTGCTGCGGCAGTTGCTCAAAGCCAAAGATTACCGGGTGCGGGCAGCAGCGGTGCGCGTTTTGCGTTATACCGGGCATCAGGTAGCCGATCAGGCAGACTTGCTGTTAGCATGTGCCGGTGACCCAAATGGGCGGGTGCGCCTGGAGGCTGTCGTAGCCGCTTCCTGGCTGGAGCCTGCCGTTGCCCGGTCTGTGCTGGAACGTGCCGAACAGGAAGCCGTGGATGAGTGGATGGAACCGGTATATGCCATCTTGCGCGAACGCCTCTACACCGATAGGCCCGTTGCATCAGCGGGCCTTGAAGCTACCCTTAGCCCCGGGCAACAGGTGTACGAACGCGAAGGCTCCTGCATTACCTGCCATCAGCCGGATGGTAAAGGGCTTACCGCTTCCGGATTCCCGCCCCTGGCCGGATCAGAATGGGTAACAGGCAGCAAGGAGCGCCTGATCAAGCTAACGCTGAAAGGGCTGCACGGCCCCATTGAGGTCAATGGGCAAACCTATCCCGGGCAGGTGCCTATGACCGCTTTTGAGGGCTTATTGAGCGACAAGGAAATCGCAGATGTGTTATCTTACGTACGCAATGCCTTTGGCAACAGCGCTACGCCCATAGCTCCGGCAGAGGTTAAAAGGGTACGCACTGCAGTTGCGGAGAAGGAAGGCTTTTACCGCCCGGCAGAGCTGCTGGGCCAACACCCAAAATAGAAACAAACCATGAAGCATACGCTGCTGTTATTGTCCACCCTGCTGCTGCTTTGGAGTTGTGCCGGGGAGCAAACCCCTAAAGCGCCAGAAGGCCCACCTCCTTCCTATGCGACTTACGGGCCGGCATCTGAAACAACGGAACGCCTAAAGGTCATACTGGTGAGCGGGGATGAGGAGTACCGCTCGGAGGAAGCCCTGCCCCAACTGGCCCAAATCCTCGCACAGCGGCATGGCTTTGACTGCACGGTGCTCTTTGCGCAGCATCCGGAGCAGCCCGGTATCATCAATCCCAACTACGTTTACCATATTCCGGGGCTGGAGCAGCTGGAAGAGGCAGATTTGCTGGTGCTTTTCACCCGGTTCAGGGAGCTGCCCGATGAGCAGATGGGGTATTTCAAAGCTTACCTGGAGGCAGGGAAACCGGTTATTGGGCTTCGTACTGCCACCCATGCGTTCCGGTTCAGGGATACGCTCAGCCCGTGGAGTCATTGGGGCAATTATTATCAGGGAGAGAAGGAGGCCTGGCACGGAGGGTTCGGGCAACTGGTGCTGGGCACCAACTGGCACAGCCACCACGGGCACCACAAGCACCAAAGTACACGGGGTATCATTCCACGGGAGGCGGCGAAGCATCCCGTGCTCAATGATATTCAGTCGGGTGAAATATGGGGCCCTACGGATGTGTATGGTTTGTCCGGGCCATTGGACAGTACAGCCACACCCCTGGTTTACGGGCAGGTGACAGATAATACCAGGAGTTACGATGAGTCTGATGTGATGTACGGCATGCGGGAAGACCAATGGGCGATTGCCTCTACCAATCCGGCGAGCGAGCGTTTCTACAATCCCAATCAGCCGATGATGCCCGTAGCCTGGCTGAAGCCCTACCAGTTACCGGGCGGGCAAGCTGGGGAAGCCTTCGCCTGCACGATGGGCGCCTCTACGGATATGCTCGACGAGGAGTTTCGCCGCCTGTTGGTGAATGCTGTTTTTTACCTGACCGGGCAGCCGGTGCCGGAAGCCTCGAATGTGGATACCATAGGCGATTACCAGCCCACAGCTTTCCAATTTCACGATGATGCGTACTGGCAGGAGCGGCAGCTTAGAGTGCCCGCTTCAATGCCATAGCGTAGCCCAGGTGGAGGGCTTCGTGCAATGCGTTGAAAGCAACCGCTTCTTCAATATTAGTGAGTTCTACCCCATAGCTGGTAGGATAGGATTCGAATGTTTGGAACAGGCCCGCCTCCAAGTCGGCTTCAAGCTGGTCCAAGGTGCTTTCGGCAAGCCTTTTGAGCCCTTCCAGTTCGGCCGTGGTATGCACTTTTTCCGGTTTTGTTCCTTTGCGGAACGCTGCCAGTATTTCCTCTCCTACTTTGGGCTCCAGCCCGGATAAGCTATAGGTGAGCAGCTGTTGTGTGGCAATGATGTGCCCGAAATTCCAGATCAGGTTATTATTGAAGCCTTCCGGGATGTGGTTAACAGCTTCAAGGCTCATGCCGGAAAGCAGCCGGATGAAGTTGGCCCGGGTTTGGCGGGTGGTGGACAAATTCATAATTGGTGGTTCGTTTTTATTAATGAGCTTCCCGCCAGTTCTTCCCTTCACCCATTTCTACCAGGATAGGCACATTAAGGTTAGGGATGGCGTTGACCATATGCTCTTCTATGATCGGCTTGATGGTGTCGAGCTCTGACTTGTGGGCATCAAAGACCAGTTCGTCATGCACCTGCAGGATCATCTTTGACTTGAATTGCTCTTTTTCAAAAATATCGTTGATGCGCACCATGGCGATCTTGATCATGTCCGCGGCCGTACCCTGTACCGGGGTGTTGATGGCGTTGCGTTCGGCGTGGCTGCGGAGTACTCCATTTCGGGAGTCGATATCGCGCAGGTAGCGGCGGCGGCCCATCAGGGTTTTGACGTAGCCGTCCTTCCTGGCTTTTTCCACAATACCGTCCATGTAGCCTTTCAGGTCCGGGTAGCGGCTGAAGTACTGATCGATCAGTTCTTTGGCTTCACTGCGCTTAATGCCCAATTGCTGGGACAGGTTCGTAGCGCCCGCCCCGTAGATGAGTGCGAAATTGACGGTCTTAGCCCGGTAGCGCTGCTCTCTTGTGACCTCCTCATAGGGGACGTCGAATACTCGGGCGGCGGTGGCAGAGTGGACGTCTTTCCCCGACTTAAAGGCTTCCAGCATGGCTTCTTCCCCGCTCATCTCTGCGATTAGGCGCAGTTCGATCTGAGAATAGTCGGCGGCAAGAAGGACGTGGTCTTCGTCGCGCGGGATAAACGCCTCCCGCACCCGGGCCCCCTGCGGTGTCCGAATTGGGATGTTCTGCAGGTTAGGGTTGTTGGAGCTCAGCCGGCCAGTAGCGGTCAGCGCCTGATTGAAGGAGCTGTGGATGCGCCCGGTAAGCGGATTGATGAGTTTAGGCAGAGCGTCTACGTAGGTAGATTTCAGCTTGGTCAGGCCTCTGTAGTCCAGTATTTTCTGAACGATGGGGTACTCTCCGGCCAGTTCTGCCAGCTTCTCTTCACTGGTGGAGTATTGTCCGGACTTGGTTTTTTTGAAACGGTAAGGCAGCTCCATCTTCTCAAAGAGGACTTCCCCAACCTGACGGGGGGAGGCCACGTTAAATGCGGTGCCTGCATCCTCATGGATTTCCTTTTCCAGCTGATCGATTTCCTTCGCCAATTCTTTGGAATAAGACTTGAGGTAGTCGGCATTGAGCCGTATGCCCTCGTGCTCGATATTGACCAGGGCGCGCACCAGGGGCGCTTCAATTTCTTCGTATAGTTTTTGAAAGCCTTCTTTCTCCAGTTTAGGCGCCAGGTAATCTCTGAGCTGAAGGGTGATGTCGGCATCTTCGGCTGCGTAGTCTTTCACCTCTTCCGGCGGCAGGTCGCGCATGGTCTTTTGCTTCTTGCCCTTTTTGCCGATGAGGCTTTCGATCTCAATCGGCTGGTACTTGAGGTAGGTCTCCGAGAGGTAGTCCATATTGTGGCGCAGCTCGGGCTCCAGCAGGTAGTGGGCGATCATGGTGTCGAAGTAGGGCCCTTTGACTTCCACGCCGTACCTACGGAGCATGAGGGCGTCGTACTTGAGGTTTTGGGCGACCTTTTCGATGTTTTCGTCCTCCATCACTGCTTTGAACTGTTGCACCAGGCGGGTCGCTTCTTCATAGCCTGACGGCACGGGCACATAATAGGCTTCGTGGGCCTTCACAGAAAAGGACATACCCACCAATTCTGCCTGTGTGGCATCGATGCCGGTCGTTTCTGTATCGAAACAGATGCTACTGGCTTCCATCAGGAGCTGAAGGAGCTCAGCCCGTTTTTCTTCGCTATCTACCAAGTGGTAAGCATGCTTGGTATTGCCGATATTTTTGTCGGCTACAGAATGAGCTGGTGGTGCTTTGACCTCCGATTTGATTTCGCTCTGCTGATTGAAGAGGTCGCCCTGTGCATTTTCCTGCGGTACTTGGTCCTCTCCCAGTATCTGCCTGGCCAGGCTTCGGAATTCCAGTTCTTTGAACAGCTCGGCGAGGCGGTCATTGTCCTGCCCCTCGATTTTGTAGGCCTCCGCATCAAACTGAATGGGTACCTGGGTTTCGATAATGGCCAGCTTTTTGGACAGCAAGGCCTGCTCCCGGTGTTCTTCCAGGCGTTCCTTTTGTTTGCCTTTGAGCTGGTCTGTGCTGTCCAGCAGGGTTTCCATGGAACCAAATTGTGCCAGGAGCTTGGAGGCGGTCTTTGGGCCAATGCCCGGTACGCCCGGAATATTGTCCACAGCATCGCCCTGCAGCCCCAGCATATCGATGACCTGCTCGACCCGCTCCACATCCCACTTCTTGAGGATCTCCGGCACGCCCATGATATCCACGCCATTGCCCTGACGAGAGGGTTTGTACAGGAAGACATTATCAGATACGAGCTGTCCAAAATCCTTGTCCGGCGTCACCATATAGACTTTGAAGCCCTCCTTTTCGGCCTGCTTGGCCAGGGTGCCAATCACATCATCTGCTTCGTACCCATCTACGGTGACGATAGGGATGTTGAAGGCTTTTACAATGGCTTCGATATATGGAATGGCGACGACGATATCCTCCGGCTGTTCCTCCCGGTTGGCCTTGTAGGGCTCATACATCTCATGCCGGAAAGTGGGGGTGGATAAATCAAAGGCAACAGCGATGTGGGTCGGCTTCTGATCGCGCATGAGGTCCCAAAGCGTCCGGGTGAAGCCCATGACGGCCGAGGTATTGACCCCCTTGGAATTGATCAGTGGGCGGTTGATGAATGCAAAGTGCGCCCGGTAGACCAGAGCGTGACCATCCAGTAAGAAGAGTTTTTTTTCGTCTGCCATTCGTTTTCGTCTGCGTTTTTAGCTTTTCAGTTTTCCCTACACTTCTTCCAGTGCCTTGAGTTGTTCCTCCCGCTTGGTGCGTTTGGCTTCTTTGCTGGAAAGATAGGAATAAATGGCCGGAATCACGTAGAGTGTCAGTACCGTCGAAAAGACCAGCCCGCCGATGACAGCGATACCCATAGAGACCCGGCTTTCAGACCCGGCACCCAGCGCCAGGGCAATCGGCAATACGCCCAATATGGTGGACAGGCTCGTCATGAGAATGGGCCGGAAACGTGCCTCGGCAGCCTCCTTGATGGCTTCCAGGCGGCTCAGCCCGGCTTCTTTCCGCTGATTGGCAAACTCCACAATAAGGATACCGTTTTTGGCCACCAGCCCAATGAGCATGATAATGCCAATCTGGCTGAAGATGTTCAGCGTTTGCTCATAAAGCATCAGGGACAAAACGGCGCCTGCCAGCGCGAGGGGCACGGTAAACATGATGATAAGCGGATCGATAAAGCTTTCGAACTGTGCTGCGAGTACCAGGTAAATGAGTACCAGTGCCAGCGTAAAAGCAAATACAAGGCTGGAGGAGCTTTCCGCAAAATCGCGGGAGGTACCGGTCAGGGTAGTGTAAAAGCCATCGTCCAGTGTTTCCGCTGCGATGCGGTTCATGGCTTCGATACCGTTGCCCAGGGTATTGTCGCCCGCCAGGCCAGCGGATACAGTAGCAGAAGCAAAGCGGTTGAAGCGGAACAGCGTCGGTGGAGTGGTTTGCTCTTCCAGGGTGACGAGGTTATCCAGCTGTACCATATTGCCAGCATCATTGCGCACGTAAAGGGAGCGCACATCAATGGGTTCGTCCCGCCCCTCGCGCTGTATCTGCCCGATGACCTGATACTGTTTGCCATTCATAATGAAGTACCCGAAGCGCTGCCCGCTGAGCCCCAGTTGGAGCGTCTGAGCAATATCCAGTACAGAAACACCCAGGTCCCGGGCTTTCTGCCGGTTGATTTCGATGTTGAGCTCCGGTTTGTTGAACTTCAGGTCGACATCCACGAAGCTGAAGGTCGGATCCTGCTTCACTTTCTCCACAAAGCGTGGCAGGGTCTCTTTGAGCTTTTCGAAGTTGGGCGCCTGCAGTACGTACTGTACCGGCAGCCCACCCCGTCCGTTGCCGATGCTCTGCTCTTCGCTGAGATAGGTAAGAGCGCCGGTGAGTTCGCTGACTTCAGGCTGCAACGCATTGAGAATTTCGGTCTGACTGCGTTCCCGTTTCTGAGGATCTTCCAGGACGGCAAAGGCAAAAGCGGAATTCACGGAAGTGGAAGCGCCAAAGCCGGGAGAGGTAACGGAAATCACCCCTTCGCTCTCGGGTATGGCCTTGACCATTGTTTCCACCAGGTCATTGGTATAGGCATCCATGTATTCAAAGGTGGAGCCTTCCGGAGCACGGGCAAAAGCCCGGATACGGCTCCGGTCCTCCAGGGGTGCCAGTTCCTGAGGCAGCCCGCCCCCGATGGTGTAGATGGCCCAGCCTGAGATTGCCATGATGACCAGTGCCAGCCAGCGGACCTGCATGAAACCATTCAGGGTGTTGCGGTAGCCTTTGGTCAGGGCAACGAAAAAGGGCTCGGTAACCCGGTAAAGCCAAGGCTGCCGTTCGCGCTTTTTCAGGATACTGCTCGACAGCATGGGCGTAAGGGTGAGGGCTACAAAGGAGGAGATGACCACGGCTCCGGCGATGACGATGCCGAACTCCCGGAACAGGCGCCCGGTAAGGCCCTGCAAGAAGATGACGGGCATAAAAACGGCAACCAGCGCTACGGTAGTGGCAATAACAGCAAAGAAAATTTCTTCACTGCCTTTCATAGCCGCTTCAAGGGGCGTCATGCCATTTTCCACTTTCGTGTAAATATTTTCGAGGACGACCACAGCGTCATCCACCACCAGCCCGATGGCGAGCACGATGCCCAGTAGTGTGAGCACGTTGATGGAGAAATTGGCGGCATACATCACAAAGAAGGCACCGATCAGGGCAATAGGGATAACAATGACCGGGATGATGGTGGTCCGCCAGTCGCGCAGGAACAAAAAGATAATCATGACCACCAGCCCGAATGCGACATAGATGGTCTGCTCCACTTCATCGATGGAGTCGCGGATAAACTGCGTTTTATCGAAGCCGATACCCAGTTGGATATCAGCGGGCAGGTCTTTTTTGATTTGCTCCAGGCGTTCGTAGAAGGCATCGGCAATCTCGATATTGTTGGCCCCAGGTTGGGGTACGATGGCGTTGCCCACCATAGGCACGCCATCCCGCTTGAGTACGGTACGGAGGTTTTCCGGCCCCAGCTCAGCGTAGCCAATATCGCGGAAGCGGACAATGCGGCCGTTTTCTTCTTTGAGGATGAGGTTATTGAATTCATCAGGGGTGGTGAGCCGGCCTTGTGTACGTACGGTGAGTTCGGTATTGGCCCCTTCCACCCGGCCGGAGGGGAGTTCTATATTTTCACGTTGCAAGGCTTGTTGTACATCCAGTGGGGTAAGCCCGTAGGCCGCCAGCCGTTCTGCCTCAATCCACAGGCGCATGGCATATTTCTTCTGGCCCCAGATGCGGATTTCGCTCACACCATTAATAGTCTGAAGGCGCTCCTTGAAGACATTCTCCGCGATATCGGTGAGCTCAAGCAGGGAGCGTTGGTCGCTTTGTATATTGAGGAAAATGATGGGATCGGAATCGGCATCAGCTTTGGAGACCACGGGCGGATCAGCATCCGGCGGCAGATCACCCACAGCTTGGGAAACCTTGTCGCGCACGTCGTTGGCCGCAGTTTCCAGGTCGACCTCAAGGTCAAATTCTACAGTCAGTGTGCTGCGCCCGTCCCGGCTGACGGAAGTGATGGAGCGGATACCGGCAATGCCATTCACGGCTTCTTCCACCGGTTCAGTAATTTGAGACTCAATGATGTCGGCGTTGGCGCCTACGTAGTTGGTGGTCACGGTAATGATGGGCGGGTCCACACTCGGGTACTCGCGCACGCCCAGGTAGGTCAGCCCGATAAGGCCAAAGAGCACGATGACAATAGACAAGACCGATGCCAGGACCGGCCGCTTGATGCTTAGAGATGACAGGCTCATAGGTGCGTTTAGTTTAGCTTGGAAATGCGGACTGGCGCGCCGGGCTGAATCTGGAGCAACCCTGTGGTAATGATGGTATCACCAGCGTTCAGCCCCTCCAGGATTTGAATGTTTCGTTCCTGCCGGATGCCGGTGGTTACGACGACCGGCTGCGCCTTGCCATTCTCATAGCGGAATACCTTTTTGTCGTTGAGCTCCGGGACAATCGCCTGTGTGGGCACCAGGATAGTGCCGGCGTATTCTTCGAGTTCCACCTTCACATCCGCAAAAGCGCCCGGCAGGATACGCCCGCCCGGGTTGGGGGCTTGGGCTTTGAAGCGCAGGGTGCGGGTCTCCGGGTCAATATTTGGCTCTTTGGCGATAACGGTAGCCTGAAAGCTATCCGCTTTGCCATCGAGGCGGAAGTCCACCCGGCCGCCGGTTTCGATGGACCGGCTGTATTTCTCCGGCACATCAAACTCCAACTTTATGGGATTAATGCTCACCAGGCTGACAATAGGTGTACCCGGCGAGAGATAGCTGCCTTCAGAAACCATCCGCAGGCCAAGGCGCCCTGCGAAAGGCGCACGGACCACCCGTTTCCTCAGCTGCGCATCGACCAGGGCTATATCGGCCTCTGTTTTTTCGACTTCAGCAGCGGCCACTTCGTATTCCTGTAAGCTTACGCCTTCTTTGTTGTAGAGGGCTTTGAGGCGCTCGGCGATTTTCTCGTTCAGTTGCCGTTGGACGACGAGGCGTTTGCGCTCGGCCTGCAGCTCATCGTCATCTAATTGTACCAGCACCTGCCCGGCTTTGGCATAGTCTCCTTCCCGAAAGTTGATACTGATGATTTTGCCAGCGACTTCTGAGGTGATGGCGACCTCTTCGTTGGGCACGGTAGAACCGTTGACGGAAATGGCGTCGCGCAGCGAGGTTGCCTGCGTGACCATCGCTTCAACCGGAGTCTGAGGGGGGGCTTCCGGTTGGGCCGCAGTTTCAGCAGCAACTGTTTTTTGAGGTTGATCTTTACCCAGGATGTCGTCCTGGAAAAAGAAAAATAAGGCGGCTAACAGGGCGATGGCCAGCAGGGCCGCGATGCGGGTGGCTTTTCTTGACATAGCAACAGGGCATTCTTAGGGTTGTGCCTTTTCAGCACAATGTGTTAAGTTGTTTTAGGTTAACCCATTCCCCGTAGTATTAGTTGTGGAGGTGCGGGAGATTACGCAGGTTGTATGTAAGCAGGCGGCACCTGTTCCGTAAGCCACACCCCATTTTCTGAACAAAAAAACGAATACCCTTCTGCAAACATACGGGCCGAATCGACCTTCAGTAGCGCTAATTTGCCATGCCGGACGCCCACTTTTGAGGCGGTCTCTATATCTGGTGACAAATGCACATGATGCCGCTGTTGCTTTAGCAGCCCTTTTTCATAGATGCTGCCAAGGAAACGGGTGGCGGTCCCGTGAAAAAGTACTGCGGGCGGTTCCTGAGGTGCATACTCCAGCTGCACGGCAACGGAATGCCCCTGATTGGCCCGGATGTGTGTTCCATCCGGGGAAAAGGCAAAGCGCTGTTTATCATTTTGAGTAACTACAGCTTCCAGCGTCATCCGGTCGAGCGGGTGCCCGTTTTTACGGAAGGCGGCGAGCAGAGCGTCCACTCCACACCAGCCCTGAGGGTCCAGCTCAAGGTGGTAAAGTTCCGGTTTATGGCGTAGGAGCAGGCTTAGTTTTTTGCTGATTTGCTTGTAGTCCTGAGGTGTCATGGCCGGGTTTCCTGGTTTTTTACGAAAGTTAAGGTTTGGTCGGTGAGGTTGAAGGCGGTGAGTGTATGTGTATGTCGCTAATGGCAAATTGGGGCATTATTTTCTTACTTTTGGAAAGGAACCGCCCACGAGGGTGAAATCGTTCCCGAAATGATTAGACTTTTTTGGAATTTGCTGTTGGAGCGAATTTCAAAAGTAGTCTTAGAAAAGCAGTTTTATGACCGATATACAATTGCTACACACGCCACTTCAGCCGCAACAGTGCATTAATTTTGTAGGTAGCCACAGCGCCGGCGCTATTGATGTATTTATTGGTACGGTGCGCGATAACACGCAAGGCAAGCGCGTGCTCCGCCTCGACTTTGAGGCCTACGAGCCTATGGCTATTAAGGAAATGCAGAAAATTGCCGATCAGGCCAAAGCGCGGTGGCCGGTGGAGAAAATCGCCTTTCATCACCGGGTGGGCACATTGGAGCTGGGCGAGATTGCCGTGATCATTGCTGTTTCCACCCCTCACCGCAAAGCCTCCTTCGAAGCCTGCGAATTCGCCATTGATACCCTAAAGCAAACGGTGCCCATCTGGAAGAAGGAAATCTTTGAAGACGGGGAAGTGTGGGTGGCAGCGCATCCGTAGCGGGGTATTCCGGGGTGTGGCAAGGGGATAGGTATTATGGTGTTGTGGTACGTGGGCTGGCACTTGAACCTTAACCTTGAATTGGTGAATTGGTATTGTGGTGTTCCGGCGGAGTGGCAGGTGGATAGGTTTTTTGGTGTTGGCTTGGCTATGGCGGGCGGTGGGTATTGTGGTTTGTCCCTGACCCGTCTACCCGTTATTTTACTTTACAATTTCAAATTCCGTACGCCGGTTCAGGGCGCGGCCTTCGGGCGTCTCATTGGTGGCAATGGGCCGGCTTTCCCCGTAGCCTTTGTAGCCCAGGCGGATAGGGTTGATACCATGGGAAGCCAGGTAGTCGCGTACGGCTTTGGCCCGGGCTTCGGACAGGGCGAGGTTGTCCGCTTCCTCTCCCACATTATCGGTATGGCCATTGATGATAATGCCCCGTTCCGGGTTGTCCTCCAGGAAAGACTTGAGCTGGTTGAGCTCTGGAATGGACTCCTGCTTAAGCTCTGCGGAGCCGGAAGCAAAGAATACATTGCGGAGCACCACAGGGGCGCTGGGTTTTTCCACTGAGATATCCGTCTCCGGCACGGGGCGCAGTTCGATAATAAGTTGGTAAGGCTCCGTCAGGTCTGTCAGCTCGCTAAGGGCGAAGTTTTCCGAATGGAAGAGGTAGCCTTCCCTGCTCACATTGAGGGCATAGTCCTGCCCCATGGGCAAGACCACGAGGAACTGCCCGCGCTCGTCGGTTAGCCCCTGTTGGTGTGTTTTTTGAGTGTTGAGGCGGACAAACTCCAGCTTTGCCCGGAGCGGTCGCTTGGTTGATGCGTCCCGCACTGTAGCTTTCACGTAAGTGGCAGGCTGTGGGCGGGCATCCGGGTAAAGGTCGAAGGTGTAGAGGTCTGCATTCCCCATTTCCTGAGTGCGGGCTGTGGGACCGAGCTGGTCCGTATCGAAGTAGGCGGTTTTGCCGTCCAGGCTTACAATCAGCGCTCCTTCGTTATTAGCGGTGTTGATGGGATAGCCCAGGTTGTAGGGGCGGCCCCAGGAGCCATCGGGTTTGAGGCGGGCGAGGAAAAGGTCGTACTGCCCCATGCCCGGGTGGCCTTTGGACATGAAGTATAGGGTTTGCCCATCGGGGTGGAAGAAGGGCGCCTGTTCGTTGAGAGGCGTGTTGATCATATCGCCCAGGTTTTGCGGGTCGCGCCAGGAGCCATCGGGATTGCGGCGGGTGGCCCACAGATCGAGCCGCCCAAAGCCACCTTCCCGGTCACTCACAAACAGCAGCAGGTTGCCATCGGAAGAAAGGGCGGGCTGAGATTCGAACCCTCCGGTATTGACGGGAGCGGGCAGGCGTTCGGGATCCTGCCAGGTGCCGTTCTCCTGACGGGCATAGTAGAGGTCAAAATTGCCACTTCGGTCGTTGCGGGCAAAAGCCATGGCGCGGCCATCGGCGGAGAGGCTGGGGCTGCTGTCGTTGAAAGGCGTATTGAGGGCGTCGAGGGGCTGGCCAGGGCCCCAGGTAGAGTCCTGCCGCTGGCTGATGAAGATGTCTTCGTTGCGGGGTGTGGTGCGGGTGGTGTACACCAGGAATTCGCCATTGGCATTCATGGAAGGCAGGTACTCGGGCCGGTCGGTATTGATGGTAGCAGGCAGGGGTTGTGGGGCGAAGGGTACAGGGTTTTGAATCGCTTCTGCGGCGAACTCCGCGCTTCGGAGCAACTGCCGGGCTTCGGTCATGCGCTTTTGGGGTACCTTGCCGGTAGCGAAGTAGACCTTCAGGTGGGTTTGGGCTTCTGCATATTTTTGTTGTTCAAACTCGGCTTGGGCTAACAGGTAGTAGGCCAGTGGTGCATAGGTACTGTCGAGGCGCAGGGCCGTTTCAAAGCCCGATTCTGCTTTTGCGAAAGCGCGCTGCCTGAGGTGGAGATCGGCCTGCATGAGGTGGCCATCGATGAAGGAGGGCTCCTTTTGCAAAAGCTTGTCAAGCACCTCGATTGCAGCGGTATTTTGACCGGCATTGATGTGGCTTTGAGCAGTTTCGTATTGTTTTTCCGCTTTTTTATTCAGGTCCTTTACGGTCAGGTAGTCTTGTCCGTAGAGGGAGACGGTCAACAGTATCGGCAAGGTAGCGACAAGCAGGCGCATAGAAATATTATTTTGGCTCTACTTACTAACGTTGTAAAAGAAGGTATGGTGCGGTTCCCTGCAAATATTAGGGCAACAGCCCTGCTTTTTCAATCACCCGGTGCAGTTCCTGATACGTTTGGTCCGTCAGCGGTACAAGTGGGATACGGGTCTCCTTACTGCAAATGCCGATCATTTCCAATGCCCCTTTGATGCCGGAAGGGTTACCATCCACGTAGAGGTAAGGATGGATGTCATGCAGGAGGTCGTTCCACTTCCGGGCGGCCTGCAGTTCACCTGCTCTCGCGTGGCGCACCATGCTGGAAAATGGCTGGGGAAAAGCATTGGCAATTACTGAAATCACCCCGGTCGCCCCGCAGGCGATCATGGGGAGGGTCAGGGGGTCTTCACCCGACCACACCTGGAAGTGCGCTGGTTTATCCTTGAGAATGGAAATGGCTTGCGCCAAATCGCCGGAAGCCTCCTTCACTGCCAGGAACCGGTCGCTGCTGTGGGCAAGGCGGAGGGTCGTCTCCGCCTCAATATTGGAGCAAGTCCGCCCCGGTACATTATAAATGATAACCGGCACCGGTGAAGCCTCCGCCACAGCCATATAGTGCTGATAGATACCCTCCTGAGAAGGCTTGCTGTAGGCCGGGCTGCTCGACATAATAGCGGCGATGCCTTCAAAGTCGTATGTTTTGAGGGCGTTGACCAGTTTTTCGGTGTAATTGCTACCAAAGAGCCCCGCTACTACGGGCACACGGCCCTTGACTTCGCGGACGGTAAAGGACAGGACCTCCCGGCATTCTTCCGGGCTTTGCGTGATGGCCTCTCCGGTCGTACCAAGGGAGACGATGAAGTCGACGCCCCCCTGAATGGTATGCTCAATCAGGCGGGACAAGGCGGGAAAGTCAATAGTTTTATTGCGAAAAGGCGTAACAAGGGCAACGCCCGTGCCACTAAGTTGCAGTTGCTGCTTCATAGGGCGTATTGGTTTTGCCGAGCAGGTTTTCCATTTGAGTGATAAATGCGGGCAGGCCCGCTTTTTCCGGCACCTCAATCATGAGGTCGTAAGCATAAGTATGATCTGTAGAAGGGCCGACCCGAAGTTTGGCTTTAGAGAGCGCAGCAACGTATTCGCTCCAAAGGGTGCTCTGCAGCCCGAGGAAGAAAAGCAGGTCGAAGGATTGGCTCATAAATTCGCCTATTTCCTCACCTCTGGGGCAGTAGCGCCAGTCCTGGTCTTTGGGTGAGAAAGTGCGGAACGGGAATTCCTCGCCTTCCTGCTGCTGACTAAGGTAACCCAGCAGGCGCACCTGTTTGTCCTTTTTCCGGAGCTCGTCGGCGTATTTCAGAATGCGCTTACGGTGGTCAGGCTCATTGGCATCAAACAGGATACCAATGGATTTCGCTCCTTTCCAGGTTACGGCACTGCGGTCTTTGGAAGGTTTGCGGTTATTCAGTTCATTATGTAAAGCCTTGAAGTGGAACTTCAGGCGCAGGTTTTTCAGCATACCCATAGTGGTTTATTTGTGGTGGGTAGTCGTTGGCTGCTATTTGGCATCTTCTGTAGCCACCCGTTCATAAACACCAATCTGACTGTACTTGTTGATGCGGGCATCGATCCGGTCTTCCGGTGTCATGTCCTGCACCTCAGCAATCGCTTTTTTGATTTGGCGCTTGAGGAGTTTAGCCATTTCTTCGGGAGCAGAGTGTGCGCCACCGAGCGGTTCCTTGATGATGCCATCGATGATCCCGAATTCGTGCATGTGGTCGGCGGTGAGCTTCAGGGCTTCCGCAGCCTGTTCCTTGTAGTCCCAGCTGCGCCACAGGATGGAAGAGCAGGACTCCGGAGAAATCACAGAGTACCAGGTATTCTCAAGCATATAGACCCGGTCGCCCAGCCCTATGCCGATAGCGCCGCCCGAGGCTCCTTCGCCTATGACCGCACAAACCACGGGTACTTTCAGCTGAGCCATTTCAAAGAGGTTGCGGGCTATGGCTTCCGCCTGTCCGCGCTCTTCTGCTTCCAGTCCAGGGAAGGCACCCGGGGTGTCAATCAGACAAACTACGGGGTAACCAAAGCGTTCGGCCAGTTTCATGAGGCGCAGGGCCTTGCGGTAGCCCTCCGGGTTAGCCATGCCGAAGTTGCGGTACTGCCGCATTTTGGTATTCACCCCCTTTTGATGCCCGAGGATAACTACCGTTTGGCCGTCGAGCGAGCCCAGCCCGCCCACGATGGCCTTATCATCGGCGTAATAGCGGTCGCCGTGGAGCTCAACAAACTTGCGGCACATCTGCTCAATATAGTATAAGGTGTAAGGTCGCTCCGGGTGGCGGGAGAGTTGTACCTTCTGCCAGCCAGTGAGATTGCTGTAGATTTCTTTGCGTTTATTTTTGATCTTGTTTTCCAGCTCGCGCGTCATTTCGGAAACATCGACATCGCCTTCTTTTCCGACCTGCTTGATTTTTTCGAGCTGTTCGTAGAGGCTTTCTAAGGGCTTTTCAAATTCGAGGAAAACCATAGTCCTAGTTTTTGTTAGAGTGGGGTACGAGTTGTGCTCTCCGTAAGGCTATGCGTGTACCTGTAAGTCACTCCTTTGGCGTATTGATCAACTAAAGTGGTATTCATCCGGGGCATAGAGACCACAAAAGTAGCAATAAGGGCAGAGAGTCGGAGTGTGAAATATTTTTTTTCACTTTTTTTTAGCGAAAGGTTGCATCGAATTAAAAACACGTTTATATTTGCACTCGCAATGACGCAGTAGCGGCGTTGGTTAGTAAAAAACAAGAGCCGAAAGCGGCTTTTAATTAAGAAATAAAGGTCCGGTAGTTCAGTTGGTTAGAATACATGCCTGTCACGCATGGGGTCGCGGGTTCGAGTCCCGTCCGGACCGCTCACATTGTTGAGACTTTTACAGTCAATCAATGACAAGTTTAGACAAATAGCTCTGATTTTATCAGGGCTATTGTCATTTTAGGGCTTGACATGAGTGGACAAATACGGACAAACAAGGACGTTTGATTTTTGCACTCATATTTGCACCAAAAAAGGTATGGATGGGCCACCGTCTGTCAGTTGATTCTTAATTAAGATTGATGGCAGATGAAATCTATTTCTTTTCGGGCAATACATAGCTCAGAGCGCAAGAAGCGCATGAATAAGGATGGCAATGGGGTAGTCTGGA
The DNA here is from genome assembly GCF_000759025.1 of Phaeodactylibacter xiamenensis. GTDB lineage: Bacteria > Bacteroidota > Bacteroidia > Chitinophagales > Saprospiraceae > Phaeodactylibacter > Phaeodactylibacter xiamenensis. The sequence goes on along the minus strand of NZ_JPOS01000018.1, from coordinate 207,174 downwards.
TCTACGCCTATCAGTGTAGCGAAAGCGGAAAGCCACAGCAGAAGTATTTCCCCACTGAGGTTTACGTACGCCCCGATCAATGGGATAAGAAAAGCAGGCAGGTCAAAGACCATCCTAACGCCCTGGCTTATAATTCCCTCATTAACCGGAAATTGTCCGAGCTTATGGAGTACCAGGTTGGCATGGTTAATGAGCGTCACGGCGCACATGTGCCGCTCCGGGAATTCCACGAGCAGTTTACTGCTACCGGTGGTCAGAAGCTTTCTTTTACTGCTTTTTATAGGATGACTGCTCAGCAACGGAAGGAAATTTCCAGCGCGACCAGGCAGACCCAGCTCAATACGCTGAATCACTGGCGGACAGCAGTAGGGGAAGTTTCCTTTAACGAGCTTGACTACCAGGTTCTGGATGCATTCCATCAATACCTGCTGGGTGAAGAAAAGGAGCTTACGACGATCGACAAGTACCACCGCCATGTTAAGACGTACATCAACATAGCGATCAATAAAGGGTACGTTAAATCAGGCATCAATCCTTACAACCGTTTCAAATACGATAAAGGAAGCCCTAGACCCAAAGACTTCCTGCGGTTAGAAGAGCTGAAGCTACTGGAAGAAATGGATACCAGCAGGATCACTAAAGAGCAAGAAAAAGCCAGAGATATCTTCCTGGTGATGGCATTTACAGGCCTCCGATTTAGTGATGCAGTTACCATGAAGCCTAAGAACATCACCAAGACCAGAAAGGGCTACTATTACAGCGCCCTCATGGTGAAAAACCAGCGTCGAAAAAAGAAGGAAATTAACCTCCCACTTTACGCATTTTTCCATTTCGTGGGCGAAGAAGAAAGCCGGGCGCAACGATGGATGAAGGCCTGTCTGGAAAAATACGGAAAGAAGCCAAATAAGCCGCTATTTGAGGGGTTAAGCAATACCGTTGTAAATGAGAACATCAAAAAAGTGGCTGAAGTAGCGGGGCTCGATAAGCATCTGTCGTGTCATGTCGGGCGGCATTCCTTTGGGACCAATATGGCCGTAAAAGTGCCGATTCCCACCTTACAAAGTTACATGGGGCATTCCAAGATTGACACTACGATGCAGTACGTAAAGATGAGCAAGAAAATTCAGGATGAAGTCATAGAGCGGATCCGCTGGGAAAAATAAGCAGGTATGAAATCCAAGAAAGCGAGAAAAGTCAGCTTCAAGCTATTTCTTCACAAAACTGCCTCTCGGGAAGAGAGTGGGTTCTACCCAGTATATTTGAGGATCACCTACAACCGGCAGAATACAAAAGTCCCAGATGTATTATTGAACGACCACTATTTGATGTGGAGGGAAGAAGACCTGGAAAATTTCCAAGAAAACAACATGACTCCTCAAATCAGGGAGCAGTCCAAATACCTTAATCGGTCTCTGGAGTTTTATGAGAAAATCATCAGGCACGAAGACCCCGACAATAATGAAGATTATACCGTAATCGGAATAGGCGATCGTGCCCGGGTTTACAGGAAGAATGTGTTAAGTGACTTATCGTTTCTCCTGGAATATTTAGAAAGAGTGGAGTTCGAGCAGCTTTTTAGCGCCCGGCAAATACCCGAAGTATATCCGGAATGGGCTTTCCCAGACAGGATCCTGGAGCTCAAAGAACGTGTTTCGGAGGGCTTTAAGAGGCTACACGAGCTTTACGCTCTGCTTTCTTTATATGAAATGGATTATTACAACGGCTATAAGACCGATTATATATTGGGGGGTACTTATTACCATTGGCTTATTGATGATGGGATGGACCGCTTCAAGCAATTTCTGAAGGCTTACTTTGGCTCCAAACAGCGTCTGGATGAAACCTATTTATCCGGAGTGCTCAACCGGGAGGACAAAACAATCGTTGAGAGGCAGCTTGCAAACGCATTAGAGCATTTGCCACCACAGGAAAAATATACCCCTCTGTACCTCTCTATCCTGGCGAACCATTGTGAGAAGATTGCCAATAGGGACTTGCAATAAAGCCCCTTATGTAGCTTCAGGGTGAGATGGTGTAGTATGATCAAGTGTGTAAAGTGCGGTATTGAATTAGGTTTTGTTAGCTTAGATTAAAGAGAATAATAGAATGCAGAACCGCTACGTAGGAGACATCGGAGATTTCGGAAAGTACTTGCTGTTAAAAAATCTGTGCAGCAATGATTTACAACTCGGTGTCAATTGGTGCCTTGTTGAAGACGAGACACATAATAACGATGGTAAGCAAGTTGATTATCTCCAAAGTGAATCAGGCGTATTTTTTGAATCGGACGCAGATCTTTTCCGAAAATTAAAGGAGATCGTTAGCAGTCAAAACAGAAGTGTCTCTCATTTACAAGATATACATGTCTTACCCCTTAAGACGCTTTTTTTCTCTGAAAAAATTCCGAAAAACATAGGCCGTTTTCACTGGCATGATGACAGCCTAAAAGCCTTAGAGGCTTGCGATGTCATTTTTTACGACCCTGACAATGGAATTGAAGTACAGTCTTATGGTAAATTACATCCCAAGGCTATCAAGTACGTATATTTTGACGAAATCCGGGACGCTTACCGAGCTGGAAAATCAATCATCATCTATCAACATGCAAATAGAGGAAGTAACGTAAAAGAGCAAATAAAGGTACGAATTAAGCAGTTGACTGAATGTTTAGACATTACCGACACATGCGTAAGAATTGTTTACTCCAGACAAGGGATAATTCGGTTTTATCTTATTGTTAGGCAATCAAAGCATGCTAAAACAATCGACAAAAACCTCAACTACATCAAAAAAAATAATGCACATCAAATATTAAGGATTTATCCCTAGTTATTGATAAACACCCTTGAAACCTTGGGGAAGTATATCCCCCCTTGGGTAATTGGTCTTTTATTGGGCATTTTTACCCCTTGCTACTCTCAATAAACACCTCCAACTCAGGATACTGCTCCTCCACATAACCTAACGCTTCCGCTACGACATAGTCGATAAAGCCTTGCCTGAAATCCTTATCCGTATACAGTTTTTGAATAGTACGATGGTCCGCTAAGCTGGGTTCGTATCCCCTATAACTGCCTAATTGCTTTTCGTTAATGATATAGTTATTAAAACTTAGGGTGTTCGGGGGTTTGGCAAAGTCAGAGTTATGGGGAGGTGGATTCAGGATTCCAAGATAGAGTCTATTATCGTTATTGGGAGAGTCGCCACTGAAGGAGCTAATAAAGAAATAAAGCGCTGTACTTTCTTTATCCAAACGGTTATCGAAAATGAAAATCTGGGTGTATTTGTCATATACAGAGTTGTTTTGCCTTACACGTAGAGTAGGATGATTCCGGTACTTCTCGTCCAACCTTTCAAACACAGCATCAAATACTTGCTTACAGACTCTTTTCCTGGCATTGGTAATGTTATCTGCCACGGTCTTGGCTGCCTCAAAATTGGTCAATATGCTATCTATGAGCTGCTCATTATGCCGGTTTTCCATTCTTCCCGTTAGTTTCTTGATTAGTATTTTGTACTGATTGATGCTTTCTCTTAGGATGGGGCTATCAACCGCAATCCGTTGGCATTCTTCAAGCCAGTCCATTATGTGTTTCCCGTAGCTGATGACCTTGTAGTCTTCATCAGGGGTCAAATTACAGGCACTTTCTTTACTTGTCTCCTTACCGTCAAGGGTCAGGTAAAAAACGGTATTTTTCCCTTTGTTGTAGTTGTGGTACCGAACCACTTGATGCTTTTGATCAAGGGCATAGATCTTATTTTCAATGCAAAGGCTGTTGTTGTTACGGTCTTGGAGCAGGATGTCTATTCTGCCTCCTCTGCTGTTTGCTGGTTCTTCCTCGTCGATGTGAACTTTTCCGATGCTTTTTTCTAAGGTTACGCTCGTAGTTTGGTGATCCAGCGAATCATGCTCTATGGCGGATAAAAAAGCTACCAGGAAGCGCCTTCCCATCAGGTGCGACCCATTGGGATTTAGAAGTTCTCCGATGAAGTTGGAGTGCGTTTGGTTTTCTTTGTATTCTGCTTTGAGAATAGAGAAAATATTAAAAGTCTCCCCTTTTAGTTTGGCTTCTCGTTTTTGATTTTCAACAATGAGGGCAACCTGCCCAAGTAGATTTTTTACTGCCATCTTTTCAGCTGGTAATATTCGAAACCTATTGAAATCCTATATCTCCCCCAACCCCAACTCCCTCAAAAACGCATTATGCTCCTCGGTATGCTTCTTAATACGCTTTTCGATGGATTCCAGCTCCTTATTTACCTCCTCCAGATCAATCTGCTTCTCCGGCTCTGCGGTGCTCACGTACCGGGTGATGTTTAAGTTGTAGCCATTTTCCTCGATCTCCTTCATGGACACCTTACGGGAATAACGCTCCTCCTCTTTCCGGTGCTTGTAAGTCTCCACAATGCTTTTGATGTGCGACTTATTCAGGGTATTCTGGCGCTTGCCCTTGACAAAATGCTCGCTGGCGTTGATGAAAAGTACATCATCCTCTCTTTTGCATTTTTTCAAGACCAGGATGCACACGGGGATTCCCGTAGAGTAAAACAGGTTGGAAGGCAGCCCGATCACCGTGTCGATATTGCCGTCTTTCAGCAGCTTGGTACGGATCCGTTCCTCAGCTCCGCCCCGGAAGAGTACGCCGTGTGGCAGGATGATCGCCATCGTGCCATCATTGCTCAAATAATGGAAACCATGCAGCAAAAAGGCAAAGTCGGCAGCAGACTTGGGGGCAAGACCGTAGCTCTTAAAGCGAAAATCCTCACCTGTGGTTTCTGAAGGTGTCCAGCGCAGGCTGAACGGCGGATTGGCTACGATTGCGTCGAACTCTAGCTTCTTGGCAGGATTCATTTGATTCAGCTCCTCCCAGTTATTCCTCAGGGTATCGCCATGGAAGATTTCAAACTCGGTATCTTTCATGCCGTGGAGCAACATGTTCATCCGCGCCAGGTTGTAGGTGGTGATGTTGTTTTCCTGACCGTAGATTTTGCCGATGCTGCCCCCGCTGTCTTGCAGTTGCGTCCGGACGTTGAGCAGCAAAGAGCCGGAACCACAGGCGAAGTCAAAAACCTTATTCAACTTAGGTTTGGGCCCGCTCTTGGGATCCTGGCAGTCGAGAATGACGATCTTGGAAAGGATGGTTGAGATTTGCTGAGGCGTATAAAACTCTCCCGCTTTTTTGCCCGAGCCCGCTGCAAATTGGCCGATCAGGTATTCATAGGCATCACCCAGGGTGTCGGTATCTGTGGAGAATTCGGCAATGCCTTCCGCGATTTTCTGAATGATGGTACAAAGCTTCTTGTTTCTATCCTTTGGGGTTTTGCCCAGCTTTTCAGAGTTCAGGTTGATCTCTGAGAATAGCCCCTGAAAGGAGTTTTCGAATGACTCATTCTCGATGTACCGAAAGCCCTCCTCCAAAGTGATAAGGAGGTCGTCACTCTGCGTACGGGCAAGCTCTGCGATATTGCTCCATAGGTGTTGCGGCTCGATGACGTAGTGTACCTTGCGCCGCATCTGCTTCTCGAACATGGGCACGTCTTCTGCATTATTGGCATACCAAATGCCCATCGGCGTACGATTGTCCCCTTCTTCCAGTTGTGGATAATCAGACCCGAGTTCTTTTTCGGCTGCCTCTTCGTAGTTGCGGGATAAATACCGAAGAAACAGAAACGACAGCATGTAATCGCGGAAGTCGTCGGCATTCATGGCGCCCCGCAGTTCGTCCGCTATTTTCCAGAGGGTTTTACCGAGTTGTTGTTGGCTCTTTTGTGTCATTCGATCAGTTCTTATGCAAATATTTCAGGGATTTGGAATTCGTATCGATCAGTGAACGCTTTAAGCATTCGTTTGAACAGGTCTTTATTATCGTCATTCATCTCAACCGGGTTATAGATAGAATATTTCCCATGACTCAGTAGGTTAAGTGCTCTGGAGTACAGCAAATCGTCATCAAATTCAGTCAGGCAGGCCGAAAAATCGCTGTAGCCAAAAAATACTGCTGTCTTCTCTAGCACACTGCGCAGTATGTTGAAGTGATAGGTGTTGATTTGATTGGTGTCAGAGGCCTTTTGCAGTTCACTTAACAAAGCAACATGATGAAAAAATGGAGTGTCGTCAGTCGCTTGCAGATTATAGCCACCATCATTGTCTTTGTTGAGGAAGTAGCATTTGTTACTAAGCTTTCTGAGCTCGTTGTACATGACATTGAAGAACAAAGAGTGATGAGAAGAAATCACAAACTTAATTTTGTCTTTCCCTCTTCTGAGAAGCTTTGCCAGATCACTAGCTACAGCAATGGCATTATTATCATCGAGCGATGAAATGGGGTCATCAATGTAGATGTACCTAACAAAGTTATAAGAACCAGTACCGTCATCATCAATGGCCAGCTCGGCAATAGCCAGGAAAATGCACCAGATAAAAATATTTTCCTCTCCCCGGGAAATCTTTATCCCGGTTTCTTCTCCTTTATTGAAGCTGATGGTCCAGTCATCATAATTGATCCGAAAGTCGAATCCTGCATATCTTTCCAGAAAGGAGAAAATCTTTTCTTCAAGGGCTAACTCTTTGAACCCCTGAAGAAACTGCGAATCGCTATTGATGATTAGATGCCTCTCCGAATCATTCTCCAGGTCATTGTTCCAGTGGAAGAGGTCTTCAGTGAAGGCATTGTAGTACAACGTATCTGCCCCCGGGTCTTGCCTTCTTTTTTTGGCTCTATCCTTAAATTCCATGGAAAGCCGGGTCTTTCCTGTCCCATTGTGAGCATATAGGAGGACAAAATGATGGTCGTTTAAATCGGACCTCAATCTGATAGCGACCTTTTGGAGCGTCTTGTAGTTATGAATTTTCCGCTTTTTACTCATACAAGCATTTAGTCTACTTTCGGAAACAACCCCTGCATCAGCCCCCGCTTATGCTCCTGCAGCTGTTCTATCCGATCGGCCTGCGCGGCGATCAGCTCATCTACTGAAGAGAGGCAGTCAGCGATTTTTTGTTGTTCCTCTAGTTTGGGAACAACAACTTTAAATGCAGCTAGACTAGCTTGAGACAATGTGGGGATTGCACCACCAACCACTGCTTCCCCAATTTGCTTTTGTATTGATGCATTTGACACCATAAGAAATAGAAATCTAGGGTTAATAGTCTCGGGCTTCATTACCACTAGCTGAGGATTGATGGTAGCCTTTTCCTTTAAATCAGCTATGTAGGCAGCCTTACCAAATGAAGAACCTGTTTTCACAAGAACCGTGAAGCCATCTTTTAGCATTATCTCGGGAGATTCCTCATACTTATGCCAACTGATATATGTTGACTTTTCATAGTTTAAGTTTCCGTTTTCATCTATATTACTAGGGCTCATTGATATTGCTCCTTCTCCTTTATTTACAATATCCTTCCTCGTGTAGCCTCTGTAACCGATCCTGCCTTTTACGTCAATTAAATTTCCAAGCACTTGTTCCTCCCACTCCCCCACAAACCCCTCAAACCGATACCGCGGCACCCGCTCCCCCTCCTGCGGGAAGAGGTTTTGCATCAGCCCTTTTTTGTGCGCCCGCAGCGCATCGAGCTTGTCGCGGTGGGCGGCGATGAGTGCGTCGAGGGAGGAGAGGCAGTCGGCGATTTTTTGTTGTTCTAACTCATTATCAGGATAGAACACATTGATCGTCAATAATCTTGTGCCTGAAATCCCTAGTACCTTTGCGCCTTGAGCTTCACGTTTGATCTGGGATCTAATTCCAGGAGATTTAAACAAGTAACCTCCAAACCCAATTATCAGCTTTTGAGGCGAGTTTTGTCTTGCCAATAGAGTATGCAGACCTGCAAGTAATTTCTCTTTGCCTAAATTGATAATTTCAATACTTTTCCCAACATCATCCAAATCTTCCGACGCATCTGCAAAAACTATATCACCAACCTCACAATAGGTTTCTTTTTTAATTTTTCTCAAGGATATGTCGGGGTTTACGTATGGAACATCTTCTGTTGAGACATCGAACAAGGTTGAAAACTTCGTGTGAATATCGCCATAATGTATGTTTCTGACATTACCCTTTTCATAATTTAATTTTGCACGTGAAAATGAATTGGTCGTTAGGAACGAGTAGATTTCGCTAAAAGGCTCATACACCCAGTCTTTTCCGAACCCCGGAAAACGCAATTCCGGCACTACACTCTTCTTGTTACTCATAAGCAGCCAATCCAGATATTTCACGCCCTTCGGCTAGTTTTTTCAAATGGGGTACCAGGTCTTTCATCAATGCCGTTTCGGCTTGGCTCCGGGCTTTCCAGCCCAGCTCCAGCGGTTCGAGCAGGTCGGTCAGCTTCTCGCCATCAAAGATCATGCGGCTCATGACCTGGGCGACGAAGTTTTTCAGGTCAGCCGTCTCCAGGCTGTGCGCCTGAGCGATAGCCGCAATTTCCTGCTCGTACTTTGCTTCCTTGAAATCTTCAAAGCTTTGCTTTAGCGCTTCGGCCGTGTAGCCCTTGCTCCAGTCCAGGCTGTTGATGAAGTCGGTCAGGTCTTCCTCCTCTTCCATCAGGTTGGAATTGGACTTGAGCAGGCTGATCACCTGCGACTTGGTCATCTTTTGCTTGGTGGGCTTCTGCTGCGTGCTGTCGGCAATCAGGTTCATGATGTAGTCGTAGTCGATCACCGCCGAGGCAAAAAGGACAAACTCGAAGTCCAGTTGCTGTATTTCTTCCGGAGCATTTTCTCCTTCTTCCTGCTGTATCTCTCGGAGCGCCTTCGCCGTTTCCAGGTAGGAGCTGCGAAATTGCTGCAAGGTGTCCTCGGGCAGGATGGCTTCGATCATTTCCTGCTGCTCTTCATCCAGGTCGGTATATTGGTCAAGCTGGGTTTTGAGCCGCTGCACTTCCTTGAAGTTTTTCACAAAAGCGATCTTGGCCGCATCACCGCGCAGGTTGTAGACCTCCTGCGGCTCATTGACGAGATTGTGCTCCCGCATGAAGTCGCCCAATGCTGCCACAGCTTCCTGATACTTATCAATCACGACCGGAGCCGGGTCGACCATCCAAATTTCCTTAGGATTCTGGCCAGACTCACCTGAGAATAAGGCAATAGCCTGGTTGACCGCATCCTCCTGATGCCGGAAGTCCAGAATATTGCCGTAAGGCTTGGTGTCATTCAGTACGCGGTTCGTCCGTGAGAAGGCTTGAATGAGCCCGTGGTACTTCAGGTTTTTATCCACGTACAAGGTGTTCAGGTACTTGGAGTCAAAGCCGGTAAGCAGCATATCCACCACAATGGTCAGGTCAATTTTATTTTTGTGGGGATAGTCTTTGTTGCTGTATTTTTGGTCTTTGATACGCTGCTGCACATCCTGGTAGTAGAGGTCAAACTCGTTGATGGAGTGGTTCGTGCCGTACTGCTGGTTGTAATCGGCAATAATCTCCTCGAGTGCCTTCTTCTTCTCTTTAGGGTTTTGCTTGTTGTCTTCCTTTTCCTGTGGCAGGTCTTCCTGCAGCTGTTTGATGTCGGTTGCGTTCTTTTGGCTTTGCTCAAGCTGGGCTGGAGGCGAAAAGACACAGGCGATATTTAGGGGGACAAAATTGGGGTCTTCCTCCTGCCGTTTTTGCTGCACTTTTTTGAACAGCCGGAAATAGGCAATCGCGTCATTGATAGAGGCTGTTGCCAGTACGGCATTGAATTTCCGTTGGTTGGTGGCGGCGTTGTGCTTTTTAAGAATGGCATTGACTACCGCCTGCTGCGCGATAGGCTCACCGGGCTTCGGCTTTTGGTCCCCTTCCCCTTTGTAGTAATCTATGCGGAAGCGCAGCACATTCTTATCGTCAATGGCGTGCGTAATGGTATAGGCATGCAGCTCCTGCTGAAAGAGGTACTTCGTCGTCTTGTACTGCTCAAATTCCCCCTCCCGGACTTTGTAGTTAGCGTTGGCATCGAAAATAGGCGTGCCCGTAAAGCCAAACAATTGTGCATTAGGGAAGAATTCCCTGATGGCTTCGTGGTTTTCACCAAACTGCGAGCGGTGGCACTCATCAAAGATGAAGACCATGCGTTTGTCGCTCAGTGGCTTCAGGCGCTCCATGTAGTTGCGCTTGTGGGTGCCGTCCAGCGCAAGCCCCAGCTTTTGGATGGTCGTCACGATCACCTTATCGGCATAGTCGGTAGAAAGCAAACGCCTGACGAGGGTCTCCGTATTAGTATTCTCCTCCACGCTCCCCTCCTGAAATTTATTGAACTCCTCGCGCGTCTGCCGGTCCAGGTCCTTCCGGTCCACCACAAAAAGACACTTCTCAATATCCGGATTGTCTTTGAGCAGCGTGGAAGCCTTGAAGGAAGTCAGCGTCTTGCCGCTTCCCGTCGTGTGCCAGATATAGCCATTGCCCCGGTTTTGGTGTATGCAGTCTACAATTCGCTGCACCGCATAAATCTGATACGGCCGCATGACGAGGATTTTCTGCTCGCTCTCCACCAAGACCATATACTTGCTGATCATTTCCCCAAGCCTGCACTTATTCAGGAACTGCTCAGTGAAGGCCTCCAGCTGATTGATCTTTTTATTATTGACATCCGCCAGCTCATAGACGGGCAAAAACTGCTCGTCTGCGTTGAATTGAAAGTGCTGGTTTTTATTGTTGGAAAAGTAAATCGTACGGGAGCCATTACTGACAATGAACAGCTGCATGTAGCACATCAGGGTATTGGAATAGCCATTGCCCGGGTCATTCTTGTAGTCCACAATCTGCTGCATGGCTTTCCGGTGCGAGACATCGAGCCTTTTCAGCTCAATCTGCACCACCGGCAGCCCATTGATCAGCAAGATTACATCATACCGGTGATGGCTACTCTCGGTATTGATACGCAGCTGATTGACGACCTCGTAATCATTCTTACACCAATCCTTGGTATTGACTAACGTATAATTCAAAGGAGTACCATCCTCCCGCTGGAAGTACTGCCGCTCCCTCAGTTTTTTGGAAGCCGCAAAGACATCCGTCTCAATGATGTCCTCCCGCAGCCGCAGAAACTCATTCTCTGTCAAGCGCACACGGTTGAGCGCTTCAAACTTGGCTTTGAAGTTCTGCTCCAGCGCCCTGCGGTCAGTGATATCCGGCCGGTAGTGGTATTTGAGCGCTTTGAGGTTCTCGATCAGGGTTGCTTCTATTTGGGCTTCTTTGGTCATTCATGTAGACATTTGGCAATGTTTGTCTCCCGGTCGAATATATGGAATCTCGGGTTATTTTTTAGCTGAAGTCAATAGTTTCTTACCTAGTTATGGTTTCCTTTGGAACTTCACCGAAATGAACTCATACAGTTGGTTAGGTGCTTTTATACGTGCCTAAGACTAAGGCATGGTCGCTCGTAGCCTCCAATGCTTCTTCGTACAAGTATTCTAGTTTCTTTACAATCCATTTTTCTGATCTGTAAATGAAGTCATATCGTCTAAATGTTTTCCCGGTCTTATATGAAACAGGCAATTCAGTTAGCTCATGTTTTATCGATTGAATACTGTCTGTCAGTTTGTGGACTTTTTCAGTTCCAAATATTAGACTTGGAAATTTCCCTTTATCACCATTGTCCCAAAATTCGAGCTCAGACAGTTCAAAAGAGTCTGTTCTTGGTTCATTTGCATCACAGCAAAAGAAGTCAACTTCGTTTTCCATTAGGTATTCTGCAATAGATGCGAATTGACTAGACTTTCCACGTTTGTAGTCCACTCCTGTTAGAGAATGGAAGCTTAGAATTTTGATTTTGATTTTCTCAAATTCGATGGTTGTTGCCAGAGTTCTTTCAGGTAAAAGAGATCGTTCCAAAAGGTGTGAAATAGAGATTGTTCCACCGAAACTCATTGTTAATAGTCCTAGTTTTCTATTTCGTCCCTCAAGTTTGCCAGGTTTCCTCAAGTCTAAACTGAATTTGTAGTCAGTTGGATTCAACTGTTCAACAATATCATTTTTAAAAGACTCGAGGACTTCTTGTAGACAGATTATGGTATGACCTTCTATTTTTTCATTTAGGAAAGCTGAGATTTTATCTGTTTTGCAGTTATACGAAATGTTCCATTGAATGACTTTGATTTCCATTTTTTAATTTTTTCTGAAGTCGGTGCACCTAAATGGCAATCTCCCGCAGAGCGGGACAGGCTGAGTAAAAAGCACCTTCGTAGGTTGCTGGTTTTTGATTTAAGCCGCCAGGAGCCACTGTGGTGCCGTCTGTGCAAGCCGCATTTTGCAGCTGTCCACAGCCCACGCCATGCACCAAACCTCCAAAACACGGTTTTTAGCCCTTTCAAGCGCTGAATGAGCACTTTCACACAAGTCGTATAGCCATGATCAAAATAAAGTTTTTGATCTGTACTCAAGCCTGACCAACCAAGGGACAGTAACACCGGAGCATGCAGCTTCACATTTGCAATTTAAGCAAATAGAAGATAGCTTTAGCATTCTGTCCAAAGCAAAGAACTATGCAATCCTACCTTCAGTCTATACTTCCCCGGTTGCAGCGATACAGCAAACAACTGAATGATGAAGCAAACTTTGTGGAAATTCCCTGGGCTTACATGGATGATGATGAGGCAAAGGTCACTTATTTATTCCGTCGCAACAATGAGCTACTCGTCACAAAGCAAGGCGAGGTAGCAACCGGTCGTTGGGAGTACCTCCCCTCTATGCAGTCATTGCTTATTGATTATGAGGGAAAAAGACGGATGTATAATCAGGGGTTTCTGGATAAAACCGTGCTGCTGCTTCGGAAAGAAGGTACAGAGCAGCTTCTGCCACTGGCAAATGTGAATCTTCTGCCAGATTTGAATATTGGAAGGTACCTAGAACAACGCATTAGTGAAAAGGAAGAAGGGTCAACTTATTCAGATTCAAAGTATAGTGATGCCAATAAAGCCAGGAGGTCTTATCGGGAACTGATAACTAAAACAGGTTCGAAGCTCATTATTTGGGAAAACAATCAATTTCCAGGAGACTATACGATCCCAGGCTTAAAAGTAACTGCAGAAGACCATCAAACTCCCATTCCTGATGGAGAGTACCCAACTACGAATGGAGATATTATTGTTGTTTTAAGCGGCAAAATAAAGGAAGTTACTTCTGACGAACCCGTTCCTATTGACATGGTGATATTTTTTAGTCTCGCTTTCCTTCTCCTTTTTCTTTACTTTCTATGGACTTATATAGAGGGTTAAATGTAACCAACGAAGAAACTTAATTACAAAAGGATAGAAGCAAAGCGCGACTAAAAACAGAAAGACCGTTCACATGATGGAGAAACAGTGGGGATTAAAGGCCAACATCTGGTTTCCAGAATCCAGCCTTCTGCAACCGCTCCCCCACTTTCGCCATCTCCTCTTCCCCATTCCAGGCTAACAATAACGGGCCAGCTTCCCGCACAAGCGCCTTGCCCAACAGTTTGTACATATACTGGGACAGAGCCGTGTAGAGCTCTTCATCGGCATCCAGTCCTTTTCGGACAAGGAATTTGCGGATTTGAGCCATGTCTTCCGCTTCAAATTGCAGGATCAGTTCGTGCGCCCCTTCCTCGTCTTCGGCTTCTTCATTCGCATCTCCGGAAGCCTCTCGCAGCAGATTAGCCCATTGGAGGAAGAAGGATTTCCGGTCGGTGAGATCGTCCGCTTCCTTGGTCAGATCGTACAACAGTTCTTCCAGCGCTTCTTCCAAATCTTTGGGTAGTCTTGGCATTGTTCTGAGCCTGTCTTCTGTATCAACTCCCTCTTCAACAAGGGCTTCTGTACGGTCAGCCAGCTCAGAGCAAAACTCTTGAACGGAAGGTTCTCCTGACCATTCTTCATACTCCTCTGAAATGCTGAAAAATAGTTCCTGTACCCAAGAGGTAGGGAAATAGCCGTACAGGAAGTGGAGGGAACTCGGTCTTGCGTAATCATTATTTGAAAGCCCATTATTGAGCAGCCTGCTGACCTCTTCAGACAATGTCACACCCTTTTTTATTGCTTCCTGGGTGATAGCGGAGTAAAGATCGGGTTCAATTCGTGCTCCGATGTGAACTTTGCGTGCCATAATTTCTAGATTTTGTTTACCCCAATTTAGGAGCGTTCACTTAGCGTTCACAAAAGTGCACACTGCTGTCACGGCAGTTTCTGTTTTTCCTTAAAGGAATCAGCAGGGCGCTTGTCACGGCAAAGTAGCACTTCGTTCGCCAACTGTTTTATTACGGGTACGAGTTCTTCCTGATGGCTTATAAAAAAAGTAAGTGCTTTCTCCCGTTTGCGTTCTGCTTGTTTCCGGCACAGAGGATCACAGTATTTTGCGCGAGCCTTTTTCGAAACAATTTCTTGACAGTTGAGGCATTGGAATGTATACCGCTGTGATCGGCTCCCTGCTTTCCTGTTTTCACTTGGGTCAACACGATCAATAAGGTAGTGTACGGTACGCCGTTCGTTCACGAGGACGTTCACCAGGTTCTGTAAGGATTCCAGGAATCTGCTTTCTTCTTCCATCTGGCCTATTTTGAAGTTGAGAACTCTTGGATCAGCCGGGTATAATGTTCCACCCATTTCTGATTATTGTCGATTGCGTCTAGTGTACGCTTACCAGCTTGTTCACCTTTTCGCTCAGCCGCCAATTTTTTCTGCATGTGACGTCCCAGGCGCTTTTTGTAGTCTTTTAGCCGTCGCTTCCACTGCCGGAGGTCAGCATGCGTTGGTGTACCCTTAATAGCATAGGAATCTTCCGTGTGCGCAGCTGGTGTGTCCGCCGTGTGCTTGTCCTGCTGGAAACCTATCTGTCTTCGTTTACTGGGGATAATGACGACCTTCTCTTTTTGATCGTCCGACTCCTGATCGAGCTTAAGCGTAATGGTTAGGTTATTGATTGCCGTTGGGTCGTACAGTTCTTCTTTGTTTGCAGGAAGCGGTGCAGGGGGTGTAGCGTCCTGGAAACGCTTGATGCGCTCCTGGACTTGATAGTTTATCCGTTCACGCAGTGCTTGCCAGGCGTTCACCCAAACGGGGGGCATGAAATCGTACTGGCTGATCTCCACCTTTTCTACAATTCCGGAGCCTTTTGCGTGTACACGTTCAAGAATAACTGCTGTCAGAAATATGAGTAGGCAAACAAGTGTAAACCATCCCAGCCCCAGACCATACTTATCTACATTCTGTGATCTTTTTTGACGGTTTAACAAGTTCAACCTGTGAATACTATCGACCTGGGCGGTATACGCAGTGTTTACAAGGGTTAACGCTTGTTTTTTCTCCTGCTTTAGACCTGTTAACGCTGAATTTTTTTGCTTTTGAAGTGCAGCCACAGCTTGAGCGTGTTCTGCCTTTAATTCGTCCTGTTTTAAATTCAGTTGATCCTTCTTAGTGGCGAAACTTAGCCCGGTCCGGATCTCCCGGCGGCGAAAATTGGTCAGTTCACGCGATGTAGCGGCAATGCGTTGATCGAATGCATGGGTTATGGTAGCCAATTCCTCGTTAAACTGCCGTACGATGTCCGTACTGTCCTGCGCAAACTGTGTACGCTGCTCCCGTTCTGTTTGTGCGTACACGCTATCAATAGGGGAGGTTGACACCTGAGCAGGAACGGGTGCAAACCGGTCAACGATAACCTTTGAGTTTTTGAACGACAACACTCCGGAAGTACCCAGGAGAACAACCGTTATCAGGCATACCAAGATGGTCATTGGGAGGTGCATACTGGTGTACCGTTTGTACAGAATAGCGTCAACGGCTTTAGGAGCGAAAACCCTCAGTCCCATTTCAATAATTAGCGTACTGAGGACGGCAATAGATAAAGCCCCTAAGAAGGCTAGATTCGGAAAAAGAGGCACTAGCAGCGAAAAGGAGGCCGTGTAGATGATCCCCACCTCTGTGAACCCGCTCACCACCTGGGCAGCTGTTTTAATCCGGGAGAGGGTCGCGATAAGAATGGCGTACACTGCGAAGAACTCGGGGTTCTGGGGTAGTGTTTTTAGTTGTTTCATAAGTCTTGATTTTCAGCAAAGCCGTTTCGTTTATTTTATTCTTTCATGAGTTTTCCAAAATCCTGTAACAATTGTCACAACTGCTTAATATGCTGAAAAACAAAACATTAAGTTGTTACATGTCCTGTCACATCCTGTAACGTCTTTTGTAACACCGTCGAAGTGGTTTATTGACTTTGTAACATTTGTAACAACTTGTAACATTTTGTAACAGCTTTTAAAGTGCTGAAATACAGAACTATATAGTAGATTAGGTAACTTGTGACAATTGTGACAAAAACCTTAGCTTTTATCGCTTAAAAAATCTGATCGTCGGAATATGTATGGCCGACCGTTGAACCCTACCCATTCGACTTTAGGCGAGTAACTCTCTTTTTGATCGCTTTCCTCTCCATTGTACTGCTCGATGATTCTAGGGTATTTTCCACGTGTAACTTTCGTCGTCCCATCTTCGGTCAATAGCTTCTCCACCTTTAAGTGATCCTTCAAAATCTCCCTAAGCCAGCTTGATTGAAATCCACCATGGAAGAACTCCTTTTTAACACTGTTGAGCGGCATCATAATCTCGTCAACTCCCTCATCTTCCAGGGCGGCAAACAACTCCTCAAGTTGAGTGCGCAAATGCCGAGCGTCACCAGGTTGATTAAGCTCAACGGTATCCTCGAAAACGTCAGTGAGGTAAAGGTCTGGATGAAAATACATCCGCCCTTCATGGGGGGCGAGGAGTTTCCGGTGTTTCAGGAAGTGGATAAAAGCGGGGATTTCAGCCTTCAGTTTATCCAGGAAGAAGGGGTCTTTTTCCTTCAGCTGAGGGACACGAAGAATCCAGAACCGATCATCGTGCTCGGTTACGTAAATCATTCTTTTATTATTGGAGTAGAACTGGAACTTGGTGAAGAAATCGAGGGAATATTGCCGCTGATTCTTGGCGTTTACGGTAATTTGGTGGGCCGTACTGAGTGCTTTGATACGCTCCACATCGACCTTTCGGTCGAGTAGGGTCTCCTCACATATTGCCAAAAGTTTTCCGGCAAAGGGTTCGTTGAAGTCGGACTTCAAGTCGCTATTGCTGATTTGTATGGCGTTGTCACCGAAAATATCGAGCAACAGATTTCCGAAGGTGGACTTCCCAGTGTTGTTTTCTGGCGAGTAGAGGATCAGTACGGGCAGGTGCTGAGTGGGGCGGGTAAGCAGCAGTTGCACATAGTCCAATCCCAGTTCGTACATGGGGTAAGACTTTCCATTTCGTTCCCGTTTATCCTCACCAAAAATATGCTTGAAAAGCTGAAGGATAGAAGGCACTTCCCCTGGCTCAGCTTTGTGCCTGAGAGGGAAGTATTTGTTAAAGAAACTCTCATAAGACAGCTGAAATTCAAAGTGATCTGGCATACAGCAAAAGCCATCAAAATACTCAACGTACTGGGCGAACTTTGGGCCAAACTTCATTTTCAGCGTGCCTACATTCCTTTTTACCAGCTCTTTTCTGAACTTTGGACCATCTTCATTACCTCGATTAATAATCGGTTTGTCGATATGCTCAAAGTATTCATCGCCTATCCGGAACACCCGCTTAGCCCAGGCAGGTTTACGAAGTTCAAGGCAATCGGTCTCTGTGCTCCACTCATAGATATCGCCCCCAAAGTTGAACGGCCGATCATCCCCAATTTTCGCCATGTGCAGTGGCCAAAAATCATGAATATCCCCCAACCCGAAGTACCGAAGTAAGCTTGAAAGTGACGACGTTATGATCTGTTTGTGAAAATATACACTGTTCTGCTGACCAACATTCAATAGCTCTTTCATCACTTCATCTAGCTGCCCCGCTGCATCTGCACTATTGACCAAATCATCCAAGCCTTTCGGGCGATCTGGAAAGCAATCAGATTTCACATGATAAAAATGAATTGCCAGCTTAGAACTGTGCTCTAGTGCAAGCTCGCGGATTTTCTTGGCAGCGTTATAGAAAGTTCTGGGTCTTTGAGAGAGATCCCCTTGTACCTCCAGTTCCTTTTCGCTGATATCCCGGCAGTCTCCGTCCCATAGAACCACAATATTTTCAACCTCACAGGTATCAATGATTCTCAGAATATCGTGGTGAAGCTTCTTGGTTTCCCCATCGCGGAAGTGGGTGATACTGGTCAGCCCAACACAAGCTACCTCACTGGAAGCCAAGGAGACCCGCCAAGCCTTCTTTGCCCCCTCTGTGAGAAAAAGGGTCTTGATTTTTTTCTTTTGTTCAAAGGCCTCGCATAGGGGAGGAGGAAAATAGGGGTAAGTCCCTTGCCCATTCGGGATAATGTATTTCTGATCGCCCTTTGGCTCTTTTAGCCGGATCTGATGGAAGAAGGCCAGTTTGGAATTAACATGGCTCATCTTTCCAGTTCCCTCTTTATAATAAGGTATGAGCTCCCTGTCGATCGTCCAGAAGTTGATCTTCAGATTACCTCTCCGGTCTGCTTCGAAGCAGGGGATGGTTTTGGTTCTAGGCTCCGGGTGTTCTGCTTCCGGGTTATGGACGGTTATTTTGTTATTCTCGTCATTGAGACCTAGTTCACGGAATTGGTCTTGGATGAATTGATTTAGTGTTTCCATAGCTAATTATGACCCTGATATAGCTCTTTACTTTTCCGATGAGCAGTTATTTGCAAGCCGCTTGTAAATATTAAGCACGTCCCTTATTGACAAGGCTTCCTTGATCCTCCCGCTAAGGGAAATTGCTGATGGAAGCCCCTCCATTGAATGGCAAGTTGGGGCGGTTCTGCTTCTAATATCTGAATCACGTTTGTACGACTCCGGACAGTCTGCAGATTTGCATTTTAGTTCAGAAAAAGCTATTTTCAGGTTGTTATTATTCATAAAAAGATTGACTTAGAGGGAGCACCAATTAGGGTTGGTGCTCCCTCTTCATTTAGGGCTTAATGGTTCGAGTATCTTTTCGATATCCTCCTCTAACTCATCCTTTTTGGCAAATAATTTGCCGCCCATGCGGTACAGCCTTATCTTACCTTCTTGATGCATGCGAACTACTGTACGTGTACTGACATCGATTTTGATCGCCACAGTTTTTAGGCTGAGTAACAGCGGATTAGGGTTGGTTTGATTCATTAAATTTCATTTTAGAATGACTTGTCATTCTTTCGGTTCAAAAAATATAGACGGGCCAACGTCCATTGCAAATATATACAAAAAGAGTGACATGTCCAACAATTTTACAGAAAGTCTGTATCTGCCGCATTGATAGCCCGCTCAATAGGAAGATAGTCTGCAGGAATTATGGCAGTGATCAGGGTAAAAAAGAAAGCTTTTGGAAGCTGTCAGGTTCAAACAATCGGCTTGAGCTTAGTATGGTTTCCACATTCAACTTATGAACCGGATAATCGCTCCAAGCCGGAGGTGCCAATCTTACTAGACTCAATTATGACAAAATCTCATAATATTTCCAAAGCGCTAAATCTATCTGCTGTACAGTAAAGCTCCATTTATGGGCGAGCGCCCTAAGGTCGGTTAGGTATAAAATATAGTCGTTGTGGGTAAAGTAGTTCTTGTCCTCTCCATATAATACCTTCCAGTTCCTGGTATCTATTACACCATAGGACTCCGGAAATACCATAGCCAAAATTGCAGAGGCGACTGGAACGCCCACTCCAGGTAGAACAGTAAGGATGAGTATTTTGGATTTTATTTCAAGACTCTCGCTTGCATTGGTAAAGCTGAAAGTCGTTTGGGTAATTAACCTTGCATTCTCGTTTGTGATGAGAGACCGTTGGCTTTGTTGCCGGCCATACTGCCCTCTTAGCTTCCAGCGGAAAATCTGATCCAGCTCAGCCAAGGTTAAAAAGAAAGGATCCCTTTCCTGCTTTATGCTCTCAATCATACTCAGCAGGCCCTGGGTCGTAGTCGTGCTGTAAGCATCCTTAAGCAGGGCTTCAATCTGATCGCGGCTTTTGAAGTTAAAATCACCCATTGCAGTACATCGGGTCTTGTTCGGTGGTGGATCAATAGATAAAAAGAAGTAGGGTCACTAAAATTCCTTGCAACTCACCCCATAAACAGAAATCCGGGTTTTATTGACCTCCTCTCTATTGTTATATATGTGCCTCACGCTGGACTTTGGAAGCCCCATAGTACCATTTCCACTGTCCATTCCACCTGGTGCTTTCCATTTGTAGGAAACGGTATAATTATTAGGGGAGCTATTGACTGCCAGGTACGCCACATAGTTGCCGATCCCAGCCACCACAAAATCTACACAGTACTGGTCTTTGGACACATACGAAACATCAGCCCTTACTCTTTGATTCGCTAAATGGAATTCCGATATACTTGGAAGGTAGTTTGCACAATTCCCTACGGCTGCAATGAACTGTTCCAAGGCTTTTGCTTCCTTCTTTAGCTGTCCGAGTTGACGCATCTCGGCATCGGAATACTCGTCGTCTTCCTCTATTGCGTCTTCAATTTCGTTAGCGAGATCCCCGGCATCTCCTTTCAGCCGCTGACACTGATACTCATCCATGATATCATTTCTGAAGGACCGGGCGATGTCAGAAAGCTCGCTGTCGAAATCATACGGGGATTGGGCAAAGGCTGGAAGGGCGAATAGAAGGGTCGCAATTGCCAGGATGGGTAGTTTCATTTGGGTTGGGTTTTTATCTAAGAGGGATAAAGACCATTGAAGATGTACAGTATAGGTTTTTATTCTCTACTAACTAATCCAGATCAATCTCTGACTTTTGCAGCATATTCCTAAGACTGGCATTGATCTCATCTTTAAGTTGCTCTACACTTTTCTTATTGGGGGCTGCCTGTTTGTCCTTCTTTTGAACCATGCTTTGGTTCTTAAGAAGAACTTCATTATTATCATTGCCATTAGATTTGGAATCCTGAAGGAGTTTGTAGATCATACCACGGAAATGATAGAGGTTTTCCTTGGCAGGGCCAGGCATAAAAACACCATACCCTTTATTGAAGAAGTTTTCAGAAAGCGCTAAAATGTATTCGCGCCCCTGCTCTTGGCGAAAGTACCAATGGTCTCCACGCTTTACAAATACGCTCTTGTCATTTTCCCACAAAGAAAAGTAGGCTAGCAAAGGCCATACCCCCTCTGCCGCTTTCAATTCATGTTCATACCGCTGCTTCTCAAATTGGAGCTTGATTTCAAGCTTTCTCTGTTTGTGCTGAAGCTCTAATTCTCGCTTTTTCTGTTTTTCCCAAGCCCCAAAAGCACGCAAATAGCCCCAAGCTGCTAAACTGATAGTCACACCGATGCCTATGAATTCAAACCATAGCGGTTTGTCTTTTGCGGGGCCGGTCAAAATGTTTATCAAAAGCGTCCCTTCATCCATGATCGTTCTGTTTTTACTGTCGCATTAATTTACGCATTTTCTGGTAGTAGCCCTCTGCCACATCAAAGACTCTATCCGCGTATAGAGCGGCACTCGCCTTTTCTACCTCTGGCAATAACCAGTCGAAATAGGGGAATTCATTGTGGTGGAACTTGTTACGCAATTGCATAACTTTCTCTTTGAAGAGTTCATTAAAATGAGTATCAGCAGAGTGCTTTACCGCAACAGCTACGTACTCCCAATGACTGAAGTAAGTACTCTCACCTTTCGGATTTTCGTTTCTAAGTTCTGCGGCATAGCGGTCATATACTTCTTTTTCAAACTGATAAACGTGCTCAAAAAAGGCCACTCTACGGCGATCGTACTCTTCCAGTTCTTTCTTCACAAGATCATAGGGGATTTCGGATAAACCTGCAACATGGTAGTAAGAGGCGAGATTGACCAGTCTGCGATCTTTAGCTACACGGCGCAGATCTCCATATCTACGGAGCGGAAGCTTATCCGTAATATCTACTTTGGTATCCGGTATTCTGAGTCGGGCATCAATAGACTCTGTTAGGATTTTAGTGATGTTTTTAAGGTCGAGCTGATCAAAGGCGATTTCCTCATGTTCAGCTTTCTGCTTTTGCCGCTCTTGTATCATTAGCCATAGTGCACGATCTTCGGCTTGTACAGCCCGTAGGTATTGTTCCCGGTCTAGTAACCTCCGTTTTGCTCTTTTTAGATCTATAAGTTCATCCTTGATTTTTTGTTTCGCCTTGTTCCCAAGCTTATTGTTCTTCTGCTTACCTTCCAGTGTCTTAATTGTACCTAATATTTGCTCTGCGTAGGGATGGGCGAGGACAAGCTGGTTATCAGTTTCTTTTTCCGTTAGCGCAGAGCGATAGTACCGTTGCCAATTATAGAAATCTTGGGTATCGCCATCCAAGAGCTGGTCCAGACAGAAAATTACATTGTCTTCCTCTGGTTCGACCTGGAAATCGGCATGTGCAGCTAACGCTTTGACAATTGCCTTTTTAAATAAGCCTCTTGGTAGATAAACAGGCAGGCGGGTGTAGTCTAATTCAAGAGGAGTCTTATGCTGAATGGATGAGGGTAGATATTTTTCATACTTTTTAGCCTCCTTCTTGCCATGTTTACGATTATCAACTTTTTTGATTGCATCATCTAGCCAGTCCATTTTGTATTTCAGGTAGCCCGTGTAGAAGTCTAAAATACCCCTGCACCTCCCAACGTCGATCCTATACAGAAACGGATGGCTTGTTTCTCTATTTGACAGACCGATCCCCGTCTCCTTCTGAAAGAACTTTTTAATTGCTTTCTTATTTACGGAAAAGTACGCCAGGGAAGATTGCATGATCCGGAACTGATCATTATTGAGCTTCTGTGGGTGTTTGGTAGTTTTCCTTTCAGGCGTGTGCATCTTTGGCGGAGTCAAAAAAACGATATCCTCTGCGAGCCAGGTTGCCTGTTCACCTACTCTGGGGGTGCGCATTTTTTCGATATCCTTGATCCTCTTTTTGACTTCCTTACGCTGCGCTCTAAGTTTCTGAAGCGCTAGCTTTTCATAGGGGACCTTTTTATAACCCAACAAGTATTCTCTAAGCCGGCTGGGAATGTACTGAATAGACAGGCCATACCTATTCTGAAGCAGCGTATTAAGTTCTTTCCTTCTTTCTTTAATTTCCTTCTGCCGCTCTCGATACTGAGCCCGCTCTTCCTGGGTCTTCTCTTTATCTCCGCGCACATAGGGTAAGGGTTCATTCTTTTGGTAGTTGGGCGGATCGGCAATAGGTTGTAGTTCGCCTGATTTGATATCTTCAAAAAACAGTTTGATCGTATCTATATACTGCTTTATAAAAGTCTCCGTATCTACCTGAATAAACCTTCTCTCGTCCCCTGCTGAAATAGGCTTTTTACTTAGGTAGTGGTATAAAAACAAGCTACGGATCTCATGGGTGCTAATTATTGCATCTGCTGTTTCATTAACGAGTTTTGCATCTTTATCTTTCTTCTCCTCTCCTGGTAGCTTTGGAAATACATTTTGAATAGCGGCATACCGATCAGGATTGATAAACTTCAAACCGATGACCTGATCTCCGAAATTATAATGAGGCGAAAAGTGCTCAATTCTGTCTGAGAGGAAAGCACGATCATCACTTTCTATTTGGATCCAGCTTTTGTGAAACTGGGATGTTACATCGGGGTTTACCAATTTGCCATCCTCTTCATTCTGTCGGACAGCATCATGCTTTACGTTTTCGTAGATAGGAAGAAGCCGGCTTAGTCTTGTAAAGGTTCGGATAGATTGGGTAAGCACTCTATCCCGCTCTTGACCATAGATCCGTTTCTTATAAACCGGTTTGGTCCTCCACCTGCCCAGGTATACATCAAACCGTAAGGTTTGAAAAGCCTCTGTATCATCAAAATAGCGAAGTGCAAAGTAAGGGAAACGGTCACTGTGCCGTTTTAATACAATCTCTTGTTCGAGCTCTTCGTCAGGGTCTTCTTCAAAACCGGTTATCTCCTCTCGCTTGATGTGAAAGCGTGCTTGATCTTCTTCTGACAACAAGTTGTACAAAGCACTCGGGCACCGCCCAAGTTCATTGACCATGTCTAGCAGAATATCACTGCTTTCCAGTTTCGGTTGTGGAAGCCGGCAACAAAACATAGTATAGCACTCATGGCTTGCTTTCCGGATTAGGGGATCTCCTTCTGCTGCATCATTAGTACTTCTAAAACAATCCAGTCTGCTCAGAAAAGGAAAGGCGTATTTGCGTTCCAGGAAGAGACAGGTGACAAAAGCAACCGTGTTTTCATGATCTGGAGAGTTTGCAAGGCTTCTGGGCCTATACTCACTATTGTTGCTTTCAAGGTGCCTTGTATGCTTACTTTCAAAGACGTCAAACCTTTTAGTGTGTTTTCCCCTATCGAGGAGCCTGAAAATAGCGGCTTCGTAAATATCTTGTACGGGGAGCTTGTCAAACTTACCGTAGTCTGTGTTAGAAATGTAATGCGAGTAGTTGTTACGCATTTGGTTGAGCAACCTGAAAAAGCCTTTAAGCGTAAACTCTATATCTTCAGGATTGATGTCATAGGTAGCAGCCTGTTCCGCGTTTTGCTGCTTTTCTAGGTGTAGGAATAGAGGGTAATTAAGGAATGGGAAGTATCTTCTTAAGTCGCGCGAGACACCTTCTGTAACATCTGGCTTGCCATATCTTTTCTTCAGGCAGCCAAATAGTTTGGCATTTGGGAGCTGAGCTTCATCCAGGGTGTTTTTGTCCTCCATATCATATTTGGTAGACAAATGCTCCATGATCATAAATGCATTGTGACGTGCGATATTCAGAAAGGCCCCAAAGTAGGATGGGTGTCTGTGAAGCGTTCGGCGTTTCGGCGTATTTGTCATTTCAAAAATTTGGTTTGGGTAAAAATTAGACTGTATCCTTACAGCTGCGCAGGTTAGGAAACCGGATACAAGCCACTTTCCGTGCCATACAATGGTAGTCAGGAGGGTGCGGTATTCACTGATAATGTGATTTTGGTAAATATATATTTTTTATGTGCATTTTTAGAAAAATCTCAGGTATTTGATTAATTTTCTCTACTCTGGAGCGAAGGCTTAGAGTTAAACCAGATTGGCAAGTGAGCCATAGGGAAGTTGGCGACAGGCCTCTGTTTTTACCAAGTGAGAATTTTGAAAATTATTCTTAGAATTTAAATTTTTCAGTAATTAATTCTATCGAGTATGGAAAGTGTAAAGTTAAGTATTGGAAGTACTCACTCTTACTACACGATTTTCATATTAGACATTTTACCTGTCCGATAGGCTCCCGGTTTGAGGAGTGACTAGGACTAATATTCATATACCCGGCTGGATTCCAAGGCTTTAGGTCCGATAGGCTCCCGGTTTGAGGAGTGACTAGGACACGAAGTGCAGGTACTTCGGGGCGAAGACTATCAATATGTCCGATAGGCTCCCGGTTTGAGGAGTGACTAGGACAACTACATGGGCACAACTCAACGCTGTTGTACTTAGCGTCCGATAGGCTCCCGGTTTGAGGAGTGACTAGGACCGTCTTTGTTTGCGCTCGGCATCGTCACCTCTTCGAGTCCGATAGGCTCCCGGTTTGAGGAGTGACTAGGACGGAAGCCGTACCGGATGAGCACTGCCACCAGATTGAGTCCGATAGGCTCCCGGTTTGAGGAGTGACTAGGACTATTGGGCTCTTTTTTATCGTCGCTTTTAGATGAGGTGTCCGATAGGCTCCCGGTTTGAGGAGTGACTAGGACGCCAATTCTTTTTGTGTCTTTTTCAATCTTTATTGGTCCGATAGGCTCCCGGTTTGAGGAGTGACTAGGACAATAAGTTTCACGTGCCAATAGCTAACTCAAAAGGCTGGTCCGATAGGCTCCCGGTTTGAGGAGTGACTAGGACGGATATGCGCCAGTGCCTTCTCTACCACATCATAAGTCCGATAGGCTCCCGGTTTGAGGAGTGACTAGGACGCATCCTATCAAAAAACGCTGCGACATATTGAATTCGTCCGATAGGCTCCCGGTTTGAGGAGTGACTAGGACTCTTTTTCATGTACTGTGCAGCCTTCGCACTCTTTTTGTCCGATAGGCTCCCGGTTTGAGGAGTGACTAGGACAATAATTAGTTCTATACCCTGACTCGAACAGGTTGGTCCGATAGGCTCCCGGTTTGAGGAGTGACTAGGACAATAATTAGTTCTATACCCTGACTCGAACAGGTTGGTCCGATAGGCTCCCGGTTTGAGGAGTGACTAGGACTAACCTGGTTCACACGGAGGGCCAGCTTGTGGTTGGTCCGATAGGCTCCCGGTTTGAGGAGTGACTAGGGCACTTTTGATGTACGCTCTAGTAATAATCGCTCTCAAGTCCGATAGGCTCCCGGTTTGGGGAGTGGCTAGGACAGTAATATTGTCTTGATCGTCGGGGTATTCTGAAAAGGAAAGATGGGACTTTGGGTTCGGGTCCTGAGTCTTCAGAAAGGTTTGACGGGAGATGTATACCAGAATAGGTCAAATCGCAATTCCAGATTCGACCAATCTGGGATAGTTTCGCAACGGTTAAGAAAGCAGGAAGCGAGAGTACCAATTAGTTGAACTCAAAAAAAGAGGGCAAGTACAAATGGAACTGTACTTGCCCTCTTTCTGTCGTAGTCACCTCTCGAGCCAGAGGCCTCTCCGACAGTACGCGGTAGCGAGGCTGTAAGAGGATTCGGAGTCGTAGTCACCTCTCGAGCCAGAGGCCTCTCCGACGTCCAAATTCGCCCGTGTGGTTCGAGAACTATAGTCGTAGTCACCTCTCGAGCCAGAGGCCTCTCCGACATCGCTTACGTAGCGATAGATTGGCCAGATTTTGTCGTAGTCACCTCTCGAGCCAGAGGCCTCTCCGACCCGTGAAGTGCTTTTTTTCTTCAAAAGACATTGGTATACAGCAGGATGTAAAAATTGCATTTGTATGTATCTTTTGATAATGTATTCTACTAGGACAAAAAAACGGTTAAAACTTCAACCGTATGCCGGTTTGATACCTGCCTCTAAATTACAAAATTGAACTTTATCCCCACGTGATGTGACTATTTTGAGTGCAATAGGGCAATGTGATTGACGCATTAATGGGTTTCCCTTTTTGCAGTTTTTTGCACCAATCTTTGCACTACGCTTCATATATTTAATCCTTTTCAATTGATAGACAAAGGCTTAGGTGTGTTTTCCGGCTTTCCCGTCCGGACCGCAAAAAGCCTCGGATTTAATACTCCGGGGCTTTTGCATTTACCGCTACTCCAGGAGCCGGTCTTCAAATACCTCCAAAACTCCTCCCCATTCTACAGAGTAGTCAAAAAAACCATTGGCGTCAGCCTGATACGTTTTCGCCTGTGTGATGCCCTGACTGACCGCGTCTACAGAAAAAATATAGTCGAGAAAGCAGCTTCTCAGAAAATCAAATTGATAACAGATATGCTCTTTTACCTCAGCAATATGATGGCTGCCGGGTTCTTCGGCGTTCTCCCAATCGACGTTGGTGCCTTTTTCGATAATACGCAAATAGCTTAGGGCTGAGCACAAATCTCCCGTGCGGCAAGCTACTTCCATTTTTAGCTGATAGGGTCCTATGATTTCCCGGTCGATGAGGTCCGTAAGCTCTGAACTGTACTCATCCGCTACAGGGTCCATCTCAAATAGAATATCCCAGGGGTAGTGCAGCGTCTTTTCCTGCATTTTGGCTATTTCGGCAGACAGCGCCTCGACTTCCACTATACTGCTTTGTGGTAGTGGGTTGATAAAAGCCCAAAAACTTGCACATAGGGAAGCGTCTCGTTCAAACAATTGCCGGAGGAACGCTTCTTGTTGGTCTTTTTCTGCGCGAGCGAAGATTGTATCGTAAAATTGAGCGGTTGGTGAGTACGATGTCATAGTGAGGTTTTATGGGTATGGAATGAAAAGATATTTAGGCTGGTCTGTAATAGCCTTCCCCTCAACATTTATTCACCAGACAGGCCAACATAGTAAATAAAATCCGTCCTGGGAGGGCTGCCCAACCTTGCCTGCCGCCCCATCGTGATCAGCTGCCCCCGGTGGTAGGTGCTGTGGTTCATGCAGTGATGGATCATATCGGCAATGACCGTATAGCCCTCTCCGCGCGACTTCGGGCGTTTGGCTTGCAGGTCTTCAAGAGACATAGTTTGTACGTGGTTGTTAAAGTTTTCGGAGGCCTGTAACCAGCCCTTGAGCAGGTCCTCTTTGCTGCCATTAAAATGCTTGGCAGGGTTGTTCTCCGCGGATTCATCTTTTACAATCTGCAGCCAGAGGTGCTCAGCGCTCCAAATGTGCAGTACCGTTTCCTGTAGGCTGGAAAAACTGGATTCGATTTCCCGGTGCAGGTCTTCTTCTGAGGCGGTGCGCAACCACTCCGCAAGCTGCTGATTGGCCCAGTGGTTATAGGCGGTATAACGCCGCATCATGGTCGTAAGGTCATCCCCGGTGGGTTCGGCAGGCTGCGTATGCGTACGCGTATTGTTTTTCATGTCTTCTCCTGTAATCCTTTCATTTGGCAGCACAGCCATCGTCAGTAAGGCCTGAAAACCAAGCATAATGTGTAGCAACATGATTCATCTTTTAATGGCTCTAAGCTAAAAAATAAAACCTGATGAAGGGTGGAAAATGGAAAGCTTCCCATCGTTTTACCTTCCTTGAATGCGGTAGCCGCCGAGACGGCGTTTGCGGAATCGCTATTGAGGCTTTATAACGGTCATCTCTTGGCTGGTCGGTCCTTTTTCACATTGGTAAAGTGTGAAATCGGCCTTATCTTGAACTCTGCGTTCGCGATGCACCCGGAAGAACATCAAATCGTCTTAGAAAGAGTAAAAACAAAGCCATACAAACCTTCAAACACCGGACAAGCATGAAAAGCAACAATCGCCTTGTATACTTCCTCCAGGAAATTGGTATCGTAGTCATTGGGGTGCTGATTGCCGTTTCCATCAACAATTACAAAGAGAAGCAGGACAATGAAGCCTACCTCGAAAAGACCCTGCTGGCCATCGAAAATGAGATCAATTCAAATAAAACGGCTCTGGATTCGGTGCTGAACCGCCACATTGAAATCTACGATTTTTTTGAGCGCGACAGCATGGATAAAAAGCAGTCCCTTGGGGAAATCCTTTACAGCCTCGGGGGCTTTCAGGTCGCTACGGTCAAGAACATCAGTTTGCGGTTTTTCGTAGCGAATAAAGCAGAACTGCTCGACTTCGAGCTTATTGCGTATTTGCTGGAAATCGAGCAGGTCACTGATATCCTATCGGCTAAAATAAACCGGTTGGCTGATTTTGCCTATGGGCACGTCAATGACAGCAGTGCAGAAACAAGAACTCGTTTTACGTACCTGCTCATGGACATTATCGACAGCGAGAGCAACCTCCTGAAAGCCTACGCTGATTTCATGGAGGAGAATGAAGCTTATTTGGAACAGATAGGAAAATGACTTGTAGCTTTCGCCAATCCTCATTACGCCCCATGGCTTTGCCCCTGTTCACAACGGTTAGCTTGCTACACTTCAAACGCCTTGGGGAATAGTATTTTCGCCTCCCCATTCAGTAACAGCTTGCCTCTGGAGTTGAAAGCCTGGCAGGAGAACACCCCCTGTTTTTTCTTATCCTCAAAGCTGGTCAGCGTTGCTTTGGCGGTAAGCTCATCGCCTATGTAGGCGGGGCGGAGGAATTCAGCGCTTTGTGACATATAGATGCCACCCTGTCCCGGGTATATCGTGCCAAATATCTTAGAGAACATGCTAAGCAGCAGCACCCCGTGCACTACCCGGGCTTTGAAAACTGTATCTTTTGCGTAGGCTTCATCAAGGTGGATGGGGTTGTCGTCCTGGGAAAGCCCGGCAAATAGGGCAACGTCTTCGGCGTGGAAGGTTTTGGTGAATTCGTGGGTGCTGTTGAGCGTTACTTTTGGCATGTGGCGTATTGATTTGGCGGAAATATAATGGTTTTTCTCCTTGTCAGGCGGGGCTTTCGTAAGCTCTTTCCACAAATAGCCTGCTTCCAGGTGCATCGTACCGGTATGGAAACCACCGAATCGCACCCTTTTTTCGCCCTGGCATTGAAAAACCTACCCCGAAAAGGAATTAATCTCCATGTAAGTAGTTTTAAGCCAAGTTCTTAGCGTACTTTTGCCCCCAAATTTGAAAACCGAAGTTTTTGGACCGCAATACAGAACGCTACCAACGCTGGCTTTACGGGCTCATCCTTTTACTGGTACTGCCCGCCCTGCTCATCAACCTGGGCGTGCTTACCCTCATCGATGATGAGGCGCTTCGGGCCTGGGTGGCTTTGGAAATGCGGCTGTCCGACAACTATATCGTACCACAGCTGCACGGGGCGTTTTACTACAAAAAACCACCGGTCTACAACTGGATGCTGCTGGGTGTTTTCCAGCTGACCGGCAGTATGGACGAATGGTCTGTCCGCATCCCTACCGTGGCCTTCCTCCTGCTGTATTGTGGTACGATCTACTACTTTGTGCGTAAGCATTTCAGCCACGAGATGGCTTTCCTGAGCGCACTGGCGTTCCTGACCTGTGGCCGTATCCTCTTCTACGATTCCTTTCTTGGGCTAATCGACATCAGCTATTCCTGGGTGACTTTTCTGTCATTTATGGTCTTCTACCACCTGGCGGCGCGGGAACGGTGGCTGGCGGCATTTGCCGGTTCTTACTTTCTGGCCGCGGTGGGTTTCCTGATGAAAGGGCTCCCGTCGGTGGTTTTTCAGGGGTTTACAATCGTGGCATGGTTGGTGTACCAAAAGCAGTTCCGCCGTCTGTTTCAGTGGCAGCATATCCTGGGCGGGCTAGTCTTTTTGGCGGTGGTAGGCAGCTACTATGCGACTTATTTGCAGTATAATAGCCTGGAGGAATTAGCTTCGGTTTTGTTCAACGAGTCGGCCAAGCGTACCGCCGGGCGTTATCCGCTCTGGTTCACGCTTTTTCACCTGTTCACCTACCCCTTTGAGCTGCTGGTTTACCACTTCATGCCGTGGGGCTTACTGGCGCTGTACCTGTTCCGCAGGCGGTCCTGGACACAGGTCTGGCAGCACCCGTTTATCGCCTTTATTTTCCTGACCTTCCTGGTCAACATCACCGTGTACTGGACGGCGCCCAAGGTGCACCCCCGCTATGTTTTCATGATCATCCCCTTGCTGTTCATTACCCTGCTGTACCTGCATGAACAGCAGAAGGAAGACCGGCCCTGGCCCTACCGGGTGACGATGAAGCTGCTGCTGTTTTGCTGCCTCATTCTACCTCCTGCGGCATTGGCGCCCCTCTTTCTGGAACGCCTGCAGGCCACGCCCTGGCTGTGGGCCAAAAGCCTGAGCCTGTTTGTGGCCTTCAGCGCGCTGGCATACGGAGCATGGAAGTTCCGCGAGGCCCGGCTACTGACTATAGCGGCTGTCTTGCTGGTGGTGCGCATTGCCTTCAACTGGTTTGCCCTGCCCGACCGGCATGCCAATGATTTTGGGGATGTGGTGCGGAAAGATGCCTTGCGCGTGGCGCAGGAATATCAATCGGCCGACTTACGCGTTTATAAAGATACCGAATGGCAGCCGATGACCTCCTTCTACATGACTCGTGAAGCAGGGCGCATCATTCCCATCGACCGGGAAACGCCCGACACCTCGGCTTATTACATCATTGATCCCAAAGCATATCCCTTCGTGCCCTATGAAAAACAGGACGAGCTCCTGATGCGGCACGGTGGGAAAGTCTATGATATTGTGAAATTCTAGTTTTATGTCTATAAAAATATCAGCCGTCGTCACGGTTTATAACGAAGAACTGAACATCAAACCGCTGGTGGAGCGCATTACCGCTGCACTCGATGGGATGGACTACGAGATTGTCTATGTAGACGATGGCTCTACGGACAATACCCTGCGGGAGCTGTACAGCATTGACCACCCCCGACTAAAGGTGGTCGAGTTCCGGAAAAACTACGGGCAAAGTGCCGCACTAATGGCCGGCATTGAAGCCGCCGAGGGGGAGTACATCGCGACCATGGATGGAGACCTGCAAAACGACCCTTCCGACATTCCGGCCATGCTTAAAATGGCAGAAGAAGGAGATTATGATATGGTGGCAGGGGAGCGGGCCAAGCGCAAAGACGGCTGGATACTCCGCAAAATCCCGAGCATGATCGCCAACTTTATCATCCGCAACTCTTCCGGGGTACACTTGAAAGACTATGGCTGTGCGCTCCGGGTTTTCCGGTCTGAGATTGCCAAAGATATGGGCATTTACGGAGAGCTTCACCGTTTCATACCGGTACTGGCCCACCTGGAAGGTGCGCGTATCATTCAGATTCCCGTCAAGCACCACGCCCGGGAGTTTGGGGAGTCCAAGTATGGACTGGGGCGGACCTTCAAGGTGGTGAGTGATCTGCTGCTGATGCTCTTCCTCAAGCAGTACATGCAGCGCCCCATGCATCTCTTTGGCAATACGGGGGTCCTCCTGTTGCTCGTTGGCCTGCTAATAAATGGCTATCTTGGGGTGCTGAAAATCCTGGGGCAGGACATTTGGGGCAAGCCCCTGCTCATACTCGGCCTGATGCTGGTCCTTGGCGGCATTCAGCTCATTACCATCGGTATTGTGGTGGAAATACAGATGCGGACTTACTACGAGTCCCAGCAAAAACGACCTTACAAAATCCGCCGCATCACCAAAGGCGGCACTGAACAAAAAACAACGGCCAATGCCACAACCTGAATTCGACATCGGTGAGCTCGTACTTTACAAGAACAATCAGCTCATCGCCTTCAATAAACCCGCCGGGCTGCCGGTCGCAACCGACAAAACCGGAGACAAAGCCATGGACCAGCTGGGTGAAATCTACTGCAAATCCAAACTGGGGCTGGTACACCGGCTGGACCGTCCGGCAAGCGGGGTCGTGCTCTTCGCCCGTTCTGAAAATGCCCTGGCCCACCTCAATGAGCAGTTCCGCGAACGGCAGGTGGAAAAAGTTTACCTCGCTGCCGTTGCCAACCGACCGGAAGCGATGGAGGGCAAGCTTATCCATTACCTCAGGCGCGACGGTCGAAAAAATAAAACTATTGCCTATTCAGGTCCTCAGAAAGATGCCAAGCGGGCAGAGCTGTCCTACCGCTATCTGGACAGCAGTGATCATTACCACCTGCTGGAAATCCGCCTGCATACCGGTCGCCACCACCAAATTCGGGCACAGCTGGCGGATATTGGCTGCCCCATCAAAGGTGATGTCAAGTACGGCTTCCGGCGGAGCAATCCCGACCGGTCTATCCACCTGCATGCCTGGAAGCTGACTTTCCGCCACCCGGTATCCAATCAGGAAGAGACCATCACCGCACCACTGCCCCCGCAGGACCCGGTATGGAATGCCTTTAACTTCAACGATTAATATGGAAGCTTTACTCGAGCACTTTCCAAAGCTGACGGAGCAGCAGATCGCTCAGTTTGAACAACTCGGCCCGCTTTACCGGGAGTGGAACGACAAGATCAACGTCATTTCCCGTAAGGACATCGACCAACTGTACCCCCACCACATCCTGCACGCCCTGGCGATACCACAGGTGGTGAAGTTCCGGACGGGCGCCAAAATCCTGGACCTGGGTACCGGGGGCGGGCTGCCGGGCATCCCCCTCGCCATCCTTTACCCCAATGTGCAGTTCACCCTCATCGATGGCACGCGCAAGAAAATCAAAGTCGTGCAGGAAATCATCGACGCCATCGGGCTGGAAAATGCCGAAGCCAAACACGTCCGGGCAGAGGAACTTAAAGACCGCTTTGACTTCGTAGTCTGCCGGGCCGTTGCCAGCCTCGATAAGCTAGTGCCCTGGACACAGCGCCTGCTCAAACGGGAAGAACGCCACGCCCTGCCCAACGGCTTGCTGACCCTCAAGGGGGGCGACCTCAAAAGTGAGATCAAAGCCCTCGGCAAAGGCCACTATGTGGAGCTGTTCCCGATTACGGATTACTTTAAGATGGATTATTATATTGAGAAGTATGTGGTGTATGTTCAAGGGTAGGGGTTGATAAATCAGTAAGTAAACACTATTTTAAAATCAAAAAATGGATAAAATAGCCCGATACAGCCACTATATCACCACTCTGCTCAACCGTTACGCACAGGAACCAGTCGCTAATCAGGAAGGGGTTGGCTATCAGGTTGTTTATGACCTGAAAAGCCATCATTATCTCCTACTTAGGCTTGGGTGGACTGAAGATGCTTACATTCATTATTGTACGATTCACCTGGATATAATTGATGAGAAAATCTGGCTCCAGCAGAATAACTCGGACTTGCTTATAGCTGATGAACTAGTCGGAATGGGAGTAGACAGGAATGATATTATTATGGGTACAGACCCAGCCTACATTCGCAATCCATCCGATTTTGCTGCGGCATAGCCCCCAAGATTTCTTACCTTTGCTCATCTACTATTAAACCACTTAACAACGCCATCCTATGTCATTCGAAGTAGAAGGAAAGCTACATAAGAAATACGAAACGGAGCAAAAGACCGATTCATTCCAGGCCCGGGAGTTCGTCATCGAGACCGAGGGCAACTATCCGCAGTTTGTGAAATTCCAGCTGGTGCAGGACCGCTGTGCCCTGCTCGACCCCTTTGAGGAAGGGCAGATGATCAAAGTCCACTTCGACTTGCGTGGCCGGGAATGGAATGGTAAATACTTCACCAACCTGAATGCCTGGCGCCTGGAGCAGGGCGGTGCAAATGCGGCTCCAACAGCACCTCCAAAGTCTGCAGACTCCGGATTCCCGGACTCAGAATTCCCATCTGCCAACGATGAACCAGCCAGTCAGGCGGATGACGACCTGCCGTTCTAAAAATGGTACGCTCAAAAAAAGCCCCCGGAACTTCCAAGTGAGAAGCCGGGGGCTTTTTTACGCCATCAACTCCACGGTTTACCTCAATAGCACCACTTCACCGCGGCGCTCCACCGCCACTTCTTCCTGAAGGCAATTGATCACCTTCGCCTGAATCGACCAGGCAAAGACACCTCCGTTGCGCAAGGTGCCATTCATGACGCCGTCCCAGCCACTGTCCGGGTCGGTACTTTCAAAAACCTGCACGCCCCAGCGGTCGAAGATGCGAAGCCGGTAGTCCAGCACCCCTGCGACTTCATCGCTGGTGAAGGCCCGGAACACATCATTGTTGTTGTCACCATTGGGGGAAAATGCGTTCGGTACATACATCCAGTTTTGGCCTTCCATGAGGGGCGGTGCCAGCATAATGCTTTCACTGAAGGTTTCGCAACCGTTGTCAATCTCCAAATCGTAAGTCCCTGCGGTACCGATGACCCGGTCGAGCGTTGCGGAACCGTCTGACCAGGTGAAAGCCAGGTCAGGCGTTTCCCCGGAAGTAATATCGACGGTGATGATGGATTCCGGGTTTTCACAGCTTAGGGTATCCCAGCGTACCATTACTGCCAGGGATTCAAAGGCTTCTACAAGGCCATCGAAGGTCGTTTCGCACCCACTTCCATCGGTGATTGTCACGGTGTAGTTACCTGCGGACAGTCCCTCAAAGTCGGGTGATGCCTGCGGGCTGCCCTGACCGATAGCATAGGTGTAGGGCGGATTGGGCGCGCTGACCAGATTTACTGAGAGCGTGCCGGTTTCCTCGTTGGGACAGGCCGCCTCGGTCGAGATATCAGCTATCACTTCAGGCGATAGTTCTACGCTCAGGTTCACGATAGAGTCACAACCCGCCTCACTGATGAGCATGACCGTTCCGGATTCCCCGGGCAGCAGTTCTTCGCCATGGAAGAAATAGGTTTCGCCATCGCAGATTTGCACGGATTGTTCTGTAGTGACCGGTTCGAGTAAGGCAACTTGTATCTGTAGCACCGAGTCGCAACCGGCACTGCTGCTGAGGATGATTTCATTCAGGCCTTCATTCAGTGCCATCCCGTCGTGCTCGAGTATTTCACCTTCGCAGAAAGAGAGGTCAAAGGCATTCGTGAACACCTCAAGTTCCTCCACCAGCACATTGACCGTAGAATCGCAGCCATCGGTATTGGTGAAGTGGAAAACGTCCTGACTACCAGCGGCTATTTCCACTCCGTTATAAGTAATACTGCTGCCCTCACAGGCTGAAAAGGTGAGCGTGGTGTCGCTCTCCGTCGGGCAGTTGATGCGGATGAGCCAGTCTGTCACGACGACCTGATCACAGCCCACAAGCGTGGTGTCTGTATTGACCCAAACCGCTTCCAGGAAGCCCTCAAGATTGGCAGTATCTACGGCGAGGGTGTAGTCTTCATTGGAGGGCTGATCGATAAAGCCATAGCCGCCATCCTGCGTGGAGGTGCTCTGATCCAGTATGCTGCCATTCTGTAGCAGCAGGATATCAATACCGCTCATGAGGGTATCCGGCGCATCGATGATTCCGTTGTCATTCACATCAAAGTAAACCTCCCCGGCAAAGCTGCCGAACCCATCGAACAGTTCGAGGCTGAGCGGGTCAGACTGCAGCACACAGCCATTGGTGCCCACCATTTCCAGGTAGTAATCGCCGGCATCCTCCACGATCAGTTCGGGCATCGTACCCTCCGGCGGTGCCACCGGGCTGCCATTGAAGTACCACTGATAGCTCGCTACATTGGGAATGTCGGGCAGGCAAATCGTGTCCGGGCGGCAGCGGGTGTAGCAGCCGTTTGGTACACGGGCAATATCCGGCCCGGGGAGCAATTCAAAAGCTTCGCTTACCTGTGTGCAGCCTTCTGCATTGGTGGCCGTCACGGTGTATTCGCCCCCTTCGGAGACTTCAATAGCCGTACCTGTTTCCCCCGTGCTCCAGACATAAGTCAGCCCGGGCAGCGGAGCGTCCACGGATAGGGTCGCCATCGTGCCCTCACAAATCGGCGCAGGCTGATCCGCCAGGATGACCGGCACATCGGGCAGTGGGTGCACAATGACTTCCAGTACGGCAACCGCGGAACAGCCCGTAGCCCCATCCACCGCAGTGACTTCAAAGGTATAATTGCCCGCATCAAGCAGGTTGTCCTTGTCTTCGGAGAATTCGATAGCCTGGCCGTTCTGACCGGTACTCCAGGTGTAGGCATAACCAGGGTACAGTTCGCTATTAGGCACTTCGAGGAAAACATTCTCCCCCTGACAGGTACTGTAGCTTTCGTAGTAATAGGCCGTAGCCTGCCCGTACTCGTCGTAGTCGGTAGCCCGGATATCCACAAGTGGGGCGGGCGTAATGCCTACGTTTGCTGCGGGCGGCTCGTAGGTGCAGCCATTGGCGTCGGTGACGGTAAGTTCGTAAATGCCTTCTTCGATAAGCGTGAGCGACTCTGTGTCCGCTCCGGTGCTCCACTGCCAGCTAATGCCACCACCGGGCGATTCGGCATTGATCTCCACACCCTGGCAAACAGGCGGTATGGGGTCCAGCGTAATGTCACCACTCAGGTTGTTTGGGCTAATGGTGACATTTTGGGAAAAGGACTGTGTGCAACCCTCAATGTTGGCCGCCGACAGGGTCACTTCATAAGTGCCCGGCAATTCATAATGGTGGTAAGCCTCGCGGCGCTGAGAGGTGTTAGCGGCACCACTGCCCGGGTCGCCAAAGTCCCATTCGTAAAGCGCAAAGCCTCCGGCGGGCACTACAAATGCCGTAGGGCTGCTGGCGCAGTTGGTCTCGGGCGGATTGAAAGCTACCGGCGGAGGGGCCACTACTGATACCGTTTTCGTGGTACTGCTTGTACACCCGCTGATTGTCGTAATCGTCAACGTGACCAGATAATCGCCAGTCGCACTGAAGACGTGAGTGGGATTGACCTGCGTAGAGGTATTATCCGCCCCACTGCCCGGATCACCGAAGTCCCAAGACCAGCCGACAATGCCTGAGGAGGGCAGAAAGGTGGACAGGTCTTCAAATGCCGTAGGGCTGTTGGCACAGGCCGGTGCCACATGAAAATCAGCCAGCGCTTCCACCGAGTCTACTGCGGAAAAACGGCAGGTCAGAGTTGTTCCGGGATCGTCAGGGTTGGGAAAGCTGCCGGAAAGCACTACCCGGTAATAGCCCACTTCCTGATGCTCAATAGTGGGGTTCTCATCGTTGCTGGCATCGGTCTGAACGCCGTCCCGGAAGAAGAAACGCCAGTAAGCGGTACCTGGCAGCATATCTCCTGACTGATTGGTGTATAGCTTCGTTTCGCACTCGGCACCATCGGTGATTTCGAAGCCCATATCCACACCTGAGCAGGAAGGGCCGGGCGGGTTACCACAGATGACATCGTTGCAGTTCTCCTCTACCTCAAAGGGCGCACTGAGGAAGGTACAGCCATTTTGATCTGTAATACCGACCGTGTAGATGCCGAATTCAGTCGCGGTATACTCCGGCGTATCTGTGCCCACGGGCGCCCCATCCTGAAACCACTGATAGGAAAACCCGGCAGAGGAAGCCTGAGCAACGAGGCGGGTGGAAGGCGGGAGGTTGCAGAAAATCCAGGGGTCGGGGGTGGAAATACTCACCTCGGAGCTGGGATAGGGCTCGATTTGGAAGGTCTCTGTACCTTCACAACCAAATTCGTCGGTCACCACCAATGCATAACTGCCGGGTGCCAACTCAGGCGTCATGCCGGTAGCCACCGCCACATCATTGGTATTGTACCAGGTGTAGGAGTTGAAGCCCGGAGCCGCGGAGACGGGGGCTGCTTCATTGGGGCAGAAAAAGGCAGGCGCGGCAACGGTAGGCTGTGGCAGGGCGTGTACTTCAACGTCAAAAACCGCAGTTTCGGCGCAGACCGCAGCTTGTACCTGTACATTGCCCACTTCATGCCAGAGGATATCCACCGTGCTTTCATCCGATTCCGAAACAATGGTTCCGGCCGTGGCAGGAATGATGGTCCATTCATAGTCGAGGTGCTCCGCGTCGGTCGCCGTGAAGGTACTGATGCCGTCAAAGCAGGCATTAGGGTCACCGCTGATCTCTAAATTGTCGAAAGCTTCGGCAGTTAAGCTAACCGAAGAGGAAGCACAAGGCGGTCCTACTGTATTGACTTGTACTACACTTAGCTCGTAGGGCGGT
The DNA here is from genome assembly GCF_000759025.1 of Phaeodactylibacter xiamenensis. Taxonomy (GTDB): domain Bacteria; phylum Bacteroidota; class Bacteroidia; order Chitinophagales; family Saprospiraceae; genus Phaeodactylibacter; species Phaeodactylibacter xiamenensis. The sequence goes on along the minus strand of NZ_JPOS01000018.1, from coordinate 168,254 downwards.
GCAGCACCCCAGGTTACATTGATGGTTTCGCCCATGCGGGTGGTGAGCGTCCCCCCGTTGTTGACGGTCCATTCCAGCGCGACATTATCGCCAACCGGGGTGGCACTATAGGTTGTTGTGGCTCCCAGGCAAATCACGGTATTGCCAGCGATGGCATCCACCGGATCGGGAGGAGACAGCACCTGCACCCGGCGGGTCGCCTCGGGCGTACAGGATGAATTGGCATTGCCTGGCTCTGCTGTGAGCAGATAAAATCCAGGCGCTACGTTCATAGGAATTTCCACAGAAGCGGTACTGCCCGAGGACTGCCAAATCACTGCATTCGCTGCATCCGTCAACCGCCAAAGGGCAGGGATGGGATTACCGGTATTGGCCTGAATGGCATCGTAGGTGGCAGGAGTATTGGGGCATACCTCGATTGGGCCGCTCAGATAAAAGGCCGGCTGAATCTCGACCTCCAGCTCAGCACTGCCTCCGCAGCCCAGGTAGCAGTTATCAAAAGTTACGCTGACGGTTTGCGTGGGCGCAGGGATGGTGTTCAGCCATTCCACCTCGATTTCATGAGTGCCCTGCCCGGAAACGATACTGCCGAAGTTGGTCACATCCCACTCAAAACTGACACCTTCGTAGGCTGGTATGCTATAAACTGCCCGGCTGCCGGGGCAGACTAAAGCCGGACCTTCCACCTCCGCCTGATCGGAAATAACCGGTACCACCAGGGTTGCCGGCACCGGGCAATTGGTGCCCGGGCAATCTTCCGTTAGCAGCTCTACGGTGCCCTCAGGGCCCGTTTCCCACAGCACACTAATATAGTCATCGGCGGTGCCGCCCCCGTCCACAATAATACCGCCCTCACTGACCGACCACAGGAAGGTACTACAGTCACTCTGAGCGGTATAGGTGCCGAGCATGCCTTCGCAGACCGTACCCACGCAGTCGACAATTGGTGTTTCTGTTTCCTCAACGTTTATGGTGAGCAGGGTGGTGTCATTGCAGGCGCAAAAGCGGGAGGCAATCAGCATCAGCTCGTAAGTGCCCGCCTCCGGGTAGGTATAATCGACTTCTCCGCCGGTAGCGGTAACGCCATTGCCAAAGTCCCAGTATAAGCTATCGGCATCTTCGCCGGTGTACTCCAGGTACAGAGGCTGGCTCTGGCACAACGTCACCGTTCCTTCTACTGCTTCCGGCACACTACTGACCGCACTTTCCGGAGGAGATACGACATTCACACAAGTGTAGCCCTGCGCGTCACAGAAGAAGGGCGGCTCATTGACGATACCGCTTTGATAGATGGAGTAAATACCCGGCTGAGCCCAGGCCACTTCGATGATGTTGTCTTCAATCGTGGTATAATCTGCAGGTTGACCAGTGTTCTCGTTGAATACAGACCAGCTGGAGCTAAGGCTGTCCAAACCACTGATGCCAGAAGAATATCGGATGGTGCTGCCCACACAAGCCTGCTGACAGACCACGTAGTTGCTGTCCACCAGAATGGGCTCCTGAGAAGCCGGGCAATCAGGGGAAGCCTGTATGGTGGGGAAGGGGTCAAACACCAGGTCGAGGCAAAGGGTGCTATCCACTGATATCCCACTCTCTCCGGTGATAGTGACAGAGTAGCAGCCCGGCTGACAGATGGTGATGTTATTCGAGTTTTCGCCGGTATTCCATTGGTAGGTTAATGGTTGCTGCAGCCCTTCTGCTTCAGCATACATAACATAGCAATCAAGGCCACATACAAATGGGCTGGGCTCGAAAAAAACCGTCTGAGCCGACAGGGTGCAGGCACTCAATCCAAGGACGAGTGTAATAACCCGCAGCATAATACTTTTCTTTTTCATACGATGGAGGTGTTTTAGGAGATGAAGACTATGTTGGGATCTCGCCCTTTGAGCTGCATTCGCTTCAAGAGCGAATTCGCTGCATAACCGGAAAATGATCATCTGACCATTAGCAGCTGCTTTCAAAGCCGTTGTGCAAACCTTCACGTACGAAATTAGGCCATCGTTGGGTGGGATATGGCTTTTTTTCTTCGGTTACCCTTTTGGTCTTGTGAATGGGGGCTTTGAGTACGTTAGTCTGCCGATGCCCATTTGTAAAAAGCGACAACGGAATGGTGATCAGAGAGGCGCTCGGTACGGATATCCTGATCGAGGGCCTGCAGGGCAGGGCTGTAGAGTTGGTAGTCGATGCGCAAAGCAGGGATCTTGCCAGCGTAGGTGGTGCCCAGGCCGGTACCGGCTTCCCGGAAGGCGTCTTTCAACCCCTGAGACAACTGCCGGTAGGAATAAGACTGAGGGGTGGCGTTAAAATCGCCGCAGACGAGGACCGGGTGGGGGCTTTTTTGGATTTCTGCTACCACAGCTTCCGTTTGCTCTACACGCCGCTGCTCAGCCCTTTTGAAACGCCCGGCCATGCCTTTGACCTTGTTCCAGGTTTTCTTATCCTGCAGGTTGCCCTCCTTGGCCACTTCATTGGCCATGCCGGAAACGCCGTTGGACTGTAGATGCAGGTTGAAGACCCTGACCAGCTTTCCTTCCACTTTAATATCCGCCCACTGAAAGCCATTGAAATGTTTAACGAAGTAGTGCGTGTGGGTCTTCTCTATGGGATATCGGCTGAAAATGGCCAAAGCACCATTAGGGATGGCATGTACATATTTGAAGCCCGCTTGATTCCTAAAGTAGTCGATGAAGTAATTCCTGGGGTAGTAGGTTGGAAATTCCTGCAGGCACAGCACGTCAATGCCTTCCGTTGGAAAATACCGGGGCATTTCTTCCGCCGTATACCGCTTGCCGGTAACCGCTTCTTTTCGAAACCCGTAAGCATTAAAGGTCTTCACGGTAAGTGCAGCTTTATCGACAGGGCCGGGTAAATTGAGCCCTACGAAACCAGTCAGGTGAGTCCACCCCAACAGTAAACAGCCAAGGGAAAGCAGCGCCTGATATTTTCTAATAAAAGCCCAAAATCCGATGAACAACAGATTGGCTAGCAGCAGCCAGGGAAAAGGCAATGCAAAGAAGGAAAGAGGCCAGAAAGTTTTAGGGTTTACCCATGCTGCCGAATAGCTGACCAGAGTAATCAGAACCAGAATAATGTTCAACCATCTCAGCAGCTTCAACATAGGTTTTGTTGGGTGTTAAGTGCATACTGCGAAGCCAGGGCGAAGCAACTAATGGATACCAAAATATCCCCTTCTCACTAACGCTTACTGGCATTGAAGAGGAACTCTTTCTCTTCCTTAGTCAGGCTGTCGTAGCCGGAATCCTTTATCTTATCCAGGATTTTATCCAGCTTTTCCTGGTAGGCACTGCTGTTTCCATTATTGGTATCAGAAGCCGCCTGCCCTTTGCGGGAGCCAGTGCTGCGCTTCCGGTTGGGGTTACGGTAGACTACCGTTGGGCGTTTGCTGCTGCGCTTTCCGGAGGTTATCCGGTTGTAGAGATCACTAATTCTGTCGAGGATATTGTTGACAGGTTCGGAGAAGTCATTACCATTCCGCAGCTGTGTGACAAACAGCCAGCCAAAGAAAGCTCCGCCCAGGTGAGCGAAGTGCCCCCCTGTATTGCCTCCGTTAGGAATCAGGATCAGGTCCAGAAATACAAGTACCGCTACGATGTACTTCAGTTTGACATCACCCAGCAGCAAAAGCCGCATAATGTAGTCCGGAGAGATGGTCCCCGCCGCCACTACGATAGCCATGACACCAGCTGAAGCCCCCAGGGCAAACCGCCCTCCCATACCATAGGGTAAAAGGTTAGCAGAAATAAAAAACACCACAGCGCCCGTCAGTCCGCCCAGCAAATAGAGCGGCAAGATGCGCTGATCACCAATAAAATCCCCTACAATCCGTCCGAACCAATACAGGAACAGCATATTCCAGAGCAAGTGCCAGAAGCCCTCGTGAAGGAACATACTGGTAAACATGCCCCAGGGGTGCGTCAGGAAAAATTTCCAGTCGGAAGACATACAAAAGAAGTGCAGTATTGTACTGTACAACTCCGGTACGGACCCACCATTGCCCAAAAAGAGAAACAAGCGGACCAGGTTGATGATGACAAATACCGCAACGTTTATGATGATCAGCTGGGTTATCATGTTCCCCCGGCTGAGTTCTCGTTTAGCATCGTCCCAGATTGACTGTAGCATGCATTATCGGTTCTAAATAATTATTAATATTTGGAGCTGCTTGAGCCCGGGACCCACAAGGTACTAGCTTCTGCTGATTTAGTCCAGTCCCCGGGACTAATCTGCCCAGCCTTTAGGCCAAAGTCATAACCTTGAACCAAACTTCCGCCAGTACAGGATGAGCAAAAAGCCAAACAAAGCCCCTCCCAGGTGCGCATAGTGCGCCACACCGGTATTTAAATTGCCGAGCCCCATGAATAGTTCAACCCCCGCGTAAATGAGCACAAAGTACTTTGCCTTAAGCGGTATGGGCGGGAACAGCAGCATGATACGGTTGTCCGGAAATAACATACCGTAACCTACCAAAAGGCCAAAAACTGCACCGGATGCTCCCAGCGAAGGCACATTTGCGGCAAAAACAGACTCTCCAAACCAGTAAATTTCCACGCCTCGTACCAGGGTGTGCAGCAATACAGAGCCGAACCCGGTCAGCAGATAGTAAAACAGGAACCGCTTGGGCCCCCAAACATCTTCCAGTGGCGGGCCAAACATGAACACCGCAAACATATTGAAGAACAAGTGCCCGATATCTGCATGCATAAACATATGCGTCACAATCTGAAACGGCCGAAAATAGTCTGAGGTCGGAAAAAACATCGCTAACCGGTACCTGCCCCAAAGGGAAAAATCGGTTAGCCTCTCATTGACCAAGTCTATGGAGGTCCCGTGAGAGGGGTCTCCCAGCAGCATGCTGCCCAGGTACATCAGGACATTAATGATGAGCAGGTGTTTGACAACTTCCGTTACTCTGAACATAGGCAATAGCGTAGATGATGATTAGGCTGTGAGCAACTAAACAACGCTTTACTACTCAAATCGTTTGGCCAGTTCTTCCAATTCCATGGTAATGAAGCATCGTTTGCCAGAGGGGCTCAGGTAAGGTACTTCGCACCCAAATAGCTGATCAATAAGGGTTTGCATTTCATTGGGCTCCAGCATTTTGCCTTTTTTTATCGCTGCGCTCCGCGCCATGGCCCTTGCAATATTTTCATGAGTGCCCAGGTTGAGCTCCAGGTTGCCCTTGTACTGCTCCAGCAGGGATTCTATGGTTTTGAGGTCGTCCTGCTTACCAGCCAGTTCGGCAGGCACCCCATTGATCACGAAGGTGTTGGCTCCGAATTCCTGAATATCAAAACCCAGCTGATTGATCGGCTCCAGGAGTTCCTTGAGCAGTTCAGCATCAGCGGGAGGCAGGGAAAGGGTGCGAGGGAACAACTGCTTTTGGGTGGTGCTCTTCTGCTGCGACAGTACGTGAAGGTACCGCTCGTAAAGGATGCGCTCGTGGGCAGCCTGCTGATCGAGCAGCATGATACCGGACTTGATTTGCGTGAGAATGTAACTGTTGTGAAGCTGTGTGGGCTTTTTCTTTTCCTGCACCGGTTCGCCCGGCGTACTGCTCTGTTCTTCTTTCCAATCGCTCTCCAGCGTCAGGGGTTCTTCATGCTCCGATCCCGGAGTGGCCTGCGCTTCGGGTTGAGCATCGAATTCGTCTAGCCCCTCATACACATCCTGCCAGTGTTTGAGGTTACTTGCGTGGCGGCTTGCATCCGAAGACGCTTCCCCCTGACCGGCAGCCGGGCTGCTCCCGCCACTTGGTTTTACACTGCCTGTGCCCGTAGGGGCTTCTGAGCGTGGCCTTATGGGCGCAGGCTGACTGAACGTCGGATCCTGTTCAAAATCGAGGCTCGGCATCACATTGTACTGCCCGAGCGCATGCCGTACCGATACGCGGAGGTAGTTGTACACCAGGCGCTCATCTTCAAATTTGATCTCCTGTTTGGTGGGGTGCACGTTGATGTCTATCCGTTTGGGATCAATATCTATGAAAATAACATAGAGCGGGTAAGTGCCCGTTGGCAGCAGGTCTTCGTAGGCCGAGACCAAGGCATGGTTCAGGTAGTGGCTTTTGATGAAACGGTTGTTGACGAAGAAGTACTGTTCGCCCCGGGTTTTTTTAGCGAATTCCGGCTTGCCCACGTACCCATTGAGGCGGAGCACCTCCGTTTCTTCCGCTACCGGCACCAGCTTTTTATTGGAATGGCTACCGAAAACGCCAATCAGGCGCTGCCGGAGCTTTCCTCCAGGCAGATGGAAGATTTCACTGCCGTTGTGATGAAGGGAAAAAAAGATATCAGAGTTGGCAATGGCAATCCGTTGAAACTCGTCATTAATATGCCGCATTTCCACCGGGTTCGACTTCAGGAAGTTCCGGCGGGCAGGCACATTGAAAAAGAGGTTCTTAATAGAAATCGTAGTCCCCTGCGGGCACTGACAGGGCTCCTGAGCCTTGATTTCTGAGCCATCAATGACCAGGCGGGTGCCCAGTTCATCGGAATGACGGCGGGTCTTAATTTCGACCTGCGCGATGGCCGCGATGGAGGCCAGTGCTTCACCGCGAAAGCCCATGGTCCGGATGGCGAATAAATCCTGTGCCGACCGGATCTTGGAGGTTGCGTGCCGCTCGAAGGCCATTCGGGCATCGGTTTCAGACATGCCACAGCCGTTGTCGATCACCTGTATCAGCGCTTTTCCGGCATCTTTAATGACCAGCTTTACTTCGGTGGCACCTGCATCGATGGCATTTTCCATCAACTCCTTCACGGCAGAAGCAGGGCGCTGAATAACTTCTCCAGCCGCAATTTGATTCGCGATTGCATCGGGCAAGAGCTGAATGAGATCAGCCATATAGGGAACTCCTCGTTTTATTCATCAATGAGCTGCTATTCTCCGATAGCTGCTGCTATTTCAGGCAAATATACGCTGATAAACAGGTAAGAAAAAAGTAACAGCAGTGCGATTACCCCCAGCAAAACCAAATTGGAGCGCTGTACCTGCCGCTGCCGGAAGCGGTTGTCCTCCGCTTTCTGATAGCCCCGGCGGAAACTTCCGGAAAGGCGCGCCTTAACGCCTTCTGCCTCACCGGCTTTCAGCTCTTCCACCCGTTTGAGCCGCTCTTCCAGGTCCTCTTTTTCAGGGTTCCAAAAGCGAGGCTTATACTGGTACTGCTGGTGCCTCGGTAACTTTGAAAATTTAATAAACGCCATAATTACAGTGTGTATTCGTAAGAGCCTGCGGCGGAGCGCAACAAACAAACAGGGTTCACTTATACTCGTATTAGCTGCAGCTCTTTTGGTAAAATACAATAATGTTACTAACAAACCTATTCCGGAAATAGTTATTTGTTACTGATGCAGGGTTCCCTACTTTTGGTGGTTAGCCTCATCGTCAGAATACAGGCATTCAGCTAAAAGAAGTGCGCGCTTATCCTGACTGGCCGTTATTGCACCCTGATTGACCGAACAAACCCAATGCTATGAAGCTCATATGGACTACCTTTCTTTTGACTTTTTCCACTGCCGTACTTTTTGCACAATCCGGGGGGCTATCCGGTAAAGTGACCGGTCCGGACGGTGCGCCGCTTTCCTACGCCAGCATCTTCGTTCAGGAAACGGGCACCGGCACCACTACTAATGAGGAAGGGTACTACGAAATCAGACTGCCCAAAGGCAGCTACCAATTGGTATTTCAGTTTTTGGGCTACAAAACGGTAGCAAAGCCTGTTGTTGTTGGTAACCGGATGGAATTGCTCAACATATCACTACAGGAGCAGCCCGTACAGTTAGAGGCCGTGGATGTCATGGAAGGCGCTGAAAACCCCGCCTACACTATCATGCGCCGGGCGATTGCGAAAGCCAGCTACCACCGTCAGCAGCTCGATGCCTACTCTGCCGAAGTGTACATCAAGGGTAGTGGAAGGCTGAAGAAAATCCCCGGGCTGCTTCGCGGGACGCTCGAGAAAGAAGGACTAGATACTGCCACCGCCTTCACCTCCGAATCCGTGAGCATCGTAGAGTACGAGCGACCGGCTACCTTCCGTGAGCGTGTCATCTCGGTATACACCAATGGGGACGACCGGTCCACTTCGCCCACCAATTACATCAACGGCAGTTTTTACGAGCCGGAAATATCGGGTGCAGTTTCTCCGCTTTCGCCCCGTGCATTCGCCTACTACCGCTTTGATTTGGAAGGCTTTTTCATGGACCGGGGCTACGGCATCAACAAAATCAAAGTCACCCCCCGCAGTGCCGGCGATGGCACGTTTGAAGGGTACCTCTACATCGTGGAGGACTGGTGGAGCATCTACAGCCTCAATCTGAGCACCCTGCAGCAGGGCATTCGGTTCCAGGTTGAGCAAATTTATGCCCCCATTGAAGAAAAAGCCTGGCTCCCCGTTAGCCATCAGTTCAATGTAGAAGGTCGATTTCTCGGCTTTGGCTTTGAATACCGCTACCTCGCTACAGTCAGCAATTATGATATCACTTTAAATCCTGACCTGGATGGCGACTTCACGGTCATTGATGAAAAGCTCAACAAAGAACTGGCCGAACAGCTAAAGGGAAGCCGCAAACAGGAAGAGACCGCTACTCCTGAAGAACGCCTGATCGGGGGCGAAGAACTCACCCGTAAGGAACTCCGGAAGCTCATGCGGGAGTACGAGCGGCAGGAGCAGCAGGAACAGGACGAACCCGAAGTGGTCGAAAATCGGGAATACATCATTGACTCCACAGCCTACGAAAAAGATTCGGTCTACTGGGCCACCATACGGCCGGTGCCGCTCACAGAAATCGAAGCCCGCAGCTACGAAAAATTAGACAGCCTGGCTAAGAAGGAAAAAGCAGAGGAGGAAGCAGACTCACTGGCATCCAACAGCAACAGCGGCAAGTTTGGCTTTCTGGGTGATATCCTCCTGGGTAGCTCCTATAAAGTGGGGGAAAATCAGTTGGTCTCCCACACAGCACTGCTACCCCGCCTCTACTTCAACCCTGTGGAAGGATTCAGCCTCCACACCGATATCGGTTACGCTTATAAAAAGGACGACCGCCGTTTTTCTGCTATTGTGACGCCCCGCTATGCTTTTGCAAGGCAGAAGTTAACCGGAAAAGCTGCGATTGGTTATTCCTACGGCGACCACTACACTGGCGTCGATGTTGGCCGGTATATCCACCGCTACAACGGCGACCGGCCTATCGGGTTTTTTTTCAATACCTATGTCAACCTGTTCACCGACCGCAACTTCATCCGCTTGTATGAGAAGGACTACCTGCGGCTGTCCCATCATCAGCAGTTCAGGGAAAACCTCTCCCTCGACCTCTCGGCAGAGTGGGCCAATCGCTACCAACTCTACAATCAAACCCGGCAGGTGTGGATCGACTTCGACGACCGGACTTACGCCTCTAATTTCCCAGTGAGCCGCGAGCTGGGCAATTCCCTCCCTGAAGAAGAGCGCGCTTTCATCCTGAGGGCCACCCTTACCGCACGCCCCTGGCAGAAGTATAAAATCTACAACGGAGAGCGGGAGCCTGTCGAAAACAGTTCGCCCACCCTGCACCTTACCTACCGGCAGGGGCTGGAAGGCATTGAGGGCAGCCAAACTGACTTTTCTTATCTTGAAATGGGCATTAAGCACCAAATGAATATCGGGGTGCGCGGTCGCCTTGACCTACGTGCAGAAGCGGGCCTGTTCCTTAATAACGACTACGTTGGCTTTGCAGATTACCGTCACTTTACGGGGAATCAGCTCACTCTGACTACCGCCACGCCTGCGGGCAGTTACCGCCGTTTGCCCTACTACGAGTTCAGCACCATGGACCGGTTTGCAGGTGCCTCAGCCCATTATCAGTTCAGAAAGCTATTGGCTACCCAACTTCTGGAAGTCCGCCTGATGGGCATTAAGGAAAACCTGTTTGCCAATGTGCTGACCACACCGGCTTCCGGCACCTACTACGAGTTTGGGTATTCCCTGGACAACATCCTGAGGTTTTTCCGGGTGGAAGTCGTTGCCGGTTTTGACAATGGAGGCTACCGTGACTGGGGCATACTCGTAGGTATAGCTTCTGGCATTAGCGGCGGCACTTTCAGTATTGGCGACTAAACAGGGCTGTTTCAAGCCTGGCCCGTGATAAAAGTCAGGGGCCAGGCTTGATATTTCTCATCTGGAATACCGTGGAAATAATGCTGTTTTGAAAGACAGTACTAAAACCTGATATTATGCAACAGGGCTTGTCTTTCCACAGTATGTTATTGGTAGCCGACCGGGCAGGGGCCGTTCCCGAAAAAGCCGAATTAGCACCACCTTCGGGCACAAAGCCCGGTGTACCAAAAATGGCCATTGAGGTAGAAGAAGCTATCGAGCTCAAGGGGCAATCCGCCTTATGGCTCTCGATTACTGGTATTATCGCTTTCCTGCTGGGGTTCTTTGCCATAGGCTGGATACTGGCCTTCGCAGGTTTTATAACAGCCGGCACTCAGCTCATTTCACCGGAGCGAGGGCGCTACTGGCCCGCCCGCCTGGCCTTAAGCCTGAGCCTGTTCTTTGTGATCAGCCTGCTGGGGTTCATCTTGTACTACGGTTAAGCCCTTTGCCCTTTCTGACCAAAACCAAAAGCCATGGATACCATCAATAAAATACTTGTACCTACAGACTTTTCCGACACTGCTCTGAATGCGTTCCGCTATGCGCTCATGCTGGCCGATAAATTCGAAGCGGATATAGAGCTACTGCATGTAATTTATCCGGAATATGAAGCCCTGGACTTGCCGGTAATGGCAGCTCAGGCCACTAAGGAAAAAGCTGCTGCTGCTGGTGAAGCTATTAAGGAATTTGTTGAAATTGGCTTGACACAGCTGCACGCCACCGGGCAGCTGTCGGGTGTCCCCAAAATCAACTCTGATGTGGAAATCGGTACGCCCGCCAGCCTGATTGCAGATGTAGCCCGCCGGGACGAAGTGGAGCTCATCGTCATGGGCACCCGCGGCGAGCATAACGCACTGGACCGGTTCTGGGGCAGTGTGACTACCGCTGTTGTAGAGCATACTGACTGCCATGTATGGGTCGTGCCGGAGCATGCCTCCTACCACGATATCAACGTAGCGGGCTTTGCCACCAATTTAGGTGACGCAGACCCGTACCATATCTGGGAGTACGGCAAACTCCTGGCCCCCTTCCATCCTGTACTCCGGTGCGCCCATGTCAATCTGGACAGCTCTGTCGAGAAGACCCTGGACATCGCAGGCTTATCCACGTTTTTTGACAACCACGCGCCCGCCCTGCAGATTAGTTTTCACTCCCTGGAAGGCGCAACCGTTACGGATGGGCTGGAAGACTTCATACAGTCTTTTGAAATCGACGTACTGGCCATGTATGTACCCAAACACAGCTGGTGGGACCGGCTGTTCCGACGAAGCGAAACCAAAAATATGGCTCTGCATTCCAAAATCCCATTGCTCATGCTTAAACATTAAACCGATCTGCACCTGAGACCTTAAAACCATGCCGGCCCTGAGCCTGCGCATACAAACCCCTGCATCATGGGAGACCTAGCCGTTAAGCCTGCCACAGAAAATCGTGCCGCCTACTTACAAAGTTTGATCAGGGACGTACAGGCCCTGGAGCGAATGATCAAAGAAGACCGGTTCGAAAAAGGGCATCAGCGTATTGGTGCCGAACAGGAGCTTTGCATGGTTGACGCTGCCCGTCAGCCTTCCTCACTGGCTTTTAGTTTGTTGCCCGATCTTCCTAAAGATTTCACCTTCGAAATAGGGCAGTTCAACCTGGAAGCCAACCTTTCTCCCTATGAGCTTAACAATAGTGCGTTAAAAAAGACCGAAGACCAGCTCCGGGCCTTGCTCAAAAAACTCAAAGAAGTAGGAGCACCACAGGGCATTCAGCCCATTATCACCGGCATACTCCCTACGATCCGCAGGCATCACCTCGACCTGGAGCACATGACTCCACTGGAGCGGTTTGATGTCCTTAACAGGGGCTTGACAGAGTTGCGGGGCGGTGCTTTTGAGATTAATATCCACGGAGCCGATGAGCTGACCACCTCCTTGCCATCGGTGATGTACGAGGCAGCCAATACCAGCTGGCAACTCCACCTACAGCTCGATCCCCGGTCTTTTTCAGAAGCGTATAACTGGGCTCAGTACATCGCTGCACCTGTCTTAGCGGCCACGGCCAATTCCCCTCTTTTATTTGGGCGGGAACTGTGGCACGAAACCCGTATTGCTGTATTCCAGCAGAGCATTGATACCCGCCGGTCGGCCAATCAAATTCGGGACCGCCACAACCGCGTCAACTTTGGACGGGGGTGGCTGGAGGAATCGCCTGTGCAGCTATTTAAGGACAACATCACCCGCTTCCCCCTTATCCTCACCGGCGACATTCAGGAAGATGCCTTGCAAATGCTCGATGAAGGCCGTACACCTAATCTCCGGGCCTTGCGCCTGCACAATGGCACCATCTACAGCTGGAACCGCCCTTGCTATGGTGTAGGCGACGATGAGCAAGCCCACCTGAGGCTGGAAAACCGGTACATTCCAGCCGGGCCTACTATTAAAGACCAAATGGCCAACTTCGCTTTTTGGGTCGGGCTGATGAAAGGGCTGCCCCCTCGATACCTTAATCTGCACGAGACGGTTTCTTTTCAGCATGCCAAGAGCAACTTCTACCGGGCTGCCCGGTCGAGCCTGTATGCTTCCCTTGGCTGGAATGGCAAGCACCGGCCGGTCCGCAGGATTATCCTGGAAGAACTGCTGCCCCTTGCTGCCGAGGGGCTTCAAAGGTGCGGGTTTACGAGCGGACAATCGGCATCCTACCTGTCCATTATTGAGCGGAGGGTTGCGGGGCATGCCAATGGCGCCTGCTGGACCATCAGGAATTTCCGCAACCTCAGAGAACGTTACGGTGCCGGCGTGGCCGTGAGGGAAGTGACTGACGCTATGATTCAGGGGCAGGAGGCTGATATCCCGGTACACGAATGGCCGGATATTGATGCTGCGCAGATCTACGTGTTCAAAAAAGAGACAACGTCCATCGGACGGGTCATGAAAACCGATTTGTACACCCTCAACGAGCAGGAGCCCATTGGGCTGGCCAAAGCTATTATGGAGTGGAAACGGATCCGCCACCTGCCCATTGAAGATGACCACGGCAATCTGAAAGGGTTAGTAACCCGTACCAATCTCGAAGCCGCTGCCGGAGTGGACGATCACGAAGTCGTCAGTGCGATTATGACCCGGGAACTCATCACGGCTACCCAACAGACTACTCTGGAGGAAGCCGCCCGGCTGATGAAGCAGCACAGGATTGGCTGTATGCCCGTAGAGCGGGAAGGGCAGCTTATTGGCCTGCTTACAGATTCCGATTTCAGAGTATTATTTGGCAACCTCTGGTAAATCTATTACCTTAAGACCGGCGCCCGGGCGTCCGGCAACGCAAACGAAAAACCACCTTTTATGAATATTACATCCGGTGCCTTCGCGCCTCCACCGCACCCCGATACGAAACCTATGCAGCTAATTTATAATCCTGTTGTGCTGGAGCACGATACCGGGCTGCACCCGGAAAACAGAAAACGGTTCGAGGTGATGGGCGAGTTGCCGGAGACAGAACTGATTGACGGGGCCCCTTTTTTGCCGCTGGTTCATACCAAAGACCATATCAAAAGTATTAAGTCTGCCTGCGAGTTCGGACAAGCCCTTGATGGGGATACCCCCACTTCTCCAGGTAGTTTTGAAGCGGCAAGGTTTGCGGTTGGAGCCACTGTCATGGCCTCTGATACCAATGGATTTGCCCTGGTCCGTCCTCCCGGGCACCACGCTTACGCCCACCGGGGTAGTGGCTTCTGCCTGTTTAATAATGTGGCGGTGGCTGCACAGCGGCTGGTGGAAGAAGGCAAACGGGTGGCAATCTTCGACTTCGACGGGCACCTCGGCGATGGCACTTCTGAGATTTTTTACAATACCGATAAGGTCCTGTACTGGTCGATGCACCAATACCCGGCCTATCCCGGGCACGGCTTCGTCGAAGAGATTGGTGTGGGCAAAGGTAAAGGCTTCAACATCAACGTACCCCTGCCGCCCGGCTCTGCAGATGATATCCTGAGCGAAACCCTGGATTACTTCTTTCCCATTATCGAGCAATTTCAGCCCGATGTGCTGGCTCTTTCTGCCGGCTTCGACATGCATCAGCGCGATATGCTGCTCGATCTGAAAGCCTCATCCGGCTTCTACTACAAACTCGGGCAGCGGTTGCGCAAACGCTTCAGCAATATGTTTGCCACACTGGAGGGCGGGTACAATACTGATGAAATGCCCCGTTGCCTGTTCAACTTCCTGGCTGGCATGAACGGGCTCGACAAGCCCTACCACGAGGAGGAAACGCTCTCCGGCATGCGCGTTTGGGAAACTTTCGAAATCTACGTGCACGCCGTGATGGGCAACTTACGTTCTTACTGGAAATTCTAATCATGCGCAAGCAACTCAAAAAGCTGTTTCAGCCCCGCTCTATTGCCGTTATCGGCGCCTCTGATAAAACCACGTCTATCGGCTTTACGGTGATGCGCAACCTGCTGGAAGGCGAGTTCAAAGGTGTCATTACCCCGGTCAATATCCGGCACAGGGAAGTCTTTGGGCTCAAAAGCTATTACCATATCGGTGATGTGCCTGAGGCGCCTGACCTGGCCATTATTACCGCGCCTTCGTACGCCGTGATGCGCATTGTGCGGGAGTGTGGCAAAACCGGAGTAGGCGGCATTGCCATCCTATCCGCCGGATTCAACGAAACAGACGAAGAGGGGCTGCACCGGCTGGAACGCATTAAGAAAATTGCGCGGGAGCATAATATGCGCGTGCTTGGACCCAATTGCATGGGCTTCATCAATCCTTATCTGGGGCTCAATGCCAGTTTTTCTTCCCGCATAGCTAACCCGGGTAACATTGCGTTCATTTCTCAAAGCGGCGCACTCGGTATGTCTACGCTCGATTGGGCAATGGAGCAGAATGTGGGGTTCAGTTACTTCGTATCCGTGGGCGCTATGGCAGACGTTGGCTTTGCGGACCTAATCGATTTTTTTGGGACCGACAACCACACTTCCTGTATCCTGGTGTACATGGAGACGGTGAAGGAAGCCCGGCGGTTCATGAGCGCAGCACGTGCCTTTGCACGGCACAAACCGATCATTGTACTGAAAGCCGGACGCAGCCGGGAGGGGCGACGGGTAGCCCGTTCCCATACCGGGGCACTGGCGGGGAACGACCGGGTGTTTTCTGCTGCCTTTCAGCGGTCGGGTATTATTCGGGTATCCACTATCGCACAGCTCTTTAACAGCGCGCAGTCGCTGGCGATGCAGCCCCGGCCCAATGGCAACCGCATGGCCATTCTTACCAATGCCGGTGGCCCCGCCATTCTGGCAACGGACTATCTGGTGGCCAAGGGAGGCGAACTGGCCCAGCTTACCGAGAAAACTTATGAAAAACTCAGCGAAAGCCTGCCCGTCAACTGGAGCCACAATAACCCGGTGAATGTACGGGGCAATGCCTCCGCAGAGGTCTACCAAACCGCCCTTGAAATACTGCTGAAAGACAAAAATACGGATGGGGTACTCCTGATCCTGACCTATCAGGCGAATACCGATCCGGAGGCTATAGCCGAAGCTGTTGTGAAGGTCAATAAGCGTGCCCGCAAGCCTATCCTGGCGACCTGGATGGGCGAACAGGCGGTAGTGGAAGGGCGGGAAATTCTGGAGTCGGGAAAAGTGCCGCATTACCGCTACCCGGAGAGCGCGGTGGATGTCTTCCTGCGCATCTTTGAGTACAACCGCAACCTGGAATTACTCTACGAGACGCCGCCCGAGGAGCCTATGGAGTTTAAGCCCGACCGGGAAAAAGCGCTGGCGCTTATCCGAAAAGTGCTGGGGGAAGGCCGGCAGCAGCTCATGGAAAGTGAAGCCAAGGAGCTGCTCTCTTTTTATGAGATGCCTGTCACCAATTATCAGCTGGCGCATTCGGCGGATGAAGCCGTGGCCTTTGCGGAGCAGTGCGGTTATCCGGTGGCTCTCAAGGTGGCCAGCCCGGACATTTACCACAAGTCCGATATCGGAGGGGTATGCCTCAACCTGCCGGATGAAGCTGCTGTGCGCGAGGCTTATCAACAGGCGTTGGACAACACCCGTAAGCACGCTCCTAAGGCGGATATCCGTGGGGTGGTGATCGAGCGGATGGTCAACAAACCCTTCGAATTGCTGATCGGTTCCCGAAAAGATGCCTTGCTGGGTCCTGTGATTGCGGTGGGCAAAGGCGGTATTGCAGTGGAGGTCTACCGGGATACCCGGCTGGAACTGCCACCAATGAACATGGCGTTGGCACAGCGCATGATTGAGCAGACCAAAATTTATCCGCTGCTTAAGGGTTACCGAAACCGCAAGGGGGTGGACCTCGACCTGCTGGCCTTCACGCTCTGTAAGTTTGCCTACCTGGTGATGGACTTTCCGGAAATCCAGGAAATTGATATCAACCCTTTTGTGATGGACGACAAGGAAGGCGTGATGCTGGATGCCCATGTCGTCCTCGACCCCAATGTCAGCCGGGCGGAGCGCAGGCCCTATTCGCACCTGGTTATCCCTCCTTATCCCGGGCGTTACCGCCGGACCATAAAAGCGAAAAACGGTACGCCGGTTTTCTTACGCCCCATACGCCCCGAGGACGAGCCTATGGAACTCGAAATGGTCAACCGTTTATCGAAGGAGTCGCTTTACTTCCGTTTTTTTGGCTATGTGCCCAAAATGACGCACGAGCTAATGACCCGATTCACCCAAATTGACTACGACCGGGAAATGGCTGTTGTGGCCCTTATTGAACAAGATGGGAAAGAGGAGATGATTGGGGTAGTGCGTATCATTGCCGATCCATGGGGGGAGGCCGCCGAGTATGCCATCCTCATTGCGGACGAATGGCAGGGGCAGCGCCTCGGCAGTCAGATGACCGATTACATCATCGAAATCGGACGGGATATGAAGCTAAGCGAAATCTACGCCACGGTTCTCTCTTCCAATAAAGGCATGCTCACCCTTTTTGAGCGGAAGGGCTTTGACATTCAGCGGGAAGACTTCGAGACCTTCCACGTCAGCCTGAAACTCAGGGAATCCTCCTAAAACGGGAACAGCCAGGGGATCAGCAAGCTCGCCAGCACCCAAAACATCAGATTGAGGCCCACTCCTGCCCGGAAAAAATCGCGGAACCGGTAGCTGCCCGCACTGTAGACCATGGTATTGGTCTGATAGCCAATCGGCGTCATAAAACTAGCCGAGGCAGCAATGGTCACGGCCACCAATAGCGGTGTGGCGCTGACGCCAAGTTGAGTAGCTGTTGCGATGGCAATGGGCGCAAGCAGCGCAGCGGTAGCGTTGTTCGACATGATTTCCGTAAGCAGGGAAGTGGTCAGGTACAGCCCCGCCACAATAGCTACCGGCCCATAGGCCCCAAGGTAACCAATCAGGCCGCCGGCGATCATCTGGTCCAGCCCGGTATTGCCCATAGCGGTGCCCAGGCTAAGTGCTCCTGCCAGCAAGAATACGATCTTCCAGTTGATGGCCTCATAGACTTCCTTCATACTCAGGCTGCGGGCGAGCACCAGCGCTAATACGCCCGTCAGTGTGCCGACCATAATGGGCAGCAGGTTAAAGGTAGCCGTGAGGATTACAAAGGCAATCACCGACATGACGATAGCAAACTGCCGTCGGTTAAAGTCCGAGAGGCGGTCCTCAGAAAGCATGACAAAAGGCGCGTCTTGCTCTGCTTCCATCTGCTTGAGGTTGGTGATGTAATGCTGCTTGACTTCAGCCAGGATGACATCACCGGGTACCAGGGGAACGCTGTAGAGATGGTCGTGCAGGATCTCGTTGCGGTGGCGGATGGCGAGTGGGATAGCCCGGTAGGTACGGCGGAAGTCCAGGCTTTTCAGGGTGCGGTTGGAAAAAACAGAGCCTGCGGTGACGACCAGTTCCACGAGGCTGGTATTTTTTTCGCCCAGGAAGTTATCGCCTACTTTTAGCGTGTTATCGGCTATAATTTTTACCCGTTCCTTGAGCGCTTTGACCTTGGCCACATCACAGCGCACCTTGAGCAGGTCGCCTGCCTCCAGCGTGAAATCGCCAGGTGGGAGCGTGAAGCGCTGCCCATTGCGGACCACTTCGATGATGTCCATTTCCAGCTCCTTCACCAGGGCGGAGTCCATAATGCGCTGCCCGGAAAGTTCATTGCCCTCCAGCAGTTGCAGTTCGGTAAGGTAGTCGCCCAGCCCAAAGCGCTCGGTGAGGTTTTCCTTTTGCCGTTCAGGCAATAGCTTGCGCCCGATGAGCATCATGTAGGCCATGCCGGCCAGCATGAGCGGCACCCCTACTGCCCCTAGTTGGAACATTCCAAATGCCGGCAGCCCCTCCTGCTCGGCGATACCACTGACCAGTATGTTGGTGGACGTTCCGATGAGGGTGCACATCCCGCCCATGATTGAGGCATACGACAAGGGAATGAGCATCTTGCTTGGCGCCTGCCCGGAGGAGTAGGCAATCTGCACTACTACCGGGATGAATACCGCCACTACAGGCGTGTTGTTGATAAACGCGGAAATGAGCGCGATCAGGAGCATCATGAGCACCAGCCCGAGGCGGAAATTCTGCCGGAAGATGGCCGAAAGCTGATGAGCAACGGACTGCAGGGCCCCGGTTTTAAGCAAGGCGGCACTCAGCACAAACATAAACGCCACGGTCATGGTCGCCGGATTGCTGAAGCCGGCGACGCCCTGTTCCGGGGAGATGACCCCCGTCAGCACCAGGCTGATCATGATAAGCATAGCGACCAGGTCGATAGACAAAGCCTCGGTAGCAAAGAGCACCACTGCAACTGCAATAACAACAAGGGTAATAATCGCGCCTGTAGCCATAGATAAAAATGAAGAGCAAATAAAGCAAAGGGTAGTGAAAAACCCTACAAAAACAATAGGCTTTTTAGCAGCCTTATCAGGGCAACCCTATGCGCCCCCGAGCCGTTTATAGGAGTGAATCTACGACATTCGGCATGAAAAGTTTTTTCAAAACGCTGTTTATTCTGCCTATCCGCTTCTACCAGGTGGCGATTTCACCCCTGCTGGGGCCAAGCTGCCGCTTCACGCCAACCTGTTCGCACTACATGGTAGGCGCTATAGAAGAATGGGGCCCTATCAAGGGAATCTGGCTGGGCCTTAAGCGTTTGTTCAAATGCCACCCCTGGGGCCCGCACGGCTATGACCCGGTGCCGAAAAATCCAAAAAAACACAAATCTTCCTAAATGCTCAGAAGACCCAGACGTAACCGCCGCAGTGCCGCCATTCGTGGCCTGGCTCAGGAAATCCACCTTACCCCTCAGCACCTCGTACAGCCGCTTTTCCTGGTGGAAGGCAGTGGCCTACGCGAAGCCATACCCTCTTTGCCCGGCACCTTCCGCCTTTCTGTGGATGAAGCCCTGAAAGAAGTTAAAGCCTGTATGGCATTGGGGCTGCAATCGTTCATCCTTTTTCCAAAAATACCGGACAACAAAAAGGACAAGCGGGGTACTTTCAGCTATGACGATGATAACTTCTACCTGAGCGCTGCCGCTGAGATTAAAGCCGCCTTTCCAGAAGCATGCCTGATTAGTGACGTAGCTCTTGACCCCTACAGCTCGGATGGGCACGATGGCATCGTGCATGACGGTAAAATTCTGAATGATGAGACCCTGCATGTGCTGCAAAAAATGGGATTGGCACAAGCCAAAGCCGGCTTCGACATCCTCGGCCCTTCAGATATGATGGATGGCCGGGTGGAAGCCCTCCGCGTCGCACTTGATGAAGAAGGCTTTTCGGATACCGGCATCATGTCCTACACTGCTAAGTACGCAAGCGCCTTCTACGGGCCATTTCGCGATGCCCTCGACAGCGCCCCGGTGGAGGGCGAGGACATCCCCGCCGACAAGAAGACCTACCAAATGAACCCTGCCAACCGCCGGGAAGCTTTGATTGAGGGGGAGCTAGATATGCTAGAGGGGGCAGATTTCCTCATGGTCAAGCCTGCCCTGCACTACATGGATGTCATCCTCACCATGAAGCAGCACTTCGAGGTGCCCATTGCGGCCTACCACGTGAGCGGCGAGTGCGCCATGCTCATGGCCGCCTGCCAAAACGGCTGGCTGGACTACGAACAGGCGATGCCGGAGACCCTGTTGAGCCTGCACCGGGCCGGGGCGGACGTGATCATCACTTACTTTGCTAAGGATTTTGCGGAGCGATGTGGGTGAGGTATGGGTTGTACAGCCCGGCTAGCCGCAGTGCGCAGCGCAGTATTGTCGGCTAGTCTTTATGTGTGCCGTATCCACTTTTAACCAGTTTTCTTCAATAAGTCTTGAAGACTGTATTTATCGTAATCTTCTTTTTTATTTTTTGTTTCCCCGATCAGCTCATTCTTACTTTCGAGATGTAACCAAATTTCGGGATTCATCTTGAAAATCTTACCTAATTTAAGTGCGATATCTGTATTTATTTTCCTTCGTCCTTTTAGTAATGCGCTCAGATTTGATTCTTCATAATTTATGTATTTAGCAAAGTCTTTCTTTTTGATCTTAATGACTTTTAAATATTTTTCAATAAACTCTCCTGCAAGTATTATTTTATCAGTGGCTGAATTCAAATAAGATTCCATTTGAAATCTTATAGACAGAAATTCATTTTTTATTCTTTCTTCCTCATTTTGATCTGCAGAAAGTTCTTTTATCATCGATTTCAATTCCTTAAAGTCTTTGGCATTCGTATTTATAAGTCCCTCTCCAAGACCATTAATCCCGCCAATATTCACTTCTTTATCTTTTGCCATTTTTTCCTTATTTATCAAGTTCGATCAATAAATATTTCCTCATTAATTCTTTTCCTGCTTGGGGGCTAAAAAACATCTTTTGTCCCATAGCATAAGTTGCACCATATTTTTCTTGATACAATTCAATAAGTTGGGTTTTACTATCAAATGATAAAAAACCTAAATAGTTTTCCTTTCCTAATTCAAAGCTCTTGTAACATCCAAAAGCTAGTAGGGATCCAGCGACATTTTCAAATTTTCCGTCCGACCCATAATTATGAGGTGCCACTTCAATGTTATTCATATAAAGGATTTCTCTATTTATCAAAGTCAGCATTAGAATTCCTTCAACTATTTCAGGCTTGTCAACCGTAGTAAGCTTATAGAATTGTGCCCCCTCTATTTTTGATAGTTTTCTCCAATTGAATTGCCATCCGTCTTTTTTCAGAGGCATACCTTCATTATCAGCTTTTTCAATTATTGCTTCTACTAATTCATCCTTTTCGACATCTTGTAGATATACTTTCATTTAAGGATTCTTCGTTTCTATAAAATTATCTTTTTTTGATAATATTAACAATTAATTATCGATTGTTGATGTGTTAAAATTGGAGGAGGCTTTTATATGGTACCCAACTTGTATATGAACGAATACCAAAGCGATACTGTTTTTCGCGGAAAATCAGAGCTGCTGTTAAAAGAAAAAGTCCTTGAGATCTTACAATCACTCCCCGATCAGTTTCCGCTCGATGTGTTAGTGGAACGGCTCATCCTGTTGGAAAAAATTAACACCGGACTGCAACAAGTTGAAGAAGGTAAAATTATAAGCCAGGAAGAGGCGAAAGCAAGCTTGAAAAAATGGCAGAAGTAATTTAGATGGATTGCAGTTTGCCGATTTTATGAAGGAACCTTATGGTTTTGTATTTTGTTACGTAGAAAACTTAATTATGAGTACAGCCCACATTAAAAACGATCTACACAGAATGATCGTCGAGACGGATGACCCTGACTTGCTTGTACAGATTCGGGCGATCTTTGCTTCGCTTTTGGACGATAAAGACTGGTGGGATACCCTCTCTGAAGAAGAAAAAAGAAAAATTGAACAAGGACAACTAGACTTAGAAAAAGGGCATGTCGCTCCCTACGAAGCTATAAAGGTCAAAGTGAAAAATCGGCTATAGTTCTTTTCTCCTATGGTTACCGTACAATTTACTCAAACTGCAGAAGATGACTATCTCGCCTTAATTGACTATTTATCCCGGCGGTCCATAGACGACGCGATTGCTCTGGATCAAAAAATGGACACCCTTGTCGAAAACCTAAAAAAGTATAAGCACTTCTGTCCTCCTTCCAGACAATTTCCAAAGTTTAGGAAATGCGTTATTACACCGAGTATTTCATTGATATATGAAATTGGTAAATCATCAATTACGATTATCTCAATTTTCGATAATCGATCAAATACTCCGTTTACCTAAATCAATCCCCGCGACTTCAGCTCCAAATATTTATTCACGGTATTGACGGATAGGTCCTCCGGGCGGGTCAGTACCGCCTGAATGCCGTACTGCCGTAATTGCTGCACCATCTGCGCTTTTTCGTTCAGGTATTTCCGGGCGACGGTCTGCAGGTAGATATCCTCAATGTGGGTGGCCTCCTCCTCGATGAAGGTGCGGATTTCGGTGTTCTCAAAGAAGATGACTACGAGCAGATGGGTACGATTGATGCGGCGCAGGAACGGTAACGCCCGCTCCAATGCAAACCGGCTCTCAAAATTGGTGTACAACAAAATCATGCTCCGCCCGGCAATCAGCTTGCGGGCAGCGTAGTACAGCAGTTCGTAGTTGGCCTCCACCTGCCGCTCCTGCTCAGCGTACAGGGCGTTGAGGATTTTGTTGAGCTGCGTGGCTTTGCTATCGGCCTTAACGGTGGCGCCAATCTTATCTGAAAAAGTGATCAGCCCGGCCCGGTCGTACTTTTTGAGCGCGATATTGGAGATCGCCAGGCTTGCATTCACAGCGTAATCCATCAGGCTCAGCCCCTCGAAGGGCATCTTCATGACCCGGCTCTTGTCGATGATGGAGTAGATTTGCTGGGAGCGCTCGTCTTCGTACTGATTGACCATCAACGTGCCGCGCCGGCTGCTGGCTTTCCAGTTGATGCTGCGGTAGTCATCGCCACGGACGTAATTTTTGATTTGTTCGAATTCATAACTATGCCCAATGCGGCGTATTTTCTTGATGCCGGGATGCTGGGCGATGCGGTCGAGGGCACGCAGTTCCAGTTGTTTCATCTGTAGTACCGACGGATAAACCGGGACAGCGGCTTCTGCCGGCGCTACCCACCGGCGTTCTAATAGCCCGATCTGAGAAGACAAAAACAGGTTGAGGTCCCCAAACGTATACTGCCCACGCTCCACCGGCCGGAGGTCGTAGTGCAGCGTTTCAGATGCGCCCGAGCCAAGACTAATCCGGTATTCAAAATCCCGCCGCTGAAACTGTACGGGCAGCTCATCAATCAGTCGGATGGAAAGCGGCAGGTTGGAGGCATTCTCCATCCGGACTTTTATGGGGTTATTGTCCCCGAGGCCCATGATTTTGGGTGTTTGACGGGCAGCACTGACCTCCATGTTCTTACCAAACAGCAATAGCCCATCGAGTATGACCGTAGCCAATAGCAGGACGAATATCGCTTGCGCCCCAGGCAATAGCACAGGCACCCAAAAGCAAATGACAAACAGGACAACCAGCCCGCCAAATGCCCAAAAGAACCGGTCGGTCAGATGGATAGCTTTCATTAGCGGGGGACTTCGATCTTCTGAATAATGGCCTGCACGACTTCGCGGGTCGTATAGCCTTCCATCTCCCGTTCCGGTGTCAGCATAACCCGGTGGTTGAGCACCGGATAGGCCACGTACTGAATGTCATCCGGGGTCACAAAATCCCGCCCGCGCATAGCAGCTATAGCCTTCGCCATTTTCATAATCGCGAGCGAGGCCCGGGGCGATGCGCCCAGGAAGAGATCGCCGTTGTTGCGGGTGTCGTGCACAATAGCGGCAATGTAGTCCAGTAGTTCATCCTTGATGTGCACCTGTTGCACCAGTGCCTGGCACTCTTGAATTTCCTGCGCATTGAAAACCGGCCTGACCGTGCTGCGCTGCGCCATGCCGAAGTCCGACCGGAAGCGGCGCAGGATGAGCTTCTCCTCATCGAGGCTGGGGTACTGCAGGTTGATCTTGATGAGGAAGCGGTCGAGCTGTGCCTCCGGCAACTTGTAGGTACCCTCCTGCTCAATCGGGTTTTGGGTGGCAATGACGAAGAAGGGCAGCTTCATAGGATAAGTCTCCCCGTCTACCGTCACCTGGTATTCCTCCATCACCTCGAACAGGGCGGCCTGTGTCTTGGCCGGCGCCCGGTTGATTTCATCGATCAGGACGACATTGGAAAAGACCGGACCGGCGTTGAAGCTAAAGGAAGACTGTTGCATATTGAAAACCGTGGTGCCTACCACGTCGCTCGGCATCAGGTCGGGGGTGAACTGTATGCGGGAAAAATCAACTTCCATTGCCTGCGCCATCAGTTTGGCGGTGAGGGTTTTGGCAATACCCGGTACGCCCTCCAGCAGCACATGCCCGCCGGAAAACAGTGCTGCAATCAGCAACTCCAGCATTTCATCCTGCCCGATAATCAGCTTGTGCAGTTCTTCCCTGACCCGGCTTACTGCGATATTGATCTGTTGCATGGCCGGATTGGGCGGCTGCCACTCGGTATCTGCCTTAGGCGGCAGGGGCGGTATGCCCTGCGATTCCTCATTGGGCTGCGGTGTTTCGCGTTCAGCGCCCTCATCCGGAGTATTCATGGGGTCATCGTGCTCGTCCAGGTGCATCTATTTACTGTTTTGGTAGAAATGTTCGATTAATTGGTGAAAGTCCGACAGCGTCTTGCCCGACATAAAAGTAGAGCTTTGAATGTTGCGGTCAAAGGTCATCAGGCGTTTCAGGTGGGCTTCCTCCACTCCTGAGCGCTGTGCCAGTGTTGGCGCGGTCTCTTCGCTCAGTTCCTTAATGTCATACCGGCGCCGGATGTGCTGCTTCAGCATACTGATTTGCTGCAGGGCCAGCTGCCGGTGGTTGTTTTGCAAAAAGTACAACCGGCCAATCATATTGAGAAACTCCAGTGAGGTGTTCCGGTTAGGCTCCAATACGGGAATGACGCGCTGTTGCCGCTTGGCCCGGAAAACGAGGTAGAGTATGCCCATGCCCAGCAGGAGGTACCATGCCCAGGTCAGTGCAGGCTCACTCAGAATAAAGCTCAGCGGCCCATCGGCATTCAGGCGTCTTTGACCAGTGGGCGGTTGAAAGCCATCTGATTTTTCAGGCACCTGACTGTAGCGGTCCCAGTAGACCGGTCCTGCGGCATCGAGGTGGGTCAGCACCCGGCGCAGGTATTCCACACCATAATCTTCTATCAGATGGTAATTGGCGAAAGCCAGCGGGGTGGTGTGGAGATAGACGTACCCGTTGCCATAGGCCTGACGGGTGAAGTTGTACAGCGTGTCGCTAATGATACCCAGGGGCAGAAAGGCTTCCTCCTGTGCACAAAACAACGCCGGCGGCAGACCGGTCCAGTAGTAATTGGCCGGATAGCCCCGGTCAATAAAAGTAAACTGCATATTGTTGTCTACCGCCAGATTGGGGTGAACGAAGTTTAAGCCTGCGGTAGAATCCACGACCAGCTGATATTGATCCCAATCTGTCCCCGGACAGTACGCCCGGGTGGCGAACAAAGAAGCCCCCAGGTAATCCGGCAGCGATTTAGTAGCCATAAAAGCCGTATTTCCGGCGGCAATGAAGTCCATTAATGCCTGCTGATCCGCAGAATCCTGGTACATGGCTTGCCCAAAAAACAGGTATACCGCATCAGCGGGCAGGGTGTCGAGTTGTCCCTTTAGGCTATCCTGAAGGACGAGGAGGGTATCCGTTTGAAAGTGCCCTTCCAGCAAGGTCTTCAGGATGGAAGTGCCATAGGGTGCCCGGCTTTGCCCCTCGTAGGTCTCCCGCCAGTCCACAGGCTCCTTCCGGTCACTGCGGAAGAGCAGGGTCAGTAGCAAGCCGATGATGGCCAGGGCTACTGCGATGGTTATGGTCCGCCGCTTATTGAGCATAGTCTGGTTTTAAATCCTGAATGCGTTGCGCAAAAGCCTGAAACCGGGGCGTGATTCGTTCAAAAGCAGCTTCGTCGAGCGCCTGATCGCCGTACCAGACCCGCTCGAACAGCAGGGTCACGCTACGGAAATCCTGTTGAAGCGGGGTACCGCCCAACTCCTGCACATACTGATTGTTGGTTTTGTCTTTTTGCCAACTGACCATCTTTTTATTGGTAAGCCCCTGTAACAGGACCAGGTAATAGAGCCGTACAGCCAGCGAAAACTGCTTGTTGTTGATGGCTTGCTGCAAAAAATCTTCCAGTTGAGCTTCGGGCAGGTCTTCTTCAATAGCTTCCAGGTCAATACCGGAACTCAGCCCCCGCTCAATGCGGGTATTCTTTGGCGGCCGCTTGAGCCCCAACAGATAGCGGAGAAGTACGGCTATAACAACCGCAATAATGATCCAGAAAAAGATGCGCAGCAGTAAAGCCGCTGTATCGCCACTCACCCAGGGCTCTGGCGCAGGGCTCAGTTCCGGCTGCGGGCCTTCCCGCTCCCCACCGCCCTTTTTACTTTGGCTCTGTTCGTCAGCCTCCCGGCGCTGACGGTTCTCCGGTGTTGGATAGCTTAGGCCTTCCTTTGCAGATTCCCAGCGCTCCCGGTCGATTTCAGCCGGGGCGACCTCCCGTTCCAGGTAAGTCTGGGCGCTAAGGCAGGGGCTGAAAAGCACCATTGCCAGGAGTACGGCCCGAATATTTATGGATATGCTATGCCGTTGCTGCCTCATCTCCGCTCTTTTTCCAGTCCTCTAATCCGGGTTTGCAGCCCGATTTCCTGTATGCGCTGCCGCAAGCCGGGCGCTTCCTGTATTTCCAATAAGGTATAGTACAACAGCCCACCACCCAAAAGCAGCATGGCCGAGACCAAGTAAAGCAGCCATACACTCAGAAAGGCCAGCAATACCACGCTCAGTTGGTCCATCCCAGCCTGATCGAGCGAGACCACCCAGGTCACCAGATCCAGGAAAAACCAGGCCAGCACCGTATTGACCAGCGAGTAAAACAGCAGCCCAACCAGCAATAGCGTAAACGAGAGGCTGAATACCCGGCTGAAGTTGGGGCTCCACAACGACAGGCTTTTGCTGAAGGCCGAAAGGGAATTGCGCCCTTCGCGGTAACTGCAGTAGCCCCAGATGGCCGGTACAACAGCAAAGAGGACGACCAGGAAAATGGTGTACCAGTCATTGGTATACAACAGGGCCGTCAGTGCGCCCATAGGTGGCATGAGGTTTATAAAGGCAATGCCGGGCGACCTTTTATAGTCAGATCGCTCTTCCTGCCCCAGCTTTCTGAAAACCAACAGCCCGATAAAGGAAAAGCTTAAGACATGCGCAAAGGGGATCAGGGGAGCGGCGGGATTGTTAAAAAACTGGCCCATATTCTCCAGCCCCAGGTAAATACCCGGTGGAAAACTAAACCGGTCCTCAGGCAGGGCATTCCCCGGCAGAAAGGCAAATGCGATAAACAAAAAGGCACTGGCCACACTGCCTATCAAAAAGGTTCCAAAGTGACGCTTGTAGACCACAAACAAATCGGTGAACAGCTCCCCGGCCGACCGGATCTTCGTGAATGACAAGTCGAGTTTCGCATCCGGTGTAAGGCGGGTATCGCGTACCGGCTGATCAAAACCAATCCGGGCTTTAATGCGGGGGTACCATACGAAGTACAGCAGCACAAAGGCGAGGCATAAAAAAATGAACAGCCCCCGTATGATATCCGGTGTTTCGGTATGCCGGGTCAGGTAACCCTCTATAAAGCCCGCCATGATGATGATGGGCGCTATGCCGACCATGATTTTTATGCCCCGCCGGGCCGACTTCTGAAAGGCTTGCATGCGGTTGAAGGTACCAGGGAAAACCAGCCCTTTGCCCATAGTGATGCCCGCTGAACCAGCAATAATAATGGCTGAAATCTCCAGTGTCCCGTGAATCCAAACCGTCAAAAAAGATTCCCAGAATAAGTCCCGCTCAATGAAGAAGTATTGGAAAGCCCCCAGCATGACACCGTTGCGGATCAGCACGGCAATGGAGCCGATGGTGAAAAAAGCACCCGTCACAAAAGTCAGGAAAGACACCCACAGGTTGTTGATGGTAATGCCAAGGGACATCTCAAATGCCCCCTTTTCCTTGTAGACGGCCATGGGGTCACCTGCCTCGATATTTTCCAGGGTCATATCCACATAGGAATCGCCCAGTATGACCCGCAGGAACTCTGGCTCGCTGGCACTGGAGACCATGCCTATAAGCATAGCCAGGGCAAAAATGAGAAAGGAAAACCGAAACTCCCTGCGGGCCTCGTACACCAGCTGCGGCAGTTCGTCCGTCCAAAACGTGACTAGGCGGTGAGCAGAAGAACGGCGGTTGCGGTAGAGTGCGGTGAAGACGCGCTGCGCCAGGCCATTGAGGTAGACCCGCACCGAGCGGTTGGGGTAGAATGTCCGGGCGTAGGAAAGATCGTCCGTCACCTGCACGAAAAGATCATCCAGTTTTTCCGGGTCACGCCCTTCCTGGCCCAGGGCCTCGTCAAAAGCCCGCCACTTGTCTTTATTTTGCTGAATGAATTTTGTCTCGCGCATTCGGTGAGGTTATAACTCCTTTACAGGAAGCTCTATTTTAGGAAAAATGTTGCAAACCGTGAATTATTTGCGTTAGTTTAGAAAGTAAATTGACCAATTACTGTGAAGATCATCGAAATACGGACCGCCCAGAACGTCGTTATTGAGTACGAGCTGGCCCTGCTGCGGGAGCGCGCCATGGCGTTTATCATCGATTTTTTCATCATCATGATGATCTTCTTTGTCGTGGTGGTGCTCATCTTTGGCCGCCTCCTGGGCAATGCCATCGCGGGGACCATGCTCGCCGGGGTGCTCTACGGACTTTTCCCGCTGATCCTGTTTATGGGTTATCACTTGTTTTCGGAGATTATGACCAACGGGCAGACCTGGGGGAAGCGGGCCATGGGCATCCGTGTAGTGCGGGTCGACGGGCAGGAACCGGGGCTGAGCGATTACCTGCTGCGGGCGGTATTTCATATTGTAGATTCGGTGTTTTCTTCAGGCATCCTGGCGGCCGTCTTCATCAGCTCCTCCAGCAATAATCAGCGCCTGGGCGATATGACTGCCAACACTACGGTCATCCGCCTGCGCCATCAGCTACAGTTTGGGCTGTCAGATATTCTTGGGATCAACTCTCTGGACAATTACGAGCTGACCTATCCGCAGGTACAGCAGCTGGCCGAGGAAGATATGCTGCTCATCAAAAACATGCTGGCCCGCTACCGCAGTCACCGCAACCCTGCTCATGAACAGGCACTACGGGAGCTCACCGGCCGTCTGCAAGAGCTTCTAAATATAGAGGAGATGCCCCGCGACCGCATAGGCTTTCTAAAAACACTGATCCGCGACTACATCGTTATTACGCGGTAGGCTACCTGACGGCACAAGCCTGTTATTCTTAATGCTTCCTTAACAGCAATGGTACAACATATACGCCCCTTTGCGCATTTAATATAGGCGAGGCTTGCTCATCGCGGGCCTCAGTGCCTTATTAATTTGTGCTTGCCAAACGACGCAGCTTATTCTCGCCGCGCTAAGCACAGAACTAAAAGCGAAACGATGAAAAAAACATTCATGATAGAATTTGATCTGCCACAGACTTTTGATGAGGAATTTATGGCGCTAATTCCCAAGCAGCGCTACATCATCAACACTATGTTGGCAGACGGAAGGGTCAAAGCCTATTCTCTGTCTATGGACCGGTCCAAACTTTGGGCCATCATGACTGGAACTTCTGAGTTTGAGGTTATGGAAAATATCGCCCAGTTACCACTGAGTGAGTACATGAGCCCTAATATTTCTGAGCTGATGTTCCACAATACCTCAGACGCAGTCATGCAGTTCTCTTTGAACTAATTTGAATTACGTTGAAAGAAAAAAGCCGCTTTGAGCTAAATTATTGCTCAGGCGGCTTTTTTCATTAGGACAGGGTTATTCCGGAGCGGTTTTACTGCTGCACGACATCAGCGCGCAGGGTCTCCAGGAGCGCCCCTACCTCTCCAATCAATTCTTCAGGCACATTATTTTGCATGGCACCCTCGGCTACTGCTGCAATGAAGGCATCATAGGCCGCATCGGTTGATTTCTGTTCCATGCGTGGGTTTTGTGCCGGATCGTGCGCGCTCACCATATCCATACCGTCGTAGGTATAGTTTTCTGCACCGGTAGCGACACAAAAGAAATCAGTCAGGTTTTCGCTCAGAATAGCGAGATTGGTGGTGTTCCCATTTCCAACTTCTGCCAGTAGCGAAGCAAAATAAGGGCTCAATACCGGATCAGCAGCAATCACAAAAATGGAGCTGTCGACCACTGAGCGCAAGCCAAGCCGGCCCTGTTCAATCATACCCCCGGCAGGATCAGTCACCATCGTGGTGCCGCCCAGCTTCTGATAAAGGGTGTCTTCGGTCATCATCGGCTCTTCGTCGTCGTTGTCACAGGCCGTGAAAGTCAGGCAAGCCATGCCCAACAGCAGGATCAATAATCGAGTGTTCATGTTTTAAGTTTTAAATTATTTTGAAATGGAATTGGGTTGAATACTTGGCAGCGCACTAAAAAGGCCAAATCTGGCTGGCGTAGGCAAGCACTTTTTTTACCGGTGAACCTGCCCCCGTTACCGGGCAGCTTGAAGCCTTTGCAGATTCCGATACCTGATACAGTCGGGCATCTGTAGCCGCGGTCTGCTGTACGGCAGCCAGGACGACCTCGTTTTGTTGCTCGCGCAGGTCGTAGCTAAAAGTCAATGTGCCGGCTCCGGCATTGAGATAGCAATGTTTCACGCCTGCTGTGTTCATGACAGCGTGCTGAATTGCCTTTGCTTCCTGCTTGTCCAGAGGCGCTTCGAAATCGATTCGGCTCAGTTGGACCTGTGCGTTAGGGACAGGGTCCTGCCGGAGTGCCAGTGCCACAAAAGCGATAATGCCAAGCAGCAGCGCACCACCTAATAAAAGGTTCCTTTTTGATGAATTTGCCATAGTGCTTTTAAAAGAGGTACGGGGCTTTTCCAGGGGGCGGATCAAAAAGCGGCTCTTTTTTTTGACAATTTTCTGATTTTCGTGTTCCGCAACCGAGCGCAACAAAAAAATATCACCTTCACTAAACTAAATACACCATGATGCGTTCTCGTTGCAAATGCAACCAATTGAATGAGCCAAGCTGTTGAATTTCCTGTTAATTCCCTTGTTTTTCTGACCAACCGCGTCGGGCGGCTGCTGGCCAATGAGATCCGGAAACGGACCGCATTGGACGAGTTGGGATTATCAGCACAGCATATGGGCATTCTGGTTGACCTTTGGGTAAAAGAAGGTGTACGGCAGCAGGACCTGGCCGTTTCCAATATCAAGGACAAAGGCACGATTGCCCGCGCCCTGCAAAGCCTGGAAGCGGCGAATATCGTAGTCCGAATACCTGATCAGGAAGACAAGCGCAATAAGCTCATCTACCTGACGCACCGGGGCCGGTCCCTTCGCGAAGAACTCCTGCCGGAAGCACAGCAGACGGTACAGGAAGCAACGGAAGGCATTCCGGAAGAAGACCTGGCTATCTGCAAGCGTGTGCTGTCACAGATTTACCAGAAATTCACCTGCAATCATAAGTAAGTTGCAGATACAACTAAATATTAACAGCCATCAATAACGCTGATTTATGAGCATCACCGCCAGAAGAATTATCATGTTTGCAGGGCTCGTCCTCCTCATCGGTGCATTTGCCCTGTCTCGCTTCCTGAGCAATCAGAAACAACCGCCCCGCCCCAAAGTGGCTGGCACCAAAGTGAAAATGGTCGATACTATGCATGTGCGCCTGGGCAGCATTCCCACAACCCTGAATGTACAGGGGGAACTGTCGGCCTATGACAAAATTGACCTTTTCTCAGAAGTGACAGGCACCCTCGAAAAAACGGAGCGCTCCTTCAAAGTCGGCACTTATTTCCCGAAAGGAGCCTTACTGATCAAAGTCAATCAGGAGGAAGCTAAACTTTCCCTGCTTTCGCAAAAAAGCAACCTCCTCAACGCCATCACTCAGCTGATGCCCGACCTGAAGATTGACTACCCGGAAAGCTATGAGCACTGGAAGGACTATCTCGATAATTTTGAGGTGGAAGCCCCCATCAAAGCTTTCCCGGAGGCTTTGAATGATCAGGAAAAGTATTTCATTGCTTCCCGCAATCTGTACAGCCAGTACTACACCATCAAAAGCCAGGAGGAGCGGCTGGACAAGTATACGCTGTACGCACCTTTTAGCGGGGTGATTACGGCTGCCTCCATCAACCCGGGTGCGGTGGTGCGGGCCGGGCAGAAACTGGGCGAACTGATGAGCACCGGCAGCTACGAACTGGAAGCCACCGTTGCCCTGCGCGACCTGAAGTACCTGGCCGTAGGCAACCCGGTGGAGCTATACTCAGAAGATATTGAAGGCAGCTGGAACGGCAAAATCCGCCGCATCAGCGATCAGGTGGATGCAGGTACGCAGACGGTACGGGTGTTCATCGCCGTGAGCGGCAGCGACCTGAAGGAAAATATGTACCTGCGCGGCGATGTGGTTGCCAGCAGTATTGACAATGCTTTTGCGCTGCCCCGCAACCTGCTCAATGATCAGCGGGGGGTCTTCGTTGTACAGGATTCTATTCTCCGAATGGAAGAAGTACAGGTGGTAAAAATGACTGATGAGTCTGCGATTATCCGGGGATTGAAAGATGGTACGCCCATTCTGGCGCAGCCCATACCGGACGCATTTGATGGCATGAAAGTCCGCATCAGCACGCAACAAAAATCTAAAAACGCACAATCGGCAAAGACCGGGCCTAAGGACCAACTGGGCAGCGCAGAATAGTCTCTACCATGCAAAGATTTGTCAACTACTTTATCAAATTTCCGGTAGCCGCCAACCTGATCATGGTCGGGCTTTTTGTGCTCGGCATTGCCGGGCTATTCAACATGAAGTCCACCTTCTTCCCTGAGGTGCCCAGCCGGATTATCAGCATACAATTGGTCTACCCTGGTTCGTCCCCGGAAGAAATGGAGGAAGGCGTCGTTAAGCGCATCGAGGAAAACCTCAAAGGGGTGACCGGTGTGGAGCGCTATACTTCCGTTTCGAGCGAAAACAGTGGCAGCATCACAGTGGAAGTGCTCAAAGGCTTCAATACTGATGACGTGCTCGTGGATGTGCGCAATGCTGTGGACCAGATCAGTTCTTTTCCTGTAGGGCTGGAGCCACCGGTGGTGTATATTCAGGAAAACCTGGGCTTTGCCATCAGCTTTGCACTTAGTGGGGATGTGAACCTCAAGACCCTGAAGCGCTACGGCCGGCAGGTAGAGGAAGACCTCCGGCAGATGGAGGGCATCTCTAAGGTGAGCCTGAGCGGTTTCCCGGAAGAGGAAATTGAGATTGCTTTCCGTGAAAAGGACCTGCGGGCTTACGGGCTGACTTTTCAGCAGGCGACACTGGCGGTACGGGCTGCCAATATTGAAATCACCGGCGGTACCATCAAGGGGGAAGACGAAGAGCTGTTGGTGCGTGCCCGCAATAAAGAGTACTATGCCGAAGGGCTGCGCGACATCATTGTGAAGACCACGCCTGAAGGCAGTGTGGTGCGCCTCTATGAAATCGCCGACCTTTCAGACCGCTGGGCCGACTCGCCCAACCGCAGCTACCTGAACGGAGAACCTTCGGTGGTCGTCACGGTACAGAATACCCTGGAAGAGGACATGATTTCCATCACGGATAAGGTGCAGGAATACGTCCGGGATTTTAATGAAAAAAATGATATCATCGAAGCCACTGTCATTCGCGATGGCTCCGATGTGCTCCGGCAGCGGATCGACTTGCTGATGGAGAACGGGCTGCTGGGCTTCGGTATCGTGCTGGTGCTGCTGGCCATGTTCCTGCACTGGCGGCTGGCGTTCTGGGTGGCCATTGCCATTCCAATCTCCTTTGCCGGCATGTTTGTGGTGGCAGGAGCCCTGGGCGTGACCATTAATGTTATTTCCCTGTTCGGTATGATCCTTGTGATCGGTATCCTGGTGGATGACGGGATTGTAATTGGCGAAAACATCTATCAGCAGTACGAAGCGGGAGTACCTCGCCTGAAAGCTGCCCTGGAAGGCACCCTACAGGTACTGCCTGCCGTCTTTGCCGCCATCGTCACCACCGTACTTGCCTTTTCCTCCTTCCTGTTCATTGACGGGCGGCTGGGCGACTTCTTTTCACAAATGGCGATTGTGGTGATCTTTTCTCTCATCTTTTCCCTTATTGAAGGAGCGGTGATCTTGCCTACTCACGTAGCCCACAGTAAAGCCCTCAGCCCAGACCGCGACACCAACAAGGTACAGCAAGCCTTTGAGCAAGCTATGAACTGGATGCGCCACAAGCTCTATGGGCCTACCCTGAAGTTTGTCATGTACAACAAATTTTTTACCATCGCTGTCCTGGTCGGCCTTCTGGTCATTACCGGCGGCGCTATTGGCGGAGGGATCATCAGTACGACCTTCTTTCCTATTATTGAGCGGGACGACATTACCATACAGCTGCAAATGCCCGCCGGCACCCGGGAGCATATCACTCTGGACAAACTGCAAATGATTGAGGACGCCGCCTGGCGCGCGAATGACTCCCTGAGCCAGCACTACTTCAATGGCGACAAACAGGCCATCGAGCGGGTAGAGGTCAACCTTGGCCCCACTACCTATCAGGGCAACATCAGCGTAAACATACTGGATGGTGAAAACCGGGACAGCCTGACCGCCCGGGCCGTCACCAATACGATCCGGCAAATGGTAGGCGATATTCCCACCGCGGAGGTGCTCACCTTTGGCGCTGCCTCCGCCTTTGGCAAGCCGATTTCCATTTCCCTGATCGGGGAGGATTACACTCAGCTCAAGGCGGCTACCGAAGAAGTCAAAGCAGCCATGCAGGGCCTTTCTGAACTGGCGGATGTCGTCGACAACAATCAGGAGGGGCTCAGGGAGGTCAATATCCAACTTACCGAGAAGGGTAAATACCTGGGGCTGAAGCTGCAGGATGTGGTCGGGCAGGTGCGTAGTGGTTTCTTCGGCAGCGAAGTGCAGCGCCTGCAGCGCGGTCAGGATGAAGTGCGGGTGTGGGTACGCTACGACCGGGAAGACCGCGACAACATCAACAAACTAAAAGACATGCGCATCCGCTTCGAGGACGGGCGGGAGTTTCCCCTTTCGGAAATTGCTACCCTGGAGCTGAAGCGGGGCGTGATCAACATCAACCACATCGATGGTAAGCGGGAGGTGAAAATTGAGGCCGATGTGTCAAATAACGACGTTTCGGTAAGCGATGTCACTGCCAGCTTACAAGACGAGATCATCCCGGAAATCCTGAGCGGTTACAGTTCCGTTTCTGCCATTTACGAAGGGCAGAACAGAGAGCAGCAGAAATCAGCCAAATCTATTCAGACCGTATTTAGCATTGTGCTTTCCCTCATGTTCTTTGTGATTGCGCTGACGTTCCGCTCCGTCGGGCAGGCGCTGCTCGTCTTCCTGCTGATTCCGTTTGGGTTTATCGGGGTAGGCTGGGGGCACTGGCTCATGGGGCTCCCCATCAGCTTGTTCTCCGCCCTGGGCATTATCGCGCTGATCGGTATTCTGGTGAATGACGCCCTGGTTTTTGTGAGCACCTACAATACGATGATTGAAGAAGGGCGCTCGCATATGGACGCGGTGTACGAGACTGGCCTGTCGCGTTTCCGGCCCATTGTGCTGACCACCGTGACCACCTTTGCCGGACTGGCACCGCTATTGTTTGAGAAGAGCCTGCAGGCGCAGTTCCTCATTCCGATGGCGATTGCGGTCTCCTTCGGCCTTTTGGTCATTACGGCGGTTATTCTGGTGTTGCTGCCGGTGCTGCTCATTATTATGAACCGCTTCAAGGTTTATGCTTCTTATGCCTGGAACGGCGTGAAGCCGAGCTACGAAGCGGTAGAGCCTGCGGTACGGCGGGAGACTGGATATGAGTTCCTGTGGTATGTGCTGGTCACCGTCGTGGTGGTGGTCGGCGCGCTGTCCTTTATGCTCGGTTGATTTTAAAGGCTACCTTTGCCGCCAAAAGGAGAACCCATGGGGCTGAACAAGGAAACGCTGGCGCAGCTGGTAAAAATGAAAGCCAAATTTGCCATGTCGGGCGCAGTGGCCACCTCGGTGGACTTCCTGCTCTACCTCTGGCTCGTGGATTATCAGGACTGGGCGCCGGTGCCGGCCAATATCGTGTCCTATTCCTGTGCCGTTGTGCTGAATTTTATGATGCAAAAGCGCTTCGTATTTCAGCTGCAGGGCTCAGCCCGCCGGGCTTTTTTGCTCTCGGTCCTGGTCTCCGTGGTGGGGCTCAGTATCAACACTGGGATTGTTTATGCATTGACCCGGTTTGCCTTTTTTATGGAATACCAGGCCCTAACCAAGCTGATCGCTACGGGCATCGTATTCTTTTACAACTTTTACCTCAAGCGATATGTCTTTGAACGCAAGTTTATATAAGCGGCGGAGAAAAAATAGCATTATGTATTCCTGTCTATCCGTGAAGCCACGGCCGGGCGGGCAGATCCGTCAAACTACCATGTCAACTATGAAAGTACAACTCGCACTACTGCCCGCCCTGCTGCTTTTTGCCCTTACGGGAAAGGCACAGGAAAACCTTAGCTTGTCCGATGCCATTCAAAAGGGGCTGGAGAACAACTTCCAGATCAAAATTGCGGAAGCCCGCGCCGATATTGCGGAGCGCAATGACGACTGGGCCATCGCCGGGAAAGTCCCGACCATCAACCTGACGGCCAATTCTCAAAACAACTACCGCAACCTCAGCAACCCGGCGGGCCCGCTGACGGCTGCCAACACCTACAACACCGGCATCACACCGGGCATAGAGGCCAGCATGATCCTCTTTGATGGCTACCGGGTGCAGATCACCAAAGAACAGCTGGAAACACAGGCAGAGCTGAGCCAGAGCAATCAGCAGCTGGCCGTGCAAAACAGTATTCAGGCCATCATCAATGCCTATTACAATGCCCTGGTGCAACAAGAACAACTCGACGTGCTGATGGAAGTCCTGGAACTTTCCCGCGACCGCGTGGCGTATCAGGAAGTGCGGCAGGAGTTTGGGCAGTCGAGCACCTTCGATATCCTGCAGACGCAAGACGCCTACCTCAACGATTCCACCAACTACGTGCTGCAGATCAATACTTACGAAACCGCCATCCGCAACCTTAACCTGGCGATGGGCATCGACGATATGGGCACTTCCTACACCCTCACCGACACCCTTTCCTACGCAGCCGAAGACTATCAGCTGGCCGACCTGCAGCAGGAGATGGAAAGCAATAATGTGCAGTTGCGCAACGAGTACATCAACCGGGAGCTGTCGTCCATCAACACCCGTCTGCAGGAAGCAGCCTTCAAGCCTACGGTACAGATAAACGCCGGTGCAACCTACAACGTCGGTATCTCCTTTGGCGAACAAACCCTGAGTTTCGGCCCGAATGAGACCATTCAGGAAATCCCGCAGATTGCCGCCAAGACCTTTCAGCCGTTCCTCAACCTCTCGGCTTCCTACCCGATCTACGATGGTGGGGCCCGTAAAATCCGGTTGGAGAATGCCCGCAAGGAGGAACTCATCGCTCAGCTCAACATTAGCGACCTCAAGCGCACCCTCAATAACCAGTTGGCCAACACCCTGGCGACCTACAACACCCAAAAGCGCCTGGTGGAAGTAACCACAAGCCTGGTGAGTAATGCCCGCCGCAACCTGGAAATTGCCGAGGAGCGCTTCCGGGGGGGCTTGATTAACAGCTTCGATTATCGTACTATACAGGTGAGTTACATCAATGCTTCCCAGCAGCGCCTCAATGCGGTCTTCAACCTCAAAAACACAGAGACGGAGCTGATCCGCCTGATTGGGGGGCTGGTGCGATAAAACTTTACAGCATGGTACAACAATACGAATTCGCCCTCCCTGCTTTCGAGCGGGGCTACCACATCATCACCGCCGAAGTACAGCGGCAATTGAAGGGTGCCCTGCCCGACCGCGGCATGCTTCACCTGTTTATCAAACACACTTCCGCTGCCCTCACCATCAATGAGAATGCCGATCCGGATGTGCGTACGGACTTCGAAAGCATCTTCAACCACGTTGTGCCGGAAAACCTCCCCTTTCTCACCCACACCATCGAGGGCCCTGACGATATGCCCGCCCACATCAAAGCGGCAATGATCGGCTCTTCTGTGACTATTCCAATCACCAAAGGCCGGCTCAATCTGGGCACCTGGCAGGGGATTTATCTCTGCGAGTTTCGCAATCATGGGGGTAGCCGACAATTGGTGGCTACGGTGTATGGTTGAATTTTAAAAGGATAGAGGTTCGATTATTCCAAAGTGGCTTCAAAATACCCCTCTCGCACCTGAATCGTATCGGGTAAATCATTACCGCCAACGAATACCGTATCACGGATAGCCGTAAACTGAAACGTACCTTGTATAAACTGTGTTTCTTCGTTATACTGGATAATATTGACCCAGTTGTCTACAGCGGATGTATCCAGGTAATACCAGTCCAGAATTAAAAAGTCATGACCATCATCTGAAATGGTCCGCACACTTGCAGCAGGACTATTATTATCTGTTGACCCTAATTTCCTGATACCACTAATTTCCTGAATGCCTTCTTTTATTAACAAATGATCCAACGATATCGTCCTTTTCACCAATCCTTTTTCGGAGGCCTGAATGCTTAGGTCAAAGGTATCTTTTAAGTAATATGATTGTCTTGCACTAGCTCCTTTCCAGAGCGCTCCATCCAGCCCATTCAGGTGGTAAGAAGCATTAGACCTATTTTCAGGCTGGGGGCTGATTTTCTCACAGGAGGTAAAAAGAAAAATAGTAACAGAATACAGGAAGGTTGTTATAAAAACGGCTGAATATTTCATGAGCGGGTGTGGATTTTACAAGGAGGAAACCGAAATATCAGCTACCTCTTTGCTCAGTAAGTAAGTCTTCATCTCAGAGAGTATTTAGAGAGATTTAAAATAATAGAGTATTCCAAATAAAGATAATGGTTTCTTTCGAAAGATGAAAGTAGGTGAGGTAATTAGGTCTTAACTCTGATTGGGCAGGTCCTTCATGGTTTTAGTTTTTGACGGTGGTCAAAGATTCCTGCACAACACCACAGATTTTCGTAGTTTACAACCCCAAAACTCGAAACGTCTATGGCTTTTTTCGGAAAACTCATCAAGCGTAGTCTTACTGTAGGCGAACAATTGCAGAAACGGCGCCGCGCCGCGCCCATCCAATTGCAGAGGCGGACCCTTCGCCGCCTGCTCAAGCGGGCACAGGGCACTGCCTTCGGGCAGTATTACGATTTCAAAGATATTCTGCAGGACGAGCACTGCATTGACACCTTTCGGGAAAAGGTGCCCATTTTTGATTACGATACCATGTACGAGCAGTGGTGGCACATGGCCCTGCGCGAGGTGGAAGATGTAAGCTGGCCGGGCAAGGTGACGCACTTTGCACTCAGTTCCGGCACCTCCGGGGCACCAAGCAAGCACATTCCGGTCACGGACGAGATGCGCCGGTCCATGAAGCACGCCGGTCTCCGGATGTTCTTCGCCCTAACCAACTTTGATGTCGACCCCGACCTCTTCACCAAGCCCATGCTAATGCTGGGCGGCAGCAGCGACCTGGACAATCAGGGCGGTTACTTCCGGGGCGACCTCAGCGGCATCAATGCCAGTCAACCGCCGTTTTGGCTGCGCCCTTACTACAAACCGGGGGGCAAAATATCACGTATCAAAAGCTGGGATGAGAAGATTGCGGAGATCTCCCGCCATGCACCGGAATGGGATATCGGCTTTCTCGTGGGCATTCCTTCCTGGCTGCAGCTCATGATGGAGCGCATTATCGAAGACCACCAATTGGATACCATACACGATATCTGGCCTAACCTGGAAGTGTGTGTCCACGGCGGCATTGCTTTTGAGCCGCTGAAAAAGGGCTTCGAGCGCCTGCTCGACCGCCCGCTCATCTACATGGACTCTTACCTGGCCAGCGAAGGCTTTATTGCCTATCAGCAACGGCCGGAGACCAATGCCATGCGCTTGTTGTTGCACAACGGCATCTTCTTTGAGTTTATCCCCTTCAACAGCAGCAACTTCGACGAAGATGGTAAGCTGATCGGTAATCCGCAGACACTGACCATTGCAGAAGTGGAGCCCGGGGTAGACTACGCTCTCCTCCTCACCACCTGTGCCGGTGCCTGGCGTTACCTCATAGGGGATACGGTGCGCTTCCCGGAAGCGGGCAATCCCGAGATCATCATCAGCGGGCGGACCAAGCACTTCCTCAGCATCTGCGGAGAGCACCTCTCAGTAGACAATATGAATCAGGGCATACAAGCGGTGGAAGAAGCCCTCGACCTGAGCGTGCGGGAGTTTACAGTGGCCCCCGTGCAGGAAGGCAACCGGTTTTTGCACCACTGGTACATTGGCACAGAGCGGGAGGTGGATAAGGAACAGGTCACCCGCCTGCTCGACGAGGCCCTGAAGCAGGTCAATGATGATTACAAAACAGAGCGGGACAGTCTGCTCGGGATCAGGGTGGAAATCCTGCCTATTCAGCGCTTCTACGACTGGCAGGCGGCTAAGGGTAAGCTTGGCGGGCAGAACAAATTCCCCCGCGTGATGAAGGGC
This sequence comes from Phaeodactylibacter xiamenensis, assembly GCF_000759025.1. Classification (GTDB taxonomy): domain Bacteria; phylum Bacteroidota; class Bacteroidia; order Chitinophagales; family Saprospiraceae; genus Phaeodactylibacter; species Phaeodactylibacter xiamenensis. The sequence continues at coordinate 127,421 of NZ_JPOS01000018.1, read as the reverse complement.
AAGCGTTTTGCGGAATGGTCGGCTTTTGTGCACCGGAGTCTGCGGCAGGAGGGTGGGGGTTAATATCGGGAACTACAAGACTGCAGCATGTGTTATTCATGTATTCTGAAAGCTTAATTTTCAATAGTATGGGTATACAAATTTCCTCAAAAATGCTTCAGGAGCTCAACATGACTCCACAAGAATTCCTAATTGAGATGGCTACTCATTTTTACGACCTGGGCAAAATGACTATGGGACAAGCCCGCAATTTTGCCAGTATTGACCAGATAACTTTCCAGAAAGAACTGTCGAAACGAAATATCAGTATCAAATACGAAGTAGAGGATTTAATGGATGATTTGAAAGCAATGGAAGCTTACAAACAAAAGCTAAACAAGTAAAATTCGGTTATGGTCGTTATTAGCGACACTACTACAATTACCAATCTTATTCAGATTAATCTGCTTGATATACTTCCAAAGTTATATAATGAGGTAATCATACCGTTGGCAGTTCACAAGGAGCTTTTAAGGTTTGAAGAGCAAAAAACAATTATTAATTCCAGCAATTGGCTTAAACCTCTTGAAGTTGAGAATAATCCGTATTTAGGATCTCTGTTAGAAAGCATTGATAAGGGGGAAGCAGAAGCCATTGCCCTAGCTATAAAATTACAACCCGATTTTTTAATCATAGATGAAAGAGCTGGAAGGAAGATTGCGAAAGAATATGGCATACCCATTATTGGATTGCTCGGTATTCTAATGCTTGCTAAACAACAGGGTCTGATTGAAAATGTAAAAACACCTCTTGATTCTCTGAAGGATGAGGTTGGGTTTAGGGTCTCTAAAAGCCTCTATGAGTTTGTCTTATCTGAAGTGAATGAGAGATAGTAAACCACATAATCTCTCGTCAGGAAAAAAGTATTTCTCAACAGGCGCTAGGAGTAGTCCGCTCAATTCTGACAAGCTCTCGGAAATTTTCCCGCGTAATGACCTTTGCCTCCGCAACATAATTATCCAAACAAGTGCGGGAGAACTTCACCTCGCGCCGGTCATTCCACTTGAATTCAAATGCAAAAGGGACTGCCCTTGCAAATCCCAAAGCGGTGCCCGCCCTGATCGACTTCCTGCACCCTGCACTCGAACCTCTACCCGGCAGATTCGTTCAAAAGGCGCACTAAAACCACCGCTCCTATGAATGTCGCGCAAAAACTGATTGACGCCCACCTCGTTGAAGGTGAAATGAAACCCGGCACGGAAATTGGCCTGAAAATCGACCAGGCACTGCAACAGGATGCCACAGGCACGCTCGTGATGCTGGAACTGGAAGCCATGGGGCTCGACAAAGCCCAAACGGAGGTCGCTGTACAGTACGTGGATCACAATCTGCTGCAGGGCGACCACAAAAATGCCGATGATCATCTCTTTCTGCAATCCGCTGCTGAAAAATACGGTTACTGGTTTAGCCGGCCCGGCAATGGGGTTAGCCACCCGGTGCACATGGAACGCTTCGGCAAACCTGGCAAAACCATGGTAGGCTCGGACAGCCATACGCCGGCCGCCGGCGCCCTGGGCATGCTGGCCATCGGTACCGGAGGGCTGGACGTAGCGGCAGCTGTGGCAGGCAAGCCTTACTTCGTCAAAATGCCAAAGGTGATGGGCGTGGAGCTCAAAGGGCAGTTGCCGGACTGGGTGAGCGCCAAGGATGTAATCCTGGAAATGCTGCGCCGCTATGATGTCAAAGGGGGCGTGGGCTACATCCTGGAGTACTATGGAGAAGGACTGAAATCCCTCTCGGCTATGGATCGCCATGTCATTGCCAATATGGGTACGGAGTTGGGGGCTACGACTTCTGTTTTTCCGGCGGATGAAGAGATCAAGCGTTTTCTGCGTGCGCAGGGCCGGGAGGAGGACTTCTCGGAGCTGAAAGCCGATGCAGATGCCAGGTACGATGCCCATGAGGTCATTGACCTTTCCGAACTGGAACCCCTGATCGCCAAGCCCAGCAGCCCGGGCAATGTAGTGCCGGTACGGGAAGTGGCTGGTCAATCGGTACATCAGGTGGTGATCGGTTCGAGTGCTAATCCGGGGCTACGCGACTTTTGGGTCGTTTCCGAGATTGTGAAAGGTCGGATGGCACACCCTGATGTGTCTTTTGATATCAACCCCACTTCCCGGCAACTTACGGAGAACCTGTCGCGCACCGATGGTTTCTTCAACCTCCTGCACGCCGGAGCCCGCTTTCATCAGTCGGGCTGTATGGGCTGTATCGGGATGGGGCAGGCACCAGCCAGCGGGAAAATCAGCCTGAGGACTATGCCCCGCAACTTTCCGGGCCGATCGGGCACCCTCGATGACCAGGTGTACCTCTGTAGCCCGGAGACGGCCGCCGCTACCGCACTGACAGGCAAGATCACCGACCCCAGAGACCTGGAAAAAGATTTGGGGATTACTTATCCGAAATATAAAGCTCCGGATCAGCAGATCATCAACGAGCAGATGCTGGTCGCCCCCTCCCAAAACGGACAGGGTACCGATTTGGTCAAAGGGCCCAACATCAAGTCCCTGCCCACCTTCGACCCCTACCCGAATGCCTACGATGCGCCCGTGCTGCTGAAAATGGACGACAATATTTCCACCGATGAAATCCTAAAAGCCGGAGCAGAAGTGCTGCCCTTGAGGAGCAATATCCCGGAGATTAGCAAGTACAGCTATATCGTAATTGATGACTCTTTTTATGAACGGGCAAAAGATGCCCAGGCTGCCCATCCGGGGCATATCGTGGTAGCTGGTGAGAATTACGCACAGGGCTCCAGCCGGGAGCATGCTGCACTCGCACCTAAGTACCTGGGGCAACTGGCGGTGATTGCTAAAAGTTATGCCCGGATTGGCTGGCAGAACCTGGTCAACTTCGGCATTCTTCCGCTGGAATTCATCAACCCTGAAGACTACGAAAAAATCGGGCGGGGAGACATGCTCGCCGTAACTTCTGCCCGTGAGTCGATTCAGTCAGGCGATGACATACACATCCGCAACCTCACGAAAAATACGGATATCGCCTGCCGGCATAGCCTGAGTGGGCGTCAGGTGGAGGTCTTGCTGAAGGGTGGGATTATCAATCACTTCAAAGAATAACAGGGTGCAGGAGCCTTCTTTTAAGCCCGGCAACGTATAGTTAGCCAAAAAGAGAGGACGGGCATGGAACCGACTGTTAGCAGTAATCTTCTTCCACGCCCGCTACCCTCCTTATCTTGCAATAACCAATTTCTTCATTTGAATGCCATACCGGGTGCGTACTGACAAATAGTAAAGCCCTGCTGGCAGGTGGTGCAGATGGAGTGTGTGGCTGCCTGTGCTGCCGGGCAGGTGTTCATCGTGCAACAATTGCCCGTTCTGATTAAACAGGGAGACCTGACCAGCTTCCTCAAAGCGCAGCTCAAAGGTGCCCTCTCCCGGATTTGGGAAAAGCTGAAAGTCAGGCATATGCCCCATTTCAGTCGTACTGCTCAGAAAATCTATTTCTGCCGTAACTTCCGATAAACAACCCGAAGCATCCGTAACCGTCACCGTGTAAGTACCGGCTGGCAGGTCTGGGAGGTCTTCCGTGGTGGCCCCTGTGCTCCAATCAAAGGTGTAGGGGGGTAACCCACCGGTTACGATCAGATCAATGCCGCCCAGGGTGTCGTCCACCTGCGGCAGAGCATCCACTACGATATTGAGGCAGGCCGCGAGGCTCCAGATTTCACTGCCGCGCAGCCCGTCATTGGCGGCGAAGTAGAGCTTGTCGTTGAAAAGCGTAAGTGAGGTAGGATCACCATCGCGTACCCCCGGCCGTATGTCGGCAATAATTGCGAAGGTACTGTCAGCGGCATCGTATTCCCAAAATTCGCGCCCGTACTCCTCCGTATAAGCGGAGCAATACAGCTTATCATTGAAAACGACCAAGTCTCTGGGATTGCTTGAGCCGGAGGTGATGTCCTGAGTGAGGTTCACCTCGCCCGTTGCCGGGTCGAACACGAGCAGCTCTGTGCCCTGACTGCTGCTGAGGCGGCCGGAGAAGTAAATCTTATCCTGATAAAAAGTGATGTACTCGGGGTATAAATTCCCGCTAATGTCCGTGAGGAGCTCTATTTCATCCGTGGCCGGATCGTAACGGAACAGCTCGAAGCCGGCGTCCGGATGATTAGCCCGAAAGTAGAGCACCCCATCCTTTTCAACGATGTCTTCCGGGCTCCCATCAGGAGCCCCTGGCCGGATATCGGCAACAAGCTCCACGGCATCCGTATCGCTTTGATAGCGCCATAGTTCGTAGCCCGACACGCCATCCTCTGCCCGAAAGTAGAGCGCACCCGCACAAACGATCAGCCCTTCCGGGTTAGCGTCTTCTTCGCCGGGGTAGAGGTCGGCTATGACTACGAAAGTATTGGTTGCCGGGTCGTAAGCGTGTAGTTCATCGCCTAGTTCCTCGTTGTAAGCTTTAAAAAACAACCGCCCGTCGTAGGCGACTACATCTGTGATATGCCCCGTATGGCTGGGGGTGGAAAAGGCCGTGGCTGCAATCTGCCCGGTGGCATCGTCATAGCTCAACAGCCCGTAGCCGCTATCCGGGTGAATACCGGAGAAGTAGAGCTTCCCAGCCTGTACTGCAAAATTATCGGGCCGCAGGCTGCCCGGGGTATCGGAAAGAAGCTCAGTAGCACCGGTAGCCGGATTGTAGACCCAGATTTCCCGCCCGCTGTTGGCTTCATCGGCACCGAAATACAGTTTGCCGTTGTAAGCAGTAAAGCCATAGGGGTTGGAGCCGATGGTGGTGGTATTGATATCGGCAGCGACCTCAATTTCCGTACTGCCAGCGGTATAGGTGAGTAGTTCATCGCCCACCTCAGGATGAAGCCCGGAAAGGTAGAGGGTGTTGCCGGTATTGTACTCGATGGTTATATAGGTAGGAACGCCATCTCCGTCTAACTGAGCGATTTCTGACACCATGTCGGTGCTCTTGTCATACGCATAAAGGTAGCGGCTGCTGAGGTCCTGCCCGGCAATGAAGTACAACTGCCCGTTGAATGCCGTGAAACCGGCCGGGGAGGCATTGCCATCCGGGTTGAGGTCGGTCACAAGCTCTACCTGATCAGTTTGCGTATTGAAACGGCGCAGCTCCGTGCCCCAGGCCAGGTCACGGGCGGAGAAATACAGATCGCCTTCAAAAGGGGTGAAACCAAACGGGCTGCTGCTTGCCGGTCCGGTGTAAATCTCCGGCAAGTCCAGCAGGGTATTGCTGGCGATGTCGTACGCATAGAATTCATCGCCCATACCCGACACGAAGCCTCGGAAAAACAAACGCCCGTCCATGTGGGTCAGCAGGTTGATGCTGGGGTAAAGACCGTTGGGGCTTTCGTAGGCGATGTTCTCCACTATCCCGCTCACCGGGTCGAGCCGCCACAACCGGCTATCGCTGACCTCGTCATTGGCAGTAAACCAGATGTGATCGCCCACTACATTGAAGAAATTAGGGGAGCTGCTGCCATCGGGATTGAGGTCCTGCACTATTAATTCTTTGGTGGCCAGATTAAAGCGCCCCAGCTCGAAACCCGCCACGGGGTCTTCAAAAGAGAAATAGAGCCACCCCTCGTATGCCATAAGGTTGGCGGGGTTCCTGATCAGGTTGTTCATAGTATCGAACACACGCCCCAGCGAGTCCGTCGCCGGATTGTATTCATATAGATAGGAATCCCCGCCACTGGAGCGGGCTCCAAAGTAGAGCCGCCCATCGTAGGCTAATAGTTGGGAAATATTGCTGCTGCCATCAAGGGGGCTGATGTCTGCAATGAGTACGCTGGCACCCTCAGCCGGGTCGTACCGGTGTAGCTCCCGGCCAAACTGCCCATCGTCAGCGGTAAAGTAAATCTTGCCTTCGAGTTCTGCAAAGTCGCGGGGGTCCGAGCTGGCAGGCTCCTGATTGATATCGCGCTCCAGGGCCAGCTGGGCGGAGGCCGATAAAACGATCAGGCAAAAAACGGTGCTCAATAGTGTCTTCATCAGTTCTTGGGGAATGATTAGACGCCAAAGATACCGCCTGCTGCGCTGCCCTTTCTATAGGAATTCATAGAGGTGCTGGCCGGGCGGGTATTTTTTGTTGGGCACTACCAGCCCCAGGTGCCGGGGCCGCCTTTGAACGGGCCTACAATTTTGGAAGTGATCCACCCGCCGTAGAAGTCGCCTTCCTGTGCCTGTACCCGCTCATCGCCAACGTAGCACTCGTCTACTTTGCTGGGGTAGAAAGCCAGGTAGCCTTTGATGGGCGCAAAGGGCGGCCGGGGGTCCGGATAGCTCCAGGCCACCTGCTGAACGCTGCTTTCGCCAATCTTTAGGTCCCAGTACCGCGCTTTGCCTTTGAACTCGCAGTGGGTTTGAAACTTCGGAGATTGTTTCAGCACCCCTTCTTTAATATCTTCCGGCGGCAGGTAATACACTGGCGGATGGCTGGTTTCCAGCACCCGGTAAGCCCGGTTGGTGGAGGCGATGACCTCGCCCTGGTGTTTGATGGTGATGTGAGCGGAGACCGGTTCCAGCTTAGGCGGGCGGGGATAGTCCCAGACGCTTTCCTGACCGGGTTTGGGTGGTATGCGTTTCTTATTCATACGCTTGAAACGGGAAAAACAGCCGTTGGTTGGCCATCGCATGATCATCCCATGAAAATCACTAGCTTTGCAGGCATCATCATAAGCCGTCGCCCGTGTCCCTACTCAAAAAACTGGCAGGTGAGACCGCCATCTACGGTACGAGCAGCATTCTGAGCCGCTTGCTGCACTTCGTCATCCTGACGCCCTTCCTGACGTACTACTTCACGAAGCAGGAATACGGTGTGGTGACGGACCTCTACGCCTGGGCCGCCCTCCTCCTCGTCATCTACACCTACCGGATGGAGACGGCCTTCTTCCGATTTGGCAGCAAGGAATCGGATATGGAGCGCAGCTTTTCCACCGCCGCCATCTCGCTCCTGGCTTCCACGGCTGTGCTGACGGTGCTTTTCCTGATTTTTGCCCCCGAAATTGCCCGTTGGCTGCACTACCCCGACCGCCCGGAGTACGTCCGCTGGTTTGCGCTCATCATTGCTTTTGATGCCCTGGCAGCCATTCCCTTTGCGCGCCTGCGCCTGGAAAACCGCCCCATCCGCTTTGCGGTGATCAAGACGCTGAATATCCTCGTGAATATTTTCTTTATTTTTTTCTTCCTCAAAATCTGCCCTTGGCTCCTGGAGCAAGGGTACGAATGGGCTGGCTGGCTGTACAATCCTGAGCGGGAAATCGGCTACGTCTTCCTGTCCAACCTGCTGGCCAGCGGGTCGGTCCTGCTTTTTTTGGCGCCTCTGCTGCTTAAAGCACAGTGGATCTTTGAGGCCGGTCTCTGGAAGCGGATGCTCCGGTACGCTGCCCCGCTGATCGTGGTGGGCGTCGCCGGTATTGTCAATCAGTTTGTGGGCATCCCCCTGCTGAAGGAACTCGCTTCTGATGATATGGACTACAATATCGCTCAGGTCGGTCTGTACGGGGCTGCCGCCAAACTTGCCGTATTGATGAACCTCTTCACCCAGGCCTTCAACTACGCCGCCGAGCCCTTCTTCTTCCGCAATGCCGCCCGGGAGGACAAGAGTACGCTCTATGCGCAGGTGGGGCAGGGGTTCACCCTCGTGGGCTGCCTGGCTTTCGTGGGCATTATGCTGTATATGGATGTCATTCAGTACTACCTCGGAGCCGACCTGCGGGGCGGTCTCGCTGTGGTGCCATTCCTGCTGATGGCCTACCTTTTTCTCGGGCTCTACTACAACTTCAGCATCTGGTACAAACTGGCGGACCGTACCATTATCGGCGGGTACATTGCCACTGCCGGTTCTGTGATCACAATTGGGCTGAATGTCTGGCTCATCCCCCGGTACGGCTACCTGGCACCTGGCTTAGCTGCTTTGGCCTGCTACAGCTTCATGGCGGCTGCCAGTTACCTCACCGGGCAGCGGTATTACCCTATTCATTATCCGGTGGGCCGCATGGCGCTGTACGTGCTGGGGGCAATCGCCGCCTACGGGCTGAGCCTGCTGCTGCAAAAATCCTACACACCAGGCTTTGTTGCCGGGCTGGCGCTGAATACCGTTTTATTGCTGGGCTATTTGTCCTTCCTTGCGGTTTTGGAACGGCAAGGGCTCCGGCGATTAGTACGACAGTTGCGAAAGTGAGAGAACAGGAAGTAGCGCTTGGCGCCATCAACGGCAGCCTGAGTATGGAAGCTATCTACAGCGGTGTGGAACTATAACTTCGGCGTACTGTGGTACACTACCAGGAACCCCAGCAACATCCGCATCGGCAGAGGTACTTCATCAGACAGTTCGTCCACCACGATCCAATCCCGCAGGTCCCCCTCGTAAGCGGTGTACATCTCAAACCAGCCGTGGCGTTCGCTCCCGATCGCCCAGTCCTCCGCCAGGTTCTGATAGCGGGTGCGCAGGGTGACGGTGTGCGTGCCATCGGTGACCCGCCATTCCCGAAAGTTATTGCGAAAAATGGTCCGGGCGGTAGCGATGGCATTATCCCCCCGGGCTTCCCACTCGTTGGGGTTGTCAGGCCACTTTTGCCGGATGGTGCCTACCCCTTCCCCGATGCGGTACTGCCAGCGGCTCCAGTCGTCCTGTGCCACGGAGGTCAGGCGCAATTCGCCCCGGCTCTCCGATTCGGTAGTGAAGATGTCCCATTCGGCAAAGCTATCGTTCCAGCGGGTGGCCATGCCGGTTAGGGCAGCGGTGTCGACGAGGGGCTTGGTGAGGGGCGTTTGGGCGGGGAGAGCAAAGGGGATGCTGATTATAAAAAAGAGGATCTGAAGACGCTTTATTCTGATTGCTTTTCAAAAGAACGCAAGATACGTATACTCTATTTCAAAACATATCCAGCTCCTCAACGAAACACTTGTCGCCTGTTTTCGTAAAACAACCTGTTTATCAGTGAATTACCCCCTTGCCAGTTGTAAAACAATTGGTAGTCCGCTCCTACTAAAGTATCTTTGCGCCCACAATCAAAAAGCCTATGCTCCGTCAGTTCCTGGCCGGGATATTTGAAATCACGCACGGTATTATGCTCACTCTGCTCTTCGCTGGAGCTGTGATTGCAGGGCTCTATGTCTATCAGAACCGCTGGGACGAGGTGTCGGAGCTGCCCGTTATTCGGGAAATCACCGGCAACTACCAGCAGGGGCTGCAAGCGATAGGCGGGCTCTCCGGACTGGCGCTGGAACGGTACGAAATGGGCGACTTCCAGGCGGTTGGTGGGGATTTAAGCGGACAACTACCCCAACTCGCCCGCGCCTGGAATGCGGATGATATCCTGCACAAGCTGCGCTTCTCCAAATCCAAAATGCGGCAGGCGGAAGTCTTTACTCAGTATATCGACCAACATGCGGAAAGCGCCCTGCGCGATATGCTGCTGCGCCAGGTACCCGCAAGCGTCAAACTGGCACAGGCACTGCTGGAATCCCGGGCCGGTCAATCCGGCCTCGCGCGAACTACCAACAACCACTTTGGCATCAAAGCCCGCCCCAACGCCCAGGCCCGCCGAAAAATCCGCGAGCGCCGCTACGCCGACCTCCACAATCATGAGTTCATCCCGGTAGCCCCGGCCATCGGTGCCTGGCGCTTCCACGACGATAATACCTACGACCGGTTTGAGACCTACGAAGCAGTTGGCGACAGCTACGCCCGGCATACGCAGTTGCTCACGCGTGACTGCACCTTCGGGCATACCGGGTGCTACGCCTGGATCTGGGCTGCTTATCCGCCGGGGCAGGAACATGACATCCGGGAGGCGGCAGCCGCTTTTTACCATCGTTCCGGTATCGCCGCTGCCGACTTTTTTGACGGAGACACCCGCGTCCCTTACTACGCCGCCTGTGCCGCCGGGCTGAAGATGGCCGGCTACGCCACAAGCCCCACTTACCATAAAAAAATCACTTATCTCATCGAAACCTATGAGCTATGGCGTTTTGACCTCGCCCTGCTCAAGGCTTTCGAATAATTTTTTCACGCATCAACACCAACATCATGAGTAATCAATACCGAAGCAATAGCAGCCTTAGCAGCCTGCTCAAATTACTGGGGGCCACCTTCGCCCTTATTCTCCTCATTGGCGCGCTCGACAAGGCCGGCGTCAAAGTCATTATGGGGGACAAGCCTGCCGGCAACGCCTACGAAAGCAGTATGCTGCCCCGCACTACTGAACGGGCAGCGGAAGAGCATTCCGATTACGCTCCGCCCCGCACGCCTGAACGCTACCGGCGCTCCGCTGCCCGGGAAGCAGCAGCCCCGGACTGGGAAGGCCTTTCTGCCACAGACATTGATAACTTCCTCGATCAGTTTGCGGCTACGGCCCGTAAGCAGGCGCTGGAAAATGGTGTTCCCGCCGGTATCGCTCTGGCTTACGGCATAGAAGAACTGAAACGTGGGCAGCGCATTGATTCCTGGGATGCTTTTCAGGAGAAGGTAACCGCTCCACTCTCCCGCCTCAAGCAGGAAGTACCACGGGATGCCCTCGGCCGCTATTTCAAATACTCTGCCAACAGTCAGCGCTGGGCGCAGGGCCTTGGCCGCTACTCCCGCCATTCCGAACAGCAATTGATGAGCAATCTGCAGCATTTTAACCTGGAAGCTGAGGACGAAGCTGTGACCGAAATCTTGCTGCAACAACCCGAAGACGCCTCCCGCGTACAGGAAGTCGCTGATGAAGTGACCGCAAAGATTGTACGCCGTCAAAACAAAGGTCATCGTAGACAGACGGAAGCCGAACAGACGCCCGAAACCGGTACCAAGGCCTGGCGCAATTTCTACGAAGAGGAAGTCGGCCAGGAGGTAGCTAAAGAAATTGCCCGAAAAAAATTACGCAGTGGCCAGTACATCGGCGAGGATGATATGGAAGCCCTGATTGAAGAGACCAATCAGGAAACAGAAGCCACTATGCAGAGCAATATCGGACTGCTGGGCCGGAAGATCAACCGCGGCCATCAGAACGCTGGTCAGAAACTGGACATCACCGACCCGCGCAATGCACAGGCCCGGGAAGAACTATACCAGAAAAAACTCCGGGAGCAGGGCTATGTGAAGGGGCACAGGAAATAGCGGATCGGCCATTGTGGAACTAATGGTGTTAATATTTTTAATTTCCGCCACTTCCAGGAAAATAAATATAGGATAAATCTTATATTTGTGCCTGTTTCCACACTAGACGACCTGATTAGAAGCGCAAAAGCATGGCAATACGCCGTATTTATGCTTCAGCCTGGATAAACACTTCAAGTTAGTAAACCAACTTAACAAGCCAGGTTCTTATGATTCAAATAAATCCACCCGACACCCGGTGGATATCAGGCGGCGCTACGCTTTCCCTTTGCTGAAAGACAGCAGCGCTTATCAAGATTGAGAACATCCATACTTGTGCCCTGTGGGGTACCGGAGAAACTAAAATGCCCGTTTTTGCGTATAAGTCGTTTACAGGGCTTTTCTAAGGAGAACGACCTGGGCCAGATGGTCGGGTCGTAAGCAATTTTGATTTTCAGGCGCTAATTTGCCTTAATTATAGCTACTCGATATGAATAAAACATTGATCTACCCATTGGCCATGATCGCCGCCCTTTTCCTTGGGCCGGTAAGCAACTATGCACAGGACATCTTTGACGGGCTCTTTGAAAAGGAACAGCCCCGGTTTTTCGCGCAGGTCAACCCCACTTCGGTACCTGGCGAAGTCGAAATGATTTTTCACTTTACGCACAGTAAAGCCAGTGAGGTGGAAGCCTCCGTATGGCTCACTGACCTTGGTGGTAACCTGCAGGACCCGCAAAGCAAAGAGATGGTTAGCGGATTGCGGACACTTGGCAACCGAAAGCGGGACACCCTCGTTATTTCAGGCCTGACTCCACGTCACTTTTACAATATTGGTGTCGACTACCGGGTGAAGTCTGCTATTCCCAGAAAATTTGAGTCTGCTGTGGTTCGGGAACATTTCCGCTATGAGGGCAGCCTGTCACAGCCTGTAGCACAGCAACAGCCCCAAACACAGCGGACTGCGCCGGCTAATCCGGACTGGCAGGCGCGTTCGGTTCAGCCAATGCAGCAGTCTGCCGCACCAAATAGCAACACCCCGGCACAGCAACCCTGTAAAGAACCACAGCTCAACCTTCGTGTAGACCCTGCAGGTTATTGCGACCGGCTCAACCGCCCGGCCGTCATCGTCTCCTGCTCCAATTGCCAGGGCACGACCTGGGACTTTTTGGTCGAAGTAAAAACCAGCAACGGCAAATGGTTTCCCACCCGCGCTGATGGCCGCCCACAGGCAGCTCTTGGGGTGGCACCACGTACCGAGCCTCTTTGCCTCATACCGGATAACAACTATCAGCTCCGGGTCCTGGCATGGGGCGAAAATTGTAATTTACCAGTGGTAAAAGAATTGGGTACGACGATTCAGGTGGGCAATTCCGTTGCTCAGCAGCCTTTGGCCCAATCTTATGGTGCACCTACCTCCAGCCCTTACCGCACTCAACCTGCAGCACCGGTTAATGCCCCGGAGGTTTGCGGCGTCTCTGGTACAGCAACGCTTATGGGCAAAACTATTCGGGGGAGCCTACAGCTACCCGCTAATTCTGACTGCTCTGCCCTCAATCCCTACGCTGAAGTAGCTTATGTGCACCCTGGCTACCGGGATATCAATATGGGCAAGGTCAGTCTTTATCCTGGTTTGGACATGCCCTTTGAGCTCGACCTTGATCAAAGAGACTTACAACGCGGTATCCACACCCTGAGGGTTACAGTCTATATGCCACTGCCCGACCTGCCCCGCCCGGTAGCTGCCGAAACTTTCTGGATTCGCGCAGAAGAGCAGGCAGCAACAGCCAACCGGAGCAGTGTCATTCCGGATCTGGAGAACCGCCTGCAAAATGCGCCCAACGCTTACGGATCGACCCCTGAAAGCTATAGCCAAACACCGGATGCTCCGATGCGCGGCACCATCGGCACCAAAGGTATTGAGCGAACTGACGATGACCTGTATATCGATGAAGCCCTGCTGGAAGAACAAGCCAATACCATTAGCGTAACAGCCACTGACCCCAATTGCACGCCCATTCAGGACCTGCAGCTGGTGTACAGCCCCACGCAGCCTGACCGGCCGCTTTACCTAAGCTGGCTCAGCCCGCGCTGCTGTCAGGAAGAAGGCTGTAAATACACCGTTTGGGCCGGCCCCACACCGGAAAAGCTCAGCCTTGTGGTTACCGGCCAGAAAGCTGGGGCGCAGGTGAGTGAAATCCTGAACAACCTGCCCGCCCGTCACAACTACTTCGAGGTAGCTGTGGAAACCACCAACGGTGTACGCAAGGCCGCTTATGTACCGGGCAGTGGCCCGATCTATGGCATCGAAGCCGTACTGGACTACCACGATCAGTTCAAACCACAGAAAAGTGACCCCATACAGGGACAAATGAGCTCCGATACGCAGCGGAAAGGTGGTGTAAACGGAGGCCTTTCTGACCGAATGAGCCCTCCTGCCCTGCCGGTAGCTATGGAAAGCAATCCACTGCAGCCAAAGCTGCCAATTTCCAAATTCCGCCCCTGCAAATATCAGCGGGAAACAACGGTGACAGCAGATTACCCGATTCAGGCGGGAGAGACCGTAACAATCGACTACGCCTTTACGGAGCCCGACCATCAGTTTACGCTCTACCATCAGCCTTTCGGCAGCACCGAATGGCAACTGGCGCCTGGCACGACCGAACTACAGTCTCAGCCAAGCTTTGAATTACAAGCTACCGACTACCACGCCGGTAAGTACCTGGTGCTGGTGTATAAAGATACTAAGAACTGGGGCTGCCTTTCGGCCCCCCTTAGTGACCCGATTGAGCTGAATGTAGTTCGGTAAGAGCTTCCCGAAAGTTTTGCCCCGCTACTAAGGGTGCATCCTGCAACGGGTAGGTTCATTACCCGTTGCAGGATAATATCCTCCCAACAGCAACGCTGCTCCACCCCAATCTTGAAAAACAAACGATTATGAGAAAAACGAGCTTCGTCCCTGCCGGGATGCTGCTACTCTTATGCCTTTTGCCTGCTTTTGAAGCTGCGGCCCAGCGCCTGGCTGTCCGGGGTACCGTCACCTCTTCCCTCAATGGGGAGCCCGTTAAAGGGGTGAAAGTCAGCCTCAATACCAGTGCAGAGACCGCACAGTCGGAAAAGGACGGGAGTTACATCATCTATGTAGACCAGAATTTTTTCAATCCCACCCCTACGCCCACCCTGACTTTTGCGCATCCCGACTACGAAGCGCAGTCCATAGCCGTGATTGGGCGAAAGCGGGTCGATGTATTGCTCCGCCCTGTGTATGCACCGGGAGCGGCGTCTTTTTCCACCGGCCTGGCGCAGCCCCGGGCGGCCCCTTTACTACCTTTTGGTGGGACTTTGCTCGACGGTGCCACGCTACAGCAAAACCGCCCCAACCGGTTGAGCACCGCCCTTGCCGGACGGGTGCCGGGGCTCCGTCTGTTGCAGCCCGGAGGACAGGCAGGGCAAGGCTATCATTTACAGCTTCGGGGCATCAATCAGCTATCCGGCACCCAACAGCCGCTGGTTTTGATTGATGGCATTTTCATGGCTGATGCCCAACTCCTGGATATCAACCCGGAGGATGTTGATAAGGTGGAAGTTCTCAGAGGAGCCGCCGGAGCCGCCGCCTTTGGCGCGCAGGGCGGTAATGGTGTCATACAGATTTTTACGAAAAACGGATACGAGCTGGCAGATGGGCAAACCCAGGTGACCTACCGTACCGATTATCAGGTGAGTGACGTGCAGGAAGCCTATCCCACGCTTGGTTTTACCAACCGGGAAATCCTGAACCCAGCCGGGCCGCAACCTCTGCTGGGTGGCCCTCTGCCTGCCAATACTTTCACCAACGCCCTGCCCAACCTTCAGGACTACGAAAGCAGCCACCTGTTCGAGCGGCGCAGCCTGCGTTCCAACTCCCTCACCGTGACCGGGCGGACAGGCGGTACCTCCTTCCGGGGCTCTGCGCAGCGCTTCCGGGACGAAGGCGTCATTCCGGGGCGCGAAGGCTACACCCGGCATGCCTTCCGAGCTAACCTTGGGCATCAGGCGGGCGACCGGCTGAAGGTAAGGGGCAGCGCCTATTATGTGAGCAGTCAGAACGATGCGGGGGCAGCATTGGGCGCCACACCCAACAACCCTGTTGCCAATACCCTGCTCATGACTCCTATGTTTGACCTTGATGCCCGAAACGAAGAAGATGGGACGGCCTTTGACTGGGACATCGACAATACCGGTGCACGCATCACCAATCCGCTTTACCTGCGGGAACAACTACAGACTGAGGAGCGCCACAGCCGGCTGATGGGCATGTTTGGAGGTACTTTTGAGGCTGCCAAATGGCTGGATATCGACTACGCTGCCACCCTTGACCGTAGCACCACACAGCGCCAATTGTTTATCGACAAAGGCTACCTGAGCACGAACGTACCGGTCGGTTTCAGCCCGCTTGTGACCTCGGGCGTGCAGGGCAGCAACGGCGGCGGGCTGGAATATGCCGAACGCCTGCAGCAGTACTTCACCTCCTCACTCAGCCTTCTGCTGCACAAAGAATGGCTGGGTTTCAATACCGCCTTCCGGGCGGGGCTGCTGTACGAGGACCTCGACCGGGACTTTTCCCTGGCAAGGGGCGAAAACCTGGCGGTGGGCGGCAACCGCTCCCTCGATAATCCGCAATCCGAAACTAATATTTCTTCCCTGGCGGAGGAGATGACGACCTACAGCGGCTTTGCGCAGGCCGATGTGGACTTCCGCGACCGCTATGTGTTCACTGCTGCAGCCCGGGCAGAACAGTCGACGCTTTTTGGCGAAAGTGTGGACTGGCCCGCCTTCTACCGCATCGGTGCCGCTTACCGTATGAGTGAGGACGTCAACCTGAAAATCTTCCAGGAACTGAAATTCCGGGCGGCAATGGGGACAGCTGGCGTGCGCCCCGCCTATCAGCAGCGGTATGAGACCTACGAGCTGGTCAACGGCAGCCTGAGCCGGCAAACCATTGCCAACGACGCCCTGCAGCCGGCCCGAACGCAGGAACTGGAAGTGGGCGTGGATATGACAATTTTTAAGGCATTTACCCTTTCCGGGACCTACGTGCAGTCCACAACCGAAGATCAAATCCTCTTTCAGCAGCTGTCCGGGGGTGCCGGTTTTGAAGGGCAATGGCGCAATGCCGGGACGGTGGAAGCCGATATTTACGAAGGCAGCCTTACCATTGATTTCAAAAAGCTGTTCCGCATACCGGGCGCTAAGGTGCGCTGGAACGTACAAGCGACCGGGCAACGGGTGGAGCAGCGGGTAGCCGCCCTTGCCATACCTGCTTACGAAACGGGCCCTGGCTGGGCGAATACCAGTCTCTTTCGCATAGAAGAAGGGCAGCCCCTGGGCATAATGGTGGGCCAGGCCTTTGCCCGTACCCCCGATGATTTATCGGACAATCCCGATTTCAACCCCTTTGACTATACCACCAATGAGCAGGGTTTTATCGTGCAGCAGGACCTCCTCGGGACGCCTGCAGAAGTCCCCCTGCTGATTACAGATGAGAATGGCGCGCCCGTGCAGCATGTCATCGGCGATATTAACCCCGACTTTCAGCTTGGCATTGCCCATACCTTTGCCTACGCAGGCTTCGAGCTCTTTGCCTTGTTCGACTGGCGCAAGGGCGGGGATATTTACAACTATACCAAACAGTGGATGTATGCCAATGAGCGTCATGCCGACCTGGCCGCCTCTCCCGGACTGCCTGCCACTTTCTACGGGGAGGAGGGCTTGTCCAACGACTTGGTCCCCAATGCCTATTTTGTGGAAGACGGGTCCTACTTCATGCTCCGTGAGGCTGCCATCAGCTACACTTTCACACCGGAGCGCCTGCCTGCGCTGAAGAATATTTTTGAGGAAATCCGCTTCAGCCTGATCGGGCGAAATCTGTTTACCCTGACCGACTACAGCGGCTATCACCCGGCGCTAACCACCACCACAGCCGGCAATCCCCTACAGCGGCGGCAGCCTGGAACACCGGGCAGTCAGCTGGCGAGCCCCGGGGGCAATCCCGCCCTGTTTGCCGTGGATTTCTTTAACCACCCGCTGCGGCGCCACCTGGGCTTCAGCGCACAAATAACGTTTTGATATGCTACGTAAATTTACCTTTTCCGTTCTAACGGTGCTGTTGGCCGGGCTTTGGTCCTGTGAGTCGCTGGACAATGCACCTCAACTTACGCCCGATGGGCAGCAGGTGATCAGCAAAGGCACGGATTTGCAGGAAGCCCTGCGCCGCGGCTATGCCGTCTGGTGGGGCAGCATCCATAGCCCGGAGTCCGCTGTGGCACTCGGTGTTACCGCGGATGCCTTTGCCCTGCCCTGGGATGACTTTGGTGCGGCTGCCATGGGGCAGGAACCACGCCTTTCCTACCGTAACCTCAATTCCGAGCCGCTGGATTACCGGGCGATTGTGGAAGTACCCTGGTACGGGTGCCTGCAGGCGGTGGCCGATGCGAATGATGTGCTGAATGCCCTGTCGCAAGGTGTGAGCATTGATCAGAACGGCCCGCAGGATCAGTCGGTACGGGCAGCCGCCTATGCGCTGCGTGGACTGAGCTGGGGCTATTTATCGCTTTGGTTTGATCAGGCGCCGGTAGTGGATGAGAATACCAAGCTGGGCGGCACGATTGAATTTCTGCCCTACACGATGGTTAATGCCCGGGCAGTAGAGGAACTGGAAGCCGCCATTCAATTGGCTGAGGCGAATGGTATCGACTTCATCCACAACTACTTCAACGGGCTGCCACTGGACGGGAGTACTTTCGCAGAGCTCGCCCACAGCTACGCTGCCCGTTTTTTGGCGCAAGCCGCCCGCACCTTAGATGAAAATGAGACGACCAATTGGCAGGCTGTCCTCCAACACGCGGAGCAGGGGCTGACTTTTGACTTCGCCCCCATCGCCAATGGTAATCAGTGGACAAGCTATCAGCAGTATACCCTTGCTGATACGGAAGCCGGCCCTTTCTGGGCGCGCCTCGACCAACGCCTGGTGGCTGCCTTCGACTCCAATCAACCCGCCCGCTACCCGCAAGTAGAAGCCAATGGAGAAGCCCCGCTGTCAGAGACACAGGCGACCTCCGGGGATGCCCGCCTGACTTCCGACTTTGTGTATAGCCCGGTGGTGGGATTCCCCGCCGATCGGGGGGAGTGGCACTTTTCGCACTATCAGCATAAACGTCAGCTGAGCCAGCCTGGCTTGTTCGGTGATGGCCTCACCGGTCCTATGCCTGCTTTTCTCAAAGCCGATAATGAACTGCTCCGGGCAGAAGCGCTCCTTCGCACCAGCCAAACTGCTGCCGCTGCCAGTGTGATCGACGGTGGTTCCCGTACCTCCCGGGGCAATTTGCCGCCCCTTACTGCTACGGCCTCCTATTTTGAAGTGGAAGAAGCCCTGCTCTACGAGCGCGCCATCGAGCTGTTCAATACGGCCCCAGCCAGTCTTTGGCTCGACCGCCGACGGATGCGCCCCCGCGAAGCCTCCACCGAGGTGACGGCCCTGGGCGGCCTGCAATTGGGTACACCGGCACAACTACCAGTGCCTGCTTCTGAGCTGCGCATTAATGGTATGGAGGAATACAGTTTTGGGGGTGAGCAGGACCCGCAGGGAATAGAACGTTTTTTCTATTAGTCAGCTATATGGAACAGATTATGCACTAAAACCGTTATCTTTAAGCGTAAAACAATGCTTATGAGTGCTGTAGAAATTAAGGGTGAAATTTTGTCCTACCTGGAGCAGGTGGAAGACGAGCGCTTTTTAAAGGTGGTACACTCCATGCTGAATACTTATATCAATGAGCATGAAGATCCGGTTATTGGCTATGATGCAGATGGTGCACCGCTCTATGCCAGTGTAGCTAAGCAGCGCTTTAAAGCACAACTGGAAGGCATAAAGCACGGTGAGTATCTTACCATAGAAGCACTTGAGAAAGAAATGGAATCATGGTAACCTATAAGGTTGTTGTGACTCCATTGGCTCAGGACAGCCTGCGCCGTATAAGCGATCGAATAAAAGAAAAACAATCTGCTCAGATTGCAGCTGAAGTACGAAAAGCTATAGCAAAAACCATCAAGAGTTTAGCTCATTTTCCCGAATCTCACGAAAAAGAACATTATCTCTGTGATGACCAGCAAATTTACCGCAGAGCCCTTCAATGGGATTTTAGAATTATCTTTTCTATTGACTATGAAGAGTTGATGGTCGCTGTTGTTGAGGTCGTCCATAGCAGCCGAAGCAAAGAGGTGACGATCAAAAAAATAAAGGGTTAACAGGCAGAGGTTTGTTAGTTCGTAAAACCCGTTTCACTCAGTTCCACGAATCAATTCTATAGAAGTACCTCTATCTACCGCATTGGGCTTTTGCGGATAGCCGCACGCAGGAAAAAGCGTGTTTTTTCCATTGATGTGATCCAACCTTCCAAAGAATACCGTAAGTCAGAATGTAAGGAGTGAAACGCCCGCTTTTCCAAAGCGCGTGCATTTTGTGTGAATCTTTCGGCACCGGCAGTTAGGAGCGCGCCGGTCCGATGCTAAGCAAAATTGCTATTGTGAAGATTTTGCTTAATCGATGCAGTGGTGCAATTTGTGCCACTGCTTTTTCTACTTTAAGGCTTCTGCCCATTCCGGGAGTGGCGCTTCCACCAACCGGCGGTCCTTCTTCCGCTCGTCGAAGAACTCCAGTTTCCAGGCATGCAGCATGATGTGGTGGTCCTGATAGGGCTGAGCGGCACCATAGTGGACATCACCAGCTACCGGGCAACCTTCGAAGGCCAGCTGTGCCCGGATTTGATGGTAGCGGCCCGTGAGGGGTTCTAATTCCAGAAGGGTTCGGTTGTCCGAAGTTGTAGTCAGGACTTTGTAGTTGAGCAGGCATTCCCGTGCTTTGCCGATCGGCTCTTTATGCACAATGGCCCGCTTTGCAGCCCGGTCTTTTTCGAGCCAGTGGTGGAGGGTGCCCTGCTCAGATGGTGGGGGCTGGCTGACCGCAGCGAGGTAGGTCTTGCGCACGTCTTTCTCCACAAACTGCCGGTTGAGCTTCCGCAGGACGCTTCTGTGCTTGGCAACGAGCACGACGCCGGTCGTTACCCGGTCCAGCCGGTGCACAATTCCCACGTAGGGGTTGCGGCGCTCTGCTTCCAGGTGCGCATAGACCAGGGACTCTACCGATGGGCCAAAGGGATTACGCTCTACCTGAATACCGGCCGGCTTGCTGATGACCATCCAGTCTTTAGTTTCTTTTATGATGTGTATTTGCAAAATAATCGTTTTAAGTCTGCTTTATGCCCCTGGCTGCAAACAAGCTCTGAGTGTTATGTAGCCACTATCTTTATCAAGGTTTCCCCAGTTGCTGACTGGTCATTTTTCTTTATCAGGACATTACTTCCGGACTCTCGTGGAGTGCAGTTGCTGAAGCTTCCACCTGCCCTCGTCTCTTATGGCGATAGCGCTTTCCAGCCAGTGAGCAGTGCCCAGAGTATCCTGGCCCTTTACCCACGTACCGTAGTTGTGATAAGCCACCCAAATGGTGTGCTCATGGTGTTCGGACTTCAGGAAATCAAAACGGTTCAGCCTCTGATATTGTTGGGCTTCCATTCTTTCCTGCTCTTTGATTAAATAATGGGCTACGGAATCGTTGTTCCAAACTACGCCATTCTCGAGGAGCATGAAGTCTAGGGTATGGTGCACACCAATCTTTTGGGTGTCGAGGTCAGACCAGATGTCTTCGAAGGACTGTATGACCAGGCTTTTTACCGTCTCTATATCATGCTGTATCTGCTGGCTGTCGATTGGGTTCTTTTGCTGGTCGGCAGGCTCGGAGCTTTCACTGCAGGACAATAAGCCAGAACAAATTAAGGCGAAGGCAATAGTTTTTCTCATGCGATCATAATTTAAAGTTTAACACCAGGAGAGGTACACGATTTGTAGCTTACTGAAAGCCGATAAGGATTGAAGCAGTCAGGAACTACTGATTCTTTCGCCTCTCATGCTTTACCCAGTCCACTTCCATCACCCATTCGCCCGTCATAGGCGAGTCGGTGATTTTGGCGTAGTTCAGAATGGCAAACATCGGCTCCGGGTATTTGTCGCCTTCCCCTTCGTTGCGGTACACTTCCTTGCCATCCAGGCGGTAGACCAGGTCGCTCCCTTCCCATTCGACAGAATACTCGTGGAATTCATTCAGGGTGACCGGGAAGTTTCTGCGCATGCTTTCCCAGTCGCCTTTGTCGCACTCCCCAAGGCTAACGATAGCGCCTGTGGTAAACTCGTCTTTCATATGGTCACCATGGTGCTCAAAGATGTCGATTTCGCCGGACCCGGTCAGTGGCCAGCAGACATTTTCGTCTTCCTCCTGTACCGGGGGCTCATCATTTTGAGCGCCCAGCAGCCACCATGCCGGGAACATACTGGCTTCCCCGTTGCTGGATAACTTCAAACGGGCAGTCCACCTGCCTTTGATAAACTCCTTTCGGTTTTTGGAGCAAATCCGGCCGGCTACATACTCGGTAGGAGGATGCTGATTGCCGTGTTTATCAAAATTGTCACAGGGGCGTTTTTCTCCGATGTTAACGACCCTGAGCTTCAGCGTACCATCGCTGACTTCACGGGTACGATGCTCCCCATCGGGTACATAGCAGTGGTTTTCATTGTTCACCCAAATACGTTGGTCTTGCCAGTTATCGGGATTGAAAGTCTCGAAATGGTCTTGAAAGTCGACTTCCCAGGTTTCGTCAGACATGGTTGGAGTGGTATTGTTTTTTGGGTTGCTGTTCTGGCAACTGAAAATCAGCTGCATAAGGGTCAGCAGTGCCATTGTTGAAAGGAGTCTCATTTTTATATCCTTTTGATTGGAGTTATACAAGGTACCACTTATATGGTAATTCTTAAGCATGATTGTAAAAGTCTGGCAGGGCTACCCTAACCCGGCACCATGCTTCTGATGATGCATTTTACCTAAAGCCATTCGCTACTGCCCGCTCACTTTTGGTACCCCAACTGCTCAAAAAGCGCCTCCGACTGTTTCAAATACCGGTCTTTACTGGTTTCTTTAAACCAGGCCTTTGCAACCTGTGGGTTGTTCTGCAGCCGGCTGTCCTGCCAGGCGGCTATCCCTTCAATGTTCAATTGAGTCCAGTCTTCATTGATGAAGCTGATCGCTTTGATATTCTTGTTGTAAGCGAAGGAGAAGAAGTTTACAAACCATACAGTAGCATCAAGGCTAAGCCGCAAACCGGTATAAGGGTGCGTTTATAAGACATATCTCTCATTTGAGCAGCTTTGGTGTGATCATCGATACTCCTCTCAGCAGCAGCGTTCGCTTCTCTGAAGGTACAGGAATTCCATATCACCTCAAAAGGCCGTACCTTTATCCCTCCCAAAACCAGCCCTAAGCCTCGCATATGCCTACAGACCGGAAAACGCAGATCATCAGAATCGCCCTGCTCATCGGGACAATCATCTCTTTGTACTTCGTGCCCTGGCCTATGCTTAAAGCGTGGTTAAAGCCGCTGCCCGATACGGTACAAGAGCAGGTGGAAGACGCCCTTGACCACGGGTTCGACGGGGTCATCGTTTACATAGATCAGGCGGGGCAGCCTCCGGCATTTCACGCAGCGGGCTGGCACGATCCCAAAAAAAACATCCCTGCTTATCCGGAAGCTTTATTTAAAATAGCCAGCATCAGTAAGCTGTATACCGCTGTAGCCATCACCAAATTGGTGCACGATGGCCGTTTATCTTTGGATAAAACCCTTGCCGATTACTTTCCTGAACTGGTCGGGCGAATGAAGTATGCCGACAAAGTGACGCTGTCTATGCTGGTGCAGCACCGCAGCGGTATTCCCAATTACACCAATACGCCTAACTACTGGATGGCCCCAAAGGAAACCAACGAGGAAAACCTGGAGCTCGTGCTCGACCTGCCCGCTAGTTTCGAACCCGGTACCAGCTATGAATACAGCAATACCAATTACCTGCTGCTGGGGGAACTGATGGACAAAGTGCTGGGCTATCCCCACTTTCAGTTTATTCAGAAAGCCATCCTGAACCGACTCAATCTGAAAAATACGTTTGCATCAGTCAGTGACGTTGATCCTGACCGGGTGATGAGTGGTTATTATGTGGGCTATCCTCATGATTTAAAAGGAGAAGACATGGGCATGCTCGCCACAGCCGAGGATGTCGGCATCTTTTTGAGGGCGCTAAACGACGGGTCTGTCTTTGATGGTGAAGAGCAGGAAATTTATTCGTCGATTTACGTTTACGAACATACCGGGCTGATCCCCGGCTATCAGAGTATTGCCAGGTACCACAGGGATATTGATGCGGTGGTGGTACAGTTTACGGGCCCAACCGACTTTGAGGGCTACAACTGGGGCTTAGCGGATATCGTTTATGGCCGGGTTTTGAAGATACTGCGTAGGAACAAGTAAATTGTGAGGTAAATAGCTTTCATCTCAGGCTGAATTCATTATCCACCAAGATACATCATTATGCGATTAAAACTGCTTTTTTACTTTTGGGCAATGCTTGGGCTTTTTGCCTGTCAGTCCGCTCCTGATGCCGGGCAGGAAGCGGCTGAAGTAGCCACCGATACGCTGTCATCCATGCCCCAACCGGCTGCCCAAAAACCGCTGCCGCCACCGCCGCCCGATTACGATACCGCAGCGTGGACAGAAGTCGCCCGCCTCGACAGCAGCATCGTTATCGATATGAAGTATGCGACCACGGAGAATTTTGTGGAGGAAAAAATGTACGATTGCAGCCGTTGCTTCCTGCGGCCTGAGGTCGCCAAGGCGGTGGTAAGGATACATCAGCGTCTTCAAAAACAAGGGCTGGCCCTGAAGTTACTGGACTGCTTCCGCCCCCGGCCTATTCAGTGGAAGCTCTGGGAAAAAGTGCCCGACCCACGCTACGTAGCTGACCCACGGGAAGGCTCTATGCACAATCGCGGTGCTGCCGTAGACCTCACCCTGGTCAATGCGCAGGGGGAGGAGCTGGAAATGGGGACGCCGTTTGACTTTTTTGGCCCCGAGGCCCATCCGTCCTACACCAACCTGCCGGACAGTGTGCTCGCCAACCGGGCTACCCTGCGGGACGCTATGCTCAGTGAAGGCTTTCACCCCATCACCACTGAATGGTGGCACTTTTCCCTGAGCGGTAAAAACTATGCGCTTTCCGATATGTTATGGAAGTGTTATTGAACAGGTAAGCGCTTTCGGCTGTAAAAAGAAAGTTTATTTTCGCCTGTTCTGTAACTTGCGCTGCCCAAACTGCACGCATAGACGATCAAAACTAATATCAACGAATGGCAAATACAGAATTTCAGTCGGAAGCTAAAGCGATCGACAATTTAGCGGCTTCTTACGAAGAGCTCAGGAAGGAAATTGGTAAAGTGATTATCGGGCAGGAAGATGTGGTCCGGGCAGTCATTATTTCACTTTTCAGCAATGGCCACAGCCTGCTGGTTGGGGTGCCCGGACTGGCGAAGACACTGCTGGTGAGTACCATTGCCGAAGTGCTTGACCTCGACTTTAAGCGTATTCAGTTTACGCCTGACCTGATGCCTTCTGATATTACCGGCTCAGAAATTCTGGATGAAGACCGTCATTTTAAGTTCACGCCTGGTCCGCTGTTTGCCAATATCGTGCTGGCGGATGAGATCAACCGTACGCCACCTAAAACACAGGCAGCCCTGCTGGAAGCCATGCAGGAACGCTCTGTAACCGTAAGCGGGGTGCGCCATAAGCTGCCTGCACCGTTTTTCGTACTGGCTACGCAAAACCCGATAGAGCAGGAAGGTACTTACCCACTGCCCGAGGCGCAGCTGGACCGTTTTATGTTCAACATCCCACTTGACTACCCTTCCTATGAAGAGGAAATCAATGTAGTAAAGGGCACCACTACGGTCCAAAACTACGAGCTCAGGCATGTGCTTACCAGTGAGCAAATTCTGCACTATCAGCAGCTCATCCGCAAAGTGCCCATTGCTGATAATGTGCTGGAGTATGCGGTATCACTGGCTACCAAAACCCGCCCCAATACCGAACGTGCATCCGACGCGGTGAACAACTACATCTCCTGGGGAGCCGGGCCGCGTGCCTCTCAATACCTGGTGCTGGGCGCGAAGTGCCACGCTGCCATTCATGGCAAGTACTCTCCGGATATTGAAGACGTAAGGGCAATTGCCAAGTACGTACTGCGCCACCGTATCGTTCGCAATTACAAAGCCGAAGCGGAAGGGATTACGGAAGAGAAGGTCATCGAGGGCTTGTTCTAAGCCTGAACCTTCGCGACAGCAAACAACGCCCCGGTTTTCCAGTTTAGGAGAGCCGGGGCGTTGCCATTTCAGAATAGCGGATAAACTGCTTTCCTGGATTTCGGGCTTACCTTTAGAAAGGGCTCCAGATCGTCAATTCGCCCACCGCCCATTACGATGCTGGTTTCTGCTTCCGAAGCGAGGTAGAGCTTTGTACCTACAGCATAGCGGCGGGTGATTTGCGCGCCCGGGGCTACCGTCAGCTGTTCCGTGCTATTGCCAAAGCGGAGAGGACTGTACCAAATGAGCGTGATGGCTTGTGCCTCTGCGCTGTTGTTTTCCAGAGTGACGGGCACGCTTAGGGAAGGGGAGCTGCTGAGTACGATGGCGGTCAGATAAGTGTACAGTATAGTCATGGCAGAGAATTTTGAAGGTGGCAGGGAACTTCTCTCCGGGTATACTTGTTTGACCTTATGTTAACTCAGCGTTAATTAAAAGTAAACTTAAAGTTATTATGCCAAATCAACATAAAGAGGTACAGCGTTTTCGCCGGTGGGAAATCCTGCTGCCACTGGTACTGTTAATGATATTTACGATTTACAACATTTACGAATCCACGGTGCTTTCGGATGTCCGGCCGGAAGCCTATTTCTGGAAAGGCGTATTGGCGCTCTTGCTGCTTGGGGGGGCACTGGCTTACCTGCTCTCCATCCGCCTGCTGGTCAAAGTGGATGCGGAGAAGATCAAATTCCAGTACTTTCCCGTACACCGCAAGAAGCAGAAAATTTACTGGGAGGAAGTAGATCGCTGTGAAGTCCTCAACCTGCCACTTTCCGTACAGCTCAGTGGCTGGGGCGTGCACGTGGGCGAGCGTATGTTTTGTGTCAAGCCGGGTTCAGGCATACGGCTGCACCTGAAGGACGGTCAAAAATTTTTCATCAGTTGCAAAGACCCGGAAGCGGTAGCCCAAATCCTGCGCGAGCGGGAAGCGAAGGCATAAGTTGGGCGGCAGGCACGCCAAAACTTGACTGGAAAGCATCTGTTTTACGAATCCAATGATTAATATTTTACCTTTATTAGCGATTCCGTAAATACAGACTTTTTTATGAAAATATATCTGAGAATTCTGGCTTTTGCAATGCTGCTGCTTCTTCTGTCTACCTTACAGAGCTGTTCGGAGGATGTGCAGCGGAGCATGAAAGCCATCCCTACTGCTTTTGGGCAACTCAACGAGATTGTGATCGTCATGGATGATGAGCTTTGGGAGAGCCCGGTAGGTGACACGATACGCTATTACTATTCTTCCGCTTACCCACTGCTGCCACAGCCGGAGCCTGTCTTCGATCTGCGCCACTTCACGCCGCTTGAGCTAAAAAAGGACCCGCTGCGAAAAGAGCTGCGTACGTATATGTTGGTCGGCAACCTTTCTGATGAAGACTCTCCTACCGCACAGATGATTCGAAAGGATATTGGCGAAGAAATGAGCGAGAGTGCCCGGGGCGACATCACGAAAAACAACGCTGCCGGCCGGGACAAGTGGGCCAAGGGGCAGCTACTGCTTTATCAGTTTGCTTATTCCAATCAGGACCTGATCAAGGTACTCAAGGAAAATTACCCGGCTATCAAGAAACGGGTCAATAAATTCGATGAGAAAAAGCTGGAGTCCTACGCTTACCTGAATGGCGTCAATAATAACCTGATCAATGAAGTAAAGGAATCTATAGGAATAAGTATCCGGATGCCTTCTGATTACTTCATGGCCATCAACGATGGGGAAGTGATATGGATGCGAAAGGAGACGGACAAGACCTCCAGCAATATCATGCTGCGCAAGGTGAAGTATGAAGATCAGGAACAGCTGAGCAAGGAAAACCTGATCGCCATGCGGGACTCCCTGGGTAAGAAGTATGTCTCTTCTACTATTGAGGATACCTACATGCAGGTGAATGACGAGGACCTGCCCGTGATTTTCAATACCACCAAAGTAAATGGTAATTATGCAGTTGAAGGCCGGGGGGTTTGGGAAATTGTCAATGACTTCATGGGCGGTTCCTTTATCAGTTATCTGATTCTGAACCCCAACAAGGGCGAATTGCTTTTTGTAGATGGGTTCCTGCACGCCCCCGGAGAGGATAAGCGGGACTTTATGGAGCAGTTGGACTATGTGATCCACACCATTAAGTTTCAATAAAAAACAGCTCGGTGATCTGGCGGACGTGCATACTGCGTTAGAACAGTACAGGTAAGGGTTCTGGCGTTCCAGGGTTGGTTTAATGGCTTGATTATTAGTGGTTTGTTTTAGGGAAATACCGGGTATCGGGTAACGATTTTAGTGTTGCTCCGTATAACCTTCCTGAAAACTAAACCTCAGTGTATGAAAACCCCAACATTCATCCATAATATGTTATTGACCGGCTGCCTGCTTAGTTCGTTAGTAAGCCAGGCAGAGCAGTCTGATTGGAAAGAGGTCGTCACTCACGATATCCCTTACCGGCTGCTTTGTGTTCAGGATCAATGGCCCTTTGAGGTGCACTATAATGCACAGGTACAGGAGGAGCTATCGAGCTACCTGCGTACCGGTAGGCGGGAAGCCGAAGCCATGCTGGGGCGTACGCCACAGTACTTTCCCATCATTGAACATTACCTCAAGGTATATCAGTTACCTGAAGAATTGAAGTACATTCCCTTGTTGGAGTCTCGCCTCCACCCTGCTGTAGAATCTGCGGCAGGGGCAGTTGGGCTCTGGCAGTTTATGCCGGGCACAGCTACAGGGCTTGGGCTACATATCAACGGGTACATCGATGAGCGGCGCAGCCCTTACCAGTCTACTGAAACGGCAATGCGCTACCTCAGTCGGTTGTACCGGCAATTCGACGATTGGGCGCTCGCACTTGCGGCTTACAACTGTGGCCCCGGCAGAGTCAGGCAGGCCCAACAGCAAACCGGCTGTTCTTCCTTTTGGGATATCGAGCACAAGCTGCCCCTACAGACCCGCCGGTACCTGCCCCGCCTAATTGCAACCATCTATGTAGGCGAATTTTTTGAACAACATGGCCTCCAACCCAAGCAGCATCAATTCCATGCCGATCATTTCCGGGTCTTCCGCATACACCACAGTGTGGAACTGGATGAAATCGCACGCTACTGTGAAGTCAGCCTTCCCTGGCTCCGGGCACTCAATCCTGGCTATTTGGGCGACTACGCTCCGAGGCAGAAAACGCCGCACTATCTCATTTTGCCCGAGCAGGCGCTGCCTTATTTTGCCCGGTATATTGATAAGGAAAGCCGTAAGGTTGGTACCGACTATGCGATAGCAGTGCTGGATTCCCAGTGGAAGCGTCGTGCTGCAACCGGTGGGTAAGTATATCGACTGTGAGTTGGCTTGCCCTCTCTGTATAAATAAAGCCCCCGTATGCCATTATGTAAGTGCATACGGGGGCTTTAAAATTAGCTTACTGAATCTTGTACCGCATACCGGCATACAGGTTGCGGCCAAAGATGGGCCCCCACACCATAGAGGCATCGAAGTAGTTGCCGAAGGGGTCATTGCTGCCCAGAATGGGGTTGTCCTGCCGGAAATTGAGGAGATTCTCCCCACCCAGGTAGAGCTCAAACAACCCGTCTTTCCAGGATTTAGTGATCTGCCCGCTCAGCAGGAAAAAGTCGGGCGATGTGGCCTCCAATTGGTACTCCTCAGGATTAGCCGTGGTATTGGGCAGGCGTTTTTGCCCCTGCCAGTTGAGAGTGGCATCAAATGCCCAGCCGCTCTCCGTTTCGTAGGCCGTGTTGAGGAAGGCGCGGTTGCGGGCGATCAGCGGCTTTTGCAACTGCTCGCTGCGGTAGTCCACGCGCACATCATTGAAGCGGTAGGCCAGGCGTACATCAAAGCGGGTGAAGAGTTCGTAATCGAGTTGGGCCTGCAGGCTGTTAGAAAAGGAGTTTCCATCCAGATTGTAAAAGAATAAAGCTTGCGGATGGGCATCAAAGTCGGCTACAATCTGTTGCTGAAAGCGGGTGTGGTAGGCATCAAGGCTCAGCAGAGCCTGCCGCCCGCCCCAGATGAACTCCTGAGCGTAGTTAAGCCCGAAATTCCACGCGATTTCCTGTTCCAGCCCGTAGGGCAGATTAGAGTCACCTCCCTCAATGATGAAGTTCCGGTTGGAAGCCATCGCGCCGATCTGCTCAATCAGGATGTTGGCGGTACGCTGTCCACGGCCGGCAATGGCGCGCAAGACCGCCGTTTCGCTAAAGTTGTACTTGAGGTGAAGGCGGGGCGTCACGAAAGCGCCAAAAAGATTGTGGTAGTCCGCCCGTAAGCCGGCGACCAGCGTAAAATCTTCCCGTCCGGTCCAGGTGTACTCCCCGAATACGCCGGGTACCGATTCGATGCGGTCAAAGACCCGTCCTTCGAAGACCTCATCGTAGTGGTCCCATTGCCAGCTTGCCCCCGTTTTGATTTGGTGGCGGGTGTCAGTGATGATGGTTTTGTAAATCCAGTTGGCATAGAAGCTTTCCTGATCGCCATCGTAGGACCGGTTGCCGAAGGTAGATTCCTGATGGTGGATATTGCCGGAGAGCTGTAGCCCCATGCTCGCGTAGGGGCGGTTGGGGAATACCTTTCCCACCTTTACCCAGGCTTCAGCACGGCGGGCATCGTGGGTGGATCCCCAAAGGTCGGTATCCTCGGACTGTCCCCGTTCGAAGTCGAACTGCCCACCGGTTGATTCCAGGAGGGTCCCTTTAATGCCAAACTGCCCCATCCAGCCATTTTTGCCCATAAAACGCCAGCGGTGTACACCTATCAGGGCTTCCGAGAGCGGATTGTCCAGAAAGCCATCCCCGTTTTGGTCGAACCGGCCCTTTTGGTGCTTGCCGTGGAGGAGCAGCCCGGTATGCGCATTTTTGCTCAGCGAGTGGCGCAGGCTGAGGTTACCCTCAAAACGCTGCATGGCGTTGGCAAACAGGTTGAGGTAGAGGCGTTCGCCCTCCTCCGGCTTATGGAGCTCTACGTTGATCTGCCCGGCAATGGCTTCGTACCCGTTCACAACAGAACCGGTACCCATATTCAGCATGATGCCGTCAATCCAGGCGCCCGGGGTATACTCCATACCGTGCATGGAAGCCAACCCGCGCACATCCGGCATGTTTTCCCGGGTAATTTGTACATAAGGGCTGGCCAGCCCGAGCATTTGGATCTGCCGGGTGCCCGTCACAGCATCCGTGAAGCCTACATCCACCGAAGGCGTGGTCTCAAAGCTCTCGCTGAGGTTGCAGCAGGCAGCTTTCGCCAGTTCGTCTTCACCAATGCGCTGCACTTTAACAGGGTCGATAAAGGACACCTCGGTAGAGCGGCGGCGGCGGGTAACCTCTACTGTATTCAAATTCACAGCATCGGCGAGTACCAGTTGAACCGTGCCTTCCTGATTAATGGTAACGGTATCCGTAGCAAAGCCCACGTAGCTGACAATGAGCTGCCCGTATTCGTCTGCGCCTTCGAGCTCAAAGAACCCATCGGCATTGGTAACCGCTCCTTCCGGGCTGCCCAGCCAGCGCACATTAGCGCCAACAAGGGGAATGCGTTTTTGGCCTTTGCCCCGCTCGTAAACGTACCCATGGAGATGGTCGTGATGTTCTTCTTCTTTTAATTTTCCGCCTTCATGCTGTGCCACGATGGCCGCATCCCGGTATTTGCAGCAGCCGTGGAGGGCCTCGTAGGCGTCATCTGTAGCTTTGATACGGCGGGTATCATGCCCAACGCTGGCGATTTGCTGGTGCAATTGGTTTTCATCCAGAGGCTCAGGGCTTTGGGTAATGGTAAGGGTGCGGGAAGCTACGTCCCAGTCGGCGAAAGCCACACCGGGTACCTGGTAGACCGCATCTTCAATACGGTCTTTGCACATGCCGCAGATGCCGTCTACCCAAAGCTGAAGGGTGTCACCGGCCTGCGCTTGCAGATGGGTGGTAAGGAGGACCAACAGGGCAATGCCCGGCAGTCCTTTGGAAAGCTTATTCATAAGAAATTTTAGTCTTGACAATTAGAAAATTGGTGCTTAGGCGTCAAGACCAAAGGGCGGCGGCTGCCAGATGAGTTGTGGGGATTCGCGCCCGGTTTCGGGCAGGTAGGCGAGCTCGGCGCGTGCAATGGGGGACCATTCGACAGCGCGGTGCTCAGGTAAGATTTGTAAAAAGATGGTACCGCAGCACTGACAGGAACAAAAGGTGCTGCATCCGTCTGCACCGTGCTCATCACCACATCCATCGGACGCTTCCTTTGGTGGGGCTTCCGCGGCACAGCAGTGATGAGCGTTACTATTCGCCACTACCATCGGACAAGCTTCCCGGGTTTCTTCCGGCACGTGCCCGTCCTGACAAGGCTGCAGGGCAGACCAGGTCACGAATATGGCGAGTAGTATGGCGAATGTGCTTTTCACAGGTGCAAAGGTATGGATAATTGGGGTGGGAGGCAAGTGCCGACCTGCACAGCGACAACAGTATGGGATACAGGATCCTGGCCTGGGCTGCCCTTGCTTACCATTTCACCAGCTTTTGCACGCCTGCTTTACCTCC
Source organism: Phaeodactylibacter xiamenensis (assembly GCF_000759025.1). GTDB lineage: Bacteria > Bacteroidota > Bacteroidia > Chitinophagales > Saprospiraceae > Phaeodactylibacter > Phaeodactylibacter xiamenensis. The sequence continues at coordinate 95,476 of NZ_JPOS01000018.1, read as the reverse complement.
TGCAATTAATTGAACCAGGTAAATCCCTGCCGGAAGCCCGTCAAGATTAAGCATTGCTTCGCGGGAGGCACTTCCATCGGGAACCCTATACTGCCGGAGCAGTCTGCCTTGAAGGTCCAGCATATTGACCATAGCCTGTTCAGTGCCTCCGCCTTTGAAGGCCAGTGTCACCTTCCCGCTAAGTGCCGGGTTGGGGAAGAGGAGAAAGTCAATTGCTGTATCTGTTTTTTCAGAGGTCCCTGTGGGAGAGCTGTTATTTATATAGAGTTTGGAGATGGGTTTACCGGACATATTCAGGCCAGTAACCATGACGTCAAGGTCTCCATCGCCATCAATGTCTGCAGCTTTGGCAACGCCGTAATTTACATCTTCAAAAGGTGGGTACGGATATTCTTCAAAATTCCCCATTCCATCATTGAGGTACAAATCTGTCGTTGGGTTGGGCGGTAGTCCATAGGTGCCGGTAAGCAACAGGTCTTCATCGCCATCATTATCTACATCAGCAAAAACCACTGACCCGGATTTAACCCCTTTGAAAGGGGTATCCTGGACTTCTGTGAAGTGGCCGGTGCCGTCGTTCCTGTATAATTTGGATATGCCAAATGGATAGTCAGCATTCGTCCCTGCTATGAGTAGGTCCTGATCCCCATCGTTATCGATATCTGAGAAATCCATAGCACTTTGGTATACGGGCGCAAATGGAGTGTTGTCAAGAAGGGTGAAATGACCTGCTCCGTCGTTTTTATACAATTTTGATATTCGGCCATCAATAGCTAAGGACGTCCGCCCTGAAATCAAGAGGTCCTGATCTCCGTCATTGTCAATATCGAAAAATTGTGCGTCACCTCTATCCACCCCTTCGAAAGGGACATCTGTTATTTCAGTGTAGCTCCCACCGCCATCGTTCCTATAGAATATTGTAACGGGTAAGTACAAGCTGTTTTCCCCGGTGATAAGCATATCCTCATCCCCGTCTCCATCTACGTCTGAGCTAGTCACGGTAGAGTAAGCCAAGCCAGTAAAAGGCGTATCTGACAGCTCCCCAAAGTTCCCGGATCCATCGTTGATGTACATCTTTGCGACAGAGGTCTGACCGCTTATGTTACCAATCAGGAAGACATCCTGATCGCCATCCATATCGAAATCGGATACCTTCAAATCACCATTGCAGATGCCAGATAAAGGCATATCCGCCTGCAGTGAAAAATGGCCGGTGCCATCGTTTAAGTAGATTCCTGCCAAGGAGGCTCCCTCACACCCTGTCAGTATCAAATCTTTGTCTCCATCGCCGTCAAAATCTGCAAACTCCATAGCGTTAGAGCCTGCCTGCTCAAATAAGGAGGACGGGATTTTGATCAATTGGCCTGTACCATCATTCGTGAATAGATCCGAAAAGGGTTCCAGGTCTCCAGTTTCACTACCGTTGCCACCTATGAATACATCAATGGTGCTGTCTCCCGTGATATCTGCAGTGGCTAGTATATCAGCTCCCTTGCCTATGGCAGGCATCTCGGTGAAGCCTTCGTTTTCTTCGTAAAGGAATAATGTGGTGACGGATTCCGATGCCCCGTTGATCCCTCCAATCAAGAGGTCGTGGTCTCCATCGCCATCTGCGTCAAAGAAAGTCGCTGCATAAGCACGCCAGTCTTCAAAGGGTGAGTTCTGAAGTACTTCAAACTGCCCGCTCCCGGTATTGGTGTATAATCTGGATTCTTTATCTCCTGCGGAATTAGTACCGGAGATCAAAAAATCCACATCTCCATCGTTGTCCAGATCTGAAAAAGCTAACCGGCTGTACAAAATGCCTGGAAAAAGGGCCATCGAATCCTCATTAAACTGACCGGTGCCATCATTGGTAAACAAGGCACTTCCCTGGCTATTGCTGATCAGCACGTCGAGATTGTCATCGTTGTCAATATCGCATAGGGCCACAGCCCAGCTTTCCATACTTTCAAAGGAGGTGCTTAGTGGACTGAAGATACCGGTCCCGTCGTTTTGATAAACCAGATTAGAATAGTTGTTCAAGGTGTCTTTTCCGGAAACCAGGAGGTCCTGGTCCCCATCCTGATCTATATCCCCGAAAAATACAGAACTGCCGGCAACCCCTTTGAATGTATTTTCTGCCGACTTGGAAAAGCCGCCCACTCCATCATTGATATACAGCTCGGAAACCCTTGAAGCGCCTCCGGCCTGTCCGGAAATAAAAACATCCTGATCATCATCCCCGTCCACGTCGGCATGCGCAATGCTGCCCCAAATTACATCCGTGAAGGGGATCTCCGTATCCTCAGTCAAATGGCCTGTACCATCATTGATATAGAGTTGGGTTTCCGTTAATAAGCCATTGAAGAGCAAATCCATATCCCCGTCATTATCCACATCGAGAAACAGGGCCTGCCCTTCAGTGACGCCGCCAATCATTTTGGGAGGTAAAACTTCTGTGAAAGGTTGAGCAAAAGCAAGATGAGGAACAAGAAAGGAACAGAGCAGGGATAGGTATAGGTGACGCATAGTTGATGGTTTTCTGTGGCTTTGCGTAGCTGCACAAAACCTTTGGTGACGTAGGTTTTGGTACTCAAAATAGCAATAATGCAAGCTTTTGGCAATTCTTGCTCCAGTTATGTCAGCCAAATGCGCAAATGATGTATTACAAAAGAGCGATCGAGGGCAGGGCGGCTTCCAGTACCGCGTTGTAGACACATCTGCACCATTTTCCCAGCCTGAGGCAACGATTACCTGGGAGGACTTCCAGCGGGGAAACGCCGGGTAACCTCCTGAACCATCTACTTAGGTGTTGCAGTTAGTAAGCGTTCCACTTCCGCCTGCGCCTTCCGCTCATCAAAAAAGGCAGGAATGGGTAGGCTTAGACCTGGCAGGGCTTGCACTTCTACGTCCCCGTTATTCGATTTTTTGTGAAGCTGGTAGGTCGTATCGCCCTGGGGCAACAGGTATTGTTCTAAAGTCCGCTCCCTGGGATCGACGATCCAGTATTCGGGTATACCGTGGTAAGCGTAATCCTGAAATTTGACGCCCCGGTCACGAGCCTCTGTCTTTGGGGAGAGCACTTCCACCACCAGTCGTGGAGCCGGGAACAAGCTGGTCTCTTCGTTGAATTCAGCGACTTGTGCAGTGTCAAAGTAACAGATATCCGGTTCGTAGTCATTGCGGGTGAGGCGTATCATGGCTTTCTCGAAAAATACTTCCCCCAATCCGTTTTTTATCACAAAAGTCTTAATCATCGAATAAATGTTACCACTGATGAGACCATGATGCCTTTTTACAGGAGACTGTACCACGATCTCTCCATTAATGAACTCCACTTTGTTTTCTTCTGCTGAAAGAGAATCATAAAAAGCCTGGCGCTTTTCTTGTTCCTTGCGTAAACGTTGCTGAAGTTCAGAAGCAATGATTGGGGCTTCCGGGCTTTGCATGAGTTCATCCACAATATTCGATTCGACCATAGGGTTTGTAATTTACATTATCAAGATAAGCAAATATTTTAACGTTGAGTATTATCAAAACGTTCCTGCGCCGGGCCGCCCTCTTCCTCATCCTTACCGTATTCACCCAGGTCGGAGGGGGGCTCTACCTGCTCTATCAGCCCATCCGGTGGCCAATCAGCCAGCGGGTACCTGGCAAGTGGCGTTCGCGTGGGTACCGCCTGATCGCGTTTGCCACTGTTTATACTATCGGCAGCCTGCTGCTTGTGCCTCCCCTTGCCCGATTGAACGGGCGGGTGCCTTTGCCGGTCTTTTCCGAAGCGGCCCTCAAGCCAGCCAACTATTTCTTTGTAATAGCCAACCGGCACTATGTCAAACCGGCATTGCTCAAAGCCACATTGGATGTCGCCAATCAAATGGATACTTCCGTTACCTTATTTTATTTGGATGCCAACTTTCCGTTTTTCGATGGTTTCCCGCTACTGCCCCACCGCAGCCACGATGACGGCGGCAAATTGGACCTGGCCTTTATTTATGAAAAGCCGGCAACGGGCCAGCTCCTGTCCGGCAGCCCTTCCTGGCTCGGCTACGGCTACCTTGAAGCACCAAAAGCAGGCGAGCATGATCAGCCAGCGAATTGTGAGGGTCGGGGTTATTGGCAGTACAGTTTATTATCCCGCCTTGTCCCGCAAGACAAGAATCTTGATTTTTCGGCTTCACTAAACCAGCAGCTGCTCCTCCGCCTGGCGCGGCATCCTGCAATAGGCAAAATCTTCCTGGAGCCTCATTTGAAAACGAGATTAGGGCTGGAAGGGCAGAAAAAGGTCCGCTTCCACGGTTGTGCAGCGGTTCGTCACGACGACCACATCCACATTCAATTGTGAATTAGGCGGTAAAAACCGTACCTTAATTTTTTCATTCAATCTGTTTTATGTCTTTTCTACTCCTCCTTTTCAGCTGTAGCCTTGCCTGGGCCACGCCTGCCGTTGTCCCAACTTCTTCCTTTGAGCTTGTTGATGAAGAAAGCGGTATCCAACTCTACGAACGCTGGCACAAAACGGTCGAAGGCAACGCCTACCGCGAACTCAAAACCGTACTGAAAGTAAAAGCCCTAACCCTCACCTTACTGCGTACCCTGCGCGAAGAGCAACAAGCTGAAAAGTGGATGCGCCGGGTGGATGAGGTCCGGTCTTTCCCCGGGCAACATGAGCGCCACTGGTACGCCTACGTGCACTACGGGCTGCCCTGGCCGGCACGCGACCATGACTGTACCATAGCTTACCGGCAAACCGGCAGTGCTGCTGGCAGTACCACCATTCAGTTTGAGTCCGTAGCACTGAAGCAATACCCCATCAAAGATGGGATTGAGCGCATCACTGGATTGTCCGGGCGCTGGGAATTTGAAAAGCAGGCCAATGGCTACACTGAGGTCCGCTATTTTATACAGACGACGAAGGCCTCTTCCCTGCCGCGCTTTATCACCGACCCCATCGTGCGCTCCAATATGATGCGTACCATGGAGGGCTTCCGGGAGGTGGCGGAAAAAGGCTAATCCCTGTTCTACTGCCGGGGCTTGACCACAATCGTTTCCCAACCATCATAGGCACCGCCCAGCCCTTCCGCCAGTTGAGTCAGGCCCCAGGTGAGGTCGTGAATGTATGGGGTGTGAATGCTGTCCTGCCGCACAAAGTGTATTCCATAGGGCATTTGGCTTTGCGCAAGCGTATCGTAAGCGATGGGCTCAAAGCTGTACCGTTTCAGGGAGTCCTGAAAGACGCTGCGGGCTTTGGTGGATTTGAAGTATGCCCAGTGCTCAATCGACCGGGGCTGAGACAGCGGGTCGCCGGCTTCCTGCAGGCGGATGAGCACGCCATCGTTGTTGATTTCTGCCTGTTCGCGCTGATTGGGGAAGAGCTGTTCTGTGTAGGCAGACCAGGTATCGTCGGGTGCAATGGCCGCTTCTACTTTTCGTTTGGTGTAGGCCGCTACGGTTTCCTGTGCCAGCTCGTCGGCTTGGGGTTCTGCACGCAGGTAGTAGTACAATTGCTTCTCACCCGGTACAACAATACTCCCCACAAAGACTCCAAAGTTACCGCGCTCGAGCTTCTGCAACAGCTGGTCCTGTAATTCATTGGCCATCCGGGTTTCTGCTTCGGTGGGGAAGCCGGTGGGCAAAGTCTCATTTGCTTTTACGGTAACTTTCAGCAGGCGTGGGTGGGTCTGCAGCGGGGCCTGTTCTGACCAGCCCTGATCTACCGTAACGACCTGAGGCCCGGCAAGCTGCTGCCGTAAGAATACCGACCAGCGCTCTTCGTGGCCAGGCAGGGGCGGCGCTTCACTTTTTTGCTGCTGAGGGCCTACATCTCCGCACCCTGATAAGAGCAATAACAGCATCGGGAACAACCAATTTGAGTATCTCATAACTTTGTTTTAATCAACCGTAAAGGTAAGCCCATCGTAGCCGAGGGCTACATTTTCCGGCAATTTTCGGGAAACTTGCTGATGCAGCCCCATCCGGTGGCTCATATGAGTGAGAAAAGTGCGCCCGGGGGCCAGTTGTTGGACCAGTTTAAGGGCTTGCTCAAGATTGAGGTGCGAATGATGCTCACTATGGTGGAGCGCACTTAGCACCAGGGTATCCAGGCCATTTAGCTTCGCCAGCTCCTCCTTAGCAATCGTTCTAACATCGGTCAGATAGGCAAAGTTGCCAAACCGGAAGCCCAGCACAGGCATACGGCCGTGCATCAACTCTATTGGAATCACTTGCTGTCCTTCCACCTCGAAAGGCTGGCTTTTGGAAATGCGGTGGATTTGTACCTGCGGCGCGCCGGGGTAGCGGTTCTGGCTTTCAAAGATATAGGCAAACCGCTGCTTCAGCTCTGTCTCTACCGGTGCGGTACAGTAGACCGGCATGTCCATGTTATTGCGAAAGTTGAACGGGCGTACATCGTCCAGCCCGATGATGTGGTCATTGTGCTGATGGGTAATGAGAATCGCATCCAGCCGGTCAATGCCCGTTCGGAGCATCTGTGCCCTGAAGTCCGGACCGCAGTCAATGGCAATATTCTTCCCACCCACCTGCAGCAGAGCCGCTGTGCGCAAACGTTTATCCTTTGGGTCTGCTGATTGACAGACCGCACAGTCGCAACCGATGACCGGTACGCCCTGTGATGTGCCAGTGCCAAGTAAAGTAATGCGTTTCTCGATGATCGTTGTTTTTTACTGAGTGGTGGCGTTCTGGTCCGGCAGCTTGTAGCCGTATTTCAAAAAGATTTTCTGAGCAGTTTCCGAAAACAAAAAGGTAAAGAAAGCCAGGCTTTCCCTTGCGTGGCGCTCATTACCGTAGCGGGTAATCACCACTCCCTGCTCAATGGGGGTATAACTGCTATCGGGCAGCTCCAGCCAACGCCCCTGGCCTTTTACCTCAGGCGACAGCACAACCGATTTGGCGGTTAGCCCCACATCTGCCGCTTTGGAAGTGATGTATTGATTTGTTTGTGCAATGCTTTCTCCGTAAACGAGCATTGGCTCTACTCCTTCAAATACACCATAATACTTCAAGTAGTTGATGGCTTGCTCACCGTAGGGCGCATTTTTGGGGTTGGCGATGGCAATTTTTGTAAAACCGTCCTCCAAAAGATATTCCGGGGTCACCCTTATGTTTTTTTCGGTCATACTCCAGGCCACCAGGGCGCCGTAAGCATAAACACTGACACTACCTATGGCCTGATCTTTTTCAAGCAGGTATTGTGGGTATTTCATATTCGCAGATACCAATATGTCGTAGGGTGCACCTTCCATAATTTGCGCGGTAAGCTTGCCTGAAGAGCTGATTACAGAAGAGACGCCAATGCCGGTCTGTTCCTGAAATTCATGAATCAGCTCCTCCATAGCAAACTGCACATTTGCAGCCGTTGCAACAGTGAGGGTTGGCCGGGCAGCTTTTGTTGGTGCAGTTGCTTCGGAACCGGAGGCCTCAGCAGATGGGGCACCACAGGCCGCAAGAATAACCAAAGCCGCCCAACAGAGATGGTACGTTAAGTGGTTCATTGTTCATTGAGTTTGTTCGCCGCTGAAGATACGGCTATTCCTCAAATTTTGCATTTGCCGCCATAAGGTCTTCATCTTCCGGCTCCGGGGCTTTTTCCTGGTTGAACGATCTCGTTGTAAACCTGAAATGCAATGAATACAGGAAAGTGATCAGACCCGATCGACTTCAACCGGCGCAACTGACGGAGCTTAAAGTGGCGGGAACAGAAAATATGGTCTAACGGAAAACGCATTACCGGCCACTTTACCGGAAAGGTATTGAAAAAGCCTCTGCCTTTCCTGGGGTCCAGCAGGCGGCTCATTTTTTGGAAAAGTTCGGTGGTATAGCTCCAGGCTACGTCGTTGAGGTCGCCTGCAACGATGACAGGTTGCCGGGAGGATTTAGCCCGCTCGGCTACGATCAGCAGTTCCCTGTCTTTTTCCGTAGAGGTCGTACTCTCGGAAGGGGCCGGAGGCCGGGGGAGCACACCAAAGAAGTGGACTTTGTGCCCTGAACCCAGTATCATCCTGCATTCAATAGAAGGCACATCGGGCTTAATCAGGTAGTGAACTTGAGCGTCTTCCAGCTTGATCTTGCTGTACAACAACATGCCGTAAGTATTTTCCCTGGGCACCAGCACCGTATAGGGATAAGTTGCTTCTAAAGCCTCCATTTGTGTTTTCCACCAGTCGTTGGTTTCCAGCAGGAGCACGACATCCGGGGACAGCTTTTCTGCTAACTCCAGCACCCGCTCTGCTTTCCGGTTAGGCTGATACACATTGGCAATCAACAGGCTAAGGCGTTGCCCCCCACTTGCTTCATCAGATGCGCCATCCTCCAGTACTTCTCGCCTGGCCAGAGGCAGATAAGGATAAATCTGATAGCTGAGGAAAGCAAAAGACAGGGCAAAAGCGCCCAGCCCGGCCCAGAATAGCCAGCCCGAATAATCACCCCAAACCAGGCAGGCGACCATTCCAATGCCTGCGAGCACCCATTTTTGCAGCCGTGGGTACTCCATAGACCTGAAAACCCAGTAGTCCGACCGGATCAAGGGCAGTAACACCATAGTCAAAACAAAGGATAGTATAGATGATAAGGGCAATAGGCATAGCAAGCAATGTTCTACTTTGTGAAAGAGGCTCCGTGGCACTTGCCGTGCCACGGCATTCTCTTATAGAACCCATTCCCAATTGCGGTGTTTGGTGCTTTAGGCTTGTGTAGCCGTAGCCGGCACTTTAACGTAAGGTTGCCAGCTATAAGCCCGGGCGCCTTCCTGTACGCCCGGCTCCCGGTTAACCGCTTTCAGGTAGAACGTCCCTTCGGGTGGTTCCACGCTCGTAGCCTGTTGCCCGCGGTGCAGCATTTCATAAGTTGCGTAATCCAACGCCCGGCGCTCTGCCAGCTTGCGGTTTAGCCCGAACTGCTCTGCCACAGCTTTCCAGTTGCTACCCACTGTGGCGGCAAAAACCTTGGATTTAGAGCCACTACCGTAAGCAAAGAAGCCTATTTTTTTGCCAGTCAGGTCTTGTGCTTCCTCCAGGTCAGCCTCTAAGGTGCTCATCAGGCTCAGGAAAAGCGAGGAGGTGTAGAGATTGCCAACAAGAGAGGAAGCCCGCTCTCCTTTTTCAATCTTTTCCGCCACAAATTTCCGGTAGCGGTCTGTCTTGGTTACGGCGCGCAGGTATTTACCTACGGCTTTCTGATAAGCGGCATCGGATTCGAAGTCTGCGGCCTCTGGCCAAGGCTGATCAATCAGGGCAGCGGTGCGCTCCCAGTCGCCCCGTTTCAGGCTTTCTTCCCGGAAAATTTCCGAGAACATGCGCCGGGCCTGATAGGCATAGGGCAGGTGAAAAACCATGCGGTGCCAGTCATCTGTGACCGGTTCTTTTTCGGGTAGGTTTTCCTGTTCTGCGTAATGCCGCATGGCTTCCCCGATTCGCTGCTGATAGCAATCATTGGAGTAGGGACCGTCAAAGACAGGGGTATCGCGGTGGATGTCCACGTGGGCATCATTGTGGTGGAGTATGGAGTTGGGGGCACCCGTTTCGAGCTTTGCCAGAAGGGCCTCGGCGTCCACACCTGTCACTCCGGCCAGCTGAAGCACCTCTTCAATAATCTGCTTTTTGGAAAAACGGCGCACCGGCTTGAAGAAATCATGCACCGGGCGGGAAGCTACGCCCCAGGCATCTTCAAAAGCCAGCAGCCGGGGTTGCTGACGGACCAGCACAGCGACGGCTCCGGCGCCCTGCGTGTACTCGCCACCGGAGTTTAGCTCGTACCTGGCCACATCTGATCCCACCACAATACCTATGCGGTCATCTCCGCCCTTCACCCAGTCGAGGGTGTTTTGAAGGGCATCTACGGCGCCAATACAGGCGAAGGTCATGTCTACCACATCGCAGTTCAGAAATGCACCTTCGCCATGCGTAGGCTCGAAGTACTGATTGAGCATGTCCTGCACATAGGTTGCCATGGGCTTAGACCCATCCAAAGCGCTTTCCGTGCCCATGTAAACCCGGCCAATCTGTTCTGGTTGTAGTGCATTGCGCTGCAAGAGCTCAAGTACGGCATTCGCGGCCATGGTGGCCACATCTTCATGGGCATCGGGCACCGACATAGCAGTCAGCCCCAGCCCTTTGTTGAGCTTCGCGTATTCTAAATCTCTCGCGGAAGCAAGGTCTTCAATCGGTAGATACAGATTGGGAATGTAGGCGGCTATATCGTCAATGCCTACGGTGTTCACTCCATGCATAATCCCTTGGTTTTTAATTGCTTTGGTGCCGAGAGCTGTGCCGTGATCCGGAAATGGTCCGGCGGGGATGCCCTCGGGCGACCGAGTCTGATGATTTGGTTGGCTTGTGGCTAGGGTTGCCTTCTGCATTAGAGGCAAGAGGGTTACAATATTAGTAAACCCGTATAAAACAAGGGTTCAAACAAAAAGGGATCATTATGGTTTGAGGCAGCTGTATTTTTAGTGCCACCGTTTTTCCGACCGGCCTATTTGAAGCGCTCAAAAATCTCATCAATAGCTTTGGCCAGGTCCCTGTCCTTGCCGGTCACTTTATTGCCCGCATCGTGGGTGCTCAGGGCGAAATCCACGGTATTGTAGACGTTGTGCCAATCCGGATGGTGCTGCATTTTTTCAGCGTGGAAGGCGACTTCGGTCATAAAACTGAAAGCCTGTGTAAAGTCTTTAAATTTGAAGGTTGCTTTGAGTTGGTCATTTTCTTCTTTCCACATAGGTTGATTAATTTTCTTCTTTCAAGCTTATGGGGCGCTAAATGTTCAGAGATAATGAAGGAAAATTGAACAACACTTGTAAACCAATGGAAAAAATGATTATTTCTGCCAGGCCAGGGCATTCCCAACAGGCCCGTATGGCTCGAAAACAGTGCTGGCGGTCACGAGGGCGTTAAAATCTTCTTAACTTCTGCGGTTTTTTGTGGAAAAAATGCGACTTTAAGATCCTGAATCAAGTCAACATTGGAAGAAGGCCAGGAAATAAACAGCCTCCGCCATTCATTAATACAATCAGAAAAAAAACCTATTTGAATATGAGAATGCTATTTCTGACTGCAGTATTGCTCTTTGCCTTTGGTACTTCGGTAACAGTACAGGCGCAAGAGTTATCCAAAGAGGAGAAAAAAGAATGGAAAAACAAAGCCAAGGAATACAAGCGTAACCCTGCGGCTCTAAAATCCCTTTCTGAAAGTGTAGACCGTTATAAGCGGGAAGCCAATGAGTATGCTTCACAGATCAACGAAATGGAGGCAGAAAAGGCGAACCGCCGTGCCCGTATCGCCCAACTGGAACGCGACAACGCCCAAATGCAGGACAAGCTGGCTGCCACGCTTAATGAGCTCGATCAGCTGAGAATGTCTGCTCCGTCATCACCGCCACCTATGGGCAACGCTATGCAGGGCCTTGTCTTCCGGGTACAAATTGGTGCCTTCGAAAAGCTCAACGTGCCTTCCACCTTGGATGGCGAAGATGACAACATGGACCTGGAAATGGTCGATGGGCTCCAAAAAATTATTATCGGTAAATACCCGGATGTGGAAAGTGCAGAGGCGCTTCGAAGCTATATGCAGCAACTAGGCATTTCTGATGCCTGGGTGGTGGCTTACCAGGATGGCATGCGCATACCGGTAGAAAGCGTAGTGCCTGGATACGGCCAGTAAGAAGGGTTGAAAAAAATCGGAATGGGTTGTTGATTCAACAGTCAGAACAGACGATGTGATCAGCAACCCATTTTTTATCTCCTCTTTCCTCCACCTTTACCACGGTGGCTTCCGCCTTTTTTCCCTTTTCGGAAATTGCCTCCCCTGCTGCCACCACGGCCTTTTCGGGGTTGGGGTTTGGCATCTTTCAATTCTTCAGGCAGCGGCAGGCGTTGTACTTTCCGCTCGATCAGCTCCTCGATGCGCTTGAAGCGGTACATATCTTCCCCGTTGATGTAGGTGAAGGCCATACCGGAAGCTTCCGCCCGGGCGGTACGCCCAATGCGGTGCACGTAGTCCTCTGCATCGCCCGGTACGTCAAAATTGATGACTGCATCAATACCTTTGATATCGATGCCCCGCGAAAGCACATCCGTAGCCACAATCACAGGGGTATTCCCGCTTTTGAAGCCGTGCAACTGTTTTTCCCGTTCTTCCTGCGAAAGGTCGGAATGGATAGCGCCAGCTTGTATGCCTTTGCGTTGCAGGGCCTGCGCCAGGTCTTTGACTGTTTTTTTGCGGCCCGCAAAGATGATGACGCGCTCCAGCCGTTTGTTCGCTTCCAGTACCTTTTCGGTCAATGCGATCTTGGCGTGGTCTTCCACTTCATAGACCAGCTGCAGAATATTCTCTGCCGGTTTGGAAATGGCAATATTGATCTCCTTTGTGGGCCCGTTCAGGATTTGCATGGCAAACTTCCGGATTTGGGCAGGCATGGTGGCGGAGAACAGCAGGTTTTGCCGTTCAAGGGGCAGCTTATGCACAATATTCATAATGGCTGGTGCAAAACCCATGTCCAGCATTCGGTCTGCTTCATCCAGGATCAGGTACTTGAGGCCGCTAAAGTCCACATACCCCATATCCATGTGGGAGGTGAAACGCCCCGGTGTAGCGACGATAATGCTGGCGCCCCGCTTCAGGGCGCGCTTTTCCTGCTCCATGGCATGGCCGTCCCGCCCACCGTAAATGGCAATGGAGCTGATCGGCGTGAAGTAGGAGAGGGCTTCCAGTTGCTGGTCCACCTGCATCGCTAACTCCCGCGTAGGCTCAATAATCAGTGCCCGGACTTTGTCGTCGGACGATTCTTTGCTCAGCTCGTTGAGGACAGGCAGCAAAAAGGCAGCTGTTTTTCCGGTCCCGGTTTGGGCGCAAGCCAGTACATCCTGCCCTTCCATAATTGGAGGAATGGCCTGTTCCTGTACCGGAGTAGCCTCTTCAAAACCCATCGCGTAAAGGCCTTCCAGAAGGGAAGGCTCAAAACCAAATTCGTTAAATTTCAATGTCTCTGTATTATTTAGTATCGCTTTATACGCAAATTTGCGCTAAAAACGACTGAAAATCACGATTTCTTACATAATAACGGCCACAAAGGTACGCTAATGCAGCCAAACCGCTGGAATTACTTTCACCTGCTGCCTTTTTCTTCTGTTTTTCGTCGACAACTCTTTCGATTCAGTCTATAGAACAGCTCATTCCAGCAACAAATAAGGACAGTAGCAGGTTCTTAACGTAAATTACGCATTGTAAGATTATCCACCATGCAGTATCGTAAATCTTTTCAGACTTCCAGTAATAACCCCTTCAGCTCCATCATTGGCGTGGTGCTGGGTGTCCTTTTTTTGCTCGGGCTCTTTTTTGTCGCCCGGATTATCTTTACCATCCTGTATTACCTTTCGCCGGTTATGCTGATTGCCGCGCTCATCATCGACTATAAATCCGTGACGGGTTATGGCAAATGGCTGGTGGATAAAGTAAAGACTAACCCGCTCTTGGGTATCGGTGGCATTTTGCTAACGGTCCTCGCCTTTCCTCTGGTGAGCCTGTTCCTACTGGGCAAAGCCTTGTTCAAAAAGAAGGTACGGGAGGTCGAGCAGGAAGTGGAGCGGCAGCGGGAAGGTGAGTACGTCGATTTTGAAGAACTCGACAGCGAGCCCATGGACCTCAAACGATTGGAAGAGCAATTTCGCGAACAGGAAAACCCCAAACGCCGCAGCAGCAATTACGACGATTTCTTCGATAGCCAGTCCTGATGGCAGTGGGGCTGATCATTGGCGGAGCCAGCCTGGCTCTCGGTGCTGCGTACTTGTTGTTGATTCAATGGGTAATCAGGCAGTGGCATAAGCTCCCTGTATTTGAGCCCGCCCCTATTGAGCCCGCCCCTTCCGTAACGATTCTTGTGGCCGCCCGTAATGAGGCTGCCAATATCCGGCATTGCCTTCAGGCCTTATCCCAGCAAAACTACCCTGAGCTGTCCCTGCAAATCGTCGTGATTGACGACCACTCCACAGATGCCACCGCTGAAATGGTGGAAGCCTTTCCACATCCTAATCTCACCTTGCTCCGCTTGCCCGCAGGGCAGTATGGGAAAAAGCGGGCGCTGGAGCTGGGGGCAGCTGCAACACAAAGTACATACCTGCTCACCACTGATGCTGATTGCCAGCCGCCGCCACTTTGGGTGCAGGAGCAGGTACAGCATTTGGAAAGCGCGGCGCTTGCTGCTTCGACGGGCCCTGTACTGCTCACCGGCACAGATAGCCTGCGCTACCGGTTCCAGGCGCTTGACATGGCCGGCATGATGGTGCTAACGGCGGTGGGCCTGCATACCGGCACCTGGATTTTGGGCAACGGAGCGAGCCTTGCCTACCGCCGGGCGGCTTTTGAGGCAGCAGGCGGGTATGCGGATAACCGGGGCACGGCTTCGGGAGACGATATTTTTTTAATTGCTAAAATCACCAGGGGGCAGGGGCTTCCGGTCCGGTTTTTAAAAAGTGCAACTGTGGCAGTGCCCACGCCGGCGGCTCCGGACTGGGCGGCTTTTTTACGGCAGCGGCTGAGGTGGGGCACCAAAAATGCAGCGGCGCCGGCAAGTGCAGGCACGACGCTTGCATTAGGTATTGCTTTCCTGCTGAGTTGGTCTATTTTGCTGTCGCCCCTGTTGTTTCTGGCCGTAGGGCACTTCTGGCTGGTCTTTCTGGCGCTGTTGTTACTGCTCAAGGCTCGGGCAGACTACGGGCTGCTCAAAACAGCCTGTCAGTTTTTCCATCAGGAACACTTACTGAAATCCTTTGCCCGCTCGGAGGTGCTGCACATTGGCTACATAGCATTCATTGGGCTGGCCTCCTTATTTGTGCGAAAGTATCAGTGGAAGGACAGGTATGTGAAGTAGGGTTGAGGGCTAAGGTCAGGCTGAAGCCTGGAGTGCTTCGAGCCGGGTTTTGAAGAGGTACTTCGGCGTGGAAGCGTAGAGCTCTTCGTACCGCTGCAGGGCAGATTTCCGGTATTTTTCCACCTCTGGCAGCAAAAGAAAGAGTTCGTAGTAGATGGCCGCTTCCTCTTCAAGTTCTTCCACTTCCTGTAGCAGATTTTCCAGTGATTGTAAGGCTTTTTCCTTTGCGCCATGGGCGTGTTCCTGCTTAGCCAGTAACATCCGGGTTTCAAATACCAGGTCCGGGTTGCCCAGAGCTTCGGCGATGGCCTGAGCTTCTTGAGCTACAGGCTTAAGCTCTTCAAGCCTGTTAAGGGCAAGCAGCACGAGGCCTTTTTCCGCAAGGCTGGCCCCCAGGACAAGGCGGTTGTTGATCATCCGGGTTACCTCAATGGCACGGTTGTAGTAATACAGGGACCGGTCGTAGGCTTGAGTAAAATAAAATACATCGCCCAGGGTATTCAGTGCTTTGGCAATCCCTTTCTGATAGCCTAGTTCCTCGCAGAGCATCAGGTTCTTCTGCAGGTACTCAATAGCTCGCTGGAAGTGGCCTTCAATACTGTACAGCTCTCCGATCAGCCCCAGCGCGATAGCAGTCCCCTGCTTATCGCCTAGTTCCTCACAGAGTTCCAGGTCATGCTGGAAGTTCTCCATGGCCCGCAGGTAATCGCCCTTGCGTTCATAAACACTGCCGATACAGCCGATGGCAATAGATGTGAGTTGCTTGTTGCCAAGTTCTTCGCTCAGGGCCAGCCCTTTCTGATAGCTTTCCAGAGCGGCATCGTAGTCGCCTTTCTCAAAATAGACGATACCGAGATTGGTAAAGAGGTTGGCCATGCCCTGTTTGTCGTTGAGCCGCTCGCTGACTTTGAGCTGAGCCAACTGGCAACGGATACCCTCATCGTAGTTGCCCTGGTTCATATGAGTCAGCCCAAGGTTGGCGGCCACCTGTGCGCTTCCTGTGGGGTCAGACTCCCTGTTTTCTGCACCAAGGCTTCTTTCGAAGTAGCCCTTTGCTTCATCGTACTTTCCCTGCCGGAAGAAAAACTCGCCCAGGCTACCGTAGGCTTTGGCTTTGCCTACTTCGTCCTCTATAGATTCGAACAAGCCTGCGGCGACCTGGAGGTACTGTTGTGCCCGGCTGTAATCGCCTTTGAGCATGAGCAGCCGGCCCAGGTTATTGTTGGCCTGGCCCAGCAACAGGACATCGCGGGTTTGTTTGGCCAGGCTCAGGGCTTCTTCGTAGGTTCTTTCGCACTCATCCCAGTTACCGATCAGCTCAAGGACTTTGCCTTTATTGAGATAGGTTTGAATCTGATCAGCATTATCTTTTTGTTTACCAAGCTTGGTGAGCAGCTTTTCGTAGTAGTCGAGTGCCTGTTGATTTTGATAGTTGCTGCGGGCATAGTCGGCAGCTTTTTGAAGGTATTCACAGGTTTTGTCAAAAACATTAGCCTGTTCGTAGTGAAACGCCAGATCGGCATAACGTTCTTCGATGTTATCGGCGTACAGGTCTTCAATCGCTTCCCCAATGAGGCCATGAAGTTGCTCCAGGCGAGTGCGGAGCTGCATGCCGTACACGGCTTCCCGGAGTAGGGAGTGCCGGAAGATGTAGCGCAGCTCATTCATAGCGTGCCAGATCTGCCCCTTCTCTGCCCGCTTAATCTGATCGCGGAGGACTGCGGAGGCGGCGCCATTCTTTGCCGCAAAGCCATCCTGTTTGCGCATGACTTGCGTCAAAATGGGGATATCAAACTCGCGCCCAATCACCGCAGCGGCTTTTACGGTTTCCTTCACCAGTTCGCTCAGCCGGTCGATGCGAGCGGTGAGAATGGCATTAATGGAGCTGGAAAGCTTCACATCTTTATCGTGTATGGTCCAGCGCCCGCCCTCCTGTACCAGCAAATCCCGCTCTGCAAAGTATTCCAGCATCTGCTCCAGGTAAAAAGGGTTGCTGTTGGAGGTCCGTAGCAGGGTATCCAGAAATTCCGGGTGGATGGTGCCGCCCAGGCGCAATTCGGCAAACTCCTGCACGGCATCAGGGCTCAGTGTGTTCAGGTCCACTTCAATGTGGGGCAGCCTGTACTGCTCCAGCAGGGCGGGCTCCAGCAGTTTTGGTTTGGAACCATCGTCAAGGTAGCGGGAAGTCAGGACCACTGCAATCGGATAGCGACTCAGCTGACGGACAAATTCGGTGAGTAACTCCCGGCTGTTTTCATCCATCCAGTGGCCGTCTTCCACTTCTACTACCACCGGCTGTATGAGCGACTCCGTGATAAGGAGGTTGATGATAGAGGATATCGTGTTTTGGTAACGGCCTTTAGCGTCAAGTACATCCCAGATAGAATCCTGGTAATTAAGCCCGATGAGCGCAGCCAGTACCGACTTGGTCCGTACCAGTTCGCGGCGGGCAGTTTTGGCTTCGGGGCGGTTGAGTTCCTCCAGGTCTTCCAGTAGTTGGTGATAGCGCTCCTCGAAGTGCTGGAAATTAGCCATGGAGGTGCTCTCCGGATATTGCTCGAAGTAATTTTTCAGGAAGGTAATGAAAGGGTTGAAGGGCTTGCGCAGAATCTGATCGGCCTGGCAGGTATGCCATTGTACCAGCCCCTCCTCAAAAAGTAGTTTTTTGAATTCATGCATCAGGCGGCTCTTGCCCACGCCGGCCTCTCCGAATATATAGGCCACGCCTGCGGTCTGCTCCCCGAAGATAGGCTGAATGAAAGACAGCAGCTCGCTCAGCTCCTGATTGCGGCCGACCATCTGACTGGAATAGGCCGGGCGGGATTCATAGTTGCGCCCAATCAGCTTGTAGGTAGGTACATTGCCTTTGATACCTTTGTAGCGGATGTCCCCCCGGTGCTGAAAGTTGAAGTGGTGGTTTTTCTGTATCTCACTGTCCACCAGCACATCGCCCCACTTGGCATGTGTCATCAGGCGGGCAGCCAAATTGACCCGGTTGCCTACAGCTGCATACTGACAGCGCTCCCGCCCTCCGACGATGCCGGTATAGGCGGTGCCAATGGTGATGCCGGCCCGGTACTCCAGCCCGGTGTCCAACTGTAGTTGCCGCAGGTTTTCCCGTACACTGAAAATGAACTCCAGGGCCCGGTCGTTGCTGTTCTCAAAAGAAACAGGAGCCCCGAAAAAGCCCACCATCACACCTCCCTTGTCTCCAAAGTCCACTTCCTTGAAGTAGCCGGAGAAGTTGTGCATTTCCTCGATCACAATTGTCGCAAATTCGTCCAGCACCTCATGGCTTTCCACTCCCTGAAAGGATAAAAAGATGGAAATAACGGTGCGGAACTCTCCGTCTTGCTGATAACTGGCCACAGACTCTGGTAAGAACTGCCGTACAATGGCTTTATCCAGCTCCGGCAAATTAGCGCGTTCCGGCAGGGTGCGTTCCACTTCCGGCAGCAAGCCCCAGACTTTATAAAAGCCCTCTTCCAGTTTTTTGAGGTAGAAGCCTTCCTGCTTGAGCTGATGCCCCAGCTCGTCATCCACCACAATATCCTGGTCTTTAGCCTTCACCTGGCACTCGGCGCACTGATCAATCGGCTTACCCCGGAAGTAGAAGGATTTATGGTCTGTTTTGCCTACAATCCCCCATTCCACGTTGCCATAGGAAAGCCCAAACTTGATGCCAATGGTAAAGTTGTTGAAGCGGAATTCCCGCTTACTGAACAGATAGCGGGCGAGCATGGCTACTTTTATGATATCCTGCCCTCGCTCCTCAGAACGGTCGGCAGGGAAAATAGCTGTAAAGGCGTCGCCGGCAAAGTAGGGGATGAAACCGCCCCTGCTATAGACCAAATGGACGAGCGGCTCAAATATTTCATTGAGGACATTTGTCAATTGCTCCGCCCCCTGGCTACCCTGTTGCATAAGGGCTTCGGTCAGCGGTGTAAAGCCAGACAGGTCCACAAATAGCGTGTAGGCTTGCAACTGCCCCTGGGCGTGCCCTGCCTTGAACCGGTCCTGAATGAAGTGTGGAATTAGGTTTTTCACAGATCGTTTGTCCTCGTTCCGTTATCAGTGTGGCAAATTACAAATTTTCCGGTTGGCGGACTAATCCGTGGGCGGACTGTGCACCGGTAAACCGGATAGGAGGTGGGTAAAAGGGCAGGCAAGATGTGATCTGGGGGCGTGATAATAATCGCTCAATAGATTTTGAGATTGATTTCGCGGGGTATAACGCAGATGTTTTTAACTAAATTATGTTGGAGTAGATTAATTCGTATTTCAACACAGGAAGTCTCGTTCTTTTTTTATTTTCCAGCCTAAAAAGTGCCAAGTTTATGCGCCGATTGCTAGTCGCTACTGATTTTTCTCCCGCTGCCCGTACAGCCTTTGAGTACACCTTGCAACTGGCCGCCCACCTGCAGGCTGAAGTCCATCTGCTTTTTATTAACAAAGTGGTGAGCGCGGAGACCTCGCTGCCGGAGCAGCACAGACGGGCACTTATTGAACGCGATAACCGGGAGTACGGCAAGAAGCTGCAACGCTGGGCCCGGCACTACCCTGATCAGCCCCGGGAGTATGTTGCCGCGCCCAATCTCCATTTTCATGTGAGGCCAGGAAAGGCCGCTTCCGGAATCATTCAGGCTGCCAGCGAACTTCAGGTGGAAGCCATTGTGCTGGGCGGGCGCGAAAAGCACAACATCCGCGAGCATTTGTTTGGCAGTGTCACCACCCAGCTCATTGGCCGCAGCCCCTGCCCTATGCTCATTATTCCGGAAAAAGCACGGTATCAAAAGCTGCAAAGCATTGCCCTCGCGGTTGACATCACCCTCAGCGAAGAACGTGTGTTTCAACAATTGAAAGAAGTGGCCAAGCCGCTAGAGGCCTCCGTACAGCCTTTTTTTGTCAATATGCTTCCGGGTGAACAGGACAAGATTAAACTGGAGCAGCTGGATGCAAACGGGCAGCGCATCGACATGGTACGCGACCGGGAGATAACGAGCGGTATCACCTATTATCTGGAGCAAAACCAGGTACAAATGCTCGCTATGTATATTCCGCGAAGGGCATTTCATGAACACCTGCTGCATGGGCACCTCCTTCGGTATATGGCCTGGCATACGCCACTGCCTTTGTTGCTGATGCGGGAGTAACCACCCTATTCAAACGACCAGTACGGCTCCATCTTTTTCAGGACCTCTGCCGGGATCGACCGGATTTTGGCCACCTCCGCTGCTGAGGTAAAAGCACCGTGCTGCCCCCGGTAAGCGATGATAGCGTTGGCGTGCTTCCAGGTCAGGTAAGGGTGCGCCTTCAGGCCGGTAGCATCCAAATGGTTGATCCGTAAGCGCTGCACCGGTTGGTCAACCACCAACTGTGGACGGATGCGCTGAAAGGTGCTGTCGGGCAGCCCGTAGGTCTCCCCAACCTGGTCCACATGAGCAAAACCGCCCAGCTTGTCTCTGAATCCACATATGCGGCGGGCTAAAGCCGGGCCGATTCCCTGCAAAGCCTGCCACTCTTCCGGGGCCGCGGTATTGATGCGGATGGATGTGGGTGGCTCAGTGGCTTCAGGGCTCGGCGGGGTGGCTTGGGCTTCTTCATCCGCTGCCTGGCTTTCGGGCCTGGGCTCACCTTTGGGGATCGATACATAAGGCATCAGTGCTTCAGCCTGATCAGGTGGTAAGCCGTATATCTTTTTCAGGTCTTCGGGTTGCCGGAACTGCCCCCCCTTTTCCCGGTAATTAATCAGGGTGCGTACTGTGCGCCCGGAGAGCCCCAACAGCATCAGGCTATCGCCGGAAAGGGTGTTGGGGTCGAAGGCAAAGCGTTGGGGTGCAGGTGCTTTGGCAGCACGGCGGGTTGTGCCCTGAGGCTCGGTCGGGCGATTGAGTATGCGAACGTAAGGGGCGATCCGGGCATAATCTTCCTCGGATAGGGTGTAAATGTCCTGCAGGTCTTCGGTTTGCCGGAAGGGCCTGACCTTTTCGCGAAAGCGGACAATAGTATTGGCGGTCTTTCGCGATAGCCCCAGCAGCTGAAGGCTGTCCAAAGGCAATGTGTTGGGGTCGAAATGGAATAAGGCTGGCTCCGGGGCAGTGGTCGAAGGGGCGTCTTCGGGGGCAAGGAAAGCTTCCAGCTCCGCCTCAAAGCCATCAAATTCAACAGAAGTTGGAGGAGATAAAATAGGGTACACCAATGGCAGCAGTGCAAAGATGAAGATTAAGATAGCCAGTACCCATGCTCCGTTGCGCTCTGATTTGGTGTAGTAGAAATAGTCTTTTAGCCAGTCGTTCATTCTGCCGGGTTTTTAATCCATGATTCAATGATACCGTTTTCCAGCGTTACCGCTCCTGTCTGGGCAGTGTAGTAAAAAGCAAGGCCTAGCGCCTTCGCCTCCTCCGACCAGCCTGCTGCCCGCCAGGGTGGGTTGGAGCCATCAGCGATAAAGCATGAGGTGTTTATGCGCTCCAGGACTTTGGCAAGCCTTACTTTGGGGCTTTGGCTCAGAACCACGGCATCCACCCGGAAGCTTCCCGTTCCTGTCAGTTGCGCTGCGTCTTCGAGGACCAGCAACCGGGTTTCCCCTAGCTGCCAGTAGCCCTTTTGCCCTGCCGCCGCATCCACCTTTGCGGACTGTCGGGGGGAGAGGAGGGTGTCCACACTAGCCCGGCGGCGCCAGCGGTGTGCCTCACAGGCGAAAGCCAGCCGGTCCTCCTTCATTGCAGGGCTGGTGATTTGAGTGATATGGTTGCCGTGAAATACATCTACCGCAGTATGCTTATACACCTGGTATATCACTATCGATTGTTGTTGCGAGCTTACCCATTTTTCCCAGGCATATCCACCCGCCATTAGCGCCCCTAACAACAAGCTGCCCAGCACCCATCGGAACTGTCGGGTCCGGTGCCCCAGTACCAGCCCCACCAATAACGCATAGAGCCCCCAAGCGCCTGCGGACCCCATCCAAATGCCTTCCAAAAGCCCGCCGGGCAGCTGCTGAATGACAAAGATGCCCGCATTGACCAAATAGATAAGGCCGTAGAGTACTTTGGCAATCAGCGCCCCCAGAACAGGCACACTGTGAAAAGCCAGCAGCAGAAGTGTTAGGGAAAGGATAAGCCCGGCAGCGGGCACTACAATCAGGCCCGAAAGCACAAAGTAGAGGGGGAACTGATGAAAGTAATACAGGCTGATGGGCAAAGTGCCGAGTTGTGCCGCCAGAGAAACAGCAGACAGCTGCCAAAGATAGTCGCCAATCCGGTTTTCGATATG
This sequence comes from Phaeodactylibacter xiamenensis, assembly GCF_000759025.1. GTDB lineage: Bacteria > Bacteroidota > Bacteroidia > Chitinophagales > Saprospiraceae > Phaeodactylibacter > Phaeodactylibacter xiamenensis. The sequence goes on along the minus strand of NZ_JPOS01000018.1, from coordinate 73,345 downwards.
CCAAAGGCTGTAGATGCGGGGCTGAAAGTAGACGATGCCCAGCACCGCCAGATAAGACAGCTGAAAACCTACATGGTACAACAGGTTGGGATTGGTTGCCAGCAGTACAAGCGCTGAGGCCGCCAGGGTGTTGTAGACATTTGTAGTCCGCTGCAAAGCAAGGCCGACTGCCAAAAAGCTAAACATAGTGGATGCGCGGAGCACGGAAGGGGCGGCGCCTGTCAAAAGCGCAAAGGCCCAAATGCCAGCAATGATTAGCCCGGTCTTGACTATTTTCCACCAGGGCTGTCTCAGCGGGACGCGCCCCAGCAACCACATAAGGATGAGCTGTACCAGGCCTACGTGCAGCCCGGATACGGCCAACACATGCATGGCACCGGTATTGGCATAGGCATTTTCGATTTCTTCCGTCAGAGCCGATTTGTATCCCATAGTCAGCGCGGCGCCTACGGCATATTCGTTTGGGGTAGGCAGGTATTGTTTCAGTATTTCAAGGGCCTTGGTGCGCAGGTGCCCGGCAACACTCATCAGCCCGGGCTGATGCTCCAGCCGTACCCAGTTTGTATCTGCAAAAACCTGATGATGGATATCCCGGGCAGCCAGGTATTTTCTGTAGTCAAACTGATCCGGGTTGAGTGGAGGGGCTACAGACTGGACTTTTCCACGTACCATGATACGGTCCCCCGGAACCAGAGACGCATCAGGCAGCGGCCGGTCCAGATAGGCGAGCACTTTCCCGGCAGAGGGGCGGGCATGTCCGGTTGTGTCTGAAGTGGCGGTAGTACGTAATGTCACTTTCAGCCTTTGACCGGCGGGTACCACTTCTGTGACTGTACCCATAAGTACGGCAGGGTGGTCTTCCCGGAGTTGGTTTTGGAAGTGATGGGCGTAGCTACGGGTATCATGCAATACAGTCAGCACAAGCCCCAAACCAGTAAAAACCACCGTAATTATTGCGCCGGGCAACCATCTGAACCGGAATGCCCACTTTCGGTACCGGGAAAAGCCCAAAGCAATAATGCCAACGAGTGCGAGTCCCAGCCCCAGCTTCCAATAGGGCAAAATGCGAGCCAGGCCGACCCCCAGTATAGTGGGCAGCAGTAGTCTTAGCATGGGGGTCTCTCTCCAGTTCATAATGGCGGAAGAGCTTTTATGTCAAAGTTATCTAACCTGTTGTTTTTCAGCCAGAGTTCCTGTTTTGCTGCCCAACGACTCAAACAGTGCGCTTTGTCAATACCAGTGCGCGCTTGCTTTTTTATTTTTGCATTTTAAGGGCCCCGGCAAATAAAAATAGAACATTTTTTAAAAAACACCTTAAATTCTTATCAGTCGGTGGTCTGCAGTTGATTATCAATAGCTTAATTCGATCTGTAAATTGTGTACAATATACACTAAGCGTGCCCTGTTTAATTTGGTAAGGATTGAAATATTTCTTTATTTTCCACCTGTATACTATAATGACTGGCTATAATGAACGAATTCAACGAATATTTTAAGTCTGCTTTTACAGTTGATAATGTGATTTTTGGATTTGATGAGGGCGACCTGAAGGTATTGCTCATCAAACGTGGAGAAGAGCCCTATCATGGCAAATGGGGCCTGCCGGGCTATTTTGTGTACCCTAATGAAGACCTTGACACGGCTGCGAAGCGGGTGCTGGAGGAGCTGACAGGGTTGCGCAACGTCTTCCTGGAGCAGGTCAAAACGTTTGGTACCGTTAACCGTCACCCTTTTGGGCGGGTCATCACGGTAGCCTATTTTTCGCTCATAAAAATCAGCCACTATACCCTCCAACCTTCTTCCATTGCACGTAAAGCGAAGTGGCACTCTGTAGCCGAGGTGGAAGACCTGGCGTTTGATCACAATGACATCCTTAATGCTTGCTTCAACCGCCTGAAGTGGCTGGTCCGCTCCCGGCCGGTGGGGTTTGAGCTGTTGCCGCCTAAGTTCACCCTGACGGAGCTGCAGCACCTCTACGAAGCCATTCTGGAAACCAAGCTGGATAAGCGGAATTTCCGGAAAAAGATTCTGACGATGGATCTGCTGGTGGATCTGGAGGAAACCCAGGAAGGCGTGGCACACCGCCCGGCCCGATTGTATCAGTTTGACCGCAACCGCTATGAACAGCTACTTGCCGAAGGGCTCAGCTTCGAGCTTAAGGAAAGCAAGCGAAAGGAACCCACAGAGCGCAAGCCCCGTACAAGAAGGAAACCTCAGCAGATGGCCTAGTGGCCTGCCTTTACCATGCTTCGCCGTAAGTATTGCCGATTACAAGGCGCAGCTCTTCGTATGTCTCCCGGTAGGTATTGATGAGTTCGATTACAGCGCCTTTTCGGTCGGCAGTAAGCGTCCGCTGAAAGGCAAGTGTTGTGGATACAGATGCCGCTATCTCAGGAAAGAAGATCTCATCTCCATTATTTCGCGACTCGAAGAAACCGTAGTGCCCGTCAGTTAACACCTGTCTTTCCGTGATCTGTTCCAGTTCGGCATAGAAATCGGCAGCAGCATTGCTCAGGCTATCAATACCCTGATGGTCAATGTACCCCCAAAGGGTATGCTCAGGCATACGGAACAACCGCTCACGTAGTGGCAGTACCCCTCCCCCGGACTCAATTTCAATTTGAAAAAATGAATCGCTGACCCTCAGCGTCCCTTCCCGTTCCAGCGTTTCCCGAAGGGCAATCGAAACCGGATAAAAACCATTGCTCAGCGTTCCAATCTCTACCAAAGCCCGTGCCGGCTCATCTGCCGGGTCGCAATCACTGGACGTCAATACCTGATTGATGCTTAAAACGAGCGTCTGCCCTTCCTGCCAGTGAAAGGTATAGTCTATACCGGCATCTTCACAACCAACGGATTCAATAGTGCGCAGCTTCCAGTTTAAGGAACGGTTGCCGTTTTCAAAGTCCTCAGCGAGCTCCAGATAAAATTCGTCTTCCACATCAGGCACCACAACCGTATCTGAATCAAGGTTGCAGCCAGCAGCCAGCAATAGTACACCAATAAGCCCCAGGTAAAATTTTGTCATCTTCATTTTTTCCTTCCGGAAGTCAACGTTTGTCTCTTATCATAGGTATTAACGCACGGTCATTCAAAATGCTGCCTGCAAATCTAATAATACTGATAGGGGAATCCGACTTTAAAACACATCAATAAGGTAATACACCAAAACCAGCACTATCTACATCTAGTATTTGCAGGCTTTTATCCAAAATAAGTGCCTGTCTGGCAAGGGGCGTTAACTTTGTCAGTCGCCTGAAGTACCGATCAGGCCGTACTACTGCAACCCGACTGTATATGATACAACTGAAAAACATTCGTAAAGCCTACCAAACCGGGTACAACCGGTTGGAAGTCCTCAAAGGCATAGACCTCCACCTCAAAGAAGGCGCTTTTGCCTCTATCATGGGCTCTTCCGGTTCCGGCAAGTCTACGCTCCTCAACATCCTGGGTATTCTGGACGAATACGATGAAGGGGAATACCGCCTCGATGGCAAACTCATACAGGGGCTTTCGCAAACGGAAGCTGCTCAGTACCGCAACCGGTTCATCGGCTTCGTTTTCCAGTCTTTCAACTTACTCCCTTTTAAGACCGCTGCGGAGAATGTAGCGCTGCCCCTATATTATCAAAAAGTAGACCGCAACGAACGCCACAAACGTGCTGTCGAATACCTGGACATGGTCGGGCTGGCTGATTGGTCTGATCACTTGCCTACGCAATTGTCTGGTGGGCAGCAGCAGCGTGTTGCCATCGCCCGGGCCTTGATTACACAGCCTAAAGTCATACTGGCGGATGAGCCGACAGGCGCCCTGGATTCCAAAACCTCCTACGAGGTGATGGAGATTTTCAAAAAGGTGAACAACGATGGCATGACTGTTCTGATCGTCACGCATGAGAATGACATCGCTGCCATGACCCGGCAGGTCATCCGCCTGCGGGACGGACTCATCGAATCCAACGGAAGCCCTGTAGCCGCTACACCAAATACCCCGGGCCATGATTGATACCGATAAGTGGATAGAAATATTCAATTCCATTCAGCGGCATCCGCTGCGGACCATACTTACTGCCCTCGGGGTGTTTTGGGGCATTTTTATGCTGATCATACTACTCGGTGCGGGAGATGGCCTGCAGAACGGTGTGGAGTATGAATTCCGCGACGATGCTATCAACAGCATGTGGATTCGGAATGGCACCACCTCTATGCCCTACCGGGGACTGCCCAAGGGCCGGCGCATTGAGTTCACCAACGAAGACTACGACATGCTGCGCGAGCAGTTTGACGATATCGAGCACCTGACCGGGCGTTACTACCTTTCCGGCGATCAGATGACGGTCTACAAAGACAAAAGGCTCTCCTTTACCACCCGGGCGGTCCACCCCGGTCACCGCTACCTGGAGAATACTCTGATTGATGCCGGCCGCTACATCAGCGAACAAGACCTGAAAGAGGTCCGCAAGGTAGCCGTCATCGGTAAGATTGTGAAGCAGGACCTCTTTGGGGAAGAGGATGCTATTGGCAAAGCCATCGAAATCGGAGGTATTGTCTACACCGTCGTGGGCACTTACAGCGATACCGGGGGCGATAATGAGATGCGGATCATTTATATTCCGGTCACCACCGCACAAAAGGTATATGCCGGCACTAACCGCCTGCATCAGCTCATGCTGACGACGAAGGACCTTACCCTTGAAGAGACCAAAAAACTGGAAAACAAGATACACGCTGCCTTTGCTGCCAGGCATGACTTTAGTGTGGAGGACCGCCGGGCGGTATCCATCTTTAGCGCAGCGGAAGAGTACCAGGACTTTATTAATCTTTTTGCCGCCATCAAGATTTTCGTTTGGTTCGTTGGTCTTGGCAGCATCATTGCCGGGGTCATCGGTATCAGTAATATCATGTTGATTGTGGTGAAGGACCGGACCCGGGAAATCGGGGTCCGCAAGGCGCTGGGCGCCACGCCCTACTCCATTATATCCATGATCCTGCAGGAGGCCGTGCTCATAACGGCTGTAGCGGGCTACCTGGGGCTTTTGGCAGGTGTTGGCGTCATTAGCCTGATGGAGTCGATGGAAGTCGATTTCTTCCGCAACCCTCAGGTTGACCTGGGAGTGGGGCTGGCCGCTACCCTGGTGCTGGTCATTGCCGGTGCACTGGCCGGCTGGATGCCTGCCCGTCAGGCCGCCCGAATCAATCCTGTTGAAGCCATGAGAAGTTAACGATTATGCTACTAGACCGCGACAGCTGGCAGGAAATCCTTGCCACCCTAAAAAAACACAAGCTCCGCACCGGGCTCACCGCCCTGGGCGTATTCTGGGGCATCTTCATGCTGGTCTTTGTACTGGGCATGGGCAAAGGCCTGGAGAATGGCGTCTTCCGGGGCTTCGGAGAGCGTGCCAAAAACATCATGTTCGTCTGGCCGGAACGCACAACCATGCCCTATCAGGGCTTTCAGCCGGGCCGGTACCCTACCTTCCGTTTGGATGATATTGAAGCCATTCAGGAAACGCTGGGCGATGTGCAGCACGTTGCGCCCCGGTTGTCCATGAATAATGTCCCCGTTTACCGGAAGGAGATTGGCGAGACCCGGGAAATCCGGGGCGAACTGGACAATATGATCAAAGTCGAAGCCCTGAAGCTCTTCACCGGCAGGTACATCAATGAGCGTGATATTGAGGAGGCCCGCAAGGTTGCAGTAGTCGGGCAACGAACGGCAGAGCTGCTCTTTGGCGAGGAAGAGCCCATTGGGCAGTACATACGGGTGCAGGGCGTGGAATTCCAGGTGGTGGGCACCTTTGGTCCGCAGCAAGTGAAGCCCTGGACCGAGAGCGATATGGAAGCGATTGTCATTCCGCTAACGGCCATGTACCGGACCTTTGGGACCGGCGAGCGCATCGACTACTTCGTCTGCATGGCACAGCCCAATGTGCTGGTCAGTCAGGTGGAGCCACAGGTCAAGGACTTGCTGAAAAAGCGCCACCACATCCATCCGGAGGATCCGAGAGGCGTAGGCTCTTTCAACCTGGAAAATGAATTTTTGAGCATCACCAACCTGTTTGGGGGCATACAGGCTTTCCTCTGGTTTGTCGGTATCGGCACCCTGCTGGCGGGTATCGTGGGCGTGGGCAATATCATGCTTATTACCGTCAAGGAGCGCACCAAGGAGATCGGCGTGCGCAAGGCGCTGGGGGCACCGCCATCGAGTATCGTTCGGATGGTGCTGGCAGAGTCGGTCCTCATCACCGCCACATCGGGCTATCTGGGGCTTATCGTCGGGACTTTCCTGATCTGGGGCGTCAGTTCGCTGATGCGAGCCAATGATGTGGTACTCGACAATTTCCACAATCCGGAAATCAGCCTGTCGGTAGGCATAGGGTCCGTGATCCTGCTAACGCTTTCCGGGGTTATCGCCGGGGCCATACCCGCCCGGCATGCGGCACGGGTCAATCCGGTGGTCGCACTCAAAGATGAATAAGTTGAAGTCACCCATAAAAAACAGTCATTATTATGAACAGAGGTTGTCTAATTGGTTTCGGTGCATTCCTGATTATTGCCACCATTGGCCTGGGCATCTACTTTTACCAGCGCAATACCAAAGAAGCAGAAAATTACGAGGTCGTACAGCCTGAAAAGACGGACATCATTAAAAAGACTGTGGCAACCGGCGCAATCCGGCCCCGCAAGGAAGTGATGGTCAAGCCGCAGGTCTCCGGTGTGGTCGATGAAATCTACGTCGAAGAAGGCGAACTGGTGACCAAAGGGCAGAAACTCGCCCGTATCAAGCTGGTGCCTAGTGAGGTCAATATCAACACGGCTAAGTCCAACGTGGAGCTGGCCCGCCTGCGCCTGCAGGAAGCGCAACGCGAACTGGCCCGGCAGCGCAATCTGAATAAGCAGCAGCTCGACGTAGAGGAAGCCCGTGCTGGTTTTGAGAATGCCAAGCAAGAGGAGGCCCGGCAGCGTGGCTTATTCGAGGAAGGGGTGATTTCCGAACAGGACTACAACCGCTTCAAGCTCGACCTGGAGCTGGCGCGTGCGGCTTTTGAAAATGCCAAAGTGGTGGCCCAGAACAGCGTAAAGCAGTTTGAGACGGAGGTTGATATCCGCGAGCAGGAACTACAGGCCGCCATCAACAACCTGCAGCTGCTGCGGGAGGGGGCGAGCGCCAATTCCCGGCAGGTAGCCAACATCGTCACCTCTACCCTCGATGGCATGGTGCTGGACATCCCGGTGGAGGAAGGCACTTCCGTCATTGAGCGCAACAACTTCAATGAAGGCACGAGCATCGCCATCGTCGCCGACATGAACGCCCTGATCTTTGAGGGCAAAGTGGATGAATCGGATGTAGGCAAACTGAAGGAAGGCATGCCCCTGTTACTGACCGTGGGCGCCATCGACAATCAGAGCTTTGACGCCACCCTGGAGTTCATTTCCCCAAAGGGCGAAGACGAAGAAGGCACCGTGAAATTTGAGGTACGGGCAGCGGTCAAACCCACCGATGATGTGTTCCTGCGGGCGGGCTACAGCGCAAATGCCGACATCATTCTGGACCGCCGGAAGCAAGTGCTGGCCATACAGGAGCGGGATATTCTTTACGAAAGCGATACCACTTACGTGGAAATCAAAACCGGCGACCGCTCTTTTGAGAAGCGGCAGGTGGAGCTGGGCCTCTCGGATGGTATTAAGGTGGAAGTGCTGGGCGGACTGGATGGTTCGAGTGAGGTGAAGGTGCAGACGAAGGGGTAGGATTGGGGTTTTGTTAGTGTGGTTTTCAGACTTCGCCCGTACGGGCTACGGCGGGCAGGGGTGTTGTGTTTTTTGGTTTCTTGTTTGTTTGTGATCGGTGCCGTTCTGCTGCATTTGGCAATCTGCCCCAAACCCCGTTCTTTTGCAGGAAAGCTAAGTACTATGCCCAAGCGCCAACAAAAGCACCGGGTCCGGAGCATTACGCCCGGCACTTCCCTGACCGACTACTGCCGGAAAGCCTTTCCGCTGCTGGGCAGTAAAACGGCAGTGAAGAAAGCCATTGCCGATGGCCGGCTGCTGGTCAACGGACAACCGGCACAGTTGCAGACGGTTCTCCAAAAGGGCGATCAGTTGCAGCTCAAAGGCGCGGGGCTGCCGAAAGCCCGCAAATTTGATCAGGACCTGCCGGTAGTGTGGGAAGACGACCACCTCGTCATCGTCAATAAGCCCGGGGGCATTGCCACCAACGGCGACCGTGTACAGACGGTGGAAAATGCCCTGGCCGGCAGCATACCGCCACCGCCCCTGCCTGATGCCCTGCCTCGGCCAGTTGCCGTACACCGCATTGATTTGCCAACTAAAGGGCTGGTGCTCCTGGCTAAGACCAAAAGTGCCCTGATGAGCATGAGTCAGGCTTTTGAAGACAATCAGGTGAAAAAAGCCTATCAGGCGGTGGTGCACGGGCAACCGCCGGCTTCTGGCACCTTTGATGCGCCCATTGATGGCAAAACGGCAGTTACCCATTTCCAAACCCTGCGCACGGTGCCTTCGCAGGTCTACGGGCACCTTTCCCTGGTGGAACTACAGCCCGTTACCGGGCGCACGCATCAGCTGCGTATCCACCTGCAGCAGGCCGGGCACCTAATAGTGGGGGACAAGCACTACGCCAAAGACAAGGACACCATCCTGGGTAAGGGGCTCTTCCTCTGTGCCTGCCGGCTCTCCTTCACACATCCCCACACCGGAGAAAAGGTGGAAGTGCGCATCCGTCCGCCCCGGCGTTTCCTCAAGACTTTGGACAGAGAAGAAGGACGAAGCTAACCGGCTCCTCACCAAAGAAAATTACGATTCTACGTTAATTGCCGTCATTAATTCCATAAGTCCGGTGTGTTTTCTTAAATTTCTCCCGTGGGAAATGGGTGCTTATTGTTTGAATAACACTATCTTTCCGCTATAAAACAATCAACGACGCATCACTGCCCTTTGCCAGCTACGGCATGGTTGGGGCAAAACAAAACGAAACCATTGGCTGTGCTCCACCACTTTAGCAAGGGTACTGCCGAAAACCAAAACAACATGGAGAGTCAACCAAAAAAAATCAGTCTAATTTTTATCAGTGGAATTGCCGCGCTCGGCGGTTTCCTCTTTGGGTTCGACAGCGGAGTCATTAACGGCACCGTTGATGCCCTTCAGTTAGCCTTTGATTCGGATGCCGCGGTTACCGGGTTTAATGTGGCCTCCGTTTTGCTGGGCGCTATGGCCGGTGCCTTTTTTGCCGGTACAGCTGCCGATAAGTTTGGCCGTAAGCCGGTCATGATCGTTACGGCGATCGGCTTCACGATCAGCGCCTGGGGCTCGGGCATTTCCGATGGCTCGGTAGAGTTTGTGCTTTACCGTATACTGGGTGGCGTATCCATGGGAGCAGCGAGTGTGCTGGCACCGGCCTACATCAGTGAGATTGCGCCGCCTAAAATTCGGGGCAGCCTGGCTACCCTGCAGCAACTGATGATCGTGATCGGGCTTTTCATGGCCTTTATGAGCAACTACTGGCTGGCCGGACAATCGGGTGGCGCATCAGAGGTCTTCTGGGGCGGCTTCCAAACCTGGCAGTGGATGTTCTGGGCGGAAATTATTCCAGCGGCGATCTTCTTGTTTGCCTTGCTGACCATCCCGGAATCGCCCCGCTATCTGGTGGCAGCGGGCCGGGAAGCCGAGGCAGCACAGGTCCTGGCGGGCATTGCACCCGATGAGGATGCCGAAGAAAAGGTAGCGGATATCCGTTCCACCCTGCGCGAAGGCACCAAGCCCCGCCTGAAGGACGTGATCAGTTCTTACACCGGTAAGATACACCCGCTGGTCTGGGCAGGGCTGGGCCTGGCGGTGCTGCAGCAGTTCACGGGCATTAATGTGATTTTCTACTACGGGGCTACCCTGTGGCAGGCAGCCGGCTTCACAGAAGCGGATGCCCTGTTGCAGAACGTGATCACTGGTAGCGTCAATATTTTCTTCACCATCGTGGCCATCGTTTTGGTAGACCGGCTGGGCCGGAAGCCCCTCCTTTTGGTTGGCTCCATCGGGCAGGCGGTGATGCTGGGCATCATGGCGTACATTTTCTCCAACGCAGCTTCCAGCGGGCCGGACGGGATAGAGCTGTCTTCCAGTCAGGGCACTTACGCTCTCCTGGCGGCCAACGGATACATTGCCTTCTTTGCCTTCTCCTGGGGCCCGGTGATGTGGGTGATGCTGGGCGAGATGTTCCCCAACCAATACCGGGGCGCAGCACTGGCCCTTTGCGGCCTGGCGCAATGGGGTGCCAACTTCCTGATTACCATCAGCTTTCCCATCTTGCTTGCCGGCATCGGACTGGGGCTGTCCTACGGTATCTACGCTTTCTTCGGGCTGGTCGCTTACTTCTTTGTGAAATTCTACGTGAAAGAGACCAAAGGCAAGACGCTGGAGGATATGTCCCGGGAAGAGGCGGCGCTGGAGCGTGGCGGCGCGCAGGCGTAATGCCAAACCATCCCGTATAGCTTCCACAGCAAGAGCTTGTCTGATCATACCCTGTTTAGACAAGCTCTTTTTTCTACTAACCTAAATCATCAAGATGGAAGCCATCCTGAACCACCTGAATGAGCCCCTGCAGCTCACCGCTGCCCAAATCGGGTTCTACCAAAAGTTTAATTTCATCAAAATTAAGGAAGTACTGAATGCGGAGACCATTCACTACTTCAATGAGGTCATCAGCCGGAAAGTGAATGAATTGCGAAAAGCGGAACAGCCATTGGAGGAGCGGGACACTTATGGTAAAGCTTTCCTGCAGTTGTTCAACCTCTGGCAGGAGGATGAAGCCATCAGGCTACTGGTATTTAGCAAGCGGTTGGCGAGCCTGGCAGCACAGCTGATGCAGGTCGATGGGGTGCGCTTGTACCACGATCAGGCGCTCTTCAAGGAAGCCGGTGGAGGCATTACTCCCTGGCATGCCGATCAGCATTACTGGCCCCTGTCTACCGATAAAGCCATCACGGCCTGGATTCCGCTCCAAGCCACTCCGCTCGATATGGGCCCGCTGGAATTTAGCGCCGGCAGCCAACAGATCAAGACAGGCCGGGAACTCTCTATTTCCGATGAAAGCGAACAGCAGATTCGGGAAACCCTCCGGGTAACAGACTTTGAACACATTGTAGAGCCGTTTGACCTCGGGGAAATCAGCTTCCATTCCGGATGGGTATTCCACCGCGCAGGTGCTAATCAAAGCTCCTACATGCGTAAAGTAATGACCATCATCTACATGGACAAAGGCATGCGGTTGAAAGCGCCGGCCAACTCGGGCCAGGAAAACGACTGGAAAACCTGGTGCCCGGGTGCAGAAATCGGAGCGGTCATTGAAACGCCGCTGAACCCGGTGCTGATTTAGCGCCCCGTCACCCTATCACAAAAAAGGCAGCAGTATCAAATGTGGTACTGCTGCCTTCACTTTTTAAAATTGAATGCCTGCCTGTGGACCGACTGGGAGTTAAAAAGGCTGGCGCTGCCTCATTTCTCCGTCCTACCTTAGAAGGCTGACTTCCCCCTGGTCCTGCTGTACCCGCCCGTCCGGCCATTCGACCTCGATGTAATAGGCGTAGACTTCAACCGGGGCAGCCTGCCCCTTGAAGGTACCGTCCCAGGGCAGGCCCGGGTCGCCAATGGGCAGGTTTTCCCGCTCGTGCAGCATTGCGCCCCACCGGTTGAACACCATAAACCGCCGTACCCGTAGCTCCTGCATGGCAAAGACCGGTCCTAAGGCATCATTGCGCCCGTCGCCATTGGGCGAAAATGCGTTGGGCATAGCAAAGCCCTGCCGCTCCTCTACCGTTACCAGCACTTCATCTGAGGCGGTGCAGCCCAGGCTATCTGTCACCTGCAGCTGGTAGAGCTGCGTCTGCGCCGGGCTGGCTTGGGGAGTCAGGCAGTCCGTACAGGACAGTCCCTCCGGGGGCGACCATTGCACTATGGGTACCAAAAGATTGGTACTGCCCAGCAGGGGGGCAGCTTCCCCCGGTACGATAGAGCGGGCGGGCCCGGCATCTGCCGTAACCGGTACTGGGCCTGGCAAAACCAATACAGTGTCGAGCCTGCAGCCGTTTGAGCCGGATATGCCCAGCTCGTAACTGCCCGCGGGCAGCCCGGCAAAGACAGGGCTGGATTGCGGCGCACTGCCCGACAGCTCATACTGGTAGGGCGGGCTGCCGCCTTCCAGGCCTGCTACCGTAATTTCACCGTTCTCTTCCCCAGTGCAGCCTGGCGGCAGGAGGCTGAAGGCTGCACTGAGGGGCGGCACCAGGAGCACCTCCGTGGAGCCATTGCCCACGCAGCCATTATCGCCCGTCAGGGTAACGCTGTACAGGCCAGGGCTGCCCACTTCAATGCTGCTGCCCTGCGACCCGTCCAGCCAGGTGTACCCGGCGGCGGGCCCGGCCTGCAAAACGGCTGTGCTTCCCCCGCACAGCAAAAGGCTGTCGGGCAGCCCGGCATCAGGGGCAGGCAGGACGGCCAGCGTCAGGCAGTGCGTGGAGTCGCAGCCGCTGCTGCTGGCGTAAGTGATGCAGGCCGTGGTATCTTGTGAGAGCAGCTGCCCCTGCCAGCTGTAGGGCTCGCCTTCGCAGGCGGTGGCTTCTTCTTCTATCAGGATGGCGCTGGTGAACACGAGCTGTAGCTGATAAGCAGAGTCGCACCCTTCCGCTGTAGTGTAAAGGGTGGTGAGCAGCGTATCTGCTGTGTAGGCTACCCCCTGCCAGGTGAAGGTGTCGCCGCTGCAGAGCTGAAGGCTTTCCTGGGAAAGGACGGGCTCTGCCGGCTCGGTGATTTCGGCAGTAGCCGCTTGTGTGCAGCCTGCTGCATCCGTTACGGTAAGGCTATAGGTGCCTGCGGGCATGCCGCTGAGCGGGTTGCCCGCAATGCCGCCCGTCCAGTGGTAGCTGTAAGGGGGCAGCCCGCCCTGCGGCGCTGCGAGGATGCTGCCGCTGCTGCCCCCCCGGCAGAGCGCCGGGCTGGGCTGCAGGCTTACGCCTGAAAGGTCAGAAAAGGCCAGCTCGATGGTATCGGCAGCGGCACAGCCTGCTGAATTGGCTGCCTGCAGCCAAAAGCTCCCCGGGCCTTGTGCGAGCAGGGAGGCCCCGCTGCTGCCGTCGCTCCATGAGTAATTTTGCAGCCCGGCGGGTGCTTGCAGCAGCAGGCTGCCACCGGGGCACAAGATGGTATCCGCGCCCAGGCTGAAAGCGGGCGCATCCGCAATTTCTACGGTGGCCACAGCGGTATCCGATGGGCACCCGGCGCTGCTCTGTATGTAAAGGTAGGTGCCGGGGGCGTCTGTTGCCGGGTCGAAGGAGCCGCTGCCCGGCTGCCACTGCCCGCCGGGGGCAGGGCTGCCAGCCAGGCTGTCCAGCAGCTGGAATGGGGCGGCGCCCGGGCAGGCGGTAACCGAAGCGTCTTCTCCTGCGGAGGGCGTACTGCTGAATAAGGGCAGCCGGGCATGGGCTGTGTCTGATACATTATTTGCAGCGTAAGCGATGAAGCGGACTTGACGCTCGCCCGCCTGAAGCGGCATAGCGGTATTGCTGTAGCGCAGGGCCTGCAGGGCTTGTTCCCAAGCCTGAATGCTTGGGCGGAGGGGCGCGCTGAGCAGGAGGGCGCTGCCGCCCCCGCTGACTTGTATGCTGTCCTGGCCGAGAAAACTCAGGGACTCGGCGGCGCCGTCTAAAGTGCCCTCAAGCAGTACGCGGATGGAGTCCACATAACCGAGCTCAGATTCAATTCCGGCATCACCGTCCACCACCGGCAGGGCACCTGGTGCACAGGCCGTATCGGCAGCGTAAGACAGCAATGGGGCGGTGCTGTCGTCCAGGTCGGGGTCTACAACTAGAGTGCAGGCAGGCGGTGTAAGCTCAAGCGGTGATGCAGCCGATCTTATGCGAAATGGCAGTTCGCAGCCGATGTCTATCCTTTGTTGGTTTTCGAAATCTATAATGTCCATGAAGTACCGCTCTTCAAAGGGGACCCACCTAAAGCCATAGGTGATGGTGCTGTCGCAGGATAATTGTAGCGTGACCATATCGTCAATGGCTCCTTCTTCAAAAATGTCTAGCGGGATGACCATTTCGCTATTTTGGAAATTCTCCCGGTCCATGTAATGAATACCAAAACCATCTCCGTAATACAGGCTGTCGTTCCTGATGGTCAAGCCAAACCCATAGCCGACAGGGTCAGTCTCCGTCGTAGTTAAAATTTCAGTCTCTCCGGTATTTACATTGGCAATACCTACCGCACCAATCATCCCTTCGAGTCTTATAGCGTAGAAGATACTGTCGTTAACGAACTGTATTTCTCCAAAATTCGTGTTAAAAGAGCCGATGTATGATAAGGAGCCATCGTTTAAATTGACAGAATAGAAGTCGCCGCTCTGAAGACTTAGGGCGTACAATTGTCCCGAAGGTGTATAACTAAAAAAAGGAGCGTCTATACCAGATGCAATTGACGTATCAACCACAGAGAATGCACATTCAGAAGGATTTAGAATACCTACATTAGTAGGCCCATTTATCCCATTCCGATAAGTCACCAGGATTTCCTGCCCTAAAACAGGAGTTGCGTAGGCCATAACAATGAGTGCACAGACAAAAAGATTTTGGAGGCGTATGCTCTTTTTCATGGTATTATGTAGTTGGCAGAAACAATGCAAAGGCCAAGCTCGCTGGGGCGCGAGCCTGGCTTTTGAATGAACGCTTTAGGGGTGAAGGTCTACTGTTTGATTATTTTCTGAGTTGACGTACTGCCATCATCGCTTACAATCCGAAGCAGATAAGTACCTGAGAGCAGTTGGGAAACGTCAGTAAGTATCAGGTCGTTCCTGCCCGAATGTAATATTCTGCGCAGTTGTAGAACCTGCTCTCCATTCAAATTTAATAATTCTATGTTCGTGGCAGCATCAACCTTCGAAGTAACGCTGAAACGCAGCTCATCGTGGAAAGGGTTTTGTACCTTGTGAAGGTATAACCCACTCTCGCTAGTTCGGGCTTCACTTTGTACAGATACCTTTAGGCTGATCGGGTGTCCTACAATAGTACCATCCGGGTAGACCTTATTTCTGTCAGGAAGGTTTTGTAAATTAATCGCGCTACTCCATTCCACAGGCAGGGCATGCACTTTCATCTTCAGTATAACCAGCGGTTTATCACTATCGACTGTAGCGCCCCCTTCCAAATCATTGAACCACAGCATGCTGAGCCGGTCTGGCTCATTGACAGTATATAGGAAATATTGATGCTCGGGCAAATGAGCTGGTGTCGCCTCTTCAAAGGTCAGATATGAGGGATCTGCCCACAAATGAAGCCCCATTACACCCTCTGAAGTAAAGTCACTGGCATATAATGGTACTTCAATTGTGCCTCCTAAGTTCACATTGGCAGGAAAGCGCAATTCGAACTTTTCCGTATCTGACGTTCCGGACAAAAGCCGCAGATCGACTGACCGGCTACCACTTTCTGCAGGGGTATAACACGCTGAACAGGTTAGGTTAACGTCTCCAATTTTTATGCCAATAAAGGATACAGAAGCGTTAAAATTTAAATTGGAGAGGGTATCGCTATTGCTCACGGAGTTAATTGCCGATGTATCCAAAGGCGTATCATCTAGCGAAAGGTATTCTTCTAATAGGATAAACTCCCAGCCTAAATAATCAAAGAATGTAGTATCGCCGACTATTGCACTCGCAATAAGTATCAGGTCACTAGTGTTAACTGTCCCATCTTGACTGGCATCCGCGGCGATGAACTCATAAGGATAGTCAAAATGGTCAGTGCCTAAAATATGTTCCCTTGTCCTAGCAACATCCACTTCAGTTACTCCGCAAGTATCGATATATCTGGAGGTGTCTATGGTCGGGGTAACCACATAATCATGGCCCGGCGCCACGAGCACACCGTAATCGCCCTGGTTTGTCGTCCGGCCACTATCATAAGGAGCCGAGCTTAAATCCTGATAAACAGAAACAATTACATCTCTCATGCCAAAGTCATTAGCTACGGAATCCTGACAATCAACGAGCGCCTCTACCACTCCGGAAATTTCTACACTTGGAAAACACAATGTAGTTGCACAATTCACGAGAGCCAGTGAATCTGGTGCGCATCCCTCAAATCCATTTTCAGCTGAAACAAGTGAATTAGTAAATCCAAAAGATACGTCAATACAGCCGCCCGGAGGACCATTGGCTGTGAAAGAGTACAATTTTATGGTATCCTCTGTTACAATTTTAGGGTCATCAAAATAAGTGTTCTCTGAGCGAAGCTCATCTTCCAATGATCCCTCAACATAAATAGGAGTACCTACGAGCAATACAGTATCAATATCAAAAGCGGTAACATCAAAGGCTTCTGAGGATAAATCAACCGTAACTCTTAATCCCTCTATGGAATCCGGCGGATTGAACAGCAGCACGTCAATTATCGTATCGCCATTACTGTCTACCCTTTTTTCAAAGCATAAAGAGTAATCCGTACAATTACCCGACTGTGCCATTACCAAATGATTAGAGAAAAGAAAAGAAAAGAAAAGAAAAAACAATGTTGTATTTTTCATATCAACAGTTTTTGGGGTTGTCCTGGTGTTTTTTGAACAACGGTTGTTTTCAGATCACGCGGTTGGGCTTGGAATTTGCAGCTGCCTGTATTTTTGTGTATTACGCGTTATTTTCTTAAAAATATAAAATTTAGGTGATAGCTCCAAGCCGTTTACGCAGATTTAACATTGTGGATTTGCAGTGAGGGGTGAATACGCCTGCCGCCGCCTGGCACGGGCGAAGTCCGCTTCCATTCCGGATGGGTATTCCACCGAGCCGGGGCTAATCAAAGCCCATACATGCGCAAAGTGATGACCATCATCTACATGGACAAAGACATGCGGCTGAAAGCCCCGACCAACTCGGGCCAGGAAAACGACTGGAAAACCTGGTGCCCGGGTGCGAAAATTGGAGCGGTCATTGGTACGCCGCTGAACCCGGTGCTGATTTAGCGCCCCGACCTCATATCACAAAAAAGGCAGCAGTACCACATTTGATACTGCTGCCTTCGCTTTTTTACGCTTCAGGCTTATTTAGCCATAGAGTAGGTTTAGTATCCCCGGTTCTGTACCAGGAATCCGTCCAAAACAGAAGCGCCGTCAATCGCGCTCTGCGGGATAGGGAACAGGCGCTTGTTCACGTCTGTGCTGTTCTTCTCAGTCCAGGTGTCCTCATATTTGCCAAAGCGGATTTGGTCATTACGGCGGTGGCCTTCCCAGTATAGTTCGAAACCGCGCTCGTCGTAGAGGCGCTCAAGGTCAATATCACTGAGTGGTGCAGGTGTTTGTTCCGGGCGGGCATTTCTGGCCGTGCGTAGGGTGTTGATGTCTTCCAGAGCGCCGGCCACGTCCCCTTTGCGGAATTTGGCTTCTGCCCGGTTCAGGTACACTTCTCCGAGGCGCAGCAGGACGATGTCCACACTGCTATTGGAGGTGCCGTTGGGCGAAGTACGGCTGAACTGATGCTTGGCGTAGCGGTAGCCGGTGTTGTGGAAGCTGCCTTCCGTGGTGAAGTTGATGTCTACCACGTGGGTAACGTACACTTCTTCTTCGGCTTCTCTCACGGAGCTTGTCGCGTCTTCCCGTACCGGATAAATGCGGGCGGAACCATCAGCGCAAGCCAGGAAGTTGCCGTCCGGGCCTTCTCTTGGGCCCCACTGAACGCCGCGTAGAATACCCCGGTCCATCTGGAAATCCAATGGGGGCACGCAGAAAAAGTGGTCTTCGTCATTGGCCGGAGAAAGACCCGTCAGGTCCTGCAATTCCTCAGGGACCATCACATTACGCTTGTAGAAGCGGGCATCGGCATCCGCCGGGTCGATATCGCCATAGGCATCCACCCAAGTCTGATAGAAGTCCGGTGTCATAGCCGGCCCGTTGGTGCCGTCAGGGTTGCCGTCTGCAATCCACTCCGGGCGCGCCAGGTAAGCGCCGGAAACCGACCAGTAGGCCCATCTGCCTTGCTCGTTGGACAACTGCCCTCTTTGGTCCAATGCGAAGATCAGCTCAGGGTTGCCGTTGTTGTCGTCATTGAACAGGTCAAAGTACTCCGACTCCAGTGCGTAGCGGCCGGAATTGATGATGAGATCAGAATACTCAATCACCTTGTCCATGTCCTCCGCTGTGAAGTTAGGCGTACCATAAGGGTCACGGTACACGGCCGCATTCAGGTGCAGCCTTGCCAGAAGCCCCCAGACAGCGCCCTGTGTGAACCGGCCTGTGCCTTTATCGGTGTTGATCACGTCTACCACAGACTCCAGTTCGCTTTGGATGTAGTCAATGGCTTCCTGCCCTCTCAGGATGCGGGAAGTTTCTGTGGAGTTTTCCTTCTGGAACACCAGGCCCCAGCTTTCCAGCATGAGCATATTCAGGTAAGCGCGCAGGGTAATCATCTCGTACAGTGCACCCTCGGCTTCTGTGTCTCCTGCATCCGCAAGCGGGCGGAGCACTTCGATAGCGGACAATGCCCGGGAGATGTTGGTCGTCACGCCATTCCAGGAATCTGTGATGACCTCATTGGTAGGGGTCACCTGATGAGCGTGCAGGGCGATGTATTTTCCGCCGTCAAACCAGTCTGTTCCGCCCCGTGCCGGAAGGATGGCTTCATCAGAAGAGACTTCCTGCAGGCCAAAATAAATGGTGTGCCTCCATACGCCGTTCCTAATGTAGCCATAAGCCGGCGCAATCGCACCGCTAATGATTTCTGCCTGGCCAGTGCCGGCGAAAGATTCATCCAGTACATTCTCCTCCAGGTCGGTACAGCTCCACTGCATGCAGAGCAGTGCCGTCAGGAAAAGGGTTTTATAAAAATGTTGCTTTTTCATTATTGTTGGTGTAAAAAGTCAGATAAAAAGTTGAATACGGCTGATTAGAAAGTGATATCCAGGCCTACCAGGAAGGTCCTTGCTGAGGGGTAAGCAAACCGGTCGATACCAAAGGTCTGAATACCGCCGGCGACACTGCCTGCGTTCACTTCCGGATCAAAACCAGAGTAGTTGGTGATCAGCAGCAGGTTCTGCCCGGTCAGGGACAGGCGTGCCCGCTGAATGGCGTTTCCAATGCCCAGCCGCTGTGTATTCAGGTTGTACCCCAGCGTGAGGTTGTTCAACCGGAGGAAGTCGCCGTCTTCCAGGAAGCGGGTGGATACTTCGTTGAAGTTGGTAATCTCCTCTTCCGGGAACTCTACTGCAAAGTCGGTGGTATTGGAAGATACCGCCAGCTTGCCTTTGATGAAGCTGCTCATAGCAGTGTGGTTGTACACCTTGTTGCCGGCAGCACCGTTGAAGTTCACGCCGAGGTCGAAATTCTTGTAGTTCAGGTTCAGGTAGAAACCGTACAGGGTGTTCGGCAGTGCAGACCCGACCACCGTCCGGTCATCATCCAGAATAGCACCATCGCCATTGGTATCTACGAAGCGGTTGAGCCCGTCTTCACCGATACCGTCGAAGGTTTGCATATAGAAAGCACCGATGGGCTCTCCGTTAATGTAGCCATTGATGGTGGCGCCCGTTTGCCCGGCACCGGAAGCCGTACCCGTTACGAGCACGGAGAATGGAGAATCGATGATTTCATTATCGATCAAAGAGATATTGCCACCGATGTTCCAGCGGAATTCCTTTGTCGGGTCGCTGCCCAAGTCCAGCGACAGCTCAAAGCCGCTGTTGCGGATCTCCATGTTGGGGATGTTGGTCCAGAAGGTAGCCGTAGGCTGAATCGGGTCAGCCGGTGAGATTTCAAGCAGGATGTTGTCTGACACCTTGTTGAAGTAGTCGAGGGTACCGGTCAAGCGGTAGTCAAACAAGGCGAAGTCCAGGCCAACGTTGGTCTGCGTAGACACTTCCCACTGAATATTTGGGTTGGCTAGGCGGGTGAAGGTCACCCCGAATGGGTATTGATCCAGGGTGAGCTGATCGGGCTCCAGCGGATAGGTGTTGTTGGATGCGCCGCCACTCTGGGCACGGGATTCATTGAAGCTCTCCTGAGTGATTTTTGAAGGGATTTCCTGGTTGCCGGTCTGTCCCCAGCTGGCTCTCAGCTTCAGGTTATCGAAAGCCGTATTGGAGAAGAAGTCTTCCCTTGTGATGTTCCAGCCCACCGCCAGAGAGGGGAAGTAGCCGTACTTGTTGTTGCCGCCAAACTTTGAAGAGCCGTCTGCTCTCATGGTACCGGTAAACAAGTATTTGCCGTCGAAGCTGTAGTTAACCCTTCCGAAGAAGGACTGCAGCTCATTTTCTTCAGCGGCCGCATTCACGGTCGTTCTCAGGTCGTCCGGGCTCGTGTGGTCCTGGTAAACGGGGTCGATGCCGTTGTCCACAAACCGCTCAAAGGACGTAGACCGGGAAGTAACGAATAGGTTCTGGTAAGAATGGCCTGCGAGAATGTTGAAGCTGCTTCTGCCGGCTTCAAACTGGTACGTCAGGGTGTTTTCCACCAGCTGGTTTTCGTTTTCCACTTCAATGGAGTTCAGGGAGCCTTCAAAGCCCGCCAGAGGCGCGTAGGGTTTCCACTGCACGTTTCTGGAAGTGGTGGAATAGTCCACACCGAAGTTCAGCTTATAAGTCAGCCCTTTGACGATTTCAAGAGACGGAGCGATATTAGCCAGGATCCGGTTGTTGATGGAATTGTCGGAATAGATGTCATTGCGTACCAGCGGGTTCAGGCGGTTTTCGTCCAGCAGGCGGGGGTTGCCATTTTCGTCTCGGGCAGGTAGGGTGGGGTTGAACTCCAGCATGTCGACCAGTGTGGAAGAGATGTTGGGGCGCAGGTTCTTGGTATGCGCAGCGGTGAGGTTCAAATCGATGCTGAGGCGGCCGCCCAGCCCTTTCTGCGTTACGTTAAGCTTGCCGGAGTAGCGCTCCAGGTTGCTGTTTTGCAGGATACCCTCCTGGTCCTGGTAACCTAGGGAAGCGTAGTAGGAAAAGCGCTCATTGGCCGCTCCGTTTACCGACAGGTTGACGTTGTTGGAAATTCCGGTCTGCGTCAGCTCATCCTGCCAGTCCGTGTTGCCGCCAAAGTCTTCCAGCCGGCCGCCGATAGCTGTGACCTGCTGCCGGAACTCATCTGCACCAAAGACCGGAAGCTTGCGGGCGATGGTGGAGACTGCTCTGGACGTGGAAAGGGTAGTTTCGGCTTTGCCTTCCTGCCCTTTCTTAGTCGTAATTACGATAACACCGTTGGAAGCCCGGGCACCGTAGATCGCTGCTGCCGAAGCGTCTTTCAGGACATCGATGCTTGCGATATCATTCGGGTTGATGAAGTTCAGCGGGTTGTTGGCCACACCGGTACCGGAGTTGTCCAGTACGAAACCGTCGATCACGTAGAGCGGGGTCGTACCCGAGCGCAAACTACCAATACCCCGGATGATCACATTTTGGGCTGCACCCGGCTCACCGCTCACATTGGAGACGTTGACACCAGCCACTTTGCCCTGCAGGAGCTGTCCGGGGTTGGTCACTACGCCCCGGTTGAACTCGTCGGAGTCCACCCCGCCAATAGCGCCGGTGACATCTGATTTCTTCTGCGTACCGTAGGCAACTACGACAACATCGTCCAGTTGAGTAGCATTGGGCTTCAGCTGTAGCTGAATGTTGGATAGCCCGGCTACGGAAACTTCTTCTGAAATGTAGCCGATGTAGGAAATGATAAGCACCGCATCATCCTCCACCTGAATGGTAAACTTACCGTCCACATCGGTAACGGTACCGGTAACGGCACCTTTGACCTGTACGGTTGCGCCAACGAGGGGTTCCCCTGATTCATCTGTAACCTGGCCGGAAATGGGCCTGGCTTCAGTGACGGAAGCGGTTGATTCGACAAGGTAAGCCTCCCTGCCTTTTAGTTGTACACCAGTTTTAATGTTGCCTGGTGCAGCAACGGCTTGCAGGAAGCTCCCGCAAATGAGTAAGCCTGGAATAAAGGCTTTTAGTCGCATAAATCTCATGGACTGTATGGTTTTAAGTTAATAAAAGTGAGTGTCGGCAGCGGCACTTTTCCGGCTGCAACGTAGACGATCAGGACACCGCAAGGCATTTGCAGTGCATTTCTTATTGGGACAGGCTATTTGGGGGCTTACGGGTACACGGTGATCCTGTCACATTAGTTCAGCACTAATGCTCACCAGGAGACCGGCGCAGCAAACCACGCCGGAGGCAGTGCCGTGAAGGCCCGACTTAGATCAGGAAAATAGTTGTGTGGCCTGCCTGTGCATACAGGGTATACTTCCCGGCAGGCTAACTAGCGAATTGATACCCAAAGGTAGATACCAATTGTTAAGTGAAATGGGCTGTGGTGTTAAGAGGAGATTAAGAGTGGGCTGGCCTCATTTAAATCTAAAAAGTTAGCACAACGCTTCCGAAGTGTTCTCTTCGAGTTACAGCATTTTGTCAAATCAACAACTAAACCCATTTAGTTGTTAAACTTAATAAGAAATCTTAATAACTTACAGCACAGGATAATTTGATTCAAGCACCAAAACCACCTTACTTTCAATCATGCAAGACAACAGAACCGCAGAAACTACCCACATTTTCAAAATCTTTGGCAGAGCTTACCCCAAACCCAACTTCCTTTTAGCACTGCTTTGCCTTGCGTTCGTTATTCCCTCCGTATTGCCGGGGCAATCTCAGGACCGTCTTAAGCTCTTCATAGACTGCAACTGCGACCGTAACTATCTGGTGCAGGAAATCACCTATCTGGACCACGTGCGTGATCAGGGTCAGGCCAATATTCAGTTGTTTATTTTTGATATCTGGACAGGAGCAGGTGGCCGCTCCTTTACCCTCAACTTCAAAGGTCAGGGGGCATTTGAGGGATTAGAGCAGGAACTCAAGTTCGAGTCTAACCCCAATATGACCAATTCGGAGGTCCGGGACGGTTTGCTGAGAACAGTGAATCAGGGGCTGCTCCATTATCTGGTGAATTCTGAGTTGGCCAGCCATATCGATTTCCAGGTTAATGTGCCGGAAGGGACAGGTACTGCCGGTGCTGAGGAAAACAAAGATCCGTGGAATTACTGGATTTTTGAAGTTTCGGGCAACGGCCGGTTGTACAAGGAGTCCTCCCGTGAAGAATTTAGTGTGGACCTGGGCGTAGATATAGACCGGGTTACGGATGCCTGGCGGGTGCGGATTGATGGTCAGGTCAGCCACGCGGAGAACCAATTTGAGAGCGACGATGAAATGCTGGTGAGTGTTCGAAAATGGAAGGTTTTATCGGGGAGTATCGTCAAGAGTATCACCGATCATTGGTCTACCGGCGTGTTTAGCGGTATACGCCAAAGCACCTTCAATAATATTGCTCAGGCCTACAATTTTCACCCTGCCCTGGAGTACAACATCTTCCCCTACGAGGAAGTCCTGCGCCGGGAGATTACCTTTGCCTACCGGATTGGGTTTCAGCATCAGCAATACTTTGAGCGTACGGTTTTCGGGCAAATTGAGGAAAACCTCCTGAACCACTCTCTGGATATTCAGCTGCGCTTCCGGCAGCCCTGGGGTGATATTTTCACCACTTTGCAGGCCTCTTCTTTCCTGCACGATATGTCCAAAAACCGGGTAGAGTTCGACAACTGGATAGCCGTACGGCTGTACGAAGGGCTCGCTCTCCGGTTTTCTGCTAATTTCGACCTGGTCAGCGATCAAATCAATTTGCCGGAAGGGGACACCTCTGTGGAGGATATCCTGCTGCAGCAACGGCAGATCGCGACGGACTTTGCGGCGAGCACTGGTCTGGGGCTGAGCTATACTTTTGGCTCTACACTGAATAATATTGTGAATACGCGCTTGTAAAGCTACACTACAGCCCGACAACTGGAGGTACGCCTGGCTTTAGATAGGCAAAACCAGAGATTGCAGTATCCGTTCAGACGCTATGCCAACGAGCTTAAAGGGCTGTTTTGGGAAGCTTTACGCATGGAGTGACCTATGATGGGCAGGGCTTTTTGCTGATTTGGTAGTGCATTCCCCCTTTACGAATAGACGAAGACGAAGACCTGGGCGCCTATTCAGTCCAGGCATTGGCAAGCTCCACAACTACGGTATCTGACCAGCCATCATCAACCGCGACTGAACGCTCTCTATTGCTGATTCAACGGACAGACAAACCGTTGCACCCATTTGGTAAGGTTATTTGGGCTGGCTACTCCCATCTTTGCAGCATCAGTTCTTCACTTGGTGAACTTAGGATTTGATCCACGGCAATAGCCGTTCTTCTCCACTGGGATTTTTTTCACCGGTAAGGAGTAACCTATGCTTTCATCAGCAAATAAAAGGACAAAATATAAACTGATCATGAAACAAACTCCATTCTTGCTTCTTGTTTTCCTGGCCCTGTTTTTCATTCCACAGCTTGGCAGTGCACAGTCCTCCGGCCACAAGGTGATTGTGCCGGCCTAATTCTTCCCCTACGATAATGACGACCCTGGTCAGCATAATGTTGGCCCCTACTGGTCTACCCTCATTGAGGCGGCTTAGCAGTACGGCGACCGCCTGGTGGTCATTGCCAACGTTAATAGTGGTCCGGGGGATGGCAATAATGTTTGGGCCGTACAAAAGTATCAGGAAGCCATCACAAAGGTGCGCAATGCCGGTGGCGTCATATTAGGCTATGTACACCTGTGTTACGGGCTGGATCACAGTTCAGCCGCCTGCAGTGGCCGTAATCTGCAGCAAGTACAGGGAGAAATCTCCAGATGGCACAACACTTACAATGTAGACGGTTACTTTTTTGATGAGGCTCCTACGGATGCGGGTAAATTGCAGTGGCTGAAAGACCTGGACAATTACGCCAAAAATTACGTAGCCCTGAACTTTGACGCCGGGCGAAAGCTATACCGGGTCATGCATTACGGCACCACGCCAGGGTCGGGTTACCTCAGCACTCCCGACTGGATTCACTCCGTATGCGAACGGCCGATCAACTTGTACCCTTCCGGCCCCGGAACGAAACCCAATGTCAATGCTGCCCTGCAGCAGGTGGGATATAACGCACAGTTGATGCAAGGTAAGCCGGCCGCCGCTATGCTCTATCAGAAGGGAGGGCTTACCGTCGGACAGCGGGACGCGCACATTCTGTCGCAATTACAGCAGCAACTTCGCAGCGGCGCTGCCTATAGCGCCCTGGACTTTACCTGGGACGATGCCAAAGCCGGATTAGCGCAAAAGGGTTTTACCTACCTCTACGTCACCGATGACGGGGCGGATGGTAACCCCTGGGACAAATTGCCGGATTTCTTTTGGCGGTTGTTCTGAATTTTTTAGACGGAGGTCGCTTTGGAAGTGCCTTCCATATACCATAACATGCCGGGAGCGGCATGTTGTATGAGCCTGTATTCCTAATTTGATTCACTGGTACAAAGAGCACTGGGACATAAGCCGCAATTTTTTTTAGAACTGGTTGGATGCTAACATAGCATCTCTTAGCTCCATAAATCCTGAACGGGGCGCTAAAACCGGTTTCTATAACTAAGCCATTAGCATACAGGCCTCAATAACATGAAAAACGACATCTACAGAGACTACTTCGCAAGGAGTTGGCTGATCCAGAGATGAATACCAGATGGAGAGTATCGGCACTAAGATGGCTTTGAGCCCTTGTAGTGCTGATACTCCTTCGTTAGCGATTAAGCTTTCTGTAACTGTACGTTAATGGCGATGGGGCCTTTGGGGCCAGACCCGATTTCAAAAGCGACTTTATCTTCCGCATCGATCTCTTCTTCCAGATCGTTCGCGTGTACAAAGTAACTCTCCTGAGTGTCCTTTTCAATGATAAAGCCATAGCCCTTTTCGGCGTTGAAGAACTTTACTTTGCCTTCTCTTTCGTACTTAGACTTTCCGTCATCTTCGTGCTTGGGGACGCCAATTTCAATGTCTTCCAGCTTGACCTCTTTCTTTGGCTTGTCGGGAGGAGTAGTAGAAAACTGGCCGTTTTCATCCACATACATGAATTCGATCTGGCTCTTGTCCTCAAACTTTTTTTGTTCTTTTCGCTCCTGCTTCTCTTTCCTCTTTTTACGTTTTTTCTTTTCCCGTTCTTTCTTTTGATAGCTATCCGCCATTCAGATTTCTGTTTTAGTGAATAATTTGACTACATCCAAATCAAAGCAAATAGCCGGTCTTAACGTTCTATTTCAGTAATATTGAATTCATTGCCGTACACTTTTATTTTACGGGAAGTTCTTTGAAAATTGGAAAGAAAGATTTAAAGCATGCCTAGCATAAAATCGGACAGCCCTCAGTCCAATCTGAAACACGGACAAGCTATCGATTCGGTCTTTACGGCAGAATTTACCCAACTGGGCTGAGGTTCGGGCATCAAACTCGAACAAGATACAGATGATGAAAGCCAGGCTAGCCACGATCAAGAGATTGAACAAGGTTTGAGGCTCTTCAATCCTGGTTTTATGAATGTGGAATCCGCGAGATTTGATATCGCCGAAAAAGGTTTCAATGTGATACCTCTTTCGGTAATATGTTTCGGCTTGCGGGCCATATTCCAAGCTGGTCAACAGATACAAAGGTCGGTCATATCGGGTCCGGTCATGCCAGAACAAGACATTGACTGGCCCAAACCCTTGCTTAGTCACATACATTTGGGGCAGGAACAAGCTTTTTTGACCGATACTTGCGGCCAAATGGCCAAAAGCCGAAGCATTCTCCATGTTCGGATGATCGGCTACCAAAGTATCCTTCGCCGTTTTTAGCACGTACTCCCAACCGTGAGCCAAACAAGACTGTTGCAACTCGCAGCCGTCGAATTCGGCATCTCCCAGCAGGAAAATCCGGCAATCCTGTTCCAGGATACTGTCCATAAGCATCGCCACTTGACCGATAATGGCCACGTGCATGTGTTCCGGGAAATGGCCTTTGGGAGCTTTACGAACTACCCAACAAATGGGAATGGCTCGCCTGCGCCAGATTACACTGACCATCAGCGCCATGCAGTCTTTGCCCACACAGGAGCCATCGATGGCCAGAACTAACTCTCCAGCCTTGCTCAGAGAGTGGAGAATCGGAAGAAGGTAGGGTATAAAGTGTACCGTGACATCGGTCCACTTATTTTGCAACCAACGCTTGGCCTTCTTGACCCGACTTTCCAGGTCAGTGGGGTCTTCCATATGGCGGCCCAACTCTGATAGAGATGCCCGGCCACCTTTGATTAAGGCACCTAATAAACCAGATAAGACGGTTAATCGACGCAAGGCGTTGCCTTGTGGAACCTCAGATTGATGCTTTATCAACCATTTTTTAGATCTTTGCAGAACGACATTTTGAAAGGGTTTTCTGCAAAGATTTTTAAAATCTCAGAAAACCCTTATTTTTTCTGTCTCTCTTTCCAAACTTTCAATGAACTTTTTGCCGAGCTAAAAGTGTACGGCAATGAAATATTGAAAATAGCTCAGTTTCTTAAGGTACACTTTTTTAATGGCTTTTGTGCGTATTCTCTCTTTAATTAGGTCAAATCATGACAGTGAGGGGAGTATTCGGCTTCATTTTCTCAGAAACCGGGTAGATATGGGGCAGGGCTGCTTTTTCGTTTGAGTCGATAACAAAGGGGGCCATCTCCTGTCAAAGTCATGCTGCTTTAGAAGGTGGCCCCCTCCTGTCGGACTGTGGTTTGAACGCGTGTGCGGCGCCCGCTAATTCAGGAAAGACACCTTCCCGTTATCCATGTCGTAGACGCCACCGACAATTTTGATCTCACCATTGTCTTCCATCTCCTTGAGTATGGGGCTGCGCTCCCGGATTTGCGCCATGGCATGCTGCACGTTGTTTTCGCAGACCTCATGGACAAAGGCTTCGTTTTTCGAGCTTCGGTCCCCTTCATATTCGGTCGCCTCCACGGCTGGCCTTATTTTGGAAAGCATTGGCGTAATATTGCCCAGTTCTACCCCGTCCACTGCGGCTTTGACGGCACCACAGTGCTCGTGCCCTAAGACCAGAATCAGCTTAGAACCGGAGACTTTGCAGGCGAACTCCATACTGCCCAGGATGTCCTCGTTAACGAAATTGCCTGCCACACGAGCGACAAACACATCGCCAATACCACGGTCGAAGACGTCTTCCACCGGAACCCGGCTGTCGACGCAGGATAAAACAATGGCTTTAGGATATTGCGCATTGGTGCTCTTGCGCACTTGTTCTGAGTGGTTCCGGGTGGTCAGGTCATTGCGCATGAAGCGCCCGTTGCCTTCCTTGAAGGACTGAATGACCATATCGGGCGTGAGCGCTGCCTGCTCTTCGGCGGTCAGTACATCCTCAACCAGGCCCACAATTGATTCTTCCTCAGTATTTTCAGTTGCTTCTTCCGCCTTTTCAGGCTCCGTGGGCGGGCTGCAGGACAGTAGGAACAGGGTGAAAAATGTTAAGATAATAACGAAAGGCCGTGAAGTATTCATAGTGTTCAGATTTTCAGGTAAGTAATATTTCAATCCGCAAGCATTGCTGATTGGATAATTAACACCGGCCGGGAAACCTGGTTCGCACTTGTTTTAAAGCGTAGCTTTGCTGTAGTATGGAGATGCTATTCCGTTTACCGATTTAAAGTCTTAGTCCGTTGCTAATGCGGTATCGTTCCATTGGCGAAAACAAAGGATAATTCCTGGTAAGCCAACGTTTACTTCGAACGTTCAAATTCCTCCAGGCAATCGTCTAAGGACTGCCCCTCCACATGAATACATTCGCAAAACCTAAACCCAATCGCTTCCTGCCCGGTATCGGCAAACTGTGTTTTGCAATCTTTTAGGGAGTTTCTTGGCATGACTTCATGGCCAAATTCCGCAAAGGCAACGGCGGCCACTACGGTGAAAAATACGAACGCGAAAAACAAGAGCGGGAACTTCGTATTATACTTCGCCGGCTTTTGAAGAATCCCCATTTCTGAAAATTCCTTCAGCGGCAAGAGGTACCTCAACCGGTCATAATTCCAAACGAGGAGGTACAAATTGGCGAGGACCATCAGGGGGGAGGTCACATAAGAACCTTCAAAACGAACGGCATAGGAAAGCAGCCATATATTCACGATGATGGGGAAGTACAGGAGTGCGCCCAACGCTGCTGTCCTCGGGATGAGCAACAGCATAGCCGCTGCTACCTGCGCAATCCCAATAAAAGTATAGTAGTATCCGGTATGGTGCAGGGCTTCCAGGTAAGCGCCCATGGGGTGGAGTTCGGATAGCCCGCTGGCGAAGCGCTCCCCTACGATTTTGACCATTCCGGCAGCAAAGAAAGCAAAGGCCAGTACCACCCTGCAAAAGATGGAAAAGAGCCAGTACCACCGGTTCTGCCTGGCACTGAGAAAGTGTTTTTCAAATGTGGATACAGCGTTCAAAAGTTTAGTTTTTACCAAAAAAGGTGCGGCAGGGGCAAATACAGCCGATTAAAAGCTGTGAATGTAGCAAAATTTGCTATTTGTTGTAGTTGCTTACCAGTTCTGCGCAAGAAGTGTAGTCCAAAAAAAAATGAAAATCAAGCAACTATTTGCGAACAATTGCTAAGTTTAACCTTCGAATAAAATGAAGTGATGGAACCAAGTTTCGATATTCGAGGCAATTTGAGACCTTATAAGAGGATAAAGTTAGCTGTCCAGCATTTTAAATCTGCCTTCATAGATTCATTTGACGAAGACTCGACTAGACACGATTTGTTCGATAGATATTTAGGCTACACAGAGAATTTTAGAAATAAAGTAACCGGCAACTTTACCCAATGGATCAACGGGAGTTTTGTCACAAACAAGAAGAACCCGAATGATATAGACTTCGTCAACCTGGTGAATTTTTCAGTGGTCGAAGAAAAAGAGGATCTTATCCGAAGAGAATTTATCAGGAATGATGCCCTGAAAAAGTACGGATTAGATGCATTCCTGTTGATTGTCTACCCGGAAGATCATAAATTGAGCATCTATACAAAATCTGATATCCTGTATTGGAACGACTGGTTTACGAAGAGCCGAAAAGACAAAAGTGGGAAGAGGTATCCAAAAGGGTATGTTGAACTTGAATTCAGAGAAAACGATTAGAGTAGATGGAAAATGTAGAAATCAAAGACGAAAGAATAGCGAGAGTATCCGATTTATTAGAGCAAATTAAGTCGGTTGACGAGATCATCTCCTTGCATGAAGAAAAAGAAGATCAGGAAGATTTGATGCTAATTCAGTACAAGTACCGGAGAGCACAATTTTTAGGGGAACTGAAAGACAAGCTCCAAGAGCTTAATATAACCCCTACCGATTTAATTGCTGCATGAGATTTGGGTGAAATATAATATAGATGAGCTTTGCGCGGAGCAATGTGTTCAAAATCTTTATCTTAGCAAGGCTAACCAATGCAGCCTACGATGCCAGGTTGCTCAAAATGTCCATGAATTTAGCAAATCCCCATCTTTGTCATACTGCTCCGTCAATTCCGGCATGGCATGCCCACACCGGTTCATTAGCGCTTGCTGTCCGGTGGGATAGTACAATTTCCTGTACCTGCCGTTTGTTTCGTACTCCGTCCAAATGCCAGTCCGGTAGCCCATCCAATAGGTTCCTTCCGCTAGTTTTTCACCGGTCTTGTAGTGGTGCTGCACGAAGGGGCCGTTCAAAAAACCGTTAACGAGATAAGTGCTATTACCTGGGTCACTTACGGTGTAGGCTCTTGACTGGACATACCGCAATTCCCTGCTGAGGGTGCCATCTGTATTGAAGAAAATGCTGGTCCCGGACAGGCGCCCGTGCTTGTAATGCTCCATGCTTTTTATGTTGCCGGACTGGGCAAAAACCGTTTTCCAGCCATGCTGCAGGTTGTTGGCATAGGGTGTGTATTCAAAGCCACCTGTTCTGTAAAAGCGGGTCTTGGAAAGCAAATTTCCATCGGAGCTGTACATTTCTTCATGCTCCAGCTGCCCATCATAAAAATACTGCCATACCCCTTTTCGTTTACCATCTGTGTAGGTGCCGCTTAGCCTGACCTGCCCTTCCTCATCAAAAATTTGAAGAGTAGAAGTATCAGCTGGAATATCCGGATACGTTTTGGTTTCCAAGATTGCACCCGCCTTGTTAAAAAACGTCCATTTGCCCACTCTCATGCCACGAAAATAAGCACCTTCTGCCAATGGGCTGTAGCTGCTGGAGTCCCTGCCTGATTTAAGGAGGTAGTACCCGTGCCTGAACCGGATGGGGTAAAGTGGGGGCTCGCTGTCATACCACAGCTCAACCTGTGCAATGTGCTTGCGCTTTTGCCCAAGGGAATCTGTAAATGCTGCAACCATTGTTCTTCTTTCATCACTGTTGTACGCATACCTGACCTGCCCTTCCACTTCATGCATTTCTTTTAGCAAAAGCCGGCCACCGTGGTATACTTTGCGCTCGGTAACGAAGTTGTCTTCTTCCGCTTCACGATAAATGCGATATTCGCCATGAAGCGCCCCCTTCCGGTAGGCAATTTCACTTCTCTTGATCTTCTTTTCGAAATAGTCACGCCTGCTGTAGTGCACCCATTCGCCATGAGGCTCTCCAGCCAAAAAGTGCCCTTTGGCAACAAGCCTGCCATCACCGGTGATGTGTTTGCTTCCCGAAAATTTATTTTCCCGTACCGATTCGTAAGCCTCCAATACGTCAAGATAAGTGTTGCCTAACGGGCTGAGGGACCGGGAACAGGCCTGATTGTTCCCTGCTTTAATCCGTGCCGACAAAAAATCGCAAACTGTTGCCCCATAGTGCAAGCTATCCTTTGTCGTACTGAAAACCAGCCAAACTTCGCCCGGATATAACTTTTGTCCGCCTGCTGTGGTGCCCCCTCCCGTATTTAAAAAAATGGTATCCGCCGGGCTGCCTCTAAATCTTCTTTTCACCACAGCAACGCTCTCGAAGCTATGCCCTCTTTTGTAAGTCTCCAGCACCTCACAAGTGAAGATATGATGGTTTTTGGGGTCGTGGTTAAGCAATTCCGTAATGGAGAAATATTCCCCGGCGCATGAGCCGGGCAGGCTTACCGGATTGGCAAGGAGGATAATCGCCAGTATGGCTTGTGAAAGCTTCATTTATGAGGTATTAACTTGAGGTTGCTGCACCTCAGGTGTTAAGATACAAAACCCCTTCATGATTCATAAAGGTGCTGTCCCTCCGGTTCAGGTCCAGCGGCCCTCCATCGACATTCGTAGCAGGTCGCCCCATTGCCTGGAAAATACAGGCCGTAGCCGCAAAGTCCCAGATGCTCCCGCCGCCTTGCTCCTTTTTGGGGAACTTGAGCATACAGGCCGGCCCATTTTCAAGCACGCGTATGGCATTCAGCACCGCACCTCCACCGGAGATTTCCTGCACACCGCTTAACCCGGATTTTTCCACCTGCTGCTGCAAAAACTGCTGGATTTCAGCTGCCCGGGGCGTATCCTTCAATGGACGATCGGTCACGTAGGTCAGGTGGTCGTTGGTGTTTTGGATGGCCCAGGGCGTGTTGTTTTTCCAGGCCCCTTCGCCACGTATGGCGTGGTAGAGGGTATTGGTGCTGGGGTCAACCACCACACCAATATGGGGCGTCCCGTCTTTGCCAACCAAGGCAATGGATACGGAAAAACCGGGCTGCTTCCGGATAAAAGGCAGCGTGCCGTCCATGGGGTCAACGCACCAGAAAAAGTCTTTTTCAAACCGGCTCCCATCATCTTCGGTCTCTTCTGATAAAAGCGCCAGGCCAAATGCCTCACAAGTAGGCAGGAGGCAGGAAAGAATAGTGGCTTCAGCGGCTTTATCTACAGCGGTGACTACCTGAGAGGCATAACTCTCGCCGCCCTGCTTTTCCTCCACCGGTACCTCTTCACCAATTGCCTTTTGGATGACCTGACCGGCAGCGATTGCAGCCTCTGTGGCGACTTGGGTAAGTTGCGAAAGGTTCATGGTGTAAGGCTTTTAATCACTGCTGCAGTGACGCGCTCGCTGTAGCTGTTGATTTTCCAGTGGCCAGGGCTCCACCCTTTCAGAAAACGGTGGAAATCTGCCCAGGCGACCCGGTACAAGGGCCGCCACTCTTTTTCCAGTGCGTCATTGGGCTGTTCAAGTGCGGCTTGCAAATGGTCAAAGTACGTATCCAGAATTTGCCCTTCCAGGCGCTCGCATTCACGTTCGTCCAGGCAGCTTCCAATAAAATACGCCACGTCTTTCATCCCACAGCCACCACCCACATACTGGAAGTCGACGCCCGACACCTTACCGTCCCCGGCAAAGCAAAAGTTGGCCAGCTTCGCATCCCCATGCACAAAGGTTTTGAATTGGCAGGCATTTAGCTTTTCGTCGATGAGGGGAGCCGCTTCCTTCAGCGCCTGATCGTCCAGCGCTTCCAGTTCCTGAGGGCGGGTACCCAGATGCCAGTAGGTGCCGGTTTCCCAGAGCCCGTCCGGTGTCTTTCCCAGGTAACTGGCGTGAAATTGAGCCAGCCATTGCAGGCAGGCATTGATTTCCTCCCAGGAGGCCGCTTGTTTGCGCAGGGCGTACCCGGCTCCGTCCAGATCCTCGAGCACCATCAGGACTTCATCGCCCCGCCTGCCAATGGCGAGGCAGTGGGGAAGGCGGGCCGCACTATGCTCACTGTAGGTGTCGTACCACCGGGTTTCCACCTGATAGGATTTTACTTTGCGTTGGTGCCCCAAATCAGTATTCCACCCCCGGGGATGGTTTTGCTGCGCCGGGAGTTGGACATGCTTGACAACGACACTTTTAACGGCCGCATCTGCTAATTTAATGCGTAGAATTTTACCATAGCCGCTCCATAAGGCTTGCAGGGTTTCCTGCTCCTTTAATGCCGATGCACCGGTCTTTTGCTGAATGATTGATAGAAAGTAGGGATCCATAGAGCGGTAATATAAAGAGGATGCTACAAATGAACTTTACCCTGCGTAAGGAAACCTGCTTTTCTAACCTCATAGCATTTGGTGGAGCAGCCCATGCACAATTAAAACAGGGTGTTAACCCCGCTCATGTATCGTCCCCGAACGGTGCTTCAGGAAGCCCCCCTGCCGCCTGCTAAAGTACGCCCGGATTTCTGCCAGCACGGACAACGCAATTTCTTCCGGCGACAGCGCTCCGATGTCCAGGCCTACCGGGCTGTGGAGGCGTTCCTCATCGGGTTCGGAAAGCGTGATGCCTTCTTCCGCCAGTTCATCCAGCATTTTGTTGGTCCGCTTGCGGGGGCCGAGCATACCGATGTAGGGCACCTCCGTTTGCAGCAGCCGCCGAAGGTTGTTCAGGTCGGTTTTATAATCGTGCGCCATGAGGATGCAGGCCGTGTATTCGTCCACTTCCACCGGGTCCTCCTTGGCTTTAACTTCGTCGGCCTGTTGAAAGACGGAGCGGCTTAGCTTGTGCGGATTGGCATAGACCGTCACGTGGCGGCCCAGGTCTTTGGCGAGTTGGACCATGGGGAAAACATCGTAATTGCCGCCAAAGAGTAGCAGGCGGATCGTAGGCGTCAGGAATTCAATGAATGCGCTGACGGAGCCACCATTCTCCAACTCATAATGCCCGGTGACAGACTTTTGCCGGTCCAGGGCGGTTTCCACATCTTCCTGCAAGGCCTCTACCGGAGCGCCTTCCGGCAAAACCGCTTTTAGTTGTTCAGTACTTTCGTACCGGAACATACGGCCCGGGTACAAAGCCTCCGGTCCATCCTCGTTATGCGATATCGTGATTAGAATGTTAGGCTGCCGCTTGTCTGTGCACCGCCGCAGCACCTCCAGTGCGTTATCCGGCTCGTCTTTGAGCGGGGCAATGAGTACATCAATGATCCCATTGCAGCCCAGCCCCACCCCAATCGACTGCGCGTCATCATCGGTGGTATCGTAGGTGACCAGAGAGGGTTTATCCTGAAACATCGCCAGTTGAGCTTTGCGCAAAGCGTCCCCCTCCAGGCAGCCTCCGCTGATGCCTCCAATCCAGTTGCCATCTTCCATGACCAGCATTCGGGCACCGGCACGGCGGTAGGAAGACCCCTCCACACGTACGACCGTAGCGAGGGCCAGCTTTTGGTTGCGGTCCAGTTCGTCATAGGTTTTGATAATCGACTTGATTTCTTTCATAGCGGAAATGCGGCACAGTTTTAAGGTTCATAAATGCTAACAAATAAGCATTGTACTTAGGTTTTTCTTTTGTAAATTTTAAGAGGTGTGCAAAAAACAAATTTTTATTCTTAGTTATTTGCTAAAATAGTACTTAAATTTATAACTTTAGAGTCCTTGTAAAAGGATGAACCGATAAACGACAAACACACCCATGCATCTTAAAGGATCACACCAATTCAATGCGCCTGCGCACCAAATTTTCAAAATGCTGATGGACGCGGACACGCTTGCGCGGATCACGCCGGGCGTTTCTGAGCTCGAAGCAACCGGGCAGGATACTTATAAGGCGATCGCCAACGTCAAAATGGGCCCTGTTAGCGGTTCCTTTTCAGGTAACCTGGAAGTAGCCGAAAAGCACGAGCCGGAAAGCTTTGTCCTCAAGATTCAGCAAAACAGCAAAATCGGTAACGTCGCCGCAGATGTGAAAATCGACTTGGAAGAGACCAGTTCGGAAACGACCCGGCTTTCTTTTGATGGCAAGGCCCGTCTGTCCGGTCTGCTCGCCCGCACCGGGCAGCGCGTCCTCTCCGGCGTAGCCAATACCTTGAGCAAACAGTTTTTTAAAGCACTGGAGGAAGAGCTGGAAAACCTGGCCCATCAGCCTGCCTGATGGCACACAAGCTCTGAACCACCGGATATATTTCCAATTGATCAAAAACTCAGAATACCCTATGCCAACTAAAATCACCATGACCGTCAATGGGCAGTCTGTTACGAAGGAAGTAGAAGCACGTACTCTTTTGGTGCACTTCCTCCGCGACAACCTGCAGTTGACCGGTACCCACGTGGGCTGCGATACCAGCAATTGTGGTGCCTGTACGATCCTCGTTGATGGCAATGCTGTCAAATCCTGCACCATGCTTGCCGTTCAGGCGGATGGCTCAGAAGTGACGACCATCGAAGGGCTTTCGCAAAATGGCGAAATGCACCCGCTTCAGGAAGGCTTCCGTGAAGAACATGGCTTGCAGTGTGGCTTCTGCACGCCGGGCATGATCATGGCTGCTGTCGCTTTACTGGACCGCAACCCTAATCCTTCCGAGCAGGAAATCCGCGAAGGGCTGGAGGGCAACTTCTGCCGCTGCACTGGCTATCACAATATCGTACGCTCCATTCAATATGCTGCCAAAAAAATTAACGAACCGAAAAAAGCTGTCGCATCATGACCAATTATATAGGCAAGGCCGTCAAGCGCGTAGAGGATAAGCGTTTCCTCACAGGCAAAGGCCGCTACACCGATGATATTGTGCTGCCGGGCATGCTGTACGCTTATATTGTACGCAGCCCCTACGCACACGCCAAAATTAATAATATAGACACGAGCCGTGCTGAAAAGATGGACGGTGTTGTCAAAATTTATACCGGAAAAGATATTGCCGAGTCCGGCATCAATGGCATCCCAACCGGCTGGCAGGTCAATTTCAAAAATGGCGATACCATGAAGGAGCCGCCCCACCCCCTACTGGTTGCCGACAAGGCCCGGTATATGGGCGACGGCGTGGCTGTGGTGATCGCAGAAAGCAGAGAAGAAGCCCGGGATGCTGCTGACGAAATCGATATCGACTGGGAAGAGCTTCCCGCTGTAGCCAGTGCCAAAAAGGCTACTGAGGACGGCGCCCCTCTCGTACACGACGAAGCGCCCAACAACAAGTGCTTCGACTGGGAACTGGGCAACCCTAAGGAAGAGGTCGATAAGGCAATGAAGCAGGCGCATCATATCACCACCCTAGAGTTCACCAATCAGCGGGTGGTCCCGAATGCGATGGAAACGCGGGCTGCTATCGGGCAGTACGAAGAAGCGACCGGAAAGTATACCCTGTATACCACCTCACAAAACCCACACCTGACCCGGCTGCTGCTTTGTGCTTTCGTGCTGGGCATCCCCGAGCACCGTGTCCGCGTGGTGGCGCCGGATGTAGGTGGCGGCTTTGGCAGCAAAATCTTTCACTACGCCGAGGAGGCATTGATGATCTGGTGTTCCGAGCGTCTGAAGCGCCCGGTAAAGTGGACTTCCGACCGCAGCGAAGCGTTTATGACGGATGCGCACGGGCGTGACCATATTTCCAAAGCCGAAATGGGCTTCGATAAAGAGGGTAATGTGTTGGCGTTGCGGGTCAAAACCCACGCTAATCTGGGCGCCTACCTGTCTACGTTTGCACCTTGTGTGCCTACCTGGCTGCACGGCACCCTCTTGCAGGGGCTGTATGTCACTCCCAAAATCAATGTGGACGTAACCGGTGTCTTTACCAATACTGTAATGGTAGACGCCTACCGGGGCGCCGGCCGGCCGGAAGCGACCTACCTATTGGAGCGCCTGATGGATACGGCTGCTCTGGAGATGGATATGGACCCTGCCGAACTCCGCCTGAAGAACTTTATCCCTCCCTTTGATGGGGTAGAACAGCCGGGCTATCAGACACAGGTCGCCCTGCAATACGATAGCGGTAATTACCATGCGGTGCTTAAGCGTGCCCTGGAGATGGTCGGTTACGAAAAATTCCGCAAGGAGCAGGCGGAAGCCCGCAAGGAAGGCAAGCTGCTGGGCATCGGGTTTTCCACCTATATTGAAGCCTGCGGTATTGCGCCATCGGCAGTAGTGGGTGCCCTCGGCGCCCGGGCCGGCCTGTACGAAGTCGGTCAGGTACGCGTGCAGCCAACCGGTAAAGTCAGCGTGTTTACCGGAGCTCATTCCCACGGGCAGGGGCACGAAACGACCTTCGCACAAGTGGTGGCTGACCGCCTGGGCATTCCGCTGGATGACGTGGAAATTATACATGGCGATTCCGATTCGGTAGCCTTCGGTATGGGCACTTACGGGTCGCGTAGCTTGGCAGTTGGAGGCAGTGCTATCGTGAAGAGCCTGGATAAGATCATCGAGAAAGGAGCCAAGATAGCCGCCCACAAACTGGAGGCTTCCGAGGAAGACCTGGAATTTGCAGAAGGCAAATGGACGGTAAAGGGTACTGACAAGAGTATTGCCTTTGGGGATGTAGCCCTGACCGCTTACGTGCCTCACGACTATCCGGAAGGAGTAGAACCGGGCATGGACTTCTCCAGCTTCTACGATCCGGCCAACTTTACCTACCCTTACGGTGCCCACGTAGCGATTGTAGAGGTCGACAAGGATACCGGCCATACGAAACTCAAGCGCTTCATTGCAGTGGATGATGTAGGCAACGTCATCAATCCTATGATCGTGGATGGGCAAATACACGGCGGGCTGGCGCAGGGTATTGGACAGGCCCTCTTCGAAGGCGCAATGTATGATGAAGACGGACAGCTCATCAATGGCTCCTATATGGATTACACTATGCCACGGGCGGACGATCTGCCAAGTTTTGAGATCGACCGCACGGTGACGCCCTGCCCACACAATCCACTGGGTGTGAAAGGCGCCGGGGAGGCGGGCTGTATCGGGTCCACGCCGGCTGTGGTCAACGCTGTGATGGATGCTCTCCGGCCGTTCGGTATCAAGAAAGACCTGGAGATGCCACTGACGCCCGAGCGCGTATGGCGGCACATGCAGAGTTAACCTATACGCAATACGAAGTGGTTTGCAACATCGGAGCAAGCCACTTCTCAGCGTGAATGCTGACATTCAGTAGGTTTGCTGTGGCAAACCACTTAATCGTCAGTATATTGTCAGACTTTCAAACTTAACAACAACCATGGTAACCAATAAATTTGATTACATCCGCGCCGAGTCCGTTGACGACGCCATCACCCTGATGGTCAAGCACGGCATGGATGCCAAACTGCTGGCAGGGGGGCACAGCCTCATTCCTGCCATGAAGCTGCGGCTCAATGCGCCCGGCGTACTTATCGATATCCGAAAAATTCAGGAGCTACGCTACATCAAGAAGGATGGCAATAAA
Source organism: Phaeodactylibacter xiamenensis (assembly GCF_000759025.1). Classification (GTDB taxonomy): domain Bacteria; phylum Bacteroidota; class Bacteroidia; order Chitinophagales; family Saprospiraceae; genus Phaeodactylibacter; species Phaeodactylibacter xiamenensis. The sequence goes on along the minus strand of NZ_JPOS01000018.1, from coordinate 34,327 downwards.
CTGGTCATAGGTGCTGGTGCCACCCACCACGATATCGCGACTTCCGAACTGGCGCACCAAACCTACAGTATGTTGCCGGAAGCTGCCGACCTTATCGGTGATCAGCAGGTGCGCAACATAGGGACAATTGGGGGCAGCCTGGCCCACGCGGACCCTGCCGCCGACTGGCCCGGGGTGATGATTGCTGCCGGGGCTTCCGTCCACCTCAAGGGGCCGGATGGAGAGCGCAGTGTGCCCGCTGAGGACTTCTTCACCGGATTCTACATGACCGAACTGCAGGAGAATGAGCTGCTGACGGCAATCAGCATCCCTTTGCCACCGGAAGGTACACGAAGTGCTTATAAGAAGTTTATGCAGCCGGCCTCTCGCTTTGCAATTGTTGGTGCGGCTGCAGCCGTGACGGTCAAAGGTGGGAAGATAGAGCGCGTCAAGGTCGGCATCAACGGCCTGGCGGATGCCGCTTTTGCAGCCGGCAATATCGAAAAAGCCCTGGTGGGCAAGGAGCCTACGGAAGCCAATATCGATGCTGCCGTGGAAGGCACAGGAGCGGATGCAATGGTCATGGCAGACCACTTTGCCTCCGAAGAATATCGTTTACATTTGGCGAAAGTCTATGCCAAACGGGCATTGATGGCCGCTACGCAATAGCCACTTTTCAGAGTAGTGTATGAAACTTGAATGATTGGAGACTGCCGGGTGGTGATGCCGCCCGGCAGTACTGTTTAACTGAACCTTTCCACGCCGTTATGATCAAAAACGAGGGCTTACAGCACATTCAGCAAATGCTATACGAGCAGGGCTATATCACAGAGCCTTCTATCGTAATGTCCGTATTTCTGGCCAAGGAACTGCGCAAGCCCCTTCTTATTGAAGGGCCGGCCGGCGTAGGCAAAACGGAAATAGCCAAAGTGATGAGCCGGGCGCTGAATACCGACCTCATCCGCCTGCAGTGCTACGAAGGGCTCGATGCCACCCACGCCATTTACGAATGGAATTATCAGCAGCAGCTGCTCCACCTTAAGGTGGATGAGCATAGCGGAAAAACGCTGGAGGAAAAAGAACGCGATATCTTCAGCGAACGCTTTCTGCTCAAGCGCCCCCTGCTTCAAGCCATCACCCACCACAAAGCCCCGGTCTTGCTGATTGATGAGATTGACCGGGCTGATGAGGAATTTGAGAGTTTCCTGCTCGAAGTCCTCTCCGACTGGCAGATCAGCATCCCGGAAATTGGGACCATCAAAGCCAGCCATATCCCGCAGGTAATCGTTACCAGCAACCGGGTGCGGGAACTTTCGCAAGCCCTGCGCCGCCGCTGCCTTTACCTCTACATTTCTTATCCTGAATTTGAAAAGGAACTGCAGATTGTGCGCAGCAAAGTACCGGGCATAGATGATGACCTGAGCCGGCAGATTTGCGCCTTTATGCAGGAGGTCCGTCAAATGCGCCTGGAGAAAGTGCCCGGCATCGCTGAAACCCTGGACTGGGCCATGGCCCTCTCCGCGCTCCACATTGACCACCTCGATAAAAGCATTGTGGAGTCCACCCTTGGTATTGTCCTCAAGGACTGGCAGGATATCCGGCATGCTCAGGATTCCCTGTCGGAGTTATTTGAGAAGGTGGGAGCGATTTCGAAACTGGAAGACCTGTAAAGGTGTGGCGTCTCCACACAATGAAGGCAGGACTGTAGAAGGATGTAGATCGGTGTTTTAAAGAGCCATAATAGGGAGGCAGTTGCACTGTATTTCCTCAGTATCAGCTAACAAGCCACTAATGACTGAAAAAATAAGCCACCCCTGCGTCTGCTGCCAGGCAATTATTGGTATTTAGACCGGATAGGGAGTTGCAGAACGCACAAAAATTGTATTTTAGCCCAAAATCAAGTTAGTTATGAAATATATCGTTGTTATCGCACTCTTATTGGGCGCATCCATCCACCTTCAGGCACAAGCTGTCGGCAAAGCCCAGGTGAATGCGGTAGCGGAAGATTTGATTGCTACCTATCAGCTGACAGAAGCACAGGAGGCCGGGGCGTATACTATTGCAGAACGGCGCCTTCGGAATCAATCGGAAATAGCCCACCTTGCCTCTTCCGACCAAAAGCTCTACCTGCAAAAGAAAAATGCAATCCGAGAAGGAGAAATCGTCTCTCTTGAGCGGCTGCTCAATCAGGAACAACTCCCTATTCTGAGGGAACAGATGATCGAACGGCGAAAAAAAGAGTCGGAGCTGATCAAAAAAATGAAAGCCCAGGGCGCTACACGTGAGGAAATACAACTCGCAGTCTGGGAAATGGAATAAAAAATAAGCGGTTCGTCAAGGGCCGCTTTTTTTATTTGCCAACAACTATTCTTCGCTTATTGATGTAATATTAGCGGTGCCGTAAAATAATATGTATCATCAAACAGGGTCTTCCCAACATAATCCCTGATTTCAATGACCCTCTTCAGCAGAATACCTACGAACAGGATTTGCTGTCTTGTGTTTTACCTGTACGGTTACCTTTTTACATGACACCATAATAACTATAAAGCATTAATGGATCCTTTAAAAACGAAATTCAACGAAAAAGCGACCGCTCTGCGGACTGAAATTCGTGCTATGCTCAAAGAGCATGGCAACAAGAAATTTGACGAAGTCACCCTGAAACAGATTTATGGTGGTGCCCGCGGTATCAAAACCATGATTTGGGAAACCTCACAGCTTGACCCCATTGAAGGGATCAGGTTCCGGGGTTATTCCATCCCTGAACTTCGGGAGGTGCTCCCCAAAGGCCCGGACGGCAAAGAGCCTCGCCCTGAAGGCTTGTTCTGGCTGATGTTGGTTGGTGAAATCCCAACGGAGCAGGAGGTGAAGTGGCTGACTGAGCAGTGGCTGACCCGCAGCCATGTGCCGGAGCACACCTTTAAGGTGCTGGACAGCTTACCTGTGAATACCCACCCAATGACGCAGTTTTCTCTCGCTATTGCTTCCATGCAAACCGAGAGCTGCTTTGCCCGCCGTTATGATGAGGGTATCGATAAGGCAGACTACTGGGATCCGACTTACGAAGATACGATGAACCTCATCGCCCGGTTGCCGCGCATTGCGGCTTACATCTACCGCCGTACTTATCACAATGGTGATCACATCTCGCCTGATGTTTCTCAGGACTGGTCCGGCAACTTTGCCCACATGCTGGGTATTGAGGGGGATGACTTCAAAAACCTGATGCGGCTTTACCTGACGATCCACGCTGACCACGAAGGTGGAAATGCTTCTGCCCATGCCACACACCTGGTAGGGTCCACCCTTAGCGATGCTTACTACTCTCTCGCAGGAGGTATGAATGCTTTGGCTGGCCCATTGCATGGCTTGGCGAATCAGGAAGTCATCCGCTGGATTTTCAAGATGCTGGATGCACTGGGTACCAAGTCGCCTTCCAAGGAGCAAATCGCTGACTACGTGAATAGCACACTCTCCTCGGGGCAGGTGATTCCTGGATATGGGCATGCTGTATTGCGGCAGCCAGACCCCCGCTTCATGGCGCAGAAGCGCTTTGCGGAAGAATACATCAAGGACGATGAGGTGGTAAAGGTGGTCTGGAAAATATTTGATGTGGTGCCGCCAATCCTGGAAAGCCTGGGCAAGGTGAAGAACCCATGGCCTAATGTGGATGCTCACTCTGGTGCCCTGCTGGTGCATTACGGGTTGAAGGAATACAGCTTCTACACCGTCCTGTTCGGCGTGTCGCGTGCATTGGGCGTACTATCTGCTCTATGCTGGTCCCGTGCACTGGGCTTCCCACTGGAACGGCCAAAATCCGTTACCACAGAATGGGTGAAAAGCACGCTTGCTAAAATGGAGCAGGAAGCTTAAACGGACTTGAAAAAAGGCAGTTGTCTGACAGGGCAGCTGCCTTTTTCAGTTCCTTGGGGCCAGCTCCGTTCAAACTTCCCGGCTATAAAATTCTTTATTCCTAAAATTCCTTTATTTTTGACCGCGCCGGGTATTCCCCCTACCGCTGAGTAGGTGCAGCCTGGCAGTAAAAAACGAAAATAACTCAAAGAAATATGGAATTTCCTGATACGCTCAAATATACGAATGAGCACGAATGGGTCCGCGTAGAAGAAGGCAACATCGCTTATGTTGGCATTACGGATTTTGCGCAGGGCGAGCTGGATGAGCTGGTTTACGTCGAAGTAGAAACGGTGGATGAAACCCTGGACAAAGACGAAGTCTTTGGAACCGTGGAAGCCGTAAAAACCACGTCTGAGCTTTTTATGCCGGTCTCTGGCAAAATACTGGAATTCAATCCTCAGATTGATGAGGCGGATGGTGATAACCCTACCCTGGTCAATGAAGACCCCTACGGAGAGGGCTGGATCGTTAAGATCGAGATGACCAACCCTGCTGAACTCGAAGAACTGATGGATGCAGAGGCCTATAAAAAGCTGGTCAGCTAAAAAAAATAATATTTTTTCTTTCTTCACACACCAAAAACTCAAAGCGCTGCATCTTCCAGATATAGACAACAACAAAATGATGTTGTTGCCTGCCCTAATCTGGGCAGGGGCGCTTATTTTTTTCTCAACCGGAGGGCAAGTCTCTCCGCCGAAGTTAACCTCACTACTGGAGCCCGATAAGCTCGCACACGCAGTCGCCTATTTTATACTGGCGAGTCTGCTTGCTTTCGGATTTGCCCGGTCTGGAATGAGGGGGCTGCAAAAGCACCCCATTCTATGGGCCATAGGGATCAGCAGCCTGTTCGGTTTTTCATTAGAAGTCGTACAATATTTGTTTTTCCCGGGGCGGCTTTTTGAGCTTTACGATATTCTTGCTAATATTATCGGCTCCGTAGCATGTGTATTATTGTCTAGTTTTTTGATAAAATAAACCTTGTCAGTATGGATGTTTCAATTACTGGTGGGGGATTAGCCGCCGCGCTGGCGTTAATCACTGTAGGCATCGTTGCATTTATTGTAGTAATGCGCAGTATTTATTCCAAGCGTGCGAAAGAAGGATTACAGCAATCCGATTCCGGCTCATCGCTTACCTCCAGAACCAAGTACGCTGGTGCTGATGCTTTTAAGTACAGCGGTACGTACTTCAACCTTGGCCTTGCTCTTGCAGTGGGCCTTACTGTGCTCGCCTTTGGCTGGACGCAGTACGAAGAGGAAATTTACATTCCGGATGATGCGCTTGAGCTGCCGGATGAGATTGAGGTAGAGCCCCCACGTACGGCTGAACCCCCACCACCGCCACCTCCACCACCGCCACCGGTGATCGAAGAGGTACCGGATGAAGAAATTCTCGAAGACGAAGAAGTCACCTTCGAGGACCAGTCTATCGACGATCAGACGATCGTAGAGGCGCCCGTTGTTGATGACGCGCCGCCACCCCCACCACCGCCGCCACCCCCACCACCCAAGCCAAAGGTGGAGGAGATATTTAAGGTAGTGGAAGACATGCCTCGTTTCCCGGGCTGTGAAGACCTCCCCACCAAAGAGGAGCGTAAGCAGTGCGCGGACAAGAAAATGCTTGAATTCATCTACAAAAACATCAAGTATCCGGCTATAGCCCGGGAAAATGGTGTGGAAGGCACTGCTGTTGTGCAGTTCGTTGTAGAGAAAGATGGCTCCATCACGGATGCCAACGTAGTGCGTGACCCCGGTGCTCAAACCGGTGCAGAAGCGTTGCGAGTGGTTAACCTGATGAAAGAGCAGGGAATACAGTGGATTCCAGGTAAGCAGCGTGGACGCGCCGTTCGCGTACAGTTTAACCTGCCGGTCCGTTTCCGCCTTGAGTAGTATACTACTTTGGTTGTCTTATAAAACGGCTGATGGCTCTGAGGAGCGGTCAGCCGTTTTTGCTTTTATGGCCGCCTGCCCAACCAATCCTGCTGCTCCTCCGTTATTTGAGGAGAAAAAGCATACCTTTTCCTCTGGAAAAACGTTTGGGATATAATAGCTACAACGATACATTGATGAAGAAGAGACACTTGAAATGGGTTTTCGCTTTGCTGCTCACGGGCACCCTCACCACTTTAACCTTCGGGCAGGACCGGCAGCTGGCCAATCAGTATTACCGGGACGGGGAGTTTGAAAAAGCCTCTGTGTTATACGAGCAGCTGTACAAGGAATCAAACTATAATGACTTCTATTTTGACCGCTACATTGAGTCGCTCATGGCTATGGATGACTACGACGCCAGTGAGAAAGCCATTAAAAAGCACTTACGGCGCGACCCGGAGAATGTACAGACTTACGTTACCTACGGAAAGCTGCTGGAGCGGCAGGTGAGAAGTGAAGAGGCAGAAGACATGTACAAGACGGCTATTGAGAAGCTGCCTAAAAACCAGATACAGGTCACGAGGCTGGCCAATGCCTTCATGACGCTTACGAAATACGACCTGGCTATTGCCGCCTATGAGCGGGGGGCGGAAATGCTTAAAAACAGAGATGTCTTTGCCTATGACCTGGGCGAATTATACCGCCGAAAGGGAGATATTCCCAAAATGATCGAAAACTATCTGGTCAGTATAGAGGCAGACCCCAACCGTATTACCCGGGTGAAGTCCATTCTGCAGCGTTACCTGAATGCAGAAGATTACCTGGAGGTGCAAAAACAGCTCTATGCCAAGATTCAGGAAGATGCAGACAACCCCCTTTATCCGGAGCTCTTGTCCTGGGTGTTCATTCAGCGTAAAGATTATAACGGGGCGCTTCGTCAGATGCGTGCCCTCGACCGGCGCTATAATGAAAACGGCGGCCGGGTGTTCGCCCTTGCTGATATCGCTGCAAATGATGGTGACTACGCAGCGGCTATTAAAGCCTACGAATACATCGTGGATGAAAAAGGCCCGCAATCGCCCTATTATCTCGACGCCAAGAGGCAGTCTTTGCGCTCCAAGCGTAAACAGCTCGTTAGTGGGTACGATTACACTATGGAGGAACTCCGGGAGCTGGAAAAAGAATACGAAGAGTTCCTGACTGAATTTGGCCGCTCTAAAGTGACCGCCAGAATCATCCTTGAGCTCGCTGAGCTGGAAGCCCTCTACATCAATGACCTCGACAAAGCCATTGAGCTGCTCAATCAAATGATTGCTTACCCGAACGTCAACCCAAATGTTCAGGCCAGAGGGAAGCTGTCACTGGCTGATTATAACCTAATGCAGGGCGAAGTCTGGGAAGCCACGCTGCTGTATTCCCAGGTAGATAAAGCATTTAAGGAAGATCTGCTTGGCCATGAGGCGCGCTTCCGGAATGCCCGGCTGTCTTACTACGCCGGCGATTTCCAGTGGGCTCAGGCACAATTTGATATTCTGAAGTCTTCGACATCCAAGCTGATTGCAAATGATGCACTCGATTTATCCGTATTCATTATGGATAATCTTGGGCTGGATACCACAGAAACGGCACTAAAACTATATGCTGATGCCGACCTTCTGGTATTCCAAAACCGCTTCGGGGAAGCATTTGCTAAAATGGACTCCCTCAAAACCAGCTTCCCTAACCATTCTCTGGGAGACGATGTGCTCTATCTGAAAGCACAAATTCAGAAGAAAAAGCGCAACTATGAGGAAGCAGCAGCATTGCTACAGGAAATAGTGGACAATCATCCGGATGAAATCCGGGCAGATAATGCCCTTTACCAACTGGCATCGCTTTACGAAAATCAGTTGGAACAGCCGAGCAAGGCACAAGAGCTTTACGAAACGCTGTTTATCGATTACTCCAATAGTACACTTGCTGTGGAAGCACGCAAGCGTTACCGCATACTCAGGGGAGATGATATTCAGTAGATGGTAGCAGTGTTATTTCCACCTTGCCAAACTTGTGATATAAATACAAAAGATGGAGCTAAGTACAGGGCAATTCCTGCTTAGCTCCATCTTTTTTCGCAGTGTACATCTCAATACTGTACACCGCGCAAGCGTAATAAGTGAAAGGGGCGGGATGGCCCCTGTTATTACTTCAGGCGAGTCTCGTTAGAAACGGTCAGCTTCTTCCGGCCCTTCTTCCGGCGGCTTGCCAGTACTTTACGACCATTTTTCGTTGCCATCCGTGAACGGAAACCATGCTTATTCTTACGCTTTCTTCTTGAGGGTTGATATGTACGCTTCATTGCGGTATTTTCTTTATCCTTCTGTGTAAATTCTACCTTTTCTCAAAAGTGCGACAAAGGTAGGGCATTTGGTTGGAAAGACCAAGCCAAATCTTTGATTATTAATAACAGGATATGCCAGCGGGGTGCCTTAAAGCGGCACTTTAGATGGTCATGATGTCTTTTTCCTTGCCTTCGACGAGCTTATCGATCTTACTGGAATAAGACTTGGTCATGTTTTCGACTTCCTCTTCCATGCGTTTGCCCATGTCTTCCGGGTAGCCGTCTTTCACTGCTTTTTTGATCTGTTCCATAGCATCGCGGCGGGCACTTCTCAGCCCTACCTTCGAATCTTCGGCAGCAGCTTTTGCCTGCTTTACCAGTTGTTTACGGCGGTCTTCGGTAAGGGCGGGGATATTGATGCGGATCACCTCTCCATCGTTTTGCGGGGTGAAGCCGAGGTTGGCTTCCATAATCGCTTTTTCGATTGGCTGAATCATGCTTTTCTCCCAGGGCTGAATAACGAGCGTACGGGAGTCAGAGGTGCTTACGTTAGCGACTTGATTCAGTGGCGTCTGCGAACCGTAGTACGGTACAGTCAGGCCGGAGAGCATATCCGGGGTAGCTTTGCCTGCACGGATTTTGAGCAGCTCTTTTTGCAGGTGTTCCACGGCATGGTCCATACCTTCTTTTGCCGCCTCAATATAAATATCAACTTCTTCCTGTTGCATGAGCGTAAGTTTTAAGCAGTGGATGAATTTGGTTGCCTTCTGGCTTCGGTCAACGTATACCGGTAGCCAAAGCAGGGCAAAAATACATAAAATTCGAGCGATTTATTAAGCAAATTCGCTTTACGGAGCCTGTAACGATGGCTAATCCCGTGTGGCCGCAGAGTACCGCATGAGCAGGTAAAGCAGCATTACAAGTGCTGACAGCGCCGCTGAAACGTAGGTCATAGCCGCCCACCAAAGGGCATCCTTGGCGCCTGCCTGCTCTTGCCCGGCGGTTACGCCACTACTCTCCAGCCAGGCCAGTGCCCGCTTACTGGCATCAAACTCTACAGGCAGGGTAATAAAGCTGAATAAAGCCGTTACCCCAAATGCTGCAATCGTGATCAGCATAATTGAAGGCATGGACGACAAGGTCATGAAAGCAATGATTAACAGCCACTGCTGTGCCATAGCCGAGATATTGACCATTGGCACGAGGGCAGAGCGTACCTGTAGCATACTATAGGCTTGTGCATGTTGCACAGCGTGCCCGCATTCGTGTGCAGCTACTGCCGCCGCAGCGATCGTATTGCCCCGGTACACGTCCGGGCTAAGGCTTACCGTTTTGCTCACCGGATTGTAGTGGTCAGTAAGAAACCCCTGCCCCTCCACAATCTTGACATCCCGAATGCCATAATGATCAAGCATCCGCTGAGCAATCTGATAACCGGGCAGGCCGGAGCGCAGGGGAATTTGACTGTAATGGCTGAACTTGCTCTTCAGTCGCTGGCTAACGAACATGCCGATCAAAGACATAACGCCTGCCACAATCATATAGCCCATATCAAAGACCATAGCTTCGCAATTTTAAGATTCTGTCTGCGCGAATCATTTTGGTTAATCAATCAGGTCAAAGCCGGTGTAGCTTTGCAATACTTTAGGAATAATAATTCCATTTGCAGTTTGATTGTTCTCCAGCAAGGCTGCAAAAATACGCGCCAGTGCCAGTGCAGACCCATTCAGGGTGTGCGCCAGCCGGGTGGACTTGCCATCCTTAAACCGCAGCTTCATCCGGTTGCTTTGGTAAGTCTCAAAATTGGACACAGAGCTCACCTCCAGCCACCTTTGCTGCGCGGCAGAATAGACTTCAAAGTCGAATGTAAGTGCAGCCGTGAAGCCCAGGTCGCCCCCGCAAAGGCGCAGTATACGGTAAGGCAGCCCGAGTTTGTCGAGCAGCCCGCCTACGTGTGCGAGCATCTCCTCCAGCGCCTCGTAGGAACGGTCGGGGTGTTCGTAGCGTACAATTTCCACCTTGTCAAACTGATGTACCCGGTTTAGTCCCCGTACATGCGCACCATAGGAACCGGCTTCGCGCCGAAAGCAGGGGGTGTACCCGGTTAGCTTTACCGGGAAATCATCTTCCGACAGAATCTCATCCCGGAAAATATTGGTGATGGGTACCTCACCGGTGGGGATGAGGTAAAAGCCATCCTTTTCTATATGGTACATTTGCCCCTCCTTATCCGGTAGCTGACCGGTAGCGCGGGCAGAATCCTCGTTGACGATGAGCGGTGGCAGAATTTCTTCATAGCCCGCCCGGTTGGCTTCATCCAGAAAAAAGCTGATGAGCGCCCGCTGAAGGCGAGCCCCTTTGCCCCGGTACAGCGGGAAACCGGAACCGGTGATCTTGGTACCCAGTTCCAGGTCAAAGAGGTTGTATTTTTTAGCCAGTTCCCAGTGCGGCAAAGCATCGTCGCCCATCTCTGGCAGATCTTTTGCCCATGCTTTATAGACTTCATTGTCGTCCTCGGTAGAGCCCTTAGGGACAGAAGGATGCGGGATATTGGGTACCTGATACAAGGCTTCGTCCAACTCGGCTTTTATCGATTTCAGAGCGTCTTCCAGGCTTGCTGCCTCCTCCTTAATATCGTTGACCCGGCTGCGTTTTTGTTCGGCTTCGTCCTTCTGGCCTGACTTGAAAAGCTCCCCGATTTCCCTGGAGAGCGTATTGCGCTCCGCCAGCAGGCTGTCCAGTTCAGTCTGTGTGGCTTTACGGCGGTCGTCAAGATTAATAATGTCGTCTACAATGGATAGTGCTTCATCTGAGAAGTTGCGGACCCTAAGGCCTTCTTTTACACGTTCTGTATTGACTCTCAGAAAGTTAAGTTCCAGCATGATGCGGTTTTCTTTTACAGATTTTGGCGGGTGGCAGTTCCCGATTGAACTTATGGAAGAATAATCAGTTTAATTTTTGCAAAGATACTATTTGAATTCAGAAAATAAACGTATTTTTGTAGCACCAAAGCACAAATGCACGCCAATACAGCCTCTGTGAGAGCGTTCCAAGGCGCACAAATTCTATCCTGCTTATTCCTGCAAGTTTATAAAGGTTAAGATTTTAAGTGACACGTCATGTGTTTTGGATGTTCCTGAACATCTTAATTGAAGCTTGAATGAACTCGCTCGCCCCCTGTCTTCAGGAGTGGTTTCCAGGGTCAAACCTAGGAGTTCATCCATAGGAATAGCAAGAATTTTTTCATGCCTCCGCTTTTACTATTTCCCCAAACTCATTCATTTCATTAACCACACAAACCGTCCTTAAGCGACACACAAATCAAACTCTAAGTAACACAGCGATACTATGTTAGATATATCACAGTTAAACTACATGCTGGTTCCAGAGCTCCGGGAACTAGCCGAAAAACTTGGGCTTTCCGGGTATAAACGCCTGAACAAGCAAGAATTGATCTACAAAATTTTAGACCATCAGGCTGCCTCCGGCGAAGGTACAGATACTGATTCCGGCAAAGCAGAAGAAGAGGAGGATAGCAAGCCCCAACGCCGCTCTTTTGACAAAAAGCCTAACCGACGGACCAATGATTCGGAGGAGGACGATGACAACGGCAAAAAAGATGGTGGCCGCCGCCGCTCTACACGTAGGGTAGTAAAAGTCGCCAATGATGATAATTCAGGGAACAAAAAGCCGGAACCGGCAGATGATGCCCCGGAAGAAATGCCTGATGAGCCAGAGGAAAAGCAAAAGGAGATGGCGCCCCGCTCTGACCAAAGAGAGCAGAACCGAAAAGAGGATAAAAGAAAAAGAGCGGATAGCCCTCCCCCTTCCAAGCGTAAGGAGAAGGAGCCCAAAACTGAACCTGAAGAAAAGTTCGATATTGAACTCGATGGAATTATCGAGGGCGAAGGCATCCTGGAAATGATGCCGGATGGATATGGCTTCCTGCGCTCCTCCGATTATAACTACCTGACTTCACCTGACGATATCTATGTCTCTCCTTCTCAGATCAAGCTCTTCGGCTTGCGTACCGGGGATACGGTACGAGGTGCTATTCGCCCTCCAAAAGACGGAGAAAAGTACTTCGCGCTGTTGCGGGTGTCCCGTATCAATGGTCTTGAGCCACAGGATATCCGTGACCGGGTACCTTTTGATTACCTCACGCCACTGTTCCCAACGGAGAAGTTCACTCTTACCAGCTCGCCTACCGGCCGAGATATTGGCAACCGGATGATTGATCTCTTCACGCCGATCGGCAAAGGACAGCGTGGATTGATCGTTGCTCAGCCAAAAACAGGTAAAACCTTCCTGCTGAAGGACGTTGCCAACGCTATCGCAAAAAACCACCCAGAGTGCTACATGATCGTATTGCTGATCGATGAGCGCCCGGAGGAAGTAACTGATATGAAGCGCAGTGTGAATGCAGAAGTGGTCTCCTCTACCTTCGATGAGCCTGCTGACAATCACGTGCGTGTAGCGAATATCGTGTTGGAAAAAGCCAAGCGCCTTGTGGAAAGCGGGCACGATGTGGTTATCCTGCTGGATTCTATCACTCGTCTTGCACGGGCTTACAATACCGTAGCACCTGCCAGCGGCAAGGTGCTTTCCGGTGGTGTTGAAGCAAACGCCCTGCACAAGCCTAAGAAATTCTTCGGTGCCGCCCGTAATATCGAGGACGGCGGCTCTCTGACTATCCTGGCAACTGCCCTGATCGATACCGGATCCAAGATGGACGGTGTGATCTTCGAAGAATTCAAGGGTACCGGCAACATGGAGCTGCAGCTTGACCGCTCACTGGCGAACAAGCGCCTCTACCCTGCGATCGACCTGACCAAGTCGAGCACGCGCCGGGAAGACCTCCTGTTGGACAAAGATGCTTTACAGCGGATGTTTATCCTCCGCAACCACCTGGCCGATATGAAGCCGGACGAGGCATTCGAGTTCCTGCGTAAGCACATGGTCAATACCTCTTCCAACGAAGAATTCCTGACTTCCATGAATGGCTAATTAAGCCATCGGTTAACATAAAAATCCCCCGCACCGGCTTTCCTGCCGGGCGGGGGATTTTCTTTTTCCCGGGTTGCACGCGCGTCTTTAATTTTGGCTATGCTGTTTCATGAAGTCCTGTAGGCGCCGGTCCAGTTCATTGGGGTCTGTATTGTAGTGCGGCGTAGTTGGCGTGGTGCCCGGCATTTCTTCAAGGTGCAGGGTTTGGGTAGGAAAAGCAAACCGTACGCCAAGGGCTTTCGCCAGCTTGAGCACTTCGAGCAGGATTTCGTGCCTGCCTTTTAATTCCTCCGACCAGCTGGGTGCCTCAAAAAAGATATAGAATAAGATATCCAGGGAGTGCGCCCCCATGCCATTCAGGTGGATCTCGTAGTAGTCCTTGCGTGTAAGCGGGTGGCGGGCGACAATAGCCTTCAGCCCTTCCACAAATTTCTCAATCAGCTCCGGTGGGGTGTCATAGGTCAGCGCCAGCGTGGTACTGTAACGCCGGTACTGACGCAGCCCGTAGTTGTTCACCACCATATCAGCCACTTTCCCATTGGGTACATACACCAGGGAGTTGGCAAAGGTCCGTACTCGGGTAGACCGGAAACCAACTTCCTCCACCGTACCGTCCACACCAGCAAAATTGATCCAGTCACCGATCTGGAAAGGCTTGTCCATGAAAATAGTGAGGGAGCCGAAGAGGTTTTTTATTGTATCCTGAGCTGCCAGGGCAATGGCTAGGCCACCAATGGAAATACCGGCAATAAGCGTGGTAATGTCCACCTGAAATACCCGCAGCATTTGTATGATGGCGCCCGCAAAAATCAGGAACTGCACCCCGCGTTCGATGACCGGCAGCAGCTGCTCGTCCATTTTGCTCTCGGTCTTTTGGGCGCCCTTTCCGGCATACAGGATAATCACATCCAGGATGCGCAGCAAAATGCCTATCACCAGCCCAATCGTGACCAGCTTAATGGCCACAATGGTGAAATTGGCCGCTTCAATGGGAAGCTGTAAGGTGGGCACGAACAGCTTAAGCATTCTTACCACCACCAGCACACTGATAAGACGGGCGATGGTCCAGACCAGCCTGGGCGGCACCAGTGATGGGTAGAGCCGGGAGTGGGAAAGCTTTCTGACCACAGGTTTGAGCAGCCGGCTAAGTATAAAATGGACCACAACTGCCAAAATCAGGAGCAGGAGCAAGCCCACCAGTTGCCAGGCTTTCAGCCCCAGTATTTCGCGTTCACCAATATGCGGTATGAGCTGTAGCAGGAGGTCGGTGCCGAAGGGGTAGACCTCTTCGTGCAGGGTGTTGATCTGACTGACGGTCTCCTCTGAGTAGTACCATCGGCCATCCACTTTTTCCAGGTAAACCTGAGGCAGCTCGTTGGGGAAGGGCGTGAACACCGATTGCGCAACCGTGGAATCGACGTAATCGGCTTCCTTTGGTATGCGGTTAAGGCGAACGTACAAGCCAAGCCCATCGTAGACCTGCTTGAGCTTTATGGCAAGGCGGCTTGCCTGGGTGCTGTCAGCCACACCATAAAGGGTGCGGGCAGCAGTAGCTGGATCATAGGTAGCCGGCTGCAGGTAGTGAAGGTGCACCAGTGCTGTATTATGAGGAGTTTCCAATGTAACGGATACATTGTCGCTATTTTGCGCAGACAGCCAAAATGGTGTCAGAAGCGCGGCTAGCAGCAATTGGTAAACAGGCTTTAGCAATCGCATGATTTCATTTTGGTTGGTTCTCTGCAAATCTAAGGAATCACTTACCTTTGAAAGAAAAATGAAAGCCCAAGCCCTCGGTATTTTCCTGCTCTTCTTACTGAGTACCGTTCTTAGCGCCCAGCCTGTTAATGTGATGACCTTCAATATCCGCTACCCGAATCCGGACGATGGGGTCAACTACTGGCCCAACCGCAAGGAAAAGGTGGCCAGCATCATCCGCTTTCATCAGGCAGACATCATTGGGGTGCAGGAAGCCTTCCGTGCACAGCTGGATGAAATTTCAACTATGTTGCCCGAATACGAATGGGTTGGGCACTGCCGTACGGATGGCAGTGCCCAACCGGATCCTGATAATGAGTTTTCTGCCATTTTGTACCGGTACGCACGTTTCGAGAAGCTCAATGGCGGTACTTTCTGGCTTTCGCCCACCCCGAATGAGGCCGGCAGTAAAGGCTGGGATGCCGCCCTGCCAAGAGTTGCTACCTGGGTGAAGTTGAGGGACAAACGAAACGAGGGCGTGTTTTTTGTTTTCAACACCCATTTTGACCACCGGGGCGATACGGCCCGCCTTGAAAGCGCAAAGCTAATCCTACGGAAAATCCGTAGTATCGCAGGCGAAGCACCGGTAATGCTGACAGGCGACTTCAACTGTGGGCCAGGGTCATTACCCTACAATGCGATCACGGCTGCAAACAGCCCGGTGGAAGACGCCATGCACCGTTCAGAAATGCCCCATCATGGTCCGAACGCGACTTGGACGGACAGCTTCAAGGTGCCTGGCACCGGAGAGCGGATTGATTACATCTTTGTGACCCGGGGAGTTATGGTGCACCGTCATGCTGCACTGTCGGAAAGCTGGGGTGGACGGCTACCGTCAGACCACCTGCCTGTATTTGCCGAGCTGGAACTGCCAAAGGATTAAACAAACCCTGCCGGCCGGCGTTCAGCTTCTGTCAAAACGATAATATGAATCTGAAGCTCACAACTATAGTCAGCGGGAATTACAAAGTGGTGATGAGCCGCTTTGACCGTGATCTGTTTGAGGCACTTACCCCAAAACAGGGCCAACTTGAAATCGTGGAATTCACAGGCTCCAAAAAAGGCGACCGGGTGCATCTCCGTTTCCTAAGCCCCATAAAAGCAGATTGGGTCAGCCTGATTACTGAAGATGGGGTGAATGGGCAGCAGGCCTACTTTGTGGATGAAGGGGAGACACTGCCTTTTCCGCTCCGGTACTGGCACCATCGTCACGTGGTGGAAAAAGTCACAGAGGATACCTCCCGCATCGTCGATGATATTACTTTCAAAGGCCCCAATGCCCTTGTTACGCTACTGATGTACCCGGCTATTTTCATTGGTTTCTACCCCCGCAAACGGATTTACCGGGCCTATTTCGGACAGCCGGATTAATACATCGGGTTGCCGTTTTCTGAATGGTCGGGTATTTGTTGGATGGCATCCCAGTGCTCGACAATTTTCCCTTGCTCGTCAAACCGGAAAAAGTCCATAGTGACATATTCCTCCTGTCCGGGCCATACTTGATGGGTGTGTAAAGCGACTAAGTCTCCCTCAGCAACCGCTCTTACGAAATTCACTTGCTTATCCGGGTATTCTTCAGCCATGCGTTCGAAGTATTCTATGAACCCTGCTTTCCCGTCTTTTACCAATGGGTTGTGCTGAATATACTGATCGCCTACATAGCGGTCAACGGCTTCCTTTGGGGCTCCGTTAAAGGCCGTTTCATAATAAGCTATAGCGTTTTGTTTGTTTTGATCGGCATTTTGCGGCATAACATGTTTTTTATTACAACCGATCGCCATGTAGAATGGTTTGTAATCAAAAAAATGACAAAGTGAATAAAATACGCAAAAAAGTTTTTATCTTACTGCTTTGTCACTATCTTGCTGCCCTGATAAAACCTGATGTGTTTTCAAACTAAACCCTGGTAACCCCAAATGGATGATTCCATAATTTATACGGATGCGCGCTCTGTTTTTCTTCTAAGTATACTACGTTGAACAACTTGCTGGTGGTTTGTGTCAAGTTCATTATATTGCATAGACTTACAGCATTGGTATGAAGCTCTTCCTCCGCTTTGCTCCACGCAGGCGATCAGACTGGACCGACGAACAACTGCTTGCCGCCTGGCAGGAGCAGCGGGATGAGGCTTGTTTCAACGAAATTTACCAGCGTTATCACCACCTGGTCTATAAATTATGCTGTACCCACCTGCAACAGGTGGCAGACCGTCAGGATATTACCCTGGAGGTCTTTGCTGCTCTAATGGAATTACCTGCCTCCAAATCAATTGATTCTCTGCCGCGTTGGCTTAACCGGACTGCCCGAAACCTTTGTGTCTCGAGGTACAGAATAGAGGCTGCTGGTCCCTTTTTAAACGGGGAAGAAACTTTTTTTGAAAAAAATGCCGGTGAATTTGTGGAAAATGAGGGTTTACTGCGACATATAAGTAGAGAACACCCTCATTTAACCGACTTGCTACCGCAGGCGCTGGAACAACTGGAGACGAAACAGCGCCAATGTATTGAGCTTTTTTACCTCGAAGAAATGACCTATAAGCAGGTCAGCGAAACATTGGGGTATGATCTTAAAGCGGTAAAAAGCTATCTACAAAACGGGCGGCGAAAGCTGTCTGTGCTACTGCGGGAGCTACTGTCGGAGAGGTCTTAGCGGGTTCGGTACCGGTA
This sequence comes from Phaeodactylibacter xiamenensis, assembly GCF_000759025.1. Classification (GTDB taxonomy): domain Bacteria; phylum Bacteroidota; class Bacteroidia; order Chitinophagales; family Saprospiraceae; genus Phaeodactylibacter; species Phaeodactylibacter xiamenensis. Next base: position 16,814 of record NZ_JPOS01000018.1, on the reverse strand, counting down.
CCGGCCGCTTAAAATCTGGAGTATGAAATCATTTTTTAAGGAGCGGCGCTGCCTGTCAGCGCGGGAGCTTCAAAGGTATGCCAATCATGAGCTTAGCCCCCGGCAGGCGCATGAGGTGGAGGCGCATTTGCTGGACTGCCCGCTGTGCGCTGCTGCTGCTGAAGGGTATACGGATCATTCTTTTTCTGCAGCAGATGAAGCTGCCCTGGAAGAGCTGGGGGCAATACATTTTCCGGCCCGGGGGCGTTCGTTCCCACGGGTGTGGATGAACCAGGCGGCAGCAGTCCTGCTGATTGTTGCGGGAGCATATGCGCTTTGGCAGTATGAGTCCGCTACCCGGCATCAGGCAATATTTGCAGCTTATTATGAACCCCTTCAGCCGGCTTACCTCAGCTTGCGTAGTGCAGCGATAGTAACAGGTACTGCAATGGACGCCGGGCTCAAAGCCGCATTGCAGCTTTACGATCAGGGGGACTTCAAAGGGAGCCTTGTTTTTTTGGAGCGGTACCTGAATGAGCATCCCGAAGATGTTCAGGCCGGACTGTTAATGGCGAGTGCTTTACTTGGAGACTGGCAGCCGGAGCGGGCCATCAATATCTTACATCAGATGGAAGAGACAACGGTGGAAAAGGGAGATTTGTACTGGCTGCTGGTCTTGGCGCATATCCAAAACGATGAGTTGGGCACTGCTGTGGCATTGCTTAACCAAACCGCTTTTCAGGGGGCAAGAGCTGAAAAAGCGGCCCATCTGGAAGCGGAACTGGAGCCCTGAATGGGCAGCGCTGACAAACAAAAAAAGCCCTCAGCAGGCATTTATAGCGGCTGAGGGCTCCTCTGTTTTGCTATTTCCTCCTGCTTACTTCAGGAAGTCGAGGCTCTTATTGATAAAGGCAGTAAGGTCTGCGCCCTTCAGCATTTGCTGATTGAGCATAGCCAGTTTATAGAGATAGTCGGCTACCTCCTGCTGTTTGCCTTCATCCTCTTCCTTGAGCAGCTTTTGCGCCACAAGCGGGTGGTTGGTGTTTACGACCACGTTGACGCTGTCGGGGAAATCGCCAAAGCTCATACCCTGCAGGCTCTGCATTTCCTTCATGCGGCGCATAAACTCCGGGCGGGTGATAGTCACCGGCTGATCTTCCGGCGATAGAGCTTTAGTAATTACGCTGCTGCCTTTGTCTGTGACGATTTTCTCGAAGACCCCTTTTACGGTATTTTGTTCGTCTTCGTTCAAAACGGACTCGGTGGCTTCGTCTTTTTGTACCAGATTATCAACGGTATCCGAGTCTACGCGCACGAAGGTCACGTCGCCAAGCTTTTGCTCCAGGTGCTGCATGAAGTGGTTGTCGATGACGTTGTCGAAGATCAACACGTCATAACCTTTGTTCTTAGCCGCTTCCGTAAAGGTGTTGTGCTGGTCCGGAGCGTGGGTGTAGAGCATGACGATTTTATCGTACTTGTCGGTCTGCTGCTCTTTTACTTTCTCTTTGTACTCGTCAATTGGCGTAAAGGTGCCGTCCAGGCTTTTCACCAGCGTGAAGGGGAGGGCACGGTCGTAGAATTTCTCATCGGAAATCATACCGTACTTAATGAAGACGCCGAGGTCGTCCCACTTGCTGATAAAGTTGTCCCGCTCCTTTTTATAAAGGTCCGCCAGTTTGTCGGCTACCTTTTTGGTGATGTAGCCGGTGATTTTCTTAACATTTGAATCGCTCTGCAGGTAGCTGCGCGAAACGTTGAGGGGAATATCCGGTGAGTCGATTACGCCGTGCAGCATCGTCAGGAATTCCGGTACAATATCCTTCACATCATCAGTGACATAGACCTGATTGCTGTACAGCTGTATCTTGTTTTTCTGGACCTCAAAGTTGTTGCCCAGCTTGGGGAAGTACAGGATACCGGTCAGATTGAAGGGGTAGTCGATATTCAGGTGGATCCAGAACATCGGTGGGGTGCTGAATGGGTAGAGCTCGTTGTAGAAGGCTTTGTAGTCCTCATCCGTCAGGTCAGCAGGCTGTTTGCGCCAGGCCGGGCTGGGGTTGTTGATGATGTTGTCAACCTCCACCTGCTTTTCCTCTGCGTCATCGCCTTCGCCCTCGGTTACGGTTTCAGTCCGGGTGCCGAACTTAATCTCAACCGGCAGGAACTTGCAGTACTTGTCGAGCAGCTGCTGTATGCGGTGGTTTTCCAGAAACTCCTTATCCTCATCATTGATGTGCAGGATCACATCGGTACCGCGGAAGTCTTTATCATTTTCCTCAAGGGTGTACTCCGGGTTGCCTTCGCAGGTCCAGGTAACCCCCTGTGCACCTTCCTGGTAAGAAAGGGTTTTGACCTCCACTTTAGAAGACACCATAAAGGCAGAGTAAAAGCCCAGGCCAAAGTGCCCAATGATGGAAGCATCATCTTTGTACTTTTCTAAAAATTCGGATGCGCTGGAGAAGGCCACCTGATTCAGGTATTTTTGTACTTCATCAGCGGTCATGCCGATCCCTTTGTCCCGGATGGTCAGGGTTTGGGCGTCCGCATCCAGCAGGATTTCAATCGTGGTATCGCCAATATCGCCTTTGACTTCACCGCGTTTAGCAAGGGTGCGCAGCTTGTTGGTGGCATCTACCGCATTGGAAACGAGTTCCCGCAGGAAAATTTCGTGATCAGAATAGAGAAACTTCTTGATGATCGGAAAGATGTTCTCCGTTTGTACAGATATGTTGCCTTTCTGCATTGGTCAGGAATTTTTTAGTTTTTTTGATTGCAAGTGTATTCAAATAACTATCAGGAATACAGCACCTTACAACAGTGCCCGGTGCAGGGATGCGTGCAAACAGCGTGCCAGCCGGAAAAAAACTGACAATTTGACGTAACCTTACTGTTTGGAGGGCGTACAAGTAGACAGAAAGAGCAAAAAGAGAGTAACAAACAAAAGCAACAGTTGACCTTTATTAGGATTTTTTCTAATATTGTGTCATCAGGGCGAAACGATTTTCGCCTGTTCCGAAGGAGCTATTCAAAAAGAGAGGTGCATCCGCATTGTTTGGGTGGTACCCCCCTATCTACATACCAATTTTTATTTACCAAGACATCGTTTGCACGGTAGCCCCAAACAGGTGGTAGCTGTGTATAAACAACAGGTTATGCGCCCCTGCTTCGCATACCTGGATAAAAGCCGATGTAGGCTGCCTTGTGTAGCTTACAAAGGTCTATTGTTGTGAGCAGCGTGGTCAATACTGGGGGGTAGTTGACCCGTTGCTCGCGCAATAGGACCTTTTAGAGACCAATGCCATCAGGCATTTAAAAAGTGCGTGCTTGCTCGTTATTGGGGGGTAAGGGCAAGTGCCACACAAAGACTGGGTGGAAGGTTATCCTTCCGCCCTTTCTTTTTGCGTAGAGTACACACAAGTTGCCATCACAAGGCCACGCTGTAAGTGCTCCGGCCCGTTGCCAGGCAAGGTGTGAACTCCATGAGTACCGCTGTATGCTGTATTGGCTCATCGTAACAGGGTGTTTGCAGAAAATCAGTATTCCTTCCCGTTGGGTTGCTTTTTATCCTACCAAGTTCTTGCCCTATTCCGGAATGTAAATACAAGTCATTCCTTATCTTGTGGCAGGAGAAGTTCCGTTCAAAACACTCCGATAGCCTCATATCCTGCAAGCAGAGCACTTGGTATCTCTTATTTTGCCTTTTTGGCACCTCAATTGTAATCCCTATGAGAAACTTAAACCTAATCCTTTATTTTATTTTGTTTGCGCTGCTCGGGCAGGGCTGCCATTCTGATCCTGGTATTGCGAGTTACGAAGAAGAATACGAGGAGGAAGAACCCAGCGACTGGCTATTCCGGCAGCGGGCGTATCCGGATGGTATTAACCACAAGGTGTACACCCGCAGCGCGCGACAGCACCAACAGGCCATGGCGCAATTGCTGGCCCGCAGCCCGCAAAATGCCGGTTGGAATTTTGAAGGTCCCATGAATGTTGGTGGCCGGATCACTGCTCTTGATGTACATCCGGATTTCCCGGATACCATCTGGGTCGGGGCGGCATCAGGGGGCGTATTCCGGTCCTATGACCGTGGGGACACCTTTGAGGCCGTCTTTGATGATCAGATCAGCCTTTCCGTTGGTGACCTTGATATTGCCCCTTCTGATCCCTCTATCATTTATGTGGGTACCGGTGAAGCGAATGCCGGGGGCGGCTCTATAGCTTACGATGGCGTTGGTATGTACAAAAGTACGGATGGCGGTGCTTCTTTCGAGCCCATTGGGTTGGAGCAAAGTGGTAGTATCGGGCGGCTGGAGGTGCACCCGCAAGACCCCAACCGGGTCTACGTGGCAGCCATGGGCCGGCTGTATGCCGATAATCCGGAGCGGGGCGTGTACCGTACCGATGATGGCGGAGCGACCTGGGAGCAGGTTTTATATCTCAACGATTCCACAGGGGCGATCGACCTGGTGCTGCACCCGCACAATCCTGATACCATTTATGCGGCGACCTGGGAGCGGGTACGCACGCCTGGCTACTATCGCTATGGCGGCAATAGCTCTGGCATCTATCGCTCTTATGATGGCGGCGATACCTGGGAACATCTCACCAATGGGCTGCCGGGCGGAGCAACCGGTCGTATCGGCCTGGCCTTGTCTCCCGCCAATCCGCAAGTGATCTACGCCCAACTGATTGATACGATTGGATACCTGGAGGCAGTTTACCGAAGTGACGACGGTGGCGATAGCTGGTATAATGCCGGTATAAGTGGTGTCAACGGGGTCGACTTTATGTGGTGGTTTGGCCGCCTGTTCCCTCATCCGCATTTACCGGAAACGGTATTCCTGCCTAGTCTCAGGCTCTACCGCACGGACAACGGTGGTGGAAGCTGGGCCAATATCACGGGCACTTCCGTACATGTTGATCAGCATGATCTGTATATTGACCCGAATAACCCGGATTACATGGTCCTTGGCAATGATGGAGGACTGTACATTTCAGAAGACGATGGCGAAACCTGGACGCATAAGCCTACTTTACCCATCACGCAGTTCTACACCTGTGAGGTCGCTAACCTCAATCCTGACCGGCGCTTCGGTGGCACACAGGATAATGGTACCATACGCACCACTACAGCGGGGCTGGATGACTGGGGCCTGATCTGGAGTGGCGATGGTTTCCGCTGCCTGGTTGACCCCACCAATAATAACTTCGTCTATCTGGAATCTCAGCGTGGACGACTCCGGCGTTCCGTAGCCGGCGGTATCCCTTCTTTTGCTGCCCTGAATGGTATTATGAGCGGGGACCGGCGCAACTGGAGCACCCCCGTGGCCCTCAATCCGCTTAACCCGAATAGCCTTTACTATGGCACTTATCGCCTCTACAAGTCGACCAACCGCGCAGTGTTCTGGAATATTCTGAGCGATAACCTGACAGGTCCCGATGAACCCGGCAATCTGGTCTATGGTACGCTTACAGACATCGCTGTTTCTCCGGTGGATACAAATATTATCTTCGTAGGGACTGACAATGGCTTTGTTCAAAAAAGCACCGATGGCGGACTGACTTTTGAAGATGTCTCCGGCAGCCTGCCTGACCGCTGGGTGACGCGTGTTGCTGCGAGCCCCGTGGACAGCCTGACGGCTTACGTCACCTTCTCGGGCTATCGGTTTGACGACTACCTGCCCCACGTGTTCAAAACTGAAGATGGCGGGCAAACCTGGCAGGACGTTTCCTTCGGCCTGCCTGAAGTACCGGTGAATGAGATCATCATTGATCCTGAAAACCCGGAACACCTTTACCTGGGCAACGACGTGGGTGTCTACATCAGCTACAACGGAGGGCTGACCTGGCAGCCGCTGGGCTTTGGCCTGCCCCCTGTGGTGATTGGCGATCTTTGCCTGCATCAGCCTACGCGTACGCTTTATGCTGGTACCTACGGCCGGTCCATGTACAGCATCAACCTGGAAGATTTGCCTCAAACCGCTGGTACGATTTCAGGCGCTATACGGACTGCCTTTGGTGATGCTACTGACGCCACCGTTTCCATAGACGAAATCGGGCTCAACCTGGATGCCGACAACGGAACTTACGCCATCAGCGGGCTGCCCTTTGGCCAAAACTTCACCCTGAGTTTTTCTAAAGACGGGGATGATATCAACGGTGTTTCTACCCTCGACCTTATCCTCATCAGCCAGCATATCCTGGGCATTAGCCCCCTGGACAATCCCTACCTACGCATAGCAGCGGATGCCAACAACTCTCAATCCATTACCACCCTTGACCTTATTCAGTTGCAAAAACTCATCCTCAATCTGGATACGGAGCTGCCCGATCAGGACAGCTGGCGCCTGATACCCGCTAACCATACCTTCATCAACCCGGAAAATCCCTGGGCAGAGCCACTGCCCGAAGTGCTAATGGTGGATGACCTGCCCGCCCAAGCGGTGCAGTTGCCGGATATGATTGCTGTAAAAATTGGTGATATTAACGGAAGTGCGCTTCCATAACCTTCAAAATGACACTTAAAATGATTGGCTTGACTCGTTTTTTCTTCCTCGGACTGACGTTTGCCTTGCTCCTGCCCGGTTGTGCGATGCGGCAACTGGACCGGGCTCAAAAAGCGTTCAACGAAGCCGCTACTATTGAGAATCAGCAGCGTTTTTCTCCTCAGTCGGGCGTGTTTGTATCACCGACCTTGTCCTATGCAGTTGCCTACCGGCATGTGAGCAAGGCGGTAAAAAAGCGCGGCCAGCTCTCGCGAAATAACCTGGAAGGCAACGCCCTTGCCTTAAAAGCGCTTTGCGAATGGAAGCTGAATGACTTCGACGCCTCAAAGATATCAGCCCGCACAGCTTTACAAGCCCTTAAAACGCTTGAAAATCAGGTAGGAATCCGCATGTCCCGAGACGAGGCACTGATGAGAGCCTTACCCGATATTCTGGTACTGGATCAGGTACGCAGCGACCTGTTTTCTTTTCATAAAGGCGCTGTCAATTTTGCGGCAGCAAAGCAGCAGTATCAGGAGCAGGTGTACCATAATGCCGAAGATACGGAGGCTGATCTGGAAGAAGCCCTGAACCACCTCCGGGACCGGGAACCCACGGCCGGCATCAGTACCGAAATGGAGACCTATCTGGTATTGGTGCAGCTTGCCGGTCTAAAGAGCTGGGCAAAGGGCATCGACTTCCTGCGGGAGAGTATCACTGAAGACCGCAGCCTTTCGGACGAGGGGCGGCGGACCGCAACGGACTTCTTCCTGCAGGAGCGGCAGCAGCACTTGGCTCCACGCAAGGCACTTCTGTTGGCTAAACTCTCGGCCCTCCTGCCTGGTGGTACTGGTCATGAGCTTTACCAATTCTGGGACAGCGCGCTTTAATAATTATTCCAGGCCTGGGAAAAAGGCATCCTCGATGTGCTTCACGCTGTACGATTGCTCATCAAGGTACAGGATGGCGATGATATCGAAGCGGATTTCCCAGTCGTGGTCGATGTGCTCCATGTACGCATGGGCTGCCGCGATCAGCAGATCCTCTTTTTTCCGGGTCACAAAGTCTTCAATTTCCCCAAAGGCGGTGGTGTTGCGGGTTTTGACTTCCACGAAAACCAGAGTCTTTCCATCCATAGCAATGAGGTCGACCTCTGCACGGCGGTAGCGCCAGTTGGTTTCCAGAATGCGGTAGCCGCGTTCCTCCAGGTAGCGCCTGGCAATGGCTTCCCCGGCATGGCCGATGTCATTATGGCGGGCCATAACTAGGCTTCCTCCAGTTCTTTTAGCGCCAGCCAGGCCATAAGGCCAGTGCTCAGCGCCAGGCAGTCCTCGTCCACATCAAAGGTATTGGTATGGATGGGGGAGGTGATGCCTTTTGCCGGATTGCCGGTGCCCAGTCGATAGAAGCAGGCGGGCATTTCCTGAGAATAGTAGGCGAAGTCCTCTGCCGTCATTCGTATGGGGAGCTCCACTACATTTTCTTTGCCCAGATAAGCCTCGGCCCGGGCGCGGGTTTTATGCGTCAGCGCTTCGTGGTTGTGCAGTACGGGGTAGCCAACCTGTATGTCCAGTTCGCAGCGGCCGCCCATGCCCTCAGCAATGCTCTCGGCCATCTTCTTCATCCGTTGGTGGGCATCGAAGCGCCACCGCTCATCCATAGTGCGGAAGGTGCCTTTGAGCTTGACTTCATTTGGGATCACATTGGTAGCGCCCCCGGTGGAGGCAATCTGCCCGAAGGTGAGCACCGTTGGGGTCCCCGGATTGGCATTGCGGCTCACAATCTGTTGTAAAGCCGTGATGATGTGGGCGGTGATGACGATAGGGTCGATGCAGTCCATTGGCAGTGCCCCGTGCCCGCCCTTACCGGTAACGGTCATATAGAGCTCATCGGCGGAAGCCATGTACTGCCCGGCTTTGATGCCGATTTTGCCCGCTTCCAACGGAGGATGCACGTGTTGCCCCAAGATACTTTCGGGTCTGGGGTTCTCCAGCACGCCTTCCTTAATCATAATGGAAGCACCGCCCGGCAGCCGTTCCTCCGCAGGCTGGAAGATGAGCTTGATAGTGCCATCGAATTCCTCCCTGAGCGTATTGAGTATGCGGGCTGCGCCCAGCAGGGAGGAGGTGTGCACGTCGTGCCCGCAGGCATGCATCACGCCTTCGTTTTTAGATTTATAAGGTACCTCGTTGGCTTCCGTGATGGGCAGCGCGTCAATATCGGCACGTAAGGCCACCACTTTGCTGCTGCCATTACGGCCGTGGATAAGCCCCACTACACCATTGTCAGCTACCCCATGCTCATAGGGGATGCCCATCGCCTCCAGTTGGGCAGCGATGTATTGCCCGGTCTGCACTTCCTCATAGGAAAGCTCCGGGTTTTGGTGGAGGTGCCGGCGGATAGCCACCACATCGGCATGAAAATCTTTGGCCAGTTGCTGTATCTTTTCCTTAAGGGTTGTCGCGGTCTTGAGGGCGGTCATATTGATCTGATTTGCGACTAAAATAGGGAATTGGCAGCTGTAAGCCGAACGCCACCCTTATTTATGACGGAAAAATCGGAAAGCAGCCATGCCCAGCCCCAGCATAAACAACCCGGCAAGGGCCTGTACCGGACGCTGGTAAAGGGTGTTGAGGACAAAAGCCGTACTGATGAACACGAAAATGCCCGGCACCAGCGGATAGCCCCAGCAGCGGTATACCCGATCCCGCTCGGGCTGTTTCCGGCGGAAGTAGAAGATGCTGCCCCCTGCCAGCGCCATAAAGGCAATATCCATGAAGGTGACGTAAGTGATCAGGTCGGAAAAGGTGCCCCAGAACAGCAGCAACAGTACCGCCCAGGCGGCCTGTACCAACATAGCTGCCGCCGGGGTGTGAAAACGGGGGTGCACCTTAGCCAGTTGCGGGAAGAACACCTTGTCCCGAGCCATGGCAAAGTAGATGCGTGGAGCAGACATGGTGTAAATTCCTATCGTGCCGAAGATGGAAATGGCAATTGCGACCGTCATGATTTGCCCGCCTGCCGGCAGAACTACCGCCGCTGCATCCCCGGCTACCCGGGTCGTTTGCGCAATCGCCTCCACCGGAAGGAGCAGCATGTAGCCGATATTGACCAGCACATAGGTTAGCGTGACAATCAGCGCGCCCAGCACCATCGCCCGGGGCACGGTACGCTGCGGCTCTACGGCTTCCCCCGCCAGATAAGAGGCATGGTGCCAGCCGCCAAAAGACCAGAGAACGCCAACCAGTGCCAAAAGGGAAGCAGAAAGGATATTGTCAGGTAGGTTATGCGTGGTAAAAGGGTCAAATGTGACTTGCTGCGCATCATAAAACCAAAAGCCCAGCCCAATCAGCCCGGCAATAGCCAGCAGCTTCAGCCCGGTGAAGACATTCGACAGCCACTGACTGGCACTGACGCCGACCAGGTTGAACAGGGTCAGCCCGGCAATTACCCCAATGGCTATCCCGATTTTGGCGGAAGCCGAAAAAGCGTAGAAAAAGGAAAGATACTCCGCAAGGGCAATGCCCAGCGCCGCCAAAGCGCCGGTGTTGATGACCAGCAGGATGGTCCAGCCGTACAGGAACCCGGCAAAGGGGCCGTAAGCTTCCCGAAGAAAGACATAAACACCGCCTGCAGTGGGGAACATGCCGCCCAGCTCCGCGAACGTCAGCGCACCGGTTAGGGCAATCAGCCCGCCCAGTATCCACACCAACAGTATAATGCCCTGATGGGGCACCGCCGCCGCCACCTCGTAGGGCGTTACGAAGATACCACTGCCAATACAGGAACCCACCGCAATCATGGTGAGCCCGTAGAGGGTGAGTTTGCGGTCGAGCCCCGGCATGGGTTACTTCGAGCTCAGTTGCTGCTTCAATTGTAGTTCTTCAACCACATATTCGCCCACTTTCTCGCCCTGCGCCACTCCGTAGTCAATGGCCGGCCGGTAGTGAATGCCCCCGTACAGGCGGCTCACGGCTGCTTCATTGGAGGCATGGTAGAAAGACTTGAATTGACGGGCGGGCAGGCCATATTCTTCTTCGGTGGTGTCATTAAAGGCAAAGTCATCGCCAAAAATCGAAGTCAGGGCTACAGCGGCAGCGCGCGAAATCACGCTATGCCCGCTTGTGTGTTCCGGGAATGGTGGCGTTTGGAGCGTTGGCACCCAGTCTTCGTCAATGTATTTGTTGATGACCGTCTCAGGCCGGATTAGATTACTCCGGTATTTCTCGTCCCAGCAGCTAATGAAACCATCAAACAGGGCGATTGAGGTCAGGGTATACGCCTCCACGCTTTTCATAAAGCTGGCCTCATCCTGTTCACAGGCGATTTTGGTGATGCCGATCCAGTGACCGCCCGGAGTGATTTTTTTGGTGGCAAACATCACGTGGCCAGTGTGGTGGGACACGTAGGGATTACAGTCCCAAAACTTAGCGATTGACCGGCGTTCCGTTTGCTCAGCGGTATCGGCAACAGCGAGGGCGTTGTAGACCTCCATGGTCTCCTGCATAAATTTGCTGTCTTTTTCCGTACTGAACTCAGTGGGCGGCGGCGGTGTAAATTGCTGAGGAGATTCCAGGACCAGCGTCCGGATTTCCCGCCAGTGGGGCTCAATGCCGTCCATATAGTCAGGGGGCGTGGGCTGCCAGCGGGCGGGGTCATCGTTGATGGAAAACTTGGGATACGTCCGCGTTTGCTTGTACATATCCTTGTCTGCCCAGGCCAGAATGTGGTCGGCTACCGCCTCTCCGTACAGTAGGGAACGGTCCCAGACATCCTCTGGTACGTGGATGCTGTCCAGGCGCTGATAAAGTTCCTGTTGGTAAGCATCCATTTTGTCTTCTGAGAATGTCAAGGCTTTGCCGACTTTCAGAAAGGCATGCAGGGACGCCAGCGGGTGGCAGTAGACCTGCCCTTCCTCGGGCTGCGGCAATGCTTCCAGACCATTGATTTGGCCGGCCAGCGTTTGGTATTCCGGATAGTCCGGCTGCAGGGCCTCGTAGCCCGCAATGCTCGCGTAGGCATAGATGCGGCTCGCGACCGGTGGCGAAAAAATATCGTACACAATCACGTCGCTCAGCTTCTTCATAGACTCATGGAAGTAAGCCGCGTCATTGATGTCCTCCCTATAATTGGGGTTTGTCGGTTGGCAGGACCAGGTGATGGCCGCCAGTACAATGAGGTACAATCCAACTTTCCAATGCATAATCAACCGGGTTGTGGTTAAAAGTTCATCAAAAGTAACAACTTAATCCCCAATCTTGATGGGGAAAAAGGGATTCATTTGCAAAGCTTGACTTTGGAAGGGCCTAAACCGCCTGACTAAAGAGCTGCCCCTCGGGCTTCTTACGCCAGTAGCGGGCATCAAGCGCCATGCAAATATTGCGGATGAACGGCTTGCCGATATCGGTCACCTCGAGTTCGAAGGGGCGCCGGATGATAAGCCCGTCGGCTTCCAGCTCGTCCATGCGGTTCAGCCCGGCGTAGAGGGCCTCGCACTGCAGCCCGGTATCCGACCAGTTCGTCCGGTAGCGGCACATGATATTGAGGATGTGCTGCCGCAGGATGCGGTCTTCTTCCGTCAGCAGGTGCCCCTTTACGATGGGCAACTCCCCGGCATTGACCAGCTCCTGATAGCGCTCGATCTTTTTCTCATTCTGCACAAAAGCGCCCCAGCTGTCGCTAATGGAGGAAGCGCCCAGTGCCAGGTTGAGGTGGGTGGTGAATGGGGTGTAGCCCATGAAACTCCGGTGCAGGGCGCCCTCCTGCATAGCCTGATAGAGGCTGTCTTTGGGCAGTGCGAAGTGGTCCATACCGATTTCCACATAGCCCGCTTCTTCCAGCAGTTCCCGCCCCAGCTCGTAGAGTGCCCGTTTGTCTTTGCCTTTCGGTAAATCATCCTCGGAGTAGGCTCTTTGGGCAGGGCTGATCCAGGGCACATGGGCGTAGCTGTAGAAGGCAATGCGCTCCGGTGCCAGGGCTTTGGTCTTGCGGATGGTCTCCATGATGTGGGCCGGGGTTTGCAGGGGCAGCCCGAAGATGAGGTCGTAGTTGATGGATTCATAGCCCAGTTCCCGCGCCTTTTCGGTTACGAAGCGTACGTCCTCAAAAGTCTGTTTGCGGTTGATGATATCCAGAATCTCCGGTGCGAAGTCCTGAATGCCGATGCTCAGGCGGGTAAAGCCGAGATCGCGCAGGGTGGACAAGTGTTCGGCAGAGGTCGTGCCCGGGTGGGCTTCGAAGCCAAACTCATAGTCCTCCGCCAGGTCTACATCCTTCAGGATATTGGAAAGCAGGTAGTGCAGGTTCTCCGGCGCAAAGAACGTCGGTGTGCCCCCGCCCAGGTGCAGTTCCCGGAGGATGGGGCGGCCCGGCAGCAAGTCGCGGTACAGGGCCCACTCTTTGAGCACCGCCTCGATGTAAGGCGACTCCACGGCGTGGTTTTTGGTGATGCGTTTATTGCACCCACAGTAGGTGCAAAGCGCTTCGCAAAAGGGCAGGTGAAGGTAAAGGCTGATTTCGCGGCTTTCGCCAAAAGCCTGCAGGACACTCCCTTGCCAATCTCCGGTGGAAGGGCAGGAAGCATCCCAGTAAGGCACAGTAGGATAAGACGTGTAGCGGGGAACGGCGACATTGTACTTGTCGAGCAATTGCTGCGCGGTCATGTGTGTCTTGTTTGTGAGGTCAATTCAATGGGGCAAATTTAGGGCAGGCTCACCTCGTTTTGGGTGATGGGGGTCATTGGGGGTGGGTGATTAAAGTCAGGTTTTGCGCGCGCCTCAGCGAGTGTACCAAGCCGAGCCACTGCCGGGGCATTCACCCGGTGTTTTTTGCTTTACCAGGGATCAGCACGTCGGGCGAAAGGAGAGCACCCGGCGCGGCAGCCTCACCGGGTGTACTAAGCCGAGCCATTGCCGGGGCATTCACCCGGTGTGCTGTGTTAGGGAAGGCCAGTACGCCCGGCGAAAGGAGTGCGCCGGGCGAGAGGACCGACCTCGTTTCCAAACTACGTCGGACGGCGAGAGCACCCGGCGCGGCAGCCTCACCGGGTGTACTAAGCCAAGCCACTGCCAGGGCATTCACCCGGTGCGCTTTGTTAGGCAAGGCCAGTCCGCCCGGCGAAGGGACCGACTTCCCATAATTTGTCCGTATGGATGAGCCAGTCCATACGGATAGATATTGGAGTCTCAAACAGCGTAAGACGGAGAGAGCGCCGGGCGAGACCGCCTCACCGGGTGCACTAAGCCCAGCCATTGCCAGGGCATTCACCCGATGTGCTGTGCCAGGTTATTGAACCAGCAACAAGCCCTCACAATGTTAAAGTTTTGATTTGGCAATCAAGCTTTGAGCTAAAATGTTATCTTGCAGTATACGCTTGATAAAAAATGTACTGCGCTTTTCTGTGGCTAACCATGTTACTATTGATATAGCGTACATAAACCTTCAGCCGCTGTCTATCTGTATTCTAAATCTTTTAAAATAGCTTAACATGTTCTATATACATTCAGCACCCGAAAGCAGTTACGCCCGGGCTCTGCTGGGGCTGCTGCTAGACCGGCAGTTTTGGCCGGATTATCAATTACCGCTTGGGGTTGAGCTTCCGGGAACAGAAGCAAACAACACGGTTCCTGGCCTAAGTATCGCACCCAACCCATCTTCCGGGGCATTCACTTTAGACCTTGGCCAGTATTGCGCTGAGCCCATCCTGATTGAAATCAGAGACTTGGCAGGACGTAGTATCTATAGCCTGGAATTCCCGGAAGGACAGCGTTTTGAGATTGATTTGAGCAGGCAGCCTACAGGCCTGTACTTCTTTGAAGCGGTATCAGAAGGGGAACGAATTGGTACGCTAAAAGGAATTGTCAAGTAATTATTTTAATCTATCTAGGGTCTACCCTGAAAATCACTTTCGGGAGTCCCGATCAGAATAAAATTTGGTTACTTTGACCTTATTGTCAAGCCTAGCTGGAGATTTTTTTGCCGCGGCTGTGCTATTTTTTGGGGCCGGGCATTGCCTTTTGGCTGTTTTTTTTATGTCAGAGCCCAAGAGGTTGAGGGCATCCTTAGGCTATTTCCTTAGAATGCAAGATGTCTTGTCCGCCCTTGGCTTAATCATACTGTTGCTCTAAGCAGCGCGGGGCTTCCTGCTGCGGCTGAGCTTTTTATGCTTGCGCCTTGCCACTTTCATCGCATTAGCCGTCATCATCCCAAAGAAGATCCATATTGTTTCGGTATGCTCATTGCGGGCTTTGATCTTGCGCAAGCCGTAGTGGTTTTTGTCATTGCCATAGCTCCCTTCCAGTTCTGTTGACCGCGCTTTGCCAAGCTGCGCCCGCTGCTGGTCTTCTTCCTTGCGCAGCTGTGCATCCGATGTGCGGCGGCCTTTAGGCTTAAAGCTTGTGCTGATGCCCTCTTCCGAGCAGTACGAGCGGTTGCTGTTCGTGGCATATATTGCGTCTGCAGCAAGCCTGTCCAATTGCCCAAAATGCTTGCGGTGGAAGGCAATGGCTTCTTTGAGCCTAACCCCTTCATGGAAAGCTTCGAAGCTGAAGTGCTCTATGAAGTTCAGCCCGCCGGCCTGCCAGGTGTTTACCTTGGCACCGAACTCTGTGCGGCTGTTCTCCTTGCCCCGCACGATCGGCCGGATGTATGGCTTGTGCAGGCTTACGATGCGCCCGGGCACGGGCTCGCCGGGGTGGTCATAATGCCATTGCTGCTGCTCATAGACCTGAGCAATTGTGCCGTAGCGCTCCAGGGCCGCCTCATCGCACAGCTCCCGCTGGCCCGCCGCACGGTACTGCTCAAAGAGCAAAGCTAGTTGGCCCAGCAGTTTAGCGCACAAGTGCAGCAGCTGCCGACGGCGGCGGCGCTCCAGCTCATAGGGCTTGCGCCGGCGGCGCGAATAAGCCATTTGCTTTTTGCGCTGTTCGTTATACTTGCTGCGCGGGCGGGGCTGCCCCAGCTCCTTCGATATCAGGGCAATGCGCTCATGCAGCCATTCAGCGCTCTGCCATAGCAGTTTTACGTCTGTCGGGTAGCGGATGTAGGATTCATAACAAGTCGCGTCGCACATGCCACGGCTCAGGTCGCCCATCCAGGGCTGCCAATGTCTGGCCAGTATTGGCTGTGCCTGTTCTATGGTGAGGTGGTTAGCCACGTAGCTGCGGGCTTTCCAGATAATGTCTTTGTCCTTGATCCATTCGCTCTTGCCAAGGCGGATGCCACAAAACAGCTGCATCGACCAGTTTGTATTGATATGCTCCAGCAGCTTAGCGTCGCTGCAGCCTTCATAGGCCTTGAGGAATTGCAAGGCGACCTTGCCGTAATTGTCAAACCAAGGCTTGGCGCCTGTGCTATTTTGGGGCTCCGGCAGCAATGCTGCCAGCTCAGCTATCGGTAGCGTGCTATGCAACTGCCCAAGGCGGGTGCGCTGAAAAACCAGGCTGTGGTGGATGTGCCCCAAATTGGAACGGAAAAATTGTAACTGCAAAACAAAATTGGGTTATATTGTGAACGCAAAACAAAGTTTGACCCGGAAAATACGCCTTTTTTGGCTTTTTCCGGGTTTTTCATGCCCTTTTTAATACTTCCATCCCTCTACAGTCTTGATGTGGCTTTAATTTCAGGGTAGACCCTATTTAATATCGTTTCGGTAAGTAGAAATTCTAAATCCAAGTGGTCATCTATATAACACAGTAGTGAATAATCCTTATTGCGACTAAAATAATTTTCATTGCCGTACACTTTTATTTCACGGGAAGTTCTTTGAAAATTGGAAAGAAAGATTCATAGCATGCCTGACATAAAATCGGACAGCCCTCAGTCCAATCTGAAACACGGACAAGCTATCGATTCGGTCTTTACGGCAGAATTTACCCAACTGGGCTGAGGTTCGGGCATCAAACTCGAACAAGATACAGATGATGAAAGCCAGGCTAGCCACGATCAAGAGATTGAACAAGGTTTGAGGCTCTTCAATCCTGGTTTTATGAATGTGGAATCCGCGAGATTTGATATCGCCGAAAAAGGTTTCAATGTGATACCTCTTTCGGTAATATGTTTCGGCTTGCGGGCCATATTCCAAGCTGGTCAACAGATACAAAGGTCGGTCATATCGGGTCCGGTCATGCCAGAACAAGACATTGACTGGCCCAAACCCTTGCTTAGTCACATACATTTGGGGCAGGAACAAGCTTTTTTGACCGATACTTGCGGCCAAATGGCCAAAAGCCGAAGCATTCTCCATGTTCGGATGATCGGCTACCAAAGTATCCTTCGCCGTTTTTAGCACGTACTCCCAACCGTGAGCCAAACAAGACTGTTGCAACTCGCAGCCGTCGAATTCGGCATCTC
>NZ_JPOS01000017.1 GCF_000759025.1 Phaeodactylibacter xiamenensis | reverse complement strand
GTTGTAAGCAATGGAGCCAGGGTCTCAGTTAGTATAGGCTCCGGAAATCAATCAATGGCAATCTCAGATGATGCTGTGTTTTTTGTAGGAAATATCGATAATGGGCAGGTTAACGATATTGATGGTTATTTTTTAAAAAAAAGTAAGCAAGGTGATAGTTTATGGTTGAAATCATTTGGCGGTATTTATAATGATAGATTTTATGGAATCGATTTTTTAAATGATAGCACGCTCATTGTTCATGGAGATCACGGCACCCTTTCCCCAGGTGAAGAGAAAGTGTGGGTAATGGCATTAGACCTGGAGGGCAACATCCTGTGGGAGCGCTTTTACGCAGGGGAATATGGTTTGATCAGGAGCCGGGATTTAGCCGTATTAGAAAATGGCAATGTGGTGATCGTCTATAGAGAGTGCCTTTCCTATCAGTCCTGCGGCTCAGGAATAGACAAACGGCTGCGGCTGCTGTGTATAGACCCGGATGGCAATGAGCTTTGGACCTCTACCATCGGGGAGTATTATTTATCGGGTGCTCAAACCGAGAATGTAATTGAGCTGGACAATAGTCAATTGCTCGTTTCTTTTTTCCGGGAAATCGGACAGGGGGTTAGACGAGCCCCCGTTCTATTGTGGGTCAGCCCAGAGGGTGAAGTCTTGCAGCAGTACGACTTTGATTTTGTCAGCCTTGGCAATTATATATCTGATTTGTTCTTAACTGAAGCGGGTAATATAATCGGTGTAGGAGCCTCAAATACTTACTTGGGAGAAGATTTCTACGGTGGTGTAGGCTGGGTATTTTCCATGACACAGTCAGGTGAGCTCAATTGGGAGCGTATGTATCTAGATAATAGTGGAGGGCTGCATCTTGGGGTGCTTAATTGTGGGATAGAAACTGAAGACGGAGGATTGATCTTTGGAGGTTTTTTGGAAGATACTATCCTATTACAGCAGACCGCCTGGCTCCTAAAACTAGACAGCGCCGGCTGCTACCACCCCAACTGTGAGGAGGGCCTACAGTTTGTAGATGTGGAGGAGGTTGCGGCACCGCCTTCCAGCGTAAGCACTTACCGGGTCTATCCCAATCCGATTTCCGGAGGGGCAGTCCTTCAATTAGAAGCTCTGGTGGATATGCCTCGGGCAGCGCGGGCACAATGGATGGATGCGTACGGCCGGCACCTGGCGGAGCACGCGCTTGACCCTTTGCCGCTTCAAAATATTCCGGTTGGAGACTGGCCACCGGGCGTCTACTTCTTGCGGCTTATGGAGGAGTCGGGGCGGGCTTTGCAGGTGTTGCGGGTGTTGGTGGAGTGATAGGGGATAAGGTTAAAGTATTCAAGTTTAAAGGGTAAAGGTTTTTAAGGTTAATGGATAAAGGTTAAAGTAGCGTGCCCTCACCGGGTGTACTAAGCCAAGCCATTGCCGGGGCATTCACCCGGTGTTTTTTGCTTTACCAGGGATCAGCACGCCGGGCGAAAGGACCGACTTCCAATGCATGTCCGTATGGGTGGGCCAGTCCATACGGACAGGTCCATACGGATGTATATTGGCGTTCTAGACTACGTCGTACGGCGAGATACCAACATTGCATTTCTATTCTTAATTCCGTATCTTACTGATCATTGCAATAGTTCGGTAATTTTTTAAGCGGCAATCTTGCCGAAATTCAATAGCCTTTGCAAGGCAGATTTATTTTTTTCCAGTTCTGGGTCGATTTCGAAGTTGGATAAAAATAAATCCAGTATCAGTTCATTGAAATACGAGGTCTTTACGTTAGCTAAAGAAAATCCATTTCTTAGTTCTACATCCTGGTCCAGGTAGTGGGCGGCCTTGGCTACTCCAACCGCCGTCAAGGAGGTGTTGAAATGGAAATGCATCTTCTTTTCATCTCTGGATTGACAGTGAGTCAAACCAGTGTATTGCTTGGCATCTCTGAATAAGAACTCAATCTGGTAACGAGCCTTATAATAAGCGTAGATCAACTGGCCATCCAGTTCCAGATCCGTTGAAAAGTATACGGCATACCGGCCTGTAGGCTGACCTTCGTCAAGGAACTCAACATAGGCTAAATTGACCTTTCTTTTCAAACGGACTGCCCAACAGATCAATCCCCATATTTTCACCTCCTGATCTTCGTGGAGCAGTTGGAATTGGTCTTTGTCAATTTTCTTCAGCTTGATTTTACCGTTATACTTCTTGGGCCGGCCACGCCCTTTTTCTCTGGGACCGGCGTAGAGATATTTCAAATCAGCGTCTTTACGAAATTTAGAAACAACTTCTAGATCGGTCTGCTTGCAAACCGGGCCGATAAAGGAAATCTTTGAGAAATAGCCATCTACGACCACATACTTAGATACCTGGCGAAGCTGCTCTTTCCTTTCGATGATCAACTGGGCATAGTGATCTACCAGGGATTGTCCTTTTTCTTTGAGTTCTTTTTGACCAGGCGTCTGGATAGCTTCCAATGGCATAGCCGTATGATCATCTATGCCGACTACGCCCAAACCACCTATTTCAAGGCCTTTGACGGATTTACCCAAACAACCACTCCAGAATTTGTCAAGCTGTGGGGTGTGCTTCCCACTTTTGGGAAGATAACTTGGGTCAAAGGCGATAATCCGGTGAGCACCTAAATGTTCTTTACTTAACTCAATATTGAATTGGAGAAAATCGAATGACTTTTCAAATTGGAGTCGGTAGGTCTTTTCACAGTAAGTGCCATATCGCTCCATGCCTTTGAACGTGTATCGACCTCGTAGAGATAAATACAGTACAATGATCGAAATGATAAAATTTCGTCTCGGCTTGTTTAAGCCATCAATTTTGCTTAGTATCGTTTCCACAAGAGCCTGGCTCTTGCTGGAAGCATCATTAGTAGATAGTCGCATATCACTAAAATGATGCTTCCTTTCGTTTTATCCAAATGCTTCAAAAAATTACCGAACTATTGATCATTGAATAGCTGCTAAAAAACAGACCTCATGTTTACACACACACACACATTCCATCCGCCGAAGCCAATAGGGGAAGGAGGACATACACAAAAAAATACTGGGCATTTACCATGCTTGCCCTTTGGCTATGCGCTCATGCTGACATTCTATACAGCCAGGAAGAGAACACAGATTATCCAGGACTTATTTACGGGGAAGTATATGAAGATGACCCCTCCACTTATACCATAAGGGTGATCTTCAATTTCATTGATGAAAATGCCGCCAGTCCAAGCCAGGCATGGTGGAATACTTCAGACAATGGCACCTATATTTTAGAAGATGAAACAAAGGCCGGGATGGCAAATTTGAATAATGCGTTTAACGCCCATGGCATTTTCTTTGTCCCTTTCGGACAGGGGTATTGTGATGGGGATGGGTATTATAATTCTTTCATTGGCCCGGATTTCAGCAGCCCTCCCCAACTGCCGGAAGAACTCGGAGAGGTCAGGGCAGAGCTGCAACCATTGGAAGAAATCCAGGAGGCATTGAAGGTTTATATCATTTCAGATGAAGGGCCAATACTAGGTGTTGCGCTATCTGTACCAAGCAACTATATATATCTTAGGGGAAGCAATGCAACTGAATTTGGGCTGTCCACCCAATCACCATTATTGATCCACGAGACTGGGCACGCTCTGGGGCTTTTGCATACCCATGCTGGCACCAACAACCAACAGGCAGAATGTAATCCTTTCAGTAGTTCGCCAAATATACCACCGGGCTGCAATGCTTCTCTAAGCTTGTGCTGTGGTGATTTTGTCGGAGAGACACCACCAAATAATCAGGTAATATGAGTGCGTGACAAAAAAGCGGGGATGGGTAAAAAAGGGAGGTTGAGCCAATAAGTCGTAAATTGAGTTTGACACAAAACAATTAACGACAGCCAAACCTCCCGGATGAAGTTATGGAAAAACAGCAACTTACCCAGCGATTAAATCAGAAGTTTGAAGAATTAGTGTGCCTTAGCGATGGATACGTCGAATCTTCGGATGCCATGCATGACATTGAAAAAGGCTTGCTGAGCGAATTGCTGAGCATCGGGCTGCTGCTGCTCCGGTACATCATAGCCGGGAAGCTAAAACAGTGCAAGAGTTATGAATTCGACGTGGACAATCAAGCAGCTTGCCAAAGCAAGGGCAAGAAGGCGCGGCGCTATTTAAGTTTGTTTGGGCCCTTATCCATACAGCGCCCGAGCCACTGGGCCAGTGACAAAGGGGTTGTATATAAACTGGATGAGCACCTGCAGTTGCCCCGAGGGAGCTATTGGTCTTACAATATCCAGGAATTAGTGGGCGAAAGTGCATCAGAGAATGATTTCCGTGAAAGCGTGCACCTGTTTAACAAGCTGCTGAATTTGGATTTGCGCTGGGAGTCCTCGGTGCGCAACACTCTTAATTTGGGCCAATACGTGGAAGCCTATTATGAGGCCCGCCCGGCTAAGGCAGAACCTGAAGCGGTGTGCTTCAGCGCCTCTTTTGACGGCAAGGGCGTACCGAAGGTAAGAAAGCCCAAAGCCCGCTCGGGCAACCCCAAAGCCCGCTTGGGCAAAGGGGAGAAACCAGGGACAAAGCAGATGGCAACTGTTTCAGTAACTTCCAGCTTTAAGCCTAAGCAACGTAGTGTCAAAGCCATTGCCGATGCTTTGATGGGAGTGGAAAACGAGCCTCAAAAGATAAAGAAAAAACCAAAACAAGAGCAGCGCTCAAAAAAGAATGGCTGGCACGAAAATATCCACCGCAGGGCATTTTTAGCAGACCAGGACAAGGCGGTGGACTATGGGATACAGGACATCAAAAACCGGATTAGCCATACAGACAGCCGCTTCGTTGTCCCTATTGACGCAGGCATCGGGCTAGAGGACAAAGTCTTGGGAGCGGTCAAAAAATACGGTTTGGAAGATGCCTTTGATGGCATTATCCTGGATATTATCCATGTGCTGGAATATGTTTGGGCAGCCGCGACTGCGGTTTTTGGCGAGCAGTCCAAGCTGCGCACGCCTTGGGTCAGGGATATGCTCACGGACTTGCTCAACAGCAAAACGCAAAAAGTCATTGATGATTTAGTGGCTATCCGGGATAAGACAAAATTATCCAAAAGTAAAAGCCAACAGCTGAACAAAGCCATTACCTATTTTACCAACCATCAGCATAAGATGGACTATCTGGCTTTTATCAAGAAGGGATACCCCATAAGCTCAGCTATGGCAGAGTCCACTTGTGGGCATTTGGTCA
>NZ_JPOS01000016.1 GCF_000759025.1 Phaeodactylibacter xiamenensis | reverse complement strand
GAGTGCGTGACAAAAAAGCGGGGATGGGTAAAAAAGGGAGGTTGAGCCAATAAGTCGTAAATTGAGTTTGACACAAAACAATTAACGACAGCCAAACCTCCCGGATGAAGTTATGGAAAAACAGCAACTTACCCAGCGATTAAATCAGAAGTTTGAAGAATTAGTGTGCCTTAGCGATGGATACGTCGAATCTTCGGATGCCATGCATGACATTGAAAAAGGCTTGCTGAGCGAATTGCTGAGCATCGGGCTGCTGCTGCTCCGGTACATCATAGCCGGGAAGCTAAAACAGTGCAAGAGTTATGAATTCGACGTGGACAATCAAGCAGCTTGCCAAAGCAAGGGCAAGAAGGCGCGGCGCTATTTAAGTTTGTTTGGGCCCTTATCCATACAGCGCCCGAGCCACTGGGCCAGTGACAAAGGGGTTGTATATAAACTGGATGAGCACCTGCAGTTGCCCCGAGGGAGCTATTGGTCTTACAATATCCAGGAATTAGTGGGCGAAAGTGCATCAGAGAATGATTTCCGTGAAAGCGTGCACCTGTTTAACAAGCTGCTGAATTTGGATTTGCGCTGGGAGTCCTCGGTGCGCAACACTCTTAATTTGGGCCAATACGTGGAAGCCTATTATGAGGCCCGCCCGGCTAAGGCAGAACCTGAAGCGGTGTGCTTCAGCGCCTCTTTTGACGGCAAGGGCGTACCGAAGGTAAGAAAGCCCAAAGCCCGCTCGGGCAACCCCAAAGCCCGCTTGGGCAAAGGGGAGAAACCAGGGACAAAGCAGATGGCAACTGTTTCAGTAACTTCCAGCTTTAAGCCTAAGCAACGTAGTGTCAAAGCCATTGCCGATGCTTTGATGGGAGTGGAAAACGAGCCTCAAAAGATAAAGAAAAAACCAAAACAAGAGCAGCGCTCAAAAAAGAATGGCTGGCACGAAAATATCCACCGCAGGGCATTTTTAGCAGACCAGGACAAGGCGGTGGACTATGGGATACAGGACATCAAAAACCGGATTAGCCATACAGACAGCCGCTTCGTTGTCCCTATTGACGCAGGCATCGGGCTAGAGGACAAAGTCTTGGGAGCGGTCAAAAAATACGGTTTGGAAGATGCCTTTGATGGCATTATCCTGGATATTATCCATGTGCTGGAATATGTTTGGGCAGCCGCGACTGCGGTTTTTGGCGAGCAGTCCAAGCTGCGCACGCCTTGGGTCAGGGATATGCTCACGGACTTGCTCAACAGCAAAACGCAAAAAGTCATTGATGATTTAGTGGCTATCCGGGATAAGACAAAATTATCCAAAAGTAAAAGCCAACAGCTGAACAAAGCCATTACCTATTTTACCAACCATCAGCATAAGATGGACTATCTGGCTTTTATCAAGAAGGGATACCCCATAAGCTCAGCTATGGCAGAGTCCACTTGTGGGCATTTGGTCAAAGAGCGTATGGAGCAGAGCGGCATGCGGTGGAGCAGCGACAGTGCCCAAAAAGTGATGGATCTAAGAGCTGTAAAATTAAATGGCGACATGGAGGATTTTGTCCAGTTTGTCGTTGGCTCAGAACGCAAAATCCGCCTCCGGAAAATGGCGGCATAATAGATGCCCCGCTTTTTTGTCACGCACTCAGGTAATATTAAATGCTACAACAGACTGTGAGAATGTGACAGACCCTGCTGATGAAACCCTCATCCGGAACTACATGAGCTACGTCGATGAAAGGAGTTGCCAGGACCAGTTTGTTGAAGAGCAGGTGGGCCGTATGAAGATGTATTTGAGGGAGTGGGGAAGTTCTTCGGGGCTTGATATGCTAAATGACATTCAATACCGGACGGTTTATCCGGATGCAGTGCCTGTGGGTGTGTCCGGCGATGTAATTGTGGAAAGCGGCGTGCTGAGCTTGAATGCGCCTTTGGAGATGTTGCCAGAAGCCTCCATTACCGTCAAAACAGGAGCTACTTTGAGGATACTGACGAAGCTCACGAGCGCCTGCGGAGGCATGTGGGATGGGATTAAAGTAGAAAACGGGGGGCGGGTATTCCTGCTGGGCAATGAAGGCATTATTGAACACGCCAGGTGCGGCATAGAAGTTCTGGGAGGAGGCAACGTACAGGTTTGGGGCGGAAGTATAATAAATTGCCTGGAAGGGCTCCGGATGCGGCCAGGTGGAAACCCGCTTTCCCCGGAAGGGAAAATAGTATTGGGCAAATTTTGGGTAGACGATTTTTACAGAGGAGGCACAGCGCCCCCGGTTTTACTCTCTTTGAGTCAGACTGAATACCTGGAAGTGCTGTTGTCTGATTTTCTGGACCTAAGGGCGCCTTGTGAGCCGGTTGACTGCCCGCCATTGCGTGCCGTTGGCATTAGGGCAGAAGATAGCGGCTTCCGGAGCGGGGGCAATTACTTCCATTTATTAGAGAAAGGGATTGATGCTGGCAACCTCACCCTGGAGCACGGTGCCCCATTCATTGAAGAATGCCATTTCAAAGATAATTTCACAGGAGTACAAATCCGGAACAGCAGTTTCTTCGACATTAGGGACAACCTGTTCGAGCTGACAACGGATTTAAATGATTACACGCCTTTCCAAGGCTATAAAGTCACAGGAGTATCGGTTTTGGGCTTGAGCGAAGCCCTGTCTGTACGGTACAACCGGTTTGAGCAAAGTTCATTAGATAGCGAAAACCAATTGTTTATATCTGAGGGCACCTACTGTGAAGGCACCGGCGAGGGGCTGGGGAACCAGATTTCATACAATGAGTACGCTGGTATGCTGATAGGCAACGCCGCCAGGAACAATAACGGGAGCATGGAAAACGGGCTGGTTTACTTATGTAATGACCATGACCCTGAAGCCCAGCTCTCTCCGGCCCCCTCTTCGCCATTAGAAGTTGCGGACTACAAAATCGAAGGGACAGTCAAAAACCCGCACTATGGGTTTGCTGATGATCAGGCATTTGCCCCTTCAGGCAATATTTTTTCCCAAATTGGGCCGAGCATAATTTATGAAAATAACGGAGACAATCTAGTATATCATTTCGATGGGAATCTTTTGGGGCATTTTCCAGATGACGCTCAGGGTGTTATCCCTGAACCAATTAATGAGTTTGATTTTTCTGATTACTGTCCTGGCGAATCTTGTGCCCCGCCCTGTGAACAGCCTCAGGATGACCCCGTTTTTCGGTTTTACGATCAAAAGAGCAAACGGGACAGTCTGAAGGAGGCCCTTAGCAGCCTAAGCGGGGCAGCAGCAACAGAAGCACAGCTGAAGCTTCATGCCGCACGCTGGGCGATGGATGAAGCGGCTGGAGAGGTTTTGAAAGAATACGTACAGGACACCGTAGCCGTAGCCTTGGATTCCGTTTACCAATGGCTGGGCCGGGCAAATACCTATGGCACGGCTTACTTGCTCGCCCGGGAGCATTTTTTGAAAGGCGATTTGGCGGCATTTGAAAAGATCTGGGCCGCTATTCCTGAGCAGTTCCTGCTAAGCAAACTGCAACTTGACGAATACGAGGGCTTAAGCCAGGTGTTCAACACTCTGAAGGGGCCGGTAATGGAGGGGGGCAACCTGGATAAATTGCCCAATGCTGCCATCGAATCCTTGCAGCTCCTGACCCCGCATTGCAATGAAGCCGGCTTGCTGGCGGTCCACCTCTTGCACCGCAATGGTGTTGAAGCGGCAGCCAACTGCGCAGGCAATGCTGCGCCCAGCCTGTCATCAAAACCAGGGAGCCCACAATCCACCTCAGAGAGCAGGGATATATTTAAAAGGAGCCGTATAAAGCCGCTGCGCATCTACCCCAACCCTTCCGATGGCACCATAAATGTCCATCTGCCCCAGGGGGTTCCGGGCGGGCAGCTACAAGTGTTTTCTTTGCAGGGGCAACAGCTACACACCCAATATCTGGCAGGCGAAATATCCAGGGTAAAGCTTTCGCTGCCAGCGGGAATATACCTTGTAGCCGTAGCACCAGCCTCCGGTGCAGCGCCCTTGCGCCAAAAAGTAGTATTGCGTTAACGCTAAAGAACCAGCTATGATAAAGTCATATAACATTTGGCTCTTTGGAGCCCTTTCCCTTTTTTTCTATACCTTTTCTGTTGCCCAACCGGCCAACCGCGCGGATGATTTTGGGTATGATTTCAATGATTACATCGATGCGGTTGTTGGGCACAATGGGGCGATGATCGGTTTTGGCAGAGCCATGGAGGAGTCCGATGGGGTTGACAGAATAGGCGTCTTACTGACCCGGTATGGCCCATCCAATGAAGTGCAGCTTCAAAACTTCATTACGGATACAGCGACGACCTCTGCCATTATAAATAACTTTGCAGTAGACTATCTCTACGGTGGCTTGATCCCGACCGGAGATGACGGGTATTTGTTTAATGCGGTGACTAGCAGGAATAATTCAATCATCGTCAAACTCAACCGCGATCTGCAGGAGGAGTTCCGCTACGAATACCAGGACAGCAATGCGATCAGCAATTTTACAGTGGTAGAGCCCATCGAACTGGAGGGGGGGTACTTGTTGTACGGCACGGCTAAGGCGCTTGATGGTTCCGGCGCACCTTATGCCCGCCGGATTAATAAAGTTGGGGAGACCCAATGGGTACAGTATTACGGAGAAGAAGGTGCCACGGAAATCGTACAGGACGGCACGATGCAGGGGGACTCCGTTTTAGTGATTAGTTGCACAAAGTCTGAGCAATTTTATAACATAATATACAAGATAAATGTAACCGATGGTACGCTACAATCCGAATGGGCATCGGAGGTATATCCTGAAACGGGGCTGATCCGGCAGGTCGTTGCCCTGGAGGATGGGAGCCTGATCACTTTCGGGGAAACCTTTCAGGAAAATGGTCCAGATTGGGCAACAACAGTGCAACCAGTTATTGCAAGGCTTGCCTCCGATAATAGCGTACAATGGGCTAATACTGTAGGACAGCCTAACGTGATCAATGGAAGAAACGGCTCCCGGGAGCTAAAACTGGTTTCAGATGGGAACATTGTGAGTGCCGGAGAGCACAGCACCTGGGTTGGAGGGTCGAAAAAGCTGGCCGGGTGGCTGTTTAAGTTTACGCCGGAGGGGGATACCCTGTGGTCCCGTTACTATCTGCCCCCCTTTGACTTGTCGGGCGAAAATATTTCCGGGCAATTTGGCCGCTTTGGGGAGCTGCCCAATGGCGATCTGGTAGTTGGAGGAAAGTCGCGCGGAGACGGGCGCAGAAATTGCTGGCTGGTCCGCACCGATGCGGAAGGGTGCCCAAGCCTGGACTCCTGCGCTTATGTGGTTACTTCTGAGGAGTGGGCCCCGCCGCTTTCCAGTTCACAGCTATCCGTCTTCCCCAACCCCGCCTCCCGCCACCTTACGGTCGCCTGGCCGGGCGCAGCGCCCACGGGTACTGGGCATTTCACGCTCTACAATATGCAGGGGCAGTCGGTGTGGTCGGTCACCAAACCATCTGCACCAGAGGTACCACTGCAGCTGCCGGAGTTGCTGCCGTGCGTGTATGCCCTGCGCGTGGAAGTGGAGGGGCAGGTTTGGGTGGAACGGGTGGTGATTAAGTAACCGACTTCGTGTCAAGCTTGCTTCGTCGGTCGGGTTCCGACTTCGCGCCTGAGCCTGTTAGGGTGTACTTTAAGCTCGAGCCATCCATCAGGAGTACGCCCTAACTTTAGCCTTCTCACCTTGAGCTCTTGGCAGAGGCTTGGCTCAAGCTTTAAACCAGCAGTGTTTTGAATGACTTTTGTAAAAAAAGGCTGCGTGTCCTAATGGGGTATTTACCCCGTACGCTTTCCGTGTGCCCATGATCAGCACGCCGGGCGAAAGGAGAGCACCTCACCGGGTGTACTAAGCCAAGCCATTGTCGGGGGATTCACCCGGTGCGCTGTGCCAGGTTATTGAACCAGCAACAAGCCCTCACAATGTTAAAGTTTTGATTTGGTAATCAAGCTTTGAGCTAAAATGTTATCTTGCAGTATGCGCTTGATGAAAAATGTACTGCGCTCATCTGTAGCCGATCATGTTGCTGTTGATATAGCGTACATAAACCTTCAGCCGCTGTCTATCTGTATTCTAAATCTTTTAAAATAGCTTAACATGTTTAATCTTAACTTTTACCCCCCCCGCGCGGTGCAAACCGCTCAAAATACGGGCTGAGGGTTTTTCTGTTGATGCTAATGCTAACAGGTCTATTTGGAGCCCTTCCTTCGAATGCTCAGATTTATTGCGGAACAGAAACGCATACTCCTCAGCCGTTCATCAAGGGAGGAACTGGAATAAATCGGAATCCACCTGTCCAGGGTGTCATAACTATTCCGGTAGTTGTGCACATTGTTTATAACACCATGCAACCTGCTGGAAACATAACTGATGCTCAGGTAATCTCGCAAATTAACGTATTGAATGAAGATTTCCGACGTTTGAATGCCGATGCTGTTAACACACCTTCGGTCTTTTCAGGAGTAGCGGCTGATGTGGAAATTGAGTTTTGTCTGGCCTCAGAGGATCCGAATGGACTGCCTACAAATGGGATTACCAGGACGCATACTCCGCTTACGCCGACAGCTTATCTCGTTTCAAGTAATGATATGAAGTCTAGTGCTACTTATGGTAAAGACGGCTGGCCACCGCAATCCTACCTGAATATTTGGGTTGTTGGGTTACTAAATAGTGCCCTCGGAAAGTCTTCTACTCCTGATCAATTAAGTTCTAACCCTCACCTTGATGGAATTGTGGTTAAACGTCAAGCCTTTGGAACAATTGGTGACGTGGTGCCCCCTTTCGACAGAGGTAGGGTACTGACGCACGAAGTAGGGCACTGGCTTGATTTAAGGCATACCTGGGGTGGTACTTCCGGGGAATCTGGATGCAATATTGATGATATGCTGGACGATACACCTACCCAATATGAAGAGACGGATACAGTTTCAAATAATTGTGTATTCCCTTATTTGAATTCTTGTACAGATTCACCTGTAGACTTACCGGATATGTTCCAAAATTATATGGATTATGGTAGAGATGAATGCAAGAACCTCTTTACCCAAGACCAGAAAGCGGTGATGAGGGCGCTCTTTGAACCCGGCGGAATAAGAGCGTCCATCCTGAATTCCACCGGCTGCTGTACACCAACGACTTGTGCCTGTGCTGCTGCTCAGGATTTGATATTCAACACGTCTGGCAATGTGATAGCTGGCACTCAAATTATAAACGGCACCATCTTTGTCGAAGCCGGAGGTGAACTTACCGTTACCGGCACGTTGCGGTTTACGTCGAATAGTGGGATAGTGGTCCGGCGCGGAGGCCGTTTGCATGTAAATGGTGGCTATTTGACCCGCTGCGAGGACACAGGCTATTGGGACGGAATAGTGGTAGAGGGTAATAAGAACCTGCCCCAGCCTAATGTATTTGTAGTGCCCGGGCCGAATGAAGCCGGTATCCTGCGGTCCAGCAATGGTGCCGTTATTGAATGGGCGCGGCATGCCATTTCAGCCAATACGTATAACCCATGGTGGGATGATACCTACCGGGGAGGCTTGGTGTATTGTACAGATACGGAATTTCTGAATAATTTCCGGTCTGCCTCTTTCATGAGCTATGATTTTATCAATAACAGCCGGTTCATTGATTGCAATTTTGATATCACAGACCCATCGGCCTCCCCTAACCTTGGCGGTGTGTCCATATGGGAAACGGATGGCATTGAATTCAATAGCTCTGACTTTTCCCAAATGACAAACTTTGCCATTGAGGCGGTTGATGCCGGGATGTCCATCATTAATGGATGCACCTTCAATTCCTGTGGGCAAGGCATTAATCCTGAGGTGACCTATCCATTCTCCAGTGGGGCGGGGCTTTATGTGGGGCCGGGCGGCGGCGCTCAAAACGAATTTCATTTGTTTAATCCGCAGCTAGGGGTTATGCTGTCTACCCCCGAGTCTAAGGGTAATCAGGACGCCTTGATCGAACAGAACCGGTTCAATGGGGGAGACGGCGTATGGCTGGCTGGACTGAACAATGCGGTCATACGGGAAAATGTTTTTAGGGACAATTCCGGCAATATGTTTGGTGTATATGGGGATGATACGGGCAATGGTACTGTGGAAATCACCTGCAATGATATGCTTGACAATGGTATATTTTTACCTGTTCTCTTCACGGGTGAAAACGATATGTCCTTTATTACCCGAAACTTTTTCTTCTCCAATTATGGCAATATTACTTTGGATGGTTCTCAGGTGGCAACTAATATTGCCCTACTCCAAGGTGCCCCTGGCGATCCAGCTCGAAACTGTTTTACCAATGGCAGTGCAGAACACATTTGGACTTTTGGGACTACAACACCATTTAGGTATTTTCACTTGGCTAACCCCTGCGAAACGCCTCAGAACTCTACTTCTGCAGGTACTACCAATAATTATTTAAAAATTCTGACCTCCCCTAGCCAAGAAGAATCTTGTTATCTCTTTTTGAGAAATCCTAAGGAACCTCCTTTTGGTCACGGTGACTATTCAGACGCAAAACAGCTATACAATGATCTCGAAACTGAATCAAATAACGACCCTGAAGATTCAGAATTGGAGTACGCGGTGCTTCAAGCTCAGGAACAGATGGAGCGAATTGCGCATTGGATCATCAGCGCGGGAATAGATAATGAGGAATTTACTGCCGATGCGAATCTAGTGTTTGAAGAAGAAATGGAGAATACTGCTTATCAGCGGTTGGAATTCGGCTATCGAGTAAGGCGCGGCGAATTTGGACAAGCAGAAGAATTGCTGAACAACCTGGCGGAAGAGGGGGATCTCACCTCTTCGGATGGCCTGTTTAGAGCGGTGCAAATGATCAACCTTCAGCGGCTGTCGGGAGGGGAAGCAGCGTTTACGCTAAGCGCAGACCAAATCAGCACCCTGGAACAAATCGCTGCCAAATCAGCCCCGGAAAGCAGTTACGCCAGGGCTTTGCTGGGCCTGTTACTAGACCGGCAGTTTTGGCCAGACTATCAGTTGCCGCTTGGGGTTGAGCTTCCGGGAACAGAAGCAATCAGCACGATTCCTGGCCTAAGTATCGCACCTAATCCATCTTCCGGCGCATTCACTTTAGACCTTGGCCAATATTACGCTGAACCTATCCTGGTTGAAATCAGAGATTTAGCAGGACGTAGTATCCAAAGCCTGGAATTTCAGGAAGGACAGCGTTTTGAGATTGACCTGAGCGGGCAGCCAACAGGTCTGTACTTCTTTGAAGCGGTATCAGAAGGGGAACGAATTGGTACGCTGAAAGCTATTGTTGAGTAAATTTTTTTTGAACTCAAATACGGCAGTGGGGGCTTTTTCCTCACTGCTGTTTTATAATATCGAATCATGAAATACCTTTGGTTCATACTCTTTGGTTTAACCTTAATGCCAAGCTCTTTGATATTTGGGCAAGCACCGTTCTCTAAGGCGCTATATCTTGGTGGCGTAGAAAGCATCTCCTCCATACGCGAGAAAGACTCTACTTATTTACTAAGCGTCTTGACTGCTCCACCGCCCAGTTATACCTACGTTCATAAATCTGCAAGTACAAACATTGATGGTAATGTCCTTTGGCAATCTTCAACAACCAATAATTACCTTGTTTCTGTTGGAATTGAAACAGGCAATCAGGGAATGGTGGTCAATGATAGCAGCCTGTTTTTTGTTGGGTCAATTATTGAGGAATCCGGTGTTTATCCTGATGGATTTCTTCTAAAACAAAGCTTGAACGGCGATAGCTTGTGGCTGAAATCATTTGGAAGCAATTATGAGGATCATCTCTTTGGTATCGACCTTCTCAATGATAGTACACTTATTGTTCATGGCGATCATGGAACATTTTCTTCTGGTGAAGAGAAAGTGTGGGTAATGGCTTTAGATTTTGAGGGCAATATCCTGTGGGAGCGCTTTTATGCCGGAGACTATGGTTTAATCAGGAGCAGGGATTTTGAGGTATTGGAAAATGGCAATGTGGTAATTGTCTATAGAGAGTGCCTTTCTTATCAATCTTGCGGTTCCGGGGTGGACAAACGGCTGCGGCTGTTATGTATAGACCCGGAGGGCAATGAGCTTTGGACCTCGACGATTGGGGAGTATTATTTGTCTGGTGCCCCAACCGAGAATGTAATTGAACTGGATAATGGGCAATTGCTGGTTTCTTTTTTCCGGGAAATCGGACAGGGGGTTAGACGAGCCCCCGTTCTATTGTGGGTCAGCCAAGAGGGCGAAGTCTTGCAGCAGTACGACTTTGAGTTTGTCAGCCTTGGCAATTATATTACAGACTTATTCCAAACGGAGACCGGCAACATTATAGGTGTAGGAGATTCAAACACCTATGTAGGAGAAGATTTCTATGGTGGGGTAGGCTGGGTTTTTTCTATGACACAAGAAGGTGTGCTAAACTGGGAAAGAATGTATCTGGATAATACGGAAGGTTTCCATCTGGGGCAATTACGGTGTGGCCTTGAAACTGAGGATGGAGGGTTAATTCTTGGAGGCTATGTAGAAGATACCGTAGCCTTATATTCTGTCGCCTGGCTCCTAAAACTAGACAGCGCCGGCTGCTACCACCCCAACTGTGAGGAGGGGCTGCAGTTTGTAGATGTGGAGGAGGTTGCGGCACCGACCTCTAGTGTAAGCGCTTACCGTGCCTATCCAAATCCGGTTTCCAGCGGGGAAGCCCTTCAATTAGAAGCTCTGGTAGATACGCCTCAGGCCGCGCGGGCACAATGGCTGGATGCGTACGGGCGTCACCTGGCGGAGCACGCGCTTGATTCTTTGCCGCTTCAAAATATTCCGGTTGGGGATTGGCCGCCGGGCGTCTACTTCTTGCGGCTTATGGAGGAGTCGGGTCGGGCTTTGCAGGTGTTGCGGGTGTTGGTGGAGTGAGGGGGGATAAGGTTAAAGTATTCAAGTTTAAAGGGTAAAGGTTTTTAAGGTTAATGGATAAAGTAGCATGCCCTCACCGGGTGCACTACGCCAAGCCGTTGCCTGGGCATTCACCCGTTGCGCTCTGTATGTTTGGTACGCCCGGCGAAAGGGCCGACTCCGTTTTTAACTACATCGGACGGAGAGTGCGCCCGGCAACACCTCCCAAAACAAACCGCCCGCCCCGCTGTTGAACATTCCAAAAAGCACAATGGATAAGCTGTGGTCATATTTCAAGAATCTATTCCAGCAAGCGGAGGAAAGCTCGCCTTCCCAGCCGCTTATCCATGAGATGATTGAGCGCAGTGCGGAAGAACGGGAAGACTACCAGTTCTGGAAGGAAACGCTGGTGCTGCGCCGCCTCCTCAACTGGCTCAACGAACAGTATGCCATCTACCGCATCCGGCCGGATGATATCGACGAGGCGCTGGACTTCCTCAATACGCCTTCCTCTAAGGGGTTTGTGGTCCACTTTAGTCAGACGGGCTACAGTCAGCGGGATGTGCAGCACTTTTTTGATTTCCTCAAAGAGCAGGTACTGGCACTAAAATACCGTACCCAGATTTCCGACCGCCGCAGCTATCAGCGCGCCAACTGGGTGGAAACCATTGAGCGCCACTACCTGAAGCCAGGGCTGAGCATCCGCAGCAATCAGGAGGAGGATGGGCGCTTCGTGCAGCACTTTGGCAACATTATGATTGAGCTGGAGCACCGCAACGACCGGGTGCACAACCTGCGCTTCCGGGCGACCACGTACAACGATAGCCTCTTCAAAGCCCCTGCTGAGTTTGGAGAGCTGATGCAGGGGGTGCTGAGCTAGAAGAGTCAGGCTGAGGTTGAGGTTTAGGTTGAGTGGCTCCGCGATGACTGCCTTGCAGGAATAGCTTGCTATTCCTCTCCTCTGCAGCCCAAGCCTGGTCTCAACCTCAACCTTATCCTCAACCTCCCTTCAAGACCCTCCTTGGACCCCCCCTACTTATTAATCCAGTTTTTCTTCTCCTGCTCAATGTGCTCCAGCTCCAGCGCCACACCGTACTTCTCTTTCAGGTGCTTAGCCAGGGCATCCGCTGCGTAGACAGAGCGGTGCTGCCCGCCGGTGCACCCAAAGCTGACCATCAGGTTGGTGAAACTGCGCTCTATGTAGTTCTCCACGGCTTCGTCCACAATCCGGAAGACATCATTCAGGAATTCCCCCATCTTGCTATGGTGCTGCAGAAAGTTGATCACCGGCTCGTCCCGGCCCGTGAGCTGCTTGTAAGGCTCGTAGCGCCCTGGATTATGCAGGAAACGGCAGTCGAAAGTGAAGCCACCGCCATTGCCGGAGGGGTCAGGCGGGATCCCACCTTTTTTGTAGGAAAAGCTGTGGATGCGCACCGTGAGCAGGCTCTGTTCGCCCCGCTCCGTATCGAAGGGTTCAAACTGCCCGGAAGCCACCACCTGTTCGATGGCTTTTTTTAATTCCGGCAGTTCCACGGCGATGCGGTTCTGACTGAAGAGTTCCTGTACGTTGTCGAGGGCGAAGGGGATGCTTTTGAGGAAATGCTCTTTGCGCTCGTACAGCCCGCGCAGCCCGTACGCGCCCAGCACCTGCACACTGCGCATCAGCACAAAGCCGTAGTAGTAGCGCCGGAATGCCGCCCGGTCGATCTTCGTAAGCTGCGTGGCGGTGTCGAGGTAGTGGTCGAGCAGGGCTTCCCGGTGCTCATCCGGGATATTGGCTTTGGCCTGATACAGCAGGGAAGCCAGGTCGTACTGCAACGCCCCCCGGCGCCCGCCCTGATAGTCGATAAAGAAGGGCTTGCCGCTCCGTACCATAATATTGCGGGACTGAAAATCGCGGTACATGAAATGATCGGTGCCGGCTTCCAGCAGGAAATCTGCCAGGCGATGGGCGTCTTCTTCCAGCCGCTGCTCGTTAAAATCGGTGCCCGCCAGCCGCAGAAACTGATATTTGAAGGCATTGAAGTCCCAGAGCATCGACTGTTGGTCAAACACAGCGCGGGGGAAGCACTTGCTGTAGTCCAGCCCCTGCCCGCCTTTAATTTGTAGCCGCGCCAGGTCTT
This sequence comes from Phaeodactylibacter xiamenensis, assembly GCF_000759025.1. GTDB lineage: Bacteria > Bacteroidota > Bacteroidia > Chitinophagales > Saprospiraceae > Phaeodactylibacter > Phaeodactylibacter xiamenensis. The sequence continues at coordinate 147,485 of NZ_JPOS01000016.1, read as the reverse complement.
CCACCACCCGCTTGTAGATGGTCATCAGGTGATTGGGGAAAGGGCCATCGTCGCGCTGCAGCAGGTAGCTGTAGAGGGTCGTTGCCCCGAGGTCTTCCTGCAGGTAAACGTTGTCGTCCAGCCGTTCCACATAAATCTCCGGTACCGGCAGCCCTTTGGCGTGGAAGTGGCGGGAGAAGGCCACAAAAGCCTCATTCTCCTGCCGGTTGGGGCTGTAGGTGCCTATCGCGCTTTTGCCATCGTACTGCAGGCGGTAGTAAATGCGCGCCGAACCGGAAGGCGCGAGGGGCAGCATCAGCTCCGGGCTGACGCCTGCCCATTCTTCAAAAAGGTCGGATAAGTGCTTTTCGAGCAGGGATGTCTTCATGCTGCGAAGTTGCGAAAAATGCAGGAGATTCTTACTGTTTCAGCCGCCCCCAAAAGGGCACTTTTAGGCTGATGTTGACGTTGCGGCCCTGCTCCGGCACGTTGATCAGCCGATAGCGGCTCAGGTGGTTGAGGTAGAAAACGTCGAGGGCATTCTGCAACTGCACATTGAACTGCAGCGGCTGCGGCCCAAACCAGTGCAACTTCAGCCCCAGCGCTGCCCCGAATAGCTGATAAGCAGGCGTAGAGCGCTCCGAACGGTCTACCCGGTAGGGGCCTTCGGCTGCAAAAGTGTACTGATGGTTGACCTCCGCGTAGAAGGAAGCGACCCGGCTGTTCCGGGGCTCCACCGTATAGCGCAGGCTGCTCTGTATAGAAGGCTGAGGCGTAAAGGGCAGCGCCAGTTGGGTACGGATATTGTAACTCTGCACGAAGTCGCCGGTTTGCGAAAAGCGCCAGCGGGGGAGGAAATCCCAATCGTACTGCACCTCAAAACCAGTATAAATGGCGTCATCCTGCCGGTACTGGAAAATCTGCCCGGACTCTGGCAGAGGCGAAAAGCGGGCCGGGAAAGTCGGGCCCAGGTAGATGTAATTGTCGAAGTAATTGAAGTAGGTCGCGACCATACCGGAAAAGCGGGGGCGTTCCCACTCCAGGCTTAGGTCGAGCTGATAGCCATGCTCGGAGTCCAGCCCGGGCGTGCCCATCTCGTGGCGGAAGGTGCCGTGGTGGATGCCATTGGAAACCGTCTCTGCCGGGTAAGGCACCCGGAAGCTCTTGCCGATATTGGCTTTGAACTGAGCCCGGTCATCCCAAAGCGCAGCCGAAAGCCCCGCCGAGGCCGACCAGTTGAAAAACTCCGGGGTCGTGACCGGTGCAATCAGGGAATCGGTGATATTCTCATTGCTGTCCCACACCCACTGCCGGTAGAACTCTGTGTCGTTGGTGGCATAGTCGAGGCGCAGCCCGCCGTTGACAAGCAGGTGTTCCGAAAGCTGCTTTTCCACCAGCCCAAACACTCCTGCCCGGAATGTACGGAAGTCGGGCAACAGGAACTCGAAGCCTGCCCGCTCGTTGAACTGCCACTGCGCATTGCCGCCGTAGACTTCCCGCCAGCCGTTGATGCCCTCGCGCTCGTAGTGGAGGTCAGCGCTAAAGGTTTCCAGCAAAAATTGCAGCCCAAGCGTATTGCCGGGGTCAATTTGCGAACTGGGGATGCTGTGGAATTCCGGAAAGGAAAACTCCTGCCGCAAATTCCGCTGATAGCCGATATTGAAGTTGATGTGCCCCTGCGGCAGCACCAGGTCCTGATGCAGGCTCAGGCGCGTATGCTCCACCTCCTGCTTGGGAATGTCGATATCCCGGCGGTTGCCATCATCGGTGAGGGCGTAGGAGCGGGGTATGCCTACCGCGCCTGAGAACAGCCCCGCTTCCAGCTGATAGCGGCTGAAGGTCAGCCGGGTGATGCCCCAGTCGCGGTTAAGCCCGGTGGTGACGCTGAGGGTTCGCTCATTCCCTGCCGTATTTTTGAGCCGTTCGTCGATAATGGGCAGGGTGAAGGTGTTGTAATCAAAGGTCTCCGCCGGGACGCGGTAGTCGGCAAAATCCTGATGGCTGTACTGGGCTTGCGTAAAAAAACCGTTGAGGTTGAAGCCCAGTTTGGCAGAGCCGCCCCAGTGAGCGTTGTTGGTGCGGTGCAGGCCCATTATGCTGCCCAGGATCACGCCTTCCGGAGGCACTCTTCCGGGCATGATGTTGATGACGCCGCCCAGCCCGTCTGAGCCGTACTGCAGGGAAGCGGGCCCCTTGATGATTTCCACCCGTTCCACGCCAAACTGATCGATCTCGAGGCCGTGATCTGCTCCCCACTGATGCCCTTCCTGCTTGATGCCCTGATGGTTGACGATGATGCGGTTGGAGGACAGGCCCCGGATCACCGGTTTGGCAATGCCTGTGCCTACGTTGATGGCGCTGAGCCCGGGGAGCTTGTCGATGGATTGGGCAAAGGTGCCCTGCAGGTTTTCTTCGATAACGGCTCCGGTAAAGTGCTCGGTGGCCAGGGTTTCTTCCTGCTTGGCATGCTCCTCGGTGACGACCACGGTTTCCAGTAGTTCCTGCGCATCCTGCAAGGTGATGGGCGGTAACTGAATGGGGGTGCCTTCGTAGCGGACAGGCTGTTCGGTCATTTCATAGCCCACATAAGACACCCGGAGCTGATGCGCCCCGGTGGGCAATGTGCTGAACCGGAACCGCCCTTGTTCATCTGCAACCCGGACCAGGCTGTCCGGCAACAGCAATACTGTGGCCCCCGGGAGTGGGGCAGTTTTGGCGTCAACCACCCGGCCGGAGACCTGCGCGGCTGCGGACTGCAGCAACAATAGGGACAGCAGGGTTAGGGGGTATTTTATGATGAAGGCTCTTTTGGTCATATGCAGTGTGTAAGGACCCAAGTTCGTCCATTTTTGCTAAAAGGCTGCCAAAATAACATACTTGATGCAACATAGTTGCATTAACGGTGGTTATCTTTGTACAACAACCGAAGCTTTCTGACTTATGGACCCAATCAAAACTTTTTTTGCCGGTATCGTCCTCATCGCCTTGCTCGCGTGGAGCTGCAACGGGTCTGATGATGTGGACGTCTCAGCGCCGTCTATGCAGGTTATTTCCTTTGCGCCCGCCCCGGAACCCGGCGCGGTTTGCGGAGGGATGGAAGATTCCGTTTTTACTGTTCTCGGTGGAGAAACGCTGACCGCTACCCTGCGTTTTAGCGATGACCGTTCGCTGTCGCAGTACAAAGTGGATATCCACAACAACTTCGACTGCCACGGGCATGGGGGTGCTGCCGCACCGGGCGTGGCTGTGCCAAATGTGAGTAATCAGACGGAAGACTGGACGGTCCTCGATATTCGGGGGCTTTCGGGTGAGACTGCCGAGGAGCAATTGCAGCTGCCGGTGCCTACGGATGTCACCTCGGGCATTTATCATTTTCAGATACAAGTTATTGATGAAGCCGGTAATGACAATCCCCTGGCCAATTTCTACAGCATCCGCGCGATCAACCCCACGGATGGGGAAGCGCCAACACTGACGCTTAGTTCCCCCTCTCAGGTCAGCTTTACGGCTGCCAAGGGCAGTACCGTCACCTTTTCCGGCACGGTCACCGACAATTACTCCCTGAGCGAAGGGGGCAATGGCATTGTCTTTCTGAGCTACACGGACCTAAGTTCTGGCAATACCTTCAGCACAGGCGCTTATGTCGCCTTTGATGCAGGAGTGGAAAAAGATTACAATTTCGACTTTGAATATACCATTCCACAGACACTGAAGGCCGGCAACTACCGGTTCAGAGTGGATGCACACGATGGCGTGCGGAATACAGCGGAACCTGTTATTTTCGGAGTGGTCGTTACGGACTAAATACACTCATCACAGAGCCCTTCAAGGGTAAGGTTCTCCCGCTCGACTTTATAGCCCGCCGGGGCCTGGGCACGGATGACGACCTCGCCCTCAAGACAGATGGTCTTGCCGCAGGTCCGGCACTGAAAGTGGGCATGCTGATCATGGTGAGCGTGGGTGGTGCAATCGGCAAGGCACAGAGCATACCGGCTAATGCCGCCGCTGTCTGCCGCTAAATGGATCAGCCCCTTGTCTTCAAAGGCTTTGAGGGTGCGGTAGAGGGTGATGCGGTCCGGGTTGTCGAGCTGAGATTCGAGTTCCTGATTGGAAAGCGCCTCCCCTTCAGAAGCCATGAAAAGCTCTAGGACTTCCTTTCGGAAAGCGGTCTTCCGTAGTTGGTGCGATTCCAGTTTCTGGAGAATGTCTTCTTCCCGGACCATACTGCGCAGTTTATAAATGAATTGCCTTTCAAAAGTACAAAATTGAGGGGGATTAGGTTGAATGGGAGAAGTGCATAATAAAAATTATTGCAACGGCGTTGCATTTGGAAGGTTTGTTTTTTCATACTAATTCAATATACGGCAGCCCGGGATGGAAATTCCGGGCTTTTTTGCGGCAGGCGAGCTGATATCTTTGGGCAAGCCCTTGTTTTCAAAAGTCAGAGATGAGCGCCGGGCAAAAAAAAGCCCCACCTGATTTTGCACAGGCGGGGCTTTTCCAGTACTACTACAGAGGGTTATCCACAGGCAATTTTGCCGACTCTCCGGGCGTGCCGCCCTCCTTCAAAGGAAGCGGCCAGAAAAGCCCGGGTAATGTCAACCGCAGTTGCTTCCTCAATGAAGCGGACCGGCAAAGCAAGCATGTTGGCATTGTTGTGTTCCCGTGCGAGGCTTGCCAGTTCCGGGAGCCAGCAAAGCGCCGCTCTGATGCCCTGATGTTTATTGGCGGTTATTGCCACGCCATTGCCGCTTCCGCACAGGACTATCCCCAGTTGCGCCTCGCCCGATTCCACCATATCGGCGGTTGGGTGCACAAAGTCAGGGTAATCAACGGAGTCCGGCGAATCCGTGCCGAAGTCCCGGACCGTCCAGCCTTCTGACTCCAGGAAGGCGATCACACGGTCTTTATAAGGGTAGCCGGCATGATCGCACCCGATGGCGATTGTTTTTTTAGCGTCCTCCATTGCGTTGTTGCATCATGTTTTCCGGCATTTCCATTTGGAATGGCTCGAACAGGCGCTGTAGCTCCTGCGCAAATGCCTCGTCATTGTTTTGCCGGGCGGCTTGAACGATATCGTCCATTGTGCGCATCGCCAGCATGTATTCCGTTTGGAAGCTGCTCTCCAGTATCTCCGGATCGAGAGAGTTGTAGTAATCCAACTCGTCGGCCGTACGTTCTGCCAGAATCTGAAGGTGCGGCTTCGCTTTCTCATACGCCCCGGCTTCCAGGTATACACTGATCATGTAGTAGGCCCGGTAATCGTAGGGGAAGTTCATATCCGGGAAGACCTCAAAGTACTTATCGATCAGCTCAACCGCTTTTTCAGTTTCTCCGTCGCGCTGCAGTTGGAGCGCGGCGCGGCGCATACTCAGCTGATGGCTCTGTACACTTGGTGCGTAGCTGCGGTCCACGAAGAGCTCTTTCTGATCGAAGTTGCCCCACATGAATTCGTTCATGACATTTTCGTAGACCTTTTCGCCGTCCACCCGGCCGCTGCCGATGATGCCGTATTGCTGCTCGCTACTCGATTTCACAGGCACAATGCGCAACGCCAGCCCTTCCAGTTGCATGTAGTCGTCCAGCCCGAAAAGCTTCTCCTGCCGGGCCGTTACTGCAAAATAAATAGGGCGGTCCCAGAGGTTGCTGCCAATCACGTCCAGTATCGCCAGTTCATCCTTGATCATGTAATCTTTGGACTGCAGGTTGAGCGGTATGGCATCTACGATATTGGCAGTATCCTTTTCGCTGACCACGCCTTTGGCAAGGACCTCCTGCTTGTTGACAGGAATGTAGACCTGCTTGGTATCGTAATAGCTTTCTACCTCACGGGCACCCGCAGAAAACGGCAGGGTGATCGGATTGTCATTGCCCACAAACTCCAGGAAGTTCTTCAACGTTTTGGGGCGCTCTTTCCCGCTCGTATTGTAGTAGAACAGCTGATTGCGCATATTGCCGCGCAGGGCCTCGCTCGGGATCGTCATTTTGATCGGAGGAGATTCATTAACCTTACGGCGCAGCAGGTCGATGTACCAGTCTACAGCGATCAGGCTAAGGTTAACCACCCGTACATCGGTGCGGATGCCTTCCACTTCCTGTGCATACCACAACGGGTAGGTATCGTTGTCACCGTAAGTGAAGATAATGGCATTTTCCTCCACACTTTGCAGGAAGTTGTTGGCATAGTCGCGGGCACCTGAGTGGTCAATCCGGCTATGGTCATCGAAGTTTTGCGTGCCCATGAGTGCAGGTGCGATGAGAATAACCGCTGCTGCCACTGCTGCTGCCGCCGGTCCGGCAAGTTTAACACGTTCCCTGAGCAGCTCGAAAAGGGCCAGCACTGCCATTCCAATCCAAATGGCATAAGTGAAGAAGGACCCTACGAGTACATAGTCCCGCTCACGAGGCTCATTCGGAGGCTGATTGGAGTAGATAATGATACCGATACCAGTAATGATGAACAAGGCCAGGAGCCCCGTCGCTTCATTGGGCCGTTTCCGGAAGTGGAAAATCAGCCCCAGCAGCCCGAACAGGAACGGCAGCATGTAGTAAACGTTGCGCCCCTCCGCATTCTTCTCGGCTTCCGGTAGCTTGTCCTGATTGCCCAGGCGGGCTTCATCCAGGAATTTGATGCCTGAAATCCAGTGCCCGGCAGATTTGTCCCAGGGATAGAAACCCTGCTCTCCATTTTGCCGGCCGGAGAAGTTCCACATAAAGTAGCGCCAGTACATCCAACCCAGCTGATAGTTCACCAGGAAGCTAATGTTGTCTGCCTGATTAGGCCGGCCCGGAGGGAGCGGCTTGCTGGGGTCCATGCCGACCCACTGCTTGTACAGTCGCGGGCGCCCCTGACTGTAATCGCCCATACGCGGGAACAGCATTTTGTCCTGATCCTGATAGACGTAAGAGATTTTTTGGTCTACAATTTCATAGCGGTCGCCTTTACGGCCGTAGCGGTCTTCAATCTCTGTCTTCATGGGGCGCGCATCAAAGTGCGGGCCATGCAGCAGGGCGCGTTCGCCGTACTGTTCCCGGTTGAGGTAAGGCAACAGGCGCATAGCATCGGTCGGCGCGTTCATGTTGATAGGCGGGCTCGCATTGGCCCGGATCACCACCAGCCCGATGGTAGAGAAGGCAACGATGACCAGCGCAGCGCCGATGGCAAACAACTGCATCTCCCGGCGATAGCGGTTGAGCAGTGAACTCATGAAGAAGCCCAGAGCGCCGATAACTGCGGCACGGGCCATCATACGGATAAACCGGCCGCCGCCCATGCTGTTTTCCGCGTACAGCCCGATCAGCAGGAACACACCTGCCAGCACATACATCGGTACCGGAGAGGTGATCTTCCCGTGCACATACATCAGCAGCAGCACAATGATGGCGGCTACCACGATGAACGTTGGGATAATGCCGGAGTGGAAAGGCAGCCCCAGCCCGTTGACCATCATAAGGTCGAAGGTGGACCAAAGCCCCGGAATGCCAACGATCACAAAGTTTTGGACCGCCACGATGATCGCAACGCCTACCGCAGCAGCAATAGCGATGCCCTTCCAGGTATATTCGTTGTATTTCTTGAAGTAGTAGAACAACGCGAGTGCCGGGAACGTCAGCAAGCTGAGCAGGTGGACACCGGTGGAAAGCCCGGCAGCATACACTGTGAACAGCAGCCAGCGGTCGGCCGAAGGCGTGTCCGGCAGATTGTACCACTTCATCATCGTCCACAGGGTAAGGGTGGTAAAGAAGGTGGACATGGCATAAACCTCGCCCTCAACGGCAGAAAACCAGATAGAGGTGGCAAAGGCCGTGGTCAGGCCGGCAACAATACCAGCGCCGGCGAGTGCGATATTCTGCCCGCTGTCTGCGGTGCCTTCCCGGCCCACGAGCGCCATTTTGCCCAGGATGATGGTACTCCAGGCAACAAAAGCGGCCGCAAAAGCGGTGGAAATACCCGACATCAGGTTGACCGCAAAGGCAATATCAGCGGGGTTGTCCGAAAAGAGCTCTGCGAACCAGGTGAACAACCTGCCCACAAGAATGAAGAGGGGGGCACCCGGTGGGTGGACCACCTGCAGCTTGTAGGCGCCAAGGATAAATTCTCCACAGTCCCAAAGGCTGCCTGTGCGCTCGGCGGAGAAAAAGTAGACCGTCAGCGCGATAGCAAATACCAGCCAGCCAGCGATAGTGTGTAAGCGGTTTGTTGATCCCATTTATGTTTTCTTTTTTCAGCGGGCGCTTTGGGCAGTAGTGATTTGCCCGGGCTCCGGCAATAAGAATTGCAAAAGTAAAAAAATCTTGGCAGTGCAGGGCAGCATTGTCTGCTGAATACTTTGCAGCCCTCCTGCCTGATTTACGCCTTCTTTTTCGGGGGTGTCCAAACTAAGGCGTATTTTCGCATTCTCATAAACCTGAAAACCGGTCAGGTTCAATTCCTGCACGGGAAATCAGGCCCTCAATTTAAATTCATATGCTCAAGCTTCTTGTCACCGGACTGATTCTCTATGCTGCCTACAAATTCTTCTTTGGCCCCAACGCTATTGGCAGGGGGCAGGAGGACCAGCGGGACCAAATCCGTTACGATGACCAGCGTAAAGAGTCACGCCGTGGGGATAATGATGATGACTACATTGATTACGAAGAGGTGGACTAGTGCGACTAGACCGAATTATTTGGTAGTATTTTTATGCTCAAGCCTTCGGTAGTGTCCGGCCTTTAACTGTCAGATATTTACGGCTCAATCCACTAGCCCTGACTGTGCCCGGGCGTGAAAATCTTGCACGTTAGCACGGTGAAGTCATCCGGGTAGATATTTTCTCCTTTGAATGCCTCCAGGTAGCCCATTAGTTTCTGGTTGAAGTCCGTTGCCGTAAGCTTGTAGTTGGAGCGGACAAAGCTGTACAGCTGTTGCTCGTTGAGATATTCTTCTTTCTCGTTTTGCAGGTCGGTCAGCCCATCGGTAAAGGTGAGGATGATAGCCTCCCCGTCCAGGTTGACGGCCCCTACCTCCAGTTCCGGCAGTTCCGGGAAGGACCCCAGAATGGTGCACCCCCGGTCCAGCAGTTGTACCTGCCCATCGTTGACCAGCACAGGTGGATTGTGGCCGGCGTTGACGTAGCTCAGCGTCTGCGTCTTCATATCGTAGGCGGCAATGAAGAAGGTGATGAACCGCTCGCCCTTGGTGATGAGGTTGACGGAATGGTTGAGGTCGCGTACGAAGTCGCCCAGGTCGGCCTGCTTTTTGATCAGGGTGTGGAAGTTGGCCTGGAAGTTGGCCATGAGCAGCGCGGCAGCCACTCCCTTGCCGGAAATATCCCCGATGCAGAAAATGATGCGCCCGTTGTCAAACTCCATGAAGTCGAAGTAGTCGCCGCCCACCCCGTAGTGCGGCTTGTAGATGCTGTCCAGCTGATAGCAACTGGTATAAGGCAGCTGTTTGGGAATGAGCATGCGCTGCATTTCGCCTGCCAGTTCCATTTCCCGCTTGAGGCGTTCCTGCTCCAGCTGACGCTTGAAGAGGCGCTTGTTCTCGATCGCCACCGCCACGATATTGGTGATGGTGGTGATGAACTGCACCTTATTGTACATGTCATCCTCCTCATTAAAGCCACCGATAAAGACGTAGGCAATGGATTTTTCTTTGTGCCGCACCGGGATGACCACGTCAAAACGGCGGATGAAGGGATGTTCCTCCTCGTCCACGCTGATCAGGCGGGTGTATTTGTGGAACTGCTTGCTGACCTCTGCGGTGGGGATTTCCTCCTCAATGCCTATGCTCGCCATGCACTTCCACTTGCCGCTCTCCTCATCCTGTACGAAGAGCGCCATTTTCTTCACGCCGATTTCCCAGCTCAGGAAAGACCGGTACATATTGAACAGCCCCTCAGCCGACACATTATTGTTGATGGCTTGGGTGATGTTCAGCAATCGATTGATTTGGAGCTGTTTGAGGTTTAGCTCACGCTCCAGGGATTCGATGCTCGACAGTCCTTTTTTTAAATCTGAGAAACCAGGCATGGTTATTTTTGTAGTTTTCCGGAGGTATTCCCGGTCAGTATGCAGTAAATATAGTAAACTCCGCTTCGGCACCTAAAGTCAAGGCCAGATTTAGCAACCCGTTAACATGAAAATTTTTCTTTTCGAACCTTTTTTTTCCGGGAGCCACCGGCAATGGGCGGAAGGGTATCAATCCCACAGCGCTCACGAGGTCACTTTGATGACCCTGCCCGGGCGGCATTGGAAGTGGCGCATGTTTGGCGGGGCGCCGGCTTTGGCGGAGCAGTTGAGAAAGCAGGGGGAGCGCCCTGACCTCATTCTGGCGACCGATATGCTGGACCTTGCGGGCTTTCTGGGGCAGGTACGGGACTTGGTGCATGGGGTGCCCGTGGCGCTTTACTTCCATGAAAATCAGCTTACCTACCCCTGGTCGCCTGCCGATGAGGACGTGAAAGCGCAAAGAGACCGGCACTATGCCTATCTCAATTTCACCTCAGCCCTGGCAGCGGATGCAGTGTTTTTCAATTCTTACTACCACCGTACAGCTTTTCTGGAGGCCCTGCCCGGCTTTCTGCGTGCCTTCCCGGATACCCGCGGATTGTCCCAGTTGCCCGGCCTGGCAGCAAAGAGCGAAGTGCTGCACCTTGGGCTGCCCCTTTCCTCTGTGAGGGGGGATGCCCGCCCGGCGCCCGGCCCGCCCGTTATTTTGTGGAACCACCGCTGGGAGTACGACAAAGGCCCGGTAGATTTTTTCCAGCTTCTCTTTCGCCTGCAGGCAGAAGGCCTACCTTTCCGGTTGATCGTACTTGGCGAAAATTACCGGGGCGCGCCTCCCGTTTTTGCGGAAGCGAAAGCGCGGCTGGCTGCCCACATCCTGCACTGGGGTTATGCAGAAAGCCGGCAGGAGTACGCCCGGCTATTGCAACAAGCGGATCTGCTGCCAGTCACGAGCCGGCAGGACTTCTTCGGGGGGAGTGTGGTGGAAGCCATTCATGCCGGTTGCTATCCCATTCTGCCCGGCCGCCTGGCTTTTCCGGAGCACTTGCCGGGCGCAGATCGCCAGCAATATCTATACACCACGGCAGAAGAGCTGTACCAAAAGACCAAAACCCTGCTGCAGAAAGGCAGCGTCAGGGCTCCGTCGCTGCTCTCTGATTTTGTAGCCCGCTACGATTGGAGTATTTTAGCCGGGGCTTATGACCAGCGGTTTATGCAGCTTATACAGCAACCATCAAACAGGATAAGGGGCTATTGAACCCCCTACAACTCACTAGTTATGAAAAAACTCCGGTACGAAGGGCAGGAAATGGCCTACCATGCAGAAGGTAAAGGCACTCCGGTGGTGCTGTTGCACGGCTTCTGCGAAGACCACAAAATTTGGGAAGAATTTCAGAACGATCTGCGCGAAGAGCCCTATCAGGTTATTGTCATCGACCTACCTGGCTTTGGGGCTTCCGACGTGGTAGAGGGGATTACCATCGAAGGGATGGCCAGGCGGGTACACGCCTTGCTGCAGGAGCTGGGCACGGGACCGGCGGTGCTCATCGGGCATTCCATGGGCGGCTACGTAGGGCTGGCTTTTGCCCGGTTGTTCCCGGAAGCTCTGCTGGGACTGGGGCTTTTCCATTCGCACCCTTATGCAGATGAGGAGGAAAAGAAAGCGACCCGGCAGAAGAGCGTGGAGTTCATTCAGCGGCAGGGCCATATCCTGTTTGTGAAACAGCTGATACCTGGCCTCTTTGCCGACAACTTTGCCCGTAGCAACACCTTTTTGCTGGAAAAACTCATCTACCGGGCGGCCAAATTCCCCAGTGAAGGCATTATTGCGGCACAGCAGGCGATGATAAACCGGCAGGATGAAACGGAAACACTGCGCCAAATTCAGGTACCAGTTTTGTTCATCGTAGGGAAAATGGATAGTGCTATCCCAGCGGAGAAAAGCATAGCCCAAACCCATCTGCCGGCGGTAGCTTCCATCCACATTCTGGAAAAAGCCGGTCATATGGGGCAGTTTGAAGCCCGGAAGGCCACGCAGCGCTACGTGCGGCAGTTCATAGCCTTTTGCGAAGAGAAAGCCAACAGCTGATGGGCTTTAGGGACGTGCTCCTCTTTCTGGCGGCCATCGCCCCCGGGCTGCTCATCTGCTGGTACATCTACAAAATGGATAAATATGAGCGGGAACAGCCCTTTCCGCTATTCGCCACCTTCTGGTTAGGGGCTTTTGCCACCCTGGGCGTGGTCAGGATTGAGACCTGGGCGACTTACTCGCCATTCCTTCAGGGGGAAGGGGTATTATTTACCCTCTTTTCCTCCTTCATTGTGGTGGCCCTGACGGAGGAACTGGTCAAATACCTTTGTTTATTCCTGTATCCTTACCGATCCCGTTTTTTCAATGAGCCCATGGACGGCATCGTTTATGCGGTGATGATCGGTATGGGTTTTGCAACGCTGGAGAACCTGATGTACGCCCTGCAGTATGGGTTGGAAACGGTTATTTTGCGCGCCTTTACAGCGGTGCCTGCCCACGCAGCCTTTGCTATCATCATGGGCTATTATTTTGGGAAAGCCAAGTTTGAGCCCGACCCGAAAATACGCCGGAAGCGGCTGCTCATGGCCTTGTTTGCGCCCCTCGTCATCCACGGATTGTACGACTTTCTCATTTTGCAGGAAATTTACGAAGGGCTCATTGCGCTCGCCATAGCCGTGCTTATAGCCAGTATTATTTTCGCCCGGCAGCTGCTGTTGGAGCAGCAGGAGAATTCGCCTTTTAAGGAGTCGTAGGGTTTTTCTGTAATGCTTGATGGGTGTGGAAGATTCTATGTCCCTTTTCCCTTCGAATCTTTACTTTCAGGTACGAATCCTGCGGCTTTGGATGTGCCAGATTGGGGGGTGAAATATGGGATCAAAACACCTTTTAATAAGTTAGTCTTTTTTTGATAAAAATTGTGTTTTATTCCCAAGGTTTAAAATTTTTAGTATATTTATAGCTGGGTCTACTCTCTGTACCATGCCGCAAGACCTGCAAGTCCATCAACCGGATGATCGATTTTTTAAATCGGCTATGAGCGACCCGGAAGTTGCAATAAGTTACATAAAGTTCTTTTTTCCGGAAGTCGCCCGGATAGCTGACTTTGAAAGCTTAAGCCTGGAGAATAGCATCGGCATTCGTCCGAGTCTCAAGCAGTTTGAGGCAGATGTTATTTACAGGTGCCGGTTTAAGGGAAAAGGTGATGACCATTTTTATTTCTGTTTATTATTTGAGCACAAGTCTAAGCCGGACCCTCACGTTGCAGTGCAAGTTGGGTTTTATATAATGGAACTGATGTTCAGGGCAGTCAGAAGGGGTGGGCAGAAGCCAGAGCCTGTGCTACCGTTAATATTTTACAACGGTAAGAAAAAGTGGGAACCTAAAACACTTATGGAACTTTTTAGTGATCACCCGCACTTGAGTACTTTAGAACCCTACATTCCCAACTTCGATTTTCTATATCAGGACGCTTCCAGCCTGAGCCCGGAGGAGCTCCTCCGGCTTGACCTGAGCTACTTTCGCAGTGCTATGATGGCGATGGCGTTCCGTTATCGGCAACACTTGATCTTTCAATATATAGAACCTATTTTTGGAGGGGCATTAGGGAAAGAAAAAATCATGGCGATCACGACCTACCTCCTTGGTGTAGGGGAGCGATCTGAAAAAACATTTTTAGAAAAACTCAAGAACACAGCGTTGAGCGTAAAACCTGAAGTGATGAGTACATTAGAGCAAATTTTAGAGAGAGGCAGAAGGGAGGGACTGAACAAAGGGGTTTTCAAAAACCGTGTATTCAACCTCCTCAAAACCGTCCTTCTCTTTCCGAACTGGACTGCCATCAAACTGTCCGACTTCACAGAAATAGAGCCCGGTACGGTCCGCACTTTTCTGGAGTTACTGGCGCAGGGTAATGCAGCCGCGCTGCACAAGTACGTGAGCGAAGATTTACTTTCCGATATTCCTTTGAGTAAAGAGGACGAGGAGAAACTGAACCGGCTTATTGGGCAGCTTGCTGGTAGCTAGTGCGACTAGACCGGATTATCTGGCACTGTTTTCACGCTTAGGCATTATTAAGAGCCTCCCCCCCCATAGCTATCGGGGCTAAGCTGTCAAATATTTACGGTTCAATCCACCAGATTGATGAGTGCCTTTCTGTTTTGACAGCCTCAAATAAAAGATGAATCAGCTGTGTTTCTGTTTTTTCAAAGCAACCTAACTTACCTTTATCCTACCGGCTATACTCCGGGCAGCGCACATCCCCAAAGTAGTACAGTAAGCCTATTCCCAGTGTGATGAAGGTGTCGTTATTGTTGCTGTTGCCCCGCTGTGTGCCTTCCCGGCCAATTTGGCTATTGGGCGCGCCCTCCACTTCGATGGAGCGGTCGGACAAGGCAACCGCAAGCTCATTGCGGAGTTGCAGGATGTCATCTTTGTCGGCATAAACGGTGCTGACATCATCGAGGTAGTCGGTGAAGAGGGTGCGGGCATTTAGCTCTAAGTTCAGGCTCCACTCGTAGCTGAGGTCTACCTTGAAGCCGAAGCCATAAGCCAGGCCGCCGCTCACACTGTAGTATTCCTCACCTTTAAACTGCCCTTCAGTGCCCAGCGGGCGGAGCTCTACCATTTCTCCCTGATACTCGGTCATGGGGTTGAAGTGGAAAACATTGAAGCCGGCAAACAGGTACGGCGTGAAGAATTCGTCCGGGTCACCGTGCTTGTAAGGCAGGAAATTGAACTCGAACTGAAAGGTCCCGTCGATGATGTTGCTTTCGAAACTCAGGTTGCGTGCCCTTTCAAAAGCATTTGGGGAGTCTGCATCGGAGGCCGATACCTGTGCAAAATTGGCAGAAGCCTTAAAGCACAGCCGCTTGTTGAAATTGTAACGGGCAATCAGTCCGCCCGCCAGCCCGGGGTTGCTGAAATCATAATCGGTATTCAAATCCCCAAGGTAGAAGGAGCTGCCGATCCAGCCACCGGCTTCCCAGCCCTTTTGAGCATGAGCAGTGGTGGTGCAAAGGATGGTGAAGGCCAGTACGGCCCAGGTATATGTTTTCACGATGTTCATGTTATCCAACGCTAAAGTTTGTCTTTCCTGTAAAGGAACGCAAAGGTAGGAAACATGGTATATTTAAATGGAGATTAAATCAATTATCAGCAGAGGAGCACTAGTGAACCTCCCAATGCCTTGGTCTGGCAAAATCAGCTGATCAGGGCATTGGGAGGCTAAGGTTAGAGGGGTTCAGGTGTTACCGTACAATCGGTAGTCGTATCTGCGAGGGGTACGCTGCAGAATGGTGCACCTGATTGCGGGCTTTGACGCCTTCGGTCTCGTCCCAGTTGTTGCCACCGGTGTTGAGGTTGCGGGTAAAACGTGGGAAGTTGCTGCTCGATACCTCAATGCGGATGCGGTGCCCTTTCTCAAAGTAGTTGCTGGTGGACATAGGCGTGAGGTCGACTTTGTACACTTCTCCATCCTCCATGAGGACTTCCTTGTCGTAGCCCTCCCGGTAGCGCACGCGCTGTATGGTCTCGTCCAGGTTGTAAGCCCGCCCGTCCGGATACACATCGATGAGCTTGACCGTGAAGTCGGTGTCTTTGGCATCAGAGGAGACGTAAAGGGTGGTCTCAATAAAGCCGCTGATTTCCATACCTTCTTCCAGGGGCGGGGTGGTATACACCAAAATATCCTGTCGGGCTTCCAGTTCCTGCTGATCGAAGGCACCACCGTCTATGGCACCACCGGTACAGCAAACGTTGCCGCCTACGCTGGGTACCGGGTTCATCGGGTCGTAGGTAAAGGCATCGGGCTGATCCGCTGCATCGGGCATTTGGGTAGTCAG
Organism: Phaeodactylibacter xiamenensis; assembly: GCF_000759025.1. Classification (GTDB taxonomy): domain Bacteria; phylum Bacteroidota; class Bacteroidia; order Chitinophagales; family Saprospiraceae; genus Phaeodactylibacter; species Phaeodactylibacter xiamenensis. The sequence continues at coordinate 131,645 of NZ_JPOS01000016.1, read as the reverse complement.
CACACCGTTGCCGAAAAGGCTGTTGGCTTGCCCCTCACTGTCGAGGTAGAAAGTGGTCATTTCCGCCGATTGAGGGGGCCAGGTTTCGGCGGTTTGCCATTGGTTGCTGCCCATAGTGTAGTAGCGCACCCTTGGCATTTGGGCTGGGTCCTTGCTTTTATCATCCTTCAGCCAGTAATCAAACCAGCCGTAGATCAGCTCATCGTAATTGAGGCGGGCATCGCCTACACTGCGCTCTCCCACAATCGTATTTTCGGTGGCGCGGGTGTAGGCACAGTGCAGCACAGGGGCGATGATCAGATACTGATCGTCTCCAACTTCCGGATTTTCACGCACGTGGTTGAACAGGGCGAGGTTAGGGCTGATGGACACATCATACCAGGAGGTAAACCAAAAGCTCGGCACGCCAAAGCCCATCGTATCGTGGTACAAGCCGCCTTCAAACCAGGCCGGGTCATTGGGCTTACGCTGAATCATTTCACTATAAATACCGCGTGGCCCATCTACATTTTCGATGATGTCCTTTACCGGCAGATGTCTGAACGCCTCCTTCCAGTCCACATCAGGCGGATCGGGCACAAGGTCGAAGAAGCGCGACATGCGGATGAGCTCTTCCTGTATCGCATCCTTAGGAAACATCGGGCGGATACGGCCATTCTGAACCCAGTACAACCAGGAGGTAAAGAGCATCTGCTGAGCACCGCCCCGGTACCAGTTGCCCTGCTCGTAGTAGTCGCCCACCGTGCCAATACCGGCACCATAACCCTGTGGCACCATAGCGGCGTGGGAAGGGTGGTCCAGAGCAGCCACGGCCATTTGCCATTCTGCGGTGGAGGAACAGCCGAGGGTGCCAATTTTCCCATTGCACCATTCCTGATCGGCCATCCAGCTGAAGGCATCGTAGCCATCGGTCAGGGGGACGCCAAGGATGTCCCACTCCCCTTCGGAAAAATAGCGGCCGCGCTCATTTTGAACCACGTAGGCGTAGCCGCGCTTCACGGCTTCCATGGCTCGTTGGATTTGGCGCTTGTTCAGCTTACCCTCCGAATAGAGGTTGAAATTATAGGGCGTACGGGAAAAGATGACCGGTACGGGCTCATCCGTTTTGGGCCGGTAGATATCGGTGGCCAGGCGGATACCATCGCGCATAGGCATCATGACCTTTTGCTCCACAATGGCGATTTCCTGTACCTCTTCCCAGAGGGCGTCAGCTTTATCCTGGCTAAAAGCAGGCAGGGCAATGGCAAGCAGACCCAGAAATAGCAAGGCCTGTAGAATGTGTTTTTTCATACTAATCAAAAGTGTTATTGGTCAAAACAGAAGTCCGGCCTCTATCGGATGTCGTACTTCAGTGCATTAAAGTCCTCAATATACGCCAATACATTGGGCAGGTGGCTAAACTCGGCAGGCTTGTGCGTTGTGGTGACGACAATTACCGGGCTGCCGGCGTTGTGGGCAGCTTCGGCGCCGGTGGGGCTGTCTTCAAAAATAACGCAGTCTTTGACCGGTATGCCCAGCCCGGCGGCGACCAGCTGATAGATTTCCGGATCGGGCTTGCCTTTTGTAACATCGCCCGCATGTTTCACTGTGGCGAAGTAGTCGCGCAACTCCAGGTTGTCCAGCACAAAATCGACATTTTCCTCCGGTGCAGCAGTTCCAATGCCCATAGGCAGTTCCGCCTCCCAGGCTTCTTCCAGAAAGTCCGACAGCCCGTCGATCAGTTGCAATTGCTCCTGAAAGCCCCGGCGGTATTCAGCTTCCTTGTCCTGCGCGTGGTATTGGCGCTCCTCGTCATTGAAGCGGTCTCCAAACAGGCGCAGCAGGATTTCCTCGTTCACTCCGTGGATTTCCCGGCGGACCTGCTCCAGCTCCATGTCCATGCCAAGGCTGCTGAGTTTGCGCTGCCAGGCTTCGTGGTGCGCCATCATGTTGTCGACCATCGTGCCGTCCATATCGAAGATGAGGCCCTGAGCAGTGGTTTGGTATAAAGTGATTGGCATGCTTGGTTTTTGTGGTGAAGGTAGTGTTTTCTTAGAGCAAAGGTTTCAGTAGGGCTGGAAACTGCTTAATATCATTGACCTTCAAGGTGTCTAAGAGCGCTCTTATCATTTGTGCAAATCAAAGGTTTAGTATCCAAAATTGAGCGTTTGCGCTTGTTCAGCTAAGGCATCCAACGCTTCTGATTGTAATTCTTTTTGGTGTTGCTGGTACGCTATAATAGCACTCAGGCTGATCCTTCTATGGGTACCCACCTTCTTAAAAGGCATTGCTCCATCCTCTAATAGTTTAATGAGGTGCGGTCTTGATATCTGCAGTAAATCAGCCGCTTCCTGAGTGCTAAGCTCTACATCTGATGGCAAAAGTGAAAAAGGCTTGCCTTCAGAAATAAGGGAAAGCACCTCCTGAAGTACCTGCAAAGCTTGTTTGGGTAGCTTCAGTTGTAGGGATGGCAGGCCCTGTGCATCAACTGATAAGTCAGTCGGAGAATCTGCTTTTTTTTTCCAGTGCTGATGTGATTGCTTTCGCAGAAAACGCTGCCATCTGACGTTCTTCCTTGGATAATACCGGATAGGTTTTACTCATATTGAAATCATTTCTTCAATATAAACGAAATAATCGAAACATGGTTCCATTTCTATAACCGGGCACTATATTTTTTACTGAAAAACCGTATTTTTATACAGCACACCAAATCTCAAATTATGAACCGCCGCGACACCAAATACCTGATCGCCTACCTGCTGCCCCTGTCCGCCTACGCTGCCATTTACATTGGGGGCATCTGGTCCTTTGCAGCCATTTACCTGGGCTTTATTGTCATTCCGGTTGTGGAGTTGTTTGTGCCACAGTCGCCGGAAAACCACCCGCAGGCTGCAGAACCTGAGCGTGCCCGGGCCCGGTTGTTTGACTACCTGCTGTATTTCAATGTGCCTTTGGTATACGGGTTGGTGGGCTACTACCTCTATACCCTGTCGCAGGGCAGGCTCGCCGGCTATGAAATCACGGGCATGACCTGCAGCGTGGGGCTCATTTTGGGCACGGCGGGCATCAACGTCGCCCATGAGCTGGGGCACCGCGCTGATCGCTTCGAGCGTTTTTTGGCGAAAGCCCTGCTGCTGCCGGCTTTGTACACCCACTTCATCATTGAGCACAACCTGGGGCACCACAAGCATGTGGCCACGCCCAAAGACCCGGCTACTTCCCGCCGGGGCGAGCTGATCTACACGTTCTGGTTCCGCTCGGTCATCGGGGGTTACTTCAGTGCGTGGCGGTTGGAAGCCGCACGGTTGGAAAGGCAGGGTAAGCCTACACTCAGCCTGCACAACGAGATGATCCGGTTTACAGGGCTGCAGCTGGCTTACCTGGCCACTGTTGGGTGGGTGTTTGGCTGGGCATTAGTGCCTTTTGCGATTGCGGTTGCCGTGTTTGGATTTCTAATGCTGGAGTCGGTCAATTACATTGAGCACTACGGGCTGCAGCGCCGTCAGCTCGACAGTGGGCGCTACGAGCGGGTGGGGCCGCAGCATTCCTGGAATTCTGATCATGAACTGGGTCGTATTTTTCTGTATGAGCTGACCCGTCATTCTGACCACCACTACAAGGCATCACGCAAATATCAGATCCTAAGGCATCAGGACGAGAGCCCGCAGCTGCCTACCGGTTATCCGGGAGCGATCCTGTTGTCGCTTGTGCCTCCGCTTTGGTTCCGGGTGATGGACAAGCGGGTGGCTAAGCACAATCAGCAAGTCGGGGTAAACTAATTTCTCCACCTTATTAATTGGCTACTGAAGCATCCGGCAGTGCCATAAAGAAAGTCGTGCCCTTGCCGGGTTCCGTTTCGAAGTAGATGTCGCCGCCCGCTGCGGTCATCATATTCTTGCACATGGCAAGCCCAAGCCCCATACCTGAGGATTTGGTGGTAAAGTTGGGCTGGAATACCTTGGGCTGCACCTCCTCCGGAATGCCCGTCCCGTTATCAGTAACAGTAATGAGGTGCTGCGTTGCGCCGGGCTGTACCCGGATGTGGATGAGCCCCTGCCGGTCCTCCGGAATGGCCTGTTGTGCATTTTTGATCAGGTTGTTGAGGACGCGTACCAGGTGGCCCCGGTCGGCAAAGACGGGCACCGGCGTATCCGGTAAGGTAAGCTCAATGCGCTCTGCCGGTTCCTGATGTTCCGTAAACAATCGGTAAACGCTTTCCACCACTGTATTCAAATTCAGGGATTCCGGTTCCGCCTTTGGCATTTTGGCGAAGTTGGAAAACTCGGTGGCAATACGCGCCAGCCCGTCAATCTGCTCAATCAGGGTTTGGGCCACGCTGCTGATCATAGCGGCTGCCCGTTCGGGATCCGATTTGCGGGCGTGCTCCAGGTACTGAATGCTCAGTTTCATGGGCGTAAGCGGGTTCTTGATTTCATGCGCCACCTGCTTGGCCATTTCGCGCCAGGCCCCTTCCCGTTCTGATTGCCGTAGCTTTTCGGCGCTTTCCTCCAGTTTTTGGATCATCAGGTTGTACTCGTTCACCAGTTTGCCGATCTCGTCTTCGCTTTCCCATTCCAGCGGCTCATTTTGGCCAAGTTGAAAACCGCGCAGCTTCTCGCCGATCTTCATCAGCGGGCGGGTAATGGAATTGGCGACGGTGATGGCGATGGCACCGGCAATGAGCAGGAGAAAGACATAGAGGTTGAGCAGGTTGCCGATAAAGCCCAGGACATTCTGCTGCAGGTTGCGCGTGCCGGAAGTGAAGGGGATTTGGAAAAAATAACTCAGCCCCTGTGTGGGCTCAGCCACCGGTACGTAGGCCGACAGGTAACGGAGCTCCCCCGCCCGTTCTTCCAGTAGAGCCGGCTTGAACCCCTGCCGGTAGTAAGCCCGTACAGCCTCCGGGTTGATGCGGGGCGATTGCCAGCCCTGGAAAAGAAAGAAGGGCACCGAAGTCCGGATCAGGCTGCCCCCGGCATCATAAACCGAAAGGTCGACCTGATGAATTTCGGATAGCTCCCGCAACGCATGCTGATCATGCGGGTCAAAGTCTTGTTTCTGCAAATCACGCAGCAGCACATCTACTTTTTCCAGCAGCCGTTCCCCGTGATAGCTGACCGAAGACTGCTGCAAAGAAGCTACCGTAACTGCACCGATAAACAGGAAAGCAAAGAGCGTAAGCCCAATGACTGAAAGCTGTATGCGGTGGCGCAGAGAAGGCGTGCCGAAAAGCAGGCTGCCCGGTGTGGCCGGCAAAATGGGGTAGAGCCGGTTGAGCCCAAAGACCAGGAGCGACAGCACCGTGAGCAGGGCAAAGAGGTAGGAAAACAGGGAAATCGGTTTCAGGTATCCGCCCAGGGCTTCCCCAACGATGATCGTGTAGCCATCCGGATGGGCATAGTAAAGATTGGCCCGTTTGCTGTTCAGGCGTTCCCGGCTTTCTCCCTTCGCCGGCCAAAGGTCGGCAGACAGCCATTCCCGCAGAAAGTAGCCACGCTGGGCGATGCGCACGGAGTCTTTAAATAAACTGATGGCATAACGGGTTTGCTGATGCGGAGCAGAAGGCACGAGCTCCTGCAGTACCCGGCGGTTGGGCTGCAGGGCAGGCTGAAAAACCAGCGCACTATCCTGGCGCCATGGCAAGCTGTAGGTATAGTAATGGCGGTTGGGGGACAGCCGGAAGGCAGGGTCCGCCGTTTGGTGGTGGCGGATGTCGCTTTCCGGCAGAAGGTGCCAGTTGAAATTCTTGTATAAATAAGGTGTGTAAAGCAGCAGCGTCTCCAGGCTATCCGCAGGCGGGCCGGCAGCGAGTTGCACCTGTAGTTCCAGCAGGGCTTGTTCTGCCCGGTGATCTTCGGGGTCCGTAAGCTGTTTGGCGAAAGCCAGCCGCTGTTCGTGCCCGTTGTCGAGGTTATACTTGAAGAGGAGCCCCGCGGCAAAACCGGAGAGCAATGCCAGCCAGAGCATCAGCCAGGCCGGGCTGGCCGCTTCGGTTTCCACGAAAAGGTCCAGCAGAGCGATATAGAGCAGGGGTAGCAGCAAGACCGGCAGCAATCCCAGTCCAAGGTTGAGGAACAAGGCCGTTGGTATGCCGGGCAGTATGGCAATGCCCATCGCCAGGAGCCGCTGATTTCGGTCAAGGGGCAGTCGGTGAATACCCTTGACGGCCCAAAGGCTGAAAAGCAGAAAGGTCAGCATGAGCAGCACGATAGCCGCCAATGCAATCAGCTCCGCAGTGCCCAGCATGAGCACATTGCTGAAGTCGAAATCCAGATCGGTCTCCAGGAGTAGTGCACGGAACAGGGTCCCACCAATCAGTAAGCCCGTAACGATACTTCCGAAGCCCAGCGCTGCCAGTACACCGTTTTGCCAGGAATGCCGGTCGCGGACCCCTATTTTCAGCGGCAGGCGTTGCCCCAGGCTTAGCAGCCAGAATAAAAGCAGCGGCAGCAGGGTGAATTGCGCCAGGTTGCCAACAGGAAGGCGAATCGACAGTAGGTTTTGCGGAAATTCCAGAGAAGGGTAGCTCAGCATACCTGTCGTCCGCAGCCATAGCGCTCCAACAAGGACTGCTGTCAGAAAAACCGGGGTAGGGCTCAGGCGTCGGCTCAGCAACCGACTCCCTTTATCGACCAGGAAAAACAGCGCCAGCGAAAACAGGAGCCCGGCAGCGAGGTGCACTTTTTGCCAAAAGGCAGGCAGATGCTGCACCTGATCGGGCACGTAACCAATAACCGTCCCGGCTGTATTGTGGACAGGGTAAGGAGAAGGGGACCACTCGTCATTGACTACAGCCGGCAAAGGGATGGCCACTGCGACGGAATAGGGCCCCGGAAGCTCACGGGGCATGAAGTACTGTGGTGCTCTGCCGGGGAACTTAAGGGCTTGGGGCCTCTGCAGGCGGTCAGGGAAATAGATGTGCGTATCGGTCCAAAATACCCGTTTGTCACCCTCATAGCACATAAAAGAAAAGCCATTCGGCAAAGGTCGGTTTGCCGAATGGCTAAAGGGCTGCCGGCACTGTTCCAGCCACAAGCTGTCCTGCTCCAGCCACCGCAGTGCCTGAGCTTCATTAGCCTGTAGCTGCACTTCGGCTGCCTTGGCCTGTGCCGTCGCCGGGTCGAGTTGCTGAACGTAAATCAGCACAAGCCCGGACAACAGCAGTGTGGCAACAGCAAAAGCGATGATTCCATTTTGCCTGCTCATTGTGCTTTAATGTTACGTTGAAGATAGAGCAGGGTTACAAGCTACGCAAGTTTTGGTGGCTAGAGATTCGCTTTCAGGAAGGCTTGCGCTGCCTGATTGGCCGTACGCGCTGCCTGCTGATCGTAGCGGGGGCTGCTGGGATTGGCAAAAGCGTGGTCGGCATCGTACGACTGTACTTGTACCGTTTTATCAGTTTCTACCGCGAGGTCCTCAAAGCTTTGGGCGACCTCCGGCGTAATCCATTCGTCCTGACGAGCGAAGATAGCCAGCACGGGTGCTTTCAGCGGCATCAACGCTTCCTTGTCCTGCACAGGCATGCCGTAGTACATGACACAGGCTTCTCCCCGGTCGCCCGCCTGTATGGAAGCTTTGAGGGACCATCCGCCGCCGAAGCACCAGCCAATCGTGCCAATCCGGGCGTTGGGGCCTGCCAGGTCGAGGGCACCCTGTATGATGGCTTTGGCACGGTCTTCCCTGACACTTTTGGTCAGCTCTCCTGCCCGCTCACGGGTGGTGGCTACCTCCCCGTCGTACAGGTCGAGGGCCAGTACATTGACGGTATCAAGCTCGTCGAAGTACCGCTCGGCTTCCTGCCGGATGTGGTCATTCAGGCCCCACCATTCGTGAAAAACGAGGAGGTATTCTTCGCTGGGCGTTGCCGTCATCAGGGCGTAGGCGCTGCCCTTTTTGCCGTCGGGCGTATCAAATTCGATGCGCTTGCCGGTATTGGCAGGGGCGGCCTCGCCGGGCATTTCGTGCTGATTTTTAAAGTTTTCATCGTCCACAAACTGACCCATGCTGGTGGAGTCGGTGCCATCGGCTGCGCTATCGCCTGCATTATTGGTGTTTTGGCAAGCTGTAAAAAACAGGCTTATTGCCATCAGAAATATGGGAAAATGGTGCTTAAACATAACTATTGTTGTTTGAACTTGGAAATGTCTCACCTTATTGAAGGCAGAAGACAGGGCTTTTGTTTGGTGAAAAGCTATAAACAAAGCCTGATTTTTCTTGCACAGACATTCAGAAACCACCTACCTTTGTGCCCGAATTTAACCAAACTAAAACCATGGCCGACGTCATCTCAACACCCGTCCTTGCCTACGACCGTAGTGCGTTTTCTGATGAAGAGCTCCTGAAATTATACCGAGGGCTGCTGCTGCCCCGCATGATCGAAGAGAAGATGTTGATCCTGTTGCGGCAGGGCAAAATCAGCAAGTGGTTTTCGGGCATTGGGCAGGAGGCGATCTCTGTGGGCGCTGCACTGGCCCTCCATCCTGACGAACTGCTCTTCACCATGCACCGCAATCTGGGCGTATTCACCAGCCGGGAAGTGCCGTTGGAGCGCCTGTTTGCCCAATGGCAGGGCAAAGAGCTGGGGTTTACTAAAGGCCGGGACCGGTCTTTTCACTTTGGTGCGATGGACTACCGCATTGTGGGTATGATTTCCCACCTCGGGCCACAGTTGTCGCTGGCCGCAGGGGTTGCGCTTGCCAATAAGCTAAGCAAAGCCGGCCAGGTCTCCCTGGCTTTTACCGGCGAAGGAGGCACAAGTGAGGGCGAATTTCACGAAGCACTCAATACGGCAGCGGTCTGGGAACTGCCGGTGCTTTTTGTGATTGAGAATAATGGCTACGGCTTGTCCACCCCTACAAGCGAGCAGTACCGCTGTGAGCAGCTTGCCGACCGGGCTAAAGGTTACGGCATGCGGTCCGAAGTCATTGATGGCAACAACATCCTGGAGGTTTACGAAACCTTTACCCGCCTGTCTGCCGAACTACGTGAAAACCCTGAGCCTGTCCTAATTGAGTGCCGCACTTTCCGTATGCGCGGGCACGAAGAGGCTTCCGGCACCAAGTATGTCCCACAGGAGCTGATGGACGAATGGGCACAGCGCGACCCCCTGGACAACTATGAGCGCTTTTTATTGCAGGAAGGTGTGCTCGATGAAGCACAAGTCAAAGCCCTCCGCAAATCATTCAAGCAGCAAATCAACGAAGGGCTGGACAAAGCCTACGCCGAGCCGGCTGTAACAGCTGTACTGGAAACAGAATTGGGGGATGTCTATGCACCTGATACACCAGTCCCAAAACCACCACAGGGGCCGTCCACCGAGCTGCGCTTTGTAGATGCCATCTCCAAAGGCCTGGAGGCTGCCATGGAAGCCCACGATAACCTCGTCCTCATGGGGCAGGATATTGCCGATTACGGCGGGGTGTTTAAAATTACGGATGGCTTTACAGAAAAATTTGGGCACGACCGGGTGCGCAACACGCCCCTTTGCGAAAGCGCCATCATAGGCATAGGCCTGGGGCTCAGCCTGAAGGGGTACAAAGCGATGGTGGAAATGCAGTTTGCGGATTTTGTGAGCTGCGGGTTCAATCAGATTGTCAACAACCTGGCGAAGCTGCACTACCGCTGGGGGCAGAATGCCGATGTGGTCATCCGGATGCCCACGGGCGGAGGCGTAGGTGCCGGACCTTTCCATTCCCAGAGCAACGAAGCCTGGTTTTTCCACACTCCGGGCCTGAAGATCGTCTACCCTTCCACCCCGGAAGATGCCAAAGGTCTGCTGCTGGCTAGCTTTGAAGACCCCAACCCGGTGCTGTACTTTGAGCATAAAGCCCTGTACCGCCGACTGACGGCGGCGGTGCCTGACGGGTACTACACCACGCCAATCGGCAAGGCCCGCCTGGCGGCGGAGGGCGATGAAGTCTCTATCATTACCTACGGTATGGGCGTGCACTGGGCGCTGGAGGTTTGTGCGGAAATGGGCATCGATGCTGACATCCTGGACCTGCGTACCCTTTTGCCTCTGGATTACGACGCCATCCGGGCAACGGTGCAGAAAACCAACCGGGTGCTTATCCTGCACGAAGATACCCAAACGGGCGGTATTGGCGGAGAGCTTTCCGCTTACATCAGCGAGCACCTGTTTGAGTATTTGGATGCACCGGTGCTTCGGGCAGGCAGCCTGGATACCCCCGTGCCTTTTTCGACTGTTTTGGAAGAGCAGTTTTTACCCAAAACCCGCTTCCGGGCGCAGTTGGAGCGACTGTTGTCGTATTAAAAGGCCAGTCGTACACTTTTTGAGCAGCAACATCGTTCAATTCAGTATTGTACGGGTACCTTTCCGTAAAGGAGCCGTATTACAGACCATTAAACTTTTCGACAAATTACAATAGTCGGAGGGCGATGCCTATTTTTATGCCCTGTTGAAATATGCCCTTACCCAAATCCCATTAACGATATTCAAATCAATCCGGAACAATGATTAGATTTTTCCTTCCAATTGCCTTACTGCTGCTCGCCAATATGGGGCTGTACGCGCAGGTGCCTCAAAATGTTTCTGTACTGGGTTCTGCTGAAAGTGCTTTTCGGGTGCCCTGCAATCAGAATAATGCGGGGACGATTCAGGGTTTTGGCCCCTTCGCAGGGCAATCCAATGATATTGACCCTGACACCATTTATTTGTGTATGGGCGATACGCTGCGGTTGACCCACAACATGGATTTTTCCTTCGGTGGCGATCCAAACCCGGCTACTGCGCCTGGTATCGCTTACGCCTTTTATGATGATATACCAACTATTGATGGGCCTGACCTGACCACTGTGCTGACGGACCCCTCTCTGAATACGACTTCGCCCATCATTCTCAATGGATTTGAATTTGATCAGGAGAATGGCATCTGGCTGGCACCTACCATCAACAGTTTTGGCAATCTCGACCTGATCAACAACGGCAGCTTGCAGGAAGCCTATAACATGGGCGTGCCGGCGCCGATTCAGTTTTGGTTTGCCCCAATCACCGTGGACAACGCCTCTGCTTTGGAGTACGAGCAGGGCGGTCCCTGTGTGAGCGTCAGCATCGATGAAGCCTTTTCGGTGGTGTACCTCGAAAGCATCGCCATTACCGAAACCTTTGTCGACCCCGCCGGAGGGCTGGAAGGCAGCTTTGTCCTGCAGGGCGGCCTGCCGGAGTTTGACCCTTCCACTTCCTACACCATTACCATTAATGAAATCGGAGGCGGCGCAATGGGCACGGTCCAAACGGTGACGCCCGGCCACAACGATACCATCACCTATACCGTGCCCGAGACAGGCACTTATGAAGTCATCGTGGAAGATGGCAAAAGCTGCGGCCTGATCGATACACTCGTGATGCCTGTGCTTTTTGATGTAGGCGACCTGAATGGCGCTCCCGGCGATACCGTCTGTGTCCCGGTGACGACGACCAACTTCGTCAACCTGACCAATGCTCAGTTTTCCATGGCATGGGACCCTGCGCTGCTTGATTTTATAGGTGTTGACAACCTGACGTCTGACCTGCCCTCCTTTGATCAGGGCATTTTTAATATCTCTCCGGCCATTACCGATACCGGGCGGCTGACCATGGGGTGGGCAGACTTTCTGGCCACGCCCCGTACCCTGCCGGATGGCGCACTCCTCTTTGAGGTTTGCTTTGAAGTCGTTGGCGACCTGGGCGATGAGGCAGCGGTGACGATTATTGATTCCCCTCTGGATATACAGGCCGGAAATGCCAATTCAGGAAACGCGGATATTCCAACTATCATTGATAACGGGCAGGTCAATATCACCAATGCAATCTTACTGGTACAAGGCACCGTGGATAGTGTCTCCTGTGCCGGTTTTGATGACGGCACCTTTACCGTCACGGCTACAGGTGGCGTGCCCCCTTACACTTATGCCTGGAATGCAGTACCCCCTGCCGGCCCGGACAATACCGGGACAATTGCCGCCTCGGGCGACAGCTTCACGGCATCAGGGCTGGGAGAAGGGGTATTCTCGATCACTGTTTCAGACAGCGATATGCCTGCCAATATTGACACCATAGAATTGCAGGTACTCGAAGGCCCGGCCCTTGGGCTCAGCCTCCTTGAGACTCAGCCCACGTGTAACGGCGATAGCGATGGCAGCCTGACCGCTCAGATTACGCTGGATGGCGTGGCTCAGCCCAACCCCGGGCCTGGCTTCACTTTTTCCTGGAATACCGGGGACTCCACCCAAACCATTACCGGGCTTTCTTTCCAGCCACAGGCCTACGCCGTTACCGTTACGGATAATAATGGGTGCGTTGCCACAGCCAGTACGACCCTCAGCCAACCCGGTGAACTGCTGCTCCTGGCTCAGAATACCAATATTACGGATGCTACCTGTAGCGGTGCCATGGATGGTGCCATTACTGTAGGCGCTTCCGGTGGCGTAAATGATATGGGCAGTTACTATTATCAGTGGGAAGGGCAGCCGGTAGATACTGCTGCAACGGCACAACTGCTGGACCTTGACCCCGGCATGTACAACCTGACGGTTACGGATGCGAATGGGTGTGTAGTCATCGACAGCTTTCCTGTAGGGGCCACCAAGCTACTGGGCGTGACCCTGGTGGACTCTTCCCACGTCAGCTGTAATGGTGCGGATGATGCGTTCCTGCAGGTACAGGGCACCGCCACCGGCCAACCTCCATTCGGTGCCTTCACGTACAACTGGACCGCACTGCCCGGCGGAAGCAGCCTTGCCGGAGCCAACATCAATAACCTGGCGCCCGGTCTGTATGTCGTTACCGTAACCGATCAGGACCCGCTCGGTTGTTTCACCATAGACACCTTTAATATAGGACAGCCTGATTCGCTTCAGGTGACGCTGCTGGACCTGGCCAACGAGAGCTGTACCGGCGGTGGTATGGATGGTGCTATTACTGTGGGCGTAGATGGTGGTACGGCTCCTTACACTTACGACTGGTCGAATATGGATACAGACTCTATCCTGACGGATCTGGTACAAGGCCTCTACATTCTCAATCTGGAGGACGCCAATGGCTGCACATCGATCGACACCTTTGCGGTCACAGCACCGGCACCGCCCAATATTATTGAGTTTGAAAATGATACCCTGCTCTGCTCTGATGATACCAATGGTAGCCTGACGATCACAGCGACGCCCGGCGGCTCTCCAATCGAGAGTTATACCTGGAGCAATAACGAGACCGGACCGGCTATTGCCAACCTTGCACCTGGCACCTACTTTGTGACTATTACGGCTGAGGATGGCTGTGAGCTGGTCGAATCGGCACAGGTTGTTGCACCGGCACCACTGGTTATCGACAGTATTGGTTCATCCTCGCCGCTCTGTGTGGGGCAAAGCAATGGTAGCCTTACGGTATTTGCCAGTGGTGGCACCGCACCTTATCAGTACATCTGGGGCTCAGATACGCTTTCCACCGTGCTCAATCCGGGGCTCTCTGCTGGCCTTTACAACCTGACTGTTGTGGATGCGAATGGCTGTGCAGGCGTAACGGCAACAGCAGAGGTGGTTGACCCGCCGAGTATTGAGGTGTCCTTTACGGATGTCCTGCCGGTCAGTTGTTTCGAGGGCGTATGCGATGGGCAGGCAACGGCAACGGCCATGTACGCTGATGGCAGTACCGGCCTCTTCAACTTTAACTGGGAAAGCGGGGAGATTGACCTGGATGTACTGACGTCCACCGCAACGCAATTGTGCCGGGACTCCCAAACGGTGGTGGTGACAGATGAGAATGGATGCGTACAAACTGCAGAAGTCATCATCCCGAGCCCTGATCCGATTGCGCTCAATGTATCTTCTTCAAGCGTGAGCTGTAATGGAGGCACAGATGGTTCTATAACGCTGACGCCTTCGGGGGGTGCAGGAGGGTACACATTCCTCTGGCCTGACCTTAATGAGACAACTGCCACTGTGTCGGGCCTGATGGCTGGTGCCTACAACGTTATCGTTACTGATGCCAATGGCTGTGAGCAGGATGGCCTGCCCGAAATTGGCGAACCTGATGCCCTGGAGCTGAGCATCGATCCTGTTAATACCCGCGATATTTCCTGCTTCGGTGAGGAAGACGGGCAAATAGCGGTGACTTATAATTTCAACGACAATATTAATCCAGTTGGTAATACCCCCTTCTCTTTCTCAGCCAATGTACCGCAGGGGGCGGGCAATGCCGCTACCGGATTCGCGAGCGGACTGACGGCTGGCACCTATGGTATCACGATCACAGATACGCAAGGCTGTCAGGATTCTGTGTCCATCAGCCTGATCGAACCTACTGAAATCATGGCCATCATCCCTGATCCGGAAGATCCGCCCTGCTTCGATGCTACTACACTGGTTTTCATTGACACCGTATTTGGAGGCGCAGGCACCACACCGGATGATTACCGGTACATGGTTGATGGAAATGGGGTGTTACTGACACCTGATGTCCCTGCAGATATCTTCGGTGACGGGGAGCACACCATTGAAATATTCGACCCCAATGGCTGTTCTGCGGCCTTCTTTGTGGAAATCGATCAGCCCGATGAGATCACCGTTACCTTCCCTCAGCCGGTGGTGGAAATTGAGCTCGGCGACAGCACCACAAGCCTCATGCCGATCATCAGCCCGGCGGGCACGCAGGTTGACTCCTTTATTTGGACCCCTGCTATTTACCTGTCCTCAGATACAGTGGAAAACCCCACGGTCTTCCCATTGGAATCGCAAGATTACACCCTGCGCATTGTGGATATAAATGGCTGTGATGCGGAAGGCTCGGTATTTGTGGAGCTTGATGCCAACCGGAATATCTATATCCCGGGCGCTTTCTCACCTAACGGTGATGGCACCAACGATGAGTTCCGGGTTTTTCCCTGCACCGGCGTCACGGCCATTCGAAGTGTGAATATCTTTGACCGTTGGGGCAATCAGGTCTATCAAAATGGTGGGTTTGATGTCAGCAATGGTCTGTTCTGCGCCGGAGGGCTACCGCTTTGGGACGGTTCCTTTAAAGGTGAGTTCATGAACATGGGCGTCTACGTTTATGTGATTGATGTTGAATTCCTGGATGGCATCCGGCTGGTCTACCGGGGCGATTTGTCCCTGATCCGTTAACGGAGGCAATGCGCTGATAAGCTGCCGCTTTCCACCTGAGTGTGGGGAGCGGCAGTTTCGTTTATAGCTGACGTTTGTTTCTATTTGGTTGATTTTAAAACAAATATTGTTTATTTTGCAGAGCAGATTGTCGATCGCTTCGTTCGCAGCCAGAAAAGGCAATTTTTCATGCATAAGGGGGAATAAAAGTGCAACGCCTGGCGTTAGACAAGGTCATTTTAAAACAAACAGACGCAGTGATTTAGATGCAGCAGTCCAACTCCAATTTTTTTGAACAAGCAAGGACCTGGTCCGTCGCACAGTGGCAGCAACTCCGTCAGTGGTCTTTAGGCTTTTACGGCCGGCACCCCCGCTGGGCTATTGCCGGGCTGATAACGGGGGGGCTCGGTATTCTAGGCTTTTTGTCTGTCCTTGTGATTGCAGCGCTGGTGTACTTTGAAGCTCTGGGGCCCGTACCGGGTTATCCGGAGCTGGAGGCCATCAGCAACCACAATGCTTCCGAGGTATACGCGGAAGATGGCGTTCTGCTGGGCAAGTACTATGTGGAAAACCGTATCAATGCTGACTTTGAGGAGATTTCTCCTGATTTAATCAATGCCCTCGTCGCTACCGAAGACGCCCGTTTTTTTGAGCACAGCGGTATTGATGTTCGGGCTGCGGCCCGGGTGCTGGTCAAGTCGATATTACTCATGGACGAGTCCTCCGGGGGAGGCAGCACCCTGAGTCAGCAGCTGGCCAAGAACCTTTATCCGAGGGAGGATTACCTTATGCTGTCGATGGTGGTGAATAAAATGCGGGAAATGCTGATTGCCCGCCGCCTGGAAAAGGTCTATGCCAAGGAGGAGCTCCTGCGGCTGTATTTGAACACCGTATCCTTTGGAGAAGGGATTTTCGGGATCAAAGTCGCAGCGCAACGCTTTTTCAATAAATCCCCGGAAGCCTTAAACCTGGAAGAAGCCGCCGTTTTGGTTGGCATGCTCAAAGCCACGACTTACTACAGCCCGGTGCGCCATCCCGAAAATGCCGAACGCCGCCGCAATATCGTTTTGGGGCAGATGGTGCGCTATGGTTATCTGGATGCGGAAGTCAAAGACTCACTGATACAGTTGCCTCTGGAAACGGACTACCGGCCCGAAGGCCACAACAAAGGATTGGCGACCTATTTCCGGGAACATCTGCGGCATGAGCTGGATGATATGCTGAAAGATTACACCAAGCCCGATGGCACACCTTATAATCTATATACAGATGGGCTTCGCATTTATACCTCTATCGATGCCCGTCTGCAGCGCTACGCCGAAGAGGCCGTGCAGGAGGAAATGACCAAAGTACAGGGCAACTTTTACGAGGACTGGAAAAAAGGGACACCCTGGGTCAGCAGTGAAGTGCTGGAACGGGCCGTTCGGAAGTCGGAGCGCTATCAGAAACTAAAAGACAAAGGCCTCTCAGAGGAAGCAATCGATGCTATCTTTCAGCAGCCCGTCCCTATGACGGTCTTCAGTTGGAAAAAGGGAGAAGAAGAACGGGAAATGAGCCCGCTCGACTCTGTGAAGTACTACCTTACCCTGCTGAATGCGGGTTTTCTGGCGGCTGATCCATCCACAGGGCTGATCAAAGCGTGGGTAGGCGGCATTGACCACAAGTATTTTCAGTATGACCATGTATTTGCCAAACGGCAGGTCGGCTCCACCTTCAAGCCGATAGTGTATGCCACGGCCCTGCAAAGCGGCATGCTGCCCTGTGAGTACACTTACAACCGGCAGGTGGCTTACGCCAAATATGATAACTGGTCCCCCCGCAATGCCGATGGCGAATACGATGGCGTTTATTCTATGGAGGGCGCACTGAGCAATTCGGTCAACACCGTCACGGTGGAAATCATGATGCGGACGGGCATGGACTCGGTCCGGCAACTGGGGCAGGCAATGGGCATTGAGAACCGAATCCCGGCGGTACCTTCCATTGCTTTGGGCGCAGTGGAGGCTTCCCTTTACGAAATGACGAAAGTCTACGGCACCTTTGCCAATCGTGGCCGCCGTCCGGAGTGGCACTATCTGGACCGCATTGAGACCGCTGATGGCACCATTCTGGCTGAATTTGACCGGCCTAACCCGCGCCGTTTTCCACGGGTGCTGGAGCAATCGCAGGCTGATATGATGATAAGAATGCTGGAGTCGGTAGTCGATAGCGGTACGGCCCGGAAGCTCCGTTACCATTACGGGCTTTACAACGACCTGGCCGGTAAGACCGGGACGACCCAAAATCAGTCTGATGGCTGGTATATGGGCTTCAACCCCCGGTTGGTCGCCGGTGCCTGGGTGGGCGGTTCCTGGCCGCAGGTGCATTTTCGCACCTTGTACCGGGGGCAGGCTTCGTCCACAGCCCTGCCGATTTACGGCGCGTTTATGAGAAAGGTGTATCAGGACAAGGCTTTCAAGTCTGTACGCTACGCCAAATTTGAAGCCCCGGCGGACACGGTCACGGCGCTCATGCAGTGCCCGCCCTACCTTGAGGAGATGCCCATCCTTGCTGCGCATGAGGACGGCTATTACTACTTTGAAGACAACCGAAGCTTGTTCGGCCGTTTGACCGATCAGCCCTACAAAGATGAACAGGGCCGGGTCATCAACGTACCGCCCCGGCAGGCCGGCGAATCAGATGAAGCTTATGTGCAGCGCATACGGGCTTATCAGGCGCGGCTGGAGGAGCGCGAGGAAAGACGCGAAAAACGGAAAGCTTTCTGGAGCAATCTTTTATTCGGTGAAGAAGGCAAAGGCGAAAATCAGGGAGAAGGCGGAAATGACCAAAAACCGACCACCGGCTATAAATATTATGACCGGAATAATTAGGCTTGTGGCTGTAATCGATAAAGATTTTAGAATCAAACGACTACGCAAAAGCCCTGCGGCCGTTTAGTGTTTCTAAAAAATACCGCTTAGGTCAAGGGGGAGCAGGAGAAATAATTATTCCGTAAGTCCTGTGTTTTGGGAAACAAAAAACGCCCCGGAGTACCTTGTTTGCAATCCCACCTTATTTAATTGGAGAATAACGGCTATAACTCGCTGTTTCTCAACCCCTGTAAAACAAAAGTCCATTTGAAAAAAAAGGGTGTACGTTTCACTAATATGCCAAAGTGCCTTACTTTTGTGCCGATTTCTAAAGGTCCTGGTTTTTGCACCTCTATTAAGCAAAGCCTACTAAAGCATAAGAATAGTGAAAGTGGACATCAAGAAGTTCTGCATACTGACGCTGGCCCTGGCCCTCACCGGCTTTATGAGCCCTGCGTTTGCGCAACACGACGATCACGGCCATGACGACCATGCCGGGCACGAACATGCCGAAGGGCACGAAGAGCACAATCAGAACGAAGAGCACGGTGAAGGGTACGATCCGGTAGCGACGGTCATGCACCATATTGCCGATGCCAATGAGTTCCATATCTGGAAAGGCGTGCACATCCCACTTCCTGTTTTCCTTTATGCACCGGACCATGGCTGGACGACCGGTACTTCTGCCATGTTTGAGCACGGCCACACCGCCGTTGATGGCTACGTACTCAACCACGGGCGTATCAACCGCGTCGCCGATGCTTCCTTCCCTAAAGGCGAAGTACACGTTGGACACATCGATCACAAGGTCGAGACGGACGAAGCAGGAAAAGAAAAAGACGTTTACTACGTCAGTTACGAAAATGAATCTTATAAGCTTGACGCACCCAGCACCCTCGACGGTGGCATGATGGGTGGCGGCATCACTTCATTTTACGACTTCTCTATTACCAAGAATGTCTTTACCATGTTCCTGGCAGCTCTGCTGTTGATCTTCATCTTCAATGCGGTAGCCCGCGGGTACAAGAAGAACGAAGGAAAGGCACCATCGGGCATTCAGTCGTTCTTTGAGGTGTTCTTTGTATTCATGCGTGATGAAGTCACGAAGCCCATGATTGGCGAGAAGCACTACGAGCGCTTCCAGCCTTTCGTGATGACGCTGTTTTTCTTCATCCTGTTCTGCAACCTGCTGGGCCTGGTTCCTTTCTTCCCGGGCAGTGCAAACGTTACCGGCAACATCGCCGTGACGCTGGTACTGGCGGTGTTTACCTTCATTGTGGTGAACCTGAACGGTAAGAAAGACTACTGGCAGCACATATTCTGGATGCCGGGTATTCCGGGCTGGGTGAAAATCATCCTGACGCCTGTGGAAATTCTTGGCCTGTTTATCCGCCCCTTCTCCCTGATGATTCGTTTGTTTGCGAACATTTCGGCCGGGCACATTATTATCCTGAGCCTTATCGGTTTGATCTTCCTCTTTGGCGACAACGGCGCCAATACCGGAGGAGCTGCAGCGGGTGCAGTGGTAGGTGGTTTGTTCACTGCCTTCATGAACCTGATAGAGCTGTTGGTGGCCGCGCTGCAAGCCTTTGTGTTTGCGATCCTGTCTGCTTCCTACATTGGGGCAGCCGTAGAAGAGCACCACCACGACGAGGCACATGCACATTAAGCATTTTATTTTACTCACTCATATAAAATCTCATAACAATGGGACCAATTGGAGCTGGATTAGCAGCACTCGGCGCAGGTATCGGTATCGGTTTGATCGGTAGCAAAGCAATGGAAGCTATCGCTCGTCAGCCAGAGGCTGCCGGTGATATCCGAAGCAACATGATCCTCGTAGCAGCACTCGTTGAAGGTGCCGCACTGTTTGCGATCGTTGTAGGCCTGCTGGGCTAATTTGCCCCCGAGCCACGAAAATTGAAGCACAGGGTGGTTGCAGCAGCGGTTGGCTGCCTGCGCCCCCTGGCTTGAGTGAGCTGGCTGGATTAACAAAAATTACCTTCTAAACTTTTTCGATACAATGGCTAACGTATTGTTTTTGGCTGACTTCTCCGTTATCAAGCCCGATCCAGGCCTGATTTTCTGGACGACTCTAATCTTCCTGCTGGTTTGGGCCCTGCTCGGCCGCATGGCTTTTGGCCCTATCCAAAATGCCCTGAAAAAACGGGAAAATGACATTCAGGATGCCCTCGATGAGGCCCGCAATGCCCGTGAAGAAATGGCAGCGCTGCAATCTAAGAATGAGGAACTGTTGCGTGAGGCACAGGAGGAGCGCGCCAAAATCCTGAAAGAAGCAAAGGAAACCAAGGAGGCGATTGTTAAAGAGGCAAAGGAAAAAGCACAGGACGAAGCCCGTAAAATCGTCAACAACGCAAAGCAGGACATCGAAAATCAGCGCCTGGCTGCTATGACGGACCTGAAAAATCAGGTAGGCGTGCTGTCTATCGAAATCGCTGAGAAGCTGCTGCGCCGCCAACTGGACGACAAGAAAGGTCAGGAGCAGTTTGTCAGCTCCCTTGTCGATGACCTCAAAATGAACTAAGCCATCGGTAAGCACTGCCCCGGCATTTCTTATCGAAAACTATAACTGATATGTCTGTACAAAGAATAGCTTCCCGCTACGCAAAGTCGCTCATCGAGCTGGCTCAGGAGCAGAATAAGCTCGAGGCCGTCACGAAGGACATGGAAACCTTCAAGGAATTGCTCGGCAACCGCGACCTGTACCTGCTGCTCAAAAGCCCGGTAGTGGGGACCGACAAGAAGAAGCAGATTTTCAAAACCCTCTTCGAAGGGAAATTTGACCAGCTGACCTCTTCTTTCCTTGACGTGCTGACCACCAAAGTGCGTGAAAGCTATATGCCGGAAATCGTGACAGAATACCTGGCACAGTACAAGCGCCTCATGCACATCTCCACTGTTACAGTCACTACGGCGACCGAGCTGGATGAGAAAACCCTGGACGCGATCAAGGCCAAACTGCTGGAAAGCAAAGCTACAGACGAGAAGGTAGAAATCGTTTCCGTCGTGGACCCCGACCTGATCGGCGGCTTCGTACTGGAATTCGACGATAAAATTTATGACGCCAGCTTAGCCAGCAAACTGGACGGGCTCAAGCGTCAGTTTAGGGATAACCTCTACATTTCGCAGGTATCCAATTAACGACTTTAATACTAGAAAACCCGCTGCACCGCGCAGTGATAAAATTTTTCAGACATGGTTGATGTAAAACCTGATGAGATCTCAGCAATACTCAAACAACAACTCTCCGGTTTCAGCTCCGCAACCGAACTTGAAGAGTACGGTACCGTACTTCAGGTAGGTGACGGTATTGCGCGTGTGTACGGTTTGACCAAAGCACAGGCTGGTGAACTGGTGGAATTTGATAACGGCACACAGGCGATCGTCCTGAACCTGGAAGAAGACAACGTAGGTGTGGTACTCATGGGCCCAAGTGATGGCATCCGTGAGGGCAGCCGTGTACAGCGTACCAACCGCATCGCTTCTATCAAAGTAGGGGAAGGCTTCGTTGGCCGCGTAGTGAACGCCCTGGGTGAGCCGATCGACGGTAAAGGTGCTATTGAAGGTACGACTTACGAAATGCCACTGGAGCGTAAAGCACCGGGTGTAATCTACCGTCAGCCGGTAAATGAGCCGCTGCAGACGGGTATCAAGTCTATCGATGCCATGATTCCAATCGGCCGTGGACAGCGGGAGCTGATCATCGGTGACCGTCAGACGGGTAAGACGGCGATTGCGATCGACACCATCATCAATCAGCGCGAGTTCTACGAGCGCGGCGAGCCGGTTTTCTGTATCTATGTAGCTTCTGGTCAGAAGGCCTCTACTGTTGCCAACGTAGCGAAGACCCTGGAAGATAACGGAGCGATGGACTACACCGTTATCGTTTCTGCTTCAGCTGCTGACCCTGCACCGCTTCAGTTCTATGCACCATTTGCCGGTGCTGCTGTGGGCGAGTACTTCCGTGATACAGGCCGCCCTGCCCTGATCATTTATGATGACCTGTCCAAGCAGGCGGTAGCTTACCGTGAGGTATCCCTGCTGCTGCGCCGTCCTCCGGGCCGTGAGGCCTACCCTGGTGACGTATTCTACCTGCACTCCCGTCTTCTGGAGCGTGCAGCGAAGATCATCAGCAACGACGAGATTGCCCGCAATATGAACGACCTGCCGGAAACCCTGGCCAACGCCAAAGACGAAAAAGGCGAGCCATTGGTAAAAGGTGGTGGCTCACTGACGGCCCTGCCGATCATCGAGACGCAGGCGGGTGACGTTTCTGCCTATATCCCGACCAACGTAATTTCCATTACCGACGGTCAGATCTTCCTCGAGTCCAACCTCTTCAACGCTGGTGTGCGCCCTGCGATTAACGTAGGTATCTCCGTATCCCGTGTGGGTGGTTCGGCTCAGATCAAGTCCATGAAGAAAGTATCCGGTACCCTGAAGCTCGATCAGGCACAGTACCGCGAGCTGGAGGCGTTCTCCAAGTTCGGTTCTGACCTTGATGCTGCAACAACGGCCGTGCTGGAGAAAGGTAAGCGCAACGTGGAAATCCTGAAGCAGCCACAGTACTCTCCGGTATCGGTTGAGAAACAGGTGGCGATCATTTACCTGGGTACCAAAGGCAAACTGCGTAATGTGCCGGTAGAAAAGGTGAAGGAGTTCGAGGAGCTCTTCCTGACCACTCTGGAGAAGCAGTACCCTGAAGTGCTTGACACTTTCCGAGCAGGTAAACTCGACAAAGACGCTACAGACAAGGTAGAAGCACTGGCAGCTGAACTGTCTGCACAGTACAAGAAGTAAGACAATCGATTATTTGATCGGCAGCCCCTGGTGGCTGCCGGCAAAATTGCTATAGATGGCTAACTTAAAAGAGGTACGGGACCGTATTAAGTCGGTTCAGAATACTCAGCAGATCACCAAGGCGATGAAGATGGTGTCAGCGGCTAAGCTGCGCCGTGCGCAGGATGCGATCCTGCAGATGCGCCCCTATGCTGATAAACTGAATCAGGTACTGCGCAACATCCTTTCCAATCTGGAAGGAGATGCCGGCAGCAGCCTTGGCGTTGAGCGCGAGGTAAAGAAAGCCTGCATCGTCGTGGTAACGTCCAACCGTGGTCTTTGCGGTGCGTTCAACTCCAATATCTCCAAAGCAGCAGCTCATCTGGTGGAGACTAAGTATGCAGCTGTGCGCGAAAGCGGCAACCTGAGCATGCTGTGCATCGGCAAGAAAGGAGCGGAGTACTTTAAAAAGCGCTATCCGGACCTGGACTTCATCCCGGGCTATGTCAATCTCTTTGATGATCTGAGCTTCGACAAAGTGTCGGAAGTGCCTAAGATGCTCATTCAGTATTTTGAGGAGGGGGATTTTGATGCGGTTGACGTGACCTACGGCAAGTTCAAAAATGCCGCCACTCAGATTACACAGGTGGAGCAGTTCCTTCCTGTCCCTAAGATTGAGGCGGAAGCTGGCGAAGAAGAAACGGAAGGCATGCTGGCTGACTATATTTTCGAGCCCGGTAAGGAAGCATTGCTGGAATACCTTATTCCGACCATCCTTCAGACGCAATTCCAAAAGTACGTCCTCGACACCCACGCTTCTGAGCACGGTGCCCGTATGACGGCTATGGACAAGGCAACGGAGAACGCTCAGGAACTGCTGCGCGACCTCAAGATTTCCTACAACAAAGCACGTCAGGAAGCCATTACAAACGAAATCCTCGAAATTGTGGGTGGTGCGGCTGCCCTCGAGAATGGATAATATTGATCCCGCTCAGCGGGTTTTCTAGTACAATTGTTATAATCCCCCCGGCACGGCACGACCGCGTCGGGGGGATTTTTTATTGGCGCTCAAATTCAACCCGGTCGCCCGGCTTTACCCCCAGCTTATCGGACAGGCCTCCAATTACCTCCAGTACATATTTGGCGTCTCCCTGACTGGTCTGCGGGCTCAGCGTCTGGGGCTGTGCATTCTTGCGGATATTCAGGATGCGCTGCTCTTCACTGATGAAGATGATATCCAAAGGGATATAAGTATTGCGCATCCAAAAGGACTGCGGCTCTGCCCGCTCCATAATGAAAAGCATGCCCTGATTGTCTTCCATGGACTTGCGCCACATCATGCCTTCCGCCCGGCCCATATCATCGGCTTTGATTTCGATATCAATAGTGCTGATCGCCTGATCGCCCTGCTCTGCATAAAACGTAAGCGTGCCCTGTTTGGTAAACTGTGGCCCCGAAGCCTTTGGCGTGGATTTTGGCATAGACATATAGATTAGCCCCCCGACTACAGGGAGTGCGAGAATAGCCATCAAAAGGATAAGGTTGCGTTGTTTGCGCTGCTGCGCTTTTCTGCGCTCCGCGCGGTTGGGAAGGTTGGATTTTGCGGTCATGGGTGTCAGGTCGTTTATGATAGTTAGCGGTAAAAATAACACACTTCGGCAAAAGATGGGAAAGGGGCGGCCTGTTTCCTGGCCTAACAGACCTGAATATTGACTTTGTGATTTAGTCACACACTAGTGGTCTGTCAAGGCTAAAACCAGGGGTTGCCTGCGGCGACTTATGAGGCTACTCTTCGTTGGATAACCCCTTACGTAGCGCTGCTATGCGCGGGAACATCCGCCCCCGCCTGCCTTAGTACCTAAGTACGGTCTCCGGTGGCCAAAGCCAACAGGCGACGAGACACGGACAGGTTGATTAGCCTCAAAATTCGCTCCCACTCAACCCATAAATTAACACTTGACAGACCACTAGTCCGGACTCAGACCATAAAAACAATGGGGAATTGAACTAAAATGAGCAGAGGTTTTTTGTATTATTGAGTACAAATAGTTAAGAAATGGGAAAAATGAATCTTGAATTTGTGGTAGATGAAAGCGGCAACAAGAAGGCGGTAATGATCCCATTTGCAGAATGGGAAGACTTTCAAAATGAGCTGAGCGAATTCTTTGAGTATAAAAAGCTTAAAGAGCGTTTAAGGAAAGCCTTCGATGAGGTACAGCAAATCCAATCCGGTGAGTTACCAAGACGCACGATGCAAAATTTTTTAGATGAGTGTTAATGTTATATTGACCCCGAACTTTGAAAGAGAAGCGAAAAAATTAATCAAAAAATACCGCTCTTTGAGGCGGGAGCTTCTGGATTTTACGGAAGAACTAGAGGGGGAACCAAGAATTGGAGTCCAAATCAGTGAAAATGTTTACAAGGTAAGGCTCGCGGTTAGAAGTAAAGGCAAAGGCAAAAGTGGTGGCATGAGGATAATTACTTACGTTGAGACTAAGCTAGTCCAAAAACCAAAAGATACCGATATTTATTTATTATCTATTTACGATAAATCAGAACAAGACAATATTTCAAACCGAATGATAGCGCAAATAGTAGGAGAATTACAAGAAGAATTGAAGCAAGCTCTTTCCAGTACTTCAAGGCTAGCAAGTGAAGAAGAGTAGGCTTAGCACATCAAGGGAGGTATCCAGCTATAGTTCCTTTTCGAAGACAGAAAAAAGGCTTTTGGAATAAGAAAATCTGCGGATGGATCAATTTACCATGTAATACCACATAAAAGAAGGCACCCGTAATTCACAGGTGCCTCCCCACGTTCCCTCTACTCCGTACCATTAATATAATACGCACCCTTAAGCGCCACCGGCGTCCGGTCGGTGATACTTGTTCCGCTAATCTCCACATACCCATCGGCAGCGGTGCCCGGCTTTACCGGTATTCGCTGAAAGCCATTCCCGGTTTCCTGAAAGACAAAAGCCTCCTCCCCGGATCGGATCAGCGCTTCTTCCGGCACGGTCAGCGCCATGCGGCTGTCCGTCTGTATTTTGGCAAACAGGAAGCTGCCGATCGCCAGTTTGGAGGCGCCTTCATCCAGGTGGACATGCACCCGAGCGGTCTTCTGATCCATATCAATGCTTTGGTTCACCAGGTGCACTGTACCGGTTATCGGTGCCTCTTCGCCCGGCAGGTTGGCGATCACCGGCTGTCCTTTTTTCACGAGGTGCAGGTCTTTGGCATAGACTTGCAGTTCCAGGTGGAGATGACTGTCATCAGTGACCTGGAAAAGCATGGTCTCCGGCTGTACGAGCTGCCCGGAGCGGACTTCCACGTGTGTGAGCTGCCCACCGGCGGGGGCGTAAATGCCGATTGCAGATTGAATCTTCTTCGTTTCCTCCACATTTTTAGCATCGATACCGATGAGTTCCAGCTCTGCTTTCAGGCCTTCGTACCGGGCCTGCATGATGGACAGTTCCGATATCGCCAGTTCATAGTCTCTCTGGGAAGCGGCATCCGACTGAGCCAGTTCGGCCTTACGGTCCCTGTCTTTTTGAAGGTAAGGCAGCTGTGCAGCCGTTTCCAGGAAAGTCCGCTGAAGCCGTACCAGATCAGGGTGGTCAATGCTGGCCAGGCGTTCGCCCCGCCGGATCTGTTCACCGGGCAGATGGCGGATGTCGCGCACAAAACCCATCACCGGGCTGTGCACCGCCTGCTGATAAGCCGGGGGCACATCAATGGTGCCGGAGCAGGAAAGG
The DNA here is from genome assembly GCF_000759025.1 of Phaeodactylibacter xiamenensis. Taxonomy (GTDB): domain Bacteria; phylum Bacteroidota; class Bacteroidia; order Chitinophagales; family Saprospiraceae; genus Phaeodactylibacter; species Phaeodactylibacter xiamenensis. Next base: position 105,166 of record NZ_JPOS01000016.1, on the reverse strand, counting down.
TAAGTCGGAATTTCCCGCTGCTCGGGCTGTCCGGTTTGAATACCTGCCTCCTTCAGTTGGGCGGCGGATAAGTGGATGAGGCCATCTGCGATTTCAGTATCAGCCGGCGTTTCGGTGGCATCTGCCGGGGCCGCTTCGTTTTGGCAAGCCATCAGGCTCGCAGAAAGGATGAAGATGAAAAATACGTATTTCATGGTGGTTGTTTTAAATTGGATTACTGAGATAGAAATTCGAGGTACAGCACTGCCTGATTGTAGCGGGCCGTGAGGTTGATGCGTTCGAGCTCGCTGCTCAGGGCAGCATTTAGGCTCTGAGCGTACTGAAAGTAGTTGACTTCCCCCTGCTCCAGTTGCAGTTGGGCGAGCTGCCGCAGCTGCCGGGCCTGAGCCAGTAGTGCCGGGCCCTGTTCTCCCAGTTGCCGGGCCAGTTGCTGCCATTGCACCTGAGCCATCTGCCGTTCCTGTTCGAGCTGCTGCCGCTGCCCCTGCAGTTGCTGAGCAGCTTTGGTCGCCTCCAGCTCTGCCTGAGCGATGCGGGCGCGCTGACTTTTTTGGAAAACCGGTGCCCGCAGCCCGATCTGAACGGCATTCAGTGGGATGTCAGGTCGGATGCTTTGTTGCATATACCCAAAGGACAACTGTGGCTGCAGGCGTTGGGCTTCCACCTCTGCATTTGCAGTAGCGGTCTGCATTTCCTGTTCCAGCGGGCGCAGGAAAGCCTGTAGGGCGGTCGTAGTGTCTGCCATCCCTGCAGGGAGCACCTCGAGGGAGTCTACAGGCCGGACCGAGGCCGGACTGTACGCCAGTTGCTGGAAACGGCGGAAAGCCTGTTCCTCCTGTTGAAGGGCTTGCCGGCTTGCGCTTTGGGCCTGCGTGAGTTGCTGTTGAGCCAGGGTGTACGACAAGCGGTCGATGGCACCGGCCCGCAGCTGAAGGGCTGCCCGGTCGGCCAGATTTTGAAACACCTTCTCCTGCCGTTGGTACAATTGCAGACGCGCCTGTTCGGCCAGCCAGCTTTGCCGTGCCTGCCTGATGCCAAAGTTGACCTGATGCTCCAGCAACGCCTGTTGGCTACCAGACAGCGCCAGCTGAGCGCGGGCAGCAGCCTCCTGCTTTTTATTCAAACCGAATGGAGACAAGGGCTGCGTAATCGAAACCTGATAATCCCCCATCGTGGTGTTGTACTGCCCGAAGCCGGCCATGAACTCCGTTTGGGGGATCTCGCGGGCTGCGGTAATGCCCAATTGCGCCTGTTGGATGCTCAGTGTGCCGTTTTGGAGGTCCGGATTAAGCTCCAGCGCCTGCTGTGTGGCGTAGTCCAGTGTGAGCTGCTGTTGAGCCAGTGCTGGTGTTGCCAGTAGGAGTAAGGCGATGACTGCCGCACCGGGCACAGAAGGTTTCAGATTCTTATTCGCCAGGTAGTAAAGCACCGGCAGGACGAGCAGGGTGAGCAGCGTCGCCGTGATCAGCCCGCCGATAACGACCGTCGCCAGTGGCTTTTGCACTTCAGCGCCATTAGAGGTGGAAAGCGCCATCGGCAAAAAGCCCAGCGCTGCCACCGTGGCGGTCATGACCACGGGGCGCATCCGTGCCAGCCCGCCATCAATGACGACCTTCCGGATATCTGTGTACCCTTCTTCGTACCGCAACCGGTTGAAGTGGCTAATGAGTACGATACCATTCAGCACCGCCACGCCAAACAGGGCGATAAACCCAACACCCGCCGAAATACTGAACGGCATGCCCCTGGCCCAGAGCCCCAGGATACCCCCAACAGCAGCCGTAGGCACGGCCGTGAAGATCATCAGCGCGTATTTCAGTTTGCCAAAGGTGAAGTAGAGCAAAACAAAGATCAGTGCCAGGGCTGCCGGTACGGCGACTCCAAGCCGGGCTTTGGCCGCCTCCAGGTTCTCAAACTGCCCACCGTACTTAATGTAATAACCGGCAGGCAAATCGAGCCCGGATTTGAGCTGCGATTCGATATCAGCCACCAGGCTTGCCACGTCCCGGTCGCGCACATTCACCCCGATGTTGATGCGGCGGCGGGTGCCTTCCCGGGAAATCTGCATGGGGCCCTCGGTGTAATGCACTTTGGCGACCTCGCTCATCGGCAGTGACCGACCGTCGGGCAGGTGGACGAACAGCTGCTGCAGGTCAAGTTCCTGACGGCTTGGCTGATCGAGACGGACCACGAGATCGAACTTTCGCTCATTCTCAAAGACTACCCCTGCCGTCTCCCCGGCAAAAGCAGTGCGCACCAGGGTGTTGAGCTGTTCAATATCTAACCCGTACTCCGCAATCTTCGGCCGGTTGAATTCGACCATCAGTTGGGGCAGGCCCTCGGTTTGTTCCACTTTGACGTCGCCGGCACCAGGAATCCCTTTGATGATGTCCGCCGCCCGGTCGGCCTGCTGTTTGAGCACGGTGGTATTCTCCCCGAAAATCTTCACGGCGATATCCGTCTTGGCACCGGTCAGCAGCTCATTGAAGCGCAACTGAATGGGCTGGGTAAACTCAAAAGAAGCACCGGCAATGACTTCCAGTTTTTCCTTCATAGCATCAACCAGCCCCTCCCGGTCCGTAGCGCTGACCCATTCTCCCTGCGGTTTGAGGATGATCATGATGTCGGCATCCTCGATAGCCATAGGGTCGGTGGGGACTTCGGCTGTACCGATTTTGGAAACAACATGCTCCACTTCCGGGAAATGGTCGAGGAGGATTTTTTCGGCTTTGCCAGCGGTTTTTACGCTCTCCTGCAGGGAGCTGCCTGGCTGAATAGCCATCTGCATGGCCAGGTCGCCTTCTTCCAGGGTAGGGAGGAATTCAGCGCCCAGGGTACGGAACAGGAGCATGGAGCCAATCAGGACTACAAGTGTGGCACCCAGCACCAGTTGTGGCAGGCGTAGCGCACCCTCAAGTGTGGGGCGGTAGAGCTTGCGTAAAAAGTTAACGATACGGTCTGCAAAAGTTTTGTGGGCTTTTATATTTCGCGGCATCACCCAGGCGGTCATCATCGGTACATAGGTGAGCGAAAGGATAAGCGCACCCAGCACCGCAAAGCTGAACGTCATCGCCATAGGCCGGAACATCTTTCCCTCAATACCCGTGAGCGTCATGATCGGGATAAACACCGTGAGGATAATAAATACCCCAAATACCGCTGCACGGAAGAGCTTGGCAGACTCGTCGATGATAATATTGTCCATCTGCGCCTGCGTCAGCTTTTTGCCGATATGGTAAGTGAATAAGCCGTGGAGCACCCCTTCCACAATAATCACGGCCCCATCCACCACAATACCAAAGTCGATAGCACCGAGGCTCATGAGGTTGGCTGACAGGCCGAAGTAGCTCATCAGGATGAGGGCAAAAAGCATAGCAAGGGGGATAACCGAAGCTACGATAAGCCCCGCCCGCAGGTTGCCCAGCAGGAGCACCAGAACGAAGACTACGATCAGCCCGCCTTCCAGCAGGTTGTTTTTGACGGTGTTGATGGTTTTGCCGACGAGTACAGAGCGGTCGAGATAGGGATAAAGCTCTATGCCTTCCGGCAGGGATTCCCGGACCTGTTCCACCCGGTCGTGTACATTGGCGATAGCTTCCGAGGAGTTGGCGTCTTTGAACATGAGGGTAATGCCCCCAACGGCTTCGCCTTTCCCATCCATCGTCATCGCCCCGAAGCGCTTGGGGCTGCCGAGCTGCACCTCGCCCACATCGCGGATCAGCACGGGCGTGCCGTTGCGGGTAGCCACCACGATTTGCTCGATATCTTCAAAGCTCTGCACCATACCTTCGGTACGGATGTAGTAGGCATTGGTGTTTTTTTCGATGTAGCTGCCACCGCTGTTTTGGTTGTTGCGGGCCAGGGCATCGAAGACCTCGCTGATGGCAATGTCGTAGCCCTGCAGGGTGACGGGGTCAAGGGCGACCTCGTACTGCTTGAGGTAGCCCCCGAAGCTGCTGATTTCGATAATGCCCTTGGTGCCTGCCATTTGGCGTTTAACGATCCAGTCCTGAATGGTGCGCAGCTCCATAGGGCTGTACTGATCCTCATAGCCAGGCTTCACGCGCAGGACATACTGGTAGATTTCGCCCAGCCCGGTGGTAATCGGCATCAGCTCCGGTGTGCCCAGTCCGGGCGGGATTTCCTGCTCGGCCATGCCTAGTTGTTCTTTGACATACTGCCGGGCCTGTAATATAGGTACACCGGGCTCGAATACTACGGTAACGACTGATAGCCCGAAGCGGGAGATGGAGCGGATTTCGGTAACGTCCGGTATATTCGCTACAGCGATTTCGACAGGGTAGGTGATAAACTGCTCGACTTCCTGAGGAGCCAGAGAGCCGGAGACGGTTACAATTTGCACCTGATTGTTGGTGATGTCAGGTACCGCATCAATGGGGAGACGGGACAGGCTGTAAATACCTGCGCTGATCAACCCCGCTACCAACAGGAGAATGATGAGTTTATTCCGTACGGAAAACTCAATGATTGCTTTGATCATGTGTGGTTCAATTCAGACTTGAAAAAGAATAGCGGAGATCGCTCCGCCGGTAAAGCAGAATACTAATCAGGCCTGAATGGGTGGTCGGAAAACGTTTGTGAGGTGGTGGTGTGGCAGAAAGTTAAGCGGCTTCTCCGTAAGGAAATGGGTGGTTTCTGCCGGTGCAGGTGCCAGGATGTAAGGAAATTCCAGGACCAGGTGGTCGAAAGAATGGACATGCTTCAGCGGCAGATCTTTATGGCTTTGACCTCCGTCACCATGGTCGTGATGGTCAGGATTCCAGAAATGCGCACCCATGAAGTGGTGGAATGACACTGTGTCGCCCTGATCGGCAGCCAGTTCTTTATGCAACTGAAAGTGTCGGAGTGCTGCCGGGAGTTTGCTCAACTGGCTAAAGTCCGCTCCGGGCAGGAAACTGCCGAGCAGAAAATAAAACGCCATAAATTGAGCAATGTTCTTCATGGTGACTATCTCAAATACACTTCAAAGGTAGGATTAGTTTTTTAAAGGTAAAATGATATTCGTCACAGAAGGTGAAAGTGGATAGCAGAGCCATCGTCCTTTTCCAGGAGGAGAAGCCTGAAGCCTGCATTCTCCGCTCATCAAAACTTTTCGCGTGAAATAAGGTTTGAAAAGAAATAAAAGAATGATCAGGTGCCTGCTCTAACAACCGGCAGCCACCGCGCTAATGATACAAAGGGGATGGTAAAGCAGATTCAGCAAAAAAACGCAACAGCAATGAAACGGCAGGCAGAAGCCATGATCCCAACGCCCTGGGGCGAGTTCAATATGGTCGCCTTTTCAGAAAGTGATGAGGATTGGATGCCGCACCTGGCGCTCATCCATAAAGACGCTGACCCCTCCGGCCCTATTCTGGTGCGCCTGCACTCTGAATGCATTACCGGTGACCTTTTTGGCTCCAAACGCTGCGATTGCGGGGAGCAACTGGCGGAAGCTCTGCGCCTGGCCGCTGAGCACGGGGGCGTGGTCCTGTACCTGCGGCAGGAAGGTCGGGGCATCGGCATCATCAACAAGCTGAAGGCCTATAACCTGCAAGACAAAGGCATGAATACCGTGGATGCCAATATCCACCTGGGACTGGAAGTGGACGCCCGGCAGTACAACATCGCCATCGAAATGCTGCAGGAACTGGGGATCGACAAAATCAACCTGCTGACCAATAACCCCGAAAAAATCAATGCTTTTGACGATGCGGAAATCGACGTGATCGCCCGCGTGCCGCTCATCATTAAGCCACAAAAAGAAAATTTTGATTACCTCAAGACCAAGCAGGACGAAATGGGGCATCTTTTTAAGCTATAAGTAATGACAGATGGGCTATGGAATGGGACTTTAGCATTGCGTACGGCTCTGTCACGCACCACTCAGCCTGTCCATTTTGCCTGCCTTTCCACATCCGGCAAAGCCGCTCTTAATGAGCCGCTTTCCGGAGACAAAGTTGTTTATATCGGGCTCGGCACAGGTACACACGATCCTCTTCCCGGTCAGGCCCACCTCCAAAAAACAGATGCTTTACGGTTTAGCATACTCAAGAACGGGGACTTTGATGCGACTACCCTGCAATACCTGCGGACCTACCTGCCCTACCTCTTTTTGCCCCAAATGGCTGACCACATGCAGCGCGCCTGTACGGTAGCCCACTTTGCACAGTCGCTGGACGGTAAAATCGCCACTGAATCCGGCCACTCCAAATGGATTGGCAATGACGAAAACCTGGTGCACGCCCACCGCATGCGTGCGCTGTGTGATGCCGTACTGATTGGTGGTGGCACCCTGGCCTGCGACCGCCCCCGGCTGACGGTGCGGCATGTCGCCGGCGAGCATCCCGTCCGTGTGGTAGTGGGCCGGCCCGATGCGGATTACGATTCCCTGCTGCAGGCCTGCGATCAGCCCATCTTTGTATACGGTGCTGCGGATGCCCGCGTGGATGCGCCGGTAGACTATACACAATTGCCAGACTTGCCTGATGAGGGCAGGGTGTGTTCCGTTCGGGTACTAAAGGCGCTGTATAGCCGCGGCATTCGGACCGTGTACCTGGAAGGAGGCCCCACCACCACTTCCCGCTTCCTGAAAGACGGCGCAGTGGATATCCTGCAGCTGCATATTTCGCCTATGCTGTTTGGTTCCGGTATGGGCGCCGTGCAATTCGCGCCAATCGCCAAAGTAGACGAAGCTATTGCCTTTCGTAGCTTCACCTTTGAGCCGGTGGGCGATACCATGATGTTTGTGGGCATCCCCGAAAACATACAACAGGCGGCTCCGGAAATGCCGGAAGTCACCGCCACGCCAAAAAGCAAGTAACTATGCCTCATGCCCTATGGCACCTTTCAGATACCCAATCCGCCATTCAGCCCGCTGAGCAGACTGATGAGGGGCTGCGCGTACAGGCCCATTACTCCCTGGTCAGCACCGGCACAGAACGCCTCGTTGCCACCGGCGGGGTGCCCCGTTCCCTGCATACCGATATGCGGGTACCCGGTATGATCGGCACCTTCAGCTTCCCACTGACCTACGGCTATTCCTGGGTAGGGAAAGTGGAAGCTCCTGGTCATCCGCTGCATAAGCAAATGGTGCATACCCTCTGGCCCCATCAAACGGAAATCTGTGCGCCTGCTGAAGCCCTTTTCCCTATACCGAAGGAAGTCCCCCCACTGCGGGCAACCCTTGCCAGCAATATGGAGACGGTGGTGAACGCCATCTGGGACAGCGGTGTCAGCCTGGGCGACCGGGTACTGGTGGTAGGCTTCGGGATGATCGGCGGGCTATTATCCCGGACGCTATCCCGTATGCCGGGCGTGCAGGTGCAGGTGGCAGAAACCGATGAACAACGCCGGTCGCAGCACCTGGATATGGGGTTTGAAGTATGGGACGGACAGCCGGCAGACCTCGCTTTTCACACCTCCGCTACCGGAGGAGGGCTGCAGCAGGCCATAGACGCGGTGGGGCAGGAGGGCAAAATTATTGAATTGAGCTGGTACGGCGAGCGGGAAGCAAAAGTGCAGCTGGGCGGCGATTTCCACTACGGGCGCAAGCAAATCATCAGTTCTCAGGTAGCCAATCTTCCGTCAGGCCACCGGGCACGCTGGGATTTCCGCCGCCGAAAAGCCGTGGTGATGGAATTGCTCAAAGACCCGGGCTACGATGCTCATATCACACAGGTGCTACCGTTCGCGCAAGCCCCGGCTTTTTTTGAGGAACTGCGCTCGGGCGTCATGCCTCCCCTGGGTACCGCCTTCGATTATTCATCCAAAATCTAAGATATGTTCAGCGTTACCATCCGACAGCACATTATGATTGCGCACTCCCTGCCACACCCGGACTTTGGGCCGGCACAGCGGTTGCATGGCGCGACCTACGTTACCGATGTAACCTTCTACAGCCAACAACTCACGGAGATGGGCATCGTTATCGATATTGCGCTCGCCCACGATGCGCTCAAGAAAGCCCTCGCCCCTCTGGATTATCAAAACCTGGACGAGCTGCCGCAATTCAAAGGCAAGCTGACGACTACCGAGTTTCTGGCTCTGTACATTCACGGGCAGGTAAAGGCAGCGGTGGCCGATCAGTTTGATGGCCGTATCAAGGTCGTCCTCGGGGAATCCCACGAAGCCTGGGCGGCCTATGAAGCCTAAGAAGCAAGCGTACGCTTTCCTCATTCCCGACACCGGAGCCTTTGTGTCTGGTGGCAATCTCTACAACCGCCACCTGATCGATGCCCTGCGGGAGCTGGGGCACCCCATTTACGAAAGTGCCCAGCCGGAGGGCCTGCCGGAAGGGGTGCCGATGCTCACAGACACTCTACTTGCCCCAACGCTGCCACCTGCACTTGCGAAGCAATCCGGGCTGATCGTGCACCACCTGCAAAGCCTGCACCCACCGGCGGGGTGGAAGGGGGCAGACTGGTTTCGGGAAAAGGAATGGCCCTGGCTACGCCACTTTGGCTGGTATTTGGCGACAAGCCCCTACACGGCGGATTACCTGCAGGGCCGGGATGTTTCCAAGCCCATTGAGGTGATTGAGCCCGCTTTAAAACAGCTGCCGGTGGTGCAGGACAAAACCGCCCATCCTATTCAAGCCATAGTGGTCGCTAATGTAGTGGAAAGGAAAGGTATACTGCCCCTGCTGAACGCCTGGGCAGCCGCGCCCCCTGAAGGCGTAGTGCTCAGTTTGGCTGGTAATCAGGACATGGAACCCGCATACGCCAAACAGTGCCTGTCGGTTGTGGAAAAGCTGGAAGGCGTACACTACCTGGGCACGCTGACGCAGGAAGCCCTGCAGGCAGCCTACGCCCGTTCCAACCTGTTGATTTCGGCTGCCTATATAGAGACCTACGGTATGGCCCTGCAGGAAGCAGCAGCGGCAGGGTTGCCTATTTTGGCCTATGCCGGGGGCAATGTGCCCAACCACGTGGATGCCGGCCGTAATGGGGAGCTTTGCCCGTCTCATACCGAAATTGTATCTTGGTTGAACAAATGGGCAACGCAGCCTGAAACTTTCAAGCCTTATCTTGAACACGCCCGCGCCCTCGCGCCGAACCGTCAGCGTCTTTGGGCCGATGCTGCAGCTCAGTTTGAAGCCATTAAAATACAACGATGAAAGCCATACAAATTAAAGATTTTGGAGGCCCGGAAGAACTCTATCTGGGCGATTATGAGACCCCTACCCCTGCCGCGAACGAGATACTGGTCAAAGTGGAAGCCACAGCCCTCAACCGGGCGGATACCCTTCAGCGTATGGGCAAATACCCCCCGCCGGAAGGCGATAGCCCGATTATGGGACTGGAGGTGGCTGGCGAGGTCGTAGAAGTTGGTGAGCAGGTTATTCACTGGAAGATTGGCGATAAAGTCTGCGGGCTGCTGGGCGGCGGTGGCTATGCCGAGTATGCGGTGATTCCCGAGCGCCTGGCCCTGCCCTGGCCCGAAGGCTTTGATGCCGTGCAGGCCGCATCGGTCCCGGAGGTGTTTCTGACTGCTTTTCAGGCCCTGCGCTGGCTGGCGCACCTACAGGAAGGCGAGCGGGTGCTGATCCATGCGGGCGCAAGTGGGGTAGGCACTGCGGCTATTCAACTGGCGAAGGTCATGGGCGCTCACCCTATCGTAACGGCATCGGCGGGCAAGCATGGCCTTTGTCAGGAACTGGGCGCGGAACTGGCCATTGACTACAAGGCAGAAAATTTCGCCGAAAGGCTACAAGACTATACCAAGGGGGAAGGCGTGAATGTGGTTGTGGACTTCATCGGCGGGCCTTATCTGCAGCAAAACCTCGACGTTATGGGGCTGGAAGGGCGTATGGTGCTCCTGGCTTTTCTGGGCGGGGTGAAAGTGGATAACCTTAGCATCGCACCGGTTTTGCGCAAGCGTCTGCAGATCATCGGCTCCACCCTGCGCGCCCGGGACTTGGAGTATAAGATCCGCCTCTCCAGCGATTTGCAGCTCTTTGCCTGGCCCTTGTTTGCGAACGGGCAGCTGCGCCCGGTTGTCGATAAGGTCTACGATTGGTCGGAAGTGGCGGAGGCCCACCGGTATATGGAAAGCAATCAGAGCAAAGGGAAGATTGTGCTGCGGGTGGGGACATAAGCCTCACCGACGCTCATAGGTCGTATTGCGCTTATCACCGGTCTTAAGTAGCAAGCCCTGTTGCACTGCTGCCTGTAAATCCCGGGAGGCAGTGGAGGTGGAAAGGTTTGGGAAAACAGCCCTATAATCTTTACGGGTAAAAAAAGGCTGATCGTGCTGTTCCATAAAGTATTGAATGCGCTCTTCAGCATTAGCCGGTGGAGTACTCAGCTTAATCATCTCCTGCAGGCTGCTTCTTATCTTTTTCAGGGCATAAACCACAAAGGTGGTGGACAATCCTGACCGGTCGCTGTCGCTAAGTGCTTTGTAGTAATCTTCCTGACTATCCTTAATGGCTTTTTCCACAGGCAGAAATTCAAAGACGGGGTTGGCTTCCATCAACAGGCGGGTTTGCCAAAGCCTGCCCATTCGGCCGTTACCATCCGAAAAGGGGTGGATAAACTCCATTTCATAATGGAAAATACAACTTTTGATGATCAGGTTTTCAGTGCCCGACAGCAAATACGCAAAGAGTTGACTCATCAAATGAGGGACATTCCAGGCGGGAGGGGCGAGATGAGCCACCTGATTGCCCTGAAATACTCCAACGCCCTCAGTTCGGTATTGACCTGCTTTATCCACGAGGCCTTCCATGAGTATCTGATGAGCCCTGAGATAATCCAACTCAGCGTAAGGGTTGAAATCGGGGAGGCTTTCATAGGCTTTGATGGCATTCCTGACCTCCAGGATATCTTTCTGCGGGCCGATGACGGGTTTATTGTCCAGGATGGCAGTGACCTGTGCTTCCGTCAGAGTATTGCCTTCAATAGCGAGAGAGGCGCGGATGGTTTTGATCTTGTTGCGCTTGCGAAGGGTGGGCTGAGGCTTACGGAGCTGTGAGCCGTCGATCACCCCTAGCAGGTGGCCTATGTCTGTAGAAAGGTTGACGATTTCTGCGGTAGGCTCAAAATACTTGTGCTGCATGATAGTATCATTTGGTACTATTAATACGCATTGAGCGATGATTTAGTTCTATTGGTATTATCAAATGATGTTATAACAAAGCGGCCGGCACTTCCAATAGAAATGCCGGCCGCTGCAGGTCAGTCCGTCAAACGGGTTATTGCTTAATCACTTTAATCGTAGCGACGCCGTGTTCCGTACGCACGCTCAGCCAGTACAGTCCGGCAGGCAGGGTAGCGGTAGACAGGCTGCTCTGCTGAATACCCTGTGTCAGTGCTTCTTCCCGTTGCAAGAGCTGCTGGCCAGCGGCATTGTACAACAGGTACTGCACCGTTTGGGCACGTTCCAGTTCCAGTTGGATACCGAGGGTTTTCCGGAAGGGGTTGGGCGCGACTTCCAGGCCCAGTTGGCGGGCCAGGTTTTCGGTCCCGGTCAGGCAGGTCGTCTCGAAGTTCATAGTAGCGGAGGGCTGACTGATGTTATTGACGCCCTCGCAGGTGACCCAGATGCGGGCATCGTAGGCCGAGCAGGAATCGAGGTTCTCCAGTTGAAGTTCCAGGCCGGTGGTCGGGTAGGTATCCCAGGCCGTTGTGCCGCTTCTGCGGACCTGCAGCTCATAGCTTAGTGCAGCATCAGGTGCCGCCCAGACCAGCATAGCGGTGGTATCAGTAAGGTCAAGGACGGTTAGCATCGCTGCATCACTGTCGCAGGCCGGATTGCAGATCGTAGAGAAAAAGAAGGATTCGGACCATCCACTTGGGAAGTCACCACAGAAGCCCGACACCTGCACTTCATAACCGGTGCAGACATCCAGTCCTTCGAGGATAAGCATTTGGGCACCAACGCCCTCAACGCCGGACCACTCCGCAGCCCCTTCCGGGCGGAAGCGCAGCTGATAGACCTCGCTGCTGCCTTCCCAGCTGAGGTAGGCACTCTGATAACTGATGGAGTCGGTGGTGACAGCCGCCGGTACAGGGCAGGGTGGTACCTCATCGGTGATCTCCAGGCAGTAGTCTTCCGTTTCGCCTTCAATGCTGTTGTTGCATTCTGGTAACTGGTCCTCCTGAAAAGCCATCGCCACCCGCATCCTTGTGCTGCCAGTCAGGGCATCATCCGGGATGAGGATCGGGATTTCTATACTGGTCTCTTCCGAATCGGTTACACTGCCCACCACTTCGGTGCTCAGGTCAAAGGTTCCATCCTGATTAAGGTCGATGAGGACCCAGTAGTTCTCAGAATAGGCGCTGGTCACCCAGCCGGGTGTAATGGTCAGGGTGTAGCCTGCGCCGGTTTCCAGGCTGGTGCTCAGGCCGGTGTAATCTCCGTAGCCGCCATCGTTGCCTGAAGTGTTTTCCAGGTCATTTATGGATACAGCATTGATGAATTCATACTCCGTATTGCCAGTGACCAGGCAGTAGTCGAGGTCGATGCAATTGCCACAGCCCGGTACGTCAAAGAGAATGTCCGTACCCAGGGAGTCGGGTAAGAGGTCATCACTGCACAGGCTTTGGATATTGGCTACACAGGTTTGACAGGAGTCGAGCCCGGTCACCGTTAAGGTGTTGGTGAAGACGCTGTCATAAGTCAGGGTATCCATCAGGCAGGTAACGGTCACCTGATAGGCACTTGCAGCCGATACCGGACGCCAGGACAGCACGGTACTGTCCACTGTGGATTCGGCGAACAAGTCCTGAGGCGCATCACAGCAGCCTTCGGTCAGGAAGGTGGCGATGGTTGAGAAAACGGTGGTGTCTGTACAGGTTTCCTCCAGGGCAAACTCATAAGCGCTGCAAGACAGTAAGCCGCTCAGCTCAACCGGGGCCATGGCGTCCGGAATAATCTGCCAGGTCGTGTCCCCGCTTTCCCGCCAGTAGAGGCTGGACTGCAAAGTGGAGTCGGTAGACACCCAGCTGATGGTCGCGCTGCTGTCGGTTACCGCAGTAGCTTCCAGGCCGAAGGCGCCCGGGCAGGGGCCACAGTTTTGGAGCAGCATCTGCAGGCTGTTGTAAAGGTTGAGCGTGCCGCCGGTTACCGTGATGCTATCCAGGCTTGGATTGGGTTTGACCCCGTCAAAGATGGCCCGCCGGACTAAAAGGGCGGCTTCTGCCGGTGCTTCGAGCGACAGCTGTGTAAGCTGGGAGCAGGGTGCGGAGTAGAGCAGGGCAATTGCCCCGGCGACGTGAGGCGTTGCCCCGGAAGTACCGCCAAACCCACCATAGGTATTGCCCTCGGCTGCCGTCCAGGTGCCCTGCCCGGGTGCGCCGAGGTCTATGGTCTCTATACCAAAGCCTGCACCACTGACCTTATTGCCGGTACAGTTGAGGTTGGTCACGCTGATCATGAAGTCACTGCTGCAGGCGGTTGGCAGGTCGCCAACTTCATCCACATTTTGGTTTCCGTTGATCGTAGCGCCCGCATTGAGGATACCGTGCACGCCGAGGGTGTCGTAGAATGCACACCAAAGGGGCGCGTCCTCCGGCTGTCCGAAGTTGACACCCCAGGAGGAGTTGGTGGCTACTACAAAAGAGCCTTCTGCTCCTCCGGTTTCGTTGTAGCGCATGCGGTGGGCAAGCGGGAAGCTGTAGGCCTCCAATACTTCCGACTCTATACCGGAACCGCCAACTACGATCATGAGCTTAACATCCCAGTTGACACCGGCCACGCCGATGCCGTTGTTACCCTGAGCGCCAACGATGCCCGCTACGGGCGTGCCGTGCCCATTGGATGCATCAATGTCGTCATCATCTGAGCCGGTATTCCAGCCGGCATAGTCATCAATAAAGCCGTTATTGTCATCATCAATGCCGTTACCAGGTATTTCTGCGACATTCACCCAGACGTTGTCGCCAAAGTCCTGATGATTGGGGTCGAGCCCGTCGTCTACGATGCAAACTACGATGTCATCGCCCAGTGCATTGGTGCCACCCGTAGTGATCTCCCAGGCCAGGTCCGCATCAATGTCAGCCCCTTCCACACAGCTACCGGAGCCACCATTGATGTACTGCCACTGATTTTGGAATTCCGGGTCGTCCGGCACGGTGCTCCGCAGCTCTACCAGGTGATTGAACTGAGCGACGGATATGCCGGGCATGCGGTTGAGATGGGCCAGGAAGTCAATTTCCGAGACCGCAGTATGGTCAAACCCCACACGCCAGATGCGCATGTAGGGCACGACTTCCTCAATGATTTTGAAATTGGTAGACCGCCCGTTGAAGGTTTGCAGGCGGCCGGTGAGAGATTGGACGCTGGCTTTTGGCTCCAGCCTGATCAGGGCTTCTCCAAGGACATGATTGAGCTGCTGACCGGCAAGGAGTACCGGAAGTACCAGAGCCAGCAACAGGGGTAAGCATTTTTTCATATTTCCATTTCACAAGGTTAATAATGGGCTGAAAATAAGGTAAAATGTGCGGGGCTTTCCGGTAACAGGTGTTTAGTTCGGTCTTGGCGGCTACAAAAAAAGCGGATGACCCGCCCGGGGCCATCCGCTCTGCCTGAATCTGGTATTTAGGTGATTGGTTTATCGCATGTTGTAATCCTGATAACTCTTGGTGGCAATGCGGTCAGAAAGGGTATTCATGACTTTTTGTGCATGATCGAAGAAGGTGTAGATAGCCTCTTTTTGATTGGTCATCAGCTTACTGCCTTCAATGGCATTTGCTGCTTCTTCGAGCTTTTGCAGTTGGCTGGATGCCATATACACGCCGGCTTCTGACTCAATATCCCTGATCATTGCGGTGGTGTGCGTAAACGCTTTCTTTGTCCAGTCGGCATGTTTGGTGGATGAGCCCGAAAATAAAAAACGCAGCCTTTTCTGAAGAGGGAAGGCTGCGCAGTATTTGGTTTCCTGAGGGCCGGCGCAATTAAGCCAGCCCGGTTATTTTACACGGGTATGGGCGGAAGGCTCCATGACCATTTCTGCCCGGTCATTTTGGCTTTCCAGCGGGCGGCATTTCCAGACCGGGGCATAGTCTTTGCCTTCGTGGCTGTACTGGCAGACCTGAGCAGAAGAGCCCTGATTGACGATGAAAGACTCGCTGGCAATTTCATGGTCGGTGGTGTACTCTGCCTGATAGACGCGGTTGAAGTTGGCGCCGTCGTAGAAGAAAAAGGCTTTTTCGATGCCGGCCCAGCATCCTACTGTCATGGTGCTGGTTTCGATTACCGGGAAGCCCTGTGTGGTGTTGATGACCCGGAGGAGAGAGCTAGAAGCGCAATCCTCGAACAGGCAGAGCCCGGGCACTGTGGTGGCGGTCAGCAGTTTGCCATCCTGTACCAGGCGCAGTTCACCGTTGATATCTCTTAATTGCTTCCGCTCATGCGTGGAGATGCCCAGCAGGAGGTACTCAGGTGTTTGGTCGTCGTTCAGGTCAGTACGGGTGTAGCCTTTGGCAATATCGGCGCCCCAGACGTAGCCCCGGAAGGGCTTTCCGTTGGCATCGCTGCCGGTCACCTGATACCAGAAATCACCGTATCCGTTAATCTCGTCTTCCGGCAGGAAATAGTCGTCGTTGTAGCTAAGGTTCGTTACCGGAAAAGCCAGCGGAAGGGTAGTCAGCACTTCAGCATCCCGGCAGGGGCCCTCATGTACTTTGGTATCAGCGGTAAAGGTGTAGAGGGTCGTATTCGGTTCGTAGTGGTCTGCTACCTGTGACTGCTCGTGAAACCAGTCGTAGTAGCCCTCCAGGTCGTGGCTGACGAAGCGTTCCTGAGCAGGGGTAGCCTGTACGGCAAAAAGGGCGGAGAGGAGGAGGAAGTTCTTCATGGGTGAAAGGGATTTGAGACGTTTTAGTAAACAATTGCGGACCTTCAGTTATTGCCTTGACTAGCAGGAAATTCTGATTTTTCAGAAAAGTAATGCAGTCATTTTAAGTAAAGCGAGAATTATGAAGAAGTTCGTTTGGTTTGTTGGGTCTTTATTATTTGCTCATTTGGGGAGTGCACAGCCCCTGCAAGAGCACCTTTGGCAGCACCGGGTCGTTTTGCTACTGGCTCCGGATGCCGAAGAAGCTGCATTGAAGCAACAATTTAACCTTTGGACGGCCACTCCCGAAGAAGTCACAGACCGCGATCTGGTTTTATATCAGCTTTTTCAACATTCGGGTACGGGGCCGGGAGGAACGCCCCTTCAGCCGGAAGTGCTCAGGCTGCTTACCAACAGATACGGGCCGGTACCGGAACAAGGATTAAAATTTGTGCTGATTGGTAAGGACGGTACGGTCAAAACAGAACAGGAAGCCGTGGTTCCCATGCAGGAGCTCTTCGGCCGCATCGACCGCATGCCTATGCGCCGCTCTGAAATGCGCCGAAGCAAAAACTAGCACATTTGAGCAACATTAAATCCCCTATTTTTGTATTAACCTGGTATTTTACGAACTATCGCCTCAGTCCGCCGAAGCCATTATTTTGCGAAATCTTTACACCCTGTCCCAAACATGCATCAAGATCGACCTTCAGCTCCGAATAAATTCAGTATCTGGCTCCCCTTGCTGTTTGCTATTGTGCTTGTCACCGGCATGTTGCTCGGCATGCGCATGCAGTCCAATATGCCCAAGCTCGTGGTGGAGCAGGAAGCCCCCGGCCCCGAAGGCATCGGTCAGGGCAAAGTAGAGGAAATCCTGCGCTATGTGGAGGCCAAGTATGTGGACGCTGTAGATAAGGAAGCACTCACACAGGAAGTGATTGACGACCTGCTCTCCCGCCTCGATCCTCATTCCAACTACATTTCCGCGGAAGAACTGCAAGCCGTCAATGAACAGCTTAAAGGCAATTTCGATGGCATAGGCGTTGAATTTATGGTCCTGGACGACACCATCGTAGTCGTCACACCGCTCGCCGGCGGGCCCTCCGAAACGGCGGGCATCCTCTCCGGCGACCGCATCGTGCAGATTGCCGACTCCACCATAGCCGGCGTAGGCATGGACTCCGATGATATCATCAAAATGCTGCGGGGCGA
Organism: Phaeodactylibacter xiamenensis; assembly: GCF_000759025.1. Lineage (GTDB taxonomy): Bacteria > Bacteroidota > Bacteroidia > Chitinophagales > Saprospiraceae > Phaeodactylibacter > Phaeodactylibacter xiamenensis. The sequence continues at coordinate 88,173 of NZ_JPOS01000016.1, read as the reverse complement.
AAAGGGGACAGACGTGCAAATCGGCATCCTGAGGGGCAAAGAAACCAAGTTGAGGCAGTTCACGGTGACGCGGGATGAAATCCCAATGAATAGCGTGGACGTGGCTTATATGCTGGATGCCAATACCGGCTATATCAAGCTCAACCGCTTCAGCGCAACGACTTACGAAGAATTTATGAAAGCACTGGAAGAGCTGGTGGAAAATCAGGGCATGGAAGACCTCGTGCTCGACCTTCGCCACAACCCCGGGGGCTACCTTCAGCAAGCCACCAATATGCTCAGTCAGTTATTCAAAGAAAAAGACAAACTCCTGGTCTACACCGAAGGCGATGCCGTCAGCCGCAGTGAGTATACGTCCACCGGGCGCAACTTCTTCGATGTGGAGGACATCGTGGTGTTGATTGATGAAGGCTCTGCTTCGGCCAGTGAGATCGTAGCGGGGGCGATTCAGGACCACGACCGGGGCGTCATTATTGGCCGGCGTTCCTTTGGGAAGGGGCTGGTGCAGGAGCAGTACAAACTCCGCGACGGAGCCGCACTGCGCCTTACCGTTGCCCGCTACTACACACCCTCTGGCCGTTCCATCCAAAAGCCCTACGATGACCCCGAGGCCTACGAGCACGAGATGTATGACCGGTACGAAACCGGAGAAATGGAAGCAGCCCGGAATATCCTGATACAGGACTCTACCGAATACTACACCGACAACGGGCGGATCGTCTACGGCGGTGGTGGCATTATGCCCGATGTATTTGTACCCATCGATACCCTCAGCCTGGACGAGGACTACCTGACGCTCCGGCAATACGTACCGCAGTACGTTTTCCGCTACCTGGGCGAAGAGGCAGACCCCGCTGCGCTGACGGAACAGGGGCTGGACCGCTTTGTTACCTCCTTCAGCATTGATGATGCCTTGCTGCAGGGCCTGATCACTTACGCTGAGGAACATGGCGATCCCCTTACCGCAGATGCACTGAGCGAGCCCGTCAAGCGCGCCACCAAACACATGCTCAAGGCCCGCATTGCCAAGCAACTCTTCGAAGATGAGGGCTACTACAAGGTATGGAATATGGAAGATGCAATGGTAAAGGAAGCCCTGAAAGCCATTGCCCGATCCACTTCCCTTACCGCCAGTCAGCAATAACTCACAGGATATGGAGGTCCGGTTGGAGCACATCACGGTCCGCTTTGGTCAGAAGACGGTCTTTGATGACTTTTCCCTCCACCTTGCTACCCATACTCACCTGCTTGTTCAGGGGCCATCGGGGAGCGGGAAGAGCACACTGCTTCGCTTGCTTCTGGGATTTTGTGTCCCTGACGAAGGGCGCATCCACATTGGTGGGAAGCCGCTGAATGCACAAACGGTCTGGTCGCTCCGGCAGTCAGTAGCCTATGTGCCGCAGCAGCTGCCACGGGTGGAAGGCACCGCCCGGCAATTGCTGGAGCAGGTCCATCAGTTTGAGGCCAATCAGCGCGCAGATTTTTCGGAACAAACGATACTAAGCCACTTCGGCCGCTTTGGGCTGCAGCCCGGGCAGCTGGAACAGCCGGTCCGGGAACTATCCGGGGGCGAGCAACAACGCCTGGCGCTCACCGGCGCCCTGCTGCTGAACCGCCCGCTCTTGCTTTTGGACGAAGCCACCTCGGCAGTGGATGCGGAGCGCAAGGCGCAGATGATGGACTATATTTCCAGCCTGAAAGACAAAACAGTAATTATCGTTGCCCACGACCCGGGCTGGCGGGCCGGCCAAACCCTGGACCTCACCTCAACGCATTCCTGATGGACCAATCTGTACCTATATCCCTGTGGGCGATGGCTGCCTTTTACGCCCTGCTGCTGATCCCGGCCGGGCTGATCTGGTACTTCCGTTTGGGCATGCTCCGGCGTATGGCTGTGGCGGTGGTGCGCATGACGGTGCAGCTGACCCTGGTCGGCGTGCTGCTGATCTACTGGTTCCGCTGGGACAATATGTGGCTGAATTTGCTCTGGGTGGTGGCTATGGTGGGCTTTGCTGCGAGCTCGGCGGTTCAGAACAGCGCACTCCGGTTGCGTGTCTTTTTTGTGCCGATCTTTCTGGCGTTGCTGGTCAGCGGACTTGGTGTGCTGCTGTTTTTCAATGTGCTGATACTGCCGGTATCGGATATTTTTTCGGCTCAGTACCTGATCATCATCGGTGGGATGTTGCTGGGCAATGCCCTCAAGGGGATCGTGGTTGGGCTTTCTGATTTTTACCAGCGCCTGCAGGATCAGCAGGAGGCTTACCGTTACTACCTGGCTGCGGGGGCGTCTCGCTGGGAAGCGCTGATCCCTTTCTTCCGCAACAGCCTGCAGGCGGCCCTGAACCCTTCTGTTGCGAGTATGGCGACGATGGGGGTGGTCTTTCTGCCGGGGATGATGACGGGGCAGATCATCGGCGGGGCGACACCGGATACGGCTATCCGTTATCAGCTGGCGATTATGATCGTGATTTTTGTCTGTATTGCGCTGAGTGTGGTGCTGGGGGTGGCTTTCAGCCTGGGGCGCAGCTTTGATGCGTATGGGAATTTGCGGGGGGAGGTGTTTCGGTCGGCTTAGGGTCTCGGCTGCCTGGGGTTAACCTGCGACTTCTACGAAGTCGGGTAAGGTGTGGTGTTTGGAGGTTAGTAATATAGGACTTCTACGAAGTCCTGCTGTGGTTGAAAGTGGTGCCTGCACGTTGAAGCACAGCAGTTTCATGACAGGTATGAAAAGCTTTCGCGGAAGTCCGTCTACCTGTTGTAACTTGGGAGAGTTACACCCCGCTAATCCTCTCAATACCCGGGGCAACCGACTTCCTGGAAGTCGCATCTTTCTAACCCCGGCAACACCTGCAGAGCCGACTTCTTGGAAGCCGCAGGTTGCTAACCTCTGCATCAGCTGTGTAACTGACTTCGTAGAAGTCGCATGCACCTCCACATCTGTATACCTGGAAGCCCTTGGCTGCCTGTCCAGGCCTCTCCTCTGAAGAGTGGGCTGCCTGGGGTGAACCTGCGACTTCTACGAAGTCCTGCTGTGGTGGAAAGTGGTGCCTGCACGTTAAAGCACAGCAGTTTCATGACAGGTATGAAAAGCTTTCGCGGAAGTCCGCCTACCTGTTGTAACTTGGGAGAGTTACACCCCGCTAATCCTCTCAATACCCGGGGCAACCGACTTCCAGGAAGTCGCATCTTTCTAACCCCGGCAACACCTGCAGAGCCGACTTCGTAGAAGTCACATGTTACTAACCCCGGCGACACCCGTGAAATCGACTTCGTAGAAGTCGCACCCAGCCCGCATCACCCGGACCAGCTACTAATAGAGATGCTATGTTAGCATCTCTAATACTGCAGAATAATAACCGGCTTCGTCTCCACGCTATTCCCCCTGAAGACTTCCACCACGTACATCCCCGCCTGCCAGCGGCTGACATCCACCTGCAGCTGCTTTTCGCGGAAGCGCGCCGGCGTATCGTTATTGCGGTACACCAACTGCCCGAGCGCATTGTAGATGCGGAACTCATAAGGCTCAAAGTCCGGCGTTTCGTACTGAATAGTCAGTTGGTCCCGCGCCGGGTTAGGGTAGATATTGAGCAGGCCCAGGTCGCCCGTGCTGCCCCCGCAGGCATCGCTCAGCAGGTTCATGGCACTGCGCACATTGAGGCGGCCGCCCGTAGCCGTGATGTCCGCATAAGCCGGGAAGCGGTACACGCTCTCTTCCAGAATGGAGCGGATGAACAACGCTGTCTCCCGGGGCTTGGTCAGCGCATCAGTAGACAAAAACTCACAAGGCATACTGTACAGCAGGCCAATCGCACCGGTAAGGTGGGGAGCCGCTGCGGAGTTGCCGCCGAATAAAGCATATCGGTTGAACGGCGCTACCGTGTAGGAGCCCTCCCCCGGCGCAGCCATGTCGATCGCCACCTTTCCGTAGCCTGAGCGGGTGAAGCGCTCCTCGTCTTCTGTGCTGTTAAGTACCGTTATGATGAAGTCGCTCTCACAGGAGGTCGGCATATCGCCCACCACATCAACGTCCAGGTCTTTATTGGCAGTGCCCGCACCCGTAAGAACGCCCGCTTCGCCCAGCAGGTCATACATATTGCCCCAGATCGGGTATTCCGAACAGAAAAACGGATCGATGAGCCCAAAGGAGGCATTGGTGGCCACCACAAAGGCACCTTCCGCGCCCAGGGTTTCGTTATAGCGCTGCCGTTGTTCGAGCACATATTCGTAGGCCGAAACGATGCCAGCCACAGAGCCGATGCTCAGGTACATAATTTTTGAATTCCAGCACACCCCGGCTATCCCTTTATCGTTGTTCGCCGTTGCTGCCAGTATGCCAGAGACGCGCAGCCCGTGATCGTCATAGGCGATGTCAGGGCCGTTGCCACGGAAGTCCCACCCATTGAGGTCATCGACGTACCCGTTATTGTCGTTATCAAGGCCATCGCCGGGGATCTCGTGCGGGTTGGTCCAGATATTGCCAATGATGTCTTCATGAGAAAGGTCAAAGCCGCTGTCGATGATCGCAATGACAATCGTATCGCCATTTGCCGTAAGGCCGCCCTGACCGAAATTCCACACCTCCGGCAGCCCGATGCGTTCGGCACCCCACTGTAACTCGTAGTCGGGGTCATTGGGGGTAGTCCGGAAATCGACCTTGTAGTTGGCGTGTTGGTAAAGGACTTCGGGTTGTGCCTCCAGCCACTGCGACAGCGCATCCGCCGGGCAGCGGGCAGGGTCGAACTCCAGCAGGTGGATATTCAGGCTGCTGGCCACTGCTCTCTTTTGGAAAACTGCACCGTCAAAGGCCGCATTGGCACGTTTGAGCAAGGGCTGCAGTGCCGCGTCCTCCCTGAGTTGGACCAGGCGCTGATTTTCAATCTTACCGCTTTGGGCATCCACCGGCTGCGCCTGAGCGGTCAGGCTAAACAGGCTGAGGGCAAGGATAAGGTACAAGTATTTCATGGGCCGTCTGTCTTTGAGTCATGTGCAGGGCAATGCACGCCCGCACCACAAAGATAACGGATTCTGTCCAACCGCATTGCCGTGAAATGGACATTAACGCCTCCTCAGCGCCCTGAAGTAGTCCGGGCTTTGCAGCAAGCGGCTGCCATACCAGGAGAAGAACTCGCCGTCTACCAGCTGAATGTCCGACGTCGGGCAGGCCGCCTGTAGCTCCGCGATGTGTTTTTCCTTAAACGGATAGGGTTCTGAAGAGAGTAAAATGACCTCCGGCTCCCGGGCAGCAATCGCATCGAGGCTCACCTCCGGGTAGCGGCGCTCCCGTGAGAAAACATTGCTAAAACCCGCCCGCTGCAGCATCTCATCGATAAAGGTCTCCCGGGCCGCCACCATGTAGGGCTTGCGCCAAATCAGATAAGCCGCACTTACCGGTGGCAGGCGCTGTACCTGCTGCCCAAGAGCGATGAATGCCCCGTTGATCTTCCCGGCCAGCTCCTCCGCTGCCGGTTGGCGGTCGGTGAGCAAACCCACGGTGCGGATCATGTCCAGGGCATCTTCCAGGTCTTCGATATCGCTCATCCATACCGGGTAGTCCTTTTCCAGGGCGCGGATATCCTCCGGGCTGTTCTCTTCCTTGTTGCCAATGATGAGGTTGGGGGAAAGGCCGGCGATGACGTCCATTTTGACTTCCTTGGTACCGCCCACGCGGGTTTTGCTGCGGAACCACTCCTCCGGGTGCACACAAAACTTCGTAATGCCTACCACCGCCTTATCCAGGTTCAGTTTGGCCAGCAGCTCCGTTTGGGAAGGCACGAGGGAGACGATCCGCAGCGGGGGCGCCGGCAGTTGCACCTTGCGCCCCATTTGGTCAGTTACGATTGGTGGCATAGGTTAATGCTCTACGCCCCCTTTGCCATGCACGTGGCCATGCTCCACTTCTTCCTTGGTGGCCTCGCGTACCTCTTCAATACGGCCGGAGAAGTACAGGTCGACGCCCGCCATGGGGTGGTTGAAATTCATTTGTACCTGCTCATCGCCCACTTCCATGACCGTGCCCAGCAGCTGATTGCCTTCGTTGTCGCGCATGGGGATCACGCGGCCCACCTGCAGCAGGTCTTCCGCCAGCTGTCCATCCACTACAAAAGCCTCGGTGGGAATGGGTGCAATCGCCTCCGGGTTGTAATCGCCGTAAGCTTCCGCACTCGGGATGCCAAAAGCGAAGGTGTCGCCCTTTTCCATACCGGAAAGCTCCTGTTCGAACTTAGGGATCATCGCGCCTGCGCCGTACAGAAAGACGAGGGGCTCACTGCCGAAGGTTTCTTCCACCAAATCGCCTTCTGCGCTCTTTTCCTGTAGTTTATAATGTAAGGTGACGACCTTGTGCTTGTCAATTTTCATATCTAAAACGAATAAATTAGGTAATTGCGGAAAGGTAGTTAAATTATGGTAGCTTTTGAAAAACTGGGTGGGCTACCCCCGAAAAGTCTGTATTTTAGCTCCGATCATGCATAAATGCGATAACCAACCATGAATACGGATACCCCGAATGTGCGCAAGGAAGCCTATCAGCTGCGGCAGGCTTTTCAGTTTGATAAAGCCCGGGCCCTGCTGCAGGAAGCCCTGAACACCGACCTGCCCCCTGATGAGCGCTGGGCCCTGCATTACGACCTCGGCAAAGTGCATCAGGATCAGTTTGAAATGGAGCAGGCCCTGCACCACTATCATGAAGCCATCAACGGACTGGAAGCCTCCGGGGAAGGTCCTTCCCTTTTCCTGGCAAGGCTCTACGGTGCCTGCGGGCTGATCCATCAGGATGAAGGCCGGGAGGAGGAAGCATTGGAGTGCCACCACCGGGCAGTGGGCCTGCTGCAGCAGCTCCCGGAAAGCGAAGCGGCGTTATTTCTCGCGTCCAACCACAAATACCTCGGAGAATTGTATCAGGAACAGGAGGAGCTGCCCAAATCCAGAGAACACTACCGGTCGGCCCTGCCCCTCCTGCAACAACACCTGGGCAAGGGCGAAGGCTTTCTCTACCTCGAAGCCGCCACCGTCGCCCTGCAGCTCGCCGCTGTGGAGCTGGAACTTTACCTGCAGGGCAAAGGCCGCACCACGCCCGCCGCCATCCGGCAATTGCTCACCGGCGCACAGTCGTGGCTGGAGGAGCTCGATGCCGAAGACTCCATCGTGGAGCAGCGCACGGCGGACTTGCAGCGGCTGAGTTTTATGGTAGATAAGGTGGAGGGCTAAAAAGAACAGGCTGACCGGGGCCGGCCATGCGTTCAGTTGTAATCCGGCAATTTGTATTCCTGGTCGATAGACGAGACAATTGCCGAAAACACAGCGTCTCCCCGGTGGAAAAATAGCGAGAGCCGCAAATCATCATTGGCAGGAGAAGGCAATTGTATAAGATGCGCCTGCTGTGCCGAAACGTATTGCAGCAGCTTTGGGGTGTCCACCCGGGTGAGCCTTGACTGGGGGCGCAAGTAACCGGGGAGCTCTGCCAACAGCCCGGCGGGTGAAAAGGCAGCCGCCTGTGGCAGGATGCAGCCGAAATTAAAACGGGCATGATGGTGCCGTTCAACAAGGTAAGGGATGTTATCCCGGCTGCCCTCAATGGCCGCGCACATCAGGGAATACCCCTCACTGATTTTCAGTTCCGCTTCCCACACCTCCTCCGGGTTCAGTCGGCCCAATTTCAGCTCCCGGTAAAGCATTTTTCTTCGGCTGCGCAGGGGGCGTATGGGCTGCGGCTTGCTTTCGATGTAAAACAAAAAAAGCTGATAGCTTTCCAGCGCATCATGAAAAATAGAGTACTGCAGGGCGGAGAAGTCACTGCTAATTAAGCTCAGGACGTGGTAAAGGACATGCTCGTAGGCATGCAGTTCCTGTGCAACCGGCGTTTGTTGCGGGAACTGCTCCTGGTTGACTGGGCTGTGCTGGACCGATACCATGGCTTCAATAATGTGGTGCGTTATCTATGCGGTTTGAGCAGCCACTGCCTGCAAAAAAAGCAGGTGGCTGGCAGACAGGGCCAATATACACGGTTTTAGGGACAAATGCCTTTCAAGTCAGGTGGCGGCTTTGGCGTTGCCGCCCGTCCTCAGGCCGCGATTCCGCAATCGCCGCCTGCGTTGTCGCTTTGGAAGGATGGGCGGTTGGGATGCCGGCTTGCAAAAAGGGCCGAATTTGCCTAAATTACCCATCTATACCATTACCGCTTATGAGCACTGCCGAACGCAAACTGCGCCTGACCAAAATACTCCTGGAAACGGACGACGAAGCCACCCTGCAGGCGGTGGAGCACACCCTGTCTGAGCAACACGAGCGCCTGGCCCGGTACTGGGACGTCATTCACGCGCTCGACTGGTCGAAGGAAGGCGATGATGCAGCGGTCCTCGCGCCCGCTATAGCGCAGCTCAGCCAATTTCAGGAAGCCGACATCCTCGGCTTTTACGACTGGTTTGCCGGACAACTCTATCACCTCGACGGTCGGGACTACGCCGAAGCCTCGGTAGCGGAAGACGAATCCCTGTCTGCCGACCTCTTTCTGTACGCCCGCTGCGCTGTGCTTGCCAACGGCCGTACCTTCTACGAGCGGGTCCGCGCCAACCCCGCTCTCTTCCCAAAGGACCTTTACTTCGATGCCCTGCTGCGCCTCCCTGAAGCGGCCTATGAACAGCGGACCGGGCAGCCGCTACCGAGAGCGCCGAAGTATATTTATGAGACGGGGTTTAATGTGGAGGGGTGGGGGGAGGAGAGTTGTGCCTACTCCGCATTGGAGGGGTAGTTCTTCTTGCTAGTTTTTTTCAATCCGGGAAGCATTCCTTGTTTGTTCTTGCTAGTTTAAGTTTTGCGGTTAACTTCGCTTAAATTTGCAGAATGGATACACTCTATTTTACAGGTCACGAAACCTTCTATTGCCGCAATTACTGGCTCAAGAAGGGGCTTGACTTGCTTTGGACTGGAAAGAAGTTCAATGAGGAGGCTGTAGTGGAGCTCGGCGTAGGTAAGAATATGGTAAACGCTATCCGCTTCTGGCTAAAAGCTTTTGCACTCGTTGATGAAGAAGAACAACCAAATGAATTGGCTGAGTTTATTTTTCATGATGAAAAAGGGATTGATCCTTTCATAGAAGACCCGGCTACGATTTGGCTGTTGCACTATTACTTGGTAACACAAAAACGCTCCTCTATTTATCACTTTGTTTTCAACATATTTAGAAAACAGAGGATTGAATTCAATGAGGATCAGCTGATCACATTTCTCAATCGTAAGGTTGAGGAAAGCGGTCAGAATATTCACAGTAGTTCTATCAAAAAAGATGCTCGTGTATTTCTACAGAACTATCTGTTGCCAACCAAAACTAAGGGAATTGAAGACGACTTTTCCCGTCTGCTTTATGAGCTTGAATTAGTGCAGCGATTCCACAAAGGAGAAGAAAGAGATGCAAAAAACAATAAGCAACCTTGGTGGTTTCGGATAGATAATAAGTTTAGAGCTGATCTTCCTTATGAGGTAGTTCTATATTGCATTAAAGAAAATCCTGCGTATGGTAATGCAATTAGCTTCCGTCAATTATCCTCAGACCAGGATAGTGTAGGCACGGTCTTTGCGCTCTCTGATAGCGGGTTGATGCACAAGATTGAGCAGGTTGTTAAAAACCACTCTGGAAAAGCCGTCTTTACAGATGATGGCGGTGTGCGAGTTCTTCAGTTTAAGTCAGATATTGACCACAAGGCAATTCTTAAAAAATACTATGGCAAATAGCTTTTCTCCATCTGTTAATATAGTTCGTGATCAAGAGAAAGATTCTTTTAGCTATTTACCAACCAATAATAGCCGTAGAATTTACGATCTGATCTGCTCAAATTTTGAGAGCGGCTTACATTCGTTTACGATTATTGGTAGTTACGGAACGGGTAAATCGGCGTTTATCATAGCTCTTGAGAAACATTTATCAGGTCAAAACCAGTATTTTGAGCCTTTAAATGGTCACTTCAACGGATGTAATAAGTTTGAGTTTCTAAATATAGTTGGAGAAAAAGATTCATTTCTGGATGCTCTCGCCAATGAATTTGGAGCTGAGGCTTCTTCCAAAGACCTTTTTAAAGTACTTAAGCAAAAGCAGAAAGCGCTAGAGGCGGATCAAGCGTGCTTAGTTATTGTTGTTGATGAGTTTGGCAAATTCTTAGAGCATGCGGCTAGCGTTGACCCAGACCGTGAACTTTACTTTATTCAGCAGTTAGCAGAGTTTGTGAATGATGAGCAAAAGAACATACTGCTCATCACCACACTGCACCAAAATTTCGATGCTTACGCGGTTGGGCTTACGGAGGCTCAACGCAAAGAATGGGAGAAAGTAAAAGGCCGGTTGAAAGAGCTGGCTTTTAACGAGCCTGTAGAACAATTGCTATACTTGGCTTCTGAGTATATCAATCAATATTTTTCCTTTAAATCAAAGTCTTTTGATCGTAAGCTACTTGAACTCATCAAGGAAAAACGTGCCTTTGCTCTTAAGAATAAATTGGAAGAAGAGCTTGTAGACCACCTATTCCCTTTCGATATTTTGAGTGCCATGGTACTCACTGTGGCTTTGCAACGATATGGACAAAACGAACGCTCTTTGTTCAGCTTCCTTCAAGCTGAAGAGCATCATGGGTTAAAATCGTTTACGTCCTCTGCCAAGACACCTTATTATAATCTGGCGCAGGTGTATGATTATTTACAGTACAATTTCTATCAAATTCTAAATTCCCGTTATAATCCCGACTTTTCGAGATGGGTAAGATTAAGGGATGCAATTGACCGGGTAGAATCAAGCTTTGCAGATGCCGCTCAGGTCGATCGGGCAGTGAAAATTGTAAAAACCATTGGCCTACTTAATATTCTTGGCACCAATGCTGCTGTGATCGACCAAGCTCTGCTCTCCGCTTACTCCAAAGCCTGTTTAGGTGAAGGGAACATTGAGCCTATTGTCGATCAGCTTGAAAAACAGAAGATCATTCGTTATCAATCCTTCAGGAATCGGTATAAGATATTCGAAGGTACTGATGTCGATATTGATCGGTTATTTAAGGAGGCACGCGAAGAGATTGGTAGCTTGGAAAATGTGGCATTTGAAGCTAGGCCGTTTATTCACTACGATTATGTGCCAGCTAAGGCCGCTACGTATATCACAGGGACTCCTCGTATTTTCCGATTTGAGGTCACCAAAGAGCCTGTTTTAGAGTTTGATTACCTGGAAGAGCAAGAAACAGACGGTATCATTAATCTACTTTTTGATATTGAGCCAGACGAGCTTTTTGATATCAGCAATCAGCCCATATTGTACGGTATCTTCCAGAATACGGAGGAGGTTACTAGGAGGGTTCTAGATATCAAAGCAGCAGAAAAAGCATTATCCTCCATCAATGATGATCCGGTAGCAAAACGAGAATTACTTGAGCTGAAGAATAGCCAAATCGAGCAGCTCAATGAGTTACTGGGAGAGGAGTTGTTTTTGAGAAAGAATGTATTGTGGTATTACGAAGGCGAGGAGGTAAATGTCACCTCAAAACGGCGGCTTAACGTGATGCTCTCGAAGATAGCCGATGATATTTACAGTAATACGCCGACGTTCCGTAATGAGCATACAAACAAAGTAACCGTTTCAAGCCCTATCCATAACGCTAAACGGCAGTTTATAGAGGCCCTTACAAAAGACTGGAATAAACCTTATATGGGGCTGCCGGTAGACCGGTTTCCTGCTGAGAAGGCGATCTACATGTCGCTTTTGCATGATACCGGAATCCACACCCAGCAGAGTGCTGTCACTGCATCATTTAGCGATAGCCCTGAGGCTCCAAGCTTCGAGGCGTTATGGAAAGCATCAGAGGGTTTCCTTGAAATCGCTAAAGGCAATAGACGGAAGCTAAAGGAATTTTACGAGTTGCTTAGGCGTCCACCTTTCCGGTTAAAGGATGGCTTCCTGGAATTTTGGATGATTACCTTTTTATTTGTCAAGCGAGAAGATTTCGCGCTTTTCAAAGACGGCCGTTATCTTCCGAATTTATCTCGTGAAGTGTTGGAGTTGTTAATGCGTGAAATACTGCGCCACGAGATCAAAACCTTCAATATAGAAGGCGTAAAACTTGATCTTTTCAACCGTTATCGCGCCCTCACTCAGCAAGATGAAGAAGACAAAGTTACGGCTTCAGGTTTCCAGCAAACGGCAAAACCCTTTCTAGTCTTTTATGCGCAGTTGCCAAAATATACACAGCAAACCAGAAACCTAAGCCACGATGCTTTAGGGTTCAGAGATACTATCAAAGATGCCAAAGAGTTAGAAAAGACTTTTTTTGAAGACCTACCTGCCTGCTTTGGTCTTAACCTCAATAAGCTAAGCGAGTCAGAGGATGATCTTCGCGTTTTTGTGGAGCGCGTACAGTCCTGTATTGCGGAACTCCGATCGGCTTATGAGGATTTGATCGGGCGCTTTGAGGAGCAGTTGTCAGCATTTTTTGGAGAGAAAGGGGCTGACTTTGAGGTGTATCGGAAAAAGATGCAGAAGCGGTATAAAGGCATAAAAAGCCATCTGCTTTTACCTCGGCAGAGAGCCCTTTATAATCGTATCTTTTCAGAATTACCTGATCGGGCAGCGTGGCTAAATAGCATTGCTCAAGCTTTAGTCGGTAAGCAGCTAAGCGATATAAGCGATGAGGAAGAGCGCCTCCTTTATGACCGTCTTCAGAGTTCTTTTGCTGAGCTGGATAACCTTTTGGAATTGAGCGCTACTGATTTTGACGAAGAAAACGAAGAGGCTTATCAGATAGAAATTACAGGCTTCAATTCGGAACCTGTGAAAAGAAATATTATATTGTCGAAGCGACAGCAAAAGGAGCTCAAAGAAGTCGAAACTGGAATTAAAAAAGCGCTCAGTCAAGCAAAAGACAAGCAGCTCCGGCAAGCAATTTTGATCAAGCTTTTAAAAGAATCTTTATAATGACTCAGGTAAAGCATGTACTCGGCATCTCCGGCGGTAAAGACAGCGCAGCACTGGCTATCTACCTCAAGGACAAACATCCGGACCTTCCGGTGGAGTACTATACCTGTGATACCGGCAAAGAGCTTAACGAAACCTACGAGCTGATTAAAAACCTCGAGGTCTACCTCGGGCAGTCTATCGTCAAGCTCGAAGCCGCCAAGGATAGCCCGGAAGACCCTTTCGACCACTTTCTGCAGGTGTACGGTGGCTACCTGCCTTCCGCGATGGCGCGTTGGTGCACCAAAAAGCTGAAGCTCGACCCCTTTGAGCAGTACATTGCCGGAGACGATCCGGTGATTTCCTACGTAGGCATACGCGGGGATGAGCAGCGGGAAGGTTATATCTCTAAGCGCCCGAATATCCAATCGATCTTTCCTTTCCGGAAAAATATCTGGAGCGAGGACGTAATCCGGAAGGTACTGTCTAACGGGCAGATCGCGTTCATCAAAGGTTTGTACGAAGAATACGTAGCGGACAGCCCGCACCTGCAGCGGCTGATCGAGATCGTGGAGGAGCCCGTCTCGCCCCGCCTCACCCAAGATCAAAAACTCGACCTGCTGCTCGACCTCGACATTAAAGGCTTCAACCGCGTGGTCTTTGCCTTCCTCAAAACGACGGATTACCCCCTATCGAAAGTCGACCACTTCCCCCTCGTCGATAACGATGAGGTATTGGTGCGCGACGACATCTTCCGCATCCTGCGCGACAGTGGGGTGGGCGTCCCCGCCTACTACGAAAAGCGGGAATATCAGGTGGAAATCGAGGGGGAAATCAAAACCGGGCACTACTCCCGCAGCCGTTCCGGTTGTTTCTTCTGCTTTTTCCAGCAAAAGATCGAATGGGTATGGCTGTACGAAAACCACCCGGAGCTGTACGAAAAAGCCAAAGTCTACGAAAAAGACGGCTACACCTGGCAGCAGGGCGAAACCCTGGAGGAATTGTCACAGCCCGGGCGTAGGCAGGCCATCAAGCGGGAACACTATCTGCGCACGGAGCGCCAACGAAATAACGCACAATCGGACAGCCTGATCGACATCCTCGGGGTGGAGGATGCGGAAGGGGTGGGGTGTGCGGCTTGTTTTATTTGATAATTGTGAGTTTGGTTCTATCAAAGAGAATTTAGTGTGTCTAATACTGTTTCAACTTGTTCAGCATTGATCTTGTCGGCATATTTGTTTTTCAGGTTTTCAAGCTCCCTTGTTCGAATCACGCCGCTTCCATACATATATAGTAATAGAAGCTTTACTAACCCAGAGGTTCCCATAATCATTGTTTTCTCATTTGGATTCCATAGAACATTCCTCCATGGAACGGCCTCTAGCTTCATATCTATTAAGTCAAGCTTTTGCAAAATTTCATTCAAAGGAACATTGGTGCGTTTATGAATTTCAAGCGCTGCCTGAACAGTAGGTAAAAGCCCAACAGGTCTAAACAGAAGGTTCCCTCCATTTTCTCTATTTCTAAACTCTAAAGCTGGTTTATCACGACCCTCTTTATCTTGTTCTAAGTACTGCTGAACAGCTTGAAATGAGTTTTTGAAGTGATTCCAGAAACTGGAACAGAACTCAATAAACAGAGTTATCTCCTTCTCTTCAGGACGAAATTTCAGATACTCCTTAAGTTTTTTATTATCTCTTTTAGCGTTTGGCTCTTCAGCTTTTCTTTTCGCCCTAAACAGCTTCAATAGCTCTCGATTACATTGATACAAAGTGATAATTGATGTTATTGACTGCTTGTCATTTTCTGGAATGGCTTTGTTTTTTGACTTAGTTACATTATCACTGGTAAAAAGGTCAAAAGACTCTACTAGCTCCCTCGTAGCGATTGCAATAGAATCATCTTCATCAAGAGCGATAATATCGTCCATTTTAACAGGTTTTGCGTACCTGTTCAGAGTCGAGAATAACCTTCTCGTTCTTTGCATGCCTTTCTCATCATTTTTATGACCGATAAATATAGCAGTTATCTTCTGGGAGGCTAGTTCAGGTTTTTTTCTTAATGCAGACTTGATTCCTTCCACTCGGTGTTGTCCATCTACCGGAAATATCTTATGCTTACTGGGAAACTCCAGCACCCCCATACTGTAGGTTTCAAAGTCATCATACCGAAACTCTATCTCTCTCCAATCTGGATAATCATCGTAAACAGCAAGTATCAAAGCATTGAAGAACAACTCTTCCTGATTGAGTATATACTCTTCAATACTCTTATAATTATCTGTTATGCTCCTTTGAATTAGCTCCTTTAAGCTCTCCGATTTATGAAGCTCATCATCCACTCTAGAGACGTATCTGCTTACCTGCTCAAACGTAAGAGTCGAAACATAATAAGTCCAGTCTCCCATTTTGGCTCTAATTGCGGGTAGTTTCATATCTAAAACGCTTTAACTCCATCTCTGATCTCCTTATCTGGTATTTGATCGTTCATGGGTAATAGTAATGAATTAATGAGTAAACTCTCAGAAGTAATAATATCCTGATTTGAGTCTACAATAAGATATGCAACAAACAGGTCCTCTCCCCAATACCTCAACATCCTTGTTATCTTAGGTCTATCCTCTTCCCTCCTATACTGTAGAAAATATTCCTTTATGCGCTTTCTTAGATTCTGATTTGGAGTTAATTGGGCTCTGCCTATATAGAAAGGAAACTCTGTGATACCAGGAATTATCGGACATTTGGCGTAAAAAAGATAGAGTCCTCCTTTATCATTTGGAATACTAGCTACATCTTGGTTGAAATCATTCGCTTCGTCATTTAGGTATTTGATCGAAGTCCAGTTTTTAAATGAAATATCTAATTCTGTATTAGCAAGCGCAAATTTTTCCCATAACTTATTCGATACGGAATAAGTGACTTCCCTCAACTTCCTATGCTCTGCAAGTTCAAATGCTGAATTTAACATAAAACAAAGTCTTTTATTCAAACACCAACTCCGTAAAAGCAAACGGCTCATCCAAAGCCTTCTTATCCTCCTCAAATTCCTCTTGCAGGATGGACAAACCACCGTTGGTATAAGCTTCGACAATTTCCTTCAACTCCGTTGATTTCTTATTGATTTCATCTTCGGTCATGAAGTCATATTCTCTAAATGGCGTGCCATCCTTAACTAGGGTGCAGGCAACAAGATGGTTTCTTAGCGCTTCAGGCCTCCAATCCTCAATACGCATTACATTGGACTTACTCTTTTCCGAACTTCCTAGTGGAATTGATCTGTCATGCTTTAACCCCAGGAAGAACGCATACATGTAAAGCTCATAGTTTTTGGCAAATACCTTGACCTTGTCAAGGCGATCTTGCTCACTTCCGCCCCATTTCCGAGAGTAGCGAGCAAACAGATGCTCGTACCGCTCTGCAAAACGAGGCTCTTTGATCTTAAACTTGGTAATTACCGTATCCATAAGCCTTAAATTTTCTTGATTTGAACGGTTAGCTCATTGATGTCTCTGGAATTTACACCATCTGGGATGTCAAGCATATAAATATTCATAGGGACACCTTCTTCCTTCAAAGTGCCTATTAGCTCTCGGATTCCGGATTTGTCTATCTTATAACGGTTGGCACGTTCGGGATCATTAGTAAGGTATTCAAACATCATTACTATCGACTGCTCGAAGGTGGTGCCTATCTGACGTAGCAGTAGCTTCTTTTTCTTGGCATCGAACGCGGAATTGGGAGCATCTGCAATAAGTGGGTAGCGCTTGTTAAAGCCATACTCTTTGTTTGCACTCAAAATGGCAAATAGAATCGAGAATTGCATAGATAGAAGCTGGGCTGTATTCATGCCGGGAGTGACATTATCACCGTTCTCATTATGGATCTCCGGAGAGTAGCCTCCTTTGCTATTTTGCTTGAATACAATCTTGCCGTAGAAAGCTCCGGATTGCTTATTGATCGCTTCGTAATGCCGATTGGTTTCCTTCATAAGTAGGTCAACCAATTCTTTATACTGTTGGTCTTTGGCCGTTTTAGTCGCAGCTAATAGATCACTAAAATAATCCTTTTGCTTTCTGAGGATAGGGTCAATATCCCCTTCGTGCAGTTTATCCAGAGCTTGGTCTTTTTCGGCTTTTTCCTCGGTCAGTACTTTTTTACGTTCTTCCAGCCGAACAATTTCTTCTCGTAGCGAAGCCGTTTTTTCATTATATCTTCTTATCCGATCGCCTAGCCTAATACCTGCATCGATTGAACCAATATTATACTTTGAAAGGAGCTTTTCTTTTTCTTCCTCGATTCTTCTGTTTTCTTCATCAAGCTGCTTTCTCTTATTTTTTAACTTGAAGAAGTTAATTCTTTGTTGCTCAAAATCATGCTCAAAACTACCCGCATAATTACTAATTACACTTAGTGAACGCCTCAAGTCACTTAAATGAAAGGCGTGATTGAAAGGAGTCGCCAATTTTTCATCTAGTGGTTTTTCCTCCTCAGGTAACCATTTTTGAATGCTTTTGTAGGCATCACTATTCTTCGCAGCCGGTCGATCACAAATTGTACAATGCTCTTTATGCAGCATGTCGTGGATATGATCATGGAGGTACAGACTCTCTAAATCCTTAGGCTTATCCTTTTTCTTTATTTTTTCGGAGGCGACTCTGTTGAATTCGTAATCTTGAACTAACTCCTCGAACTTCTCCTGCACTTCACTAGTGCCATGAGCTACCCAAAAACTTTCAAATAAGTCACGATTGGCATTATCGAGCATTTGATCAAGGTCGTATTCAGCCTGAGCTAGCTCTCGTTTAATACGATCTTCTTCAGCACTATGAGCACGGAGTTCTTCTCGTACATTTTCGCCCATCGCCAGATTGTCGACCTCATCTTCTGCTATATCCAAGTCTTTTTCCTTGATAGCCAGCTTTTCTTCAATTGCATGAAGCTCTTTGTCTAGCTTTTCAATTTGACTGGTTAGGAGATCTGTTTTCTCCTTATGCTTTTGTGATTTTTTTACTGCTTTCTCGTATTTCTCCCTGGTTCTTCGGTCTGTATTTTCGGTAGCTTCAATAAACTTTTCCCAAGTATCGATATAAGACAGCTTATTGATGACTTGCTTCAGCTTGACAGCATTAGAAGTATCTACCGCGCCTTTGATTCCCCTTTCCCCTTGGAACCAAATGTGTTCTAGGACAGTGGGCTGAATAACATGCTCGCGAATGTAGTCATCAACCTCTTGTTGTGAGTTAAAACTTACCGGTTTGAACTCTAGGTCATCCTTCGCGCTAATGGTTAATTTACTCTTTCCAAGACTAGTAGCTTCCATGCCAGAAAGCTTCTTCACAGCATAGCTTCGCTCAAGAATGATTTCTTTCCCTTTTTCATTGACTAGGGTAAGCTTAACAATTGCTTTTATGGTCGCGCCATCGTCGCCATCTGCAATGGCTTTCTTAGAGACGAGTCCGCCTTTTATTTCCTCTGTAGGGGTGTCAAGACGACCATCTTGATTCGTGATTTTATCAAATAAGACCCAATTAAAGGAATCATAGAGCTTTGTTTTACCATAGCCATTGCCACCTAAAATAACATTAAGCCCATCGGTAAATTCGATCCTGTTGTCCGTGCCGCTAAAGCACATGAAATTTTCTAGTTCAAGCTTCAGTATCTTCATAGCGCGTAGTTTTCTTCGAAGAACTTAATTAACCGGTTCGCCATTATCCGAGGAGTCTCGTCTTGAGTTTCATCCATGATTTTCACAGCTGACTGCATAAATTGAATAAAACCATTGTCATGAGGAGGCTCAAATTGAATGTCTTTAATGTCTCTAGGACCATACTTATGCTTTTCCATAAGATCCTCATTATCTAGCATTGCTTTAAGAATATATTGTGCGTCCATATAGATTAGAGTTCTTCTATGATGTCATATAAATTGAGTACAGGCTTTAGCCTTTGGAGTGCTTCCATTTGATTGATTGCTAGTCCTGCAAATTCGTATACCCGCTTCAGTTCGTTTTCGATGAGGCGCTTTTCTGTATTATAGTTGCCCACTCGGTGCTCTACGCTTGGGACTACAACCAAATCATAAATTGTCGCAAGGGTTTTATTGGGGGCCTTTCTTAGGATTCTACCCCGCCTTTGAATGAACTGACGAGGATTGCCTGTACTTGCGCAGAATATGGCTTGCTCTGTTCGTGGAACATCAACGCCTTCATCTAAGCATTTCATAGATACCAAGATGTCTATTTCGGATTGAGCGAAGCTATCAAGTGTAGATTCCCTGTTTTTAGTCGCGCCATGGAAAAGTGCAACTTTGGTATCAGGAGAAATTTGGCGAATGTGATTCGAGTAGACCTCGCAGATTCTATTTTCCTCTTTATCCAGGTTGCCTAAGCTATCTGTATCGACGAATAGATCCCCAAAATAGCCTTCGGGGGCATAGACTAGGGTGTAGTTCAGCTTATTCAGTTTCGCAAGCTCTCCAACAAGTTGATCAAAAGCAGTAAGCTTGTTTGCAGCCTTGTGTATAATCTGTTTCCGTGCTAGTAGTAATCTCTCCACCATCGCTTTTGACTCATCTGATTCATCTGCCCAGAACTGAGCTAGTTTGGCGCTGATTTCAGAATACTCCTCTAGTTCTTCGGGGGTTAATTCCACTAGAATGGGATAGTATTTATACTCGCAAAGGAATCCAGATTCCAAAGCTTGTTTCATTGAGTATTCAAAGGTGTACGGTGGCGTATCTTCGAAAAAGTTATTGATTGCATCTGTTCCTTCTTGGTCGTATACACGGTCAGGAGTAGCACTTAGCCCTATTCTTTTACCAATAGGAAATCTCTCTAAAAGGGGCAGTATACTTTTAGAGCCCAAATTATGAGCTTCATCGGCAATTAAAATAGTATCGTCAGGAAGCCGTTTTAATTCTTTTTGAAAGCGCCGATGAGTAAATGATCGGTATGTCGTGATGATGAAAAATGAGTATCGTTCTTCTTCTGAAGAAAGTACGGAGATCATTTGTAAGTCCCCCCGCCAATCTTTACTGCGAGAAGATACTTTAATGATATTCTGGTAATTAAAACCTCTAACCTCTTCTTCCCATTGGTTGACTAGTTCAATTGTGGGCACTAAAATGATAGCACGGTATTGCCCAAGTCTTTTATATTCACGTAGTACAGCATTTAGAGCAGTAAGCGTTTTGCCAGTACCGGTTGCCATTGCAAAAACTCCTTTGTACCCCTTTGCTTTCCAATTTTCGTAAGCTTTATCCTGATACGCCCTTGGTTTTTCATAAGGGAAGTAAGGCTCTTTCACATACATCGAAACTCTTTGATCCATCTCTTCTTCCAACCGATCAATGATGCTTCTAACTTTGTAGTTGCTGATTAACTGCCTCTTTTTACGAAGTAATTTTTGCTCGTCGACAATAAGCTCTTCAATCGCATGACCACCGAAATCTTTGGCGATTAATAATTCTACTTCGTCGGTAGTAAGATACTCTACAAAAGAAGCCTCCTTGTGCCATATTTGATTGAAGTACCTTTCATATTCCTCAATTGCAGCTGCTTCCGCAGCACTCCCCCAAGACCTTTTAACCTCTAATTCTTCAAGATTTTCTAATAGCCCATAGGCTGTGAAATTGCAAGAGGACTTAAATTTTATGGATTTGCCCTGCTCGTCGTAAAATACGCCCGATTTATAATGCGAGATGCCTCTAGCACCGCTTGGTCGGACAATAATTATTTCTATTTTCTTTGAGGAAATTAGCCAAGCTAAACACCTAAAGAAGTGCCTTCCGTACTCATTTAATGTGGACTTGATTTTTGTGTAATCCGCAACAGAAAATTCGTATTGGCTGAGAGCATTGGATTGCCCTTCTTCAATTGCTTTTCGGTCTTGAGGAGAAAGCACATGATTTGAAATTAATCTAACAGTGCCTCCATTGTATAAAAATTGGGCAAAGCCTACAGAGAGTAGGTTTATCGCTGAAGAACTAAAATAGCCTAGCAATAGATCAAACCGCCTGCTCTTTGGTAGGACTTCCAAAAAGAAACCAATTGGCTCATTTGCAGAACCAGTCCGGTATTCATTGCTCTTTGGGAACTCAATGGTATCTAGCATATCCTGCAAAAAAGTGAACTCAACAGAAAGAAAGTTTTGAAAATCAGGTACAGGCGCTTAGTTTTATTGGCAAAGGTCTGATTGTTGGTTTTTGTTTCTGTTTGCTGAAGTTCGGTTAAGGCTAAATGATTAGTTCAATGTTGGCTAATATATCGCATCCAGCTGGATGTTGCCAATACGTGGAATGAAAAAAATACAAATTTGTCGTTTGTTATTTTCGCATAGATGAAAATTACTCTTGCTGAAACAGTAGTGTGTAAATATTTTGTTTTGGCTTTTGTTCTTATTAGGGTAATGATTCAGTGTTCCATCCCTCAAAGAATAAACCCACGACACCCCCAAATCGACCCACGCCCACCCAGTCAGCCCACGGACTCATAAACCCACCGGAAAGACGGGACAAACAAGCGTTATAATCCATAAGGCGCATTGGATTGATGTGCAAATGCTTAGGCGCGGTGCAGGGATGTGTGCGATGAAGCTGCATTCGTGGTCAATCGAGGGCCGAAAGCACACGCTCGTAGCCTCAAAAAGGGAGAAATCCGGAATTTTAACAGCCCATCGATAGTTATGAAAAAGGTTCTGATTATTTTAGCATGATGTGTCATTAAACCCCTATTAACCTATGGAACTGATTCTAAACAGAAAGGGCGTTGCTGTCAAACCTTTATTATTTACTTTATTGTTGGTTACTGCTTTCTGGTTGCTGAAAACAGCCTTCAGCCAGGTCTCTACTGGTAGTATGATCTTATCAATGACTACTTTGGAAACCGTTGAGCAAATCCTCGAACAAGTCAAAGAAGAAAATAGTGAGGCTTCGAGTAGAGGAAGCGGGAAAAAGAAACCAAGCATCAAGGAGGAAATTGAACATGCTAAAGGCCGATTATCGAAAAGTGAATACAAAGCAGCGAAATCCAATTACAAAAGAATGGTGGAGCATGTAGATAAGCTTGAAAAATACAAGCAAAACCCACTCAAATATGATAATTTGGGATTGCTGAAAAATGCTCCCAGCGAGCAGGTGAGACAAAAGATCATAGAATCGAGGATCGCGCATTTAGAAAAGGAGATTCAGACGTTCTATACCAACATCATAAAAATAATCAACTGAAATGGGCTTGCGAATCGACATCAATGAAGTAGAAAAAGCGCTACAAAACTTATTGGCCGAACTGCGTAAGCAAAAAGGCGATGTGATTGAAATGGAGCCTGTGGACTACTACTGGTCGATTGACAGAGATGAATTGTATAATCCCTACAACGATCCCACGCATTTGACTTTAGGACAGTTGACAGATGACCTGGAGGAAATAAAAAAACTGGCGGATAGTGGGGCAGCGCCGGTTGCTCAGGACCTGGTCAAGATAAGTTCTGTGCTGGCTGCTCTTGGGCATAAAACGGTATGGTGAGGTGACTCCCACCCTCAGTCCGGTATACGGTCCCCACAGACCATTCTCCCCACATTCCAAAAAATAAAAGCTATCTTCAAGCAGCAACGGTGGGCGTTCCGCTCGCTGTCTTTTAAAACTCTAATTGTACGATCTGCCCCGGACACCGGGGCCCGGGGCTGTTGGGCCGGTAGTCAGCGGGCGGGCGCG
Source organism: Phaeodactylibacter xiamenensis (assembly GCF_000759025.1). Classification (GTDB taxonomy): domain Bacteria; phylum Bacteroidota; class Bacteroidia; order Chitinophagales; family Saprospiraceae; genus Phaeodactylibacter; species Phaeodactylibacter xiamenensis. The sequence goes on along the minus strand of NZ_JPOS01000016.1, from coordinate 65,546 downwards.
TTGGCATTTGGCGAATGGAGGGGAAGATCAGGTATAGATTTATAGCATTTGGTTCAACGGAAAATATTATGTGCTGGAAGATGATTGAATGTCCAAAAAACGGCAAAATATGGACACAGGAGCAGGTTAATGTCCATAAAAAGTATATTTTTGGACATTAAAAACTCTCGTGTCCAAAATGGGCACATTCCCGGACATGATAAATGCGCTGAAAATGACTTATGACATCCCTGCATTACCGTTGAAAGCCAATGTCGAGACCTTAAAGGTATTCAGGAAGCTGCAAAAAGCATTCACCCTTTTTATGATGGCAATGGGCGCACCGGGAGGATTATCAATATTTTGTATCTGGTAGCAAAGGGGCTGCTGGACTACCCCATTCTGTACCTTAGCCGCTACGTGAATCAGCATAAAGATATGTATTACCATCATTTGCAGGAAGTTAGGCGCACTGGAGACTGGGAGCCCTGGATCCTCTACATGCTGGATGGCGTGGAGAATATTTCCCGTCAAAGTATTGCCTTGATCAAGGACATCAAGGAGATCATGCAATCCTATAAAGTCCATATAAGGGACCATTACTCCTATTACAGCCAGGATTTGCTTAATAACCTGTTCCGGCATCCGTACACCAGGATTGAGTTTTTGGCAAAGGACTTGCAGATCAACAGGAAAACAGCGGCAAAGTACCTGAATGAACTGGCGGAAGACCCTAAGAAGATCATTTCAAAGTACAAAATCGGGAAGCTGAACTACTATGTGAATAACGATCTGGTTGGCTTGTTAATCAAAGAATAGCAAAGGATATGGCAAAAGGCATACACACCGAAGACACATTTGAAGCGCAATAGAAGCCGCCCTGCCGGACAATGGCGGCTACACTAGAGGCGACTCTAATGCCTTTGATGCCACCCCCGCCCTTGACCCGGAGGCGCTGTTTGCCTTCCTGCAAAGCACGCAGCCGAAGAAGTGGGAGAAGATCAGTAAAATACTTAGTACGATCTGTCCCGGAGGCCCGGGGCTGCTGGCCGGTAGTCAGCGGGCGGGCGCGTTGGCATTTGGCGAATGGAGGGGAAGGTCAGGTATAGATTTATAGCATTTGGTTCAACGGAAAATACAATGTGATGGAAAGTCAAGAAGTGCTTATTTGGTGTCCCACATCCGTAAGATGGTCGGCGCGTTCATTGCTTCCGTCACGGCTTTTCTGGTTGCCGGCTTAGGGCTTGTGCATTTGCTGTTTTGGATACTCCCTTCTGTCATAGGTACGGTTTACATCGTTTTTTGGAGAAGGAAGGTACAGGGTAAAACGGTGGCGGGCAGGGCCTGAGTGTGTAAGAGCCCCCAATGGTCAGCCTGGTCAACAGGACGGACGGCCGGAGTATGTACGGCTTACCTTAAGGCAAGCACTTCCTACCCAAATCTACCCTCCCCCCGCTATTTATGCACAAAGCGTCAGTGTGCTGTATATTACAGTGATGCTGCCCCTATTGTGGGTGCTGCTTTCAGAAATAAGGTAAAACAAAAAAATTCAATTTATTTGCGTCGGTCTTGGTTTTTCAATATCTTACAAATCTGATGTATTGGGACACTTCATGGAAAGGTATCATAAAGTGATAATGTGTAGACGCCCGATGCGGCTTAAGTAAATACCCAAAACCAAAAAGATGAAGGCGTTTGAATGGGACGAGAATAAAAACCGAAAGAACCAGCAAAAGCATAACTTATCTTTTGAACAGGCTTCTGGTGTGTTCGAAGATGAGAACAGGCTTCAATACGCAGTTGAATCTAAAGATGAAATTCGTTACATTACGATTGGCAAGGTTCTCAAAGTAATCATCACCGTTGTATACACAATAAGAGACTTTGCTTTTTTCATTGCCGTACACTTTTATTTTACGGGAAGTTCTTTGAAAATTGGAAAGAAAGATTTAAAGCATGCCTGACATAAAATCGGACAGCCCTCAGTCCAATCTGAAACACGGACAAGCTATCGATTCGGTCTTTACGGCAGAATTTACCCAACTGGGCTGAGGTTCGGGCATCAAACTCGAACAAGATACAGATGATGAAAGCCAGGCTAGCCACGATCAAGAGATTGAACAAGGTTTGAGGCTCTTCAATCCTGGTTTTATGAATGTGGAATCCGCGAGATTTGATATCGCCGAAAAAGGTTTCAATGTGATACCTCTTTCGGTAATATGTTTCGGCTTGCGGGCCATATTCCAAGCTGGTCAACAGATACAAAGGTCGGTCATATCGGGTCCGGTCATGCCAGAACAAGACATTGACTGGCCCAAACCCTTGCTTAGTCACATACATTTGGGGCAGGAACAAGCTTTTTTGACCGATACTTGCGGCCAAATGGCCAAAAGCCGAAGCATTCTCCATGTTCGGATGATCGGCTACCAAAGTATCCTTCGCCGTTTTTAGCACGTACTCCCAACCGTGAGCCAAACAAGACTGTTGCAACTCGCAGCCGTCGAATTCGGCATCTCCCAGCAGGAAAATCCGGCAATCCTGTTCCAGGATACTGTCCATAAGCATCGCCACTTGACCGATAATGGCCACGTGCATGTGTTCCGGGAAATGGCCTTTGGGAGCTTTACGAACTACCCAACAAATGGGAATGGCTCGCCTGCGCCAGATTACACTGACCATCAGCGCCATGCAGTCTTTGCCCACACAGGAGCCATCGATGGCCAGAACTAACTCTCCAGCCTTGCTCAGAGAGTGGAGAATCGGAAGAAGGTAGGGTATAAAGTGTACCGTGACATCGGTCCACTTATTTTGCAACCAACGCTTGGCCTTCTTGACCCGACTTTCCAGGTCAGTGGGGTCTTCCATATGGCGGCCCAACTCTGATAAAGATGCCCGGCCACCTTTGATTAAGGCACCTAATAAACCAGATAAGACGGTTAATCGACGCAAGGCGTTGCCTTGTGGAACCTCAGATTGATGCTTTATCAACCATTTTTTAGATCTTTGCAGAACGGCATTTTGAAAGGGTTTTCTGCAAAGATTTTTAAAATCTCAGAAAACCCTTATTTTTTCTGTCTCTCTTTCCAAACTTTCAATGAACTTTTTGCCGAGCTAAAAGTGTACGGCAATGAATTGCTTTTAGGCTGATTTCGGCTCGGCCAGCAAGAAAAGATGAGCGGGAACGTTATATTGCAAATAGTTTAAGCAAACAAGATGAGGCATATGACCAAAAGAAAAATCCGTCTTCCTGAAGCGCTTCAATTACTGACAAACAACCGGCTGGACAGCAGCTACTCCGTCGAATTTTCGGACTCCGACCGGGTGGAGGCAACGGATGCGATCAAGCTTGGGGCGATCGGAGTAGATGTTCCGGAGGCTTGTATTTACTACGATGACGCCAATATTGCCGATGATGAAGATTTTGACGGGGAGTGGGTGCCTATTGAGTCGGATATGGCACATTACAAAAGCCATCTTCATATTCAACTAAGTGTGGACAAGGAAGTTAAACAATGGCTCGCCTCCTCAGATATCGACTTGGATGTGCTCGTGAGTGAATTGCTGACCGGGTTTTATCGTTCCTCTAAAGCCGTGAGCAAATAGACCTTTTCAAGGCTGCACTCCGTTGGCAACTTCGGCTCCGATAGCTGGCACGGAAGATAGGGAAGGCAGCCGGAGCAGGAACGGGAGGCCTAAACCCCACCACCCGCCACCTATACACAAACATCAGTATCCGGTTCCAGGATAATGACAAGCAGGAGCGGGAGAATTCGTATATTCCTGACGTTAAATACATTGCGAAAAAAGAGCGCAAGCCTGTAAAATGTGTAAAATGGAGCCCTGTGGATGTCATTAGATTAAGAAAAGCCTCCGATAAAGACAAAGCCGTTGCCGTTGGCTTTTACAAGAGCATTGAGCAGGAGGAGGGGGTCAGCTTGTACCGGGAAAACAAGATTGCCAAAGCGATATTGGAGGAGACCTGCTATATCATTTTGGCCGGCCACCGAGCCATAGGGTTTGTGATTTTCGATTACCGCTTTTTTGATCAGGGGTGGATAGAGCTGATGATCCTGGACGAAGCCTGCAGGGGTAAAGGCATTGGCGGGAAAGTATTTGATCTTCTGGGGGAGCAATGTAAGGCGGAGAAGTTGTTCACTTCTACCAATCGGTCCAATACCCGAATGCAAAAAGCACTTGCCAAAGCCGGTTTCTCTTTTGCCGGTCAGCTGACTGGCTTGGATGAGGGGGACCCGGAGCTTTTTTACTACCGGCTCAGACTACTAGACAAAAGGGATTTAATGGATGGAAGGGATTGATTTTGCGGGCTTGCGTTCCCCCCTTCCTTGAGCGCCGAAGCTGATGCGAAGGAGCTAGGGGGCTAGGGGGCGCGCGGAGGCAGGAAAAATCAATCCCGCCTCAGAAATGTCCAGTAGTTTACTACCGGCTTATAAAGGAAAAGAACCAACCAACGGAGCAATCATGACGGTAAGGGCACTACGGCAAGTGGAATCGGGCTTCTTAGCGGACATGCTTTATGAGGCGATTTTCATTCCGGAAGGGCACGGGCCGCTGCCCAAAGCAGTCATTCAGGACCCATCCTTGTCCAGGTATATTGAAAACTGGGGGAAGGACAAACTGGATATTGCATGGGTCGCCGAAGCGGACCACCAACTCGTTGGCGCCGTTTGGGGCCGCTTATTCAACCAGGAGCATAAGGGATTTGGGTACGTTGACGACAGGACGCCGGAGCTGAGCATGGCCGTCGTAGCGGAATACCGCAATCAGGGCATTGGAACGAGGTTGATGAAGTCCATTGCTTCAGAATATCTTAAATTAGGCGTGGAATACTTGTCGCTGAGTGTCGATAAGGCCAACCCTGCGGTGAATTTGTACCAACGGCTGGGGTATACGGTTGCCGGAGAGACGGCAACTTCACTGACGATGAGGAAAAGGTTGAAATAGAACGCAAAATGAATACCAATGCGAATAATATCAAAAATATTTAGGTGGGCTCTGAAGTCCATGGGGTTACTGTTGGCAATGGTCATTTTGGCGGGCCTTGTTTTCCGCCTGTTTGCACCTGTACCCCAGCCCCCCGGCGAGCTTATTGATGTTGGTGGTTTCAGTTTGCACATCAATGCCATCGGAGCACAAAACGACAAGCCAACGCTGCTTATTGAATCCGGAGCAGGAGCGCCCAGTGAATATTACTATTGGTTAGGTGAAATGCTAAAGGACAGCATGCGCGTTGTCCGTTATGACCGGGCGGGGATAGGATACAGCGATTTGAGCGATGCGTCCAGGGACCCGGAAACCATTGCTGGAGAATTGCACACCCTTCTGGAAAAGGCGGGGGAATCACCGCCTTATATTTTGGCGGGCCACTCGTATGGCGGGCATTACATTCGTGTCTTCACAGCGCTTTATCCAGACGAAGTAGCGGGTCTGGTATTCATAGATGCCCCTCATCCGAATTCAAGCGAAAGGTTGAATATGCCGCCTGAGCCAAAATTCCTAAAGGCGCTATATAAAGTAGGAGCAATTACCGGTGACCTGGGTGTCCTGGGGCTGGGCGATAGAGTCTTGGGGCCGATACTTAGAGCACCCGGACTACCAGAAGAAGTAACGAACCGCTATTTTGATTACACGCTAAATGGAAAATACCTATGGGGCTATCTTGAGGAAGAAAAAGGGTACCCGGAGTTAGTGGAAAAGGCTCGTTTGATTAATGACTTTGGTTCCAGGCCGGTCCGGGTGTTCGCCGGGACAAACCTGAACGAGAAGGCACTCTTAAAAATGGGTTTAAACCCGGAAGAGATTAGGACAGAAAGAAGAAAAATGCAGGAAGAGATAGCGGGACTTTCAACGAATGGGCAGGCGTTTTTTCTGGAAGGAGGCCATATTACCATATTCAGCCTGAAAGAAAATGCAGCCATCATTTGCAAGGAAATCCTAAAGCTTTTAGTGGAACTGTAAATCGGTTCACGACACACAACACAGGCACTGGAACAGGTGGTGAATACGAATGTTCCTGAGTCGCAGCACATTAATCAAACACCAATGAAAAACCTTTTAAACGTCATCATCATCTGTTGTCTTGCACTCCAAACTGCGGGCGCCCAGGATTTCGGCGATTTGCCCAGGATTGAGAAAGAAAAGCTATTAGGTGACCTGGAAATACTGTATCAGGGGCTGGACAAATTCCACTCCGGCATGTATTGGTACACGCCCAAAGACAGCGTGGACAGGGCTTTTGCAGACGTCAGAAGGAAAATCACGAAGGATTTAAATGTCCTTGAGTTTCACAAGCTGATCGCGCCGTTGGTGGCCCTTTCCCGGGAAGACCATACGGATATCTTTCGCCCTGCGATCGTGAAGGAAAAAATAAACAGCGAAGTAAGGTTGCTGCCCTTAAGCGTGGTCTTCCTGGGTAAACAACTCTACTGCGTTAAGAACGGCTCCGACTTTGAAGACTTTGCGCTCGAAGGCCAACCCATCGAATCCATTAACGGAGAAACGCCGGAGCATATAGTGGGCAACATTGGGAATCTTTTTGCTTCCGATGGGTTTATCAAAGCCGTCAAGTACAGTGATTTGGAAGGGTTGAGCTTTTCGGTCTACCACTTCTACTACTACGGGCAGGTGGATCAGTTTGAGATTAAGTTCAAGGGCATTAGCGAGCCCGTAATCCTTCAACCGCTGACGGTAAAGGCGATTACCAGGCACCTGAACGACAGGTATGGCAAGCCCAAAAACACGGAGGAGGAGGTGTTGGAATACAAAATACTCAATGACTCGGTAGCCTATCTGGGCATTCATACTTTTGGCAATGGTGAAATAAGAGCGCATTCAAAAGAAAAGAAGCTGAGTGTTTTCCTGAGGAACAGTTTTAAATCCATACGGGAAAATGATATTCAAACCCTCATCGTGGATGTCAGCCAAAACACCGGCGGGTCGGAGGGCAATGAAGGGTTGCTGTATTCCTACTTCGGCGACAACTATCAGAAATACAAAAAGGTGAGGGTGAAGGCTCAAAAGGCGGTGTTGGATAATGGAACCGACAAGCCCATTACCCTAAAGGCATTCGGCTTTTTTGAAAGGCTGCTGACCAACCGGAAAATGGAGGACGGCTCTTTGGAAAGAAGAGCGGCACCCGGCAAAGGGCTGATGGCCTACAAGAAGGAGCCGGATTACAAATTCAGGGGCAAAACGTACGTCCTGATCAGCCCGGCCACCTATTCCGGGGGCAGTGAATTCAGCAATATGATGTACAGTCAGGGTTTAGCCACATTTGTCGGGCAGGAAACCGGAGGGGGCTACTACGGGAATACAAGCGGCTACGGCCGGGCATTGGTGTTGCCAAATTCGAAGATTAAGGTGTCCGTCCCGGCTTTGCAGTTTGTGATGAATGTGAAGCCCACACTGCCCTTTGGCAGAGGGGTGATACCTCACTATGAAGTTATCCCTACCTTTGACGCGTATGTCAATGGGGAAAATGTCTGCTTGAACTATGTTTTAGAGCGATTGGAAAACTAAGCATTACTGGTTTGCAGGGTAGGGGTTCATGAGGGTAAGAGCCCGTTAGCCAATGCAGTTGAATGGAAATTAAAAAATGCAATTCATGGAATCTAAGCAAATAGGTAAAACGGAAACTATGGTGGTGGCTGCCATTATTTTTGCAATTGCTGTGGGGAGTAACTTTTCAGAGAAATGGCTAGTTGAGGCAGGTGGTCAGTTTGAAATTTTTGGAAACTTAGGCATTATATTGGTAATTGGCCTGCTTTGGAGATGGCAGTACATGGGGAGAATAGTTTCCATATTATCCTCATTGGCCATTTTAGCCATACTAATGAGCATGGTAATGACCCAGTCCATTTCAATACCCTTTCTAATTTTGCTTACAGGGCTGTCCATTGCTTTTTACCTGACCACCTTCTCTCGTGCTGTTAGTGACTATCTGAATAAGGTAGGGGAATAAAGGAGAACTATCTTTTGCAATGCATTGAATTGCTGGTTGCTGCTCCCCGGTTCCTTAGGCTCCATTACATTCCAATTGCAACACCATGACAACCATATACACCACATTCCGAAAAACAAGCCTGTTGGCCGCTATCTTGTTGTGGATAATGGCCTCTTCCTGCAACGGGCAGGCAGAGACCCGGTCGAAAACAGAACAGGATGGAGCTGCGGTCGATAATTCAGCTACTTTTAAAGATCCCCTCTTCTTTATTGACGGGCAGTTGTGTCAGCACCTCCGTGAAATCTATCAGGACAAATCGGGTGATCTTTGGTTCGGTACGAATGTATACGGGCTGATGCGCTACGATGGGGGCACGCTGGAGTACATCACAAAGCAAGAAGGCTTCAGCGGGGGCAGGGTGACCGGGATTGCAGAGGATAGCGAAGGGAACCTATGGGTGGCTACCGGTTTTGGGCTTAACAAATACGACGGGCACTCCTTCAGTATATTCAAGGAAGAAGACGGGCTGCTGAATAGCGAAATATGGTCGATGTATATCGACTCCGGAGGCGTGATTTGGATCGGGCACAATGAAGGGCTTAGCCGTTTTGATGGCACGAAATTTAAAAATATTGCTATCCCAAAGCCTGAAGTCAAAGCGCCGAATACGGTCTACTCTGCCAATCGGATAACAGATATAGCCGAAGATCAAGCCGGAAATCTATGGTTAGGCACGGATGGCTACGGCATTATCAGGTACGATGGCCGGACCTTTACCTCGTTAACCACGGCAGACGGGCTTTGCGACAATACCATTTACGATTTGATGGTTGACCAGAAAGGAAATTTGTGGATTGGCACCTTTTGGGGCGGCGTCTCCAAATACGATGGGCAAACCTTTACGAATTATACCCGGGATGGCCTCGTCAATGGCGTTGAAGCCGGCGACTTCTATGAGGATACTAATGGTGATATTTGGTTTGGGGTGGAAAACAACGGGGTGTACCGGTACGATGGGAAGGCTTTTCAGCATTTTGCGCAGGCGGATCTGTCCGGGGCTTCGATCCTGAGTATTCACAGAGACCGGGAAGGCCGCTTTTGGTTGGGCGGATGGGGCGGCTTGTTCCGTTATGACAAGGGAATCTTTGCCCCTGTGACAAAAGACGTGCCCTGGGAATAAAGGCATCTATACTCGGAACGGAGAGGTTTGGGCGTTCACCCGACGCACGAGTATGCCGGTACGCACAGGTATGCCGACCCGCCTGCCTTTGCATGTCGGGCAGGCACGAAGTCATGTTTGGTCCCAAACTACTTCGTCGTCGGTATAATGACAAACTTGCTTCGAAGAGGGGCTTCAGTATCTCTTGATTTTCAGGGGTAAATTGCTGGTGTGAACGGGGACGTGTGGCCTGAGCTTCAAGGCAGGTGGCGACTTTGGAGTCGCGGCCTGACAGGCAGGGCATCGTTTAAGGGCTTGTTGGGATTTTGCTTTTGGAGCGAACATAGCCAAATTTTGTTCTGATCAAGGCGTGATGAGGGAACATAGCCTTAGCTACGTGACCGAAGAATAACGAAGAGCAGGACAAAATTTGGCAAGAGCAGCCCAAAGTGTAAAATCCAAACAAGCTCTAAAGCATATTCCGTATATTCAGGCAGTGCTGCCCACCGTTTATGCAGGGGGCACTATTGAGCAGTTTATCAGCTCCTTAATTGCTCAGACTCGATTACAGATCAAAAACGGTCATTTTGACCCCGGAAAACGCAAACCTGACAATATCAGATATGAACGAAAAAGACCTGCAAAAACAGCTCGATCAGCAAATGAAGGCGCAGAACAACCGGGCAATCGCCGATTTTGAAGGGTATTCCCCTCTGGAAATGCGCCAAATTATGTATGACACCTTCGGGGCGGAAAGCCCGCTGCAACTTAAAAAGGCAACGGAGGCAGACTACCGGAAAGTGCCCCTTCTCAATCAGGTCAAGTACCTGTGCGGGCTGATTGAGCAAAGCGGGGAGCTTAAACTTACTGCAAAGGGTTTTCTGCCGACCAAAATAGTGGCGGACATCTATCAGCAGGGGTTTATGAAAGAGATGCAGTTTGAAAAGGGCATCTCTAAGCTGTACAAAGAGACGGATTCCCTGACCATCAACCTGACCCGCTTGCTGATTGAAATAGCAGGCCTGGTAAAAAAGCGGCAGGGGAAATTAAGCCTGACTAAAAAAGGGACGCAAATCCTGGCCGATGACCAAGAGCTGCTCCGCCTGCTGTTGCTGACCTTCGCCACCAAATTCAACTGGGCGTACTATGATGGGTACGGTGAGAATCAGATCGGGCAGCTGGGGTACGGGTTTTCCCTGATCCTGCTGTCGAAGTACGGAGCGGAAAAGCGATTGGAATCGTTTTATGCCGAGCGGTATTTTAGGGCTTTCCCGCAGCTGTTGCAATCCATTCAACCGACCTCCTATCGTACCCCGATGGAGTATGCAACCGGGTGTTACGCCGTCCGGACCTTTGAGCGTTTTCTGGATTATTTCGGTTGGATAGAAATCGAACACAGGGGCATGGGGTTTGACCGAAAAACCTATATCAGCAAGACCGATTTGTTTGACTGCTTCATTCAATGTTTACCGCATGGCACCGGGCTGTAGTGTTGGCAGAATGAGGCGGTTGCTTAATTCAGGTTTCTGAATTCACTTGGGCTAAAACCGGTTTTTGACTTGAATAAGTTGCTAAAGTGCTGAGGATATTCAAACCCCAGAGCATACCCGATTTCACTGATGGAGTGATTAGAGCTCAATAGCATATTTTTCGCTTTCTCAATGACAAAGAGGTGTATGTGTTCCTGGGCAGTCTTTCCGGTTTCTTTCTTCAAAAGATCGCTCAGATAGTTGGAAGAGAAGCTTAACGCTTTTGCCAGGTACTGTACACTCGGCATGCCTGAGTCATGCACCTGATCTGTTTGATAATAAGCTTTTAAAAGCCGCTCAAATTTTGAGACGATGTCGGTGTTGAGGTTGGTTCGGGTATAAAACTGACGGTCGTAGAACCGGGTACAATAATCCAGCAAGAGTTCGATGTTGGATATAATCAGGTTCTGACTGTGCTTATCCAAATTTTGGCTGTATTCCTTCACTATTTTATCCAGCAGGCCCTCTATCGTATCTAGTTCTTCCTCTGACAGGTGAAGGGCTTCATTGACATCGTAATTGAAAAATGAATACCCATCTATTTTAGCGGATAGGGGGGATTTCCTGATTAAATCCGGGTGAAAAGCCAATATCCAACCTCTGGGGTCATCTTCTGATTCCGGCATGTCGCCATCGGACACCGTAACCTGGCCGGGCGCAGTGAAAACCAAGGTTCCTTCTTCATAATCATAGGAGTTTTTGCCGTATAACAAATTGCCACACCCAGGTTGCTTCAGCGTAACCTGATAAAGATTGTTGATGACTTTCACCCCTTTAAAATCGAATTGGGCGTTAAAATCTTTGGTTAGCACTACCGTAACCAAAGGATGCTTTGGCGAGGGCAGCCCCATAGCCTGATGCGCCTGAGCAATTGAATTTATTTCATAGTAATCCATATGGTCACGTTTTTTACGGTTCAAACATACGAGCATATTTGTTGTGCGGGATTTACATCCCCATCATTTGTTTTTGCATAGCGAAGAATTCCTCATCAGGCATCTTGTCTCTTGCCCCCAGCAATTGCTCGCAATCTGCACCCGCTCTGTAGCGTAGTTGGTCCGAACCGTCGGTTGCCGCTTCAAAAATAACTTCAGCAATCTGTTCAGGCTGCGTCATCGTTTCAGGATTCATAGCTTGTGCCATGGCAGCCATAAAAGTATTTACGAATGCATTGTATTCGCTGAGCTCCTGATTGTGCTGCATATCCAGGGACCGGCCTCCAAAATCGGTGGCAACGCCTCCCGGCTCAATTATCTTCACTTTTACGCCAATTTGTGCCATTTCCCATCGCAGGGATTCAGAGAAACCCTCCACAGCCCACTTGGTGGAATGATACAAAGGCATTAACGGATACGTCATTCTTCCGCCAACTGAAGAAATGTTGATAAACATTCCGTTTTTGTTTGCTCTAATTAACGAACCTGCAATTCTTTAAAAAGGGCGGCAACCGTTATCTTCCCCAGCTCATCACAAGCCTTGGGGCTATCTCCAGAAATGAGCTTCCTGTCGACGTGAGTGGCTCCCGTTATTTTATCGTTGATTACTTCAATGCCCTCTTTTTCTAAAGCTTCACACTGAAACCAGGTCAACTGTCCGGGCAGATAGCCCAGTGAAGGTGACTGCTTATCGAATTTATCCGGGAAAGCCACCATTTTATACCCTCTGTAAGGATTGGGGGCATTGCTTTGGTCTTTTGCTATCATAGCAGCAGGGCCATGACAAACGGCAACAAGGTACCGGTCAGAGGTTTCTATCCAGCGGAGCAGTTTGCCAACATTTTTATCGTCCGGTAGCCCGACCATAGAGCCGTGCCCACCCGGAAGAAAAAGAGCGATGTAATCCGAATCCCCTTTTAAGGCATTGCCTGCAACGAGCGCTTTTAGGGAGAGAGGGGTGTCAAATTTGGTTTGATGTTCTTCCCGGAATGCCAGTACTGCCTTATCCTTTATGGGTACCGACCACTCTTCAAGGATCGCCGGTTTCCCGGTTGAAGTGACTACATCAAAATTAAACCCTCCATTGACGAGATGCATTAGTGGAACCATAGTTTCCTGCACATTATTTCCTGTGGAAAAGAGCTTTCCATTGGCCATTTCAAAGTAACGCTCTTCGGTGCACAGCACTAAAACCTTCTTGTTCCCTTGATACTTCCTGCCCTCAAAATCGGTCGCTTTGTAACCGCTTACTTTGTCTACACCAAACTTTCTTCCCATTGGGGAGGGGATATAGCCGGGACCATTTTTTTCTTTGGTGGGTGCTATTCCGAGTACTTTCCTGATCATTGCGTTTTGTTTTTAACTTTTGTTCCACAAATATCAGTTGAGCAAAGTGAGGGCATTAAATGATTTCCCGGAAAGGCTAAATGAAATTACGGAAAGCGGTGCAGCCGGTATCTTGCAAGTTGGGTATACTCGGAACGGAGAGGTTTGGGCGTAATGCACAAACCCGACGCACGAGTATGCCGGTACGCACAGGTATGCCGACACGAAGTCATGGTTGGCCCCGATGGCTATCGGGGATAGCTATCGGGGAAACTACTTCGTCGTCGGTATAAAGACGCCAGCCCCAATAGTCATCAAGGTCACCATTGAGGCCGGAGCCGTCACACAACGTTAGGAAAAGTACAGAAAAGCTCCTCCGTTAGTCGTTTTTGAATCCAAACATCCCGTTGTCATTCGCCAAACCCTCGGTGGGGATGGGCTGAATGACATCCCAATGCTCCACGACTTTATCGTTCTCAATTCGAAATAAGTCATAGAAGACATTGCTGGTGTTATTCCATTGTCCCTCACTTACCGTCAAAACAAAATTCCCTTCACCCAGTACTTTGTGTATTTTGGTGTACTGAAACATGTTATTCCGGGCAGTTAGATATTCGACTGCTTCTACAATACCCTGCAATCCGTCCTTGATGCCTGGGTTATGCTGATGGTAGGTTTCAGCACTGATGTAGTCCGTAATTTTGTTTGGATTTTTGCCCATCAATACATCTTCAACGAGGGATACCGCCAGGGCTTTGTTTGCTTCGGTTTTGTCCAAATCCTCAACCGTTGTGGGGCCGTCCGTTTGCGTCCTTCCGCTGGCCGTTTCTGTCACTAATGGGGTCATGGCGTCCCAGTGTTCGGCTACCTTGCCATGTTCATCCAGCCGGATGATATCAAAGGAGACCATCTCGTCTGCCCCAAAGGGCTTGGCATTCCGCCAGATGTTGTGCATGAACACGTACTGGCCGTCCTGGAACATCCGGATGTTTTCGGCTGTGGTGCCGTTTTCCTGCAGGACCGGCAGCATTTGGATGAAAGGCTCGAGCCCGGTCGGGATAAACGGGTTGTGCTGAATATAATCGGCATTGGCCAGTTCCCGCATCGTCGCCGGGTCATTTTGTAAAACGGCGCCAAGGAAAGTGCCTACTGTTGCTTTGGTACTCATGGTTGAAGGTTTTGCATTAGTGTGATCAGATGAAGCAGCCGCGGGGGACTGCGCTGTTGAAGGGCTGCAGCAGGCCAAAATGCCCGACAGCAGTAGAAGAGGTATTGCTTTTTTCATTGCTTGAAGTTTATTACTTTTGTTATGCAAGCAAAATTACACTTTAACTTTCAAATTGCAAGTAAAAACAAAATAACTTTTGATTTGCAAGCAATATTTAACAGGAGCTTAACATATGCCACAGGATTTCAGATGCGACTGCCCGTTTACTTCCGCCCTCGACATCTTAGGGGATAAGTGGATGCTGGTGATCGTAAAGCAGATGCTGGTCGAAGGCAAGGAGACCTTCAAGGACTTTACGGAAAGTGAGGAGGCCATTGCGACCAACATCCTTTCCACTAAACTCAAGCTATTGGAGGAGGTAGGGATCATCATCAAGACCAAACGGCCGGGCAACAAAAAGACCAACCTCTATCTTCTAACGGATATGGGGCTCGCCCTGACGCCCATACTCGTGGAATTGGCCTCTTGGAGCGACAGCCACCTCAGGGGCCTGAACCCGTCTATCGTGGATGGGGAAGCTATGGAGTCGATGCGCAGGGATAAAGCTGCATTTGCGAGTGCGTTGGAGCAGAACTACCGGGCAAAGCTGGCTTCAATGGTTTACGAATAACGATTGAAACAAAATAATTCAAATAATTTGAGTTTTATTCGATTTGTTCTTATCTTACCTGCATGATACGGCGCGATATACTCTGGAAAGGTATTATTGAAGATTTAGCAGAAGACTTTTTGCATTTCTTTTTCTCCAAATACATTGACCGGATAGACTTTAGCAAGGGGCTGGAGTTTTTGGATAAGGATTTGGAGCGAATTATGCCGGAAGCGGATACCAAACGGCGGCATGCGGATAAACTGTTCAAGGCTTGGCTAAAGGACGGGCAGGAACAATGGTTTTTGGTACATGTAGAAGTACAAGGCTATCCGGATGATCAGTTTGGTTATCGGATGTTTCAATATTATTATCGGATCCTTGACCGGTACAACAAGCCGGTCACGGCTGTCGTCATTTATACGGATACGAACCGGGCTTACCACGCCACCGCTTATCGGACTAATTTTTTAGGTACGGAACAAATTTATCGCTTTCAATCGTTTGTATTGATAGACCACACGGCTGAGGAGCTACGAGCCTCCGGTAACCCCTTTGGCTTTGCCCTCGAGGCGGCCCGCAACGCACTGGATATAGGCAGCAAAGATGACCAGCAGCTGTTGGTCAGCAAGTTGGATATGATGCGGCATCTGCTGTCGTGCGGGCTAAGCAAAGCAAAAATCCGGCGGCTGTATAACTTTATCACTTATTATACGGCCTTTCAAAACTTAGAGAATAAGCTTAAATTTGAAGATGAGGTTCAAAAAATTACGAAATCAAGAAAAGCTATGGGATTAGAAGAAGCTATTTTGCAAGAAGTCAAGGAGCAGGGCATCGAGCAGGGCATCGAACAAGAAAAGCGCCTGGTAGTCATCCGCACCTATGAGAAGGGGTTGCCACTAACCGATATTGCCCAAATCGCAGAGCTGTCCGTCGAGCAGGTTGAGCAGATCATACAAACCTACGAAGCGGAGAAGTGAGTATCAGGGAAAGCTATGGGAATTGAAGAAGCTATTTTACAAGAAGTACGTGAGCAGGGCATCGAGCAGAACCAGTGTTTCAGCCCCCAATTGATCAGACCCGGTTACAGGTCATAAACTGCAACTTTGATAATGGTAAAAGTTGATCTCGGAACTAAATGTTGTTCATTTTTTTGATATTATAACTCTCCATTAAGGAAACATGAAACCATGAAAAATACTGAACCAAAATACATAAACCGTATAACCGTTGACCCGGAAATTTGTCATGGAAAACCTTGCATACGAGGAATGAGGTGGCCTGTGGAAGTATTATTAGATATGATGTTGTCCGAAATGAGTATTGAAGAAATCCTTGAAGATCATCCGGAATTAGAAAAGGAAGACATTTTGGCTAGTCTAGAATATGCTAAAATGCTCGTATCTGGAAGAACCATAACCTTGGCGGCATGACATTTAAAGTCCTGTGCGACGTTCATATTGCCTACAAGGTTGTCCGCTTTTTTCAAAGTAACGGACACGAAGCTATTCATATAAACGATATTCTTGATAGCTACCACACCAAAGATTCTGAAATTAGCCGTTACGCAAATGAAAATGGCTATACGGTGATGACTAAGGACGCAGATTTCAGGAATAGTCATCTTCTTAACAACTCACCAAGCAGGGTATTAAAAATTAGTTTAGGAAATATTTCTACCAAGAGATTGATTGAAATTTTGGATGCCAACCTCGATGAAATAGTGAGGCATTTTGAGGCCGAAAAGTGCTTCGTTGAATTAGGAGATGGTTTCATGGAAGTGATCAATTAACCATAAAACCAAATTTGGCTATTTTGCAGTTCTGATCCACCAAAATTGTTAATCCAATCTTGTTCTAATGAAACATTGCTCCATACTCACTTTCCTGTTCCTATTCGTTATTGCTGCCCCGCAGGGCTTTGCGCAAAAGAAGCCAACCGGTGGACAGGGCATCGACTCCAAACTGTTTGACCAGCTGAAATTCCGCAGCATCGGCCCGGCCTTTATGTCCGGCCGCATTGCCGACCTGGCTATTGACCCGACCAACGAGAACGTATGGTACGTCGCAGTAGGCTCGGGAGGCGTTTGGAAAACCACCAATGCCGGCACCACCTTTACCCCCATTTTTGACGATCAGCCGGTCTACTCCATTGGCTGCGTAACCCTTGACCCTAACAATCCCTACACGGTGTGGGTGGGGACGGGTGAAAATGTAGGCGGGCGGCACGCCGGATTCGGAGACGGCATCTACCGGAGCCTTGACGGGGGCGCTTCCTGGGAAAATATGGGGCTGAAAAACTCCGAGCACATCTCCAAAATTATCGTCCACCCTGATGATTCGGATGTCATCATGGTCGCTTCACAGGGCCCGCTGTGGAGCCCGGGCGGCGACCGGGGCTTTTTTAAGTCTACGGACGGTGGAAAAACCTGGAAGAAAACCCTCGGCGACGATCAGTATACCGGCGTGACCGATATGGTCTACGACCCACGTGACCCCGACCGGGTGTACGCCGTGACCTGGGAGCACCACCGCACAGTAGCCGCATGGATGGGAGGTGGAGAAAAATCCCGCCTGTACGTCTCTGATGATGCCGGCGATACCTGGCGGAAGCTGGAGACGGGTTTGCCGAAAGGCAAATGGGGAAAGACCGGGCTGGCTATCTCTCCCCAAAATCCCGATGTGCTGTACGCTGCTATAGAACTCAACCGCACCAAGGGCGGCGTTTGGCGGTCTGACAACCGTGGTGGCAGCTGGACGAAGATGTCGGATGCCGTAGCCGGTGCCACCGGGCCGCACTACTATCAGGAGATCTTTGCTTCGCCTCACAAATTTGACCGGCTTTACCTGATGAACAGCCGCCTGATGAAGTCGGAAGACGGCGGCAAAACGTTCACCAATATGGACGAAACGGCCAAGCATGGGGACAACCACGCCGTAGCCTTCAAAGCATCTGACCCCAACTACCTGCTGGTGGGTACGGACGGCGGCGTTTACGAAAGTTTTGATTTAGGCGCTTCCTGGCGCTACATGGAAAACCTACCGCTAACGCAGTTCTACAAAGTCGCAGTCGATGATGCCGAGCCCTTCTACAATGTCTACGGAGGCACACAGGACAACAGCACGGAAGGCGGGCCCTCCCGCACCGACAACCACCACGGCATCCGCAATGCCGACTGGAAGGTGGTCCTGAACTGGGATGGCCATCAGCCGGCGACGGAGCCCGGCAACCCGGATATCATGTACGGGCAGCGGCAGCAGGGTACGCTTTCCCGCATCGACCTGAAATCGGGCGAGGTCATTGACATCATGCCACAGCCCGGGGCGGGCGAAGACTACGAGCGCTACAACTGGGATGCGCCCATCCTGGTGTCTCCGCATGTACCGACTACGATTTACCATGCTTCCCACCGGCTTTGGAAGTCCACCGACCGGGGCGACTCCTGGACCGCGCTTTCCGGCGACCTGACCAGAAATGAGGAGCGGCTGGCGCTGCCCATTATGGGAGCGGTGCAGAGCTGGGATTCTCCCTGGGATGTGGGTGCGATGTCTAATTTCAATACCATCACCTCTATCGCGGTCTCGCCAAAAAACGCCTCGGTCATTTGCATCGGCACCGATGATGGCCTGATACAGATTACCTCCGATGAAGGTGCGAACTGGAAAAAGATCGAAGTCAGCGCCCTTGGCATACCGGAGCGCTGCTATGTCAATGACATCAAAGCAGACCTGTTTGACGAAAGTACCTTTTACGTAGCCCTGGACAACCACAAGGAGGGCGACTACAAGCCCTATTTGTTCAAAACGATGGATAAAGGCGCAACCTGGACTGCCATGTCCAATGGGCTGGGCGAGAAAAACCTGGTCTGGCGCATTGTGCAGGACCATGTGGATAAAGACCTGCTGTTCCTGGGCACAGAGTTTGGCGTCTATTTCACCATAGACGGAGGCGCCAACTGGACGGAAATGAACGGGGGCATTCCCACCATCTCCTTCCGCGACCTTGCCATACAGCGGCGGGAAAATGATTTGGTGGCGGCATCCTTCGGCAGAGGCTTCTACATCCTGGATGATTACACCGCCCTCAGAAGCGTAAACAAGGAGCAGCTGCAGGAAACGGCCCGCCTGTTTGAGCCCCGGAAAGCCTGGTGGTATATGGAGAAGTCTGTCCTTGACTTCGACGATGTAAGAGGCTCACAGGGCTCCCAGCTATTCGTGGCGCCCAATCCGGATTTCGGAGCAGTGCTGACCTACTACCTGAAGGAAGAAGTGAAGAGCCTGGAGCAGGTACGCAAAGACCTGGAAGATTCATTGGCCACCAAGCTTTCCTTCCCCGGCTGGGCAGCGCTCGAAGCAGAAACCCGGGAAATGAAGCCTTATGTGTACCTGGAGATTCAGGATAAGGAGGGCCGGGTCGTCAACCGGGTAAAAGCGGAGAATAAGCCCGGCTTCAACCGTGTAGCCTGGAACTTACGGGTAGGCGGCTCCGGAACGCTGATGCTCGATGGCAAAGAACAGCCTCTGACGGCTATGCTGGCTGCGCCCGGTGATTATACGGCCACGCTTCACGCCTTCGAGAAAGGGAAGAGCATCCGCCTGGCGGGCCCGGTAGACGCGAAGGTGGAGCGCCTGGGCGAACCCGCGCTGCAGGGTAAGCCGATGGAAGAGGTGGTCGCCTTCTGGCGAAAATACGAACAGCTGACCCGGGATGTGAATACCCTGTCTGTGCAGTTGTCCAACGCCCGCAAAGCCAGCTCTAATTTATTCCGTGCAGCATCAAGCGCTGCCGTCAGCAGTGAGGTCCTGGAGCGCATCGCTACTCTGCAGGCAGGCCTCGATGCCCTCGACACACAGCTCAATGGCAATCCCGCGAAAAATGAGATTGGCGAAAAAGGGAAACCGACGATCGGCAGCCGACTCTTTGCGCTGAACCGGGGCATTTCCAACTCTACCTATGGCCCGACGCCCACGCACCTGGAAACGGTTGGGATGATCACTTCAGAATGGCAGTCGATGAATGATAAGCTGATGCAGCTTAAAGGGGAGGCTAAGGAAATCGGAGCGCTGATTGTTAAGTCCGGAGGCCCCTGGGTGGAGGGCTTGGATTGATTGCTCCTCCCTCAGGATTATGTCAGGGAGGCGGTCTGGTGAGGGCTGTCTCTGTGGTGTTTATAGGTTTGGGAACATCTATTCGCTATGATTTGCATGGGTGAGGGGCTCGAAGCGCTGCCTGCTGCTTTTTCGGTAGGGGCTGTTTTTCCGCTGGGACAGATGTTGTATCTTAGAAGCGGTGATGCCCAAACTCAGGAGAGAAAACTACTGTCGTCTTAAAAAAACAAAAGCAATGCTAACCAACAAAACGATTTCCACGCCCCGCCTGAAGCAGTTTGTGCGCTTTTTCCGCGAAAGTGGCACCCCTGTATTTTTCATCCACGGCAATGGCAGCTCTTCCTTCTTCTGGGAAGAAACCATGCAGAATCTGCCCGAAGACTTCAGGGGTATAGCGCCTGACCTGCGCGGCTACGGCGATACGGAAGACCAACTCATAGATGCGACCCGTGGCATTGCCGACTGGGTAGCGGACTTTCAGGCTTTGCGCGAGGCGCTTGGCATTGAACAGTACCATATTGCCGGGCATTCGCTGGGCGGGGCATTCCTGTTCCCGCTCATTGCTGAAGAAGGCGAACGCGTGCTGTCGGCTACTTTGGTGGCTCCGGGCTCCCCCTTTGGCTTTGGGGGCACGAAAGACGAGAAAGGGACACCTAACTATGCTGACTTTGCCGGCTCAGGAGGAGGCATTGTGAACGCTGAATTTGCCAAATTAATGGGCCAAAAGGACAGGGGGAGCGATAACCCGCAAGCCTCGCCCCGCGTAGTCATGAATACCTTTTACTGGAAGCCGCCCTTCAAGCCGGAGCGGGAGGAAGAATACCTGAGCTCGCTGCTGAGCCAGAAGACAGGCGACACCAGGTACCCCGGCGACTTTGTGCCTTCCGAAAACTACCCCTTCGTGGCTCCCGGGAATTACGGGCCTATCAATTCCACTTCACCTAAGTATATCGGGGCGTCGGTGGAAAAATTCATTCATGCCGAAGCTAAGCCTCCTGTTTTATGGATACGTGGCGCCGAGGATCAGATCGTTTCGGATAATTCCCTGTTCGACTTTGGCACACTTGGCAAACTGGGGCTGATCCCCAACTACCCTGGCGAGGATGTCTATCCGCCACAACCTATGGTCAGCCAAACCCGCTACGTACTCGAACAGTATCAGCGCAATGGGGGCACCTACACCGAAGTGGTTTTCGACGACTGCGGGCATACGCCTTTTGTAGAAAAACCGGAGCAGTTTTTAACCCGGTTCCATCCCTTTTTGGAAAACCATAAATAATGGTTTATTTCAAGACTTCTTTACCATAACCAAAACAAAAGGAATAATGATGAAGGATTTAAAAAGAGCTTTACTTCTGGTAGTTTGTGCAATGATGACTTTTTCCACCCTTTCCGCACAACGCGTGGAGAGTGATTCGGAACTGATTGGCAAATGGGACCTCACCATTACAATGGAGAAAGACCAACTGGAAAATCTCGGTATTTTCAGGCACGGGCTGATGTCGTCCAAGGGATTCCCGGGATGGCTTCAGGTGAAGCTGTCGGGCTTCTCTACGCTCGTGGGCTACTACGTGGGGTACGAAGGCAGCGCCCGCCCTATTGCTGAAATCCACTACGATGAAGCTAAAGACAAGTACCACTTTACCATTCCGCCACAGTGGATGGATATTGACGATATCTACTTTGAGTTCAGCCTGAAAGACGACAAGCTCTCGGGCTATAAAATGCTCGATGGCAATAAGCTCAAGTTTACCGGTGTGCGCGCGCCAAGCCTGACAAGGGAGGAGCCACCCGTATGGGGCACGCCCATCAATTTGCTCACTGAGAACATGGACCGCTGGATCATCCCGGAGAATAATCAGTTCAAGATGGTTGATGGGGTCATGATGAATGCCAAAAAAGGCGGCAACCTGATCTCCACTCAGAAGTTTGATGACTTCAAGCTTAGTATTGAGTTCCGCTACCCCGAAGGCAGTAACAGCGGCATTTACCTCCGCGGCCGTCATGAGATACAGATCGAGGACTCCAAGGGAAGAGCGGATGATGTCAGCATCGGTGGCGTGTATGGTTTTATTGCACCAACGGTTAACGCGGCGAAAGCGCCAGGAGAGTGGCAGACCTATGAAATCACCCTTGTGGGAAGGCACGTTACGGTAGTGCTCAATGGGGTGGAAGTGATCTCTAACCGGCCCATCCCCGGCATCACCGGTGGCTCACTGGACAGCAACGAAGGCGAGCCCGGCCCCATTATGATTCAGGGCGATCACGGGCCAATTGATTTCCGCAAGTTTGTAGTGACGCCTGCGGTGAACTGATCTTTCTAAACTCAGGCTGTCCCTATATCTGCTGAGGCTATGTTTGGAGCAGGCTTGCAATGCCGAACGCTTCACACATAGCCTCAGCAGGTTTAGGGCGGTTTATGTTTTCAAAGACGAGGGCAATTGTGAATCTATGGTCTTACATCCACTGGATGCCCACTATATGGAAGAAGGGAAATGGGACTATAATGCTTGCACGGGAATCATTAAGGTTAGGACTTTGAAGGATAGTTTGGTATTTTAAATGGAGGTAATGGATTTGGGAGACGATAAGGTGACCGTTAAATAGTTGAAATAAAAAAATTCAAACCATTTGGTTCTTTCAGGGAGTTTCTATATTTTGCAGTTATGGTACGGCGCGACACACTCTGGAAAGCCCTCATTGAGGAATTGGTAGAAGACTTTCTGTATTTCTTCTTCCCGACGTATATGGATCAGATAGATCTCAGGCGGGGCGTAGTATTTTTGGATAAGGACCTTGAACGAATCATGCCCGAGGCGGATACCAGGCGACGGCATGCGGATAAACTCTTTAAAGTCTGGCTGAACGATGGTGAGGAGCGCTGGTTTTTAGTACATGTGGAGGTACAGGGTTATCCGGATGCTTACTTTGCCTTCCGGATGTTCCAGTATTATTACAGAATATTGGATCGCTACAATAAGCCTGTTACGGCAATAGCCCTTTACACAGATACCAACCGGGCTTATCATGCCACTGCCTATAAGACTAGTTTTCTGGGAACGGAACTTATTTATCGTTTCCAGTCGTTTATATTGGCAGACAAAACCCCAGAGGATTTAAGGGCTTCAGGAAATCCATTCGGATTAGCCCTGGAAACCGCCTACCGGGCATTAGATCCTAGATTGAAAGAAGATAATCAATTGATGATCAGTAAACTGGAGCTGATGCGCCACTTGTTGTCACGGGGGCTGGATAAAGCGAAAATCCGGCAATTGTACAACTTCATCAATATGTATGTGTCCTTTCAAAATTCCGAGAATAAGCTTAAATTTGAAAATGAAGTACGCAAGATTACCAAATCACGAGAACCTATGGGACTGGAAGAAGCTATTTTAAAGGAAGTGCTGGAGCAAGGCATCGAGCAAGGCGTCGAGCGTAAGGCTCACACCGTAGTACTCCGGGCTCATGAAAAAGGGCTTTCTATGGTTGATATTGCTGAAATAGCAGGTCTTACTACAGAAGAAGTAGCATCCATTATAGCGGATTACGAGGCCGACAAAGGTACAAGCGCCTGAAGTGTTTATTGGAATGGAAAAAATAGCTTTTACAACAAATAACCTTTCGGTTAGATTGAAAAAGCGCCCCTATCCCCATTTCCCCTCACCATCCGGGTGTGCATCATTGGCACGCAGAGCCTGTAAAAATTCCGGGCGGGGAATAGTCGTCGCTCCCAGGCTAAGCAGGTGGCCGGTCTCCTGCTGACAGTCAATTAGGGTGAAGCCCTGCGCTTCCAGCCGATGGACAAGGGAGATGAACCCAAACTTAGAAGCATTGGAGGCTGTGGCAAACATAGACTCCCCAAAGAAGACCTTGCCGATTGCAATACCGTATAGCCCGCCCACGAGCTCCTTCTCTTTCCAAACCTCAACCGAATGCGCATAGCCTACTTCGTGCAAACGGGTATAGCCTTTCATCATTTCCCGGGTAATCCACGTACCGGCCTGCCCGTTGCGGGGCTGTTGGGCGCAAGCCTGCATAACTTCCGAAAAGCACCGGTCATAGGTGACTTCAAATTTGCGCTGATTGAAATAAGGGCGCATGCTTTTGGATACTTTCAGGTCTTTAGGGAAAAGCACACAGCGCGGATCGGGGCACCACCACAAGATTGGGTCGCCGGGGGCATACCATGGGAAAATACCATTGCGGTAAGCCAGCAGCAAGCGTTCCCTAGACAAGTCGCCACCTGCTGCCAAAAGTCCATCAGGGGTTGAATGTATCGGGTCGGGAAAGATAATATGCTCAGGGTCGAGCCAGAAAACAGGCATTCGGTATCGGGCATTGTAATTAATGATCGCCCAAAGTACACAATTCGGGAAGTTGTTTTGTTTCCTTTACCGGCTAAACAAAAGTGGATGTGTCATTCCTTCCGCCTCCTGATGCCGGCGGTACAGCTTTACGAAGCGGGCGGCTACCGCAACGATGTCCTTGGTTTCCAGTTGCAGGCTGAAAAAGAGCATAGTGTTCCGGTTGCCGTAAGTGCGCTGCCGAAGCCCGCGGACCTGATCGTTAAGCAGTTCCTCAATGTGTTGGAGCAGGCCCGGTTTTTCCTGCAAAATCTGAACAGCGTGATCCGGGTGCCCGGTATGCAGGGCTCGGGCAACCAGTTCCAGAAAGCGCTCCACTGCCCGGGTCAGTTCCCGCAGTTGCTCTTGCTGCCCCGGGGAAAAGGGGACAAGGCTGTTACGCACATAATCCCGGCAGGCATCTGTCACCAATCGGACAGACTGCAGAAGATCCTGCTCAAGGTCATAAACCAGCAAGTACAGCCGACTGATTTCCGTATCGTCTTCCTCCACTTTTTGAATACTGCTGACGAGGCGGTACTTTAAGTCTTCGTGCCGTTCTTCCAGCGCCTGCATTTGTGCCGACACATCACTGAGCAGCCTGAGATCTTCTGTTACCAATCCTTCTACAGATTGCCGGAAAAGTGTGCGTACCTGATCCAAAGTGCCGGCAATGTAGGTGGCCGTTTCGGCTTGCAGCTCCTGCGCTGGCATTCTTCTGCGTCCGGTGGCTGCTTCCCGGGCTTCCTTCCGGCGCTCCTTGCGCTGATGGATCAGGAAAGTCCGGCTGATGAAGAACACGGCAGCAATAACAAGCCCACCGATTGCCCATACCCCGAACTGGAAAATCAGCCAGGCAAATGTCGCCGATACACTAAAGGCAATGATGGCTGTACCGAACCATCCGCCAATCACATTCAGCACACCGGCTACCCTGTACACGGCACTCTCCCGCCCCCAGGCCCGGTCTGCCAGGGAGGTACCCATCGCTACCATAAAGGAGACGTAGGTCGTGGAAAGCGGCAACTTCAGTGAGGTGGCAAAGGAGATCAACATACTGGCTACGGTGAGGTTAACAGCGGCACGCACCAGGTCGAAGGCGGCTTGGTCTTCCGCTGCGTCAGATGGCTTCATGGGTTCAAACCGGTTGTTGGTCTTGCGCAACAGCCGGTTGGGGATGATACGCTGAAACCCTGCACCCATCAGTCGGGTATACCGCACGATGCCCCGTGCCAGCATATTAGGGGAAAAGCGTTCTGCGCCTTCACTCTGCCGCCCCAGGTTTACTTCCGTCTCCGTGACCGACCGCGACTTTCTGGACAACCATAGGGTGAGGATCATAATCAGGCCGGCGAGCAACAGCATGTAAGTGCGGGTACGTACCGGGCGCTGCAGCACCTCCATGCTGTACTGCCCCGCTTCCTCACCGGAGCCAGACCAGGCCATGTAAGACTCAAATCCGGCAATAGGCACACCGATGAAGTTGACCAGGTCGTTACCGGCGAAGGCCATCGCCAGAGAAAAGGTACCGAATAGGACGATAAGGCGCAGGATATTGACTTTGAGCACAACTAAAATCTGCATCACAATTATCCAGAACACCAGTGATATGCCGATGAGCAGTGCGGTATTTGCTTTGATCCAGCCCAGCACTTCATCCGAAATAAAGCTTGCCCCCTTTGCGCCCTTGAAAATCAGGAAAAAGGTCAGAATGGTCAGCGCTACGCCACCCCAAAGGGCTCCCACCCAGGGAATGCGCTTTTTGTACTCAAAGGTGAACAGCAGCCGGCTCAGGTACTGTAGTATTGCCCCGATCGCAAAGGCAATGCCCACCGATAAAAAGATTCCTGAAATGATTGCGATGGCACTCGAAGTATTAATATACTGCCCCAGCGTATCCATGCCATCACCAGCGGCCAGTATTTTGAGAACGGATACCGCAACAGCAGCCCCCAGCAGTTCAAAAACGATAGACACCGTGGTTGAGGTCGGCATCCCAAAGGTGTTGAAGAGGTCAAGCAGAATGATATCCGTGAGCATGACGGCCAGAAAAATCACCATAATCTCCGCAAAGAAGAAAAACTGCGGATTAAAGATACCTTTGCGCGCCACTTCCATCATGCCACTGGAAAAGGTAGCGCCTACGAAAATGCCCAGGCTCGCCACAATCATAATCACATTGCGGGAAGCCACACGGGAGCCTATGGCTGAGTTTAGGAAATTAACGGCATCGTTGCTGACGCCCACGATGAGGTCAGAGATGGCCAGTACAAATAGCAGAATAACGATAAAAAGATACAGCTCAGGCATAGCAGTAGTAGGGTAGCTCCGGATTGGAGTCATTTTAGAATCACAATAGCCCTGTTTTCAGCATACGAAAGCTACGCCTGAATTATTAACTGGAAGTAAAGCGAGGGTTAAGTTTTTGTAGCTGACCCAGTCTGCCGTTTAGTAAGCCGTAGGAACCGAAGCGTGAGCAACACGGCACTTGCACTCAGCCCGAGTACCAGCCCGATCCAAAGCCCCGAGATATCCAAATCCTGCACAAAAGCCAGCCAGTAGCCCGAGGGGATGCCAATGGCCCAATAAGCCAGAAAAACGAAAAAAGTAGGCACTTTTACATCCTGAATACCCCGCAGTAAGCCGACGCCTATGGCCTGTACAGAATCTGAAATCTGGAAGACGGCCGTTAGAAACAAGAGGGTGGCAGCGTAGGTGACCACTTGAGGCTCATCATTGAAAAGCAAGGGCAACTTGTGGCGCGTCAATACAAATACAATGGCACAGAGCAGCCCGTAAGCCGCCGCAATCACAAAGGTAGACTGCCCTACACTGCGGGCATGCAGCCAGTCCTGCCGGCCATAGGCGTAGCCCACCCTTATGCTCCCTGCCGCACTAATGCCTACCGACACCATGAACGTAAAGGAGGCAATACTGATGGCAATTTGGTGGGCTGCCTGCTGAATATAGCCCAGCCAACCGGCCATAATACCGGAAACGGCGAAGGCGGCAGACTCCATACCATACTGCAAACTGGCTGGAATCCCAATCCGGAAAATATCCTGAAAGCGGTCCCGGCGTATTTGCAGCTGATCTGTCAGATGCTGCCGGTAGGGCGCAAAGCCCTTGCCGTAGGCGATCAGCCAAAACAGGGCAACCATGGTGACCACACGGGAGACCATCGTACCTACGCCGGCTCCCTCCAGCTCCATACGCGGTGCCCCCCATTCTCCGAAGATGAAAGCGTAGTTAACCAGGACATTCACCGGGATGGCCAGCAGCGCCAGGTACATAGGCACCCGGGTGTGACCCAGCCCATCGGCAAACTGCTTCATGGCCATGAAAACAGCCATAGGTACCATACCCCAGCCCATCCAGATCAGGTAAGGACGGGAGAGGTCGGCTACGATTTCATCCTGCCCGAAGTAGTAGACCATATCTACTCCAAAGTGGATGCCAATAGCGAACAGCAACGACATAAGGGTCACAATCAGCCCGCCGTTGAAAAGGATGCGCAGCGGCTTATCGGGCTCATTTTCACCCATTGCAGAAGCGACTAAAGGGGAAATGGCAGTGGTCAATCCAATACCGAGGACCAACGGCAATGTGATGAGGTTATTGACGAAGGCGGCAGCAGCCAGTTGCGAACTGTGGATAGCCCCCACCATCGCACTGTCAATGATGCCCAGCGCAATCTGCGTCATATTGCCCAGTATAATGGGCCAGCCCAGCTTTAAAGTATGTTTGACTTCTTGCCACATGCCTGAAAAATTGCGCGGCAAAGGTACAGTATTGTTGGACTTGTTGCCGGTTTTTGATGACATTGGTATATTTGATGCTATTCTTTCTATGCCCGGCGGGCTGTTGCCCGCAGAAAAAAGCAGTCTAAACATGAAACGCCTTCAACCTTTCATCCACTATAGTACCTTCGCCCTCGGGCTTATTCTGGTGTGCAGCTTTATCTCTGAGCGCAATCAGGCGGCGGCGGCAGAGCGCCCATGGAAAGTCCGCGCCTATATCCAAAAGCACGACTTCCTTGCCGAAGCCCTGCACCAGGAAACGGGCATCCCCAAGGCAATTATCTATGCAGTGGCCGGGCTGGAAAGCGACTGGGGCAGAAGTGAGCTGGCTAAGCATGCCAATAATCACTTCGGCATCAAGTCAAAACCGGAATGGCGCGGACTGGAGTACTGCAAGCCTACGCAGGAATACAACGGGCAGCAGATGGTGACGCAGAACGATTGCTTCAGAAAGTACCCGCTTATCCGCCGGAGTTACGAGGATTTTGGTGACTTTCTGATGCAAAGCGAGCGCTACGCCATCCTCAAAACCCTGGAAGCAAACGATTACACCGGCTGGACGGATGCCATTCAAAGCGGGGGGTACGCCACCGATCCTGAATATGCGCACAAGCTGAGGGGTATTATCTGGCGCTACCGGCTTACTCAAATACCCTGACAAGGTTTGGGAAACGTAATTTTTTCTATTTATTAACGACCGGAATTTAGGGCTAATACCCAAAAGCCCTATTTTTGATTTTTTCCAAAACTAAAACCAGCAACACCATGGACCTCAATGCGCCCATTTCCACCATAATGTCCACCGAGCTCAAGACCATTGCGCCGGACAGCCCTGCTACCGAAATTGATACCTTGTTCAAGGAAAACCGTATCCATCATATTCCGGTGCTCGATGAGAAGCGCAAGGTGGTCGGCATCGTTGGCAAGTC
The DNA here is from genome assembly GCF_000759025.1 of Phaeodactylibacter xiamenensis. Taxonomy (GTDB): domain Bacteria; phylum Bacteroidota; class Bacteroidia; order Chitinophagales; family Saprospiraceae; genus Phaeodactylibacter; species Phaeodactylibacter xiamenensis. The sequence continues at coordinate 36,661 of NZ_JPOS01000016.1, read as the reverse complement.
GGATTTCCTGTACCTGCTGCGGGGCTATACTTCCCATGAGACGGACCGCTTCCGCGAAACCGCTAAGCTGCGGGCCTTTAAGGCAATGGAGATTATGCAGGAAGAAGTGGAAACGCTGCGGGAAAGCGACCCCATAAAGGAAGCAGTGCGCCTCTTGTCGGAGAACCGCTACCAGGCCCTTCCTGTGCTTGACGGGAAAGACAGTATCTGCGGTATCGTCACCACGCACGATATCCTCGACCTGGTCAATAAAGCCGGCCAGGAATCCTGAGTTTACTTGCCCATGACTTCCTGAATGGAAGGCTTTTCCAGCTTGCGCCCCAGATAAACAATCTTAACCCCTTCCTCACATTCGTAATCCTCAAGGCTGTGGGGGATGGGTTCAAGGTTGCCGTCCGGTGAAAGCAAAAACAGCGGTGCGGTATGTGTATTAACAGCGGTGCGGTCAAGTATCCGCTCAATATCCTCTTTAGCATTCACCTCCAGTTCATGCACCGTCGGGAAGTCCCGGGCAATCTCATTGAGGTTGAGGAAGTCATCGGTGTAGGAGAAAATGCCTTGCTGCGGTAACTCCTCCCGGCCGCGCTTGAGTTCATCGGGCGTCAGCAAGCGGAAAGCGCCATTCTCCCCAAAAATTTTCTGGTATTTGCGCACCGCGTAGGTGTTGATGTCGGCACTGCTTGTCATAGAAATCATGTAGCCCATATCCAGCAGCTCAAACTGATCGGACAGGTCATCGGTGTAGATATTGACGTTGTACGCTTCAAGGTTTTCTTCTCTGGCCTTTTTTACATTGCTCTCGTTGTTGTCTATGAGCACCACATGCCGGTTGCGCCCCTGCAGGTACTGCCCGATGATGCGGCTCGCTCCGTTGGCGCCCACAATGAGAATGCCTTCCGAGCTATCGAGTGTGACTTTCAATACTTTGGCAATAAAGCGGGCGGTGGTCGCATTGATGAGCACAGTGCCCAGCACAATCATAAACACCAGAGGCACCAAAAACTCTGCATCTTCCACCGGTGGGTTTTCTGACGTCAGCGTCAGCCCAAAAAGCGAGGCAATACCAGCGGCAACAATTCCCCGTGGGCCTACCCAGGAAATAAACAGCTTCTCCCGGAAATTCAGGTCTGAGCGGCGCGTGCTCAGGAATACGCCTATGGGCCGCAGGATCAGGGTAATGGAAAGGAAGAGACCCAGCGCCCGCCAGTCGCTGATAATGATTTGGATATCATCAACGTTGATTAGTGCGGCCAGTATGATGAACAAAATAGAAATCAGCAGTACGCTCAGCGATTCCTTAAACGACAGGATCTCTTTAAGCCAGGGCACATCCATATTGCCCAGTACCATGCCCATAACGACTACCGAAAGCAGCCCGGACTCATGGGCCAGCACATCAGAAAATACAAAGATAAGCAGCACCATCGCCAGAGTGAATACATTGAGGAGGTAGTGGGGGATCAGGTCCCGGATGATGAACTGATAAAGGGCATAGCCCGCTACGGCACCCATGGCCAGACCAATGAGAAGAATCTGGAAGAAGGAAACCAGCGCATGGGAAGTAAATTCCACGCCGCCCTCCGCCGAGCGGATAAACTCAAAGACCAATACTGCTACGAGCGCACCTATGGGGTCAATCAGGATACCCTCCCACTTCAGAACAGTACTGACGTTACGGTTGAGTGGGATATTTTGCAGGATCGGTGCAATTACGGTCGGCCCGGTCACGATAATAAGCGCTCCAAACAAAAAGGAAACCGCCCAGTTGAGCTCCATAATGTAGTGCGCAAAGAGGCCGGCGCCAATAAAAGTAATGAGCGACCCCACGGTTATCATTTTCAGGATAGCCGGGCCCACGCCGGCGATTTCCTTCCGTTTCAGGGTAAGCCCCCCTTCAAACAGGATAACGCCAATGGCCAGAGACACGAAAGAGAACAGGTATTTACCGGGGAAAATCCCGGTCGTCCCTTTTTCGCTCTCAACCAGGAGCGGTTCCAGCAGTTTCTCGCCATCGTGGGTAAAAAAGGTGGAAATCGGCCCGACGATCAGCCCAATCAGGATCAAAGGCAGGATAGCCGGCACTTTGGTGCGCCAGGCCAGCCATTGGGCGAAGATGCCTAAAACGATGATGCCAGCGAGTTCGAGCATGGGCGTTGTCCAGTTAGTGGGTTGTAAAAACAATTTAACTCTACAATTAACCCACTTCACCCGGCCTTGGTTTGCGAGTCTTTGCGATCATAGCCGCTAAATACCTGAACATCCGTGGTTTCGGCAGAAAAATAACTACCTTTGCGCTTCGAAAATTCACGCAGTCTATATGTCTTTCAACAAAGAACTCAACCGGCGCCGCACTTTTGGCATCATCAGCCACCCGGATGCCGGAAAAACCACCCTTACGGAAAAATTGCTGCTCTTTGGGGGCGCCATTCAGGTAGCCGGTGCAGTCAAGTCGAATAAAATTAAGCGCAGCGCCACCTCCGACTTTATGGAGATTGAGCGGCAGCGGGGTATTTCGGTGGCAACCTCCGTCATGGCCTTTGAATACCGCAACCTTAAGATCAATATTCTTGACACCCCTGGTCACCAGGATTTCCAGGAAGACACCTACCGTACCCTCACGGCGGTGGATAGCGTGATTGTAGTGATCGACGTGGCTAAGGGCGTGGAGGCACAAACCGAGAAGCTGGTCAATGTATGCCGCATGCGCAACACACCGATCATCGTCTTCATCAACAAGCTGGACCGCGAGGGCCTCGATGGCTTCGACCTCCTCGACGAGCTGGAGCAAAAGCTGGGGCTGACCGTTCGCCCGCTAAGCTGGCCGATAGGTATGGGGCAGCGCTTCAAGGGCGTATATAGCATGTATGAGCAAAAGCTGGTGCTTTTCCGCCCCCACGGCAAGCAGGAGGATGAGGAAGATCGAATAGAAATCAACGACCTGACTGACCGTCAGCTTGATGAGCTGGTGGGCGAGGCAGCGGCAGATGAACTACGTGAAGAAGTGCACATGGTTGAGTCGGTCTATCCTAAATTCGACCGGGAGGCCTACCTGAAGGGCGAGCTTTCACCGGTTTTCTTTGGCTCAGCCATCAACAACTTCGGCGTACGTGAGCTCCTCGATTGCTTTGTGGAAGTGGCTCCTCCGCCACTTGGGCGGGTCACCGAAGAACGGGAGGTCAAACCAAATGAAGATAAATTTGCAGGTTTTGTATTCAAGATACACGCCAATATGGACCCCAACCACCGGGACCGTATCGCTTTCCTGCGGGTCTGCTCCGGCCGCTTCGAGCGCAATACCAATTACCTGCACGTGCGGCAAAACCGCAAGATGAAGTTTCCGAACCCCACAAGCTTTATGGCGGCTAAAAAGACCATTCTGGAGGAAGCCTACCCCGGTGACGTGGTGGGCCTCTACGATAGCGGCAACTTTAAGATTGGCGATACCCTCACCGAAGGCGAAGTCCTGCACTTCAAAGGCATCCCGAGCTTCTCCCCGGAGCAGTTCCGCTTTGTCAATAACGCTGATCCGCTCAAGTATAAGCAGCTTGATAAAGGGCTGGTACAACTAATGGACGAGGGCGTGGCACAGCTTTTCACCAAAGAGGATAACAACCGGAAAATCATTGGCACAGTAGGCGCCCTGCAGTTTGAGGTCATTCAGTACCGCCTGGAGCATGAGTACGGTGCCAAGTGCAGCTACGAGCCGGTGAACCTCCATAAAGCCTGCTGGGTCACCTGTGATGATGAGAAGGCCATGAAGGAATTCATTCAGCGGCGGAAGCGGGACCTCGCCCGCGATAAACACGGGCAGCTGGTCTATCTGGCAGAATCCGCCTGGTCTCTGCAAATGGCGCAGGAGAATCATCCGAAGGTGCAGTTCCACTTTAAGAGTGAGTTTTAGGCCGCGCAACTTTACGTGCTTGCCAGAGCGGAGGGGCTGCGGCGCAAAGGTTTTGCAGGGGTATGTTCAAGGTTATAATCCGGATTTCCCATCCGGAGCTAGCTCCCTGTGCATCTGCTTTCCTTTCTCGCTCAGGTAAGGAAACAGCAAAGCCATCATCGCCCGGTGGTAGTACCGCACCACTTCCTCCCCTTCCTGTTCAAACTGTATGGTAGACTCTGTAATCCAGTGGTTGCCAACGATAAGGAATTGGGTAACCAGGTGATCGTACTGTCCGGGCAAGGGCTCCGGTTCCATCCATCCCCGCTGAATAAGCTGCTGCAGCCCGTGGTGAAACTGCTGACGGCGCAAAACCATCAGCTGCCGGAAGTTTTGCCGCATGCTGTCGATACGGCGTATGATGCGCGCAAAGTCCAGGAGCAGGAAGCGGTAACGGTACATCAGTTGAAAGGTCAGCCAGGACTGTTCCCACACTTCCTGAAGATCGATGTCCGGCCGGAATGCGCTTTCCGCAAAGGGCGAAATCTCCGCTACCAGTTGCAGATAAAGCGCCTCGATGAGCTCATCCGTATTTTTGTAATGGTAACAGAGGTTGCCGTGGCTGATGCCCACCTCTTCCGCAATACTCCGAACCGTCGCCTGATCGGTACCCAGCTCATTGAACTGCCGTAGGGCGGCTTGCAGTATGCGGTCTTTGGTTTTCATGCGTACAAAACTAATATTATTGAGAACGAAAAAGCTAGTACAGTTGTTCTAAACTAAAATAATTAGCACAATTGTTCTAAAATAATTTTTGAATGGAGCAATCAACCGATCCGCAGGACGAAGGAAAAATGATGGACAAGTCTATTGGCCAAATGAAAGACAGCTACCGGACTATTGATGAAAAGCTAAAGCTTCGGGGGGAAGATCCTTTGTACCTGTTGATAGGTAAGGTGCTGCTGCGAGTCTTGCTCATTATCGTTATGATTGCGCTTTCCCCCTTTCTGGTCATCGGCTTAATCTTTGCCTTTATGGCGGCGCTATGAGCCGGCGGCAGGTTTTTGGGGGCAGCCTGCTCCTTTTTGTGCTGCATCAGCTGCTGCAAAAGGGCTTAGGCATCCACCTGCCTTTTTTTCACGCCTACCTTGACCCTTTTCTTTCCATGCCCATCGTGCTAGGCCTGCTCGACTGGGAGCGCACACGGCGCTATGGCTGGAGGCCGCTTCAGCCCTGGGAAATTGCCGTGACGACCCTGCTGTTCGTTCTTTTGTTCGAGTGTGGCTTTCCGCTTTGGAATCCGGCTTTCATTGCCGATTGGTGGGATGTGCCGGCTTATGGGGCGGGGGCGTTGCTTTACAGGCATAGTAAATCCTCAAACCTAAAGGCCTGATAGCAAACGGGTGTATTATCGTTAGGAAGTCTGGTTTTACCCCTGCCAAACGGCGTAAAGGCGGTCTTCGCCCATCAGATTGATCATCGCTTTAGGGGTAAAACTCCGGATTGGGGTCGACGAAAGTCCGGTGTTCTGCTTTGAGGCTCATTCCCTCAGCACTTCAAGCCAGTACAGCACTCGCCCCCAGGCTGCCTTTTGCTGCCCATCCTCATAACGGATCAGCCCAATGGAGCCAAGGACGGCACTGTACTGATCTATAAATGATTGTGGGACATCTTCCTCGAAAATCGTATTAAATACAGCGATGGCTTCCGGCGACCAGTCCACCAACTGAAAGATAAAAGCGGCGCGAATCATTGGCTCCTGCTGCATACGGGCAAAGAAAGTGTCGAAAAATGCCGCCTGAATGTCTTCCGAGCTGTTGAGCAAGTCGGTATTGCTATGCATACCGATTTCCTGAAAAATAACGGACTTACCCTCAGCGAAATCCAATACTGCATCCATTTCGGCTTGAATCTCCGCTGCCGTATAAGGCTGATCGATCGGAAATAACCCTGAGCCATACAGGTTAAAGCAAACAACATCCATTCCCGTCCGGAGTAATTCCATCTCTGTCCGGCTTGCAGCCATATTGCCGATATTAAGCGTGACAGTCACTGCCATTTCCGGTGATTGCTCATGGATGTGCTGCCGTGTTTCTGCCAAAAAGGTGTAGATACGAGCGGCCAGGTCCGGGCTTTCCGCAAAGAAGTTGTCGGGCTCATTGGCAATCGTGATGCCCCAGCCGCCCTCTGATTTAAGCATGGGGATTACCCAGTCCATTAGTGCTTTGAAACGGCTGATTAGCTCAGGATCGTCTATGTTTTTTCCCGCTAGGTATGCCGGTAGTACCGGGCCGTCACTATCGTAGGCGGGCAAGGTCAGAAAAGGTTGCAGTCCTTTTTCAGACAGCTCTCGCAGTTGATCTCGCAGCGCTGCTTCATCGTACTGCCCCTCAGCAGGCTCTAATTCCGGCCAGTCGATCTGTACCCGGCCTACGGTCATCCCCGCTGCCCGCGCTTCTGCCCGGCGGGCTTCAGTGGAATCGGCAGTAGCTGCCGGCTGACTGGGGTTGAAACCGGTAATCATACCGAGGTGTTGCCCCGGTGCAAGGAGTGGTAATACCTCAGCGGAGGTGCTGGCGGGTGCGGTTTGCCTATCCTCTTTGTACCCTGCTGAAATGAGCATCAGCATGCCCAATATTACTGTTGCTAATAAACGCATCTGTCCTTTTTTCTTCAAGACGAATGAAACCCTGGCTTTGCTACAGCAATAACCTTGTTTTTGGAATTGGAGTGCTTTATGCTGTAACTATTTGCTCAACAGTGTATTATGAGCAGAAAAAACATGCCACGTCTCCTGCTCCCCTTCCTCCTCTGCCTGCTGATGTTTACCGGTACTGCACAAAATACCCAGCGCACCCAATACTGCGACCTCCCTGTTTACTTCGATTTTGGTGCGGATAGCCTGACCGCCAACGCCCGCGCCTGCCTGCAGCAACTAGCCATTGATATCGTGGAATTGCCGGGGCTCGATATCCGCCTGACTGCACATACAGATGCAGTCGGGGGTTCCGGAGCCAATCTTGCCCTTTCGAAAAGGCGTGCCCGGGCTGTGTCAGACTTTCTTACCGCAGCGGGTATCCCGGACAGTACGCTTCAGCAGGTAGGCAAAGGTGAGGCGGCACCCGTAGCCAATAACGATACACCGGAGGGGCGGCAGCAAAACCGCCGGGTAGAGGTGCAGGTGTATTCAACCGTGCCCATGCGTGCACTCACGGGGCAAATCAGCAGTCAGACAGACAGCACTGGCGTGCCTGCCACCGTCCACCTTTCCACGGACAACTGGAGGGATTCTCTTAAAACGGATACCACCGGGCAGTTCTCCACCCTGATACCTGCCCTGCAGCCCGTGCGCCTGGATGCCTTCGCAAAGGGCTTCTTTTTTGATACGAAAATACTGGCGCCCGACGCTTCTGCAGCGGATGTAGAGGCTACACTGCCATTGCCCCCGGCGGATGCCGGTGCTAAACTTCCGGTCAAACGGTTGCACTTTGTGGGTGATCAGGCCGTACTCCTCCGGAAATCATTACCGGAACTCGACCGGCTGCTACGGTTTATGGAGCTCAATGCCGATCTGGAGATCATCATCCACGGGCATGTCAATGTACCCAATGCTCCCCCGGTGAGCCCATCTTCTGATAATTTCAAGCTTTCCGAAGACCGGGCAAAGCATATTTATGAATTTTTGACAAGCCATGGCATTGACGCCGCCCGCCTTTCGTGGAAAGCCCATGGCAACTGGGAAATGCGCTACCCAAGGGCCAGATCCGAAGGGCAGCAAGCGGCCAACCGGCGGGTGGAAATTGAAGTCCGGTAAAAGCAGTTAGCAGCGTCGCGTAAACAGGAGGGTCTTTTCCAACTCTGGATGCCGGAAATCTGTTCCCTCTAAAAAAGTCCATGCGATTACTACCCATTTTTGTCCTTATCCCCCTGCTCGCCTTCAGCTGCGGGAAGATCAACCCACCCGGCCCCAAGCTGTTCAAATCTTCCAAATTGCCTGTGGATAAAATACAGTTGCCGGAAGGTTTTGAAATAGAAGTGTATGCCGAAGGCGTGAAAAATGCCCGCTCCATGGACCTCTCCCCGGATGGTACGCTATTCGTGGGCACCAGAGGCGAGGGTAAAGTCTATGCCCTAAAAGACACCAACGGCGATGGTCGCCCTAATCAGCAGTATGTGCTGGCTGCCGGGCTCAAAATGCCGAATGGGGTGGCGTTCCGGGATGGCGACCTGTACGTGGCGGAGGTCAGCCGCATCCTGCGCTTTCCGGATATTGAAAGCCGGCTGGATAACCCCGGTGAGCCCGAAGTGGTCTACGATGGTTATCCGACCGAAACTCACCATGGTTGGAAGTATATCGCCTTTGGGCCGGATGGCAAGCTTTATGTGCCGGTGGGTGCCCCCTGCAATATCTGCAAAAGTGAAAAGCCCGTATTTGCTTCCATCACCCGCCTCAATCCGGACGGGACCGGCATGGAGGTCGTTCAGGAGGGCATCCGCAATACCGTAGGCTTCACCTGGCACCCCGAAACAGGCGAGCTTTGGTTTACGGACAACGGGCGCGACTGGATGGGCGATGATCAACCTTACTGTGAGCTCAACCGGGCACCGGAAGACGGGCTGCACTTTGGCTACCCTTACTGCCATCAGGGCGATTTGCCGGACCCTGAATTTGGAGATACTGCCCCCTGCTCAGACTTCACCCCGCCGGCTGCAAAACTCGGTCCTCATGTAGCGCCGCTTGGGCTGGAATTTTATACCAGTAAGCAGTTCCCGGAACCTTATCAGGGGCAAATTTTCGTTGCTGAGCATGGCTCCTGGAACCGCAGCGAAAAGATTGGTTATCGGGTCATGATGGCTACCCTGGACGGCAATGAAGTGGTCAGTTATAAACCCTTCGCTGAGGGGTGGCTGGACAAGGGGGAGGTCTGGGGCCGCCCGGTAGATATAGAGTTGCTCCCGGACGGGTCTATGCTGGTGAGCGATGATTTTGCCGATGCCATTTACCGGATTTACTACAACCCCAAGTCATGAAGCAGCGCACGGTTTGGAACGCCCAACTCTATGACCAAAAGCATGCCTTTGTAGCGGAATACGGCAAAGGCCTAATCGAATGGCTGGCCCCTAAGCCGAGGGAGCGTATCCTGGATTTGGGCTGTGGTACCGGGCACCTGGCTCATACAATCGCTCAGGCTGGTTGTGAGGTGGTCGGGATGGATGCCTCAGCGGAGATGGTTGAACAAGCGCGCAGGGCATTTCCGGAGCTGCACTTTGAGGTGGGTGATGCCGCTGATTTTTCATTCACGGAGCCATTCGATGCAATTTTTTCCAATGCCACTTTGCATTGGGTACTGGATTATCAGGCGGCAATAGCGTGCATGTACCGTCATTTGAAGCCGGGGGGCAGGCTGGTGCTGGAAATGGGTGGAGCCGGGAATATTGAACAGATCATCCGGCAGCTCCGCACCGAATTGCAAAACCGTGGTTACCGGTCTCAAAGTGAATTGCAGCTTTGGTTCTTCCCGGGCATCGGCACCTACACAAGTGCGCTGGAGGCTGCTGGGTTTCAGGTGGAAATCGCCCAACATTACGACCGCCCCACGCAATTGCAATCGTCGGCGCACGGTGTGGAAGACTGGCTGAGTATGTTTGCCGGCGCTTTCTTCGAAGGAGTCCCTGAGGGAAAAGCGGCTGAAATTAGAGCACAGGTACAGGCAGCGGCCCGCCCCCACCTTTTTCGGGATGGGCATTGGTATGCCGACTACAAAAGGCTGCGCGTGATGGCGGTGAAGCCTCTCCGGGCAGATAAAGATTGAAGAATTGGTGAAAAACCGGTAAATTACAGCTATAATCTTCAAGCCGTGACTGAATACGCCCATTTCCTGTCCCCGTTTGGCTGCCTTCGCGTAGAGGGTAGTGAAGATGGCATCAGCCTGGTTCAGATGGTGTCGACCAAGCCTTGTCCCACGGGGCCTATCCCTGCGGTCCTCAAACCCTGCATACAGCAACTGGCGGAATACTTTCGCGGCGACCGGGATGGCTTTAACCTCAAGCTTGACTTCGGAGATGCCCCGCCTTTCCACAGAGCCGTCTGGAATGAACTTTTGAAAATCCCCTATGGCCACACTACCACCTATCAGGCAATTGCTGAAAATCTGGGGGATAAAAAAGCTGTACGTGCGGTAGGACAGGCCAACCGGCACAACCCTATTGCCATCATCGTGCCCTGTCACCGGTGTATTGCCAAAAGCGGGGAACTGCAAGGGTACTTTTACGGGTTGGATATGAAACGGCAGTTGCTGGAATTGGAAAACCCGCTGAGCTTTGCCCGTCAGGGAAGCCTGTTTTAAGCGCGTCATAAATATGAACCCAACTTATGCTACAGAAAAAATTTAAACTTTAACCGATGGAGGTCACCACTCAAATCCCCACAACCCTGGAAGAACGCCTGAAATACGGCACAGAGCTGCGTATTGCGGCAAGCTGGGAAGACTTTTTGGAGATCCTGCCTGCTGCAGAGTACCGCGTGGAGTACTACGGTGGCGAAATTATTTCTGTTATGGGCCAAGCTTCTGATAATCATGAATTGATCGTTGCTGCAATAATCAAGTTGATCAGTAATCTTTTGGACAAAGATGATACTTATTACATCTACGGCAGCAATCTGCCCCTTTACGCAGAGGGCATAACCAAAAATTACTACAACGCGGATTGTACCGTCGTCAGGGGGAAAGCCGAGAAGAAAGAAGTGCTGCCCGGGGTAAACGCTACCACCAACCCAGTCCTGCTGGTCGAAGTACTGTCTCCTTCCACCGAGCAGGAAGACCTCTCTACCAAGCTACGCCACTACCGCGAAATGCCCTCTGTACAGCAGCTGTTGTTTATTCACAGTACATCCATGCGGGTAACGAGCTACACCCGTGAGCCCGAGCAGGATGGATGGCTGCTGCGGGATTTTACAGCTGAATCCGAGTCTTGCCCGGTACTGGGCGAGGGAGGTTTTCTGCTGCGGGATTTATACCGGAAGGTGACGTTCTGATGCTTTTCAATGCTCAGTCTATTCCCTCTTCAGCCACAATCTGCCATCGTTTTTGCCTGTGAATATAGAACCGCCTGGCAAATCTGGTGATAAGTCCGGTAAGCCCACCACCATAGATCACGATAGTGTCTTCATAATGGGTACGGCCATCGCCCAGATCCTTTAGCGTAATTTCGTGCTTCCAAATCTTTGCCCGGTTGTCCCATTCATGGGTAGCGATTTGGTATTTGCTTTCGTCGATCTTTTCAATCTTCAGATAGTGAATCCCTCCGAATGGCAGGACCCCCCAAATGCGCATTCGGGTGCTGTAAGTTTTACCGGCTTCCCATTTTTCTGGAAACCCCTCGTCCATTGGATTAAAACGGATCATGCCCTTTGCTACAAATTCCAGCAATGCAGGGGTTTGTACCTTAGCCCATACTTCCTCTACAGGCATTGGGATTTCAGACTGCACGCTGAGCTGCCGGGCCTTTACCCTTTTGCCCTGGTAATCCGTTTGGACACGATTGATAGTTGCCCTTGGCTTCGGTATTTGGGTGCCGGCAGGCCCAGCGTTCAAAAGAAATAAGCTTAAAATCAAAAACTTTCGCGTCATTGTATTTAGAGTTTTGATAGGTTTATGCAAAACTCGTAGCAAATGAGAAAGCATTCATTGATCCGGATCAAGAAAGATCAGGTGAGGTCAGGGTCAATAGGATCGTGGACGGAGGGTTTAATCGAATCGAGGCCCATTCGTCGCCGTTTGATCCGGCTGAGGGTCTCGGGCTTCACGTTGAGGTAAGAGGCAATCATATACTGTGGGACCCGTTGCAATAATTCAGGCTGCTCCCTCATCAGCGCATCAAAGCGGGTATCCGGATCATCGTGTAACAGCCGGTTGGCGCGTTGTACCGAGATAATGTAGGAGCGCTCTGACAGCAATCTGCCAATACGCTCCCAGCTCTTTGAGGTATTGAACAGGGCTTCAAGGTCATCCCTGAAAATACTGTAAACTACGGAGTCTTCCACAGCTTGAATGGGCCGTACGGAAGGTGTCCGGGTCAGATAGCTAAAGTAGTCAGTGACGAATTGCTGCTCGGAAAAGAACATCATGATCTTCTCGTCTCCTTCATGAAGGTAAAAGAGCTTGAAAAGGCCCTTCTCAATGAAGGAGATTTTGTTGCAATACTGCTGCTCCCGGATGTAGTAGGCACCTTTCGGGTAGGTGTCTCTGATAAATACAGAGCTTGCGGCCTCCCACTCTTCTTCAGAGAGGGAGGCGACTTGCTGCAGATAGGTCTTGAAAAGCATAGCTATAGCTATTTGACTATGGAGCCGATCAAAACAGGCCCTTTACCAGCCGGTTTGGCGGTTTACAACCCTGCGTTAATCAGGAAGGTCGCCGCAAAGGCCACAATCGCGTACAGCTCGGGGAATACCGCCAGGACCATCGTTTTACCGAATACATCGTAGCCTGCGCCCACCCCGGCAATACCGTTGGCACAAATCCGGCCCTGCTGCATGGCAGAAATCAGGGCAACCAGCCCCAGCGCAAAGCCCGCTGCAAAGACCGCAATACCCTGCCGCATCGTGATGGCATCCGTCAGTACGCCGGAAGCATTAATGATAAAGAAACCGGCAAAGCCATACAATCCCTGTGTACTGGGCAGGGCGCTCAGCAGCATGTAACTACCGAAAGCCTCTTCGTTTTTCTTCAGGGCACCCACGGTCGCATTACCGCCCATAGAAACGCCAATGGCGCTGCCCACGCCCGAAAGGCCAATCATTAATCCAATCCCCAGATAAGCTATTACAATCGCACTCATGTCTTTTATTGTTTTCTTTTGTTCGCGTTTATGATTCCTGTTGCCGCAGCGGGTCGTAGGGTTTCCCTCCGCCCTCAAAGCCGGCATTTTTGTAAAATTCCACAAAGGTGAGGCGCATCGGGTGAACGAAGGCGCCCAAAGAGGCAATCAGCAGGTTGGCGGTATGCCCGACGAGCAGGAATACCACAAATAGGATCGGGCCTACAATCTCCATAGAGCCCTTGATCTGCAGGCCGATATCATTGACGACCAGCCCGAGGATGGCGCTCGCTATACCCAGCGCGAAGAGCCGGATATAACTCAGCAGGTCCCCGAAGATGCCGGTGATGCCGTACAAAGCCCAGGCGCCGCTGCCGAGCCGGCTGAAGAGGCCGCCTTCCGGGTCGCTGAAGAGCAGGATCAGCCCTACTGCTGCCCAGGCGGCGTACTGCGAATACGGCAGCAACTGTTTGGTCAGCCCAATATCCGCCAGGCTCAGCACCAGCAGTATCCAGCCTACCGGCGCTATGCCGTGCATCCAGCCGTACTGCCGCCCTTTGTTGACTGCTTTCACGCCCAGCCCAAAGAGAATTTGGACCACGCCCAGAATCAGGGCGAGCTGAAAAGCCTGATCGCTGTTCAACATGATTTCCCGGATATTGCCCAGCCAGGCAAACTGATCCTGCAGGAGGTTCACGCCGAAGACCGTGCCGGTGAGCACCCCGAAGAGTACCGTAGCAACGCCCAAAAACTGCACGAGCGTCAGCATAGGCTTCATGTCTTTTGCTGCCCGGAATTTATAGACGGTAGCGCCCAGCAACAGCACAATGCCGTAGCCCGCATCGCCGAGGCAAAAGCCGAAGAAGAGCAGGAAGAAGGGCGCAAAATAAGGGGTCAGGTCCATCTCCCCGTAGGAAGGCAGGGCAAAGAGCTTCGCAATCGGCTCAAACAGCCGGCTGAAGCTCGAGTTTTTCAACAGCACCGGTGGTTGATCGGCAGGCTTGGGCTGCTCGGTCAGAAAAGGGATGCCTTGTTGTTCGCACAGGGCTTCCACTTCCTGTTTTTTGGGTTTTGGGGCATAGCCTTCCAAAAGCATCAGCTGCTCATCGGCTTCCCGCCGGGTATGCTCAATGACACTCATCAATTGCGTGGTGTCCTGCAAATCACGCAGGGCGGCTTGCAGAGCGGGTGTGCCGACCTGTGCCAGCCGGTCCAGGCGGGCATTGATATCGGCGATGGATTCGTCCAGTTCTTTCTGCCGGGCCTGAAGTTCCACTGTTCCGTTTTTGGGGTCGGGGATCATCTCCACACCAGAAATTTCAACGGGCGCTTCCGCCTTGGTAATGCCTGCAAAGTAGGAATTGGCGCCCAGGTTGCGCAGATGGGCAATGGGGTAATCTTTCGCCCAGTCCGGATTGTATTTTTTGGTGGGGCAGACCAGGAACTGCACTTCCAGCCCGGCGGCCTCCAGCTTTTTAACGGTCTCAATGGAAAAGTCGCCCCATGGCTTCAGAATATCAAATTCCTTGCGCACGGTGGCGCGTTCCTGAAGGAGTGGCTCCAGGCGGTCGGTCAGGGTTTGGAATTCCGCAGCTACCGCGTGCCCTTCCTCTGCGGTGGCGGTGCGTTGTTCCACATCCACTTCCCGCTTTTCCAGGGCTTTCAGCACTTTTTGGAATTGCTGCTGCAGCGCCAAACGGTCCATTAGACCGGACGAGCGTTCGCCTTCCTGTTGCTGTACGTGCAGTACGCCGAGCTGCCGCAGCCCCTCCAGGAATGTCGTGTATTCGGAGTGGTGGACCAGGAACAGGTATTTTTGCATCGGTACAATCATAAGGCATCGCTGTTGCTGCGCTTTTTCACAATCTTCTGGGCGGCTTTCGCCAAATTCTCTTCGTCCTCCAGATAGCGCTCAATCTTTCGGATGGCATCTTCATAACCGGGGATCTGCACTTTTTCGTACAGGTTGACCTTTTGAGTGGTCTTTTTTCGGGCAAACTCGAGGCGGTCCATTTTCTGCAGGATGACTTTGCGGCGCAGCGCGAGCTCTATCCACTGCTTGAGCAGTTCCATCCCTGCCGGAAACCAGGCCGGTCGGTTGAAAAGGCTGAACGGGTGGCGGATGAACTGTATGTCTTTGAGGACCGGTGTGGCTACGCCGGCCACTTTTTGGCTGCCTATTTCAACGGATTCCACCTCTAGCAGATTGAAATCAAATTCTTCCCAAAGCCCGGCCATACTTTCGTGCCGGTCAATCGTCTGTTCCAATTCTGCCGCCACCTGCTCCGCTTCCTTACGGGCTTTTTTGACCTCTACGCGCAGGGCGGCCTCCTTATTCTTAAGGATTGGCAGGGCATTCTCACGAATCTTGAGCTGCTTCTTGAGGTGCTGCAGGGACGTCTTGTTATATTGGAAAGCGATAGCCATAGCTCATTATTGGTTTTCGGGCCAGTATTGGTCCGTCAGGGATTGCTTGATGCCCACTTCGGCTTTTGAGAAGTGCGCGGCAAACAACTGCCAGGCCGTATCCAGCATTTTGTCCGTATCAATATTCACATCAATAGCCAGGAGTTTATCAGAATATTCCCGGGCAAACTCCAGCGTTCGTTCGTCGTAGTCGGTCAGCTCGAAGCCGTTCTCCAGCTTGGTGCGGGCGTTGGCGGCATCGGCGTAGAGGCGCACGGCGGCGTTCATCACCTGCGGGTGGTCTCCCCGGGTCTTCTTACCAATCACCAGCTGCTTGAGACGGGAGAGGCTGCGGAAGGGGTCTACGATTACCTTGCCAATGTCTGTGTCGCGGCGCAGGAAGAGCTGCCCTTCGGTGATATACCCGGTATTATCCGGAATGGCGTGGGTAATATCTCCACCGGAAAGCGTAGTCACGGCTACAATCGTAATGGAACCACCATCGTCAAACTGCACGGCTTTTTCGTATAGCTTGGCCAGGTCACTGTACAGGGAGCCCGGCATACTGTCTTTGGAGGGGATTTGATCCATACGGTTGGAGACGATACTCAGGGCATCGGCGTAGAGGGTCATATCGGTGAGGAGCACCAGCACCTTTTCCTTTTTCTCTACGGCGAAGTATTCCGCAGCGGTCAGTGCCATATCGGGTACGAGCAGGCGCTCCACAGTCGGGTCTTCGGTGGTATTCACGAAGCTGACGATACGGTGGAGGGCGCCGGCGTTTTCAAATACACTTTTGAAGTAGAGATAGTCATCGTTGGTCAGCCCGATACCGCCCAGCACAATACGGTCGGCAGCGGTACGCAGGGCCACGGTAGCCATCACCTGATTGAACGGCTGATCGGGGTCGGCAAAGAAGGGGATCTTTTGCCCGGTGACCAGGGTGTTGTTGAGGTCGATACCGGCAATACCGGTGGTGATGAGCTCCGAAGGCTGTTTCCGCCGCACGGGGTTTACTGAGGGCCCGCCGATTTCCTGTTCCTCTCCTTCCACCTCCGGCCCGCCGTCGATGGGGTTGCCGTAGGCATTGAAGAAGCGTCCGGCCAGGGCCTCGCTCACCTTCAGGCTTGGGGCTTTGCCCAGGAAAATGACCTCGGCATTAGTAGGTACCCCTTCCGTGCCCGCGAATACCTGCAGGGTGACTTCGTCGCCCATAATTTTTACCACCTGAGCCAGTTGCCCGTTCACGGTGGCCAGGTCTTCGTAGCCAACGTCCGTAGCACGCACCGTGCAGGTCGCTTTGGTGATTTCCTCTACCTTGGTATATATCCGTTGAAATGCGGTAGGCATGATGATTCGTTTTTTAGTTTGCTTGTTTACGTTCGGCCAGGGTGTCTTCCAGCTCCTTCATGTTTTGATTGAAGGCTTCCGACTCGAATTCTGAGTAGTTCATTTGCTTCATGGCATTGATGACCCGCTTGAAGTAGGGGTTGATTGCCTCGTAGCCCTCAAAGCTCAGGGGCGTAGCCACCACTTCGAGCACCTTGTTGACCAGGAACTGCTGCCGGTCCATAGGTGTGCGGGCATCCACCTCGTCGAAAGCGTTTTGCTGGAGGATGATCTCATCCACCACTTCAGACCGCCAGAACACCAGGTGAGTATCAATAGACACCCCATCATCACCGAGGATGTTGATCTGCTCGGCGGCTTCCTTGCCCCGCAACAGGATATTCTTTAGCTCGTTGACCTTTTCGGTCCAGCCTTCTTCAATTTGCTCGTTCAGGACCCGCTGCAATTCGGGGTATTCCAGGTATTTGGAATAGCTCTCAATGGGGTCAATGGCCGGGTAGCGCTTACTGTCCGCCCGGGACTGGGAAAGGGCGTAGAAACAACGTGCCACTTTCTTGGTCGATTCCGTCACCGGCTCCTTGAGGTTACCACCGGCAGGGGATACTGTACCGATGAAGGTGATAGAGCCGGTCTCTCCGTTATTGAGGTACACATAACCCGCCCGTGCGTAGAAGTTGGACACGATAGCCGGAAGGTCCATCGGGAAGGCATCCGGGCCTGGCAATTCCTCCATCCGGTTAGACATTTCCCGGAGCGCCTGTGCCCAGCGGGAGGTGGAGTCGGCCAACAGCAGCACTTTCAGCCCCATTGATCGGTAGTACTCGGCAATCGACATTGCGGTGTAAACGGAAGCTTCCCGTGCCGCCACCGGCATATTGGAGGTGTTGGCAATAATGGTGGTCCGCTCCATGAGCTTACGGCCGGTCCAGGGGTCTTCCAGTTCTGGGAATTCCACGAAAAGGTCGACGACCTCGTTGGCACGCTCACCACAAGCGGCTACGATTACGATATCAGCTTCTGCCTGTTTGGAAATGGCATGCTGCAGTACGGTCTTGCCGCTGCCAAAGGGGCCCGGGATGAAGCCCGTACCACCTTCCACCATAGGATTGAGGGTGTCAATGGTGCGCACGCCGGTTTCCAGTAGTTGGAACGGGCGTGGTTTCTCCCGGTACGCCTTCACCGCCTGTTTTACAGGGAATTTTTGGAGCATGCTCACTTTATACTCGGTCCCGCGCTCATCTTTGAGCACAGCAATGGTATCCTGAACTTTGTAGTTGCCGGCCGGCATCACTTCCTCCACGGTATAGCGCCCTTTCATTTTGAAGGGTACCATAATTTTGTGGGCAATACCGTTTTCGTCTACCTTCCCGAGCCAGTGCCCGGCGGTGGCTTCGTCCCCGGCTTTAGCCAAAGGCTCGAATGCCCATTCCTTCTTCAGGTCAAGGGCAGAGGTGTAGTCGCCCCTTTGCAGGAAAATGCCGCTCATGGTGCTCAGGTCGTGCATGAGGCCATCATAATTGCAGGAAAGAATGCCCGGGCCAAAGGTAGCCTCAAGCATGTGCCCTTCGAAGCGCACCTCCATGCCGGGCCGGAGCCCGCGGGTGCTCTCAAAAACCTGCACATAGGCTTTGTCGCCCATCACTTTAATGACCTCTGCCATCAGTGGGGTGTCGCCGTGCTGAATAAAACAGATTTCGTTTTGCCCAACCGGGCCGTCCACTTCTACGAGGACGAGGTTGGAAATAATGCCGTTGACGCGGCCGGTGGTATGTTGCTGCGTTGCCGTCATGAGCGTTCTATCTTTTGTTCCATTTCGGAAATGAAGCTGCGTACCCGTTCCTGCCCGGCCTGCGGGTCAAGAGAAAGCCACCGCTGCAGCATACGGAGCTGCAACAGATAGCCCAGCACCACTTCTATGCTGAAGTAGTGGAAGGTCAGCTGTTCGTCTATATAATTCCACTGTACGCGGTCGATATCCTTTTCGCGGATCATGAGGTCCTCGCGTTCCAGTTGATTGAGTAGTTTCGGTAGGTAGGGGTAATCGGTGCCCAGCCCAAAGTCGCGGGCGCGGGATTTTTTCAGTGCTTCAATGTTTTCGCCCTGACCGATCAGTTGTCCTTCGCCCTGTAGGGCATAATGTCGGATATTCCAGGCTGCGAGGATGTTGCGCAGCCCGCGCTCAAATACCAGCCAGTCGTGGAGGAAGCCTTCCGTTTGCCGGAGTGCGGCCTCGTAGTATAGCCCGGCTAACTGATTGGTCCAGCTTTGCTCCGGGTGGATGGGCTGCTCGCTTTGGTACGCCCGGTAAAACCGGTGCATGTATTCTGGTAGCCCGTTGTCTGCCCTGAGGGCTTCCTGCATTTCAGCTTCTGAAAATTGCCCCAGCGTATCCCAGTCGCCAGACTGTTCTCCCAGGAGCAGGAGCAGGTTGCGGTTGTCGTGGGGGCGCAGGAGTATGCGGACGAGTTTGAAATCATCAGGCTCAAGTGCCTCTTCCAACTGCGCCACAAAGTTCACCATGGTATAGGGCGCCCGGCTTTGGTCGAGCACCATCTCCGGTAAACTGGAGATGAGGTAGAAGTAATCGCGTTTTTGCAGTTGGCTCATGTTTTGCTTTGTGCTGGTGTATAAAATCTAGCCTTCGCCGTATAAAAGGGTTTTGGTCCGGGGCCGCAGGAAGTCGGCAAAGAAAGCCTGAAAATCTTCTTCGGTGAATGACACCACATAGCTGCCATTCGCCGGTCCGATACGGAAGCCTTCTGCAAGGGAAGGCGCGGGTTTGACTACAAGGCCCTCCTTCAGGCTTTCCTGAGCCAGGGCGGAGAAGAAGTCAAAAAGCTCTTTTTCCCGCTCCGGCGAAAGGTGTAAGGCTGCGCCCTGACCGTCCTGCTGCCACTGTTCGATCAGTGACTGTATCACACCTTTGAGGAAGGCTTTATCACTAAAAGCAGCCTGCGTTGGGGCAGTTGTGGCTTTAGCAGTGATCAGTTCGGTAATGCGTTGCTGCAGGGCTTCCACGGTCTGTTCTGCGGATAGCTTCAGCTCAGAAGTGACGTTGCGTTTCAGCTCCTCTGCGTCCTGTTCGGCCTGCTTACGGATTTCTTCGGCACGGCGCTGCGCAGCGGTGACGATGTCCTCCGCTTTTTGCTCGGCATCGTTGATGAGGCTGTTGGCTACCTCCTGACCTTTGTCTACGCCCTCCTGCTGAATCTTTTCGAGTAGAGATTGAAGCTTTTGTTCCATAATATTGGTTGTCTTGCCGGGTGCTATTTTTCGAGCACAGCGGCTTTGTTGTATTCAAAATTCATGCGGGCAATGTGCTCGATGGAGATCTCCTGCGGGCATTCGACCTCACAGGCTCCGGTATTGGTACAGTGCCCAAACCCTTCGGCTTCCATTTGCGCGACCATCTTTTCTGCCCGTTCGGGAGATTCCGGCTCGCCTTGTGGCAGCATAGCCAGGTGGCTGACCTTTGCGCCGGTAAAGAGGGCAGCAGAGGCATTTTTGCAAGTCGCCACACAGGCACCGCAGCCAATACAGGCGGCTGCATCAAAGGCATCCTCCGCGGTTTGGTGCCCGATCGGAATGGCATTGGCCTCTGGCGCATCACCGGTACGGGTGGAAATAAAGCCCCCGGCCTGAATGATGCGGTCAAAAGCGGAGCGGTCGATACGCAGGTCTTTCACTACCGGAAAAGCGCTGGCCCGGAACGGCTCCACATAGATGGTATCCCCATCCTCAAAGTGCCGCATGTGCAGCTGACAAGTAGTCGTTGCTGACATTGGGCCGTGTACCCGCCCATTGATGAAGAGCCCGCACTGCCCGCAGATGCCTTCCCGGCAATCGTGGTCAAATTCTATGGGGTCATCCCCGGAGCGGATCAGTTTTTCGTTCAGGACATCAAGCATTTCGAGGAAGGACATCTCCGGGTTGACATCCGGAAGGTTGTAGTCCACCATTTTGCCTTTTGCCTGGGCGTTTTCCTGCCGCCATATTTTCAGTTGTATCTTCATTACTTGTAACTTCTTACGCTAGGTTGAATGGTTTCAAACTCCAGTTCCTCCCGGTGAAGTACCGGCTCCTGATCCGCAGCCTCATATTCCCAAACGGATACGAACTGGTATTCTTCGTCCCGACGTTCGGCTTCGCCCTCTGCCGTCTGGAACTCCTCCCGGAAGTGAGCCCCGCAAGACTCGTCCCGGGTAAGGGCATCGTAGCACATCAGCTCTGCCAGTTCGAGGTAGTCGGCTACGCGGCCGGCTTTTTCCAGCTCGGTATTGACGTGTTCAGAGGTGCCGGGTACGCGGAGGTTTTCCCAAAAGTCGGCCCGTAGCACCCGGATTTTTTCGATAGCGCTTTCCAGCCCCTCTTTTGTACGCTGTACTCCGCACTTATCGTAGAGCAGCAGGCCCAGTTCCTTATGGTAATCGGTAGCAGTGCGGTTGCCTTTGATGTCGAGGAAACGTTGCAGCTGCTCCCGGACCTGCGTTTCTGCTTCCGCGAAAGCGGGGTGATCAGTGCTGATCCTGCCCACCCGGAGTTCATCCGCCAGATAGTTGCCGATGGTGTACGGCAGAATAAAGTAGCCATCCACACAAGCCTGCAGCAGGGAGTTGGCTCCCAGTCGGTTGGCCCCGTGGTCGGAGAAGTTGCACTCTCCGATGGCATAGAGCCCCGGAATGCTTGTCATGAGCTCATAGTCCACCCAAAGCCCGCCCATAGAGAAGTGGGCAGCCGGGGAGATCATCATTGGCCGTTGGTAGGCGTTATGCCCGGTAATTTTCTCATACATCCGGAAGAGGTTACCGTAGCGTTCCCGGATCGTATCTTCTCCGTATTCCTGAATGGCGTGGGCAAAGTCGAGGTAAACTGCGTTGCGCTGTGGGCCGACGCCAAATCCGGCATCGATGCGTTCTTTGGCAGCGCGGGAAGCGATGTCCCGGGGGGCGAGGTTGCCGAAGGCCGGGTAGCGGCGCTCCAGGTAATAATCGCGCTCGTTTTCGGGGATGTCGCCTGGTTCGCGAGGGTCATTTTCTTTTTTGGGCACCCAGATGCGGCCGTCATTGCGCAGGGACTCCGACATTAGGGTGAGTTTGGACTGATAGTCGCCTGATTGGGGCAGGCAGGTAGGGTGAATCTGTGTCCAGCTTGCGGAAGCAAACCCCGCGCCTTTTTTATGCGCCCGCCAGATGGCTGAGCCGTTGCAGCCCATAGCGAGGGTGGAGAGGTAGTAAATTTTGCCATAACCACCGGTGGCCAGCACGACCGCATGAGCAGCGTGGCGCTCGATCTCACCGGTGTCCAGGTTGCGGGCGATGATGCCCCTGGCCTTTCCATCGATGAGCACGAGCTCCAGCATTTCGTGTCGGGAGAAGAGTTTGATATTGCCCTCGGCCACCTGCCGGTTGAGGGCAGAATAGGCCCCGAGGAGCAACTGCTGACCGGTTTGGCCACGGGCGTAGAACGTACGCCGGACCTGCACCCCGCCAAAGGAGCGGTTGGCCAGGTACCCGCCGTACTCGCGGGCAAAAGGAACGCCCTGCGCGACGGCCTGATCGATCAGGTTGGCAGAACATTCTGCCAGGCGATAGACATTGGCTTCCCGCGCCCGGAAGTCGCCCCCCTTGAGGGTATCATAAAACATCCGGAAGGCGCTGTCGCCATCGTTCTGATAGTTCTTGGAGGCATTGACCCCACCCTGTGCCGCTACGGAGTGTGCCCGCCGCGGACTGTCCTGAAAGCAGAAAGACTTGACTTTATAGCCCATTTCCGCAAAGGAAGCGGCGGCAGAGCTGCCTGCCAGGCCGGTGCCCACGACGATGATGTCCAGTTTCTTTTTATTGTTGGGGCTCACGAGGCGGCAGGTCGCTTTGTAGCGGTTCCATTTCTCCTGTAGCGGGCCCTCTGGTATTTTTGCGTCTAATTTCATGGCAGGGGCTGGTTTTGGATGAAGTACATGTAGATAGGGATGATGGTAAAGCCGGCGGTTATAATAAAGGTGTACCCATAGCCGGCCCATTTGACCCAGCGATTGTATTTGCTGTGGTATAGCCCCAGGGTTTGAAAAGCACTATGGAAGCCGTGCAGCAGGTGGAAACCCAGCACCAGCATAGCCGCCACGTAAAGGGCAACATACCATAACTGCTGATAGGCAACGGCGACTATAGTGTAGAGGTCCTTGCGCCCTTCAGCGTCCAGCGGCATTTCGGTGAACTTGTACTGAAACCAGAAGTCGCGCATGTGGATGATGATGAAGGCCAGGAGTAATGCCCCCAGCACGCCCATATTGCGCACGTACCATGGCGTAACCTGTCCCCGCTTGTCGTAGGCATAGCCTTGTGCGCCGCGTGCCTGTCTGGCCCTAAGGGTCAGGATGAGTGCATAGACAGCGTGGGCGATGATACTGGCGTACAGGGCGTAGGAAACGATCTTAATGAAAATATTGTGGGACAGCAGCTCTGAATAGTGGTTGTACTGCACCTGAGCTTGTTCGGCGGGCAGGAGGAGCTGTAGGTTGCCGGCAAGGTGAATCACTAAAAACAGGCACAGGAACAGACCAGTAAGCGCCATAAGGTTCTTGCGCACGACGCTGTCCCTGAGGAATAGGCTTCGGCTCATGTTTTGTTTGTTTTGCGATCTAGGAAAAGAGGTTTTTCGTTCTCTTTTCTTTCTGGACTTAAAACTAAGGGCCATCGCTAAAAGGGGGGGTGATAATTGTCATCACAGGGGGTGAGAGTTGTCAAAAGTCAAAAAAACGACCAGTGGAATCTTGTGAAAAACAGGACGCAGGGTTGTGGTTGCAGATAATACCGTCCACGGAAAGATTTGAACATTGTTGAATCAATGAAAGCGGATCCGGCACTCCGTCCACCCATTGGGCAGGGTTTCCAGCTCACAGCGGCCACCATGCTGACGGGCAATTTCCTTGATGAGGGTCAGCCCTATGCCCTGACCGTCGGGCTTGGTGCTGAAGAAAGGGGACATCCATTCCTGCTCAGCACCCGGCGGTAGGCCGGGGCCATTGTCGGCTACCACGATCTGAGCGGGGTGGGCAGTGCTCATCAGCTTGATGGTGCCGCCCCCGCCGAGCGATTCCAAAGCGTTTTTGACCATGTTGACCAGGGCTTGCTCGATTTGTTCTTCGTCGATTTCGAAGCGGATAGGCTGGTCGGGTATGACCAGTTCCAGGTTGGTATTTTGCTGTTGGGCCAGGGGAAGCATCAACTGCTTTACACGCTCCAGGACTTCGCTTACCGCTACCCATTCCCGGTTGGGCTCGGGCAGGCGGACCACTTCGGCAAAGTTGCGCATAAACTGGTTCAGCCGCTGATTGCGCTGATGGGCAACTGCAAGAGAAGCTTTGATGTCCTCGGCGAACTCGTCACCGGGCATTTCAGGGTAGGCTTCGATGGTGCTCTGTAGGATGGAGTTGATGGCTCCAATGGAGTTGTTGACTTCGTGGGCCATCATGCGGATGACTTTGGCGTAGGCCCGCTTTTCGGTGGCCAGCATTTCTTTCGACAATTCCTGTATCATGAGGAACCGGCGGTGGAAGCCCCGGTGGATAAACTGCACCACTTCACATCGGTAACGCTCCTGCCCTTTTCCGGAAATAATACCCGACTGGCCAACCTGCCATTGGGCGAGCTCTTGCAGCAAAGGGTGAGCAACGGCTTCCAGCTTCTTTCCTACGGGCGGCTTTTCCAGCCCCAGCAATTCGAGCCCCATAGGATTGATTTCCGTAACGTGACCATCGTAATCAAGCAGGACAATACCTGCCGGAGAGGCCTGTATTAGCCGGTCCAGAAAGTAATGCTGTTCCTGCACCTGCCGCCGCTCCTCCCGGATGTGGTCCAGCATGTGGTTGTACACTTTCACCAGGCGGTCCATTTCCGGAGAGCCGGTGGGCCGCAGACGAACTGCAAAATCCTGATCCTTGATGGCCTCAATGCCATTGCCGAGCAGGCGGAGCGGATGGGTAAACTTGCGGTACAACACATAGGCGATGATGAGGGAGCATAGCAGCCCCAGTTCGATCAGCAGCAGCCAGGCGGTGGCTTCTTCCAGGAGCCAGTACGCCATCACCCCAAGCAGCAGGTGCAGGAGCCCGATGTACAGGAAGTATTGCCAGTTAAGTCGCATAGGGGATTCCGTATTTTTGTAACCGGCGGTATACCGCAGACCGGGTCAGCCCCAGGTCCTGAGCCACGAGGGTGATGTTCCCATCGTGGTGGCGCAGCGTCCGGCGGATCATTTCCACTTCCATTTCCTCCAGCGAGGCTTTGCCGACTTCGGGCAGGGGCAGGCCGCCCTGCAATTGGCCCGTTGCCGGCTGGTAGAGCTGCTGCAAATCTGCGGCTTCCAGTGCAGCCGTTCCGGAGACAAGCACGCTGCGTTCAATGAGGTTGCGTAGCTCCCGGATATTGCCGGGGAAACGCTGTTGCCGCAGCCACTTTTTGGCACCCGGGCTCAGGTGCAGTTCCGGGCGCTGATAATTGCGTTTGAAGGTTGCCAGAAAATGATCGGCCAGCAGGGGGATATCACCGGGGCGGTCCCGCAGTGGCGGCAGGGTCAGCTTGATGAGGTTGATGCGATAGAACAAATCTTCCCGAAAAGTCCCTTCTGCGACCATGGCGGAAAGATCTTTGTTGGTAGCGCTGATGACGCGGCAGTCTACCCGGAGGGTCTCGCTGCTGCCCAGTGGCTCAAAGGTCTTCTCCTGCAGCACCCGGAGGAGCTTTACCTGATTAGGCAGGGGTAGATCGCCGATCTCGTCCAGAAAAATACTGCCGCCGTTGGCTTTGGCAAACCGCCCTTCGCGCTCAGCAATGGCATCGGTAAAAGCACCTTTCTTATGCCCGAACAGCTCGCTCTCGAACAAGCTGGAGCTAATCCCCCCAAGATTGACCCGCACAAAGGGCGCCTGCTGCCGCTCCGACTGATAGTGGATGGCTTCTGCCAGGACTTCCTTTCCGGTGCCGCTTTCGCCCAGGATCAGCACACTCGCGTCCGTTGGACTGATGCGTTTGGCTACCGCCAGCGTCTCCAGGAAAGCCGGATCTTCACCTACGATGTGTTCAAAGCCTACATTAGAAGGTGTGGGTTCGTCTGCCGGGGTTTGCAAATCCAGCAGCGTTTTGATGGTTTTCAGCAGGGCTTTGTTGTCCCAGGGCTTGGCGATGAAGTCGCGGGCCCCTAGCTTCATACCCTCCACCGCCAGTTGGACGGTCGCCCAGGCGGTCATCAGCACCACCGGGATTTCCGGATGTTTGGCTTGTAGTTGTTGCAAAACCCTCAGCCCCTGCCGCCCCGATGTGTCAATGGTGAAGTTCATGTCCAGGAGGATAAGGTGGGGCAGTGTTTTGGCCATCGCCTCCTCCATGTCCTGAGGCCGGTTGATGGAAGCGGTGCTGTAGCCTGCCCGTTTGAGCAGCAGCTTCATCGAAACGCAGACCGCTTCGTCATCGTCGATGATCAGGATGTGGGCTGAATTGGGTTTCATAGGAGAAAAGTAATTAAATTATGTGGGATAGTAGGCTTTTTTACTCTTCGTGCAGCACAATCGCAGGCTGCAGCCGTCCGGCTTCCTGTGACGGATAGAAGGTGCAAAGCAAGACCAGTCCAATGATGAAGGCTGCACCTACCCCCATAGCCACGTAGTAGTCATAGGCCTCGATTTCACCTTCCAGCACACCCATCAGAGGGAGCTGTACTGCAAAGATGACCCCAAGCAAAAGAGCGAGCAGGCTCACGATCATGATTTCTCCTACAAACTGTAGGCTTACTTCTGTCCGGCTCGCGCCAAGGGTACGCCGGAGCCCTACTTCCGCCCGCCGCTTGCTGATGTTGTACCAGAGTACGCCAAACAGGCCCAGTGCTACGTTAAGCACCAGAAATCCGCAAATACTCAGCATGCTGACCATAGGCACCCACACGCTACGGGCATCCAGGTCCCGGCTTTTTTGCAGGTGCTCAATGGTGAAATCGCTCATGCCGGTCACATCGGCGACGATACGGTTGACTTCCTCTTCAAAAGCGGCCGGCGTGCCCGGTGCGAGCAAGAGGTGCAGGTTGGGCATGTCAATGGCGGAAGAGGGCTTATAGAAAAAAGTCACATTATACTCCGGGGAGAAATCGCCGTGGTATTTGTAGTGGTCCACCACGCCGACGATTTTATTTTCCCCGTTAATGGTGTACACGCTATCCTTTAGGTTGCGGCCCTCGAAGCTTTCATCGAAAAGCTTTTTGATAATGACCGCAGGCTTGTACCTGGCGTCCCGGTCAGTTTCGTCAAACCAGCGGCCCTGTACCAGCTTCAGCCTGGCGGCATCCTTGTAGTGCTCATCGGCAAATATCAGGTGGGTTTGGATCATAAAA
Source organism: Phaeodactylibacter xiamenensis (assembly GCF_000759025.1). Lineage (GTDB taxonomy): Bacteria > Bacteroidota > Bacteroidia > Chitinophagales > Saprospiraceae > Phaeodactylibacter > Phaeodactylibacter xiamenensis. The sequence continues at coordinate 9,828 of NZ_JPOS01000016.1, read as the reverse complement.
CCGTTGTTGTCGTTGTTGGTCGACCAGGTCGACCCGCTGAAGGGGCTTACGTCACCACCGTAGGAGGCCGCTTCTATCTGTGGCAGGGCCAGCAGTTCTTCCCGCAGCCTGACTTTGGTTGCCGAGGCCGCCAGGGTATCTTCTGCATCGTAGAAATCCAGGTGGACGATCCAGGTGTTTTCGGTTTCAAACCCCAGAGGCGTGCTGAACAGGCGCAGGTTGCGGGTCACCCAGGTCAGCACCAGAAAGAGGATGGCAAAGGCGAAGAAAATTTCGAGGAACAACAGGGCGTTGCTCCGCTTCTTGTTCCAGACCAGTTGGAAGATATGGCGTATCATAGGTTGTTGAATTTTATGGCGTTCACGATATGAAGTTTGGACATGCGGTAGGCGGGCAGCAGGCCGGAAAGGATGCCAAATACCAGGCAGATCAGCAGGCTGTACAGGAAGACGGCGGTGTTGAACTGCAGTTGGGTATCGCCCAGCACCTGACTGTCATTGACGAGGTAAATCAGGGCAAGAGCAAAGAGCCAGCCCAGGATGCCGCCCAGGAAAGTCAGCACGACATTCTCAAACACAAGCTGTGCCAGGATGCTGCCGGAATGGGCGCCAAAAGCCTTACGCACCCCGATTTCTGCGGAGCGCTCCATCGCCCGGCTGATGTTCAGGTTGATCAGGTTGAGGGTGGGCAGGAGGATAAACAACAGCATCAGGCCAACGGCTACGAGGGTAAACATTTGCAGCGCGCCTTCCGGGTCGTCCTGTACCGGCATCATGTAATAGGCATACAGCCCGATCACTGTAGCCGGCATGAGCTCCAGCTTGTTGTAGTCTTCCGGGTTAGGCAATGGGATACGGTCGGCTTTTTGGCGGATGGCTTCCACGATTGTTGACCGGGCCTCCGGGCTTCCTGCCAGAAAGACGGCTGTAAATGGGCCGTGGAAGCCGGTTTCTGTCAGGGCAGACCCTGACATCAGGGTGAGTGGCAGGTACACCTCTGAGGTCACATAATCCTTGGAGTTGGAAGGCTGTTCCACGATGCCGATGACTTCCAGTTGTTTACCATCCATCTCGATACTGCGGCCGACTACCTGTTCTGTTGTCCCAAAGTAATCCACGGCGGCTTTACGCGACAGCACGGCTACCTGTACCTGCCGTTCCACCTCAGAAGGCTGGAAAGAGCGCCCCGCCAGAAAGTTAAAGTCAAAAATTTCCCAGTAGGTGGCATCGCTGTACAGGGCTTTGAAATTGAGCTTTTTGCCGTTGATGAAAATATCAAATTGAGTGTCGGCGCAGAAGAAACTGTGTGCCTCCGCTCCCGGAATATCGCGCATGTAGCGGTCCAGAAAGGAATAGCTCAGGGAAGAGGAGGAGTAGCTGTTCTGCCGCTTCTTACCCACCGTGAAGGTGCTGTCGTAAGCGGGCTGCCCATCGAGCATCGTGGTGTCTACAGACCAGGTAGTGTCGGTCACCATCTGCTTCATGATGAGGCGGGGCAGAAGGACCATGCGGTCTTTTTCGGTCAGGGGCGGATGGCTGCCCAGCTCGGTTTCCAGGAAGGAAGTCGTCACCATCAAAATCATCAGGGTGAAGCTGATGCCGAAGAGGCTGATGAAGGTGAAGAACCGGTGCCGCCCCAGCACCTTGATCGCTAATTTGAAATAACTGCTAAGCATAGGACTTGGTGTTTTTCGGTTTTAGGATACTTGCTGGCCGTCAAAAAGGCGGACCAGGCGGTGGGTCTTGCGGGCCATGGTCTCATCGTGGGTGACCATGACAATGGTCGTGCCCTGCTCCTGATTGAGACGCATGAGGATGTCCATGATTTCGTTGCCCATGGCGGAATCCAGATTGCCAGTCGGCTCATCGGCCAGGATAATGCGCGGCTGCCCGACGATGGCCCGGGCGATGGCTACCCGCTGCTTCTGACCGCCCGACAATTGCGAGGGGAAGTGCTTCATGCGGTTGCTTAGCCCGACTTGGGTGAGGGCCGCTTCGGCCATCTGCCGCCGCTGCTTGCCCGATACCTTACGGTAAATCAGCGGCAACTCCACATTATCGATGACCGACAGCTCATTGATGAGGTGGAAGCTCTGGAAAATGAAGCCCAGTTGCTCATTGCGAAAACGGGCCGTGGCTTTGGAGTGGTAATTGCCCACCAACTTCCCGGCAACCTTGACCTGCCCGGTAGTGGGCTCATCAATCATGCCCATGATGTTGAGCAGGGTGCTTTTGCCGCAGCCGGACGGGCCCATGATGGATAGGAATTCGCCCTCCGGAACTTCGATGTTGATGTTGTCCAGGGCAGTGGTTTCAATGACTTTGGTCTGATAGACTTTGGTGATGTTTTCAAGCTGTATCATGGCGTAGGTATTTTTGAAAGTTTAAAATTCGATTAAAGTCAGCCGCTGCAGTTCGTAGTAGGCCTGCCAGTAGTCGCCCAGGGCGAAAATATAGGTGCGCATGGCCAGGTCTTTCTCCTGCTGACTGATGATGAGATTCGTAATATCAATGCCGCCAAGGCGGTAGCTTTCCAGAGCGATGCGGAAGCGCTCCTGTGCCAGGTTGGTCAGGGATTGTGCCAGTTGTACCTCCTGCTGCAGGTTTTGGACCTGCTGCAAGGTCTGCCGTACATCGGTCTGAAAATCCAGTTCTTCCTGTTGGACCTGCCGCTGCTCGAGTTCGAGGCGGGCCTGCTGCAGGGCTACGCGGCTACGCTGTGCGCCCCAGTCCAATATAGGCACGCTGACCTGTACCTGTAGCAGCTGTTCGTTCAGTGGCGACTGGTAAATCTGCTCCAGGTCCTGAGCCGAACGGGTCCAGCCTACAGAAGCGATCAGGTCAGCCTGAAAGCCGCCCTGCCCTTTGGCGCGGGCCACTTCCTGTTCGGCTTCAAGAATGCGGCGGGCGTAGTGGTCCAGCTCCGGCCGGTTTTTGAATGCTTCGGCAATGGCTGCTTCCGGTTCAAGGGTAACCTTGGGAGGCGTGCCCGGCCGTTTGGGATAGGGCAGGTCTGCCTCCGGTGCCAAGCCCAGGAAAGCCCGGATTTGAGCGGCCCGGTCGCGGTAGGTCTGCTCTGCATTGCGGCGGCTGCGCTTTGCAGAAAGCAGGCTGACCTGCAACTGCATCAGGTCGCTGTCCGAAATTTTGCCCAGGTTATGTCGTTCCTGTGCGATTTCGAACAGCTCCTGATTGCTTTCCTGATTGGCAATAGCGATGTCGAGTTCCGTACGGGCATAAAGGAAATTAAAAAACAGTCGGGTGGCTGCGGTACGGATGGTCGCCCGGTCGGCGCGGTATTGCTTCTGCGCTTCGGTCAGGCGTACGGGCGCCAGTTGTTGCGCCCACTTTTGCTCGTTGAAGCCAAACAGGGGTTGTGCCAGCCCTATGCGGATGGGTATGCCGTTGTAGAGGGAGTTATTCCCTTCAAAGTCGTCAAAGCGCTGCAGGTTGCTCTGCACAAACAGAGTGCCCCCGGTAGCCGGGATGGCCTGTGTGAGGCGCAGTCCCAGGGCGCTGTTGTTGTTGCGGATAGGCTGGAAAAGTACGGTGCCATTTGGCTGTACAATTTCACTTACAGTACGCTGGTAATTGGGGAGATTGGCGCTCGCCAGAAGCTGTGGGCGTTGGCTGGCGCGGAACAACCGGAAGTCCAGCTCTGCCAGTTCCAGGTCCGTTTCGGCTTGCTGCCGGTCCAGGCTGCGCGCTTCGGCCAGTTGGAGGAAGGCTTCCAGTTGCAGGCTGTCGGGCAGTACCTGTGCCATAAGGGCGATGGGCAGCAGGCTAAGGTATAAGGTGATGATTTGTTTCATGGCTCAGGTTTTGATCGCTTGTGAATAGGAGTTGCAGGCGCTTATTCTTCCAGCTTGATCTGCTCCAGGTGTTCGTAGGCAGCCATATCGGAAATGATGACTTGCTGGCCGGGCTGCAGGTCGGTTTCCAGCAGCTCCACGTAGTCGACACTAGTGAGGCCAATGCGGGCTTCCGTGCGGCGGGCTTCCTTGCCGTCCACGACAAACAGCGGCTGTATGGTTTTGCCCCGGAAGGCCGGCCCGTTTTTCAGTCGCAGGGCTTGCTCGCGGGCATTGGCAATCAGGAAGACCTCCACGCGGCGGTTGGGGCGCAGCTTGGGGTGGTCGGGCTCGTCCAGCTCGACGATGAAGGCCACGGTGTTGTTTTCCACTGCCGGCAGGATAGTGGAGATGCGCCCGTTCAGGTCCGTCTGATTGATGCGCACCCGTACCGGCAGCCCGATTTTGACCTGAGCGGCGTAGCGATCGGAGCAGGTCGCCTCGATGCGGTAGCGCTGCAGGTCGGCCAGGCGGACCAGCAGTTCGCCTTCGCTGACCTGCTTGCCGAGGTCTTCATTAATCCAGGTGATTACACCAGAGCGGGGTGCGATGACACTCGTTTCCCGAAGCTTGCGGGCGAGCTCACTGCTTTTCTTTTCCTCCATGCGGACCTCCAGTTCCAGATTGCGGCGGTCGCCGGGCAGGACCTGTTCGCGGAAGCGCAGTTCGTTGTCCAGTTTTTGCTTTTCCAGGCGGGCGATATCCAGCTGCAGTTGAGCCTGATCGACTTCCTCCGGTGTTGCGGAGCCGATTTCGCGCAGGCGCTTGGTGTCTGCCAGTTGAGCCTCCAGGCTGGAGATTTGCAGGGCTTTGATTTCGCTTTCGTAAGCCAGGTCCTGAATGTTTTTGTCGTACTCGTGCCGCAGTCGGGTGATTTTGTTCTTCTTCAGCTCCAGCTGATCGGCCAGCGATTCGTACTGCAGACGGATGTACTCTTCATCCAGTTGGAGAATGGTATCGCCCCGCTCGACTTTATCACCCGACTGCCGGTGCACTTCCTGAATAGCAGCGGTGACAGGGGCGGTGAGTTGCTGCTCAAAGGCCGGGACGACGAGCCCGGAAGCAGTGATGGCCTCTTCGACTTTGCCCACCTCAACGGTAGCTGTTTGAAAATCTTTGCGGTCCAGCTCTTTGGTGAGCATGCTGCGCAGCACAAACAGGGCGCCAACTAATACAGCAATCAGCCCGGTAATGCGGAGGGCGTTTTTGCCCAGGCGGCGCTTTTTCTTGGTGTTAGATATTGGTCGGTCCATCTCTCAGGTATTGTTTTGCTGAGAGCGGTGCAGGAGTCGTGCCAAAAATGGAGGTATTGATTATCACGTTTTTACGCTTTCGGGTTTTTGCTACCTGTTCGATATCGGACATGGGGTGTTTGGAAGTGGGCGTTGGGGGTAGTTCAAACAACGTGGGATGGAAGCCTTAATTGGGTTTGCATAGCCGCCTTACCCACGCACCGTGCATCCGGTCTTTCATCTTTTTGAAGCATGCATTGAAACGCTTAACCATATGCTCACTGAGGGCCTCCGGTGAGCGCTGTTGTTAGTTACCTGCCTGTTATTACCAACTTCTTCACGCCCGTCGATCCATCAACTCCTGTCACCCTGCAGAAGTAAGTCCCGCTGGGTAAAGTCACTGTTTCCAGTAACACGTGCTGTGCGCCTTCTCCTGCTGTTTGCTGTAGTACCGGCTGCCCCTGAAGGCTGTAGAGGGTGACATTTGCCCGGCCGGAAAGCGGGGTGCTGAATTCCACCGTTGTAAGCCCGGAGCTAGGGTTGGGGTAGAGGCTAAAGCCCGCCCCAGCCTGTGGAGGCACCGTAGGCGTACTCACCACCGTCTCGCAGGGCGGAGGCGGTGCCTCGCCGGGGATTAGGGGGCCGAGGCGATAGTTGGGGAAGTGGGGCAGCATGCTATAGTTTCTATAGGGCAGGATTACGCCCCTTTGCTCCACCTGGCAGGCAGTGCCTCTTTGATTGGGCTGATGTATGACATGAAGATAAGGTACGGTGGCGAACACATTGCAGTATATTTTGCAATCAGGTCCAAGCTGAAGGTTCCCAAAAGTGATGGCAAAAAGGTCAATAAACCCATCGTATACCGCGACGACGGTACCGGAAGCTTCAATATCCGGTGCCATGAGGTCAAACTGCATAATGGTATCAAAGGCGCTGACGTAGCACAGCTCGGAGTTGGGTGAAAAGGCAACTCCACCTAGGGCATTCACGTCTGGTATAGGGATATGCTGAAACGCATTCAGCACCCCAGCCTGCCGGTCGAATTCCATGAGGAAGAGCCCGTCGGCACTGTAACGGGCGTAGTAGCGGCCATCGGGGGAGAAGTTGGCCTGGCCGCCGCCAGAACCGGCAAAACTGCTGCTGTCTCCTAGGACCTGGGTGTGCGAAAAATAGGGCCCACTACTATCGAACAGGAAAAAAACATACTCATCTGATTGGTCCAGGGCATTGACAATCCACCAGTCTTCGCCATTGGCATGCTTCACTGCGGTTAATTCACCGTAAACCGTAGGCTCCTCAAATAGGGCAACATTTTTCTCCACCACCCGGCCCAGCCCCTGATTGGCGCTCATGTCCACCACAGAATAAAGGATACGGTCGGTGATGACATCAAAGACTGGTTCTTCCTGATAAATGATCCGCTTGTGGAAAAGGTAGTAGAGGCTGTCGCTGCCGGGCATGGGCAGGATTAAGCTGCTTTGGCGGCCGGCGGTGTAGCTAAACCTAACCCCCTCACAATGTTCTTCGTAAACAGCCCCAAAATTAAGGCTGTCCCCATTTTCCATGACCGCCCCTGTGCTGGTAAATACCGAACAACCATTGGTGTAAAACAGTGGATTGCCATCTTCATCGGCAATGCAGGCACTGCTAATAAACAAGTTGGCATTGATAGCATAATCTTTCACCTGCATGGGGGAATTGTTAAAGTCTAAAATCATTCCTTCATACCCGGGGGCAGACTCACTATTGTAGCCTATAATCCATCCATAATCATGCTCTTGGGTATTTCCATTGTATAGGGTAAGCAAAAATACAGGTAGAAGTATTTGGTGCAGCCAGTGTTTCATATCTTATGCTTTGTCTAGCAAGGGCTATCCGGCATGTTTTTCCGGATAGCCCTCAAGCTGGGTCCTATAATTTCACCAACTTCTTCACGCCCGTTATTCCGTCAACTCCTGTAACCCTGCAAAAGTAAGTCCCGCCGGGCAAAGCCGCTGTTTCCAGCAGAACGTGCTGTGCGCCTTCTCCTGCTGTTTGTTGTAGTACCGGCTGACTCTGAAGGCTGTAGAGGGTGACATTTGCCCTGCCGGAAAGCGGGGTGCTAAACTCCACCGTCGTAAGCCCGGAGGCAGGGTTGGGGTAGAGGCTAAAGCCCGCCCCAGCCTGTGGAGGCACCGTAGGCGTACTCACCACCGTCTCGCAGGGCGGAGGCGGTGCCTCGCCGGGGATTAGGGGGCCGAGGCGGTAGTTTGGGAAGTGGGGCAGCATGCTATAGTTTCTATAGGGCAGAATTACGCCCCTTTGCTCCACCTGGCAGGCAGTGCCTCTTTGATTGGGCTGATGTATGACATGAAGATAAGGTACAGCGGCGAATACCTTGCAGTATATTTTGCAATCAGGTCCAAGCTGAAGGTTCCCAAAAGTGATGGCAAAAAGGTCAATAAACCCATCGTATACCGCGACGACGGTGCCGGAAGCTTCAATATCCGGTGCCATGAGGTCAAACTGCATAATGGTATCAAAGGCGCTGACGTAACACAGCTCTGAGCTGGGGGAGAAGGCTACCCCGCCCCGTGCATGCACGTCCGGTATGGGGATATGCTGAAACGCACTCAGCGCCCCGGCCTGCCGGTCGAATTCCATGAGGAAGAGCCCGTCGGCACTGTAGCGGGCGTAGTAGCGGCCATTGGGGGAGAAGTTGGCCTGCCCGCCTGAAGAGCCACTGCTACTGCTTATATTACCTATAACCTGGGTATGCGAAAAAGAGGGCCCACTACTATCGAACAGGAAAAAAACATACTCATCTGATTGGTCCAAGGCATTGACAATCCACCAGTCTTCGCCATTGGCGTGCTTTACTGCGGTTAATTGCCCGTAGACGGTAGGTTCCTCAAAAAGGGCAACATTTTTCTCCACCACCCGGCCCAGCCCCTGATTGGCGCTCATGTCCACCACAGAATAAAGGATACGGTCGGTGATGACATCAAAGACTGGTTCTTCCTGATAAATGATCCGCTTGTGGAAAAGGTAGTAGAGGCTGTCGCTGCCGGGCATGGGCAGGATTAAGCTGCTTTGGCGGCCGGCGGTGTAGCTAAACCTAACCCCCTCACAATGTTCTTCGTAAACAGCCCCAAAATTAAGGCTGTCCCCATTTTCCATGACCGCCCCTGTGCTGGTAAATACCGAACAACCATTGGTGTAAAACAGTGGATTGCCATCTTCATCGGCAATGCAGGCACTGCTAATAAACAAGTTGGCATTGATAGCATAATCTTTCACCTGCATGGGGGAATTGTTAAAGTCTAAAATCATTCCTTCATACCCGGGGGCAGACTCACTATTGTAGCCTATAATCCATCCATAATCATGCTCTTGGGTATTTCCATTGTATAGGGTAAGCAAAAATACAGGTAGAAGTATTTGGTGCAGCCAGTGTTTCATATCTTATGCTTTGTCTAGCAAGGGCTATCCGGCATGTTTTTCCGGATAGCCCTCAAACTTAGTCTTATAATTTCACCAACTTCTTCACGCCCGTCACTCCATCAACTCCCATCACCCTGCAAAAGTAAGTCCCGCCGGGCAAAGCCGCTGTTTCCAGCAGGATATGCTGTGCGCCTTCTCCTGCTGTTTGTTGTAGCACCGGCTGACCCTGAAGGCTGTAGAGGGTGACATTTGCCCTGCCGGAAAGCGGGGTGCTAAACTCCAGCACCGTGAGACCTGAGGTGGGATTAGGAAACAGGGTAAAGTCAAGCGATTCGGTTGCCTTTGGCGCCCGCAAGGCAGCACTGGGTTGGCAGAGTGCAGCATTATCAAAACGGTAGGTAGGGTCAGCAAGGCGGTAGAGGCTGCGGGCCCGGAAGACGGCATCGCCTCCGGAGAGGGGGCATTGATTCGCAAGGCTGAATAAGGCACTCAGCTCTGAGCCGGAAAGGCTGTCAATACTTGCTGCTGCTTTGATAGCAAGGGTATTGAAAGCTTGCTCATTGGCTTCGTACAGAGAATCAGCCGGGGCGTTTTGGTTTGCGGCCCCAATGAGAGAAAGGGTTTCCTGCTGCTCTTTTTGAACGGCTGCACGGAGGTTGCCGGCAATGGAATCCTGAAGAGCCAGGCTCGCTAACATTTCCCGTCTTTTGAGCAGTAGTTCAGCCGTGTCCGTTGGAGGTTCAGCCGACAGCGCAGCATCAATGCCAGATAATTCATCCATAACTTCCATGAGGCTACTGTCCTGAGCGGCAAGGGACTGCGCTATAGTGTCTGGCAGGGTGAGCGCTTCTTTAATACTTTGATCAATACTGTTGTATTCGCCTACCGGAGTAGAGCCAGCCTGATTCAGGAAACTGAGCTTCCAGTTGCTAAGCGGGGTGCTTTGGTGCTCCAGGCGCTTGTAAAGGTGGCGCTGCCCGGTGTATTTCAGGGCACTTTGATAACGGCTGGCCTGAAAGGTGCCGTTGCCCAGCTTGCGGAGCAAAATATCCTCGTCTTCTTCCTGCGGGGTTGGAGAATCGGGGGCGTTGTTGGAACAGGCATCGAAGTTGGGGGTAGAGCAGAAATAATTGGTGTCTTGATTATCCGGTGCAATTGGTTCAAACCAATCTCCCGAAGCTGCCCAGCCCGGCAGCACTGCACAGTTACCTTGATCAATCAGGCTTGGGTCAATGAAGAAAGGAGATTGTGAGACAACATCCTCATCCCCCAAATGCCGGGCACCAACTTCCACACCATTTTCCGAATCCATATAGCTGCCGC
>NZ_JPOS01000015.1 GCF_000759025.1 Phaeodactylibacter xiamenensis | reverse complement strand
TCTTCCTGATAAATGATCCGCTTGTGGAAAAGGTAGTAGAGGCTGTCGCTGCCGGGCATGGGCAGGATTAAGCTGCTTTGGCGGCCGGCGGTGTAGCTAAACCTAACCCCCTCACAATGTTCTTCGTAAACAGCCCCAAAATTAAGGCTGTCCCCATTTTCCATGACCGCCCCTGTGCTGGTAAATACCGAACAACCATTGGTGTAAAACAGTGGATTGCCATCTTCATCGGCAATGCAGGCACTGCTAATAAACAAGTTGGCATTGATAGCATAATCTTTCACCTGCATGGGGGAATTGTTAAAGTCTAAAATCATTCCTTCATACCCGGGGGCAGACTCACTATTGTAGCCTATAATCCATCCATAATCATGCTCTTGGGTATTTCCATTGTATAGGGTAAGCAAAAATACAGGTAGAAGTATTTGGTGCAGCCAGTGTTTCATATCTTATGCTTTGTCTAGCAAGGGCTATCCGGCATGTTTTTCCGGATAGCCCTCAAACTTAGTCTTATAATTTCACCAACTTCTTCACGCCCGTCACTCCATCAACTCCCATCACCCTGCAAAAGTAAGTCCCGCCGGGCAAAGCCGCTGTTTCCAGCAGGATATGCTGTGCGCCTTCTCCTGCTGTTTGTTGTAGCACCGGCTGACCCTGAAGGCTGTAGAGGGTGACATTTGCCCTGCCGGAAAGCGGGGTGCTAAACTCCAGCACCGTGAGACCTGAGGTGGGATTAGGAAACAGGGTAAAGTCAAGCGATTCGGTTGCCTTTGGCGCCCGCAAGGCAGCACTGGGTTGGCAGAGTGCAGCATTATCAAAACGGTAGGTAGGGTCAGCAAGGCGGTAGAGGCTGCGGGCCCGGAAGACGGCATCGCCTCCGGAGAGGGGGCATTGATTCGCAAGGCTGAATAAGGCACTCAGCTCTGAGCCGGAAAGGCTGTCAATACTTGCTGCTGCTTTGATAGCAAGGGTATTGAAAGCTTGCTCATTGGCTTCGTACAGAGAATCAGCCGGGGCGTTTTGGTTTGCGGCCCCAATGAGAGAAAGGGTTTCCTGCTGCTCTTTTTGAACGGCTGCACGGAGGTTGCCGGCAATGGAATCCTGAAGAGCCAGGCTCGCTAACATTTCCCGTCTTTTGAGCAGTAGTTCAGCCGTGTCCGTTGGAGGTTCAGCCGACAGCGCAGCATCAATGCCAGATAATTCATCCATAACTTCCATGAGGCTACTGTCCTGAGCGGCAAGGGACTGCGCTATAGTGTCTGGCAGGGTGAGCGCTTCTTTAATACTTTGATCAATACTGTTGTATTCGCCTACCGGAGTAGAGCCAGCCTGATTCAGGAAACTGAGCTTCCAGTTGCTAAGCGGGGTGCTTTGGTGCTCCAGGCGCTTGTAAAGGTGGCGCTGCCCGGTGTATTTCAGGGCACTTTGATAACGGCTGGCCTGAAAGGTGCCGTTGCCCAGCTTGCGGAGCAAAATATCCTCGTCTTCTTCCTGCGGGGTTGGAGAATCGGGGGCGTTGTTGGAACAGGCATCGAAGTTGGGGGTAGAGCAGAAATAATTGGTGTCTTGATTATCCGGTGCAATTGGTTCAAACCAATCTCCCGAAGCTGCCCAGCCCGGCAGCACTGCACAGTTACCTTGATCAATCAGGCTTGGGTCAATGAAGAAAGGAGATTGTGAGACAACATCCTCATCCCCCAAATGCCGGGCACCAACTTCCACACCATTTTCCGAATCCATATAGCTGCCGCACCAGTAGTTGTTGTGATAGTTTTGTTGCCCGATGATTCCATCTTCATTGAGGAGCAACCCATGGAAATGGTCCCCCATAGTATTCCCCCGGAATTGGACGGCATCGCCCATGCCATTGAAGCGGAAGCCCCGGAAGGTATTGTTGGTTTGGTTGCAGTCGAGCCAGGTCCCGGCCGCGCCAAATCCATCAATACCGATAGTGTTGGGGCCAAAATTAGCGGGGCCTTCCACGGTGTTGCAGCGCAGCCATGCGTTTTCGGTGCCCTCCAGCTGAATGCCGGTTTGGTTGGCGTTGTTGCCTTCGAGGCGCACCACATTCTCTTTGAGGTCGATGTAGCGGCCGGTGCCCAGGAGGATGCCGGTGCCGTTGCCGGGCAGCGTCACCTGGTTTTTGGCGATATTGTACTTGCCAAAGTCCGTTGCACTGGCAAAGGCGCTTTCATCAACGAGGATACCGGTCAGTTCACCGCCTGCTTCAGCCCCGAAGTTGATACGATTATCCCCTATCCAGGCGTGCAGGGGATTATTCTGGACCAGTTCTATACCGGTCTGATTTACGGCCATATCATAGTTGTTAAATATCCTGAGGAAGCGTTGGTCACAATTGGCTGCACGTATGCCAACATCGCAATTGTTGATCGA
>NZ_JPOS01000014.1:5000-83818 GCF_000759025.1 Phaeodactylibacter xiamenensis | reverse complement strand
TCTTCCTGATAAATGATCCGCTTGTGGAAAAGGTAGTAGAGGCTGTCGCTGCCGGGCATGGGCAGGATTAAGCTGCTTTGGCGGCCGGCGGTGTAGCTAAACCTAACCCCCTCACAATGTTCTTCGTAAACAGCCCCAAAATTAAGGCTGTCCCCATTTTCCATGACCGCCCCTGTGCTGGTAAATACCGAACAACCATTGGTGTAAAACAGTGGATTGCCATCTTCATCGGCAATGCAGGCACTGCTAATAAACAAGTTGGCATTGATAGCATAATCTTTCACCTGCATGGGGGAATTGTTAAAGTCTAAAATCATTCCTTCATACCCGGGGGCAGACTCACTATTGTAGCCTATAATCCATCCATAATCATGCTCTTGGGTATTTCCATTGTATAGGGTAAGCAAAAATACAGGTAGAAGTATTTGGTGCAGCCAGTGTTTCATATCTTATGCTTTGTCTAGCAAGGGCTATCCGGCATGTTTTTCCGGATAGCCCTCAAGCTGGGTCCTATAATTTCACCAACTTCTTCACGCCCGTTATTCCGTCAACTCCTGTAACCCTGCAAAAGTAAGTCCCGCCGGGCAAAGCCGCTGTTTCCAGCAGAACGTGCTGTGCGCCTTCTCCTGCTGTTTGTTGTAGTACCGGCTGACTCTGAAGGCTGTAGAGGGTGACATTTGCCCTGCCGGAAAGCGGGGTGCTAAACTCCACCGTCGTAAGCCCGGAGGCAGGGTTGGGGTAGAGGCTAAAGCCCGCCCCAGCCTGTGGAGGCACCGTAGGCGTACTCACCACCGTCTCGCAGGGCGGAGGCGGTGCCTCGCCGGGGATTAGGGGGCCGAGGCGGTAGTTGGGGAAGTGGGGGAGTGTACTAGCGAGCCGGTGAGGCAGTTGTAGCCCCCTTTGCTCTACCTGACAGGTAGTGCCTCTTTCATTGGGCTGGTGTATGACATGAAGATAAGGCACGGTAGCAAATACATTACTATAAATTTTACAGTCTGGCCCAAGTTGAAGGTTTCCAAAGGTAATAGCATAATTATCCAGAAAGCCATCATATACCGCAACGACAACACCGGAAGCTTCAATGTCCGGTGCCATGAGGTCAAACTGCATAATGGTATCAAAGGCGCTGACGTAACACAGCTCTGAGCTGGGGGAGAAGGCTACCCCGCCCCGTGCATGCACGTCCGGTATGGGGATATGCTGAAACGCACTCAGCGCCCCGGCCTGCCGGTCGAATTCCATGAGGAAGAGCCCGTCGGCACTGTAGCGGGCGTAGTAGCGGCCGTCGGGGGAGAAGCTGGCCTGACCGCCTCTTGATCCACTATAGGAAGCTGGCAGGCCCATTGAATCTATATGAGAAAACGCAGCGCCCGTATTATCGAGTAGAAAAAAAGCATATTCTGGGGATTGATCCAAAGCGTTCACAATCCACCAATCTTCCCCGTTGGCGTGCTTTACTGCCGTTAATTGCCCCCCTACCGTAGGTTCCTCAAAAAGGGCAACATTTTTCTCCACCACCCGGCCCAGCCCCTGATTGGCGCTCATATCCACCACAGAATAAAGGATACGGTCGGTGATGACATCAAAGACCGGCTCTTCCTGATAAATGATCCGCTTGTGGAAGAGGTAGTAGAGGCTGTCGCTGCCGGGCATGGGCAGGATTAAGCTGCTTTGGCGGCCGGCGGTGTAGCTAAACCTAACCCCCTCACAATGTTCTTCGTAAACAGCCCCAAAATTAAGGCTGTCCCCATTTTCCATGACCGCCCCTGTGCTGGTAAATACCGAACAACCATTGGTGTAAAACAGTGGATTGCCATCTTCATCGGCAATGCAGGCACTGCTAATAAACAAGTTGGCATTGATAGCATAATCTTTCACCTGCATGGGGGAATTGTTAAAGTCTAAAATCATTCCTTCATACCCGGGGGCAGACTCACTATTGTAGCCTATAATCCATCCATAATCATGCTCTTGGGTATTTCCATTGTATAGGGTAAGCAAAAATACAGGTAGAAGTATTTGGTGCAGCCAGTGTTTCATATCTTATGCTTTGTCTAGCAAGGGCTATCCGGCATGTTTTTCCGGATAGCCCTCAAACTTAGTCTTATAATTTCACCAACTTCTTCACGCCCGTCACTCCATCAACTCCCATCACCCTGCAAAAGTAAGTCCCGCCGGGCAAAGCCGCTGTTTCCAGCAGGATATGCTGTGCGCCTTCTCCTGCTGTTTGTTGTAGCACCGGCTGACCCTGAAGGCTGTAGAGGGTGACATTTGCCCTGCCGGAAAGCGGGGTGCTAAACTCCAGCACCGTGAGACCTGAGGTGGGATTAGGAAACAGGGTAAAGTCAAGCGATTCGGTTGCCTTTGGCGCCCGCAAGGCAGCACTGGGTTGGCAGAGTGCAGCATTATCAAAACGGTAGGTAGGGTCAGCAAGGCGGTAGAGGCTGCGGGCCCGGAAGACGGCATCGCCTCCGGAGAGGGGGCATTGATTCGCAAGGCTGAATAAGGCACTCAGCTCTGAGCCGGAAAGGCTGTCAATACTTGCTGCTGCTTTGATAGCAAGGGTATTGAAAGCTTGCTCATTGGCTTCGTACAGAGAATCAGCCGGGGCGTTTTGGTTTGCGGCCCCAATGAGAGAAAGGGTTTCCTGCTGCTCTTTTTGAACGGCTGCACGGAGGTTGCCGGCAATGGAATCCTGAAGAGCCAGGCTCGCTAACATTTCCCGTCTTTTGAGCAGTAGTTCAGCCGTGTCCGTTGGAGGTTCAGCCGACAGCGCAGCATCAATGCCAGATAATTCATCCATAACTTCCATGAGGCTACTGTCCTGAGCGGCAAGGGACTGCGCTATAGTGTCTGGCAGGGTGAGCGCTTCTTTAATACTTTGATCAATACTGTTGTATTCGCCTACCGGAGTAGAGCCAGCCTGATTCAGGAAACTGAGCTTCCAGTTGCTAAGCGGGGTGCTTTGGTGCTCCAGGCGCTTGTAAAGGTGGCGCTGCCCGGTGTATTTCAGGGCACTTTGATAACGGCTGGCCTGAAAGGTGCCGTTGCCCAGCTTGCGGAGCAAAATATCCTCGTCTTCTTCCTGCGGGGTTGGAGAATCGGGGGCGTTGTTGGAACAGGCATCGAAGTTGGGGGTAGAGCAGAAATAATTGGTGTCTTGATTATCCGGTGCAATTGGTTCAAACCAATCTCCCGAAGCTGCCCAGCCCGGCAGCACTGCACAGTTACCTTGATCAATCAGGCTTGGGTCAATGAAGAAAGGAGATTGTGAGACAACATCCTCATCCCCCAAATGCCGGGCACCAACTTCCACACCATTTTCCGAATCCATATAGCTGCCGCACCAGTAGTTGTTGTGATAGTTTTGTTGCCCGATGATTCCATCTTCATTGAGGAGCAACCCATGGAAATGGTCCCCCATAGTATTCCCCCGGAATTGGACGGCATCGCCCATGCCATTGAAGCGGAAGCCCCGGAAGGTATTGTTGGTTTGGTTGCAGTCGAGCCAGGTCCCGGCCGCGCCAAATCCATCAATACCGATAGTGTTGGGGCCAAAATTAGCGGGGCCTTCCACGGTGTTGCAGCGCAGCCATGCGTTTTCGGTGCCCTCCAGCTGAATGCCGGTTTGGTTGGCGTTGTTGCCTTCGAGGCGCACCACATTCTCTTTGAGGTCGATGTAGCGGCCGGTGCCCAGGAGGATGCCGGTGCCGTTGCCGGGCAGCGTCACCTGGTTTTTGGCGATATTGTACTTGCCAAAGTCCGTTGCACTGGCAAAGGCGCTTTCATCAACGAGGATACCGGTCAGTTCACCGCCTGCTTCAGCCCCGAAGTTGATACGATTATCCCCTATCCAGGCGTGCAGGGGATTATTCTGGACCAGTTCTATACCGGTCTGATTTACGGCCATATCATAGTTGTTAAATATCCTGAGGAAGCGTTGGTCACAATTGGCTGCACGTATGCCAACATCGCAATTGTTGATCGACAAGCTCCTTATCCAGGCACTGCTTTGCTCAATATCAACCGCATGATCACAGTCTTCGAAGTATAGGGCTTCACCCGTCCCGCTCATGAAAATATTGGCATTGTAAACGGAAGCGCCCCTAACTCCAACTGCACGTCCTGTAAAGGGGAATGCGGAAGGTTCATTGGGTGGGGGAGCAGTGATATTGGTAAAAGAACTATTCCTCACACTGAGCGTAGCCCGTGAGGCATAGATGCCATTTTGAAGCCCATCAAAGCGGTTCGGGCTTTTGTTTAAATCGCCCAGGATCACAGCCCCTTTGTTGATCCGGACGCCAAATGCTGACCGGGTATCTTGTAATGGAGCTTTCAGGTAGCCCTCACCACGGAAATCATTGCCATAGAACCGATAAAGGTCAGCGGTATTGGTGTAGTATTTATTGTCGAGGCTTACGCCAACGTAATTATTCAGAAAGTTGCAATTGGTAATACCTGCCCGGGCGCCATTGCCCAGTTTTATAGCTGTTGTCCCATCCCGGATATCGCAACGCTGCGCAATAAGTTCAGCTCCGTCTTCTACCTGAATAGAACCCCACATGCCATCGCACCCACGAATACGGGTATCCCTTAGCTCCAGGGTGCCGCTTTCCACTATAATACGGGTACCCGGCTCCATGAGCAATATAGAGGCTGTATTCGTGATGGAGTATTGATCAGCTCCGCTAATGTTGTCCATATCAATGATGAGATCGTCAATTACACGCCTTCTGATTTGTTCTCCAGTAGATCCAGTCGGCGGCATCAATCCTGCTCCGATTAAGAAAGACAATCTTCCATTTATTGGTTCAAACTCATTATCGTCTGCGGCATCGGAATAAAAAGTGTTGGCTGGAAAATTCAAGATAAAGGTATCTTCTTCTAAATGTTGTGTACTGTTGGAGTCAAGGTGTGTACTATCGACAGATATCAAAGCCGTGTATGAATCGAATAAATTTGGAGCCAGGTACTCCAATGCGTATTCGAAGGAAAAACACTCCTCCACATCAAGGTTGACATCCTCAATCGTTAGTATACCGGTATCGAAGGGCCCCTGAGTAACTGTAAAAGGAGCATCAGGAGGGGCAATCAAGTTAATATTGCTAAAATTTCTGAGATTGATTGTAAAATCGAACTCTCCAAGTGCGCAATAATTGCAAAAATCAAAAGTATAATTAACGGTAGTGGTTTCTTCTCCGCAATTTAGCACCATATAATCTTGGTCTGGGGTAAGGCTCAATTCATGATCGCATTCCGGGCATGGCAAGTTAGGGGGATAAGGCCGATAATCCTGATAGCAGCTGCGCGTATCCAGCCGGTTTTGTATTTCATTTAAAGAGCAACTGGAGAGGTTATTACTATAAAAATCTCCACCTCCTCCGCCTGCACACATCAGCGGTTTACATGACTGGCCGGTTGCTGTACAAAGAGCAAAACCAGATCCGCAATAATCGCTATCGTCAATATGGTTCCTTCCGGTTAGTTGATGGCCTAGTTCATGTGCCATAATCTGGGTGAAGTAGTCATTAAAATCATCGTCCGGAGAAAAATCCATGGGCAGTTGCCAATCCACGTAACTCGTTAAAGGCGTAGTTGAATCATCAAAATTACAGGGATCAGTAAAATTTCCATTGGTTTGTCCTGCCGAGGGTAGGTTATTACCAGTGTTAACCATGATTATTCCGTCAACCGGGATGCATGCTCGGTTAAAATTCCAATTGTCCCTTATTGAATTCAAGGCAGAGGGACCAAAAAATTTATCGTTGCTTTTACGGAAATAAGGGCCACGAACATCAAAGCAAATATCAAAATAACTTTTGTAAAAAGAAAAGACCTTATCCAGCCGTGCCAGAAGTCTTTCTGTGATCATCGTCTCCGCATTTTCATCTCCTCCAAACTGGATGTAAGTATCATAATCAACTTCCAGCCCCAACTCGTAAATCGCCCCTTGCGTATTTGCATTGCAGGGACCATTAGGTATGTTCAAAGAAAAACAAGCGCTTTCCGAACTGTAAAACACGATATGTGTATTTGAATTTGATAAACCTGGAATTTCAATAGGGTAAATTTCATACAGTACACCATCCTCAATAATTGTAATATTGGTATAGGTATCTCCAATGTACCATCGGGAATAATTATTGGGTGTGGTTGGGGAGACCCCTAAGAAGGCTTTACATACCCCCATTTGAAGTCCCGTATTAATTGGGTTCTGATTTAGGGAAAAAGTCCAATTGTACTTGTTTTCAATTATAAAATTAAATTCTACCCCCCCCTTTATTTCCATGATTTCTTATGGCTGTAAAGTCAAAATCAAATATGTCCCATTTGTTTTCACCCAGATTGACATCCAATGCTGTTCGAAGAGAATCGTGTACATTGACAATCTGCCCTTGAAAAGCAGTTTGAGCGTTACCTGTAAAGGATACGAAGTGAAAACTAAGGCCAAGAAAAAAAGCAAGAAGGATAGATGGAATTCTGAAGGATAGTAAGTTTTTCATAGAGAGAATTTTGTTTTGACAGTGAGTTGATTGGAGTTTCTTTTAATTTGTTTCTGTGTGAAGATACGTTATAAAGTTGAAAAGACAATGCGCATTGCTGAATTTTAGGGCAAACGTGCCAAATCTGGAACATTTCACGGAGCACGTTTAATTGGGCTGCTGCTGCCTGATCATCATACACGCCCGGCAAGACGATATATAGACCGGGAGCTCAAAATTGGTTATCTTTGCGCTGCAAAGCCTCAAAAGGCCGTAAAGAAATCAAAATCTAGAAATCATGTTGAAGAAACTATTATTTGCCGGCACCTTTGCTGCCCTCCTGTTTTCCTGTAATTCCGAAAGCGCTCCGGCGGAAGAAGCGGCTACTGAAACCACTGAGACGGAAGCGCCTGCCGAGCCACAGACTTTTGGCGAAGCCATCACTGCCGATGGTGCTATTTCTTATCAGGACCTGAGCAGCAAGATGGAAACTGAAGCTGCGGACTCTGTAGCCGTTAAGTTTACCGGTACGGTACAGGAAGTCTGTCAGGCCAAAGGTTGCTGGATGACCATCGCTTCTGACGATCCGGACGCAGAGCCCATCATGGTGCGCTTTAAGGACTACGGCTTCTTCATGCCTAAGGACATCGCTGGGCGCAAGGTCATCATGGATGGCTACGCCTTCGTGGAAGAAACACCGGTAGACGAGCTGCGCCACTACGCTGAGGACGCAGGCAAGTCACAGGAAGAAATCGAAGCCATCACCGAGCCCAAAAAGGAGACGAAGTTCCTGGCGAGCGGTGTACTGCTGCTGGAGGAATAGAAATTCATATTTCAGACAGAACGGAATCGCGATCGGGGCAACAACTGCTGCGGTCGCGATTTTTTTATTGCCCGCAAACCCAAAAAAATCCCACCCTGCATAAGAATTGCCACTTCCGTTTCGTTAAAAGACCCCTGAAAAGGACCTTCCCCGGCTTCGTGCGCAAGCACTCCCCCTTGCGTAATCCGTGCGAAGTGGTTAATTTTAGGAGCCGATCATCAAACGAACAGCAGGAAACCAACCGGTACCGGCATTAAAGCTAAACCATGAATTTTCACGCAGCGAAAGCTTTTATCCTCGACAAACTGGAATCCGAACTTAGCAATCAGCTCTACTACCACGGCATTCATCACACCCTTGATGTGCTGTACACCGTGGAGGAGCTCTGCTATTACGAAAAGGTGACCCCCTACGAGGAAATGCTGCTGAAAACGGCCGCCCTGTTCCACGATTCCGGCTTTACCATCTCTGCACAGGAGCACGAGCGCCTCGGCTGCGGCATCGCCCGCGATCACCTGCCCCGCTACGGCTACAAACCACAGGAAATCGAGCGCATCTGCGGTATGATTATGGCGACCAAAATCCCGCAGACCCCCAAAAATAAGCTGGAGCAAATCATGTGCGATGCGGACCTTGACTACCTCGGGCGTGATGATTTCTACGATATCGGGCGTACCCTTTTTGAGGAGCTCAAAGCCTCCAATGTGCTTACTTCCGAGGAAGCCTGGAACCGCATTCAGGTCAGTTTTCTGGAACAGCACAGCTTTTTTACCCGCACCAACCGCAAGCGGCGCGCCCCAAAAAAGCAGCGCTACTTATCTGAATTAAAGGAGCTTGTAGCCGAATACGAAAAAAATTAGTGCGCAAAGCAGCGCATCGGGCTGCCCGGCCGTTTACGTTATAGTTTGATGATATAGGCGTAAATTTTGTAAGCAGCCCCTAACTACACTCACTAGTTTTAATTGTAGGGGCTGCCTACTTTTCTCTCCCGCTCTTTTCCCCGTTTAAACTTTCCTATTTTCGCTAAGTCTAAAGGTGACACAAAAACACCCTGCTGCTATGACTATGCCCCGGATGGTAACCCTCACTGCTGCTTTCGCTTTATTGTTGGCCCTCACGGCTTTCGGTCCTGATTTTGACCCTGTCAGTAATGATTGCCTAAATCTGCCTGAAGAAGCGCCGTTCAATTACGCCAACCTGCCTTTGCCGCTTTTCTTCAATGCGCCCCCCATTCAGGGTGCAGATAATACACCGGCTGATAACCCCGTCACCGATGAAGGGGCAACCCTGGGACGGGTCCTCTTTTACGATATCCGCCTGTCGGTCAACCAAACGGTAGCCTGCGCTTCCTGCCACAAACAGGAACTCGCATTCTCGGATGATGCCACGCTGAGCGAAGGCTTTGAAGGAGCGCATACCGCCCGGCACTCTATGGGGCTGAGCATGGCGAAATACTATCCCAACGGGCATTTCTTTTGGGATGAGCGCTCCGGCAGCCTGGAAGAGCAGGCGCTGTTACCGATTCAGGACCCTGTGGAAATGGGGCTTACGCTGGACGAACTTATTTACCGTCTGGAAACCACGGAGTTCTATCCGTCCCTTTTTGAAAGTGCCTATGGTGATGCTGCAATCACAGAAGACCGCATTGCCCGGGCGCTCGCCCAGTTCATCCGCTCTATGGTTAGCTATCAGTCCAAATGGGATCAGGGGCGGCAACAGGCCCCTCCGGGCCCGCCGAATCAGGGCCCGCTGCCCAATTTTACAGCCCAGGAAAACCTCGGTAAAGCTGTCTTTTTTGATCCGGAATTGGGGAATTGCGCCGTTTGCCACGGAACAGATGCCTTCATTGCGTCCGAGGCGCGCAACAACGGCCTGGACACCGACCCCTCCATCGACCCGGGCCTGGGTGGTGTAACGGGCATCCCGCAGGAAATCGGGCTTTTCAAGGTGCCTTCTCTCCGCAATATTGGGCTGACCGCCCCCTACATGCACGATGGCCGCTTCGAAACGCTGGAGGAAGTGGTAGACCATTACAACAGCAATGTGCAGCCTCATCCTAATTTGTCTCATCAGCTCCGTATCGGGCCCAGCGGGCCGCCCCGCCACCTCGATCTGACGGAGGAAGAACAGGAGGCCCTCGTCGCCTTTCTCCACACCCTGACCGATGAAGCCTTTATTACGGATGAGCGCTGGTCGGACCCCTTCTGTGGTACGCCTTCCTCTACGCTGCAGCCATTGCCACAACAGGGATGGACGGTTTTCCCCAACCCTGCCGGCCCCACCTTTACCGTGCGCCTGGACCACTGGTCGGGGCATCCGGCTCAGCTCCGGTTAATGAACAGCAACGGGCAGCAACTCCGCTCCTGGACGGTCTTCCAGCCGGTCCTGCAACTCCACCGCCAACAACTGGCGCCGGGCTTGTACTATTTGGTACTGCAGGGGCAAAACGGGGCATCCACTCAGCCCATTGTCTTCGAATAATCAGCCAGGATCGAACAAAGCCGGGCAAAAGACGAGTTGTATCTGTAGTACCCTATTTTGGATAACCTCTAAAAAGCCTGTCTATGTTTGACCAACTTTTAGCAACCTCTTATGCCTGGCTACTGCCCTTGATACAGCTTGTACTGGCAGGGCTTGCGGGCTTCCTGCTCTTCTGGGGCATTTTTAAAGGGATCCACTGGTACGGAGAGCGCCGGGACAGCCTGCCTTTTCAATCCTTTAACCGGAATCTCCGCCGCCCTGCCCGCTTTCTGGGCGTGGTGGTTGGGCTGAATATAGCCATAGCCTTTATTGAAGTAAGTGAACGGGTAGCAGGCAATCTCAGCATTTTATTTGAAAGCCTCATTTATGTATTCGGTGGCTGGGCATTGATCGAACTGACCGATGTGGTGAGCGATTTGGTCCGCGACCGCTACCGCCTCACCAAGGAGAATAACCTGACGGAGCGCAAAATCATCACACAGTTTCAGTACATCAAGCGGGTGGTTTCTGTGGTGGTATTCATTGTAGCGGTAGCCTTCATTTTGCTGCAATTTGATAAGGTGCGAGAGTTGGGTACCGGCCTGCTGACCTCAGCCGGCGTGGCGGGCATCATCATCGGTCTGGCAGCCCAGAAGTCAATTGCGAACCTGCTGGCAGGCTTTCAGTTGGCCTTCACGCAGCCTATCCGGATTGATGATGTTGTGATCGTAGAGAATGAGTGGGGCCGGGTGGAGGAGATTACGCTTACCTACGTGGTCGTCCGCATTTGGGATGAGCGCCGTCTGGTCGTCCCCCTGAACTACTTTAACGAAAAGCCTTTCCAAAACTGGACGCGCAGTTCTTCCCAGCTGCTTGCCTATGTATTTTTATACACCGACTACCGGGTTCCGGTGGATGCCTTACGGCAAAAATTCACAGCGCTACTGAAGGATAATCCGCTCTGGGACCAACGCGTCAACGTGGTGCAGGTCACGAATGCCGACCGGCACACCATGGAAATACGGGCGCTCGCCAGTGCCCGCAATGCATCGGAAGCCTGGGACCTGCGCTGCCAGGTCCGCGAAGGGCTGATTACCTTCATACAAAAAGAGTACCCCGAAAGCCTGCCCCGGACAAGGGTGGAATGGGCACCGCTCAAAGAAGGTGCAAATGCACAGAACGGTGCGCCGGATTTCACTTCCCAGGGCGAGCCTTCCGGGGGGAAAGGCGGTACACCGGATTAATTCTTAAGCGATTTCGCTTTCGCCCTGGCCTGTTCCACAATCTGCTTTTGCTTGTTGACGGCTTCGGCTTTCATCTGGGTTTCCTTTTGAGCACTGCCCAGTGTTTTCTTTAACTCCGCAAGCTCGGCTTCCATTTCCTTAATGTCCTCAGCGATATCCTCCTCTTCTTTGCGGGTATCCTTGAGCGCCTTTTCCATGTCCTTGAGCTTGTCCTCTTCGGCTTCCAGGGCTTCCTCGGCGTATTCCTTCATCACGAAATTGCGGAAGCCTTCCAGCCAGTTGCGGGCACCCTCCATGCGGTCAGGGTGGGTAGCGGAGGACAGGTAAGCGCCGCCCAGGTCAAACCAGATGGTCACGATAGCGCCCGGTGCCGGCTTCTTGGATTTTACCGTGGAATAAATGTCAATCGTATTGGCGCTGATGGCTTCGATCTCGGCATTATCGCCAAAGTATTCGCCGGCATCATTCTTCTTAGGCTTGCGGGCATCGAAGTCCTTTTGGTAGTCCACCCACAGGTCAGCGATGTCATCGGCTTCACCAATTTGAAAGTCCACCAGGAAACTGTTGTGTACGCCCTTGCTCATGGAGCGTTCGCCTTCTGCAAAGGGCTGCCCAAGGGCTATGCCAAAGCTGAAGGTCAGTAATGCGAGTACGAGCATGTTCTGTTTTAAATGTAGCATAGTTTTTGTTTTTTGACGGCTGAAACGGCAATTGTCACAATCCGTTGCTTTTGCTACTGCTTTAACGGACGGTCTGAGCAGGTGTTCAAAAAACAAAAGCCCGGTACAGAAAGGGCTGCACCGGGCTATGCTACTTCTTTTGTTGAAACAATGCTACGGGTTAACCTCTGTCTCCAGCGTATGCAGGACCGAAGCCTGGAAGTATCCTAATGCTCCGCCTTCGATATTGGTCCGCACATTGGCGGGCTGCCCGCTAAACATGCCGCCATCGTTGTTGATATTGGAACTGAGATCGAGATAGTACCGGTACGCCTGCCGGGTAATGGGGTACATCTCCAGTTTTGCTTTGTCTGATGCGGCGTAGTAAAGCGGAGCCGGGAGTGCCTGAATATTGCCTCCCAGTATGGTATCGTCATACGCGAAAATCCAGCTGCCGTCATTCGTGAAAAGGGTGTCATTCCGGTAAAACTTGAACAGGTAAAAGTTTTGGGTCTCCTGTGGCTCCTTACCGTAGATGAGGACTTCGTAGAACCGGCCTTCCTCTTCCGGGTCGGCTTTTTCAGCAGGATCTTCCCGCACGGCGAGGCTGTCCAGTGGCGGCACGTCCTGCATCACTTCCTCAGCAGTGTAGGTTTGTCCGTCCACTTCCACGTGAAGGGTGTAAGTAATGCCGGGTGTTCCCGCGAAGGGCTCCGCAGGTACATAGTAGCCGGGCGTACTTTCTGTATAGTCCATCACATAGCCATACGCATCCGAAACGCTTACCGATGCTCCACTGACGGTGGGCACTTTTTCTTTTGCCCCAAAGGGAATGGTCCGGGTGAGCTGTACATACTGCCGGCCTGGCTGATTGGTAACCAGGGCCTCTATGATGAGCCTGGGCTCAGCCTGCTGAATGTCTAACTCGACGACTTCATCGCAGCTGCTTAGCGCAATAACAGACAGGAAAATAATGATGATATTTTTCATGGTGTGGGTCAATTCGGGTGGTTAAAAATTAAAGTTCCAGGTGAAGTAGGGCATTGCGCCAAAGAGGTAGACCATCCGGGCTTCCTTCTCGGTGCCATCGCCTATGATATTGCCGTCATCGTCCTGTTTGGTTTGGGTGTAGATCGTCCAGGGGTTCTTGCGGTTGTACGCATTGTACACCCCGAAGCTGAAGCTGTTGTTCCACCGCCGTCCTTCGTTTTTCTTAGGCTCGTAGGTGGCAGAAAGGTCGAGGCGGTGGAAGTCAGGCAGGCGGTAGCCGTTGCGCTCGGAGTAGTAGTTGGCCAGGTAGCCGTCAAACTCGTATTGCCCGACCGGCAGCGTAATAGGGCGGCCGGTGGCGTAGGTGAAGTTGGCCCCCACATTCCAGCGGTTGTTGATGTCGTAGTTCATGGCTACATTCAGGTTGTGGCGGCGGTCGTGATTGGCGGGAAAGGGTTGGTCGGCATTGAGGCCCGGTACGTCCATTTCGGCCTTAGACCAGGTGTAGCTGACGAAGCCCCGCAGGCTGCCTTTGTTCTTGCGCAGGAACAGCTCCAGCCCGTAGGCTTCAGATTCGCCCTGCCGGAATTCGGTCACGATGTGGGGGTTGAAAAACAGCTGGGCATTATCCACAAAGTCGGTCACATCAGTGGATTTCTTGTAGTAAGCCTCTGCTGAGAACTCGTAGGTATTGTCCTGCAAATTCCGGAAGTAGCCCACTGCCAGTTGGTCTGCCCGCTGCGGGTCGAGGTAAGGCGAGCTCGGTGACCAGGTCGCAAAGGGAATGGGCACCGTCGAATTGGAAACCAGGTGTACGTACTGCACCATACGGTTGTACGAGAGCTTCAGGGACTGCCTGTCGTCGATCATGAAGCGGGCACCAAAGCGGGGTTCCGGATTCTGAAAGCTTTTGATAATGTCAAAGTTGCCATAGACGGTGGAGTCCACGATCTCGATGTTACCATTATTGCCCGGCTCGGCATAGTCATAGACCGTGCCTTCGCCGATATTCTGGAAAAGGCTGTAGCGTACGCCATACTCCAGGCTCAACCGGTCGCTCACCTGATGCTCTGCGCCTGCGTACAGGGCGTGGTCCAGGGCAAACTGCTTTTGCATCTCAGTCGTTTCGTAGATGCTGTCGTCTCCATTGGGCGTAATGGTGCCCGGTGTGAACCGCCGGTAAATGCCCTGATAGCCAAATTTGAGGGTAATGTCCGGATTGAGGAAAAAGGTCATATCCTGCTTCAGCGAAGCCTCCCGCTGATTGGCCACCCACTCAAAGCCCTGTACCTCGTCCTTGTCCTGCAGGGCGTAGTCAAAATCGCTGTAGATCAGCGTCAGGTTGGAGAATAGACGCTCGCTGAACAGATGGTTCCAGCGGAAAGAGGTCGTGGTATTCCCCCAGTCCATTTGGAAGGCATCATCAAACTGCCAGATATCGCGCCCGCTGTAGGCAGACAGGAAGAAGCGGTCTTTGTTACTTGCTTTCCAGTTGACTTTGGCATTTAGGTCGTGGAAGATGACTGCTGTGCCGTCCAGCTGTTCACTATTGCGGGTGTACAGGTCGGCATAGGAGCGGCGGCCCGCCAGGATAAAGGAAGCTTTGTCTTTCACAATCGGCCCTTCAATGGTGCCCTTCGCGGCCAGGATGCCGATGCCGCCGGAGCCGGAAAATTGCTTGGCGTTACCGTCCCGGGTCGTCACTTCCAGCAGAGAAGACAGCCGGCCTCCGTATTTGGAGGGGATACCGCCCTTGTACAGCTCGGCATTCTTAATGATGTCTGCATTGAAGACCGAGAACAGCCCAAAGAGATGGCTGACATCATAGACCGGCGCCTCGTCGAGCAGCACCAGGTTTTGGTCTGCGCTGCCGCCCCGCACGAAGAAGGCGGAGGTTCCTTCGCCCGCGCTCGTTACGCCCGGCAGGGTTTGGATGGTTTTGATCACATCCGGCTCACCCATGAGGGAAGGCATTTTCTTAATGTCCTCAATGGGCAGGGCGATACGGCTCATGGCTACCTGCTTCACGGATTCGTTGGCGGCCTTGTCCGTCACCACCACTTCCTGCAGGACAGCGGAAGAGGGCGTGAGCTCCACATTCAGCTCTGTGTCTGCGCTCAGGGTGATGGCCCGGGTAAGCGGCTGAAAGCCCAGGTAGGTGAACGTGAGCTCGTACTGCCCGGCAGGCAGGGTGAGGGAGTAGAATCCGTAGAGATTGGTGGTGGCCCCGGCGCTGGTAGTAGGCTCAAGGACATTGGCATACAATAGTTCTTCTCCGCTGCTGCTGTCTTTGATGTACCCGCTGAGGGTGTACTGAGGTTCGTTTTGTGCCATCCCTGCCTGAATGATGAACAGGCAAAGCAGGCTGGCCAAAATGGCTCGCTTTTTCATGGTTTTGATTTTCGGATGATTTCTAAAGTGTGTCGGAATCGCTATACTGATGCTTGCGCCCCCTACCTCCCCCCTGTCTTTTTTTGAGAATGCTGCCAACTTGACACCGTTCCCGACCAATAGATGGCCTTACCCGACGAATGAATGCCGGGTTTATCCTACCTTTGCGGCAGCCAAAAAAGTCACTATGTCTGTAGAGAAAGAATTGATGGCCCGCAGCGGCCAGGCCTGCGAGCTATGCGGGCAAAGCGAATCCCTTGAGGTGTATACGGTCCCGCCGGCCGATGCCCCGTCCGTAGCCGAAAGCATTCTGGTCTGTGGGGCTTGCCATACGCAACTTACTGATCCGGATAATCTCGACCCCAATCACTGGCGCTGCCTCAATGACAGCATGTGGAGCACCGTCCCGGCGGTACAGGTCGTAGCCTGGCGCATCCTCAACCGCCTGCGCGGAGAGGGCTGGCCCGCTGAGCTGCTCGATATGATGTACCTGGACGAGGATACCCTGGCCTGGGCAAAAGCCGGGCTGCCGGATGAAAACGCATTGGTCCACCTCGACAGCAACGGGCAGGTGCTCGAAGCCGGAGATACCGTGACCCTGATCAAAGACCTGAAAGTCAAAGGCGCCAATTTTACGGCCAAACGGGGCACCGCCGTGCGCCGCATATCACTGGTGCACGACAATGCCGGCCAGATCGAAGGCAAAGTAGAAGGGCAACAAATCGTCATTTTGACCGAGTATGTGAAGAAAAGGAGCTGATGGGCCGGGCTTGTCCAGCAGGTGATTTTCACCTGTCCGGGAAACGACGACATACATCGAAAAAGTCCTAATGTTTTATTAAAGGTTTTGAACTTGGCAATACATGCACCCGTTGTGCAGTATTGAAAAGCATATTGACTGACATCCAAAACCGAGCTATCCCTTATGGTAATACCCCCTACACTTGACAACTACGCTTTGGGCTTTACATCTATACGCTTAAAAAAGTGGTTTGCGACATCGGTCCGTGACAAAGCGTAGCTTGTCAGGACAGGAGCAGGTCACTTTCCAGCGTTTATGCCGACATCAAGTCGGTTTGCTGTGGCAAACCACTTTATCGTCGGTATGACCCTAAAGCCCGCTTGAACACCAGCTTTGACGACCGCTAGTTCCGCATCGTAATTTTTTACGTTTGGAAGTGGCAGCATCAGGGCACCAAAACAACACAACCATGAGGAGGGCTGCACTATTTGCAATTTTAAGCACTGTATTGACTATTTCACTAACTGCCCAGATTGACTGTAAATCTGGCGATTGTATCAACGGAGAAGGCGTTTGCATCTACCCTAGCGGTGCCCGCTACGAGGGGCGCTTCCGGGACGGCAAGCCGCAGGGCAACGGCACCTTGATTTTTTCTGATGGCCGGGAGTATACCGGCGACTGGAAAAATGGCTTCAAGGAAGGCCGGGGCATTCTCACCTATCCCAATGGCGACAAATACACTGGCGATTTCCGGGACAACAAGTTTCATGGCCGCGGCATTATGGCGTATGCCAATGACAACCGCTATGAAGGCTTTTGGGTGAATGGGCAGCAATCCGGCAAAGGGACGCTTCATTTTGCCAATGGCGATCGCTACGAGGGCGGCTTCATGGCCGGGCAGTTCAATGGCATGGGCCGGATGTACTACTCGGATGGCTCTGTCTACGATGGCCAATGGAAAGACAATGACCGCCACGGCCGGGGCAACCTGTCCTTTCCGGACGGGGAGGAGATCGTTGGCGAATGGTCGGACGGGCAGTACCTGGCTGACTGGAGCAAATTTGGTTACGAAGGCGACACCACAAATCTCCGCAATTGCAACAACATCTACTGCCAAAACGGCAAAGGCAAGTTTACCTATGAGGATGGCTCCAAGTATGTGGGGGACTTCCGGGAGGGGCAGCCCGAAGGGCACGGCACCGTCTACTACGTGAGCGGCAGCAAATACATGGGCAGCTGGAAAGACCATACCCCGCACGGGCGGGGCGTGATGTACTACGCAAGTGGCCGCGTGGTGGGCGCGATCTGGGATTTCGGCAAGCCTGCCAAAAAGTTATTCATAGAAGGCGGTACCGATCAGCAGATGCCGGTAGCGGTGGAAAGAGACCCCGAAGTGAAAATATGGGCCGTCATTATCGGTGCAGCCACCTACTCCTACATGCCTACCCTGCGCTACACAGATGATGATGCCTATCAGCTGTACGCTTTTCTGAAGAGCCCGCAGGGCGGTGCTATCCCCGATAATCAGATGCGGTTGCTCATCGATGAAGACGCGACCTACCGCAACATTAAGGAAGCCATGCGCACTACCTTTATGCGGGCTGACGAGAATGATGTGATCCTGTTCTACTTCTCCGGGCATGGGCTGCAGGGCTTCTTCATGCCGGTGGACTACGATGGCTACCACAACAAGCTCATGCACGAAGACATCAAGTTTATGCTTGAGAACAGCCGGGCCAAGCACAAAGTCGTACTCGCGGATGCCTGCCACTCCGGTAGCTTGCTGGCGCGCCGCGGTGGTGCAGCTGGCGATCTCAGCCGGTTGTACAAAGCCTTTGAAGACACCAAGGGCGGACTGGCCCTCATGATGTCCTCCAAGGGGGAAGAGTACTCTCTGGAAGACGGCGGGCTGCGGTCCGGTATTTTCAGCCACTTCATGGTGCGCGGGCTGAAGGGCGAAGCCGATAGCAACCACGACGGCATCGTGAATATTTAGGAGCTGTTTGATTTTGTGCATCAGCAGGTGCGCCGATATACCGGAAATGTGCAGACGCCAACGCTCACCGGGGAGTTTGACCATCGCATGCCGATTGCGGTGGTGCGGGAGGATTAGTGAACAGAGTTTTTTATCTTCCCGGTAAAAAAGATGCGAAACCTTCTTTTTGCCCTGGCTTTCCTACTGCCCGCCGCAGGCTGCAACTCCGGCGGGCAGGCGGAGGCTCCACAGCCACCGACCGAGCTTTCCAACCTGATTGACCAACTCAAGGCAGCCCATGCTCCCGATAAGCGGGTGGCCCTCTTTGATATCCGCGCTGAACAGCAGGACGGTCAGTGGCTGCTCACCGGCGAAACCAATCTGCCTAATGCCAAAAAAGCCCTGGAATCAGAAGCAGAAGCACTGGGTTACGCCACCACGGTACAGCAACTGCCGGATGAAGCCCTGGAAGGCCTGCATTACGGCATCGTGAATCTTTCCGCCTGCAATATTCGCTCTAAGCCGGGGCATTCTTCTGAGTTGTCTACACAATCCACTCTAGGCACCTTGCTCAACGTACTCAAAAAAGAAGACGGCTGGTACCTCGTGCAAACCCCTGATGGCTACCTGGGCTGGCTGGATTCCGGAGGCTTTGAGCTGACCGATAAGGCCGGTGCAGAGGCCTGGGTCAATAGCGAACGGGTGATTTACCTGCCGGATTTTGGCTTTTCCTACAGCAGCCCGGGCGGAGAAGGCATCGTTTCTGATCTGGTAGCCGGCAATATCCTGCGCAAGCTCGGACAGGAGGGCGGCTTTACAAAAGTACAGTACCCCGATGGCCGGGAAGCCTATATTATGGCCGATGAAGCCATGGATTATCAGACCTGGCTCGACAGCCGCTCGCCTACAGCGGAGAACATCCTCCGTACCGCAAGCCGCTTCATGGGGCGCCCTTACCTTTGGGGCGGCACCTCTGGCAAAGGCGTGGACTGCTCCGGGTTTACCAAAACGGTTTTTTACCTGAACGGGCTGATGCTGCCCCGGGACGCCTCTCAGCAGGTGCACACCGGCGTGGAAGTGGAAACCGATACCACCTTCTCCAATCTCCTCCCCGGCGACCTCCTTTTCTTTGGCCGGAAAGCTACCGCTGAAAAGCCGGAAAAGATTACCCATGTAGCCATTTATCAGGGCGACGGCGCTATCATTCACGCCTCCGGGCAGGTACGGGAAGAAAGCCTGCGCCGGGGCGATTCCACCTTTACAGAATACCGGCTGAACTCTTTTGTACGAGCCAAGCGTATGCTCGTGGATCAGCCCACGGAGTACGGGATATTGCCCTTAGCGGAAGTGCCGGGCTACTAACATATCAAATAAAAAAATCAAGTCCATACGCCATGCGAAGCTTACTGTCTGCACTAATCTTGCTGATGACTTATTCTTTGTCCGCTCAGACCGGCTTTCCTGATATTGATCAGGCTATAGCCGAAGGGGAATACCGGACCGCTCAGGACCTCATGGCCAGCCGTATTGCTGAAGGAGGGCTGGAAGAAACCACCGCCTATCAGCTACAACTACAGTCCGCTCTGCTCGACCGTATCAAGCTCGACTTTTCGCGGGATGAAGCCTACATCCGGGAGACGCTGGGCGCTTACTTTCCCAACCTGACCGATGCACAGCTGCAGGCATGGGAGGAGAGCGGCGAACTGGAAATGCGCGTTATTGAAGGCAAAAAGCGCTACTTCCGTAATGCCGTCTGGAACCTCTTCCGGGTAAATGCGGAAGCCAAAGCCCGGAAGGAGGAAGTGGATGGCCCCGGCAGTCAAACCCTGGACAGTTTCCTGCAGGTGTACCTACCCCGCGCTGTGGAGGCGGTAAAAGGGGAGGAGGCTGCCATTGCCCGCCCCCGCACCCTCAAGCTCAACTACACCCTGCGCGTAAAGCCCGATGCCGTACCCCACGGTGAAATGGTCCGCGCATGGCTGCCCTATCCCCGTCCGAGCCGCGACCGCCTGGCCGCACCCCAATTGATCAATGCGAGTGAGCCGCATTACATTATTTCGCCCCTGAGCTATCCGCATACGTCCATTTACATGGAAAAGCCGGCAGTGGCGGGGGAGTGGACGGAATTCCAGTACGAAGTATCCTACACGGCTTACGACCACTGGCAGGATTTGTGGAATGCGAAAGTGGAGCCTTATGACACCTCCTCCATGCTGTACCAATACTACACGCAGGA
The DNA here is from genome assembly GCF_000759025.1 of Phaeodactylibacter xiamenensis. Lineage (GTDB taxonomy): Bacteria > Bacteroidota > Bacteroidia > Chitinophagales > Saprospiraceae > Phaeodactylibacter > Phaeodactylibacter xiamenensis. Next base: position 63,816 of record NZ_JPOS01000014.1, on the reverse strand, counting down.
GCGGGCACAGCACATCCGCTTTACGCCGGAGGTACAGCAGCTCGCTAAGGATATCGTTGGCAATGAGCAGGACCCCGTTCAAAAAGCCTGGCTCATTTATCAGTGGATTGGCGAAAATATTCCCTGGGCTAGTGCGCTGGAGTATTCCACCATGCCTAATATCCCGGCCTACTGTATCGAAAATCAGCGGGGGGACTGCGGAATGAAAGCCTTGCTGTTTATCACCCTCTGCCGCTATGTGGGCATTCCGGCAAAGTGGCAAAGCGGGTGGTTCCTCTACCCCGTTAGCAAAAACCTGCACGACTGGTCGGAGCTGTACTTCGAGGGGCTGGGTTGGGTGCCCGTTGACCCCGATTTCAACCTACAGGCCATTGAAGACCACCCGGAGGCCCGACGCTATTTCTTTGGTGGGGCCGATGCCTACCGCCTGATTGTCAACGATGACTTTTCCGGCGATTTCTTCCCGGCCAAGGTGCACCCCCGCAGTGAAACAGTGGACTTTCAGCGGGGCGAGGTGGAATGGCGTGGGGGGAATTTGTACTTCAATCAGTGGCGGTACAATATGGAGGTAGAGTTTGTAGAAGAATGACTGTTGTCAGTGTTGAAATCTCTTCTGCTCATGATAGCTAAATTTTAAGGGTTTTATAAATTAAGCTGCCTGTCTAGTCATTTTGGGAACTCCACCACTATAATATCGCCAAGTAATATAACTTCTGGCGTTTATTACTTGGTATTAGATTTGGATGGCGAGGTTATTGGTTCTATTCTAATAAAGCTGTAACGCATGAATATTCAAAATTTTTTTCTGACGATCATTGTAGTAACTTTAGTTATTACAGTCATCACTGCTACTACAGCCTATTGTCAACAAAATGCAAGGTTTCAGGTCGCCTTATATTTTGAAGATGCTGCTGGGAATAACGATTCGTTATTAATTGGTTTCGATGCAAATGCTTCTAATGGCTTCGACCCGGAATTTGGAGAAATCATGGATGATTCTCCTATGAATGCTGTATTCGATGTTCGGGCAGTTGACCCTGATAATTATTCTCCTTTTTCACAAGAGCCTTTATACCAAAGCTTAGTTACCCAATCAACAAATGGCGCCCCGGACGCTAATCATTGCCTAACCGGAGGTGGAGCATATGTTTTCATACATGCCGTTCACCAGCCTGTCAGAGTATGGTGGGATCAAAGCCGATTCCTGGATACAATCTGCTACCGGGGGGCTTTCCTGACCAATCAAATAACTTGGGAACTTACGGAGGTATCTGCCGATGATTTCCCGGGCATCACCTACTGTATGGCCGAAACGCCCGAAGGTGTTTTTGAACTCACTACAGAAGCATTTAATGAGGACCCTGCGTTAACAAGGCTTCAAATAGAGCACGAAATAGAAGGGCAGGGAATGGAATCTATTTATGGCTTGTCTATGGCTGTGGGTACAGCCGTTTACCTTCAGGACCCCTGTTATTGGGTTACGAAAACCTCAGATATTTCCCTTGTTTCTTCCATTAGCTTATATCCTAATCCTTGTCATGATTTTTTGATGCTTCAGGGGCAGGGTGTGGAAAAATTAAAGCAGGTTTTACTATTCAATAATACTGGGCAGCAGCTTGAAGCTCATGCCTTTGAGGTGGGCCGTTATTTTAATTTTACCCATCTGCGAGGAGGAAGCTATCATTTGTTTGGCGAATTGAATAGCGGAGCCGTTGCTTATCTGGGTCAGTTTGTCAAAATGTAATTGGCTTTGCTAAGTTTGAAAGTAGGGGGAGCCTTAGATGGGCAGAACAGGTATTCCCCTCTGCCAACAGTAGGAGATGCGACTCCATGATCTATCTATACAGGTTCTACAAAGTCTTCTGTAGATATACCGCCTAATGCACCCGTCATCTGATACTCGGCAAAACACTACTCCTTAAACCAGCTGCTGTACATCACATAATTATTAGCAATCCGCTCTATGGAATCGCTAAAGGCTTCGGCACTTAGGGCTTTAACCTTGCGTGCCGGCACCCCGGCGTAGATGTAGCCGGATTCCAGGTGGCTGTTTTCCAGGACTACCGCACCTGCCGCGATCAGCACGTTTTCTTCCACCACGGCGTGGTCCATGACGATAGCGCCCATGCCCACGAGCACGTTGTCTTTGAGGGTGCAGCCGTGTACCAGCGCCCGGTGCCCGATGGAGACGTTGTTGCCAATCGTTGTCGGCGCCTTTTGGTAGGTGCAATGGATAACGGCGCCGTCCTGCACGTTCACTTTGTTGCCCATACGGATGCTGTGCACATCGCCCCGGATGACCGCCTGAAACCAAACGCTACAGTCGTCACCCATCTGCACATCGCCAACGATGGTGGCATTTTCAGCCAGGTAACAGTTGTCGCCAAATTGAGGGAGGATGCCTTTTACAGGTTTGATCAGTGCCATAAGGATTAGATTGCGGATTCGATAAGCTGCCCGAAGAAGAAAGCGTAGAACATCAGCAGAAGTACGCCTTCCCAGCGGGTGATTTTTTTATTGTTGGCCATGATGCCGAACAGGATCGTCATGGCCACCATAAGGGGCAGGAACAGCTCGTTGATATTGGTGGGGATGACCAGCTTCCCAAAGAAGGAAGAGACGCCCATCACGATATACGTATTGAAAATATTGGAGCCCAGCACGTTGCCCACAGCGATAGAGGCTTTGCCCCGGCGGGCAGCATTGAGGCTCACAATGACCTCCGGAAGGGAAGTGCCCAGGGCCACAGCAGACAGTGCGATGATTTCCGGATCAATACCCGCAAAGGTGGATAGTTTGCGAATGGCCAAAATGGTGTAATCGGCACCGAGGTACACAAAAGCCCCCCCGATGATGAGCATTGTATAGGTTTTCCAGGTTACAGTGGGGCGTTCGATTTCTTCGGGTTCCTGCTCGCTTTTGAAGCTGTAGGCCAGAAAGACCACAATGCCCATGATGAATAGGATACCTTCAAAGAGCGAAAAGTGTAGGTCTCTGAGCACAAACCACAGCAAAAAGGCAGAGCCCCAGAGGAAGGGCATATCCACGTGCCAGATGTTGTATTCCAGTTCGATTTTATCGACGACCAAAGCCGCCAGCCCCAGCACCAGGGCTATATTGGTGATGTTGGAGCCCACGACATTGCCGGTAACGATTTCCGATTCGCCACTGAGTACAGAGGCGATAGAGGTGGCCAGCTCCGGCAGGGAAGTGCCAAATGCCACAATGGTGACCCCGATGATAAAGGGCGAAACCCCCAGCGATAAGCCAATCTGCTCGGCGGAGTCAATAAACCAGTCTGATGCCTTCAACAACACACCCAGGCTAACGATAAACAGCCCGGCATACATTAATATCTCCATAATCTTTCTTCTGCGGCGGGGCACAGTTCTTTCCTGCGCCCCTTACGCTTATTTTTAAGCGTGCCGCAAAAGTAACAACTAGAATGGACTTTTGTGCTCTGGCCATTAAATATCAATACGACCAGAGGTCATGCTCAAAATTGAAGATTTCCTGTTCCAGCTTTTGCGATTGCTGCAGGAGGTCCACACCGGTGTAGGTGCCTTCCAGGCGCTCATCATGTATGTTGGAGGCCTTCATGATGTAGCTGGAGAATTTGCGCATGTCAAAAACATCAGCCCAGCTCATGGGGCTGTGGGCGAGGCCATCGGTTGGCGCCTCTGCATGAGCAAGTAGTTCGCGCGCATCTGGGTAGTAAATCCAGAACAGGGGGCGCTCGTACCGGAAGTTGCCGTTGTCATCGTACTCCTCAATAAGCGGTGCAATACCGAGGATGCGCACCTGCAGGGTAGAGGTCCGGGTATCAAAAAACCAGTGTTCTTTAATGCGGAAGCGCTTCACATCTTCCGGATTCAGCTCATCCTTAACCACCTGGTAAATTTCCGTATCGGTGTCAAAGTCATAGATGGGTACCGTATCAATGCGGTAGAGCATGCCGGTGACTTCCTGTTGAGAAAGCGGCAGGCTGAACTCGTCGTTAGCGGTGCTAAACGCCTGCAGCCTGCCGGACTCCACTGCTTCGGTCAAAAGGGTCACAAAAGGTTGTTTGGGGTAGCGGAAAGGGAGGTTGATTTTCTCCCGCGTGTCAATGACCCGCCACACGCGTTTTTCCCATAGAATGTCGGCTTCCCGTATTGGCGGATAGGGCAGGGGACGCTCTTCATGGAGGAGGGTGCGGTGGGTGATGTCATTTAGCGGCAGCCGGGTGCTTTCGGTCTGCGCAAAGAGGGGCGTGAGCAGCAGGCTCAGCGCCGGGATCAGATAATACTTCATTTTCCTTCAGTTTTGAGTTAACGAATTTTGAATATGAGGCTGTTCAGTTCACGGGCCGGGCCGGTATCGCCCGGGCAACGCACTTTTACTTCATTAAAATAGTAGGTATCTCCATGCTCTGCCGCGTCGATGAGGCGCCGGGCAGTGCCGGCAAAGCGGGCGCCCGAATTGTGGGCTACTGCGATATCTGCCTGTTCGGGTTTGCGGACGACCTCAAAGCCGGTGATTTCACAGCGCGCCTGGAAGTCGAAGTTGTCCAGCACCGGGATGATACCCTGTTGTGCCCGGAAAGTACCAGCAGGCAGGGTGCCGCCGCGCTTTTGAGCAATTTCCAGGACGGGGTCCGGTATTTTCTTAACCCGGTATTCGAAGTTAATTGGAGCCAGGCCTTCGCCGGATACCGTGATGACAGCTTTGCCAGGCTTATCAGGCCGGGCGATATAGGCACTACCGCCCAGCGGCTGCAGGTCCGTGCCACTGGCATTGACCCTCATCGTCGCGCTTGGTATACCCGCTGCTGAGATGGTGACTGGATTGTCCACCCCGGCATAAAGCACATTCATTTTATCGGCGGCTACTGCCACCGCCTGTTCGCCTACCTGGAACCGGAACGGCCGCTCAAAGCGCTGCACGGTGCCCGTCACAGGATCTTCCAGCTCGATCCGGGCGATGTGCTCATGTTGCCCAGGGCGGGAGGGCGAAGTGGTAAACGTGGCTTTCCCACCCTCTACCCGCAGCGGCTGCCCATCCACACTAATGCGGATATTGTCAGCGGTGCTGCTGTAGGCCGACAGGAAAATCTCACTTCGATAGGTGTCCCCGCGAATGATGTAGCTTTCGGGGGCAGCGACAACGGCTTCGTAGGCATCCATGACGATCTGCGCGCCCATTTTGCTGAGGAAGTAGTTGAGAATAGCGGCTTCGGCCACTTCTGCATCGTTCTCAAACTTGCGCAGGATAGGCAGGACTGCAGCTACGGGCATTTGCTGAAAAGTATGCGCTTCCCAGGTAGGTTGAGTGGCATCTGGGGGCAGAGCGGGTATGCTCAGCGGAATACTAGCTTCCAGCCGGCGCCTTTGTTCTTCGTTTTCAATGAGGGAAAGGAGATCTTGCCGGGCCTGCAGGATAGCCGTTTTGAGTGCTTTGCCATGCCCCTCATTGATGAGAATGCGGGTGGGGATATCCTTGTCGGTTTCCCTTGCGGGAATACCCTGCTGATCGAGCCCGCCGGCGGCTTCCACAATATCCGCCCTGACCTGCCGGAGCTGCTCTTGCAACTGCCCGGTAATTTGACCCAGCTTTTCGGCCTTAGCCACATAGGGCTGGTATTGTTCGTAAGCCTCTGCTTCTTCCCGTATAGCCTGAAGCATCTGCTCATTGGAATACTGTACCACGGCGCTGCTCTCGCCCAGGCTGCGGTCAATAGTGAAAAAGGCCTCCAAAATTTCGGCAGACACATTGAGGGCCAGCAGAGCGGTCAGCACAATATACATCAGATTGATCATCAGCTGCCGCGGATCTTTAGGTATGGACATGATCGTTTGGTTGTGGGCAGACCAATACCAGGGCAAGCGCGGTGCAAGCCAAAAGCAGGCATAGGGCGGTCAGTCAGGTGCAGCGTGCCAAATAGCGGTGCTTACCAGGCCCGGTTAAATAATAAGACTAAACGATGATCCTAAAAAACTAGTTAATAATTTGACAGAGGAGCGAAGGTTTTACCCTTGGTTTTTCCGATGTTGTGCCCTCATAATGCTGTGGTTAGCATCCGTTACAGGGGCTAAATGTTAAAATTGCCGGGGACCGGTTTTTTGTTACTTTTGCAGATGAAAATTAGCAGACGCATATGCCACTCGACCAAATAGACGTAGACAAGCTCGGTACCGGGGAAGAGACTCAGGAAATGACCTTCCTGGAGCATCTGGAAGAGCTGCGCTGGCACATCATCCGGTCTCTTGTAGCCGTAGTGGGCCTTGGTATTGTATTGTTCTTCTTTCAGGGGTGGCTGTTTGATACGGTCATCTTCGGGCCGACCAAAGCGGATTTCTTTTCCTACCGCGCCATTTGCAGCCTGTCGAACTCGGTAGGCCTGGGGGATATGATGTGCTTTGTGCCACCGGATTTCCCGAAAATTGCTACGGGATTCGGTGAGCCGTTCATCATGAGCATCAAGGTCTGCTTCGTCATGGGGCTGATTATAGCCTTCCCCTACGTGCTGTGGGAGTTTTGGAAATTCATCAAGCCCGGCTTGTATTCCAAAGAGCGGAGAGCGGCTCGTGGCATGGTGGGCATCTGCTCAGGCTTGTTTATGCTCGGTGTGCTGTTTGGGTACTACATCATTTCGCCATTCGCTGTGAATTTTCTCGCAGGCTACCAGATTCCGGGCGTGCAGAATACGCCTACGATGTCGTCCTTCATCAACTACATGATCATGTTTACGGCACCGGCCGGGCTGATCTTTGAGCTGCCCATCATCGTCTACTTCCTGTCTAAGGTAGGGCTGGTGACGCCGGAGGGCATGAAAAAATACCGACGTCATTCCATCATCGGCACCCTGATGCTGGCCGCGATGATCACCCCGCCGGATGTGGTCACGCAGTTTCTGATCGGCATTCCACTCTATATCCTGTACGAGGTCAGTATTGTAGTTTCCGCCCGTGTTAACCGAGAAAACGAAGAATTTTAATGCACCGACTATCAAGTAATGCGACTTTACTGCTGAAGTTTTTCATTCCGGTTTTCTGGATTGTCTTTTTTGGGGCCAGCACCCTTGCTGCCCTGTTCTATCAATACGACTATGTGGGCAATACGCCTGCCATTTATTTCAAAGGGGGCATGGTCTTCTTCTATGTTACCGGTGTGCTCCTGTTTGCCTTCACCCTACTGCGCCTCAAGCGGGTGGAAGCGGATGGCGACTTCCTGTACGTCACCAACTACTTTAAAACAGCCCGCTACCCTTTCCACAACGTTTCCAGCTTCCGGTTGAGCCGGTTCCTGTTCCTGCAGCTCGCCACCGTTCAATTCCAGGAGTCCGGCATTTTCGGTAAACGTATCTTTTTCCTGGCCAGCCGCCACCTTGTGGATGGCTACTTCGCTGCTTATCCTGAGCTTAAAGCCCGGCTACTGAACGAGGAGGAAGGGTGATTCTGCTTACTGTTCCTGTCAACTGTCATTTTTTCAGCTTCACTCCAATTGGTATTTCTTTTGATGCCCCTTAGGTAAGGTTTATCAAGTTCTGAGTATAAAAAACAAGTGAAGCAATGAAAAAGCAACTCTTTTTTTCAGGGCTTACCGCATTGTTTGTGACCTTGGCAACGATAGGCATTTACCATGCTGTAAGCAGTGACCGTCAATCTGTCACCATAGAGCATATCAACCAAACGCCTGCACAGTCTGCTGTGTGGCAACTCGATGAAAATGGGGATCCCATACCGTTGGATTTCACAAAAGTAGCCGAAGGCGTTGTTGACGCTGTAGTCCATATCAAAGCGACGAAATCTTCCCCGAATCCCATGCCCCAACAGCGACTGCCCCGGGAAGTCGATCCTTTCCGTGACTTTTTCGGGCCCGATCGCTTTTTCCGGTTCGAGCAGCCCGGCTCTTCCCGCCCGCAGGTGGGCACGGGGTCCGGAGTGATTATCAATGAAAATGGCTATATCGTCACCAACAACCATGTGATCGAAGGGGCAGATGATATTGAGGTTGCGCTGACCGATAACCGCACTTTCAAAGCTACGATTGTGGGCACCGACCCCAGTACTGACCTGGCACTGTTGCAAATCAAAGCCGAAGGACTGCCTACGCTAAAATTAATGAATAGTGATGATGTCCGGGTTGGGGAGTGGGTTATGGCCGTAGGATATCCGCTTGGCCTTAATTCCACCATTACGGCAGGTATTGTGAGCGCTAAGGGGCGCAACATCAATATTCTGAAGGAAAACTTCGCTGTGGAGAGCTTCATTCAGACCGATGCCGCTATCAATCCCGGCAACAGCGGGGGCGCGCTCGTCAATCTCAACGGTGGGCTCGTAGGTATTAATACGGCTATTGCCAGCCCCACCGGTGCCTACGCCGGTTATGGTTTTGCGGTGCCCGGCAATATCGTGAGCAAGGTGGTGGAAGACCTGCTGCAATTTGGCAGCGTACAGCGGGGCGTACTCGGTATTATGATCCGCTCGGTAGATGGCAATCTTGCCAAACAGGAAGGCTTGACCGTGACGACTGGTGTATACGTAGACAGTTTGTTGGAGAACAGTGCTGCCGGTGCTGCCGGGGTGCTGCCTGGCGATGTGATCACAGCGGTTAACGGAGAAACCGTTCAGAGCAGCTCCGAATTGCAGGAGCAGATCGCCCGCTATCGGCCCGGCGATGAAGTGCGGCTCGAACTGCTTCGGGAAGGAGTGCCAACCACCATCGCAGTAGAGCTTCGCAGCCGCTATGGCAATAAGGTGTTGGCTAAAGGTGAAAAGCCACACGCTGTTCTGCAAAAGCTGGGCGCTGAGCTCGAAACCCTGTCGGCTGAAAAAGCAAAAGCATTAGACATTGAAGGCGGTGTGCAGGTCAAAGCCCTGTACAACGGTAAAATCCGGCAGTTTACCAATATGCAGGAAGGCTTCATTATCACCAAAGTGGATGGGGAGCCGGTTAGGGACAAGGAAAGCCTGATTGCAAATCTCGAAGATAAGTCTGCCGGTGGGCTCCTTCTGGAGGGCATTTATGAAGATGTGCCCGGAGAGCGGTACTATGCTTTTGGGTGGTAGCCTAAGCTTCTGAAGTACGCATCTTGCCTGCACCTATTGGATTGAGTCGTGATTTTTGACCGTTGAAGGCCAGGCAGCCATCAGGGCTTTAGCGTGAAAATATTATCAAATGATTCGGTCTGGTCTCATCAATGTTTCCATCGCCAAAGCCCACAGGTGCTCGTAAGGCATATTTTCCACCTCATGTGGTGTATCTGCAAACTGCAGCAGTTGCTGCCCCATTTCCCGGAGCAGGTCTGCTGCTGCTCGCTGTGCTGCCTCCGGGTTATAGTCAGCATCCGGAATTTTAGAGAGCGCCTTGATGAAACAGTAGGACCGGTAATTGTCATCAGTCGCTTTGAGGTGGCGGCCAGCGTATTTTTCCAGCGCCTGCATGCGGTCGTAGGCCTCCTCGTACCGGTGCAGGTGGAGCAGGTAAATGGCGTGGACGATTAGAATGGGAATGTTCAGGCCCCGCTTGTCCTTAGAAAATAATGGCACCTGATTAAGCAACCGGGCCGGGCGGAGCTTCAAACGCTTTTCCTCCGTCTCTGACCGCTTAATCTTACCCATCGCAATCAGCAGGTGGACATAAGCTTCAAAGAGGTACCATTGCTCCTGATTGGCTGCCGAAAGATGAGAGAACCGCTTGTGGTTCCGCGCTTGTTTGAAGACCCGGTAAGCCTCCTGATAATTTTGCTGGTGCAAGCGGAAAAAGACGAGCACCTCCATGCCTTTGTACCAGTTGTGAGAGCCGGGTAAATTCAAGCCTTCGAGTTGGGTAGCGGCAGCTTCTGCTTTTTCAAATTGGCCGAGCATAGTGGCGGCAACTAGTGTAGGATGAAGGAATGCAGCAATAGCAGGAGGAGTAGCTGCTTTCCTTTTTTCCAAATCGGCGATTGCTTCTTTACAGACTTTCAGGGAGCCGCGGTAGTCATGACGGGTAGTGCAGGCTAGTTTGGCAATAGTAAAATAAAAAAACCTGAATCTATAAGACTCACTTTCCGGTAATTCCTTCTCAAGCTTTATTTTGTATTTTTCTGCAAGTGCCGCCACTTCTGGTTTTGTACTTCTTGAGGTATTATAATATCTGATTATATCATAATACAAGCTTTCTGCTTTTACCGAAAGGTTAAGGTCTAGAAGGCTCTTATCAATGATAGCTTTAGCTTCCAAAAGCTTTTTATGATTATCGGTAAGTAATATATATTTGGATTTGATAATCCTAGCCAGTTCCAGTATTTCTAAAGTCGCCTCATACTGTATTGCCGGTTTTATAGTCTTCTCTGCTAATTCAACAGCGGCATGTGTGGCACCTTTGGCAGCTAAGATTCTTGCAGCAACTGCATTCTTTCGAATATGATACATAGCATTTTGCGATTCACTAAACATCGGCTTCTTAATATCCAGCAGAAAGACAGCATTGACCAGTCTCCGAAAGAATTTATTGCGGAAGTTGCGGTATTGGGTAAAGGAAGCCGACTTGTCTTTTCCAAAGAAATACTGAGCCGCATCTCGCTCGGTGGGGAGTTGCTCGGCAACGAGCAGGTCATAGAATTCATCATAGCGGTTCGGGCTGTCTTTGTCCAGCCCGATCACTTCCATTTGCTTTTTCTTGTGCTTGGTGACGATGTCAACGAGTTCACGTAGCGCTTTCATATTGGCGTTAGTTAGGGCACACGGGGCACCGGGTTTAGAATATTGAGAGTTATGGAGTTTTGCGCAATTGTCGTTAAGATAGGTATAAATCTCAAATAACAGAAAAGTCGAAGTGTTTTTTATTGTAATAATGAGGTATTAGGAAATGAAAAGTTTGTCCTTGAGCGGGAAGGTCAATGGTAATAGTTTTGTTCTATCCAATTAACCATAAAACATTTTGAAACATGATACCAGCAATTATCGCGCTCCTGTTGTCGCTCAATCTGATTACCTCCGCTGCTGAATGGGATACGCTCTCTGATGCGGAGCAAAAAGACTTAATTGAAGTAGTTGAGACAGATATAGATATGTCTTAGCTAAAATGGGGTGTTAGGAATGGGAGGTTTTGTCTTTGACTGGGACGGGCAAAACCGGTAAATTTGGAAAGTGTACAAATTGTAATGAGCATTAGCCACAGGCACCTTGCTTTTTTGCTGTAAGCTAAACTTAAAAAAACCTGGAATATGAAGTTGTTGCCACTATTTATGATCCTGATGGGCGTGCTCCTGTTTGCCGCTTGCGAGAAAGACTGCCTTGATCCTGCCAACCCGGAATGCGCCAACTATGACCCCTGTTTAGCCTACGAACCGGCAAATGCGAGTTTTAAAATGCTGATTATTCCAATATCGACGTACGACTGGGATTGTGATGGGGGCGAGCCCAGAGATCTTGAGTTTGAAGTTGACACGGTTTTTGCTACCGGTGGGGATATCTACTTCCGGGCAGATCAGACCGAGCTGCAAGCGAGTAATGTCTCTTATGAGTGGAGGGTAGGTGCAGACCCTCAGGTATGGACCACGCGGCAGTTCAATCTGGGCTTTTTAGAGAATGCAGTTGGGGATGTACCCGTCACGCTGATCGTAGAGAAGATCAATCCTGATTTATGTGGTGGCACTGCCTATACCCGCGATACGGTCACAAAGATACTTCACGTAAGGGAACCGCTGGACAACACATACACAGATGGCAGTTGGTCGGCCGTATTTGGCAAATGGGAGGGTTATAATACAGATGATGAATCCAGGACTTTTCAAATTGAGTTCAAACCGGGCTGGCGTCTGGAAGGGCTGTTTGATGGGTGCATTGTTGAGTCCCCAGACCTTTCTATTGGCCTGAAACAATTTTACATCGCTGCCCTGGGCAAGCCTGACTGCAACCGGGTATGTGGGGTAGGAGCCCTGTCTCCAGACCGGCGGGAGCTCTCAATGGACTACAGCTATGATGGTGCCAACGGGGAGCGTGTGTCCAGGACCTTCAAGGGAGTGAAGGTGGAGTGAGTGCAGGAACGATTATAGAGGGAGTAGGCGCTGTACTTAGCGGAGCTTGGAACAGGAGCATCAGTAGGAGCAATTGGAGGTTTCCCCGGCGTAGCTTTAGGTGTTTCTGCTGCTGCGATTTTCGGCGGCGTTCATGTGGGACACCAGCTGCATGAATGTTGGGAAACCTACATCCGTGATTGCCAGGAGATTTGTGATTGTCAATAAAAACAAAGTATCATGTCAAACATTATTCAAACTATCCGCCAATCCTTCAATCAGGTAGAAGTTTATGACTTTTTTGGTCAGAAAATGACCAATAAAAGGATTGGTACCTTTTTTGCCCTGCTTGCGGCAATTTCCTTTTTGCTACATGCGGTGGTCGGTTTACCAGAACCTTACCAGTACCTACAGCAGGAGGTCATAGCCCTTAATTTGGTTTTTGCGCTAATCAGTGTATTTGTATTTAGCCGCCCCACAGGTTTTGCTCTGCTCTCGCTATTCTTTATTGTAATTACCATTGCAATGCTATATCAGTTGTGGATGTTTGGTGCTTAAAGTTACGCTAAGATGATAGGGATGGTGGGGCAGAAGTAGTTTCTCCCCACCATTATTTAAGTACTTGAATTCAAGCGTAGATTCAAATGATAAATGTTTTTTCATTTACTATTTGAACTTAAGAAATCAGAACAAAATCTCATGCAAAACTCATTCTATTCTGTGGTATGTATGGTAACCCTACTTCTTACTTCAAACTGGAACTTAACTGCACAAAATCCATGCAATGAGATCCTGAAAAAAATCCGTTCAACATACCCATGGATGGGGGTTACCCTGGAGCAAGAAGAACAAGATTGTACGACTCAGCTACAGTATTCGCTGGACTCTTTGTATACGGCACTGCTCAATACGCCGGATTTGACGAAAGAACAGCGGGAGTATGTGCGCAAGGAGGTGATCCGGATCAACAAGATGTACGGCACAGGCTTCAATCTAACTGAAGAAGATTGGAGAAAGGTTAAGTTCTATAAGGATGGAAATACGAAAGCCTTTATCCGTTATTTGGAATTCATTGCCGTACACTTTTATTTTACGGGAAGTTCTTTGAAAATTGGAAAGAAAGATTTAAAGCATGCCTAGCATAAAATCGGACAGCCCTCAGTCCAATCTGAAACACGGACAAGCTATCGATTCGGTCTTTACGGCAGAATTTACCCAACTGGGCTGAGGTTCGGGCATCAAACTCGAACAAGATACAGATGATGAAAGCCAGGCTAGCCACGATCAAGAGATTGAACAAGGTTTGAGGCTCTTCAATCCTGGTTTTATGAATGTGGAATCCGCGAGATTTGATATCGCCGAAAAAGGTTTCAATGTGATACCTCTTTCGGTAATATGTTTCGGCTTGCGGGCCATATTCCAAGCTGGTCAACAGATACAAAGGTCGGTCATATCGGGTCCGGTCATGCCAGAACAAGACATTGACTGGCCCAAACCCTTGCTTAGTCACATACATTTGGGGCAGGAACAAGCTTTTTTGACCGATACTTGCGGCCAAATGGCCAAAAGCCGAAGCATTCTCCATGTTCGGATGATCGGCTACCAAAGTATCCTTCGCCGTTTTTAGCACGTACTCCCAACCGTGAGCCAAACAAGACTGTTGCAACTCGCAGCCGTCGAATTCGGCATCTCCCAGCAGGAAAATCCGGCAATCCTGTTCCAGGATACTGTCCATAAGCATCGCCACTTGACCGATAATGGCCACGTGCATGTGTTCCGGGAAATGGCCTTTGGGAGCTTTACGAACTACCCAACAAATGGGAATGGCTCGCCTGCGCCAGATTACACTGACCATCAGCGCCATGCAGTCTTTGCCCACACAGGAGCCATCGATGGCCAGAACTAACTCTCCAGCCTTGCTCAGAGAGTGGAGAATCGGAAGAAGGTAGGGTATAAAGTGTACCGTGACATCGGTCCACTTATTTTGCAACCAACGCTTGGCCTTCTTGACCCGACTTTCCAGGTCAGTGGGGTCTTCCATATGGCGGCCCAACTCTGATAGAGATGCCCGGCCACCTTTGATTAAGGCACCTAATAAACCAGATAAGACGGTTAATCGACGCAAGGCGTTGCCTTGTGGAACCTCAGATTGATGCTTTATCAACCATTTTTTAGATCTTTGCAGAACGACATTTTGAAAGGGTTTTCTGCAAAGATTTTTAAAATCTCAGAAAACCCTTATTTTTTCTGTCTCTCTTTCCAAACTTTCAATGAACTTTTTGCCGAGCTAAAAGTGTACGGCAATGAAATTTGGAAGACTATGCCATTAACTTCCAAAAGCAGCAGCACATTTTAGACAGTATTGCTGAATACCGGAGAAAGCTCTATGATGAGGTTATTTGGCCACAGCTCAAAGCTGCCAAAACAGATGATGAGAGAAGGGCAATTGCCGCAAAGTACCCCGAAATCGTGCGCTTTATTGAGAACTGCGGTAATGAAGAACGTATCGAATAAACAATCAAACACCTAAAAAGGCCATATCACTATGCTCCTACACATCACCTTAGGCAACCCCCGCAAAGCCTGCCGCCACTTCGGTATCTGCCACATTGCCCTTTGGAGTGGCGTCCCGTTGGGACCCCGGCAGTGCCTGGCTCAGGTGGAAGGGCTTCCGCCTGGCGAAGAGGGAATACCTTTCCGGTTTCTTAGGGCCTCCCTGACTACAGAGCTGATCCTTCAGCATTTCACGCCTTACTTTCGGGTGGAAGCGCCCTGCCCTCTCCCGAAACAACTGGGCGGAGGCGTAATACTACCGGGCTGCTACCGGGTGGAGTGGGACGAAGCTGATGCCGTGGCGCATTTTGATGGCCACCCTGCGCTGACAGCTTGTGAAAAACAGTTGCTGTCCCGGCTCAATAAAAGAGTGAATGGAGCACAACAAGAAATCCTAACTCAAGGCTGCTAACGTCAATCTCTTTGAAATTCAAAGCCGCTAAACAACAGCTTCCCATCGGGGAAAACCGAGATCGTGTGGCCGGTGCTCCGGGCATAGGTGTAGCCGACTGCATCCTGATCGTTCAGAGGGTGCAGGGGAAAGGACGTATTGAGCCTTTCTACGGGCGATACCAGTGTAAAAAGAAGCACACCGTCTTTCAGGCGGAGTGTGGCGGTGGTCCCCTGCGTGCGGTAGGGAAACTCAGGTGGGACAGGAAACGGATCTCCGGTTAGCTCGTAAGTGCCTAACGCCGCTTCCCAGGTGGCACTTACGGGCTGTGGGTCCACTCTTTTGCCGAGAATAGCGCTGGCTTGAGAGGAAGGAATGACCCCGCGCAGGTAGGTTTCATCCCCGATCCTGACGAAGGTGTACTCCCGGTCTTTCCTTTTTTTAGGGAAAATGCCATACCGCAGGATGGTCTCGGTAAAAGCGGGGCCTTCACCCTCGCGTTTCATGACAACTCTATACTTGCGCCATTTGAATTTGAACTTATCAGGCTGCTTCACCTTTACGGGCCCAAACCATGAATTGTAGGTGCCAAGCCTTTCTTCAGCCGTGGCCAGTTCCAATGGGGGATGAGGTGTCGTATCGTACCGGTGCAGGTCCAGCTGCTTTTCTGTTTCGGCATAAAGCTCGAGCAGTTTAGTTGCATTAGCTAAACTTTGGCCTTTATCGGTGTTCGTAAGGACTACTGCCCCAATGCCGAGCTCCGGAATGTACCCAAAGGAGGCGTGGTAGGCGTAGGTGTTTCCGGAATGCCCGCTGTAGGTTACCATCGTCGTGTCGCCCCGCTTTGCGTCTTTGGCCATCATAGGCTCCAGCAACAAGCCGTAGCCATACTGCCTCCGGGTTGGAATAGTGAGTGCTCCAAGCTGGTTTTGCTGCATGGCCTGGAACAATTCCCGGTCCAATACCTGCTGCCCGTTGAGTTCGCCCTGATTGAGGTGGAGCATCGTATAGCGTGCCAGGTCTATCGCATTGCTGTGCACCATGCTTGACGCTACATCCCTGAGGGGCGGTTCATTCATAGCCATGTCGTTGATGTAAGCTCGTGCATACCCTTCTGGAAATGGAGCGCCGGGGGGCAGTATGCCGGTATGCCCCATGCCCAGGGGCTCGAAAATATGCGCTTGCAAATAGTCGGCATAGGACTGCCCGCTTTTCCGGGCAATCAATTCCCCCAGCAATCCATAACCAATGTTGGAGTAAGCCATCAGGTGCTGCGCAGGCCCAATGGCGTACTGATGACTCAGGGCCGCAGTAGCCCACGCCTGGTCCGGAGGATTGGTGGCGAAAAAGCCATTGAGCAGGTCGCTGGGCAAGCCTGCCGTGTGGCTAAGCACGTCTTTGATATACACGGGCTGAGGACGGCCATCTTCCCGGCTTTTTATGCTGAAATCGGTCAAATGGGTTCCCAGCCGGTCATTGATGTGCAATTGTCCTGCCTCCTGCAACTGCAGTACCGACAGGGCAGTAAATGATTTCGTGACAGACCCTACCCGATAAAGGGTGTGCTCGTCGGCGGCAAGGTGTCGTTCGCGGTCTGCAAAGCCATAGCCGGTGGCGTACACAATCTGGCCATTATCTACGATGGCAATGCTCGCACCAACCACTGCGCTGGCTTTCAGTATAGCCTTGAAGTGGTAGTCGATTCTCGATTTGGCGTATTTGCTGATTTGATCGTAGGGCTGTCCCGTAGCGGTAACCTGAAGGGCCAGGATAAACAGCAGAAAGCAAATATTTTTCAGGCGCGTCATCTCGGTAAGGGTTTGGTTTCTTGAAAGCGCAGCAATCATCAGCAACAAAAATAAAGCAAAATTTGAAATTTCTACGCGTGTCCGGCCAGCCAAACAAAATGCCCGCCCCGGCAACAGCCAGAGGCGGGCAAAGCGTCCATAAAATGAACAGAGTGGTTTACATCATGTCATCGTACATGCCGGCACCAGCCATCGCTCCTTTGTCCTTAGGCTCAGGAGCATCATTGATGGTGCATTCGGTCATCAGGACCATACCGGCAATGGAAGCGGCGTTCTCAATCGCAATGCGGGAAACCTTGGCAGGGTCGATCACGCCGGCTTGCTTGAGGTCTTCGTAGTTGCCGGTGCGGGCGTTGTATCCAAAGGACCCCTTACCGTCGAGCACGCGCTGCAGCACCACGCTGCCCTCCACACCTGCATTCTCAGCAATGGTGCGGATCGGTGCCTCGAGGGCCTTGCTCACAATGCTTGCTCCGATAAACTCGTCCTCATTGTCGAACTTCACCTGCCGCAGGGCACCGATGGCGCGGACGAGAGATACGCCACCGCCAGGCACAATGCCTTCTTCAATAGCCGCCCGGGTCGCGTGCAGGGCGTCGTCTACGCGGTCCTTCTTCTCCTTCATTTCCACCTCTGTGGCAGCGCCTACGTGCAGCACAGCCACGCCGCCGGCCAGTTTCGCCAGGCGCTCCTGCAGCTTCTCGCGGTCGTAGTCAGACGTAGTCTGCTCAATCTGCTGCCGGATCTGATTGACACGGGCCTGGATCAGGTCTTCCGTGCCGCTGCCGCCTACGATTGTGGTGTTGTCCTTGTCCACCTTGATCTTCTCGCACTGACCGAGGAGGTCCAGGGTGGTATTCTCCAGCTTGTAGCCGCGCTCCTCACTGATGACGGTACCACCGGTCAGCACGGCAATGTCCTCCAGCATAGCTTTGCGGCGGTCACCAAAGCCTGGCGCTTTCACCGCTACTACCTGAAGGGTGCCGCGCAGGCGGTTAACCACAAGGGTGCTCAGCGCTGTGCCCTCAATGTCTTCCGCAATGATCAGCAGTGGCTTGTTCTCTCTTGAAGCGGCCTCGAGCACCGGCACGATATCCTTGACATTGGAAATCTTCTTGTCGTGGATCAGAATGTACGGATTGTCGTACTCGGTCACCATCTGCTCTGTATTGGTGGCGAAGTAAGGCGAAAGGTAGCCGCGGTCAAACTGCATGCCCTGCACCTCGTCCACATAGGTTTCTGTGCCTTTGGCCTCCTCTACGGTGATGACGCCATCGGTGGTCACCCGCTCCATTGCATCGGCGATCAGCTTGCCAATTTCCTCGTCGTTATTGGCAGAGATGGTCGCCACCTGACGGATTTTCTCAAAATTGCCTTTGATAGGCTCGGCCTGCTCGCGGAGGTTGTCCACCACGATTTTGACCGCCTTGTCGATGCCCCGCTTGAGGTCGATCGGGCTTGCGCCGGAGGTTACGTTCTTCAGCCCGGCGGTGATCATAGCTTGCGCCAAAACGGTAGCGGTGGTGGTGCCGTCACCGGCAAGGTCAGCCGTTTTGCTGGCCACTTCCTTTGCCATTTGAGCGCCCATATTTTCGAGCGGGTGGGAAAGTTCAATCTCTTTGGCCACGCTTACCCCGTCTTTGGTGACGCGGGGCGCGCCGAAGCTTTTCTGAAGGACCACATTGCGGCCTTTCGGGCCCAGGGTCACTTTAACAGCGTTGGCCAGCTTGTCAATGCCGGCTTTGAGGTGTTCGCGGGCACCGTTGCCCCAGTTCAGTTCCTTAGCTGACATGTTTCAAAAGTTTTTGAGCGTTAACCAAAATGAAGATTAGTTGAGGACGACCAGGATGTCGTCTTCGCGCATGATCAGGTACTCATGCTCGGCATACTTTAGCTCCTGCCCGGCATATTTGCCATAGAGCACCCGGTCGCCTACATTTACCGTAGGTTTGATGCCTTCCTTGCCAGGGCCCACAGCGACGATCTCGCCCTGCTGTGGCTTCTCCTTAGCCGTATCCGGGATGATAATGCCTCCTGCGGTCTTGTCCTCTGCCGGTAGTGGCTTTACCACCACGCGGTCGTTGATTGGTTTGAAATGTACTTCACTCATGTCAAACAAAATTTTGGTGATGAATTGCCTGACACCAGCATTCAGAAAGGGCGGTGTCTGAAAATTCGACAAGCAAATCAGATGCCAATTCCGGTGTCACATATACTGTGAAAAGGATCGGATGACAAAAAG
Source organism: Phaeodactylibacter xiamenensis (assembly GCF_000759025.1). Taxonomy (GTDB): domain Bacteria; phylum Bacteroidota; class Bacteroidia; order Chitinophagales; family Saprospiraceae; genus Phaeodactylibacter; species Phaeodactylibacter xiamenensis. Next base: position 44,839 of record NZ_JPOS01000014.1, on the reverse strand, counting down.
TCAGTGAATGGCTCGGTAAGGCAAGGCCCAATCAGGGAATCAGGCGCTGTCAAAATGTCAATCCTGTCATTTTTTACGCTTGCCGTGAAGCCAGGAGCAATGCCTGAGCAAATGCGCAAACTGCTGCCGCTCGTGCAGTACCGCATTATGCCCCAGGTCCGTATGCCAGAAAATCGTGCCGCTGTCCGGCAGGGCAGGCAGCGGTTGCCCGTTTCTGCTTTCCACTTCCGTAAATGGCATCCCCCAGGCTTTGAGGCTGTCCCGGAAGCCAAGGGTGGTGGAGTAAGTACCCCCTTCATCGGTGTAGAGCAGGACAAGGCGGGGTCCGCCCCGTTCCAGCCACATCGCATATTTTTCCAGCTGCCCGTACAGCCCGTCGAACAGCCATACCTCCCGGATCGGCTCCCCGCCCTGCTGCAAAATGTAACTTATGACCCGGTAACCGCCGCTGTGCCCGGAGAGGATGAGGTGCCGGTGCGGCAGGCTGCGGAGGTTCAGGTGGCGGGCGGCTACACGGCTGACGTCTTCCATGAAAGCGGCAAAGGCTCCGTTGTTTTCCAGTTTTCCGCCGTTGGAGTCCGGCGCGTTTTTGGGGCCTTGCGGGATCACCAAAATGGCATTTTTGCCGGAAGCAGCAAGTTGCTCCGGGAGGTTGAAGGTGGCCAGCACACTGTCCACGCTATTCCACCACCCATGAAAGTGGACGATATAATTAGCTGAGTCACTCCGCTCAAACCCTGCCGGGATAAAAAGGGCTACGGTGCTGTCCTGATAGTGTTTTTCCCGTGGAAAATGCTTTCCATTGTAGTCGTGCCCATCTGCCCGGGCGGCTGCCGGGAAGGGGGCGGTAGGCAGAGCGGTCATTAAAAGGGTACCTCCGGCATACGGCTGTACTTCCACCGGCTGCGCCCGGAGGTGAGCAATGGTGATGGTTAGCAGCAGGTAGAGCAGGGTTATTCGGGGCATAGGGCGCAATTTTATTTACGTCAAACTACTTATGGTGTTGGCAGGGCAAAAATAAATTTTGTTTCTTCAGGTTACCAATTGCTAAACCAGAAATGACAGCCACAACAACGAAAAATCAACGCCTCATCTCCCTCGACATCTTCCGGGGGATGGCCATTGCCGGTATGATCCTGGTAAACAACCCGGGGTCCTGGTCTACGGTATACCCACCTTTGCTGCATGCCAAATGGCATGGCTGGACACCTACCGATTGGGTGTTTCCCTTCTTCCTTTTTGCGGTGGGGATGGCCATTCCGCTGGCATTGGGCAAGCGCCTGGGGCAGCCACAGGGACAGATTTTGCGCAAAATTGGCATCCGCAGCCTGCTCATTTTTGGGCTGGGGTTGCTGTTGGCGGCTTTTCCCCATTTCAAGCTCACAGCCGCTGTACCATCGGGGTTGCTCCTGTTGCACTATGTACTGGTTGCGGTATTTGTGGTGAGCTTGTTTTTGAGGGGCATCGCTCTGGGGCAAAAACCGGTAAAGGCCACCCTCGCGCAACGGTCGTGGTACCTCGTCCTCGCTTCCGGGGCAGGCATTGCCTTCATCGGGCTGTTTTATGCCGATTACAGCACCCTGCGCATTCCCGGGGTACTGCAGCGGATCGCCATCGTTTATGCCATTTGCGCACTGCTTTTTCTCAATACCTCCTGGAAGGGGCAATTGGGCATTGCCGTAGCATTGCTGTTGGGCTACTGGGGCATCATGGCCCTCGTGGCGGTGCCGGGCGGCATTGCGCCCAATTTGGAGCCGGAAACCAATCTGGGCGCCTGGTTCGACCGAACGCTACTGGGCACCGGGCACCTCTGGAGCCAATCCAAAACCTGGGACCCGGAAGGACTGCTGAGCACCTTGCCGGCAATTGCCACAGGCATAAGCGGTATGCTGGTGACCTACTGGATGCAAAACGAGGCGGATGACCGCCGGCGCTTTCTGGGGCTCCTTGGGGCGGGCGTCGTGCTTATTGCGTTAAGCGAGCTTTGGAACCTGGCTTTTCCCATCAACAAAGCGCTGTGGACCAGCTCCTATGTCCTGCACAGCAGCGGCGTTGCCCTCGTCTTCCTAAGCCTTATCTACTGGCTGGCGGATGTGAAAGGTTACACTACCTGGGGTAAGCCATTCTATGTGTATGGGGCTAATGCCTTATTCGTGTTCGTCCTGTCAGGCTTCGTTGCGAAACTGAGCTATACCATCAGCTGGGAGGCGGGCGGACAGGCCGTGACACTCAAAACCTGGATTTACGATACCTTTTACACCTCGGTTCTCAGCCCCTACAATGCTTCCCTGGCGTTTGCCATCACGAATGTGCTGTTTTTCTGGGCGCTGGCGTGGTTGCTGTACCGCAATCGCATTTACATCAAAGTTTAGAAGTTAAAACCAAGCTATACCATGAGATTATCTTTTTTACTCCTGTGTTTTTTGTGGGCCAGTCTTTCCTTCGGGCAGGGCACGCCGGAGCGGCCCAATATCGTTTTTATGATGGCCGATGACCACGCTTATCAGGCCATCAGCGCCTACAACAATAAGCTGATCCAAACGCCAAATATTGACCGGCTGGCTAAGGAAGGGATGTTGTTCACCAACGCTTGCGTAACGAATTCCATCTGTGCGCCTTCCCGTGCTGTCATTCTTACCGGCAAGCACAGCCACATCAATGGCAAAATTGACAACCGTTTTCCTTTTGATACGACCAACGTGACCTTCCCGCAGCTGCTGCAGGATGCGGGCTACCAAACCGCCATGTTTGGCAAGCTCCACTTTGGGAACAGCCCCAAAGGGGTGGATGAATTTAAAATCCTGCCGGGACAGGGCAAATACTATGGCCCCCGTTTCATCACCAACACAGGAGACACGATCATCAAAGGCTACACCACGGATATCATCACTGATCTCACCCTCGATTGGATGGACAACCGCCGTGATCCGGACCGCCCCTTCATGCTGATGTACCTGCACAAGGCGCCCCACCGCGAGTGGCTGCCCCCACAGCGCTACTACGAGGAATACCTGAAGAAGACCTTCCCGGAGCCGGAAACCCTTTTTGACGATTATGAAGGCCGGGAAGCAGCCCAACAGGCGGAGATGAACCTCCTGGAGCACATGAACTGGTCGGGCGATTCCAAAATTTACCCGGAAGTCATGGAGGAACTGGGCATTGAGCCCACCACGGATTGGGATATTAATGCTTTCAAGCACGAAGTGGAGCGTATGACGCCGGAGGAAAAAGCCGCCTGGCACGCCGCTTACGGCAAAATGAATGAAGACTTTAAGGAGCGCTATCCCAAGATGAGCGAAAAAGAGAAAATGCAGTGGCGCTACCAACGCTATATGCAGGACTACCTGGCCAGTATCGCGGCAGTAGATGAGAATGTTGGCCGCCTGCTCGATTACCTGGATGAGAATGGGCTGACTGAAAATACGATCGTCGTCTACACCTCCGATCAGGGCTTTTACCTGGGCGAGCACGGCTGGTTCGACAAGCGCTTCATCTACGATGAGTCTTTCAAAACCCCACTGCTGGTGCGCTGGCCCGGGCAGGTGGAGGCCGGCTCCGTCACGACCGAAATGGCACAAAACCTCGACTTCGCCCAAACGCTGCTGGAGGTAGCCGGTGTGGAAGCGCCTGATGACATGCAGGGCGAAAGCCTGGTGCCTCTGCTCAAAGGAGACACCTCAGCCTGGAACCGGGAGGCGGTGTACTACCACTACTATGAGTATCCGGCCGTGCATATGGTAAAGCGCCACTACGGCATCGTTACTGAAGACTACAAGCTCGTGCACTTCTACTATGACATTGATACCTGGGAGCTCTACGACCGCAAGCGTGACCCACTGGAAATGAACAACCTGATCAATGACTTCGCCTACTCAGAAATCCGGGCACAGCTGGAAAAGGAGCTACAGGCCCTGCGGGTGAAGTACAAAGATTCTGAGGAATTGGATCAGCACTATATTGACCTGTACAAGCAGGCGGACCGATGATGACGCTGTGCTAAAGGGTTTCGATATTGATGACAATATCTGAGCCCAGGTAAGTGGTGTCGGCCAGGTTGTACCAATGCCGCATGCGGGGCAGCTGCATATTGTTGAACGAGACAAGCCCGTCGAGTTCAAGGTATTCCGCAGCGCCCTCGCCGGCTGCCCGGTACCCTCTGAGCTGATAATCGGCCCGGTCGAAGTAAAACATCCACTGTTCACCAATGATCGGGTTGTTGAGGCGGGCGGAGACGGCGTAGCAGGCATAGGGCCCAAAGTCTACGGCATCTACGGTTTCCCCAAGGGAGACTTCCGGTGTGAACAGGGTCATCGGCAACCCCGTTAGCAGCTGGTAAAAGCTTTGATAGCCCTGAGTGCGGTCACATTGCAACCGGTATTGGTTTACGGTGGCAGAGTCGGCAGGGTCCACGGCCTGATCATCAATAAAGCTGTAGCAGCGCTCTGCATCAATACCCCGCCGCACAACCGTGCCTTCGTAATCCCGCGTCACCTCAAAGGTCTGTTCGGGCAAGTTGATCAGAATGGTGCTCTGCCGCTCCGGGAAGTTGGTCCGGGGCTCATCGATCACCATTCGAAACTGACTGGTGAGCCATCGCTCATCCGGGTCATGAAATTGCATGCTTTGGCGGAGGACATCAGGTGCAGAAGGCAGTTCACTTACCGATTCTTCATTAGCCTCTGGAGAGGGGGTGCAGGCAGAAAATAAGAGCAGGAATAGCAGGAGTCGGTTCATCTATGGTCGCTTATCGTTTCTGGCTCACCAAAACAAAGGCAGGTGGCACATTGATGGGCACGAAATTGGTATCCACATTGCCAAAAATAGCATTGTACAGCGGACGCATAACAAGGGAGTAGTGGACTTGGATATACAAGCCTTTTTTCTTAAGGTATTGGTGCGCCTTGCCAACGATGAGGCGCCCAAGCTCTTTGGGCAGCGCTACAAAGGGAATGGCGGAAACGACAAAATCTATTTCCTCTGCACCGGCTTCTGCCAGGTATTTGCCAATATGCTCTGCAGAGTCTTCCACTACAATAAGGCGGTCATCCTGTATCGCCCGCATCAGTGCACAAAACTTGGGGTTCACCTCAAAAGCGATCAGCTTCGCGTCGGGGCGCATATTGCGAAGGATATGCTTAGTGATGACCCCGTCGCCGGCACCTAATTCAACAATAACCTTAGCCTGCTCAAAATCGATATGCTTGATCATGCCCTTGCAGAGCTGTTTGGAGCTGCGGGTCAGCGTGCCTACCGTTTGGAGGTTTCGAATGCCCTCTCTGAAAAATTCTATCGTTCCCATTCATTTTTTATTAAAGTCGCAAGATCTCTCTCATGCTTGCTTACTCCCATTCCGGCCGCAACCTGGCATTGCTCAACTTTTCATCAGGGCAGAGATTGGGGTCATGGAAGCGTGAAGCACAGACCGCTAAAGTACGAGGATTTTCGCAGAACAGGTAACCTCCTAATCGGGCACGAGAAAACCGGAGTCCGTATGGACGAGGATTTTCGCAGAACAGGTAACGCCTATTAATCAGGCACGAGAAAACCGGAGGATTTGCGTACATCCACCAACTCCTTTTATTGAGGGGGCATGCAAAGTGCGCGAAGAGCCGGTAGTGCCGCTTTCTTCCCCTTTGTGTCCCCCCACCTTTTTACTACAATTCAAAAAACAAAGCCTGGTATTTCCCCAAAATAACCTTATCTTTACGGCACAAATCACAGAGAGCAGATTTCTCTTTCAGAAACGCACTCGTACAAATCACAAACTTAAGATTAGAATTTATCAAGTCACTGGCCAGTGTCAGGTGCCTTGGTATTCATTGACCAGATGTTGCCGTGCCAGTGTGTGCGGCCAACGCCAAATCATTAATCTTATGAACGGTTTTGTACGCAACCTCTTCTTTTTTACCCTACAGCTTCGGTCCGGGCTGGTCCTGGCACTGCTCCTTAGCGGAGCCCTCGCGCACGCTCAGATTTATCAGGGCACTACCGGGGATATCCCCGATGACGAGTGCCCGGACCTCACGCCCTTCACCGCTGAAGTACCCCTGACAGGTGAAATTGGCGATGAGCACGAACTGTATTACGTACAGCTCAATATTGATCATACCTGGTCCGGCGACCTTGATATTTACCTGACTTCCCCTTCCGGTACTTCGCTGGAACTGACGACCGACAACGGTTTCGGCGCCAATTACTACAATACCCGCTTCCAGGATGGTGAGCTGCCCATTACGAGCGGCATGTCGCCTTTCGAAGGGAAATTCCAGGCCGAAGGTGGGTCCATCGCTGCTGCTTTCGAGGGGGAGCCCGTTAATGGTACCTGGAAGCTGGAAATCTGCGACGATGTGCGTACCGACAAAGGCACCGTTGTCGATTGGTCGCTGGGTTTCATCCCGCCCATGCGTAATGATGTTTGTCAGCGGGCAACTGAACTCCTCTGTGGTACAACGGTGAGCGCTTCAAATGAGCTGCTGACGATCGTAGATAGCCCACCGGCTTGCTTTGAAGAGGTCGGTCAGGGGGCATGGTATACCTTTCAGGGCAATGGCGAGATTGGCGTGCTTACTACAGACAACCCCGGGACAGATTTCGATACCCGTATTTCCGTATATGTCAGCCCGGATGGTTGCGAAGGTGACTTCACCTGTGTGTTGTCAGATGACGATGGGGGCACGGGCAATACGTCTTTCCTGCATGGCATCACACAATCTGGCGTAACTTACTATGTCTACGTGGGTGGGGCCGATGGCGCTACCGGCAATTACGAACTGACCTACACCTGCCACCCCATACCGGAAGCGGTATGCCAGAGCTTTGACCTTATCCTGGGGCCCCTGGGCGAGGGTACGGTTTATCCTTCTGATATTGACGATGGCAGTACGCCGGGTTACGAGGCAATTGACCTGGCGACCTCCGGGCAGGCTACATTCTACTGTGATGATGTGGAAGTGCCGCAGTCCGTCCGCCTGGTCGTGACTGATGCACTAGGCTATATGGACAGCTGTGATGCCGATGTGACAGTGGCCATAGGTGATACCCTGCTGCCAGGCTGGACGGGTCTCAATGTAGGGTTTACTCCCGGCGGAAGTACTTTTGCCTACAATCCCTGTACTTCCGATAACCCGGAGCGTGGCGAGTTCACCATCACCACCACCGCTTTCAATCAGCCTGACCTGACCGAAGATAACTACGCCTATATTACCCGGACCCTGTGTGGCCGCACCGGCTTGCAAGTGGAAGTGGAATCCATAGATCCCAGCAGCAATATCGGGCTTATGATCCGGGCCAGCAATGATCCATCCGATGTTTATGCCTCTTTTACGACCAACCTGACCAGTATTTTCCGCTGGCAGGAGCGTTTCGTTTTCGAAGGAGACCGTAACGTACTCTTCTATGGTGATTTCCCTGGAGATAGCGAACGAGTATTCATGCGGCTCTGGCGAAAGCCTAATAACAACGTTGTAAGGGGCGCACTGCGCTTTGGCAACAGCCCTTTCGCGCCCATTCATGCCGTAGAGCTGGATCTGCCCGAATGTGTTGAAATAGGGATGGCTTTGTTTTCTGCCAACGACCAGGTCACAGCCGGTGGCGTAGTGAGTAATCTGCGCTTTATTGGCGAAGAACCGGAAGATACAGATGGAGGCCATTCGGAAGTCCTTGCACTCTCTCAGGAAACGCTCGATGCCTGGGATGCAGAGTGGGAGCGGGCGCGGGCGGCACAGATGCCTATGCCTCAGCAAGTGGTGGAAGGGACATTGGGCGGGGCATTCCGTGCATATCCAAATCCGGTGCAAGGCCTGCTTCAGGCACAGCTGGAGGTGCCGCTGCCGGCTTCTGCTCAGTTGGAGCTTGTTAACGCATTCGGGCAGCTGGTGCGGCAACAACAGCTTGGCGCCGGACAAGTGCATGCCGAACTCAACCTCGAAGGCCTGGCTAAAGGTATGTACTGGCTGAAACTTGGGGATCACCTGCAGCGCATTAGTGTGCAGTAAAACCCTAAACCCTAATGCCCTGAAAAGCGCTGATTGCACCCGTTGCAGTCAGCGCTTTTTTAGACTGTGTTGGGAATTCGCTTTTGGAGCGAATGTAGTCAAATTTTGTTCTGAACAAGGCGCGATGAAGAAGCATAGCCTGAGCTAAGCGACTGAAGAGCAACGAAGTGCAGGATAAAATTTGGCAAATGCAGCCCAAAGGGTGAAATCCCAGCACAGTCTTATTTGCTAACAACAGCTTAACGTTGTTTAAGAAGACTTTAACCGAAGCCGTGCACTTATCGCCTGTTTCAAGTGTTAATAAGATGGTTAAACTGCTGAACTCCAGTGGGGTATGGCACTAACTTATTTGCTTCAGATCCAAACAGGAAAGCTATGAAAATACAACATCTGATCTTGCTGCTTGCTGCGGTATTGAGTGCTCAGACTTTGTCTGCACAGTACTTTGGTCGCAATAAAGCGAAGTACGAAACCTTCGACTTTGAGGTATATCAAAGTCCCAATTTCGACATTTACCACTATCTCGAAAACCCGGAACGCCTGCGGGAAATCACAGAGGAGGCGGAGCAGTGGTACCGCATGCATCAGCATGTACTGCGGGATACCATCGCGCAGCGCAATCCACTTATTTTTTATAACGACCATGCTGATTTTCAGCAGACTAATGCCATCTCCGGCAATGTGGGGGTGGGGACCGGTGGTGTGACAGAGGCCCTGAAAAACCGGGTCATTATGCCTTTTGCGATGTCGCATCAGCAGACCCACCATGTACTGGGGCACGAGCTGGTCCACGCCTTTCAGTACAATATGATCCTCAACGGGGATTCCACCAACCTGCAAAGCCTGAGCAACCTCCCGCTTTGGATGGTGGAGGGTATGGCAGAGTATCTTTCTATCGGCAGTATTGATGCACACACCGCGATGTGGATGCGCGATGCGGTGCTGAATGATGATATCCCAACGCTTGACGACCTCAATAACCCTAAGTATTTTCCCTACCGGTACGGTCAGGTCTTCTGGGCTTTCCTCACCGGCCTGAAGGGAGACGAAATCATTGAGCCTTTCTTTAAAGGTGTAGCTAAGTACGGTTTTGAGGAGGCTTCCATACGGGTGCTGGGCATGACAAAAGATGACTTATCAAAGCTTTGGGTGGACGGCTTCAGGCGTCATTTTGGTGCCGCATTTGATACCACGGCAACGACCGACCGCCTGGTAGGACGGGAGTTAATCGGCACCGAAAACGGCGGTCGCATGAATGTCGCCCCGGAAATCAGCCCTAACGGGCGGTACGTCATCTTCCTGTCTGAGAAAGACCTCTTTTCCATCGACCTTTTCCTTGCGGATGCCCGCACCGGAGAAATCATCCGTAAGGTGGCGAGCAGCACCCGCGCCGGGCATATCGATGACTTCAACTACATCGAAAGTTCCGGGGCCTGGTCCGCCAACAGCCGGGAGTTTGCCTTTGTCGCTTTTAGCAAAGGGCGCAATATTCTGGTCGTGAAGGATGTGGAAAGTGGTAAAACGGTGCGTGAGTTGCGCCCTGAGGGGCTACAGGCCTTCAGCAATCCGGACTGGTCGCCTGATGGTAAGCACTTTGTCGTGACGGGGCTGGATCATGGCGAGACCGACCTCTACCTCATCGATGCCCGCACCGGTGCAGTTGAACAGCTTACTGATGATGCCTACTCAGAAATGCATCCCAAATGGTCAGAGGACGGCAGTCAGATTGTATTCTCAACCGACCGCCTGGCCCGGGAGCGGGGGCGTACCAACGGCCGCTGGGCCTTCAACCTGGCTACCTTTGATATGGCAAGCCTGCGCGCTACGGATATTGATGTTTTCCCCGGTGCCGATAACCTGAATCCGGTTTTCGATACCACGGGTAATATCATCTTCCTGTCCAACCGCGATGGTTTCCGCAACATCTACCGTTATGAGCCATACAGCCAAAAGGTCTTTCAGCTGACCGACCTGATTACCGGCGTGAGCGGCATTACCCACTATGCACCGGCGATCAGCATAGCCCAGCGCAGAAACCGTGTGCTGTATACTTACTTTTCTCAGAATGGCTACCGAATCTACCGGGCCCGCCCTATCGATTTCCTGAATAAGGAGGTAGACCCTCTGGAAGTGGACTTCGAAGCGGCACAACTGCCCCGTTTCAATAAAATGGTGCAAAGCAAGGTGGACCGTATTCTCCAAAAACTCCCGCCTAAGGCAGAGCTGGCAGACTCCGCGTTGACCACGGTGCCCTACAAGCCTAAGTTTCAGCTTGATTATGTGGGCGGTAGTGCCGGCGTGGGCGTAGGCACAAGCAATACCTTTGGCGCACAGACCGGGCTGGCAGGTGGCGTAGATCTGCTATTCAGTGACATTCTGGGCGATAATCAACTGTTTACCAGCCTGGCGCTGAACGGGGAGATTACAGACTTCGGCGGGGCCCTGGCCTACATCAACCGGAAAAGTCAGCTCAACTGGGGCGCTTCCATCTCTCACATGCCATTTCGGAGTTTCGCCTTTGGAGGTAGAGGCATTGATCGCCTGCCAATTGATGATGACCTAACCATTCCCGTTCTGGCGGATACCTTCTTCGTGCAACGGATTTTTGAGGACAAAGCCACGGTATTTGCCGCTTTACCATTCTCCACTAAGCTTCGGGTGGAGGGGTCGGCTTCCTTTGCCCGTTACAGTTCCCGCCTCGATCAGTACGTCAATTTCTACGAGACCGATGGTACATTCGTAGGGCGGCAACTGGGGCAGGAACGGGAAAAGCTGGACAGCCCTGAGGGGTTCAATCTGTGGAATACCGGTGTGGCGCTGGTTGGCGACAACGCTCAGGGGGGGCTGGTTGGCCCGCTCAATGGCCACCGGTTCCGGTTTGGTGTGGACCGCTTCTTTGGAGAGTTTGATTACTTCCAGGCCACAGCAGACTATCGTAAATACAAATATTTTAATTGGTTTGGGCTGGCGATGCGGGCAATGCACATCGGCCGGTACGGGCAGGGCGCGAACGAGCTTTTCCCCTACTATGCCGGTAGCAGCTGGTTTATCCGGGGCTATAGTACACGCGATGCAAGTGCCATTCTGAACCAAAACGGCCGCTCCATAGACGAGCTCTTTGGTAGTAAGCTGGCAGTGGCCAACTTTGAGGTACGTATCCCTTTCACCGGGCCGAAGCGCCTGGCGCTGATTAAATCCGGGCTGCTTTTCTCTGAGCTGACGCTCTTTGCAGATGCCGCAGTAGCCTGGTATGATTTTGAACAGCTCAGCGGGCCAACTTACCGGACGGACAACGAAGGTAACCCCCTGATTGGGCCCACCGGCGAGCCCATCGTAGACCGGTTTGGTGCGCAACCGCTGATGAGCGTGGGCGCTTCTATGCGGGTAAACCTGTTCGGTGCTCTGGTACTTGAGCCTTACTATGCCATTCCGCTACAGCGGGAGACAAAGGGGACGTTTGGGCTGAACCTGATCCCCGCCTGGTAATCAACACTAGTGCGACTAGACCGAAATAGTTGACAGTCTTTTCATACTTGAGGGCTTACTGGTGCTGGGCGTTAACTGTCAAGCATCTGCAGCTCAATCCACTGGTTAGTTTAAATACGGCAGAGGCTGTGGTGAGCAATCCTTCATCACAGCCTCTTCGTTTTGGGCAAAAAAAGAGGGCAACCGTGGTGGCTGCCCTCAGAAACTTGGATTAGTATGAAAAAACGCTCTTGGTAATCTTTCAGAAACCCAAAGGTTGCTGTGCAAAACGAGCACAGCAACGTAACTTGGATTAGTATGAAAAAACTCTATTCTTCAACAGGCTTGTCCTAAGCCTGTGCTACGCTTGTTTGCCCTGTGGAAAACCACAGGCATGAATTACCAGATTTGAAATAGCAGGGGATAATCAAAAGAACGCACACCGCCCGGGGGCAGTGGCAAATGATGATGTGCAGATAGCGCAAAGCAAAAAGCTTCGCTTACAAGTCTATTTCAGTCGGGTATTTAAAGGACGCATACCAGTTAGGTTTGGTTGCATCTCCTGGCTACGAAGATGAAGGAATCTGTGTTAAAGTTCAAGTCTGTCATTCCGCTTTTCTATCAACAGGTACTTTTTTAAGACTAAAGGACACTTTTTTTTATGTGTGCCCTTTACTATTTTTGTGGAGCAAACACTGCTTTGGCGACACACAACCCAATAATTCCTCTCGTCTTAGCGCTCGTGTTCCCAAAGGTTCCCTTCATCATCTTCTGTCTGAAATGCCAGGCGGAGGGTCGGTCTTGTTGAAGACCGGGGTAAATACCGAAGAATGGAACACCTGGAATCTTCTGGGATCATCATTACCGTTGTCTCGATTGCTTTAGTGATCAATACGGTATTGCTTCTGCTGCTTATGCTGCACTTCCGGCGCATGAGAAGTAAATTCCTTATGCGTTGGGAGGAACTCGCACAACAGCTTGGGGCCCTGCATCGCTGGTCTTCCATCAGTGCAGAGGACAAGTCTGCGCCTTTCGAATCCACCCAACCCGATAAAGGGCCTGTGGCCGCAGCTTCGCAGCTACCGGCTGTCCCCCCTTCCCTTGCACTATCTGAAATGCTGAAGCCACTCGCTGACCCGTCAGTATCCCGGGAAATTAAAGCGGCCACCCTGGAGCAAGCGAGGGAGGTCATCGATACACTGGAACAGGAGATCAATAGCGGAGCAATAGCGCCATCAGAGGGGAGTGGCGCATCCGAACTTTCGGAGTTGGAGGAAGCCCGTGCAGAGGATTCCGGTCAACAATCAGATGTCTGGATTACACAGCTCGAAGAAGTCATTATCGCTCACCTGGGGCACCCTCAGCTGAGTACGGAGTTGTTGTCAGAGGAGATGGGTATCAGCCGGCGTCAGCTGCTGCGGAAGGTCAAAAAGGAAACAGGGCTGAGCACAAGTACTTTTCTCCGTCAACTGCAAATGAAACAGAGTTACGCCCTGATTCAAAGCGGCGAATACGAAACGGTAAAAGAAGTGGCACGGGCAGTGGGCTTTTCGGATGCCGGTTACTTTTCAACCCTGTTCAAGGCTGAATTTGGTGTTTCCCCATCGGTGGTGATTCAGGAAAACCAATCGTCGGGCTGAGCTGAAATACCCAATGTGTCCCCTTTTTCAAGTATGTGAAAGGCAATATGTCCCATTTTTCAGAACATCAGGATAGCTGCAAAAGCACTCAGGCACGTAATTTTGAGCATTCCTAAATCAAGCGCTTTTTACCGATTGGTGAAAAGTCTCCGTATGCACAACCCAAGGTTCCCACAAAAAATCAGGCAGTCAAAGCCGCTGACACTAATGATTTGACGACCGACCTATTGCACCAAAACTGTCAGTAGTAAAGACTGTCTGGCCCATCAACAACCCGATTTCCAGCAACCGATTTAGCTCATCCTGACAGGGGTATGCCCAGGCAGGATAGGGTTCGTATTGACACCTTTTTACAAATCATACTCATGAATGTGATGAAGCAAACTCTACTTTTACGCTCTTCCTATGCGTCAGAGCGGCTGTCTCAGGCGCTGCGCTGCTCACTGCTGTTGGCCCTGCTTCTTGGAGCTGCCTGGCCTGCCCTGAATGCGCAGTGTACCTATACCCGGGGGTCCAGTGGCTACCTGTCTCAATCGTACACCCAACCTGGCCCTATGGACCCGGCGGTGAGCTACAGCACCAGCTTTGGGGTTACTCCCACGCTCGTGGCTGCCAGTTTTGTTGCTACCGACGATATGGAAATCACCTTATGCTATTATGGTGACATGAATGATCCCAATGAGCGCTGGGATGTGCGCATCTCCGGGCAGACTTTTGCCAATCAGGGGGCTTTTGGCTCAACGACTTCCGCCGGCTCTCCCCGCTGTATCGACTATATCGTAAGTGCGGCCAACGTATCCAGTGACCTAAGCGATGGAGATATCGACATTCAGTACCTCAACTTTGAGGCCGGATGGGTGACCGGCGATGCCTTCAATGCCCGCATCGATGAGGCGCGTTTTGAGTATGATTTGGACTTGTCAGTAGCTGCCATCAGCGACCGTTGCCAGGATGGAGCAGATTTTAACGTTACGGGCACACCATTCATCAACCCGCTCGATGCCATTCTCGCTGGCATTGCCGTTGGCTATTCTATCACCCCTAACCCGGGTAGTGGGGTCTTCGATATAGTGACCGGAGCGTTCGACGTATCAGATGCGGATCCCGGCAGCTATAACGCCAACTACCGGGTAAGCTATGGAGATTGCTACTTTTCTGTTTCAGAGCCCTTTGAGATTTTCCGGGCTCCGCGGGCGAGCCTGAAGAATACGGATATTGACTGTGTGGCGGAAGGCGGAACCGTAGACCTGGTCATATTATATGATGGTGCTATAACAGGTGGCGGAGACTTCTCCATCGTTTCCGGGCCCTCCGCAACCATTGACGGAAATCAAATGACAGTGCCTCCGGGTGGGGGGACTTTTACCATTCGCTACCTGGCTCCAAACGATAATGGATGTGCAAACCCTCCTTATCAGGACGAGGCTACCCTGAACATCTCTATCGGGCCGGACCCCGATATAACAATTAGTGGGGCTACATCTCCGCTGTGTACTTCCAATACTACTTTTTCTATCAATGTCGGCCGCAACAGCTCCGGTCCTAATCCGGTCGTGACAATCGACAACGGAACAACGGTGATGACCGGTAACCTCGGCAGTAATACCCTGTCTGCACCCGTTGGTGCCGGTTCTATCACTTACGAGATTTGCCTGGAAGAATCGAATGCCACCTGTGATGCCACTGATTGTGAAATCTTCACGGTATTCAATGACGGGCTGGACTGTGGTGCCAACGCACCGTTCAGCTCCCAGTGCCCACCCGATGAGGGGCTTCATGACCCCTGTGTAATCAATACACAGCCAGGACTGCTGATTGGGTGTTCGTTGATTTCTCTTGAAACGCCCCCTCTGCTTGGGGCGGAGGTCGACCCTGTCAACGGTGTGATCCAGTGTTCGGATGAATCCGTTGAGGTTGACTGGCAGGGTAGTTTAGGCGGAGCTATTGGCGATGCTGTGACAGGTGGGCCAACCTTGGGTAGTATTAACGACGCAGCTGAGGTGGTTTGTGATGTGATTACCTATGAATTCTGTGTAGATGTAGGTTTTGCAGAGCCCTGCTTTGACCCGCTTCCACTTGGATCCTTTGAAGATGCCTGTGATCAAACAATCGGGCAGTTTGTATTTGGCCTGCTGGGTGATGTTATCGGTGGCCCGGAAGCCGGCGGTGGTGGCATCATTGTAGCAGATACGGATGGTGATGGCGCCTTCGATTACCTGGCTGAAGAGTACGAATTTCCAGATAATGGCCGGGTGACCATCCCGAACAATATCACCACTAAAAGTGGTACCATAACCGTTCGTAATGTGGTAGGCTTTCCGCTGTTCCCCGAATCGGCTTGTGGCGTCGTCCACGCCGATGATATCAACCTCATCGATCTGCTGCCTCTTGGGTTTATCCCTGTGGCTGGTGATGTTATTGAGCAGGTGTTGGTCTCTGCGCAGTGTGGTGCCAACCTGCTGTTTAGTGACGAGGAAACGCGTGAAATTCAGGTTATCAATACCACACCGCCTACTTTTGCCAGCTGCAACGAAAGCGGCTATGTCTTCACCGAAGATCTGGCTTGCACGACCGAGGCCAACTGGTCCATCCCTCAGGTATACGATGGTTGCAACGGCGAGGTGCTGCCTTTCATTGGCGTAACCAACGGCGTAGACCTGACGTTCTTCAACGGTACAGCCCCTGCGCCTATCGTACCCAACGGGCCGGGCGTCTATCAAACCGCTGGACCACTGCCTGGCTCTGAGTTGCCGGCCGGTACCTATGAGGTCACCTACACAGCTTATTCCTGTGCGGGAGTGGAATCCTCTTGCACCTTCCCGGTAGTAGTAGAGCCCGGCGACCCTGTGCTTGAATGCCCACCTGACCTTGTGCTCAAGAACGATGTGGATCAGTGCTCCGCCATCATCACCGGCCTTGCTCCGGTAAAAGGCGTGGGCTGTGCAAGTGTCATCAACTACGCTATCGACTATCCGGATGGCACTGGCTTCATTGATGTGGTGACCAATACCTTATATAGCGAAGCTAATCAGGGGACTTTCAATGACGCAAGTGGAGAAGAATTCCCGGTAGGTGTCTCTACTGTCACTTACACCATGATGGTCGACATCAACGGCGATGGCGATATCCTGGATATGAACGAAATGCAGACCTGCAGCTTCCTGGTGGAAATCCTCGATGCACAGCGTCCGGTAGCGGAGTGTCAGGATGTGGAAGTACAACTGGACAATACCGGTAATGTGACGGTATTTGCAATGGACCCTTTCACGGGCGAGTCTTACATCAATGCCGGCAGCTTTGACAACTGTGATCCGAGCCCGGAAATCCTGATTGCAAAGGCAGATCAGGTATTCGGCCCATCGGTATTCTTCGACTGTACGGAGGTAGGCGCCAACTACGTGAACCTTCGGGTGACCGACGAATTTGGCAACCGCTCCAACTGCCTGGCAGAAGTGACCGTCCGCGATTTCTTCGATGGCGTTCAGCTGAGCTTTGATGCCCCGGAAATCTGCTTTGAAGCGAATAACCCTTCTCAGCTGGACTTCCGCAACTACCTGACCATCACCCTGCCCAATGGTTCTGTGCTGACCCACGATCAGGTGGAAAACAGCCCCTTCTTTGGCGATGGAGTGGGAGCCTTCGGTATCACGGCGTTCGCGCCAGCAGCCGGTTCTTCCTCTGTTGACCCGGGCGTGATCTCCTCAGATGGTATTTACGAGCCGGGCGAAGGCACGGGCTTTGTAACCGTATCTTACGCATTGGCATTGCCTGGGCTCGATATCCCGCAGAATGGCAACTTCGCCCTCGCGAACTGCCTTGAAATCGTACACGAAACCTTTGAGCTCCGTCAGCCACTCGATATGCCGGAGCCGGACTGCGAGTGTATCGTACAAAACGAGCGCATCGTAGACCTCGGTACCGTTACCGGGGGGCTTGAGCCTTACACCATTCAGTACGATGGTGGTCAAATCGATGTCAATAACGACGGTATTATTGACGATGTGGACGGAGAGTTTATCTACGATCCCGGCCGTGGCTTTGACATCAATGACTTTGAGCAGGACCTTGGCGAGCTGCACATTGTCTACACTCAGCCTACCTGGTCGATTGCGGTTGTGGACGCCCGTGGGTGTGAAATCTTCCGCTCCGGCTCCTGCGATAATGACGACGATACGGAAGGCCCCGAGCTGCTGTGCACCGGTGCAGCTGACCTCTTCACAGAGCCCCTGAATTGCGAAAGTCAGTACAGCTGGGACCATGTGCTCCCCACTGACAACTGCGATGTCATCTTATACACCTATACTATTACGAACCCGGATGGCTCCATCGAAGGGCCCTTCGACCTGACGACCCTGCTTAACCCTGACATTACGGAGCCGATCCCCAGCCAGTTTACTGGTGAGTATGAATTCCAACTGGGGACGACTACCGTAGCCTACTATGTCGAAGATGCCGTTGGCAATTTTGATGAGTGCAGCTTTGAAGTCACTGTTTCCGACGATGACGCACCCTACTTTACCAACTGCCCCGAGCCGGTAGTGGAAGTAGAAACGCAGGAAGACCTCTGCCAGGGCTTTGCGAACTTCGCCCTGCCCGTAGCGGACGACAACTGCGATATCCCTACGGTTACCCAGATTGACGATACAGGCCTGACACCGGGCGACCTCTTCCCCATCGGGACTACCGTGCTGACCTACCGGGCGGAAGACCTGGCCGGCAACTTCACGGATTGTAGTGTAATGGTGATCGTGCACGATTTGGAGGACCCGGAAATTCTTTGTCAGGATATTACTGTGCCCGTTGGCGCCAGCTGTGACTACCTCCTGACGCCAGACCGCCTTGATGCCGGGACGACCGATAACTGTACCACTGGCTCCGGCACAATCATGCTGGTCAACAGCCTCGATAACCAGAACTATGTCGATGAAATTGAATTTGATCTTGACGACCTGATCAACAGCCTGGTAACGGTGTACCTGCAAGCTACTGATGAAGCGGGCAACAGCTCCTTCTGTACCGCAGAGGTCAACTTGGTAGACGAGACCGCTCCGACGATCATTTGCCCGGAAGACCGTATCATCTACGCGGAGCAGAATTTCTGTGCCGGTAAGGTGCCTAACCTGGCTGCCGAGCTGACGATAGATAACTGCGCACCCATCGATACCGTATATCAGGTGCCGAGCCCTAATACCTTGTTTGGCACCCACCATGGCGATTCCCTTTACGTGGTCCTCACCGTGGTGGATATAGAAGGCAATACCGACACCTGCGCTGTGGAACTGACCCTGCAGGACACCATCAGCCCTGTTTTTGTGAATTGCCCTGAGCCAGCCGTGATTGTGGATGCGCCTGATACCTGGTGCAGCGCCTATGCCAACTTCTCCCTCCCGCTGGCAGAAGATAACTGTGCAGTGGCTTCCGTTACCCAGATCGATGATACCGGGCTGACTTCCGGAGACCTCTTCCCCGTTGGCATCACCGTAATGACCTGGGAGGCAGCAGATAACGCCGGGAATACGAGCCGCTGCGACGTGAAGGTAGTGGTCAACGATTACCATACCCCACCGACGATTACCTGTACAGGTGATGTAACCACGAATAACGACCCGGGTGATGCCGGAGCCGTCGTAGACAATATCGCTCCTGCCGGTGTGACTGACAACTGCGGGGACAACCTAACGGTCATTTACCGCATACAAGATGAAACGGGCGAAGTGGTCAACAGTGGCTTTGATGATGCCAGTGGCACCTTCTTCGACCTGGGGACTTATACCGTAAGTTATGCTGTACAGGATATGCCACTGCTCCTGATTACGGAGGTCACGCATGATATTAGCGATCCTGTAGCTGGTACACTACCGCTGCCCGCTGCGGCTAGTAACCCAACAGGCGACTATGTGGAGATCGCCAACTTCAACTCTGCTGACCTTGACGTATCGCAACTGCAGATAGAGCGTATTCATAACGGCGGGCGCGATACCCTGGTGGTGCCTACAGGTATTGTACTTGAGCCCGGTGGAGTACTTGCTGTACACTTCGGAAGCGGTGCCGATGATGCGGCCAACTGCATTTTCAACGTGCCCGGAGCATCAGACCTGAGCACCACGACCGGGGCCGCCTATGTCGTTAGCCTAAGTGGAGCAATCCTGGATGCAGCTGTATTTGGCAGCTTCTCTACCGCAGCAACCCTACCATTTGCTGACTGGAGCGGCTTCGTGCCCGGCAACGGTTCAGGCATCGTCCGCACGAGTGTTTGGGATACCAATACCGCGGCTGATTTTGCCTACGGCGAGCAGTGTATGCCAACGTCTGTCGGGCAGCCTAACCCTTTCCTTGCTAGCCCGGTGCCAAATGGTACGCAAACGGCCATTCAGGCACAGTCTACTGTGCGGGTGGAATGTGGTTTCGACGTGACCGTAAATGATAACGAATTCCCGCTCTTCGGGCTGTACAGCGAGCCCTACATCTACACAGGCAGTGATATGCTGCTCGAAGCCGGGGAATGTATGACCTCGACCATTGACATCACAGACAGCTATACGATTGCAGATGTGAACCTGATTTTCCAGGGCGAAATTCCGGAGTTTGGCAACCTCAGCCTCACCCTCATAAGCCCGTCCGGACAGGAAATCGTACTGGCAGATGCCATCTGTGGTGCTACTGCGGGTGCGCAGTTTACGTTCGACAGTGACATTGACAACATCCTGCCGTACTTCTGCATCCGTCTCAACAGCAATGAAAACCTGAATGCATTGGGCGACCTCGACCTGCTGAGCGGCAGAGACGTGCAAGGTACCTGGACCCTTCAGGCCGGGCATAACGCCGAACTTTCCGATACCCCCATCCTCATCAACGGCTGGCGACTATCCATTCAGGAGTGGCTGACCTATGACCCACAGGGCAATAGCAATACCTTCAGCAGTGCCCCTGTAGCCGCTTCTGCATTGGCAAATCAGCAAGATGTGACACTGAATGCAGGCACCGGGCTTTGCCAGGCACCCTTTACCTGGGTACACCCGGTGATGTTTGATAATGGCCCGGAAGGGGGAAGCCTTTCTATGGTTATCGAAAATGAGGACGGTGATGTGCTCACGACGCAGAGCCTGGACCCCGGTGCGCCGGTAAACGAGGAGGTGTCCTTCAACTTCCCGTTAGGCGTTTCCACGGTCATTTACACCCTTACAGATGAATCGGGCAATGTCTCTGAGAATATCTTCACGGTACAAATCAATGACCTTGAAGCCCCGGAACTGATCTGCCCCGATGATGTGGTGGTGGAGCTTGGCCCTACCGAATGTGAGGGCAGGGCTTTCCCCAACCCGCAGATCGACGAGGACAACTGCGGCGTGGTCTTCTTTACCTACGATCCACCTCTCAATGCGTTGCTGCCAATTGGCGAAACCGTGGTGACGATTACAGCAAGTGATGCCACTGGCAACGAAACCAGCTGTACCTATACCCAAACGATTGTAGAGTATACGCCAACACATCCGGAACTGACCTGCAACGACACCATCAATGTGTCCCTTGGGCCGGATTGTGAGGCCCTGATCACTGCGGATATGCTACTGGAGGGCAACGACTACCGTTGCTACGACAACTACAATATCACGCTGATACCGCAAAACCCATCTTACAACGGGCAAGCCTTGCCAGAGCCTGTTATTCCACTCGACCTGGCGGGAGAATACATCATCGCAGAAATTTGTGATGCATCCACAGGAGAATGCTGTTGGGGTATCGTTCGGGCTGAGTTCAAGGAAGAACCGGAATTCATCTGCCCGGCTGATGCAACCGTCCTCTGTAGTGATGACGTGAGCCCGGCAGCCCTGGGCGAACCTGAAGTAACCTCCTGCGTGCCGGGCGGTGTAACGATTACTTATACAGACGAGTTTGTGGACAATGGCGAGTGTGCGTCCCCCCGCGTCAATATTAACCGGACCTGGACGGTAACGGATGGGCAGGGCAATGCTGCAAGTTGTATACAAAGCATTGTAGTGCAGGAACTGCAGCTCGATCAGGTGGTTTTCCCGCCTGATTACAATGGCGTGGAGGAAGCGCCACTAAGCTGTCAGGCTGTTGCTGCTGACCCGAACCTGCTATCACCGGACTCTTTGGGCTATCCAACCCTTGATGGTACGACCAATATCCTGGACAACAGTTTCTGCTCAGCAGCGGTCTTCTACGAAGATGAAGTGTACGAGACCTGCGAAGGGAACTCCCTTATCCTGCGGACGTGGAAGGTGCGCAACTACTGCCTGCCTACAAGCGAGCCTGCCGTAGAGCATGTGCAAACGATACGCATTACTGATTTCACCGGACCGGAAATTCTGTGCCCGGAAGATCAGGTCATCAGTACCTCCCCATTCGGCTGCTCGGCATTCCTGACCCTGCCTGAACCGAACCTCGTGGAAGGCTGTGCGGAAGCCACCTACCGGGTATCTGTGAGCGGCGGCGCCCTGTCCCTGCAACCCGATGGCACTTACCTGCTCAGCAATTTGTCGGTAGGCGTTTATGTGGTTGACTACCACGTGACCGATGCCTGCGGCCGGCGTACGGACTGCAGCATTACGGTAATGGTGGAAGATCAGATTGACCCGGCAGCCATTTGTAATGATCAGTTGAATGTCACCGTGGGTGGTGGTGGCTACGGTCGCGTCTTTGCTCACGATGTGGATGAGGGCAGCTGGGACGGTTGTGGACTGGAGAGCATCTCGGTGCGCCGGCAGTACAACATCGACAGCGTGACCTGCTCGCCTTTGGCAACTCCTTACTTCTCAGCCTGGGGTGACTATATCGACTTCAACTGCTGTGATGTCAATGACTCCATCAAGGTAGAATTGCACGTGACCGATGTGCATGGCAATGAAAACCTATGCTGGATAACCGTAGTGCCGGAAGACAAACTCGCGCCTTACTGTGAGGCACCGGATAACGTGGTGGTCGATTGTGATGACCTGCCCTACGGATTTGATGCAGCAGATGCGGATCAGCTGGAAGAGCTCTTTGGGGCCCCCACTGCTACCGACAACTGTGGGGTGGATGCCGTGCAGCAAATTGCCTCCAATGCCGACCTGGAGTGTGGTTTTGGCAGCATCACCCGCATTTTCCGTGCAACGGACATCCACGGGCTGAGCAGTACCAACAGCTGCGTACAATCGATTACCATTAACGAAGTCCACAACTACGAAATTAAGTTCCCGGCAGATGCGGAGTCCAACTGCGGTACAGCCACACCGGATACAGTGAGCTACAATGAGCTGGCCTGTGACTTGCTTGCCGTTACCCATGAAGATGAGTTCTTCTCCGCTTCCGGGGACGAATGCTACAAAATCTTCCGGACCTGGAAGGTCATCAACTGGTGTCAGTACGATGGGGAGAGCGATCCTCACCTGGTTGGCCGGGACGAAGACTGCAACGGCACGCCGGGTGATGCGCATGTGTGGCTCCTGGCCCGCCCGAATGGTAAAATCTACTTTGACGAGGATACGGACGAAACACCAGATAACAACGTGCCGGGTGTGAACCTGTGCGGGGTGTCTGATGACTACTACAGCTTTGAATATGACGAAACCGGCTACTATCAGTACACGCAGATCATTAAGGTGTACGACGATCAGGCGCCGGTCATCAGCTTCGGTACGGCAGATCCGTTCTGCTCCCTCGATAGCGAGGACTGTGATGCAACGGTCACCTATGGCTTTACCGTAGCCGAAGACTGTACTCCGGATGCGCTGTCCATCACGGTCGCAGTTGATGCCTTCAATAATGGTAGCTTTGAGGTACTCACAGATGCGCTGTCAGGCGCTTACCCGAATTACACGATCGAAGGGGTCTTCCCAATTGGAGACCACACCTTCGAAGTAGTGGTGGAAGATGGTTGCGGCAATTCCGACCTGGTGACGATACCGTTTACAGTGGAAGACTGCAAGGCACCGGCACCAATCTGCCTCAATGGTATAGCCGTGGAGCTGATGCCGGTAGATCTGGATGGCGACAATCTGCCCGACCCGGGGCAGGGCATGGCCGAAATCTGGGCGAGCGACTACGTGAACGTCGCTTCTCAAAGCCCGGACTGCTCTGAGCCGATCCAGTACTCTATTAACCGGGTTGGTGAGCCAAACGATCCTGATCAGACCGGCCTGGTGCTCACCTGCGATGATGCGGGTACGCCGGTCATCGAAATCTGGGCCTATGATGCTGCCGGCAATGGCGACTTCTGCGAGACCTATATTCTGGTACAGGACAATATGTCGGTCTGCGGGGATGCAACACCAAGTATTGCCGGTTTGATTCATACCGAGGACGATGATCCGGTTGAAGGCGTAATGGTTGGCTTATCTGGAGGGACCGGTGCAGACTTCATGACTGAAAACGATGGTACCTATAGCTTCTATGATATACAGCCTGGCCTGGATTATACCGTGACGCCGCAGCTCGACACGGACCCGCTTAACGGCGTGAGTACCTTCGACCTGCTGATGATTTCCCGCCACATCCTGGGGATTTCCCCTGTAGATGGCCCGTACAAGCGGATTGCTGCGGATGTCAATCAATCAGGGTCCATCACAACGCTCGATATGATTCAGCTCCGGAAAATGATCCTGGGCGTACAGATCGGCTTTAGCAACAATACGAGCTGGCGGTTTGTGGAAGCGGACTACGTTTTTGCCAATCCGCTGGAGCCCTGGGATGAAGCCTTCCCTGAACTTGTGAACCTGAATGACCTGCCGGCTACCGGCATCAATGGGCTGGACTTCGTCGCCGTAAAGGTGGGGGATGTGACCGGTGATGCCGTGGCTAACAGTTTCAGCAGTATTGAGAGCCGTAACTACAGCCACAGTTTTGTCCTCCACACACCGGAGCAGGAAGTGTTGCCTGGCCAAACGGTGGAAATCCCGTTCCGGGTCAACGATGCGGTGCGCCTCCTTGGGCATCAGTTTACCCTGAAGCTCGGAGGGCTGCAACTGGAGCAGATTGAATACGCGGCTATGCAGGAAGGGCACTTCGGGCTGGCCCACCTCGATCAGAGGCTGCTGACGGGCAGCTGGAATATGGAAACGGAAGGGCTGAACGAAGGAGACCTGCTTTTCACCGTTCGTGCGAAAGCCATACAGGGCGGGCTGCTCAGCGACATGCTCTCGCTCAATTCGGAAGTGACCCGTACGGAAGCTTATGATCTGGTCAGCGGCACATCCGGCCTCGTGCTTGGCTTTGTGCAGCCGCAGGATGTGTCCCAGCCGTTCGCACTGCATCAGAATGAGCCGAACTCCTTCCGGGAAACCACAGTAGTTCGCTATACCGTTCCGGAGGCTGGCGATGTGACCTTCACACTGCGCGATGCGGCCGGCCGATTGCTGCTGCAGGAAACTCAGGATGCAGCTGCCGGTGACAATTTCTGGATGGTCAGCAAAGCCAAGCTGCCTTCCGGGCTGATTTACTACACGATAGAAACCGCCTTCGGCACCGATACCAAACGGATGCTGCTGACGGAGTAAGAATAAGTTTGTGATTTGTATGATTTGTAAGCCGGGTGCCTGGGGTGCCCGGCTTTTTTGCTTTTCTGTAGTACCTTTAGGAAGGTTTCCGGTCAGAACATCTGCAACTATCGTGCAAAACCCTTATCTTGAGCCCACCTGCAAAGTGTCCATGTCTCCGAACAAACCTGCGCGCAAATATTTTCTCAACCGGTGCTTTGTACCACTAATCCCATGAAATGACGACTCAAAAGACATTAAACCTATTCTATTGCGGCCTTTGTTGGCTGCTGTTTTTTACGCCGCTCCATCTGACTGCACAGGACGCCATAAGTATCACTTTTGCCCCCCTTCCATCACAATGCATAGACGATACCGTCAACTGCACAGCCGCTGTAGCCTACGATTTCCAGGTGGGGGTGGACTGCCCTTTCGGGCAATTGCAGGTCGATGCCTTCCTCAATATTTTTAATGATGGCAGCCTAATCCCAATTGCCAATGCCCTAAGTGGTTCTTATCCGGCTTACAGCCTGAGTGGCAGCTATCCGCTGGGGCAGCACAGCTTTGAGGTGGTGGTGGACGATGGATGCGGGAATGTTCAGACTGCCGTATTGCCCTTCGAAGTAACAGATTGTGGGATAAGCACCCCGGTATGCAACGTTGGGGTCCTGGTCGAGTTAGTGCTGGATTATGAAACGGGTTTAGAGACGGGTCCACTGGCTTACCTGTCCTACCAGGATGTTTTAGCGCAGCCTGTGTTCGACTGCACCCCTCCGGTCACCTACTCCATCAACTTTGAAGGAGAGGCTGTTGATCCCGAACAGTACTCAATTTTGTTGGATTGTGAGCGTGAAGGCACACAAGTGCTGGAGCTGCATGCACAGGATGATTTAGGAAACAGCAGTAACTGTATTTCGTACCTTTGGGTCCAGAATAATTCGAGTTACCTCTGCGTGGGAGATTTATTTGGCATTAGTGGGCGAATAAGAACGGAAAACGGTGCCCCCCTGGAAGGAGTACCAGTAGCTATTTCCGGACAGTCATCTGTAGCAGCTTTGACTGATGAAATGGGGCGATACGCATTTCCCAGTATATCAGAGGGGCTCGATTACACCCTGACACCTGAATACGACGAAGCTCCCCTGAATGGCGTTTCTACCTTCGATATGGTCCTGATCAGCCGGCATATCCTGGGCGTACAGCCGCTGGACAGCCCTTACAAACGCATTGCTGCCGATACCAATGGGTCCGGTCACATTTCTGCCCTTGATCTTATTCAGCTCCGCCGCATGATCCTTGGCATAGAATCCAGCTTTGATAACCTCAGCAGCTGGCGTTTTGTGGATGCTGCCTATGTTTTTCCTGATCCTGCTAATCCTTGGGAAGAGGCCTTTCCGGAGGTGATTAATATCAATGACTTAGCTACTGCTGTAAGCATCGGTAATGATTTCATCGCCATTAAAATTGGGGATGTGAATGGGGATGCGGAGACGGATTAGGGGAAGGCAGAGCCCCCGGCGTTACCGCCCGGCGCACTTCTTTCGCCGGGCGTTCTGATTTTGAGTGTTTTTTACTTTTGGGCGCAGGAACGGATAACACCGGGGGAAAGGAGAGCCCCCGGTGTTATCGCCCGGCGCACTCCTTTCGCCGGGCGTCCTGATTCTGTGCCTACATCGCTGCAATCGCCCAAAAGTGCCCTGCCGTCCCACCAATTACAAAGAGGTGCCAAATAGCGTGGTGGTAGGGCAACCGGTGCCAGGCATAAAAAACAACGCCCAGGGTATAGGAAATACCGCCGAGGATGACCCCGTAAAAAGTAGGGGCAGACATCTCCTGCGCCATCTCCGGAATGGTGAGCGCGCCCATCCAGCCCATTACGAGGTAGAAAGCCACCGACAGCCATTCCCACCGCCCAAAGAAAAACAGCTTGTAGATCAGGCCGGAGAAGGCCATTGTCCAGATCACAATGAGGTAGAAACGACCGCTCTCTCCAGGAAGGTAATGTACGAGCAGGGGCGTATGTGTGCCTGCAATGAGAAAGTAAATGCTGATGTGGTCGAGCACGCGCAGGCGGTACTTCCAGCGCGCTCCGGTTACGGCATGATATATGGTTGACGTTGCGTAAACTTGTAATAGGGTGAATCCAAAGACCAGCATACTCAGCCATTCCCGAGCCGGTACAGCGCCGTATTGATTTACAAGAAGAGCCGGTACGGCGACGATCCCCAGCAATAATCCGAAGGCATGTGTGAGGGTGTTGGCGCGTTCTTCCTGCAGGGGAGTGGCGGTCATGGTTATTTCTTTTTTAGGGTAACGCTTTATGAGTGGAGAGGGGGCTGTAAAATGAATGAATTTCTGGCGGTCTATGGCAAAGCAGTCGGATTTTTGCCCTACGTTGGACCTGATTAAGTACTACAGCTTGTCTACGAGAGCGCAACAATTATGCTACGGATGGATTTAAGTTGCTGATAGCCATTTGTTTAGTTGATTTGTGTAATTTGTGATATTCCTTGTAGTCTAAATCCAGGCATACTATATTGCATTCGCAAGGACATGAACAACACCAAGCACCAACAAAAAGAAGAGATTGCTTTCTTCCTGATACCTCCCCCCAAATGAAAGCAATTCTTTTTCTCTTTTTTGTTCTCCCCACACATTAGGCTGTCATTTTTAGGGCAGCCTTTTTTGATTAAAAAATTCCGCTTTACTTTCCACAGTCTCCTTCCAGCCCTTTAATCCATTCGCGTACCAGCGCAATACCTTCTTTATGAGGCACGGCACGACCGATTTCGGGCATCATCACCCCGGGGTCATCGGCTTCCATACGGTACAACAGAATAGAGGAGTCAGGTTGCCCCGGCTGAATACCAAATTGCCGCCCACCGGAGCCTTTGCCAGCCGCTACAGGCGATTTGCAAATCCCCAGTTGTGCCGGATACTCCTGAAAGTCGGTGCCGAGATAAAGCCCGGTGGTGTGGGCAGGCCCTTCCGGATGATGGCAATGCCCGCAGTTGACCTCAAGATAGGCCAGGGCACGATCCGCTATATTACCCGTTTTGGGGTCGTCCCAGTCTGCCAGGGGGGCAAATTGCGCAGCCCAGTTTCCTGCCGTAAGCTTGCCGGCAGACTGCCAGCGTTCCAACTGATTGGCCGTTGTACCATCGGGGTAAGTCAGGGCTGCGTTCAGGTTACGCACCTTAGGGCCGATGGGCAGCAGCTTTTTATTCTGATTGTGGCAGCTCTTGCACTGGTTTTTATTAGGTACCGCATACTCTACGGTTCGGGCGAGGCCTTGTTCATCGGCCCAGCTGACAGGTTTGAAATCACCCACCAGATTGAGCTCCGCTTCTGTATCCTCGTCATTCCAGATGTAGGTGTAGGCATCCCATTCACCATCCCGCTTCATAAGCAGCCGGGTTTCGATCAAGTCCCAGTCCTGGTCAGGGCGGGCAAAATCAGCCGGGTAGTAGAAGGTCTTGATCAGCACCGTATGGTCCGGGAAAAGAATGCGGCCATCGGCATCTACGGTGGCTTGTACACTGTCCGGCATCCACACATAGCGGGCCTTGTGGGCATAGTCGGTAAAGAGGGGCGTGATCGGCTCGTAAGGGAGCACACCGGCATTGGGCACGGCTCCATTCGGGCTCAATGCCTGGAAAAAGGCATAGTCAGACAGCTTGGGGTAGGGGGCAGCGGCCGGGTCAAACTTTACGGCTCCCACATTTCCGGGTGCGGTACGGCACTGCCATAACAGGGCTGTGAGCATCAGGCAGTACAGGCTGTAGCGAATAAGGCGCATCATTGATGTTTTTTATCCTTTAGGGGCACAAGTATAGGCCGAGACGTCCTGTTGTACCTCCTCGAAATCATTGGCAGCATCCACATTGGCAAACCGCAGATCAGCCCCCGGCTGATCAATGCAGAGGTTCATCGGGTTGGAGCCGCTGCGGGTATCATCCACAATGCCATCGTAGAGAATGTCCTGTGGCTTGCCGGGAAACAGGTAGTTGACCATCTTTCCAAAATCCTTGCTGAGGTCCGGCATGGCGCGTTTGCGCTCGTAGGTATTGCCGTGGATGCGGATGTCGTAAGAGTAAGGGTCGTAGTTTTTGTCCTCCCAGGGGTTCTCTGTAATGTAGTAGCTGGCTACGGCCGTGCCAATGGTTTTGTGCCCGATAATTCGGTTGTTGTACACCTCCACCTCCTTAGCTGCGAGTAGGATGATGCCGGTACCGGGCGGGACAATTCCTACAATATTGCCTTCAGGGGCAAAGTTGGCGTGGTTGTTCTCAATGATGTCGTTGTCATACACTTTGCAGTCCCTGCCATTGCCTGCCGGCAGCTCGGGCAGGTCGAAGACGAGGATGCCACCGGTGTTTTGCTCTGACCGGTTGTTGTAGACTTCAGCGTGGGTACAATTTTCAATTTCGATGCCCGCTACATTCTCGTGGGCGTAGCAGTTGCGGACGACCACATTAGTACACTGACCTACGTAAATACCAGCATCAGAAGCATAGCTGGCTTCACAACCTTCAATGAGCACATTCCGGCTTGAGACCGGGTAAAGCCCGTAACCGCCGTTGGATTCGTGAGCCCCGCCCCGCCAGGATGTTTTGATATTGCGGATGGTAATACCGTTGCAGTCCTGTAGCTTGATGGCATCTCCTTTCGTATCCAGAATCGTGAACCCTTCAAGCGTGACCGAATCTGCCGTTACACGCAGCCCTTCTGCTCCGGCTTTTTGGTACCGGAAGGAAAGCACCGTGGCGTCTATGCCCGCACCACGAATGGTGACACTGGGAATGCCATCGAGCGAAAGCGGGCGGTCAAATTCAAAAGTACCAGCGGGGATTTCAACTACACTTCCGGGCTCAGCGGTGATCAGTTGTTCCTGCAGGGTTTGGTATAATTCGGTGGCGATCTCACCGGGCGCGGCCTCTTGTGGTGCCGGGCTGCAGGAGCTCAGCCACAAAAGGGCAGCAATGTAAAATATAGTATAGGGTTTCATGACAGAACTGAATTAGGGGAGGAGGGTTAGAACTTCATCATTTCTGATATAGGCTTTACGGTGTAGCCGTCCGGTCTTTCAAAGTGAGTGGCATCAACCGGTGCTTCATCCAATTTGACGACCTCCATGATTAGCCCCCCATCTACTCCGGGCGTGGCTATTTCAATCCGCATCGGAAGCCCCTCGATATTGGTGGAGCCGAAGAAACCCGTTGCCGATACATTGCCCTGATTGGGCACGGATAGCTGGGGCGCCTTAAAAGCGTCTGTTGCCCAGATCACCTGTTCGGTTTTTCCGCCCTCGTCGCTAGCTATGGTAAGAACGTATTTGTGGCAGGTATAGCCAAGAATTTCCATGGTCTCGCCGTCTACCTTTTTGGCCTGATCCTGATTGGCAAATGCCTCCTGCCCTTCCTCCATGTCTTCTTCTGACATTTCGAAGATCGTTTTTTCACTATCCTTGACCACATAGGACTGACCATTGCTGACAATAATACGCCCCATCATGTTCGCCACCATACCACCCACCATTTCGGTAGCCATTTGGTTGTCGCCATAGCGGGTAATCATCTTTTCGGGCATAAAGGCGGCCATCATGCCGGCGTCTTCTCCCTCTGCATTAAGCTTGTAGCTGTACTCCAGGGTTCCTTGAAAAGTTTTCTGTGCCTGGCTTAGTGTTAATGTGCTCACTGCGAGCAGTAGTACGAATAAAATACGCATGTTTCGGTTTTTGATTTTGCTTAAAGATACAAGAAATATGACGGTTTGGGAGTTGCATTTATTTGATAACGTGTGTATTTTGTTGTAAAAAATGCGCGCTTTACCTTTCGCTCTCCGCAATCAGCAGATTGTAAGTATTGATGAAGTCCCCCGTGGATTATCCTGTGGTTGCTCCTGCTTAGCCTGTGGTGCGCCTATGGTCGCCAAAAAAGGGAACAAACACGCCCACCATTTTGCGCACTACAGAGGGGCAGACTGTGGCCATGGGCTGGAAACGGGCCTGCATTTGCGCATCAAAGCCCTCTTCCGGGAAAGGCGCAGTATCGTAGTGCCGGCCCTGTACCTGCATCGGCAGTCGGTGGCTTACTTTCAGCCTTATTTGTTCAAGTACGACAGGGTGGAGGAAGAGCCTTATGTCGGGCAGCTTTATCCGGATCTTATCCTCCGCAAGGGGCAGCGAGCACTATTGCTGGAGATCGCCGTCACCCACCAAACACCTCCCCGGAAGCAGCAAAAACTTCGGAAATTAGGTATGCCTGCCCTGGAAATTGATGCGCTATCGTTGTACGAAGCGGTTCTGCAAGGCAGTGGGTCGCCTGATATCCGCGCATTCGAGTACGAATTGCAGCAGGGGACGGGCTATAAAAAGTGGCTGTTCAATCCGGCGCAGCAGCGGGCTGAGTTCCGCTTGCGCAAAATGGCGATTGCCCGGCCGGTCAAACACCGGTTGTATAAAGGCTATCATCAGTATGTGACTACGGACTGTCCACTGGGCAAGCGAAGGTGGCGCTCCGGTTACCGGGAGGGGCAGGCTTTTGCCAACGTCACTCAGGATTGCATGCACTGTCCGCGTTGTGCCTTTCTGGAGTACGAGACGGAATACGTCGGCTATCAGGAGGTCCCGCTTCTACCTGCCAGGGTGCACTGCTGGGGGCATCTGACTAATCGTCCAAAGCCCAAGCCATGGCAGACACCGGTGTAAGGGGGTTGAAGGCTAAAGGTTTTTAGATCAATGAAAAGACCCTGCCCCGAATAATCAGGGCAGGGTCTTTCGGCAAAAGGCAACTGCAGCTGGGCATTTAGACTATGCTTGGAGCGGGTTCGTCATGAAAATCAAGGAATCGTGGTTCCGGCCAAATCTTTTTTAGCACGTTTGGCGGGTGTTTACATCCAGACATTTATCGTCAGGGTCAAATAAGCTAAAAAAGATGACTCCAGAGAGCCTGCCCCGCACTTTTGCGGGGTTTAAAGTCCTTAGTTTTCAGTAGGAGTAAGCTCCGGGCATAGTCTAAATCGCCTGCAGCAATTCAGCAGCCCGCTCTGAGCCATAGTTAGCGGCTTCCTCCCAGACCTGTTGAAACCCCGATTCGCCCAGTTGCTGCAGGGTCATGCCCCGGTAGAGCAACAGTTCGGATTGTGGGACTTCCAGCCCGGTATTGATACTAAGGGCACCGTCGAATGCCTTTAGTGCGTCTTGGTACTTTTGCTGTTCGAAGAGGGCGATGCCGTAATTACACAGAGCCCGTTTGCGCCACTTGTAATTGGGATCATCTTCTGTGAATTGACGTTTGGTAACAAATTTAAGTTCAAATTCTGCTTTATCCCACTGTTTAAGCTTCAGATGGCATTCCCCCTTGATGCGGCGGGACTGCCAGAACATCGGCTGTAAAGGGATGGAGCCTTTGATTGCCATGACCAGGTCAGCAGCCGCAGCTGCATAATCTTCCTTCACGATGTAGACTAATGCCCGACCAAGGTAAGGCTCAGCCGCATTCGGGTTGATGTCGATACTCTTGGAGTAATCGTAGATCGCATCCTGGTAGTTGCGCAGCTGCTGATTCACAAAACCACGGCGTTCGTAGGCCTTGGCATGACGTTCATACTTGTCAATAGCCCGGCTAAGGGCCTTCATAGCTTCTTTTTCCCGGCCTTCTTCCTGAACCAGTTCCCGGCCCTTAAGAAAAGCCTGTACCGCTGCTTTGTCGCTGTTGGGCTCGATGAAGTGGTGTTTAACCACCTGCCCATCGTTGACCATCCATGCGCTGAAACTGCCGGCGATAGCATAATCCGCCACAAAGTTCAGAATGTTGATGGTATTGTTCCACTCTTTAGAAGTCGCTGCCTGAGCAATGTGCCGGGGCACATGCAAAGACTGAGACTTCTCATCGAAGACTTCTTCTCCGTTGAGCAGAATTGCGTTGCGGTAATAATTTTCAGAGCGGTGCTCGAACATGTCTACCATTTTTTGGTAGCTGCGTTCGGTGCCGAACTCGAAGTGACCGGAAAAAATAGCTTTGTAAGTCATTGCTGCTGCCTTTTGATATCCTCTGTTGTAGTTAATTCTTTAATATAGCACACCATCTTCTTCAGACCGTGTATTTGTTCCCGGAGCGGCTCTGTTAATCCAGTTTTCCGGATACAGCCACTGCGGGTAAAATCGCTTAACCTGGATTACCCCGGTCACTCCATGCCAGAGCAATAGGGGGTAGTTTGGTTTGAGGTCGTACAGGCTGAAGTCTCTTTTAGACCCTTCAGCTGCAGGCTAAGTAGATCGTATTTGTGCACTTC
The DNA here is from genome assembly GCF_000759025.1 of Phaeodactylibacter xiamenensis. Taxonomy (GTDB): domain Bacteria; phylum Bacteroidota; class Bacteroidia; order Chitinophagales; family Saprospiraceae; genus Phaeodactylibacter; species Phaeodactylibacter xiamenensis. The sequence goes on along the minus strand of NZ_JPOS01000014.1, from coordinate 11,968 downwards.
TCCGTAGGGGAAATACATCCCGTAATGGAAGGTCGCCTTTCAAAGTAGCCCTCCGGATGTACGAAGGGAAGTCTTGACAAGCTTTAAGCAAATTGGGGTAAGCAGCTGTGGCCCACAGCTATGAATTGCTCCGGACTGGTGCTGCGCGTCTTCTCAATTCCACCGGAAGGGAGACTATTCCCCCAATCTGGATCGGGTTATGTTTCGGATGGGAAATTTTAGCAACGCCATCTAATATTCAAAGATGGTATTTTTTTGCCGGAAAGGCAAGCTTCTTTGGTAAATTTTGAATGCCCGGCTTACAAGCTCAACGTACCTTAGCAGGTATTGGCGCTCAAAGCTTAATACATATGCTAGTACAAGCTGGGCACCTGGAAAAATATTTGACAGGGCCGCACCCTGGGCGAATAGAATTTTTTTCAGGCCTGAGTTTATTTGGCTTTTATAAATGTGGAAAACGTGTGGATAAGCCCTCTGCTTTCCACATTTTTCGCAAGCACCTTGTTAGGTCAGCTCCGGAAGTAAAAAATACCGCCGTTTTAGCGGTATTTGACACAGACATTTTTGGGCTCTGTAAAGAAACGCAGCGCTTCCTGCCCTCCTTCGCGCCCTATACCTGATTGCTTCATCCCGCCAAATGGGGTACGCAGATCGCGCAACATCCAGCAATTGACCCATACGATGCCTGCCTGCAAGTGTTCAGCCATGCGGTGTGCCCGGCTTACGTCCTGTGTCCATAGGGTGGCGGAAAGGCCGTACGGGGTGCCATTGGCGAGTTCCAAAGCCTCTGCTTCTGTGTCAAATGGGGCAATGCTGACTACGGGACCAAAAATTTCTTCCTGATTGGTACGGCAGTCGATGGGCAGCCCTTCTATAACTGCCGGCCGCAGGTAGTACCCATTTTCATAGGTACTTCCCGGATTGGCCACGGTTCCGCCACAAAGGATTTTCCCGCCTTCCACTTCGGCCAGGCTGAGGTAAGACTGCACTTTTTCCATATGGGCTTTGGAAACCAGCGCGCCCAGGTCTGTGTCCTTGGCCAGGGGCGGCCCGACTTTCAGAAACTGGGTGCGTTTGACCAGCTCGTCCCGGAAGCGTTCGTAGATTGGCCGTTGTGCATAAATGCGGGAACCGCACAGGCATATTTGTCCATTATTGGAAAACGAAGAGCGCAAAGTCTGCACCATCATCTCATCAAAGTCACAGTCTGTGAAGATAATGTTGGGATTTTTGCCGCCGAGCTCCAGAGAGAGCTTCTTGAACATAGGCGCGGCCGTGCGGGCAATATGCTGCCCGGTCTTCGTCCCTCCGGTAAAGGAAATAGCCTTGGTTCCGGGGTGTTCTACAATGGCTTGCCCGGCTTTAGGGCCAAGACCGTGCACAATATTTAGCACTCCTGCAGGCAGCCCGGCTTCAATGCAGGCCTGGGACAGAAGGAAGGCGGTCATGGGCGTCAGTTCGGAAGGTTTAGCTACAACTGTATTGCCGGCGGCCAGTGCCGGTGCGATTTTCCAGGTGAACAGGTAGAGCGGCAGGTTCCAGGGCGATATACAACCGACTACACCAAGGGGCTGACGCAGGGTGTAGTTGATGGCACTACCGGCCATGTGGTGGCTTTCGGACCCAAATTGCAGAGCGGCTGTCGCAAAAAAGCGAAAATTGGACTGCGCTCTTGGGATATCCACCGTGCTCGACATGGTGAAAGGCTTGCCGCTGTCCAGGGCTTCTGCTTTGGCATAAACCTCCAGATTTTGTTCTATAATGTCAGCGATGCGCATCATCAGCCGGAAACGGGTGCGGGGCTCCGCATTGGACCAGCCGGGAAAGGCTTCCTGAGCCGCTTTGACGGCCTGATCGACATCCGCCGGGCCGGAATCCGGAAAATAGCTGTACACTTCTCCTGTGGAGGGCGTTAGGTTCTCCAGGTAGTCACCGGACACTGCGGGCACAAGGGCACCATTAATATAGTTCTTGATGTACTTTTCGGCAGACATGCGCTTGGTTTTAGTTGGTTTCGCTTCCCGAAAATAGGCAATTGTATTGGATTTTGGTGCCTTTCCCGCTGCGGGTTGGTGCTTTTGGGGGGTGTTTCACGCATCGTATGTGGCGGTTTTCGCAAAGACCGGTAAATTCACTGGGCATAGCTATGCCTTTTTTCCCTTTGCGTGCACTTTACCTGAATTTTTCAGCCTCATAAGTGACCCCTTTTTACCCATTGATTGTTAGGGTTTTGTATGTTTGCAGATTGAATCGACACAAGTGAAAAAAACTGGTCATGCTAGACAATAGGCCCGTATCAGAGTGGCTGCCCATCACCCGGGCAGAAGTGGAAGCAAGAGGGTGGGATGAATTGGACGTGGTCATCATTTCCGGGGACGCTTACGTAGACCACCCGGCATTCGGCACTGCCGTCATCGGCCGTATTTTGGAAAGCGAAGGCCTGCGTGTGGCTATCGTACCACAGCCCAACTGGCAGGACGACCTGCGCGACTTTAAGAAAATGGGCAGGCCCCGCCTTTTCTTTGGGGTCACCTCCGGCTGTATGGACAGTATGGTCAACCACTACACCGCTGCCCGCCGCCGCCGCTCCACAGATGCCTACACACCGGGCGGTGCTGCTGGTTTCCGGCCTGACTATGCGACCATGGTCTACACCAAAGCCCTTAAGCAGCTGTATCCGGACGTGCCGGTGCTCATCGGTGGCATTGAGGCCTCTTTGCGCCGTGTTACGCACTACGACTATTGGTCCGATAAGCTTTTCCCTAATATTTTGGAAATGAGCGGGGCTGATATGCTCGTTTATGGCATGGGCGAACTGCCGCTGAGGGAGATCGTGCGCCTGCTGCAAAAAGGGGTGCCCTTCCACGCCATCGATACGGTACTGCAAACCGCCATACAGCGGGACCCGGAGCAGGTGCCGAAAAATAAAAACTGGGAAGACCTCTGGCTCAATTCTCATGAGAAATGCCTGCGGGACAAACTGGCGTTCGCTGCCAATTTCAAACACGTAGAGCAGCAGTCCAATAAGGTGCAGGCCAAGCGCATCCTTCAGGAGGTTAACGGAAAGACCCTCGTCATCAATCCGCCCTACCCACCTATGGAGGAAGAGGAGATTGACAAGTCCTTCGACCTGCCCTACACCCGCATGCCCCACCCCAAGTACAAAAAACGCGGGACGCCTCCGGCCTACGAGATGATCCGGTTTTCGGTCAATATGCACCGTGGCTGCTTCGGGGGCTGTAGCTTTTGCACAATTTCTGCACATCAGGGCAAGTTCATCGCCAGCCGTTCTGAGGAGTCTATTCTTAAAGAAGTGGAACAAGTGACCAAGATGCCCGACTTCAAAGGCTACATCAGCGACCTTGGGGGCCCCTCTGCCAATATGTACAAGATGAAAGGCAAGGTGCAGGAGATTTGCGACCGCTGCGTGGCGCCTTCCTGCATACATCCGGTCGTCTGTTCTAACCTGGACACGAGCCACAAGCCCATGACCGAGCTTTACCGCAAAGTGGACGCCCACCCTGAGGTGAAAAAAGCCTTTGTGGGCAGTGGTATCCGCTACGACCTGCTGGTGGATAGTTACAACAAGAATAACGATGGCAGCCTCGACGAATACATGGAGCAGGTGGTGACCTGCCACATCAGCGGCCGCCTCAAGGTAGCTCCCGAGCACACCTCAGACGATACCCTGCGGATCATGCGCAAGCCCTCCTTCAAGCACTTCCACGAGTTCAAGAAGAAATACGATGCGATCAATAAAAAGCACGGCCTTAATCAGCCGCTTATCCCTTACTTTATCTCCAGCCACCCGGGCTCCAAAGAGGAAAGCATGGCTAACCTGGCGGCTGAAACCAAAGACATGGGCTTCAAGCTGGAGCAGGTGCAGGATTTTACACCCACCCCCATGACAGTTGCCACGGTCATCTATTACACCGGCGTGCACCCCTACACCCTCAAGCCGGTCTACACAGCCAAGAGCAAAACGGAAAAACGGCAGCAACACATGTTTTTCTTCTGGCACAAGCGGGAGAACCATAAACAGATCCGCGAGAAGCTCATCAGCATCGGCCGGGAAGACCTCATTGAGAAGCTTATTGACGACCAAAAGAAGTTCCGGAAGAAAGAGTACGTCAAAAAGCGGAGTGAAGTAAAAAAGGGGAAGCGGAAGAAGCGGTACGGGCGGTAGTAATGGCGGAGTTGCAATTCTGAGCTAAATCAACGTCTTTTCAGCGAGAGTTCCTCATGTCGTATTTAGAATGTCTCCTCCCGCTTTTCCAATGGAGGCTACTTGCTATTTTGAGTCTCAGGGTGGGCGCCCTATGCCCATAAGCTCAGATTTCGGACAAGGAGAGTATTTTACCATGTGCCCTGATATTTACAGGGCCACTAATCGGGGGGTTGCCGATTATCACATCGAACTTTATTTAAGGTCACCTCGGTTCCAGGCAGCAGGTACTAATTGTTCTGGGTGTGCTAATGATTATATCGTTAGATTTCGCACCGATCGTGAATTTGTTGATGTAGGTCAAGATGAACAAACAGTTTGTTTTGATGATGCATTTATTTTTGCTAAACCATATTCGGCTATTGTTGATTGCCTTTAAAAAACCAATTGCTATGCGAATAGTATTTGTTTTATTTACGTTAGCATTATTAGGCTTTGGGTGTACTAAAGATAGTCTGTCCCTTTCTAAACTGAAAGAAACCCTAACCCTAATCGATATTTACAGGGCAGTTACTAATGAAAGCCTTGATGCATCACTTACCATTGACAATTATCAGGCTAACTTCGGATTTTCAGAAGAAGATAGGGTTACCTTGGTATCCACTGCCTGTGTTCCCGGTAAAGATATCTGCAAATATTCTAGTATCGCAGTCGATGACCTTCAACTTAAATTTGAAGAAGGTACCAACCGGTATCCTCACGATCCGATTTATAATGACCTTTTTGGGAAAACGGTTTCCGTTAGTTTGTTAGAAGGTGAAGGCGTCATTGGAAGAAACGGAATTTTGACTCAATTATATATCCCTCATGCCTTAGAAGTCGATATCAATGAAGTGCCGCAGTTGTCAAATAGCTTCGTGCTAAATTGGAATGCTGATCAGATGAATGAGCTTGGGGTTTATATAATTGTCCAGTATGCAGCTGTAGAGAACCCTAACTTCGTAGATGACTTCCCAGAAGAAATTGTCAACTATATCCAAACGGAAGATGACGGTAGCTATGTTTTTCAAGTGAATGACTTCCCAGATATTCCTGAAGGCTCTTTGGTTACCCTCAAAATCATAAGGGGGGCTTTTGAACTGGCAGAAGAAGGTGAGGACCTCATTCGGGTATTTGCACTTTCTCATGTAACCGGTTATGCCCGGTTTTAAGTGCGAGCTGAAATCGTAAAATTTGATGCTGATGCCTTGTCTTTTAAGATGGGGCATCAGTATATTTTTGGACAAACCTGGACAAGTCAGGCCCGCAAACTATTGTTGCCTTTGCAGGGACAGCTGTCTGACCTATGCCATTTTCATTACTTGATCTTACCATTTTTATCAGCCTTGCACAGGGTCTTGTGTTTGGGGGTATCCTCCTGAGTGCGCCTCAGTTCAAAGGCACTGACAGCCGTTACCTGGCTTTTCCTTTCATACCAGCTATGTCTACAAGGGTTTGGGGATAGACACCTGGCAGTTTACGCAGGTAGCCCTTGGCCCGGCATATCAGTACCGCTATCCGGTGTGGAAAGGCGGTGTGGAAGCCGCGTTTAGCCTTCCTGTTAGCAGCCTGGTGGTGCGGCCGAACTATGCCTTCGACCCTTCTTTGCCAGATGAGACGAATTATTATTTTGGGTACTTGCGCACAGGGACCCAACTGGTGGCTTTCCCAAAGTTGTTCAATCCGCGTTTTAGGGCGGGCTATGTCTTGCCCCTGGAAGATGCTAAGTCGGTGGGGGCTTACTATAATATGGAGTGGCTAAGCTACCCGGACCCGCGCCCGCTGCGTGTTTTTACCCACGGTGTAGACCTTGTTTATTTCTTTTAGCGTGAGCGATGTGAAGGGGTGGCTTTGAAGCCAGACCCATGCGCAGCGTAGTGGCCGAGCAAATAGCGAGCTCCGAAACGTAGCGCCCATGTGCCGATAAGGCATGGGCACGCCCAAAACCTAACATTCTAGATGAATCAATGATGAAAAAGTACACCATATATATATGTATCCTTCTTAGCCTTGTTTCGCTCTCGTGCGAGAAGCATATTGACGGGAAAACCGTGGCTTCGTATTTCAGGGCAGAGCGCCGGCTTTATATGACTACTTCCATTAAGAATGGTCCCGGGCCGGATGATTTCACAACGCCCGAGCAATGGCTCATTGAACCAAAAGGGGGAAGATTCGGGCAGCCCGTCGTGCTGCTCACGCACCGGCAGACGATCAGTGCACGGGAGACCTTTGCTCTGGCGATGCGCACTTCGCCGCAGGTAACCACAGTAGGGGACACCACCGCGGGGGCTTTTTCCAACCTGCTGCTTCGGGAATTACCCAATGGATGGGGCTATAGCATGAGCATCGGAGAGTGGAGGGCAGCTGATGGCAGTAGCTACGAAGGCATTGGGTTGCCGCCCGATGAGGTCGTACAGAACGACCGCGCGGACTATCTGAGCGGAAAAGATGAAGCGCTGGAGCGGGCTATTGAGCTGCTCCGGTAGCAGGCTAAAAAAAATTTTCGGCCGAAAACCAGACGATTGCCAGTATGTGGCCCTGTAGATTTAGTGTTTTGATTTCGACATGGCTCTGGTTTTGTGAGATAACCAAATGATGGCCGCCACCTGACTTTCCCCGATCGAGAAAAAAAGGGGCGTTGCTTGCGAGAAATAAAAAAGCGTTTTACATTTGCAGTCGCTTCGCAAGAGAGGCGTTGCTCGGAAGAGCGGTTGAAAAAGTTGCAAAATAAGTTTGGTGGTTTAAAAATCAAGTTTTATCTTTG
>NZ_JPOS01000014.1:0-2500 GCF_000759025.1 Phaeodactylibacter xiamenensis | reverse complement strand
AGAGCGCATGGTGGATGCCTAGGCTCTCAGAGGCGACGAAGGACGTGGTAAGCTGCGAAAAGCTACGGGGAGGTGCAAACAACCTTTGATCCGTAGATGTCCGAATGGGAAAACCTGCTATAGTGAAGCTATAGCGTGCAAACGCGAACCCGGGGAACTGAAACATCTAAGTACCCGGAGGAAAAGAAATCAACCGAGATTCCCCTAGTAGTGGCGAGCGAACGGGGACTAGCCCTAAAGCGGTTATAAGTATAACGGAAGCTGCCTGGAAAGCAGCGCCAAAGAGGGTGACAGCCCCGTACGATGAATGCTTATAGCTGTTATTTCGAGTAAGGCGGGACACGTGAAATCCTGTCCGAAGATGGGGGGACCATCCTCCAAGGCTAAATACTCCTGAGAGACCGATAGTGAACCAGTACCGTGAGGGAAAGGTGAAAAGAACCGCAAGAAGCGGAGTGAAAAGAACCTGAAACCGTGCGCTTACAAGCGGTCGGAGTTCCCCGTATGGGGGATGACGGCGTGCCTTTTGCATAATGAGCCTACGAGTTGCTCCTGTCTAGCGAGTATAAGGCCTTCAGGGCCGGATGCGGAGCGAAAGCGAGTCTGAATAGGGCGAGAGCTAGGCGGGGCAGACGCGAAACCGTGTGATCTACCCATGGGCAGGTTGAAGTTGGGATAGTCTCCCAATGGAGGACCGAACCGGTACATGTTGAAAAATGTTCGGATGACCTGTGGGTAGGGGTGAAAGGCCAATCAAACTCGGAGATAGCTCGTACTCCCCGAAATGCATTTAGGTGCAGCGTCAGGAAGAGTATCATGGAGGTAGAGCTACCAATAAGGCTAGGGGGCTTCACCGCCTACCAACCCTTGATGAACTCCGAATGCCATGATACTGCACTGGCAGTGAGGCAGTGGGTGCGAAGGTCCATTGCCGAGAGGGAAAGAACCCAGACCATCAGCTAAGGCCCCCAAGTGTACGCTAAGTTGAATGAACGAGGTGGGGATGCTATGACAGCTAGGATGTTGGCTTGGAAGCAGCCATTCATTTAAAGAGTGCGTAACAGCTCACTAGTCGAGCGTTCCTGCGCGGAAAATGATCGGGCATCAAGCGTGCCGCCGAAGCTATGGATGCTGACATCTTCGGATCGTCAGTATGGTAGGGGAGCATTCTGGTTGCGCTGAAGCAGTGCTGTGAGGCATTGTGGAGCGGCTGGAAAAGAAAATGTAGGCATGAGTAACGATAAACAGAGTGAGAAACTCTGTCGCCGTAAGACTAAGGGTTCCTTGATCGATGTTAATCAGATCAGGGTTAGTCGGGTCCTAAGGGGCAGCCGAAAGGCGAACCTAATGGCAAACAGGTTAATATTCCTGTACCTGCATACACTAAAAAGGGGACGGAGCTGTGGATTGCCCGCGCACTGATGGAATAGTGCGTTAAACCCTTCGGGGGATAGTACAGCAAGCCTGCGAAGGCGAGCTGATAGTAGCAAGAAGCAGCTTCCAAGAAAAGCCGAAGTATGCAGCCCGTACCGTAAACCGACACAGGTAGTCGAGGAGAGTATCCTAAGGCGCTCGAGTGATCCGTGGCTAAGGAACTAGGCAAAATAGCCCCGTAACTTCGGGAGAAGGGGCGCTCCGGTTAACCCCGGAGCCGCAGTGAAGAGGCCCAGGCGACTGTTTAGCAAAAACACAGGACTCTGCGAAGCTGAAAGGCGAAGTATAGGGTCTGACACCTGCCCGGTGCCGGAAGGTTAAGGGAGGCGCTAATCTTCGGAGAAGGCGTTGACTGAAGCCCCGGTAAACGGCGGCCGTAACTATAACGGTCCTAAGGTAGCGAAATTCCTTGTCGGGTAAGTTCCGACCTGCACGAATGGTGTAACGATCTGGGCACTGTCTCAGCCACGAGCTCGGTGAAATTGAAGTATCGGTGAAGATGCCGGTTACCCGCAACGGGACGGAAAGACCCCGTGAACCTTTACTACAACTTCGTATTGTGCTAGGGTATAAAATGTGTAGGATAGGTGGGAGGCTTAGAAGCTGCCGCGCCAGTGGTAGTGGAGCCGTCCTTGAAATACCACCCTTTTTATACTTTGGTCCTAACCCTTCGGGGGACAGTGCGTGGTGGGTAGTTTGACTGGGGTGGTCGCCTCCTAAAGAGTAACGGAGGCTTACAAAGGTACCCTCAGCATGGTTGGTAATCATGCGCAGAGCATATGAGTATAAGGGTGCTTGACTGAGAGAGGGACGCCTCGAACAGGTGCGAAAGCAGGTTCAAGTGATCCGGTGGTCCCTTATGGAAGGGCCATCGCTCAAAGGATAAAAGGTACTCCGGGGATAACAGGCTGATCTCCCCCAAGAGCTCATATCGACGGGGAGGTTTGGCACCTCGATGTCGGCTCGTCACATCCTGGGGCTGGAGAAGGTCCCAAGGGTTGGGCTGTTCGCCCATTAAAGTGGCACGCGAGCTGGGTTCAGAACGTCGCAAGACAGTTCGGTCCCT
>NZ_JPOS01000013.1 GCF_000759025.1 Phaeodactylibacter xiamenensis | reverse complement strand
AAGGTATTTAAGCTAAGCACTGAAAGCATCTAAGTGCGAAGCCGGCTCCAAGATGAGTATTCCTAGAGGGTTGTAGAAGATGACTACGTAGATAGGCTACAGGTGGAAGCGCAGTGATGTGTGGAGCCGAGTAGTACTAATTGCCCGAAAGCTTCCCGTGAAAGGGAGCAAGCGCACACTACAGCGCTACTAAAGCTTGATTTCAAAGAACTTTCTGACCCCAACTTGTCAAGATATAGCCTGCCAAAGGGCAGCGCAAGAATTGCTGGTGGTTATAGCAGGGAGGCTCCACCTCTTCCCATTCCGAACAGAGCAGTTAAGCTCCCTAGCGCCGATGGTACTACGAAAGTGGGAGAGTAGGTCGCTGCCAGCTCAATCTAACCTTAAGCCCCGTTGCAGAATACCGCAGCGGGGCTTTCTGGTTTTATAGCCATACGATATAGCCCAATATGCACTGAATGTAAAACCTGCCCAACTCCGGGGGCTGAAATAATGCATGGCTTTACTATTAACAGTTGTTGTAGATTAGTACTTGGTGTTTGTCATTCAAGGTCCTTTCTCGTATCTTCAACCTTAAATGAGAAGTAGAAGGAGTAGATGGGCTCATGCAACATAATGCTCCTACGTAACAACAGACTCTCCCTTCATTGATTGATTGCACATTTATTTTTATCGGATACTCCCTCGGCTGAAACGTTAAAGTTTATAGTAGTTCAGCATTTAGGAGTAACTTATTTCGGAAACTTGCGTCCCAATAGTTCCAGTATGGAAGTTACAGGGGCGGTGTCAAAACAAGTACCCCTTGGAAAACACTTGCAATAAAGAGATGAAGGACCTGAAGGTCATTCATAGTTACCTCGAAACGCAGGCGGCTGCTTGCTTCAAGGTGCTATATGATCGTTATGTCGGCAGAATCTATGCCAAGTGCATCTCAATGCTGAAAGATGATGCACTAGCCCAGGATGCGACCCAGGAAATCTTTACAAAAGTGTTTCTCAATCTGTCGAGGTTTAAGGAGCAGTCAAGGTTTTCTACCTGGGTTTATTCTATTACCTATAACTATTGCATCGATTACCTGCGCCGCAAGAAAAAACAAAAGGATCTGTTCTCTGATGACATGGAGCAGGCTCCGGACCTGGCAGAAGAAGAGGTTTCGGATAAAATTATCTTTGAAATAGAACTGGACCAGCTGGAGCAGGTCCTGCAGGAAATACCGGATAGCGACCGTATGGTGCTTTTGATGAAGTATCAGGACCGTATGTCAATTAAGGAAATCGCAGATATAATCGGCAAAACCGAAAGTGCAGTGAAAATGAAAATCAAACGGGCAAAAGCCAAAGCTCAGGAAACGAGGCAGGCTTTATTCCCCCAACCAATAATGTAGTGGCATGGAAGAAGGACCGAACAATTTCGAACGGCTTTTAGAGCGGCAGGCGGAGGCCATTCACCCTGATGTACAGGAGCGGACGGAGCAGGGGTTGTTCAAAACCTTTGAATCACTTCGGTTGGTGGGGCAGTTGCTCGATGTCTTTGTGCCCAAAATGGTCGATGTGCTGGTCGTGGCAGCAGGAGGAGACTCTAGCAGGAAACCTGTTTCTGCCGGGCTGGACGCACATGCCCGCAAAGGCCCGGCTGCGTCTCCAGATAACCATGGCCCTTCACTGCCGAAAGAAGGCTTGGATGAAATCAGATAATCAATAATTCAAAACAATTCCACCGTGGACACAACCAACTTTAATCTGTGGAAAATCCTTGAACAATTACTGGCGGGCTTTGCTGCCGTAGTTCCTAACCTGCTGGGCGCATTCGCCGTATTAATCATTGGGCTGATCGTATCAAAAATGGCTAGACGGCTGGTCCGTAAGATGTTAAAGAGTATCGGCGCCGACCACCTCGCTGAGCGGCTGAATGAAATAGAGCTCCTTAGTAATAACAACATACGTCTTGTACCCAGTAAGCTGTTGTCTACGGTTGTCTATTATTTCCTGTTGTTTATTTTCGTGGTAGCCGCTACGGATATCCTTAATATGGAGGTGATCTCCGTGCTCGTTGGCGATATACTCAACTACGTCCCGGTGGTGATTTCCGCTTTAGCTGTTTTGGTTATTGGGCTGTTCATCAGTGATTTTCTAAAGAATATTGTCAAAACCACTTGTGACTCGCTGGCTATCCCGGCAGCGGGGCTTGTATCCAATATTGTATTTTACTTCTTATTTCTAAATGTGATCATGATTGCCCTGTCACAGGCTAAAATCGATACCGGTTTTATCCAGGACAACTTATCCATTATACTGGCAGGCATCGTATTTGCTTTTGCGATCGGTTACGGTTTTGCTTCCCGCAGCATCGTGGCCAACTTTCTGGCTTCCTTTTACAATAAAGGCAAAGTCAGCCTGGGTGATAATGTCGAAATTGAAGGCGTGACCGGAAAGGTGATCGCAATCGATAATAGCACGATCACTCTTGATGCGAAAGACCGACGGGTGATCGTACCGCTGAGCAAGCTTACCGAAAAGAATATTGCCATCCTCAAGTCTGACGCTCCGGTCTAGCTAACGCTGGGCCACTTCTGACAACACCGGAGCAGGAAAATAACAAAGGCTGTCCAGTTGTGCCATATCTCCCTGGAAGACATTAAAATCCACAGGGCCCGCTATGCCCTGGAGATTGCCGCGGTTGCCATATTGCCAAAATTGCCAGTCCCGGCCACAGGCAGGGCGGGGCTCCCGACGGCTGTACCGGGCGATCCATAACGGATATTCATCGAAGTGCCCTGCCAGGTACTTATTATAAAATTTAAGGTTGGTATACAAAATGGGTTTGACGCCGTAGTGAATTTCCGAAAGGTAAAGCCAGGTGAGCACACTACTGACCAGCTTCACTTTAGATACGCCGTCCAGCACTTCCACATCCAGCACAGGAGGGAGGTCGCCCGGTTCGATCTGGACGGCCGTCTGGAAGTTGAAAGCCTGCTCGTATACAGGGGTTTGAGGCCTGAAGAAATGGTAGGCACCACGCCGGATATCAGCCGCTTTCATGGCCGCCCAGTTGTCACAAAACAGCGTATCAATGAGGGTCATCCCTTCAGAAGCTTTAACAAATGCAAACTGCACCCCCTGCTCTGCGACCGATTCCCAGTCAATTTCCGCCTGATAATGAGAGACATCAATCCCATGTACCTCGTAGCCGGGCATACGGGCAGTCTCCTGTTCGCAACTGAACAGGAAAAAACTCAGACCAGCAATCACAAAAAAGTAGCTTTTCGAGCCCACCGTTTTCCTGCATTTAATGCCTAAAAATAAGTAAAAGCCGGAGTACCTTGCAGGTATCTGAACTAATATCGCTGATTAAAAGGTGCTTGTAAAGTGCTTACAGCAGCTTTAGTATTTTGATAATAAGCATAGTTTTATTAAATACGGTGCAGCTGCCTGTAAAGATGCGGAAACCCAATTTAATTTACCCCGCTTGTCGAGTGCAGGACAAAAAATCAATTTATGAACCTTCGTCAGCTGTTTTTACAACATGTCGCTCAAACCAGCGCGTTCCCTTTGATGCTGGAAATTGATTCTGCGCAGGGCATGTACCTGCACAACAAAGAAGGAAAGGCTTATCTTGATCTGATCGCAGGAATTGGGGTCAGTTGCCTCGGGCATAAACATCCGGCAGTGGTAGAGGCAATTAAAACCCAGGCAGACCGCTATTTGCACACACTCGTGTACGGAGAGTTTGTCCTGGCGCCACAGGTTCAGCTGGCAGAATTGCTGGCCAGGCAATTGCCGGATTCTCTGGAAAGTGTATACTTTGTTAACTCAGGTACAGAAGCTACGGAAGGGGCCATGAAACTGGCCAAGCGTTACACCGGGCGGGCAGAAATCATTTCCTGCAAAAAGGCCTACCACGGCAGTACACAAGGCGCTGCCAGCCTGATGTGGCCCAAAGATTTTACACAAGCCTTCCACCCTTTGCTGCCGGGCATAAGCCATATAGGATACAATTGCGAATGGTGCCTGCAGGACATTACCTCCCAAACTGCGGCGGTAGTCGTAGAGACGGTTCAGGGGGAATGGGGCGTGCGGCCACCCACCGAAGGGTACCTCAAAAAGCTGCGCCAGCGGTGTACAGAAGTAGGAGCCTTGCTCATCTTTGATGAAATACAGGCAGGCTATGGCCGGACGGGCACGCTCTTCGCCTTTGAGCAGTATGACGTAGTACCTGATATATTACTGCTGGCCAAAGGTATGGGGGGGGGGATGCCTATTGGGGCGTTTATAGCGAGCCGCGAAGTGATGCTGGCCCTTTCTGATAAGCCTATTCTCGGTCACATTACAACTTTCGGCGGCCACCCGGTGAGCTGTGCTGCCGGGTTAGCGACCTTGCAAACACTCCTTTCCACAGACTATATCCAACAGGTAAAGCAAAAAGAGGCGCTTTTTCTCGAATTGCTAAAGCACCCGGGCATACGGGAAGTACGCAGTGCCGGTCTGTGGATGGCCGTGGAAATGATCGATTTTGACTTTATTCAGGCCGTCATCAAACGCTGTTTGCAAGCAGGGTTGTTAACCGATTGGTTCCTGTTTAATGACCGCTCCCTGCGCATCGCCCCGCCTCTCATTATTACAGAGGAGGAGATCCGATGGGCATGCGAGGTTATTCTTGACGCCGTGGAGCATACCTTTAAGGACAGAGGGCTTACTCGCTGGGATGTACTGCACTAAGAAGCGACCAGGGTATTTTGACTACATTTCCGGGACGCAGCTTGGCATCGGACGCCAGACCATTCATTTTTATAATATCGTTCACGTGCACACTCTGAAATTGACTGGAAAACTCCAGTAAACGCTGGCGTTGGCGTATCACAAAATGAGCAGGTACTGCTGGTAGCTCTGGCTGATATGCGCCGGGTAACTGCAGGGCAGCAGGCAATGGGACCGCTGGCAGGTGGTCAAGATCAGGTACCCTGGGCATTGGTTGGAACCGGCGGATTTTTTTAGGATAAAAAACCCTGAGCTCTAGCCCTGCGTCAAGGGTATCCGTTTTGAGCTGGTTCCAGGCAATAAGTTGATGGACAGAAACCTTAAGCCGTTCTGCAACCGCTGCAACTGATTCTTCCTGTGTAACAAAGTAAACAGTTTGGTGGTACTGATCAGGGATAGGAGGTAAGGCTTTCACCGGGCTCCCGTCAAAGAAAGCGTCTGCCAGGTGGTCGGGCCGTTTGGCTTCCATATAGTCTTTGACTGCCTGCATGACACGCTTGGGCAGAATAAGGAAATTGCCAGTCGGGTCATTCGGGATTAAGTCCCGTTTGTAAGCAGGATTAAGCGTTTTTATCCTGTCAATGGAAAGCCCGGTCAACTGGCCAATACGGTAAAAGCTAATTGCATCATACACCGTAATGGCTTCTGTGATTTGCAGTTCCAAATCTGGATATACGGGTTCGATATCGTACTGCTTGTAGTATTCCATAAGATACGTAGCAGCAATGAATGCAGGTACATAGTTGCGGGTTTCCCTGGGCATATAACGGCGGATCTTCCAGAAGTTCTTGCTACGCCCTCTTTTGATCGCCCGGCTTACCCGGCCAGAACCTCCGTTATAGGCAGCTAGTGCCAGAGCCCAGTCCCCATACTTCTCGTAAGCCTTTTTGAGGTAATGTATGGCAGCTTCCGTTGACTTATGGGGGTCCCGCCTTTCATCAACATAATCGTTGACTTTCAGCCCGTAATCGGCAGCAGTACCGGGCATGAATTGCCAAAGGCCTTCTGCACCCACCGGGGAAATCGCATGCGGGTCAAGGGCAGACTCGACTACGGGAAGGTATTTAAGCTGCTGTGGCATGCTGTGCTTAGCCAAAAGCGCTTCTATCGTTGGAAAATAAAGTACTGCTCTGCCTGTAACAAGCTCGGCCTTCCGGGCTTCCCGGCGGTAAAGGTAGCCCCGGATGTAGGCACCTACAATACTGTTATACTTTAATTCAAAGATGGGGTCTTCGATCTGTTCCAGGCGGTCGATAATGGTCGCCTCGTCAAATTCGGGGGTGCTGTCTGCATAAAGAGGCTGACAGGAAAGCGCTAAGCTAACCAACAGCCCTAAGGACAGTTTGAAACACTGGGTTTTCATGGGTAGACATTATTGTGTGAACAGCACGTGGGGCTCTGCCTCAAGCACTGTTAGCCTCCAAAATTACGAAAAATAGGCAAGCCATACCCCGACAAAATGTTAAGATCGGGTTTGGGATTGATAATCAGGATGTTAAAGAAGGGGTTGAGGCGGTTGCTGAACAGTAAAAGCCCGTTTGTGTTCAGTGGAACAGAAATATAGACCTGGTATTTCCTCTGGTCAAAAGCGTACAGCCTGCCTTAGTTACCCTTGTACAGGAAATGTTTTGCGAAAATTCGCTAAAAACTCCTATTTTTGATCTCTATGAGCAGTAAGACCCAAAATGAGCGAATACTTTTCGGATTGAAAGTGAAGCAGTTACGCCAGTCAAAAGGCTTTTCCTTTGCGGAGCTTTCCAGGGAGTCAAAATTATCAGTCTCTTATCTGAATGAGATTGAAAAAGGAAAAAAGTACCCGAAGCCGGATAAAATTGAGACCCTGGCAGTTGCGCTTGGGGTACCGAGAGCAGACCTGACCTCCTTCGAGCTTAGCAAAAGCATGGCACCGGTCGGAGAATTGCTGCAGTCGAATTTCCTAAACGAGCTGCCCCTTGATCTTTTTGGCATAGAGCTGTCAAAAGTAGTGGAGATCATCGCGAACGCTCCGGTGCGGGTGGGGGCATTTATTTCCACACTTTTAGAATTGTCCAGGAATTACGCGCTCAAGGAAGAGAATTTTTACTTTGGGGCCCTACGTGCCTACCTGGAACTGCACAACAACTACTTTGAAGATCTGGAGGAAGAAGTAGGCCGTTTCATAAAGCTTTATGAAATACCCGAGGCCCGCCCCATCCCGGAAGCCACGCTGCGCCAAATCCTGGAAGACCGCTTTCACTATGAAATTGTGGAAAACGGGCTTGACCCTTACCCGGAGCTCAAACCACTGCGGTCCGTATTTATCAGCAAAGACAAGAAACTGCTGCTCAACCGAAAGCTCAGCCCCATGCAGCGGGCTTTTCAGTTTGGTAAGGAACTGGGCTTTGAAGTGTTGCAGCTGAAAGAACGGGCAAGTACTTCTTCCCTGCTCAAAGGGCGGGTGTTTGAAGAGGTGATCAACCATTCCAAAGCCATTTACTTTTCCGTTGCCCTGCATATCCCCCACGATCCTGTCATTGCGGATATGAGAGCCTTCTTCGCTCAGCCTAAGTGGGACGGGGAAGCCTTCCTGAGTATCATGAAAAAGTACGAGGCGACTCCCGAAATGTTTTACCACCGCCTCACCAATATCCTGCCCCGTTTCTTTGAGATGGGAAAGCTGTTTTTTCTGCGTTTTCTGCATGATCCGGAAGAAGACATATTCGAAATCGATAAAGAACTTCACCTGAGCCGGCGCCACCATCCACATGGCAATGGCCTGTTCGAGCATTACTGCCGGCGTTGGGTGGCTTTGTCGCTGCTTAAAGACCTTTTTCAGATGCAGCGGGAGGGGAAATACGTCGACAATATTGTCCGTGCACAACGGTCCAGGTATATGGGTACGGCTGATGAGTACTTTTGCCTGACGATTGCCCGGCCTGCTTACCCCTCACCCGATCAGAACGTCAGTGTAACAATTGGTATTCTGATCACCCCGGAGGTGAAAAAGCGGATTGCCTTCCTCGAAGACCCAGCCATTCAGTTCCGCGAGGTCAACAAAACCTGCGAGCGCTGCCCGGTACCGGACTGTGCAGAGCGTGCCGCGGCTCCCAAGGTGGTCACCCGCAGGGAAAACCTGAAGCAGATTCAGGCCCGCCTGCAGGATCTTGAAGGGGCGGCGCACTGACATTCCCAATAGTAGACCCCCGGTTTGAAGAGCAATCCCTTTGGAATTCCCTATTTTCGCAACGTTGAATTACATAAAAATCCAATCCCGATATGAAGAAAGTAGTATGGTTCATGTTATTCCTGCCTGTTTTTGCAGGATTGCACGCCCAAAAGGATATCACCCTTGAGGGTATTTGGAAAGATTACGAGTATGTGGCCAAGTCTGTACCGGGCTTTAACTTCCTGAACGATGGTAAGCATTACACCCGTCTGGAGGATAACAAGGTACAGCAGTATGACATCACCACCGGTGCCCTGGTCACGACCATTTTTGACCCGGCTACAGTTCGGGACAATAAAGACTTTACCGGACAGGTAGATGGGTACGAATTTAGTGCCGATGAGTCGAAAATGATCATCCGCAGCGGGACGGAGCCTATCTACCGGCGCTCTGTGAAAGCCAATTATTTTGTGTATGACCGAAAGGCAGGTACCCTCACCACCGTTTTTGAGGAGGGTAAGCATAGCTACGCCAGTTTTAACCCTCAGGCTGACCGGGTGGCGTTTACTTATGAAAACAACCTCTACTACCGCGATTTGTCTACCGGCAATGTGACACAGGTGACTACGAATGGTGAGCAGAACAAAATCATCTATGGTTCTGCAGATTGGGTATATGAGGAAGAATTTGGCTTCGCTAAAGCCTTTTTCTGGTCTGAAGACGGGCAACGCCTGGCCTATTACCGGTTTGATGAGCGGGAGGTCCCGCAGTTTACAATGACCAACTATCATGACGACCTCTACCCGGATTACGAAACCTTTAAATACCCAAAAGTGGGTGAAAAGAATTCCGTTGTGGATATCTACATTTATGATGTGCGGCAGGCTAAGTCGCTCCCGGTTGTGCTGGGCGAGGAAAAAGACATTTACGTCCCCCGCATCAAGTGGACCAAAGATTCGGACAAGCTTTGTGTTTACCGGATGAACCGCCATCAGAACCAACTGGAGCTACTTTTGGCTGATGCCCGCTCCGGTGAGACCAAGCTTTTACTGAAAGAAAAAAACGATTACTACATTGCCGAAAGCGTACTGGACAACCTGATGTTTCTGGAGGATGGCAAGCGCTTCGTCTGGAGCAGTGAGCAGGACGGCTGGCACCACATCTACCTTTACAGCATGAAAGGGAAGAAGCTGGAGCAAATTACCAAAGGCGAATGGGAAGTAACTGAGCTCTATGGTGTCCATGAAGCAGAAGGCCGCATATACTATCAGGCCGCTGACAAATCCCCCATGGAGCGGCAGGTATACAGCATCGGGCTCGATGGCAAAAACCGTCAGATCATCGCGGGGGCCTCTGGTTGGAACAGCGCTCAGTTTAGCAGTACTTACGATTATTACGTGGGGCAATTCTCCACAGCTAATGCACCGGCTACCTACACCGTTTATGACAAGAAAGGCCGCACGCTTCGGGTAATCGAAGAAAATAAAGAGCTGAAGACCAAACAAATGGAATATGGTACACAGCCAGTTGAGTTTTTCAGTTTCGAAACATCAGAGGGCGTGGAGCTCAATGGCTGGATGATCAAGCCCCGTGATTTTCGTGAAAACCGTCAGTACCCGGTCTTCATGTACCTCTACGGAGGCCCGGGCAGCCAAACGGTAACGGATTCCTGGAAAGGCATGAACTACTGGTGGTTTCAGATGCTGGCGCAGCAGGGCTATATCGTAGCTAGCGTGGACAACCGGGGTACCGGTGCACGGGGAGAGAAATTCAAAAAAATGACGTACCAGCAGCTGGGGCATTACGAGACGATTGATCAGATTGAGGCCGCCAGGTATCTGGGCAGTCTGCCTTATGCTGATGAAAACCGCATCGGTATTTTCGGCTGGAGCTATGGCGGGTACATGTCCTCCCTTTGCGTGCTCAAGGGCAATGATGTCTTCAAAGCCGGCATCGCTGTCGCTCCGGTAACCAATTGGAAGTGGTATGACACTATTTACACCGAGCGCTACATGCGGACCTATAAAGAGAACGAGTCCGGCTACCGGGACAACTCACCGGTGTACTTTGCTGACCGTCTGAAAGGGGACTATCTGCTGGTGCATGGTATGGGGGATGACAACGTGCACTTCCAGCACACCGCTGAAATGGCGAATGCCCTGATTGCCGCCAATAAGCAGTTTGATACCTATTTCTACCCAAACCGGAACCACGGCATCTACGGCGGTAACGCCCGCCTGCATCTGTACCGGAAAATGACGGACTTTCTGGAAGAGAGTCTGGATCCGGGAAAGAATATGATTGCGACCCGTCCGGGGCAGTCTCTCCGTAAGCAGAAAATGCTAAAAGCTAATCCGAATATAAAGGTGGCTCCCGCAGAAAAAATGGCGCCCTTGCAAAAACAGAAAGCAGCAGAACAGTAGCCGCATTGAGGATGCCGGAGGTGACCGTGCGTCATGGCTTTGTGCTGTGGCGCACGGTCCGCTTTCAGGTGAACTATTCGGTTTTCATTGTGGTTAAACTAATTGGACTCGTAGAAAAACCGGACGAATGGGCATAAGAAAGACTAAGGAACACGACGTAGAGATTATCAACCGCAAAGCAGGCTTTGAGTATCGCTTTTTGGATACTTTTGAGGCAGGTATCATGCTGCACGGTACGGAAGTGAAGTCTATTCGGAAGGGCAATGCCAATCTTCGGGATGCCTATTGTTTTTTCAGAAAGGGAGAGTTGTACATCAAAAGCCTTTTCATCGCGGAGTATGAGCACGGCAATATGTTCAATCATGAATCCCGCCGTACCCGAAAACTACTGCTCAAGCGCCGGGAGCTGGGCAAACTGGAGAAGCAGCTCAAGGAAAAGGGGCTGACGATTGTCCCTATACGCCTGTACATCAATGAGCGGGGGCTGGCTAAACTGGAAATAGCGCTGGCTCAGGGTAAGAAGGTCTACGATAAGCGGGAGTCCATCAAGCAGAAAGATGTTAATCGTGATCTGGACCGGATAAAGAAAATGTACTAATCTCACTCTTCTAAACAACCGCCAGGCTTACCCAATTTCCTTCTGTACGAAAAGGTGCTGGCTGACTTTCTTAGTAAGTAGCTGTTCCCGGTCCGCGCCAATCCGCACTCTTACCGATTCATCGTACTCGAAGCATTCCAGTATTTCCACCTGTGTGCCCAGAATGAGCTGCATGCGGTCGAGGTACTGCAAAAACCCCGAAGTGTGGTCATTGACTCCTACGATTGCGCCCTTTTCTCCCGGTTTCATTTCGTTGAGCAGGACCTGGCTCCGCTGAGCAAAGTTGCCATCGGCATCCGGTATAGGGTCGCCGTGGGGGTCAAACTTGGGCAGGCCAAGGTGTGCATCGAGGCGCTCTACCAGTTTAGGCGACTTGATATGCTCCAGTTGTTCGGCAATCTCATGTACCTCATCCCAGGAAAAAGACAGCTTGTCCACCAGAAAAACTTCCCAAAGGCGGTGCTTTCGGATCAGGTGGGTGGCAATGCGCTGCCCTTTGTTGGTCAAGGTAGCCCCTTTGTAGCGTTCATAGTGGATAAGGTCCTTGTCAGAGAGGCGTTTGACCATATCTGTGACCGAGGCAGCACTCGTGCTCATTTCTTTTGCAATAGCGTTAGTGCTGGCCGCTTTATTCCTGCGCTCAGAAATTTTAAAAATGGCCTTCAGATAGTTTTCTTCCGTGTGTGATATTTCCATATTGGTTAAGAGCTGTCGGTATTGAAACAATCCAAACGGAATACCGTTGATCTTTACCGGGCTTGTACATAAATTTACGGTATGTTGTTTTTTCGGCACTTATATTGCCGAAGCGAAAAAATTACTCATCCGACTGGTTTATTGGCAAGTTCATATTTGTATATTGCACATTTCAATTTTCCCGGCGGCTTTATGAAAAATAAGAGAAATTGGCGACTTCTGCTAGCATCACTGCTCTTTTCAGGGCTGGCTTTTGCATTTTCCGACCCCTTTAATCCCCCGCCGATATTCCTTGCGCCTCAGGATGGGACCATAGAAGTTCTTACAGAACAGCCTTTTGAGCTGGACATTGAAGTGGAGGATATTGATAACGATATTTTGAATATCCGGGCAGAACATCTGCCGGAATGGATCACCTTCGACCCCTACCTGCTTCAACTTTACGGGCAGCCGACACGCCTGGACCGTGGGACTTACTACATTACCATCAAAGCTGATGATGGGCGGGAGGTACGCTCCAAGCGGCTCGAACTTAAAGTGAAATACGGGCATTCCGCTCAGCAACACCTCGAAGAGACGGTGCGAGCCACCTGTCAGGAGCGGCTAGCCAACCTCAAAGGGGTTTCCGCCGCAGTGATCGGGCCGGATGGTCAGTTGTCTACTGTGGTCCACGGGCACAGCGATGCTGCCCGCCGGTATGCACTGGAGCCCAATCATCGGTTCAGAGTAGCTAGTGTCACTAAGCTTTTTACCTCCACCCTTATCATGCGGCTGGTCGAGTTCGGCTATTTTGAGTTGGATGACCGCCTGGCGGAGTACCTCGAAGTGCCGGGCCTGCCTAATGGCAAAAGTATTACCATCCGACAGCTACTCAGCCATACAGGAGGTGTGATCGATCACCTCAACCACCCCTCCTTTTACCGCGGCAACTGGAAATACCGGACCTGGGACGAAGGGGATATTTACCGCTTTGCTGCCGTCCGAAGTCCCCGGTTCTCCCCCGGGCAGGGGTACGACTATTCCAATACCGGATTTTACCTGCTCGGAGAGCTGGCGGAGGCGGTACTGGAAAAGCCATTGAAGGATGCCTTCCGGGAATACATCTTCACACCTGCCGGGCTTAATCAAACGATTTACGATGACTTCAGCGACCGCCGCCACCGCATTGACAGCCTGGCGGATAACGGCCGGGCTTATGAATACCATCTTTCCGCAGTCGGTGCAGCGGGGGCTATCGTCGCCACACCCGCGGATGTCGCGCGTTTTGGGCATGCACTTTTTAAGGGCAAACTGGTCAGCGCACAATCCCTGGAGCTTATGCAGCAGGACCTGGGCTACGAACAAGGCGGTGACCACTACGGGCTGGGTATGCGCATGTGGGACGACCACGGCATCAAACACTTCGGGCATACGGGTGCCCTGATGGGCTACCGCTCTATTCTCATGTACCTGCCGGAATACGAAACGACAATAGCCCTGTCCACCCACCACAGCCATTACCGCTGGTATGATCTGGTGAATGATGTGTTGCTGGAAATGGCGGATTACTATAGGTAGCAGTAAGGCCTTAACAAAACAACATTGTGTTATTGTTGGCGTTTTACTGTCAAACAACCCCTTCGATCATGCAAATTAGCACGCTCATCTTTGCTCTGGTCGGTCTGTTAGCCCTTCCGTTATCAGCGCAGTACCACAGTCCTTTCTCCATTTCAGCAGGCGCGTATCTCAGTATCGGCTCTTGGAGTCGAGAATCCGACTATGGCCCTGATGCCGCTAAGCAACTGCCAAGTCTTGAAGATGGCCCCGGTGTACAGGTTGCTGGCAGGTGGTTGCCCATGGGTAAATCTCTTGGAGTGTCTGTAATGGTGGGTTTTCAGCCCGCTCAGGCAGCAGTCGGGGATATGTATGACAGGCTTGCTCAGGTTAGGCATGAGGCGGTTTCCAATGCAGGTAGTGATTGGTGGCTTCTGGGCGGCCCAACTCTTCTGCTAAGAGAAGGCCCCAATGGTGACCGGGTCTTTTTTAATCTGCTTGGCGGTTATCGTCAGGTTAGAATGGAGGATATTACAGAAACGTTTATTAGCTTATCAGACCTGAAGTACCGGGAGAACCTCTATCGGTTCACAGGCGAAGGAGGGTGGATGATTATGCCAGGAATCTGCGCAGAAGCCCCCCTCTTTGGTCCAGTCAGTTTGCAGGTCTCTGCTAATTACACCTACGCCGAAGTAAAACAGCGGGTAGAGCGGTTAAATGTTTTTGGACCGACAAGGCCCTCGGTATATCCTCAACAATTGACGCTCCGGCAGCATGCATTTTTTGGGACACTTGGCTTTACGGTTGAACTTTAAAAACTTGATTATGCGACATTTCGTTTCTTGCCTGCTCCTTGTCCTGATCGGATCGGGGTGCGTTCAACTTACTACTGACTACGATAGTACCTCGTATCCATCAGAAGAAGACTTTCTTGCTAATGACACCATCGCCTTTTTTCTCAATGATTTTCTGTGGCTGCCTCTTGGGAACACATCCGGATTCAAGGGATGGTCTGCTGGTAGCCCGAATACCTTTCAGTATCAGGCAAGTTATGATTCCACTGAAAATACCTATAGTTTTCGCCTCTTCCCATTTATGAACATTCGATATGAAGGGGAAAGAATTTTCAGTCAAAGCATGGATACGGAGATACTTAATGTCCCTGAGGAAGTGGTCCGGGAAGGGGGGACTGTGTTATTAGACGGAGCTGAAGGGCGGATGATGCAACTGGATGATGCAGTCAGAAATGAGGGATATTTGAATACCGAAACCCATACGGTACGGGTACTATTTCTCCCAATTGACCCTGCCACTAACCGGGTGGAAGCTCTATTTGATGGAGAAGTTGTTGCCCGCTTTGATGATGCTGACGTCTTTACAGTAAGAGACGGGCGTGTCACTATGTTTGTAGAATAAGGTTGACTGCGGAACCCGAACGTACTCAGGCTCCGCAGTCAGGGATTAAACTTACTCTTCCATACCGAGCTCCCGCATCATAAACCGGTACCGGTGTTCGTAATAATCAATCAACTGATCCGTTGATTGCCCGGAGCCGTGCCCGCTATCATAATTGATGTAAAGCAGAATCGGGTTTTCCTGCCCCAGGTTATTTTGCAGGGCCGCGGCAAACTTTTTGGCATGCAATGGGTCGACCCGGGAGTCATTTTCGCCCGCCGTTACCATCATCGTAGGATGGTCTACGCCCATACGGATGTTGTGGTAAGGCGAGTAGCGCAGGATATTTTGGAAATCTTCCTTTTTGTCCGGATCTCCATATTCCGGAATCCAGTACCGGGCAATGAGAAATTTGTGAAAGCGGATCATATCCAGCAGCGGTACGCCACAGATGGCGGCTTTAAAGAGGTCAGGCCGCTGCGTTACTACAGCTCCCACCAGCAGGCCACCGTTGCTTCCCCCTTCAATGCCCAGCTTTTCAGTGCTTGTATAGCCTTCTTTGATCAGGTACTCACCGGCTGCGATAAAGTCATCAAAGGTATTCTGCTTTTTGAAGAGCATGCCGTCTTCGTGCCATTGCTCCCCGTACTCATCACCACCCCGAAGCCCAGCGTGCGCGAACACTCCTCCCCGGTTGATGAACATCGCCCGCATGCCAATAAAAGAGGGCGAAATACCGATATTGAACCCACCGTACCCGTAGAGGACCGTTGGGTTGTTCCCATCAAGCTCCAACCCTTTTTTGTGGACCAGGAACAGCGGTACTTTGGTGCCATCTTTGGAGGGGTAGAAGACAATCTTGGCTTCAATCTCATCGGTATTGATGGGCACATCCTGCTTGTAGTACAATTCCCAGTTCAGTTGCTTTTTGTCCAGGTCCTCCGGGTCAAGCCGGTAAATTTGGTAAGGGCTGGTGAAGGTGCTCAGCCCCACGAAAATGGCATCCACATCGCGGTTGTAGCTTACGGATGCGACGTTGCCCACCTCTGGGGCAGGAATCTCTTTGATCTTTTTACCCTTGAGGTCGCGCAGCACCATCCGGCTTAGGACGTCTTTCTTTTCTACGGTGATCAGGTAATCGTCAGTGACGGCATAGCTCTCCAGCACGATGTCTTCCCGTTCCGGCACAAGCGTTGCCCAATGCTCAAAGCCCGGTTTTTTCTGATCCGCGACCATGAGCTTAAAGTTGGGCGCTTCGTGGTTGGTGTAGAAGTAGATTTTGCCATCAATGGCGTAAGGGGAAGCCCGGAATTTTTGGTTGGCATAGATTTCCACCGGCTCATCGTCGGAGCCCGTCTGCTTCATGCGCAGGGAGTGGGTAGCGTAAAAGTCACCCTCACTGTAGAAGGTCAGGTCGGCGTAGCGGGCATCGCTCACGCTCGCTGTATTTTTGGAATCTTCAGGCACGAGCAGGGTGATGTCCTCCGAGCGGTCACTGCCGATCTTGTGAAGGCGTACTTCGATAGGCTTTTGCGCATCGATCATTTCCTGTGTACGCACCCAGATGTAGGCGTGTTGCTCGTCCTTCGTCCAGGAAAAAGCACGCAGCCCCTCAACAGGGTTGCCAAGCACCTTGCCCGTCTGCGTGTCAATGATGTAATAGGTGCTGATTTCCGCCCCTTTGGATTGCATGCCTACAGCTACCCGGCTGCCATCCTCTGTAAAGCTGCGGCCCGAGAGCGATGACTTACCGGAGGGGTCAATGGCTTCCGGGTCGAAAAGCAGCAATTCTTTCCCATCGATCAGCGTGTAGAGCTTAGATTGCTTTTCCCCCTTTTTGCGGCGGGTGAAAAACTGCCGGTCAGCTACCAGTTGCATGGGGCTCTCGATATCCCGGTCGATGTAAGCCTGAATCTCTTCCCGCAGTCCCGGAATAGAAGGGCATTCCGTATCGATGTAATTCAGCGTGGCATCGTGTTGTGCCCGCGTCCATTTTTGGACCTCCGGGTCAGTTTTGTCTTCCAGCCAGCGGTAAGGGTCCGTAAGGCGGTAGCCGTGAAGGGTGTCAGTCACCGGGCGGGATTCGGTATGCGGGAAAATGAATTGTGCGTGTGCCTGTTTCATACCTGCAAAGGTAAAGAGAAACAACAAAGCGGGTTGTAAATAGATCAGCTTCATATTGAGCGTCGTGGTTTTGCAGGCAATATACGGCAAATGAGGGGTTCAAAATTGCAAAAAGGCTTGCTCCTGCCCGTTACCGGACAAGAACAAACCTTTCTTGCAGGGCGAGCAAAGGCGGTTCGCTCCAGCCCTGCCCCTAATCGGCAATCATAATTTTATAAGCTATAGTCTTCTAAACTTCTTACCGGTGGCCGCCGCTTGACGGAACGATCAGGGGGAGCATTAAACCCTTCCCGTTGTGCTGTAGAGTACAGTTCAAAAATCCAGGCGGCACCGCCCAGGAATATCAGGTTGCCAATGATACCTAAGTGTCCGGTCAAAACAAGCGCCAGCCATATACCAATGACAGCTACGCTGATGACCGCAAAAATTGCTCGGAATGCTTTGGTTTGGGTGCGCATAACTGTAAATTTTTAATTCAGTTTCAAGGTATAGCAATTCACAGGTTGGCGCTATGATTTTGGCTACTTCGGGTGATGAGAAAAGTCATTCTGCTGCCTCACTCCGGCCGTGCTTCACTTCCTGCCAAAATTCCTCCGTCAATGTGCAGCTCAGTGCCGGTGACGTACTTCGATTCATCAGTAGCGAGGTAGAGCGCGGCGTACGCCACATCCTCCGGCTCACCAAATTTGCCGAGGGGAATGCCTGCCTCCACATTTTTTATGATTTGTGCTCTTTGTTCTCCTTCGCCGAGCATGGCATCCCACATTGGAGTCATAATGGCGGCCGGGTGGATGCTGTTGCAGCGGATACCGTACCCTTTTTCTGCACAGTACAGGGCTACGCTCTTGGTGTGGTTGCGGACAGCAGCTTTGCTCGACGCATAGGCTACAGCACCCGGTATTCCCACAATCCCACTGCGGGAGGAGATGTTGATTATGCTGCCCCCGCTTGTTTTCATCAGCCCAATACCGTATTTGCAGCCCAGCATAGTACCCGTGCTGTTCACCCGGTGTACGGTGTCCCAGGTGCTTAGGTCGGATTGCTCGGGGTCAAAAGGGCCGGGTGCTTCCAGAAAACCGGTGATGCCGGCGTTGTTGACCAGGACTTGCAGCGAGCCGAAGTGCTGCCGGATATAATGGTCTGCTGCCTGCCAGTCCGCTTCTTCCCCAACATCAAGGTGGAGGTAGTGCGCCCGCTCGCCCAGCTGATCAGCAATGGCCTGCCCTTCTTCATCACGTATGTCTGTGAGCAATACCGTGGCGCCTTCGGCGTGAAAAACGGTAGCGATGGCTTGCCCGATGCCCCGGGCGGCACCGGTGATGAGTGCGGTTTTGTCTTTTAGTCGTGCCATATTTTTTCTTCAAAGATAGCGGAGATGCCTTCCAGAGTCGTGCGAAAATGAAAAACCGTACCTCTTCTGTAGGCTTTAGCTTATCCGCAGCCCGTTAGGTACGGGCAGGTCGGTATTTAGCAAAACCACCCCGCCCGCTTCGCCCACCGCGCCCAGCACCAGGCACTCGCTGATCATATTGGCAATTTGCTTGGGGGGGAAGTTGACCACTGCAATAACCTGCCGCCCCAACAGCTCTTCAGGCTGATAGTGGTCTGTGATTTGGGCAGAGGTCTTGCGCTCGCCCAGCGGGCCAAAATCAATATGCAGGATGTAGGCGGGCTTCCGGGCCTGTGCATTGGGGTAGGCTTGCAGAACAGTGCCCACGCGCATGTCCACTTTCGTGAAATCGCTCCAGGTGAGGGGGCTATCGGAGGCATTAGGCTGAGACATAGTCAATGGATGGTTTCCTACAAAAATAGGCTCCTGCATGGAAATTCCATGAGGAGCCTGTCTAATCTTGAGTGGAAAAGAGCAATAAGGTAGGCTTTATTCACCAATTTCCCCTTCCTGGGCGGCTTCCTTGAGGTCTTCATTTGCAACGATAGCTACCTCCACCCGGCGGTTTTCCTGTCGCCCGGCAGCGGTTTCGTTGGTGGCCACCGGCTTTTCCTCTCCATACCCTCTTACGGTAAACCGGCTGGAGCTCACATTTTGCTTGGCGAGGTATCCGGAAACGGAACGGGCGCGGCGCTCGGATAGCCGCTGATTGTAACTGTCTGTTCCCTGACTGTCGGTATGCCCTTCAATGATGATGTTAGTCTCATCGTACTCCTTAAGGGCATCAGACAACTCGGTCAGGTTTTCTTTGGTCTCCGCCCGGAGCTGATAGGAATCGAGGTCGAATAGCAGCCCGGAGTCAAAAGTAATGAGAATGCCCTCGCCTACACGTTCCACTTCGGCATCTTCAAGGTCTTCTTCAATTTCTTCGGCTTGCTTGTCCATGTAATTGCCAATAAGGGCGCCGGCTGTACCACCTATGGCAGAGCCGATAATAACGCCCGCAGCGGTATTGTCCTCCCCGCCAATAACACCGCCGATGACGCCCCCGGCTGTTCCGCCAATCACGGCACCTTCTGATGTTTTTGTGGTATTGCAGGCTGCACCAAGCAGCAGGCTAAGGGCTAGTACAGGTACCCAGAAAAATCGAATTGTTGTTTTCATGGTTCAATAGGTTTATTTGCTGTAAAAGGCGTAGATCTCAGTGATGTTCGTTTGTGGGCTGTTTCGAACACCAGCTACAACTTTCAGTTTCTAAAGCGAATGAAAACTGTATAAACCATGAACCACTTGAAAAAAGTAACACTGGCTGTTTTTGCCTTTATGTTCTCAATGGCCCTACAGGCTCAGGACCGTAATCCGGGCTCTGTTGGTATCGGTGCGCAATTCGGGCAACCGACCGGGCTGAGCGTGAAAGTGTACAACCCCAATGGCATGTCAACCGATATCCTGGCAGCCTGGGACTTGAATGATTTTTTCTTCCTCAATATCCACGGACTCATAGAAAACCATATCGGGAGTTCCGGACGCTTGCACTATTTTGTAGGGCCAGGTGCCTTTGCGGGCATTCGTGACACCGGAGGGGAGTCCCTATCGGATCAGGATTTTGAAGCTGGTATTAGTGGCAATTTTGGCCTAAATATCATTTTCGGTACCATTGAAGTCTTTGGGCAGGTGACTCCGCGCCTGAAATTGACTGATGGCACAGCCGGTGCCGTAGGTGGAGGCGCAGGTATTCGTTTTTATCTGCCATAACTTGGCGCTCATTTACTTTTTAAACCCTTCGATCCTGGTACGCTGAGCTACCGCCTCCATGAAGTTGTGGATGGCATCAAAGTAAACTCCGGGCTGGTCAAGCCAACCGTAATGTCCGCATTCCGGTATCAGGACCAGGGTGGAATTGGGGAAAGCCTGATGGGCCCTTTCCCCAATTTGGGGTATAATGACATCCTCTTTTCCCTGAACAATCAATACCGGCTTATGAAAATCACTGGCTGCGGCTTTGGCATCGTACCCAATCCGTTGCAGGTCCTGCCAGATCAACTGGTTGATGCGCATATTACCCTGCGCCAGCCGTTCCGCCACCTGAAGGGCATATTGGTCATCATAAACATAGGCAGTAGCCATAAAAAAACGCCGCTGTTGTTGTGCAGTTTGTGTTGTGTCACCGGCTTGAAGCTGTTCTGTCCAGTATATAAAGGAATCCCGCTGGGTTTCCGTCATCATGCGGGTGATATCATAATCTTCAAGCAGCCCCAGATCAATACCCCCGGACGCGGAGGAAATCAGAGCTTTAACTGCAGCCGGATATTTGGATAAATAGTAATTGCCGAGTATGCCGCCAAAGGAATGGCCAAGGATGGTCCATTGCTCTAATCCAAGGTGGATACGCAGCGCTTCAATATCGGCCGCCATCAGGTCCATCGTCATATTGTCAGCAGTGATCTTTTCCATTTTAGACCGTCCCGTACCCCGCTGATCATACAGGATGGCCTGATAATCTTCACTGAGGGATTCAGCCAGTGCCTGAAAGCCTTTGCTGTTGAAGCCCGGGCCACCGTTGATAATGACCATTGGCGTTCCTGATCCGTAAATTTCGTAATATATATTTACGCCTTTGGACGGGGCAAACCCGCTTTTGGATTGTGCATCAAGGAATAGCCCGGTAAGCAGGAAAAGAGAAAAAACAAAAGATCGCTTAGCAGTCATAACAGGTGATTTTTCTGAAAGCTAAGCGATCTTAGGTGTTAAGAGCGGTCAATTATTGCTAAATGCAGACTACTTCCACAGGTGCTTAGGGTACTGGCCTTCTGCCGTCAGTTTGGCGAAAGCTTCCTGTACCATGGGTTTGTCTTCCTGGTAAGTCACGCCGTACCAGCGCTCCGCATTAGGGATGACAGTGAGGTCAATTTTACCCTCATTGATCAGGCGGTTGATGACGAGCGGGATGTAAAACTCCGCACGGGGCTGATCCCGGTGCGCTTCTACAAACTCGATGAAGTGCTGCCGGGTGACCTCAAAAACGTTGGGATGGAAACCCCAGAAGTTCATGGACACCAGTGCGTCCGGGCTTAGCGGGTGCTGTCCGTCATTTTCTTCGTATTCAATGCCATTGGGCGTGCGCTGAATTTTGTGGCGCTCCACCACATCGGTCAGGTGGCCGGCTTCGTCTACTTCACATACACCCCGGTTGACATGGCCAGCGTCGGAGAGCGTCTTGTCCAGTTGGTAGCCAATCATGCTGTAGTGGTCCGGTGCGCAGTCGTTTTTCAGGAAGTCTGCCATTGCCTTGAAGCTGCTGATGCCGTAGTAATCATCGGCATTGATAACGGCGAAGGGCTCGTTGATTTTGTCGTGAGCGACCAGCACAGCGTGGGCTGTACCCCAGGGCTTTTCCCGTTCAGGGAGTTCGCTGATGCCCTCCACGGGGGTATTGATGGCCTGAAAGGCATACTCGATTTTCACCTTATCGTCGAACTTGCCGCCGAACTTTTCGCGGAAAGCCTCCTCAATATCTTTACGGATGACAAAGACGATTTTGCCAAAGCCGGCGCGGATGGCATCGTAAATGGAGTATTCAATGATCACTTCTTCGTTGGGGCCAAGGCCGTCGAGCTGTTTGAGGCCACCGTAGCGGCTGCCCATACCGGCTGCAAGGATAAGCAAAGTTGGTTTCATGGATTTTTGCTGCGAATATAGTGGGAATCACCGGCATTGCCAGCCCGAAAGACGTTAAACCGGTATTACTTTTCCTGCCGGAGCAGTTTTTCGCGGCGGATTTGCTGTACCATCCGCTCTACCCGTTGTTCTACCCGAAACCGGTGCCATAACAGCCCCCCGACCAGAGACAGACAGCCAATGCCGAAGATAGTATTCCGGGAGCGTTCCACGAGGCCAGTGTGCATCTCATAAAAAGGACGGACGAGCAGCACTTCGATAGAAATCACCAGTGCGGCAAGCAGGAAAAGAAAAATAGCCGTGGCTTTGGCACGTTCCAGGAAGGCAGGCTCCATCCGGCGAAGGCATTTTTTGAGAAAGCCAATCGCGTCATTGTGGTAGGGGTCAATGCGGATAAGCTGCAGCAGAATATAATGGCACTTTTCGTATTGCAGGCATTGGAAGTGAGAGGCAGCTTTTCTAAAAAGCAGCTGTTCGTACAGGCTTTCACCGGGGGGGCTTTCTACGTTTTGCACAATCACCTCCTCAATCGCCACATTGACCATTAAGAGATGTTTTTGGTGGAAGCCCACCTCAAAAAGGCTGTTGACATAAGCCACCAGCATCTCAAAGTACTCCTCAAAGTCCAGCCCGCGAATCGTGTCCTCCCGGTCTTCGTAGAAATGGATAATACGCCGGTAGTTGGTGGCCTCAATCCCTTTGAAGTCACGGAAAGTTTTGGAATGGTATGTGGACTGATAAAATGGCATCTATTCGAAGCGTTCTAAAGCGTACAGAACCGGCTTGCTCGGGCTGGCGTCGATTTCAAAGCTGGCCACCTGAAGGTTCAGTAAGTATAAACCATCCCGGATGGAATTGTTTACGTAAATCAGCTCAGTTATGGTACAATGTGCCCTGGGAGCCTCCGGATATTGCCAGAAAGCCCGGTGCCCGAGTAGCTGCCCGCCATCCTCTTCCCGGTCTACAGAGGGCAGGTCGAGCAGCAAATGTTCAACGCCCCGTTCCACGAGGTAGCTAATGGCCTCGTGGTGCAGATAAGGCGGATTGGCTCCGGAGTAGTTGGTGATCATTTTGAGGTCATCATTGGGCAAGGTACGAATGATCAGGGC
The DNA here is from genome assembly GCF_000759025.1 of Phaeodactylibacter xiamenensis. GTDB lineage: Bacteria > Bacteroidota > Bacteroidia > Chitinophagales > Saprospiraceae > Phaeodactylibacter > Phaeodactylibacter xiamenensis. Next base: position 7,200 of record NZ_JPOS01000013.1, on the reverse strand, counting down.
GGTCGTGGGCGGATGTGCTCCAAGCAGAGCCTCAAGTTGTTCCCGGTAGATTACCCGGTCTCCCTCATCAGTTTTGGTGGGGAAGACGCTGATAAGCTGGCCTGGAAAGTGGAATTGTTGCAGGCACTGATTGATAGTGTAGGTCTCCTTTGCAATGTGCCCTACACATTCAGTATGAGTGCCGTTGCCGTGTGGCGTCAGGCGTACGGTGAGGAAGTTAACCGGGCCGCCTTCCTGTGTAGACCCGATGAAATCACCGGCTACTACGGGGCTGTGTTCCATAGGAGGGGCATAAAAACAATTGACTGTTTCCAGTCCCGCTTTGAGTGGGATAGCAATATCGAGTGGCTGTTGTAAGTCAGTGCTGTAGGTCTGTCCGTTCAGTTGCAGTGTGGTTTGCATGGGAATTGTGTTTTAGAGTGTTACTCATCATTTCGCGTATCTGATCCCCAGGCGAGCTTTTGCCGGATTGTGTCCATAAAGCTGACGTCATGAAGCTGTACCAGGCGGATACCAAAGTCGTTCTTACGGACGGCCAGCTGATGGGCTGCCGTGATCGTCTCGAAGCGGGAGTCCAGCGTGCAGAGGAAATTTTCTGCCCGCCCTTCAATTTCAAATGAAATGACGGAGGTTTCTGAAATGACAATGGGCCGGACATTAAGGTTGTGCGGAGCTACAGGGGTGAGGACAAAGTTGCCGGAATTGGGGAAAATAATGGGGCCGCCGCAACTCAGGGAGTAACCGGTGGAGCCCGTTGGTGTCGCCACAATGATACCATCCGCCCAGTAGGAGTTGAGGTAAGCCCCGTTGATGAAGGTGTGAATGGTGATCATGGAGGAGGTGTCTCGCTTGAGCAGCGTGATGTCATTTAGCGCAAAGCGGATTTCCCCGAATATGGGCAGGTTGGATTCCAGGTAGAGCATGGAGCGTTCCTGTATGCTGTACATACCACGCTTGAGCAGTTTGATGGCGTCGTGAATGCGCTTTTTCTCAATACTGGCCAGAAAACCGAGCCGCCCCAGGTTGATCCCCAAAATAGGAACCTTACTGTCACGGATGTGGGTAGTGGCGGCCAGAATCGTGCCATCGCCTCCCAGGGTGATAAAGAAATCGAATTTATGGGTGGTAAAGTCCAGGTAGCCTCCAAAGGTGCCCACTTGTGCCGGCAGGCGGATTTCTCCCTTTAGCTGCTCCAGATAGGGGGCATAGACGTAAGCGTGGATGCCTTCCTCATGCAGGGCATCGAAGAGGTGCTGAATGTGCGGGATGTCTTTTTCCTTGAGAACTTTGCTGTAAACGACTACTTGCATCTTCTGGAATGATTCTAAAAGCCCTGGAGTTTTTATAAGGTAACACCAACAAAGTTGACAAACCTGAAGTGGCTGCTCTTTGAGCCACACTAAATATTCATGCTAAGGTGTAAAAATAACCCTTTTTCCATCAAATCGTTGAGGCTGTATTGGATTTGGATCACTTTGTCGTAGTAGAGCACGATGTCGAGCCCTATGCCACCGCCCCATAGCAGACGGTTGCTGTGCGGGTTGTCGGGGCGGGCGTAGGGGCTGTTGACGTAGCCCAGGTCGTTGTTGAGCGAGAGGTTAAGTTTGATGGGCATGCGGCGGAGTTGACTAATTGGCATAAGTTTACCAAAGTTGAAATTATACTCGGCAAAACGAAAACGAAGGCTCGATTTGCCCATCGCCATGTCCATGCCATCGATGACATAGTATTCCCATCCCCTCATGGTATGCCCACTGAAGCCCAGCCCCCGGTTGTCCTGATAGGGCTGACGGGAGCGGATGATGGACAGCTTGGTGCGCATCACCAGGCCCAGGCTCCAGCGCTCGCCCCAGGGGATGTATTTTCCGTAACCGGTGAAAAGGGTAAGCCCGGAGCGTTCCCCAAAGAGGCCCAGGCCCTCTTTGAGGAGGCTGCCATAGCAAAATGACCCCTCCCATGGATAGGGGGCCACGTCCCGGTTTTCGTGGAAGTAGTTGTAGCGCAGCGCAAAGTAGCGGATGCGGTGCCGCCCGTCCAGCAGATAGTCCGGGTTGAGGTCCAGGGCGATTTCGTCTCCGATGCGCTTTTGCGTGAAGCTAAGTTCCAGATCGTGATAAGATTGTAGCTGTGGCCGGAAGGTAATGCCTGCTTCACCGGTAAACCGCTCGTAAATGAAACCTTCTTCTGACCGGAAAAACTGCTGCCGGCTATCGGTTGTGCGGTAATTAATCTCCCGGTTGCGCCAGTAGCCTACCCCTGCGAAAGCGCCCAGGGTTTGGGCTTTGTTGAGGTAGGGCATGCTGTAAGACAATGCATATTTGCGCGTGTAGCCATACTTCACCGATCCTTTGAGCTTGTCTTTGCGCCCGGTGAGGTTGATGTGGGCAAAGTCCACACCGTAGTTGGTGCGGTCAAGCGAGCGTTTTTGGTCTACCCACCAGACATTGAAGTTGCGGTCCGCCAGCTCAAACACCGGAATAGGGTAGAGGTACCACATCTCTTCCACCGTGACCAGCAGCTGGACTTCATTGGTCTCCCCCTTCCAGGCTCGGTAGCTGATCTGCGCCCGGTTGAACAGCCCGGTGTTCATAATCATCTGTTCGGACCAGGTAATCTTCTGCGGCAGTTCCTCCAGGAGTATCGTATCCCCTTCCTGTATGGACATCTCCCGCAGGATGATTTCCGAGAGTGTCTGCTTGTTGCCGGTCACAGCGATGGAGTCGATGTACACTACCTCCCGGTCACTGCTCCATGCATTGAAGCAGCTCACCAATCCCACAGTAAGCAAAAGAAGGCGGATCATGATGGACAGTGTTCTCTGGCTTGGGCGCAGGCCGAGGCACGAGGCTTGTCGCACAAGCTTTGTTAGCCACAGTATTCTAATCTACTATTAACTAAAATTTCTCTACTTTAAAGCTACCACACTTAATATTCATTGAATCTGGGGCATGAGTAACAAAACTAGATACATTACTCTCCGGGAATCGTAATTGAAATTGTCCATATATTAGGCTTGTATCTGCATTGTAACCATCAATTAATAAAAAATCCAAAAATGTGAATGGTGCGTCAAGCATAAAGTCAAACCCTCCAACCGGAGTATTTCCTTCCAAATAAATATATCTAGCACTTGCGAAATTAGTTGGATCGCTACTGCTAGATCGCTTCCCTAACCAGATAGTATCTTGTAAATTAATTCTCGATTTTTCTAAGACGAATCTTAGTTCACCGCGAATTCCATTTATATCTGGATCACCAAATATTATTATCAAATCATCTTCGGATAAGGGGCTAATACCTACAAAACTGGTCGTCCAGCACTCTCGATTTAGTAATCCACTACCGTAAAATTCATCTTCGATCATACAGTCCACTTCACTACAATCAACTTTGCCTGGCATTGGTTGCAAATCATCATCTTGACAACAACCCCAAAAAACAACTAGTACGACAAAAAAAATCGAGCCCTTCATTATCTAACAATTATTAGCGGTGAATAAAAGTTACTATCTCTACTCATTACTACAACTAAATAGAATCCAGGAGGGACATTACTTAGTTCATAGGACTCTCCAAGATTCTTTAAGCCATAACTTATTCCCTGTGTTGATAACAGAACTACATCTAAAGCCCCCATATTATTTCTTGCCTCAGCAGTTAGAAATAAGCGATCATTAGCAGGGTTAGGATAAACTAATTCATCAGAATGGCTTATAGTATTTATATCAATATCATGATTTTTGATAATCTTCTGACTAACACTATCATTTAATTTTTCCGGAGGAACTCGAATATCATCTGGACTTATTTCCAAATTATAAGCACTCCAATTTTTTAGCTCTATAAAACTGATACTTGTATCCGGTTCTTCTGAACAAATCGCAGTTAATCTGATATAACCTACAGGCATGTAGGGGTGCACCTCATCCCTGTACAAAATTGCATCTTCATCCGTTGATAAGTTTTGATAAGTTGCTCCATAATCCCAACTTATCTCCCAGCAATAATGAACTTCACCATCCAAGCATCCCCAATAATAAGAAGAATATAAATAGTACCCCTCTGAAGCATAACTTACATTCGTCGGTCCACTCGCAAAAGCATTGAAAGCTGGATCTTCAAAACCACCATCTACCCTACCCCCAAACAAACTAACTACACAGGCTGACCAAGAAATTGCTTGAGCATTATTATGTACAGGAGAACCCGTTGTTTGTCCATTATATTCTCCCTCTGGATTGGAAAAGCGAAGCACTCTTGGAGCTATTTCTATGCTATCCGAATCACCATTCATAATGGTACTCTTTATTGCTCCATTTTTACAAGTTACCACACCTCCTACTATAGTTGGAGAAGCGCAAAATATTCGGGCATTCGCAAATTCGTGAAAGTCGTTCCCTTTTAAATGTCTACAACCAAGTAGATGTCCTACCTCATGGGCAAAAGTTTGTGAACTTCCAGCAGCTTCAATTACACTGAATGCCATATTATAGTCTAACGTATCTGTCGCACTTTCCATTTCATTAACCGTTATTGCAATCCCTTCTAGATCAACTAACTGTCCATTAGATGGATTAACTGCGGTCATATCCTTATCCTGAAATAAGATAACTAAGTCAGCATTTAGATTATCTCGAAGTTGAGAATCTGCAGTAACACTAATAGCTAGATCATTTACAGCTTCAATAGCATCGCTGTTTTCTTCATAATCATTCCATATTTCCACTCCAACCAACTCCGCTGATACACTTACATCAGGAATATTTGACTCTGACAATGCCGTATTCAAGTCTATTACTCCAAGTTCTGCCAATTGTTCAGGATCAAACCCTGCATCAATGACCTCTTGGGTATACAATACAAGTATCGTAATAACAGCCTCACATCTCTCTTCACCTCCTCCTCCAGTTGGTCCAAAGAAAACAGGATCTTCAGTTGTAGTACCATGTCCATTCGCTATTTCATTAACGAATTCACCTACAATACAAGCATTGCTTAATGCTTCAATGTCTACCTCAACCAATAATTGGTCATCTTGATATATCGTATTAAGATCCTTAATGATAAAGTAGCGATTTCCAATATTTATACTTCCAAATTTTTTGCTCCTTTTTTGAACAAAATTTACATGTCCTATTATTTGATTAGCTTCATCAATAATATCTCCAGTCCAAATATAATCTGTTAGAGAAAAACGTTTTGGCATATTGACTACTGCTCTTATAGGAGTTTCTATACCTGGTAAATTGAATCTTAACTCCCCAAATGATTGGAAGTCCCAAAGGTTGTTCAGTCGAATTGGTGTAACATGTAAATTACGACTGTCATTTACCTGCTTGTAATATAAGTCTGAAAGTGCACCTTGAGACAAGAATGAGCTTTCTGACAACGGTTCAATGAAATCAGATTGAGCATTCATAATGTTCTGATAAAAAACGGCTAATAAAATTGCAATTGAGAGCGCAATGTATTTCATAATTCATCTTTTTCTTTAAAAATCAATGGATTTACTTAATTGTAGGATAAGATATTAAACTTAACTCATCACAAAGAAACTGTATCTTAAGAAGTTGTAAGGTATGTCCCTAGACTGTACCCAAATTGTGGCTAACTCTGGGGTATGCGTAGTTTTCTGTTTAAAGCTATGCCCTCAATTTAAAAGGTTTTAGGTAGGAAACAAAAATAAATAAGCAGCGGGTAAGGCAGCGGGTAGAATTAAAAAAATCCATCTGCCTTGCACTTTTGAAGGGAAATCTGTAAATTTAACAATGTTAAACACAAAAGCGCACTCTAACTAACCCGTTTTACGCCGCTCTGTCTGATCATCAGATTGGCATCAAACTACATTAATTGCACGAATCCAGGAACTGGGCTTTCAAAGAGTGTGAGAACACTCATTGAGTTGCTCCTGCATTGCTTTTGCCAGGATTGTACTTGTGCAATGGCATAAAAAAGAATTGCGCAAACCCCTTAATACCAAAAAGATGAAACTAATCGCTCAACTTCAACACTTAGATCGCCTGGATCGCCTGATCCGGCGCAAAGCCACAGGCTGTTCTGATCAGCTCGCCGCCCGCTTTGGCTGCAGCCGCCGTACCATCTACAACTACCTGAAAACGCTGCAAGAACTGGGGGCAAAGGTCAGCTACTGTGACCAACGCCGCTCCTATTATTACGAAACGCCATTGCCGGGAGACCTGCACGGGCTGCTTTATCCGGGTGAGGCGGGGGAGGAGGAGTGATTTAGTAGGCTTTTTGTTAAAAACTTCAAAAAAAATGGCGGGAAAATTGGGGAGTGCAAAATTTTTGCACAATCTGCACTTATGTTTGTAGGGCAAGAGGAAAATGCTGATGTCTGCTATCCGTATGGACGCGACTGATGAGCAACGAAGTGCAGGATAAAATTTGCCGCTCGGTGGTCATTGAGCATATTTCCGACAGGCTCCCAGAAAGGGCGATGCTGAAAACCCTGCCTAAAAAGGCAAAATAGAGTAGGCACTTTAACCTCAAAATTTTTAATCATGAAGCATTTGATTTGAGTGCGTGACAAAAAAGCGGGGCATCTATTATGCCGCCATTTTCCGGAGGCGGATTTTGCGTTCTGAGCCAACGACAAACTGGACAAAATCCTCCATGTCGCCATTTAATTTTACAGCTCTTAGATCCATCACTTTTTGGGCACTGTCGCTGCTCCACCGCATGCCGCTCTGCTCCATACGCTCTTTGACCAAATGCCCACAAGTGGACTCTGCCATAGCTGAGCTTATGGGGTATCCCTTCTTGATAAAAGCCAGATAGTCCATCTTATGCTGATGGTTGGTAAAATAGGTAATGGCTTTGTTCAGCTGTTGGCTTTTACTTTTGGATAATTTTGTCTTATCCCGGATAGCCACTAAATCATCAATGACTTTTTGCGTTTTGCTGTTGAGCAAGTCCGTGAGCATATCCCTGACCCAAGGCGTGCGCAGCTTGGACTGCTCGCCAAAAACCGCAGTCGCGGCTGCCCAAACATATTCCAGCACATGGATAATATCCAGGATAATGCCATCAAAGGCATCTTCCAAACCGTATTTTTTGACCGCTCCCAAGACTTTGTCCTCTAGCCCGATGCCTGCGTCAATAGGGACAACGAAGCGGCTGTCTGTATGGCTAATCCGGTTTTTGATGTCCTGTATCCCATAGTCCACCGCCTTGTCCTGG
>NZ_JPOS01000012.1 GCF_000759025.1 Phaeodactylibacter xiamenensis | reverse complement strand
TCCTCCGGCTGCTTAATTCCTGGATATTGTAAGACCAATAGCTCCCTCGGGGCAACTGCAGGTGCTCATCCAGTTTATATACAACCCCTTTGTCACTGGCCCAGTGGCTCGGGCGCTGTATGGATAAGGGCCCAAACAAACTTAAATAGCGCCGCGCCTTCTTGCCCTTGCTTTGGCAAGCTGCTTGATTGTCCACGTCGAATTCATAACTCTTGCACTGTTTTAGCTTCCCGGCTATGATGTACCGGAGCAGCAGCAGCCCGATGCTCAGCAATTCGCTCAGCAAGCCTTTTTCAATGTCATGCATGGCATCCGAAGATTCGACGTATCCATCGCTAAGGCACACTAATTCTTCAAACTTCTGATTTAATCGCTGGGTAAGTTGCTGTTTTTCCATAACTTCATCCGGGAGGTTTGGCTGTCGTTAATTGTTTTGTGTCAAACTCAATTTACGACTTATTGGCTCAACCTCCCTTTTTTACCCATCCCCGCTTTTTTGTCACGCACTCATTTGATTTTAATCGTTTTCTTAGGGCTGACAGCGTTCAGTTGTACTCACGCTCAAAAGGGCTGGCTGGCCATCGGAGAGATCCAGGATGGTAAAGCAGTGCTGACTGCTGACAAAACGGAGCTGCTGCGGGCTTACAACCAAAACCTACAGCGGTTTTCAGGGATCAACGGCGAATTTACGGAAGTGAGCATAGAAACAGCCGCTCAGGGGGGCTATACATTGGTGTTTTTAGGCAAAGCCTACAAATCTACATTTCGGGTGGAAAAAGCAGATGGCACTGTATTGAGAGTAAATTACACGATTAGTTGTACCACCTCTGATTGTTCTCAAGAAACCGGCGGTTGCGAGCCAAGATTTAACGGTGGAGACCGCGGCAACTGCAGCCCCTGTAGCAATGATGGGGAATGTACAAAAACGGTGAGCAGCAGTTCACTTCTGAGTGTTGGTGGCAAAGAGTAAGGAGGGGACTCCTATCACATTTTTTCCCTTTCAAGTTTACTACGCTTTGGATGGGAGCGTAAGGAGTATCCATACAAAAAACATATTGTATTAGTATCTTACCCCAATTGCTGCTGCTTCATGGCCTAACTCTGGCCAAATGAAGGCTTCAGGCTGCTTTTGGGGTAAGCTTTTTTAGTATATCCGGTCATCACCATAGACATTAAAATAAAACAACAAACATGTACCCCAGACTTTTCCTTTTAGGAACCATCCTACTCCTCTGCACCCTCACCCTCCCTGCCCAGTCCGGGCAAGTGATTTACAAACTCATCAGTACCGCTGAGCGCCACGCAACTTTGGATGAAGCAGCAAAAAGTCTACCCCCGGAACAGCGGGAAGGTTTTAAGACTAGCATGAAGGGGATGGAAGCAGAATACCCCCAAATGCGTTTTGAACTCCTTTACACCCCCGAATACGCGCAGTACCGGCTTATCCCCTACCTGCCACTGGGTGATGAGCTGGGGCACATCCTAGCTAAAAGCACCACGGGAGCCAATAATGTATACTACCGTAACACCCAAAAGCAGGAGAAAATCATGCAGGTGGAACAAACCGGGCAGCGCATCAATGTGCAAATGCCCTACGAAGAATACGAGTGGGTCATCACAGAGGAAGAACGCTACATCGGGCAATATGCCTGCAAAAAAGCGACGGCAGTAGTGGATTACTATGAAAAGGCTCGCGAACGGCAAATATACTATGAGATCGAAGCGTGGTTTACTACGGAAATCCCGCTGCCCTATGGTCCCAAGGGCCTGGACGGGCTGCCCGGACTGGTGTTGGAGGCGGGGGTGGTAGGCAAACCCTGGTCTACCTTTACGATCGACTCCCTCGCCGAAGGCTTATCTGCCGAACAAGAAAAGGACATCCGGCTCAAAAAAGGCAAAACGATTAGTAAGAAGGAATACGATGCCTACAATGAGCAACAAATCAAAAGCCGGCAGTAGTGTGGAACAACCGGACTTTCATGACCGGGCTGCTTCTGCTGGCAGGGTGGCCGCTCCTGGCCCAATCACGCCAAATTACCGGGCAGGTACTGGACGATAGCCTGCGCACGCCTTTGCCTTTTGCCAATATTTCCTTCGTGCCGGTAGAGGAAGGAGCTACCCTGCGTTTTGCAATGACGGATCAACAGGGGCGGTTCCGCTTTAAGGCAAGTGGCGCTGCAGGCCTGCGAATGACCACCACCTACCTCGGCTATCAGTCCACCTCTATAACCCTGCCTGCCGGAACAGAAGATACGACCCTGCAAATTACCCTGCGCCTGCAACCCCTCGACCTGGCGATGGTGGAAGTCAAAGACCGAGCCCCGCCGGTAGTGGTCCGTGGCGATACGGTCACCTATCAGGCAGATGCTTTCCGGGAGGTATTCGACTGGAAGCTGCAGGACCTGCTGCGCCGCCTGCCGGGTATAGAAGTGGATGAGCAAAACCGCCTGCGCTTCAATGGGGAAGTGGTGCAGCAGGTGATGGTGGAAGGGAAGCCCTTCTTCGGGGGCAGTTCCAGGTTGGCGCTTGAGCATATCCCGGCAGAGGTGATTGCCAAGCTGGAGGTCATCGATAATTATAACGCCGTTGATTTCCTGCAACCCCTGGGCACGGGCAATCAGCTGGTGCTCAATGTACGCCTGCGGGAAGACAAAAAACGCTTCGTCTTTGGGGATATCGCGGCGGCGGCTGGCCCCGAAAAGCGCTACCTCGCCCACCCTAACCTCTTCTACTATTTCCCTGAGGTAAGCGTCAATGGCATTGGCGACCTGAACAACGCCAATCTGGAGCCGCTGTCCTTTTCCGATGTCATTCAGATGCAGGGCGGTATGGGCCGATTGCTGGCAGAGGGGCAAGCCGGGCTGTCAGGCTTGCAGCAGGATTTTATGCCTTATCTGTCACCGGGCAATAACCGCTCCGGCCGCTCACAGTTTGGCGGGCTGAATGTCAGCGCTGCACCTCTCCCAGACTGGATCATTTACGCTTATGGGCTGGGGCTCCGCAGTGTGCAGGGCTACCGTTCGCTGTCGCGCAATGCCTTCTGGCAGCAGGACGGGGCACCGCCTGTCACCGAAACCAGGGAAAGCGCACGCGATACCGAACGGGCTACTTCCAATGGCAAGCTCAGCTTGGTGTACGATCCCAAAGAAGACTACTACCTGTCCCTGGAGTCCGACCTGCAGGTTGGAATGGCGGAAGATGCTTCCACCTTGCTTTCGCAAACGGTGCAGACCGGGCGTAACCTGTTCACTGAAGAGGAGCATGACTTTCAAAACCACAGCCATACCCTGGAAGCCCACCATAAATTCAGCGGGCATCACATTGGCACTTTGGAAGCTTCCTGGCAGCAGCGCAGAGCGGAGGACGAGCTTGGTCTGCAATCTAATCAGCCCCTGCTGCAAGGGCTGATTGGCTCACCACCGGAACCGAATGCCGGGCTTTCGCATCAGGGGCAGACCCGGCTTTCGGCCCTTTCCACCGCCTACCGGCATTATTGGGTGCTGAGTCCGCAGAACCACTTCGAATTCCAGCTGGGCTACCGTCAGTTGCATAGCCGGGCGCAGACTATGGACAACTGGTCAGCCGGTAACGGCACGCCCGTATTGCTGCCCATTGATACCACCCGGTTTGGCAACGGTCAAAAGCTTCGGCTGGAGGATGCCTCGGCCCGCCTGTCTTATAAGTACACCCGCGATGCGCTGGAGGGCGCACTGGGCACCACCGTCCACCGTATGCAATGGCGGATTCGCGATGAGGGGCAGGCAGCTGCCCGCCAAAGGGAATGGCTGGCCCTGCCTTTCGCCAAAGCCACCACCACCTGGACGAATGTGGGCGAATTTGAATTGGGGTACCGCATCAGCCGGCTCTTTCCGGAAACGGAAGCCTGGCTGAGCCGGGCAACGATCACCGGCTTCAATCAGCTGGAACAGGGCAATCCGGATCTGCGCAACAGCCTTTCTCATATTTGGAACCTGGCTTACCGGCGCAGGGACTTTTTCACCCAGCGCAATTGGTACCTACAGTTGTCGTACGCCCTGCGCAGCCTCGCCCTGCAACAGCGCATCAGCGGCACCGGTATCGATCAGCTACGGGAAACTTTCCTCCTGCGGGATGCCGGCCACGAATGGTCTTTCCGCGGGCGGATGAGCCAAAAAGGGGATCGTCTGGAATGGTCGGTCAACTTCAGGGGCAGGCAGTCCGCCTTCCGGCAAATCCTTTATGGCGTAGATAGCCGGGTAGCGGAGTGGCAAGCCTTTGCAAATCCGGAAATCCGGTGGGAAATCAGCAAGGCAGCCGCCCTGCGTTTGGCCTACAGTCGGTCGCAGCGGTGGGTACGTCAGCAAGGCAGCTCACAAGCCCGGTTCGATCAGGATGAGCTGTCGCTGTCATGGGAAGTCCTGCCCATGGAAAACCTGCAGGTCAAAGGGGCAGCCGCTTTACATGGCTTTCGCCGAGCCGGGCAGTCTTACGATTTTTTCAATGAGGTATCCCTTGATGCCCGTTACCAATTTGATGGCGGCCGCTGGGCGCTCACCTTTCAGGGCACCAATCTGCTGAACAACCGCTCCGTACTGAGCAGCCAAGTCACTCCTTTTTCATTTAGGGAGTATGAGGTTTTCCAGTTTCCGATGGTGTTGTTGGTGGGGGTGGTGCGGAGGTTGTGACTTTACACATTCAAATAAGCCATCAAAGAGTCATAACGGTCGCGCAAAGAGTCGAGGTACTCAATCTCATTGAAGGAAGCCTTGACCTCGTATTCATAGCGCTCGAAAGTAGCCAGGATATTCTGAATGTTCTGCCGGTTGATCTTAATGGTAACGTCCACCCGGATGGAATCAAGACTGGTGGTAATGAAAGCGCTGAGCACAGCGGCATTCTCAGACTCCACAATTTGCGCAATCTGTGAAAGCTGATAATCGTGGCGGCTCATCTCCAGGACCACAATACTGCCAGGCTCGGAGAAGGAAGCCGTTTTGGTGAAGTACTGCAGCACATCTTCCATAGTGACGAGCCCGATGTAATTCTCCTCTTCATCCACTACCGGGATTAAAGTGAGGTGGTACTCCGCGATCAGGCGCAGGATTTCGTAAAGGTGATCGTTATACTTAACGTACGGGCGGATGAGCGAAAGCTGATAGGAACCCACCGGCTCATGCGCGTCGTGCTCCAGAATATCTTCTTCGGAAATCAGCCCCAACAGCTGTTTGTCATTGACGATAGGAAGGTGACGGACGTAGAAGTCATTCATAATGCCCAGGGCTGTATCTCCCGTTTCAGAGGTACGCAAAGGGATAATGCTGTCTGAGATAAGCTGTTGGGCCGTCATGCTTAAATGTCTTTCTGATTCATGAGTTCTAACGCAATTTAGCGAAACCTGTTGAGCCGGACCCTATCATTTGTACAATTCTGACAAATTCGTGGCGTGCCTTTATCCAAGCAGCCGCTTCTTTTGAATCGCAAATTCCTCCTCGGTGAGCAAGCCCTTTTCTCTCAGTTCGCCCAACTGCTTAAGCTGTTCGAGCAGGTGAGAATGGTCTTCCACTTCTTCTTCAGCAGGCATTCCCTGTTTATTAGACGATGCGGGAGGCGCAGACGCTGCCTCATTGCCCGGCAGGCGGAAGCCATTCTTGGCAAAATCCTCAAATTCATCCTGAATGCGCAGATAGGCGAGCTTGTCGTGCTCCCGGATTTTCTCAAAATCATTGAAGCCAAACTGCACAGCCAGATCGAGATGGCGGAAGGCTTCCTCCGGCTGCTCACTGATGGAGTAGGCGCAGGCGATGTTGAAGTGGGTGGCCACATCACGGGGCTCAATCTTGAGTGCCTTTTTGAAGTCGGCAATTGCTCCGTTATAGTCGTAGTCCTTGAATTTTTGCACACCGGTACTTTTGTATGGGTTGGCAGGTTTCTTAGCCCGGCTTGGGGAGCTTTGGCGCTTCGGCGTATTGTGCTTCTTAGGGCGGTAGTAGCTCCGCTCACTGCGGCTTTCCCGGCGGCGCTCGTAGCGTTCCATCCGGCGCATAGCCTCGTCGTCACGGTAGTCGTAGTTGCGTTCCTGCTCGCGGCGGTAGAGCAGCTCCCGGTTGTACTTTCGGTCGAACTTCTCGTTGTCCATAGAGAAAAACGCAATCGCATCGATCAGCCCCACAATCCACATCACCGGGAACCAGAAGAAGAGCATATAAAAAATGCCCAGCCCGGTTTGGCCCAGGTAAAAGCGGTGGACGCCAAAGCCGCCCAAAAATAATGCGAGTATGCCTGCTACGTTTTTTTCTTTCATGCCGGAAATTACAAGTGCGCCACTGCTGTTATATGCGTGTCGAAATATCATTATTATTTGTTTAACATGCAAAGACAGGCAGAAGTTAAGGCCACACCGCCCATAATGCCACTTCTTTGGACGAATCCGGATGAACTTCAGACCGGGGCGCTCAACTTGTCCGCAGCCGAAGATGTTTCCTGACTTTAATCGGTGCATTGCCAAAAAGACCCTACCTTTGCGGCAACTTCTTATTCCTCCTAAACAAAGGGCACACAGCCATGAGCGATCAGATCAAACACGAGTGCGGAATAGCGATGATCCGCCTGCTCAAACCGCTTGATTATTACCATAAAAAATACGGTACGGCCTTCTACGGCCTGAATCAACTGCAACTGCTGCTGCAAAAACAGCGCAACCGCGGGCAGGACGGTGCCGGTATGGCCACCATCAAACTCGATGTACAACCCGGCAGAAAGTACATCAGCCGCAAACGCAGTGTGGCTTCCAATTACCTCGATGACCTCTTTCAGCAGGTACACCGCCACTTCAAAGACCTGACGCCGGAGCAGCTCAACGACCCGCAGTGGCTCAAGGACAATAAGCCCTATGTAGGCGAGCTCCTTCTGGGGCACCTGCGCTACGGTACCCACAGCAATAATGGCGTGGAAACCTGCCACCCTTTCCTGCGCCAAAACAACTGGATTACCCGTAACCTCCTCGTCGCCGGCAACTTCAACCTGACCAACGTCGATGAGCTCTTTCAGGAACTTGTGGAGCTGGGGCAGTACCCCAAGGAAAAGTCAGATACCGTCACCGTGCTGGAAAAAATTGGCCACTTCCTGGATGATGAAGTGCAGCGGCTCCACACCTGGTACAAGCCCGATGGCTATTCCAATCAGGAGGTCAACGAGCTGATCTACAAAAACCTGGATATCCAGCGCCTGCTGCGGCGGGCCAGCAAGAAGTTTGACGGCGGCTTCGTTATGGCCGGGCTCATTGGCCATGGCGATGCTTTTGTACTGCGTGACCCGGCCGGTATCCGCCCCGCATTTTACTATCAGGATGACGAAATCGTAGTCGTGGCTTCCGAACGGCCCGCTATCCAAACCGTTTTCAATCTTCATATTGGCGATATCCAGGAATTGAAACGGGGGCACGCCCTCATCGTTAAAAAGGATGGCCGCGTTAGCGAAGTACGCTGTATGGACCCGCTCGACCGGGCGGCTTGTTCCTTTGAGCGCATCTACTTCTCCCGTGGCAATGACCGTGACATTTATCTGGAGCGCAAACAGCTCGGTCGGCAGTTGACAAAGAAAGTGCTGAAAGAGGTGGACTTTGACTTTAAGCACACAGTCTTCTCCTTTGTGCCCAATACGGCAGAAACTGCATTTTATGGCCTGATGGAAGGGCTGACAGATAGCCTGAACGAAATCAAAAAGGATAAAATCCTCAAGAAAGGCAAGGACCTGAAGCCCGATAAGCTGGAGAAAATCCTGGCTATGAAGCCAAGGATGGAAAAACTGGTAGTCAAGGATGCTAAACAGCGCACCTTTATTGCGGATACGACCTCCCGGGAAGCTATGGTGGCACATGTATACGATGTGACCTACGGCATCGTGACCAACCATAAAGATACCCTCGTTTTGCTTGACGATTCTATTGTACGGGGCACGACCCTCCACGATAGCATCATCAATATTGCCTCCCGCCTGCGGCCCAGGAAAATTGTGATTGTCTCCTCCGCCCCACAAATCCGATATCCGGACTGCTACGGCATCGATATGTCGAAGATGAAGGAGTTTGTTGCCTTCCGGGCTTTGGTGGAACTGCTAAAGGAAAACGACAAGGACCACCTCCTGCACGAAGCTTACGAACGCTGCAAGGCACAGGAACATAGCCTGAAGGAAGACATCACCAATGAAGTGCAGGCGCTTTACGACGAGTTTGATTACGAAACTGTCTCGGATAAAATTGCAGAGATCGTTTCGCCCAAAGGCATAGAGCCAGAGATCAAGGTCATTTACCAAACGGTAGAGGGGTTGCAGAAAGCCTGCCCCAAAAACAACGGTGACTGGTACTTCTCCGGTAACTACCCCACACCGGGGGGCAACCGGGTCGTCAACCGGGCCTTTATCAACTTCATGGAAGGTAGGGACGAGCGGGGGTACGATTGATCCCGGTCAGCGTTTAGGGACAAAAATCCCGGGCTGCAACAGTTGTGCGGCCCGGGATTTTTTGTAGTCAGCGCAATGAAGCGTTTAGCCCCCTTCTTCAATGACGGCAGACAGCCCGCGGTCAATGAGTGCATCTTTTTTGGGCTTCAGCACATCCTTGGGAGCGGTTTTGACCGTCGCCTTGCCTTTGAAGTGGATGATGAGCGCCAGCTGTTCTGACTGCTCGCTGCTGTGACCCAATACGTCCATAAAGCACTGGATTACCCAGTCAAAAGTATTATGGTCATCATTGTAGACAATGAGTTGGGCTTTCTCCCCCGTGCCTGAGTCGTCCTCGACCACAACCTCTTCGACTTCCTCTACAGATGTATTGAATAACTCATTGATCATACGCTGAAATAGTCTTGCTTCATTGACACCAACTAGTTAAGCTGGCCCAAAGTTTCCTTAATGGCCTCAAAATTAGGAAGATTTCCGGCATTATCAAGGACTTCCGCATAACGAACCACCCCTTCCTTGTCTACGACAAAGGCAGAACGCTTGGAAACCCCCTTCATGCCAAAGAAGTCATCGTAGATGGCTCCGTAAGCTTCAGAAGCCTCCTTGTTGAAGTCAGAAAGCAGTGGGAAATCCAGATTTTGCTCAGCTTTAAACTTGCCTAGAGTGAAGGGAGAATCTACGGAAATCGCAACCACATCAGCGTTCAGCTTTTGGTACTCCGCCATATTGTCGCGCATGGTGCACAACTCCTCCGTGCAAACGCTGGTGAAGGCGAGGGGGAAAAACAAAACGATCAGGTTTTTGCCTTCGTAGTCGCTCAGGGCAACTTTCTCATTTGCGGTATTATTCAGGGCAAATGCCGGGGCTTTATCGCCAACTTGTACAGCCATTTTGGTTTAAGTTTTGGTTTGATATTAAGATGAATGACCACCTAACACCGAAAGGCGCAAACCCGTTTACAGAACTCCAAACTTTATACAGGGCAGGGCCTAATGATTTCTGGTTTTTTGCGTTGCTTTGCAGCAAAATCAACCGGAACGCCATGCAGGAGGAAAAAAGAGCTTATCTGGAGCTGCATATCGCTGTTTTTCTATTTGGGTTTACAGCCATTCTCGGCGACCTTATTCAGCTGTCCGCCCTCGTTATGGTCTGGTGGCGGGTGCTCATTACGAGTGCGAGCTTGCTGCTGCTCATTCGGGTAGGGCGGGTGATGAAAGCCTTTACCCGGGCGCAAATCCTCCGCTTTATGGGCATTGGTGTACTCGTAGCGCTGCACTGGGTGGCTTTCTACGGAGCCATCAAGCTGTCTAATGCTTCCATCACCCTCATCTGCATGGCTACCACATCTTTTTTTACGTCCCTCATAGAGCCCGTGGTCATGCGGCAACGGGTACGCTGGTACGAATTGATGCTCGGGCTGCTCATCATTCCGGGCATGGCGCTCATCGTAGGCAGCACTGATGCCTCTATGAATACGGGTATCCTGGTCGGGCTGGCTTCCGCCTTCCTGGCTGCCTTTTTTGCCACCCTCAATAAAAAATATATCCGGCAGTCCTATGAAATGGGCATCACTTTTCTGGAGCTGGGGAGCGCCTGGCTTTTCCTCTGCCTGGTACTGCCGTTTTACCTGTTCTTTTCAGAAACCCCTGTACAGCTGCTGCCGGTCAGCCTGACGGACTGGGGGTACCTCCTGGTTTTGTCTCTCCTTTGCACCACGCTGGCTTACGTACTTGCCCTGCGTGCTCTCAACCACCTCACGGCCTTCGCTTCCAACCTTACGGTCAACCTGGAGCCGGTCTATGGTATCCTGCTGGCCTGGATTCTGCTGCGGGAGAATGAAGAGCTGACACCGGGTTTTTACCTGGGTGGTACGGTCATTTTGCTGGCGGTCTTTAGTTACCCGCTTATCCGGCGCTGGCGCAGAAAGAGAGGCTTGGAGGCTTAGTTTTTTGGGCCTGACTGATTGAGCTGCTGAAAGTACGTTTCCTGAATAAGCCCCCGCTCTGCCGCATCCATAGCCGCCTGCTGATAGTTGTCCACGAGCTTCATATCCACGCCGGTTTGTGCGATAAACTGCCGGATTCTTTTAGCCCGCCGCAGCGAACGGACATCCCGTATGTAAATGGCACGGATGCGCCCGGGGCGGGCTTTGGCTACCGCTTCATAAATATAAGGGTCTTGCTCCCCGCTATCGCCGATGAGGACAAAGGGCAAGTTAGGGTAGGTATCAATAATACGCAGGATACTGCTGTGCTTATGCCCCAGATAACCTTCCGGGTGGTCCTGGTAGGGCAGCCCAAAGTCCCGCAGCAAAATTGGGCCTGCCGGCAAGTCATTGAGCGCAAGAAACTCTTCCAACAGGTCGTACAAATTCCAGGGGCTGTTCGAAACGTAGAATATCGGATTGCAGGGCTGCTGGCTCATACCACGCTGTAAGGCCTGGAAAAAAGCCGCAGCTTTACTGAAGGACTGCCGCAGGTCAGCCGTTTTCAGAAAAGTATGGTAAAGCACCCGCAGCTTCAGCAATGAAGTCACATCGGTCTTCATAATGGTGTCATCTACATCGCTGATGCAACCAAAGGAAGCCTGAGGATGTGGCACTAAGATGGGCACTTCAGCCCATACATCGACTTTTCGCCTGGGCGTTTCCCGCAGGTGCACCCTGGCGTTAAACCATTGGTCTTTGGGTTGTGGGACAGGCTGTTTTAGGGGGCGCTCCAGCAGGAAGTAGCCCTCTTCATCGGTCTGTACCGTGAAGGCTTCACTATTAACTTCCACATGCACGGTGGCGCCCATCACTTCCCGGCTGTTGAACCGTTTATAGTTGTTGATCAATGCCCGCCAGGTGGAGTTGACTTCATCTTTAATAATACGCCGGTCCTTGATCACCCGGCCGCGCAGGCTGATCCAGTTGGGCCTTCCGTAGCCCCGGTAGGGCGCTATAAGGATGGGCCAGGTAGGCTGTTGCCCCAGCCACTCCCGCACGGTTCTGCCCATGCGTACGAAGAGGCGATCGAGCTGTTTAAGAGTTTGGAGTAAGGGACGCTTCAAAGTAGACCGTAGATTTTGATGCACCGGAAGATACAAAACCGCCAACAATTTTTCCCTTTAAGGGTTCCTCCATTCGTATGATGAATGTATTGATGTTACATGGTAATGGTGGTGGGCGCACCCGTTTTCTGCCTTTCCTGGAGGCGCTGCAGGATAAGCAAGCTGTGCCTTTTCGGGTACATCTCCCTGAGTTGCCTGGCTTTGATGGCCGCACCCTGCCGGAATCAGCGGATGGATGGGTGCCCTTTATTGATGCCTTGCAGCGCACAGTAGCGCCCCTGTGGAAGGAGCCATGGATCGTATATGGGCACGGAATTGGCGGAAGCCTGCTGCTGGAATGGGCAGCACGGGGCTGGGCATTACCGGATTCAGCAGACTGGCAGCCCCAAAAGGTGTTGCTGCATGGTATCATTGGCGCATCCCTGGAGCACCGTTTCTTCCCTAAGCTAATGAAGCCGCTGTTGATCCGGAAAACCATGCAGGCACTGATTGCCTGGCCACCGATGCGCCCGGTCTGGGAAAAACGCCTGTTCCTGCAGCCGGAAAGTATCCCGGAGACGGTGCGGAAGCAATTCTTTAAAGACTATGCTCTGTGTGCAGCCTTTCCCGTTTTTTTCGACCTGATCACTCCGGCCTGGTACCGGGAGGTGCAGCAAAAGCTTCAGTACGAGGCATTCAACTTCATCGGGGGAAGCCGGGAGCGGGTTGTCGCCTCCAAGTACCTTTCGCTTTGGAAAAACGACTTCCCAAATGCTACCTTTGATGTTATTGAGGACTGGGACCATTTCCCGATGCTGGAAGACCCTGGTGGATTTTATGAAAAACTAACAGCCTACATCCTGCATGAGCAAGCTTAGCCGGCTCCAACAACTTGAATCCCTGGGATGGCCGGTGCCGGCTTTCACCTCTGTGGCTTATGCTGACTTTTTGGCCGGCGAGCGCCCCGAAGGATTGCGGTTCCCGGTGGCCGTCCGCTCTTCCTATCTCACGGAAGACGGAGAGGAGAACAGTCAGGCCGGACAGTATTTGTCCCGGCTGAATGTTGGGGAATCTGAGCTGGAGTCTGCGATTACCGATGTTTTCAACAGTTATCCGACTCAGGAAGGCACGCAGGTACTGGTACAGGAAATGGTGGATCCTGACTTCAGTGGCGTACTCTTTGCTTTCCGCGAAGGCAGTTGGAAGCTTGAATATACAGAAGGGTTAGGCGAGGCACTGATGAGCGGGCAGCAGAGCGGCCAAACCCTCCTACTGCCCCGCTTTGGCGCCTGGGATGTCCGGTGGTCCGCTATTTTTAACTTCTGGAAAGGCGCAGAGACGTGCGGTAAGCCTCTAAGGCGTGCATTCATACAGCTAAGTTACATCACCGGGCAGCTTCTTGAACAACCGGACGCCCGTCACGGGCTCGATATCGAATTTGCCGTATCCAAAGGAAAGCTCTGGCTGTTGCAGGCCAGGCCTATCACAACACCGGAGGAAGCGGAAGAAGTACTGACTTCGGCCAATCACAAGGAGATTTTGCCACCCGAGCCTTCCCGCCTGATGACCGACCTGATCACGGATGCCGGTCCTGCCCTGTTCGGCTACTATCGCGATTTAGACCCTTCCCTTCTGCAGCGTGCCTTCCTGCGTGCTGCCGGAGGCATGCCCTGGATCAACCTTTCGGCCTTGCTGGATACCATGGTGCACTGGGGGCTGCCCACGCAGCTCGTCTGCCGTTCGGTGGGCGCTGAGGACTTCTACCAGGTTGGACTGCGCCCCTGGCGTTGCCTGGCTAAGCTGCCAGTCTTTTTTAAGGTGTTGGGCCAGCAGCGGCAGGCAAAGCAGCGTATACAGGCGTGGCAGCGCAAAGCAGCGGTAGAAACGGATCTGGGCAAAGCAGAACGAGAACCATTTTGGCTCATTGATCCGGCAAAGGCCTTCAGCCACTGGTGTGACAGCTTTTCCAGCCTCTATGTAGAATTGGTAACGAATATGCAGATTCTCACCGGGGCCATGTCCGGCCCGGTGGGGCTGCTGGAACGGCTTGGGCTGCTGCACCGACTGGCGGCGGCCATACAGCAAAAGAGTGCCAGCACGGATTACCTGCACGCTTTTCGGGAGTGGGAACGAGGGCAACGGTCCACTACTCAGTTTCTGGAAGCATTTGGGCACCGGGGCTTTTATGAGTCCGACCTGGGGCAGCCCCGTTTTCGGGAATACAGCGAGGCGGATTGGGAAGCCCTTCGGAAAGGAGTGGACTTCACTGCTTCATCCAAGCCCCCGCCACGCCGTAAGCGCCAACCACTTTGGGCGTGGTTATTTCGTCCAGTCATTGACCTGATCCACACCCGGGAGTGGATCAGGCACGAAACGATGACGTTGTTTTGGGAATACCGCGAAGAGCTCAATGGTAAACTGCCTTTTGCGCCGTGGTCTTTTACACAGGCAGAGCTCAGCGCGTTCTTCGAAAATGAATGGCGGGCTGATGAAATGGCAGAGCGGCAACCGCCAAAACCAGTAGGCTGGGATATGGATACTTTCCTGTGCAATCAGTTGGGGCGCCGCCTGCCGGTTACCGTGCTGTCCAACGTTTCTGCCAGTCAGCAAAATCATCAGCAAGGTATTGGGGTCTATCCCGGCAAAGTGAGGGGGCAGGTTTGGCGCGTAGCTTCCGCTGATCTGCGTACCGTAGCGCCTCCCCCCTTTCCAGTCATTATTCTGGTAGCGGATGCCCTTGACCCCGGCTGGGTACCCTTTTTCTCAAAGGTAGATGGCGTGGCATCCTACGTAGGCGGGCTGCTTTCCCATGCTTCCATCATGCTGCGGGAGGCGCAGGTGCCGAGCATCACTCAAATTCCAGCTCAGTTAGACTTCCAAACCGGGGACTGGGTGGAAATGGATGCCCAAAAAGGCACGATTCGGCGGGTAGAGGAGGGTTAAGTGCCCCGGATGCTGTATATTTCAGGTCTAAAACACAGACTTCAGTGATATGGCAGACCTGACCTGTAACCTTCCTCAACGTCTCCTTTGGACGCTAATCATTACGGCCCTGTCCGGAGCACTACCACTCGCCGGGCAATTGCAGTGGCTGAAAACCATTCCGGAAATTACCGAAGAGACACCTGCCTGGGCGCGGCTGATGTACGCGCCCGAGCCGAATATCCGCCTGGTAGATAGCGCTTATCAGGCTTACTATCGTACCCATACCTTTGAAAAAAATACCCATACCCAAAACTACAAGCACTGGCGGCCTAAGGTAGAACCCTACGTTCAACAGGATGGAAGCCTAAATTGGCCAACGGCTCAGGAACGCCGCCAAACGGAAACGGCCTATCAGCGTGCACTGTCCGGATACGATGCTCAACGGCAAACCGGAATGTGGACGAATATTGGCCCTTTTGAGACGTTTACGCAAGGGCAGGGACAGTTCGAAGTATCCTGGCAGGTCAATGTCTACACCCTCGATCAGTCGGATACCAATCCTTCCGTGCTGTACTGCGGCACCGAAAGCGGAGGCGTATTCCGGTCAGACAACAGCGGGCAAACCTGGGCGCATGTCTCTGCCAATACGATGATGAACAACGTCCGTATCGTCCGCACCGACCCCAACAATGCATCGGTCGTGTACGCCGGTGACTGGGAGCGCCTTTACCGCACTACAGATGGGGGCGAAAGTTGGGAGATAATCCTGGATGCCGCCGACCTGCCACAGGCTGCACTCGGCGTAAACGCCATAGCGGTCAGCCCGGCAAATGGGCAGCGCATCCTGGTTGGGGGCGTGGGCGGGCTCTGGCTGACCGAAGATGAGGGTGCGAACTGGTCCCACCTGACGGGTGCTTCAGTTTATGATATCGAATTTAAGCCCGATGATCCACAGGTGCTGTACCTGGTACGTAACCACGGTACCGAGCCCCGCTGCATTTTTGAAAAGTCGGAAGATGGCGGCCAAAGCTGGACGGTTAAAGCCGAAGGCTGGTACAATCCCGACCAGAGCAGCCCTTTCCTGAATGATGGCGGTGCGAAAATCGCCGTCTCTCCGCTCGATCCGGACTTGGTGGTCGCCGGGCTGATCGGCAACTCAAAGGCAGGGGACGATGGTTATCTGGGGGTGTGGAAAAGCACGGACAGTGGGGAATCCTGGAGCCTTCAGGGGCCTCACGTGGGCGGGCCCTACGAATACAGCGGTGGGCCTGCCAGCCACAAAAATATTATGATCAATGAGGGTGGGGGAGGCCCGTATCAGGGCTTTTATGATTACGTGCTTGCGATTTCGCCCTTCGATGAAGATATCGTTTACACCGGTGGGGTCAGCCTGTACAAGTCAACAGATGGTGGTGCCGTTTTCAACGTTACAGGCGGCTATCAGGGCAACACCTGGATCCACCCCGACATGCAGGAGATTACGGTCGGTCCGGATGGGATATGGCTCGGCACCGATGGCGGCATAGACTTCACCGATGATGAATTTGCCACGGTAGAGTCGAGGAAGTACGGCATTACGGGCTCTGAGTTTTGGGGCTTTGGCAGCGCCTGGAATGAAGACCTGGTCGTAGGTGGGCGTTACCACAATGGCAATACGGCTATCCGGCCCGAATTTGAGCAGGGGCAGTCCCTGCGGCTGGGCGGAGCGGAGGCACCAACCGGCTATGTGCAGCCGGGCGGGCGTAATATCGCTTACTTTTCCGATATCAATTCGCAAATTGTGCCGCAGAGTTTGTCCGGTGCCGTATTGCAGGCACCAAAGCTGGAGCTCTACCCCACGGAGTCCTATTTTTCGACCCACTCCAGCGAGATCGAGTTCTTGCCTCATTGCTACAACCATTTCTATCTGGGGCGGGAGAACAAAATTTGGAAAACGACCGATGGCGGACGTTCCTACACCCTGATCGCTGAGTTTGGCAACGATGATCAGCCAGTGATGCAACTGGAAGTTAGCCGGAGTAATCCGGATGTCGTATACGTTTACCAGCGCACTACTTTCACCGGGGCGCACCTGCTGCGCACTGAAGATGGAGGAGCCAACTGGACGGCCCTGGATTTCCCCGGTAGTCCGGTTTCGAAGCGTGCCGGCGGGCTGGCCCTCAATCCCGAAAACGAGAACGACATTTGGGCTTACTTCGCCCATAATGCCAACGACGGGGCCAAGGTCTTCCACTCGGTTGATGGTGGGCAGACCTGGGAAAATGCAACGACCCCGCTGCTGGACGGGCACCGCATTCATACCATGCTCTTTCAGGCGGGTACGGATGGTACGGTGTATATCGGTACCGACAAAGCTGTTTTCTACCGGGATGAAACCATGGAGGACTGGGCATTCTACAACGAAGGCCTGCCGATGCGCACGAACACCAATATTTTCCGACCTTTTTACCGGGATGACAAACTCCGGGTTGGCACCTACAGTAACGGTGCATGGGAAGCTCCATTGGTGACTCCGAGCCGTTTGATGGTACATCCTACGGTGGACAAGCTGGAGGCTGGCTGTTCACGGGATACCTTTTACTTTGATGATTACTCGGTACTCCGCCACGAAGGCGCTTCCTGGTCGTGGGCATTTGAGCCCGCCCCCACTTATATTAGCGATCCACAATCCCGCAACCCTAAAGTGGTATTTGGAGCTCCCGGAACTTATACGGCTGTACTCAGCATTACTAATGGTACGGGCGAAAGTGGCATGCGGGCCCTGCCGCCGATCACCGTGGAAGCCTGCCGGGCAGATAGTATTCCCGGCTTGTGCATGGAAACCCAGGAGTGGGGCGATTACGCGATTATTGACGGTCTGCCTGCCACGGCACCCGAGCTTACCATCACCGCCTGGATACATCCTTATGGCGTACAGGCGGAATACACTGGTATTGCCATTACGGAGAGCGGGCCAGCCGCTGGTCTTAATTTCCGGCCAGATATGGAATTAGGCTACCACTGGCCGGGTGGGGCATGGTGGTGGAGCAGCGGTCTTTTTGTGCCTGCCGATGAGTGGTCGCACGTAGCTTTGGTGGTAAAGCCTGATGGCATTACCGTTTACCTGAATGGCGAATCGGCTACCCATATTTTTTCCCCAGAGGCGGTGGATTTCCGCAATACAGCCCTCTTCCTGGGCAGTTACCGGGGATGGGTCCAAAGAGGCTTCAAGGGGCTGATGGATGAGGTCCGGATATACGACCGGGCGTTGTCGACCGCTGAGGTACGCCTAAGCCGCCACCTCACAGCCCGCCCCGAAACAGAACAGGGGCTGGTGGGGTATTACCAATTCAATGAAGTGGAGGGCAGCATTCTCAATAAAGCTGGCGTCAACCATGCATTCCTGACCGGAGCTGCCGCCCGAACGCTGTCGCAGGCACCGGTAGGAGGTGGGCAAAGTGCGCGGCAAACGGTCCAAAATGCAGGCAGCTATGCTTTCGGGGAGACCGGCGTAAGCCTGAGCCTGAATGCAGATCAGCCCATGGCGTCAGTAGTAGTCGCCACCCGGCTAAATGTACCGCCTAGCCTCGTAGCCGGGCCGATGGTACAGCCCGATACCGGTTACTGGATACTAAACACCTACGGCAACCTGCCAACCGCTGAGCCGGAGACGACCCTGCAGCTTTCCGGTTTTGAGCTTCACCCCAACGCCCCGGGGCAGCCGGAAGCCTTTGAGCTGGCCCGCCGGGATGCCAACGCGGGGGATACGCAGTGGATGACCGCAGGTGCGGCACTGGACGTACTGCCGGACAGCGAGGAAGTCGCCTTTGCATGGGAAGACGCGCTGAATGGTACGAATGGAGCGCAACTGCAAATCCTTCAGGGGGATCTCAACTCTACTGTAGGATGGTCAACGGGGCAGGCGGTTTTGGTGTATCCCAATCCGGTAAGGTCCGGGCAACCGCTGGAAGTTGTGGCTCAGATGGAACTACCTGCTGAGTTGTCTGTGTATGATACCCGGGGCCAACTGGTTTATCAGGGGGAATTTACAGGACAAAAGATGACCGTCTTTCCAAATTGGCCAACCGGTCATTACAGCTTTTGGATAATTGGAGCTAAGAAAATACATTCCGGCAGCCTGATCGTTGTAAAATAAGGCACCTCAAAAAAGCAGGAGCGCATAAGCTCTGTTAATCTTGAGTCAAAAGACAACGTACAGATGATTAGAGAGGCTTACCCCTATTGGTTGAACGGGCTTTCATTCACCCAGTTGAATCCTCTGCCCATCAGCAGGAATCCCTCCTTGTCCCACCGGGTAGCCTTTACAGACACCGTATCGCCCCGAACGATGCCCTGGAATAGCCAGGTAACCGCACCGGTACGGTCGTAGTACAACGTATCGCTGAAACGCCCCTGGGAGAAAACAGCCCGCTGCGCCGAGGTGTCCACTTCGAGATCAAACCAACGCAGGTGCCCCGGCATGGTTTGTATCACCGCCCGCCCGGGGAATTCTATTGCAATATGCTGCCAGCGCCGCCCATCCGTGATTAGCGGAGGTAGGGTATCCTGATTGCGCACCATCGTATCCACTTTGTACAACCCGTACATGGGCGGCTTAGGCTGATTGGTAAACTGGGTAGTAACGATAGCTACCAGGGCGAGCCCTCCAATTATCGCCAATCTCTTCAGAATATTTTTGATGTTGCGGTAGCGGGCGCCTGAGAAAAGCTCCGGTGCGTGGGCAGGAGCAGTGGGCTGGTTGAGGACAAAAAGCCGGGCCAGCCGCGGGCCGTCAAGCGCCAGCAGGAACAGGCAGAAGAGGACTAAATGGGTAGACAGCAGTTTGACCGGTACGTCATAGCAGAAATTGAGCACCATCACATTTGCCATGACACCGAGCGTGACGAGTGCGCCCAGTGTGGTGGTGGGTCGAAACAGCAGCAGGGCCGCTCCCAGTAACTCTCCTATGCCTGTAAACAGGTTGTACCCATACGAATAACCCATGAACGTCCACAGCAGCCCCATGGGAGAAGACTCGCCAAAGGGTTGCAGCAACCGGTGAAAAGCCGGCTCCGGGAATTGGGCGTGGAGCACCTTGGCCATACCGTAAAGCGCCATCTGCACCACCAGGTAATAGCGTACCAGCACAATGAGCGCCTGTAGCAGCCAATCGTAGGCCCTCCGCTTGTCCAGTGTGGTCCAGGCGAGCGTACTCAGCAGCGACAGCGACAAAAGGAAGACTACGCTGGCATAATTGTAAAGCCCGTCCCCACTCCCCGTATGCAGGACCTCCGTGCTGATTTCTGCGCCGAACAGTGCTTTGGCGAATGCCAAAATCAGAGGGTCCCACAGTCCCCTCAGCAGGTTGGAAATGCCCGACTGATTGGATAGGATAAACAACAGAAAATAGGAGAACAGGAACCGGAAACCAGCCCTTGACAAGGCAGTCCACTTGAGTTGGCGGCTAAGGGTCATAGGGGGCAGCATTAGTTGTTCAGAAGAT
The DNA here is from genome assembly GCF_000759025.1 of Phaeodactylibacter xiamenensis. Lineage (GTDB taxonomy): Bacteria > Bacteroidota > Bacteroidia > Chitinophagales > Saprospiraceae > Phaeodactylibacter > Phaeodactylibacter xiamenensis. The sequence continues at coordinate 444,483 of NZ_JPOS01000012.1, read as the reverse complement.
AGACGAACAAGCAGCCGTAAAAGTTAACAATTCTATCCTATCAGTGTTAAACTCCCGCTTTTGAGCAGTAAATGGCGAGTCACGGCCATTCCAAAGTTGCAAAAAAGAAATAAAATCCTTATTTTTGATGTTTGAACATTGAAATGAAACATTCTGCTATGATGAATCAACAACTGCTGGACAGCAAATCGGCAAAAACGGAGACTTCGATACACCCGCTGATTGGCAAACGATGGAGCCCCCGGGCTTTTTCCAGTCAGCCCGTACCACAAGTGATCCTCAATACGCTGTTTGAAGCCGCAAGCTGGGCGGCTAGTGCATTCAACGAGCAGCCCTGGCAGTACATCTACGCGCATCATGCGGACGAAGCAGGTTTCAGCCGTTTGCTGTCCGGCCTCAATGAGGGCAATCAGGTCTGGGCAAAGAATGCGGGAGTATTGGTACTCAGCCTTGCTCAGCCTAATCTGAGCTACAATGGCCGCCCCAACCGGCACTACATGCATGATACCGGTGCTGCCAATACGAGCCTGTTGCTACAGGCGGCAGACCTGGATATCTATGGCCACATGATGGGTGGCTTTGACTATGGAAAAACCGTTGCGGAATTTGATCTGAACAAAGATGGGCTGGAATCGGTCTGTTTTATAGCATTGGGCTACCTGGGCGATCCTGAGCAGCTTGATGAGCCTCTGCGCAGCCGTGAGCAAGCCGTCCGCAGCCGCAAACCACTAAATGCCTTCACCCATAAAATTACCGGATCATGAAAATATTCCTTCCCTTTCTGGCCATTGCCGGGATGTTCGCACTAACGGGCTGTGCTTCTGAAGCCGCACCCCAAGAGTCGGTTAAATCGGTAGCGGTTGCACAGGCCGTTGCTGCCGATCCGGGCTTCAAAAGTGTATTGCACAAAGCCGATACCCGGGGCGAAACCCGTGCCAGCTGGCTGATTGGCAAACATTCCTTTTCCTTCAATCGGTACTACGACCCCGACCGGATGAACTTCGGGCTGCTCCGCGTACTCAACGACGACTGGATTGCCGGCGGTGGCGCATTCCCCATGCACCCGCATGAGAATATGGAAATCATTACCATTCAGCTGGAAGGCGGGCTGCAGCATACCGATAACAACGGTGGGCAGGGCGTCATACGCGAAAACGAGGTGCAGGTGATGTCTGCAGGCACCGGTATCCGGCATTCTGAAGCTAATGCAAGCCCAACGGAAGTATGCCGACTGTTGCAGACCTGGGTTTTTCCCAATCAGATGGGATTAAAGCCCCGCTACGATCAGCGGCGGTTCGATCCGGCCGGCCGGGACAACCAGTGGCAGGTGCTGGCGTCTCCGGAGGAAGGCGAGGTCTTGTACATTCATCAGCAGGCGGTATACAGCCGGGGCGACTTTGATGCCGGGAAAACAGTTAAGTACCCTATCCGGTATACGGGCAATGGAGTTTACGCATTTGTACTGGAAGGGCAATGCACCATCAACGGACAACCTCTGGAACGGCGCGATGGTTTCGGCGTTTGGGAAACGGATGCCATAACAGTGGAAGCAACCACCGATACGGAATTGATCCTTATTGAGGTCCCGATGATTAACAAAGGATAGCTATGATGTTGCTGCATAATGCCTTCGCGCAGGAGTTTGGAACCTATCTTCAGTTGGGCTTCACCCATATACTGGACCTGCAAGGGTACGATCACATTCTGTTTATTGTAGCCCTCTGCGCGCTATATCGTTGGGAAGAATGGCGTAAGGTGCTGGTACTCGTGACGGCCTTCACCATTGGGCACAGCCTGACGCTGGCGCTGGCTGCCCTGGATGTCATCCGGGTGCCGCAGGGCTGGATTGATCTGCTCATTCCGCTCACTATTTTGCTGGCAGCGGTGCATAACATCCGGCGAGGCACTGTTCAGGACAGTGGGCGGCTATTTGACCGCAGGCAGGTATTTAATTACGGGGCGGCACTGGTATTTGGGCTGATCCACGGGATGGGCTTCTCGAACTACTTCCGGTTTTTGCTTGGTGAGGAAAACAGCATCGTCAATCAGCTGCTGGCCTTCAACCTGGGGCTGGAAGGCGGGCAGTTGATCGTTGTGGGGTTATTCATGCTGCTGCTGTTGTTGTTTACCCGTGCCCTGCGTGCCCCGCACCGGGAGTGGAACCTCGTGGTGTCAGGAGCAGCAGGCGGCATCGCTATTACCATTATCCTGGAGCTAATGGTAGCGGCATGAGGATGAGGTTGTCTTTGGCTGGCGTTTTGCTGATCGTACTTTGCTGTAGCTGGCACCCGCTGAAGATGAGTTATACCGCAGTGAAATACGAGCCGGAGAGGCGTTGCCTTGAAGTGAGCTTCCGGGTATTCCAGGATGATGTGGAAGCCGCTTTTTTGCGCAACTATGGCTACCGCTGCAATATTGTTCAGCAAGCGGAAGACCCGGAGCTGCTCAGCTACCTTCAGGGTTACTTCGATCAGGTCTTCGATCTGTGGGCCGGCGGGGAAGAAATCTGCCTGGATTATCTGCGGATGCAGCCGGAGCAGCAAATGGGGCTGGTGCTTTATTTCAAAAGTACTCCGTTAACACCTCAGCAGCTGAGCAGGCTACAAATATATAATGCGATATTAGTCACCACATTTCCTCAGCAGGTCAATATGTTTTTTCTTGGCCTGGACGCTGACCGCCGCTACACTACCCAAATGGACGTGGAAGTGCAGCAAGTCAGCATAAATTTTGAACAATGAAAATCGACCTTACGCAACACCCGGTGGTGCATAATCCTGAGCGCCGCCGGTTCGAGGTGAAAATCGAGGAGAAAACGGCCGTGGCAGAGTATATCATGACGAGCCAGAAACTGATTCTATCGCACACCGAGGTGCCCCGGGGGCTGGAAGGGAATGGCATTGGTAGCCACCTTGCCATAGCGGCTCTGATTTATGCCAGAGACAATGATTTAGTCGTGATGCCTCTGTGCCCCTACATGGCAGGTTATATCGCCCGGCATCCGGAGTGGAAAGCCATTCTGGCACCAGGTATCAATGTCAGCGAATAATGACCCCTTGATATTCCGGAAAAACTCCCGGAGAATACGTACTATTGCAACTGAAACGAATCCATTCCATGAGCAGCATACGCGTTTTTCGGGACGAGGTCCCCACTCTTGATGTCCCCCAAATGATAGAAGTCGACCGTTTGATGACGGAATTCTATGGCATCACTCTTTTACAAATGATGGAAAACGCGGGGCGCTGCCTGGCGATTCTGGCCAGAGACCGTTTTTTAGATGGTATCCCCGCCGGTAAGTCGGTTGCCATTCTGGTTGGGAAAGGCCACAATGGTGGAGGCGCACTGGTTGCTGCCCGCCGGCTCATCAACTGGGGGGCCAAAGTACAAATCTTCCTCAGCCATTCACCCGAAGAGCTCACCAAAGCCACTGCTCAGCAGCATCAGACACTATCGGCGATGGGGGTGAACTTCCTCTCTGTAACTGATCTGCCTCCGCGTATGGAGGGTGAACTCATTATTGATGGCCTTATCGGCTACCGGCTGATGGGCGATCCACAGGGCATCATCAAAGCCTACATTGAGTGGGCCAACCGGCAGGCATCGCCCACACTGGCTCTGGATACGCCTTCTGGCATTGAGCTTTCAGCTGGTACTGTGCACACCCCGGCTGTCAAAGCCCGGGCAACACTTACCCTGGCACTCCCCAAAAAAGGGCTGTATGAGGAAGCGGTGCAACGCTACCGGGGCGAATTATACCTGGGCGATATTTCGGTGCCGCGTACGCTTTATGGTAACCCCGGGCTGGAGATCAATGTCCCGGATTTATTTACGGAATCAGATGTGTTGCGGCTGCCTTAAAAACAGCTCATGCTGAGGGAATTTGCCCCGGTTTTGCCTTATAAAACAGCTCCGAACAGTTCTCTTCGGTGAGAATGGCATTGGATGCCCGGTGCAGGTCTTCGGTGGTAATTTCCTGGTATAAAGCGGCTTCCTGATTGATGAGGTCTGCATCGCCGAGCAACTCGAAAAAGCCAAGGTTCATGGCCTTATTGACTACATTGAGCTCTGAGAAAATCAGTGTGCTTTCCACCTTGTTCTTTAATTTTTCCAGTTCTCTCTCCGGTATGGGGGAAGCTTTGAGCAATTCCAGTTCCTTCCAGATTGCTTCCGCTGCGGCTTCCAGGCTTACCCCTTCTGCTGGCTGGCCTTCAATAACGAGGAGGCCGGGGTCTATACTTCCGGTGACGTAGCAATCAATGGTAGTAAAGAGCTGTTGCTCCTTTAGCAGCCTGCGGTACAGGCGGGAAGAGCTGCCATTGCTGAGTACATCAGAGATCAAATCGACCACATAGTAATCCCTTTGGTAGCGCGAAGGCATATGAAAAGCCAGGTATAGTGCATCCACGGGCACATTGGCTTCATTGATGCGTTTTTCGAACCGCTTCTGTGGGGGCTCCTGAGGCAGTTGCCGCTTTCTTTCTGGGCCACGGGGGATTTCACCAAACCACTTCTCGGCCAGACGGCGGACTTCAGCAGTAGTTACATTCCCTGCTACAGATAAAATGGCATTATTAGGCCGGTAATGGGTGTAGAAAAAGTCCTTCACATCCTCAATTGTAGCATCTTCTACATGCTTGGGCACTTTTCCAATGGTGGGCCAGCGGTAGGGGTGGACCTTGTAGGCCATGTCGGCAATATGGTGCCATACATCCCCGTAAGGCTCGTTGAGGCAGGTCTCTTTGAACTCTTCGAGCACCACTTTGCGCTGCACTTCCAGCACCTCCTCATCAAAATTGAGGGCCATCATGCGGTCGGATTCCAGCCAGAATGCCGTTTCCAGGTTTTCGGCAGGCAGAACCTCGTAGAAGTTAGTGATGTCATTGTTGGTAAAGGCGTTGTTGTCGCCCCCTGCCATTTGGATGGGCGTATCAAAATCAGAAACATTGGCAGAGCCGCCAAACATCAGGTGCTCAAAGAGGTGGGCAAACCCGGTCTTCTCCGGAGATTCATCCCTTGCCCCTACATTATACAGCACGTTTACTGCCACCATGGGGGTGCTATCGTCCTCATGAACGATGACCCTCAGGCCATTTTGAAGTTCAAACCGCTCGAATTGTATCACTTGCTCTGGCTTATTTTGTTTCCGTCAAACTACTATATGGACACTGCTTGCACAGCGATTGTCCGCTATTTACTGACAAATGCTTGAAAAATCAAGCCCTATGCACCAAACAAGAACATTTCTGCATCTGTCAGGTTGTAATCGATTCCCGAAAAATTAACCACACTGGGCCCGGTGGCAAAACCATTGCCATCATGAAAAGAACAGATATTTCCCGCCTGCGGTATGCCCGCAGCGCCAATCTTCAGCTTGGCCTGATCGCCGCTTTAGGTCTGGTGATCACCGCTTTTAACTGGACTATAGAAGACCACTTTCCTGACCGTTATGAAGAACGTATGCTGACTAATGAGCTGGAATACGAAGTGGTGCGCACCCAATCCGCTCAGCCCCGTCCTAAACCACCTCAGCTACCGACTACCGAAATAGAACCTGTGGAGGAGCCCATTGCGGCATTCACACCAGAGCCGCTAGTCATCGACCTGCCCGTTATTTCAGAACCCGGCCCGGCAGTGGGTACGCCGGAACTGGTCATTTATGAACCTGCGCCAATACCGCCCAAGCCCAAAGACGAAGCTCCGCCTATCTTTAAGGTCGTGGAAGAAATGCCGGTTTTTGGAGACTGTGCTGCATTGCCTTTAGCCGAGCGGGGACAGTGCTCCGACGCGGCTTTGCTCAGCTACATCTACAAACACATCCGCTACCCGGGAGCAGCCCGGGAAAATGGCATAGAAGGAACCGTCTATGTGCAGTTTGTGGTCGAAAAGGACGGCAGCGCCAGCCAGGTCAAAATTCTTCGGGATATTGGCGGGGGCTGCGGCAGAGAAGTGGAGCGGGTAGTGGCCAAAATGCCGAAGTGGTCAGTGCCGGGCAAACAGCGGGGGCGGCCGGTACGTGTACAGTTCAACCTGTCTGTCAAATTTAAACTCCAATAGAATGCACCGGATACTGTTGTTTTTGCTTTTAGGGCCGCTTTTAGCTTGGGGGCAGGCGGAAGAAGGTGCCGCTAAGGAAGAATCTATCTGGCTTAACGGCGATGAGCCCCCTTACCTTGCTGCTTGTACAGGAGACAGAGCGCAACGTCGGAGTTGTACGGACGCGTTGTTTTGGGATGCCTTATTAGGTAATCTTGTAAGCCCGGAAATAACAGGTCGCCTCAACCCTGAAGCCTATATAGTTTTACAATTTGAAATTACTGCTGAGGGCTACATGGAAAACGCCCGGGTTGCCAGAGACCGGTTGGGGCCCTCCTTCGCTGATGCTGCTTTGAGTGCTTTATTGAAAGTCGTCAATAAGGGGGAGGCAATGCGCTGGGTGCCATTCAACTCGTTTGGCAGGGCTCATCGGGTGACCTACAATATACCTCTCCGTGGGCATCATTTTTTAAGATTGAGTGCGTCACAGAACAATCTGGCAGACAAGAGCAAAGAAGATTCTGTAGTTGTGATGCTCACTTTTAGAGGCACAGGAATGCCTGGTCAGAGGCAGGTGGCTCCATATGCTGTGCCTCAGTTAGCAGCTTGCAATGAGAACACTGTAAAGGGGGCCGTCAGCGAATGCACCCTGTCCCGAATTCAGGAGTATTTGGGAGCCCATTTACGCTGCCCTTCGCAAGAGAAAGGCTTTTCGCCTCAGTATCCTGGCGTTACCGCCCGCTTTATCATCCGCGCAGATGGGCAGATGGAGCCGGAAGCAGATGTGGTCCGGACGATTGGGTCAGAATACGGTCGTGCTGTTCGGTTGCTTCTCCGGCAAATGGCTCGTGATACTTCTATAAGGTGGACGCCGGGTGAACGCAGCGGACAGGTTGTGGACACAGAGGTATTCCTTTTTGTGCCTTTGGAAATCTTTGAGCAGGCCTGTTTGAGCAACCCAAAGCTTTTGACACCACCACCCCCGCCGCCACCCCCGCCGCCGATAATCCGTTGCAGTGAAACATTCAAATGGGTGCCAAATATGCCCCGCTTTCCAGGCTGTGAGGACCTGGCAGACCGGAGTGACCGGGAAAAATGTGCAAAGGAGCAATTGAATGCCTACCTGCAATCAAACATTCAGTACCCGGAAGAAGCCGTCCGACTTGGCATAGAAGGCACGGCTAAAATCCGGTTCATCGTGGAAAAAGACGGAACAGTGAGTAGTGAAACTATTGTGCGTGATCCTGGCGGCGGGCTGGGAGAGGAGGCGCTGCGTATTGTGCAATCCATGCGCCAACAGGGGATTCAGTGGGTCATTTCCGGAAGGTCAGGGAGCCGGGCTGTTGATGTGCAGTTTATCGTTCCAGTTGTATTCAGGCTGTCTGACCATGTGACAAACTAAGAATTACTGGTAGTTTTTCGACAGAGCAGTGGCCTGAAGTTTGGGCCCTGCTCTTTTTTGGGCATAGCCTGACAATTATCATTCGAGTCGTAATCGGCTGTTTCTTATATTTGGAGCTGTATCAAAAGCCATCTGTTATGCCACGCCCGGATTATAGCAAGCTCGAACTAGACTTTGACCTTCTCACTGATCAGATTCCTGAGGGAGAAACCTGGGAAACACCTGAGAAAATAGAAGTGCCTCCCTCGGTCACCCCTGATTTTTCCAAAGACCTAAAGCATCTGGCTTACGCTGCCGGATTGCCGCCTTACCTCAGAGGGCCATACAGTTCCATGTATGTCGTTCGCCCATGGACGATCCGGCAATATGCAGGCTTTTCTACAGCGGAGGAGAGCAACGCCTTCTACCGCCGCAACCTGGAGCAAGGGCAGAAGGGGTTATCCGTGGCTTTTGACCTGGCCACCCACCGGGGCTATGATTCTGACCACGAGCGCGTAAGCGGCGATGTAGGCAAAGCAGGTGTGGCCATCGATTCTGTAGAGGATATGAAAGTCCTCTTCGATCAGATACCATTGGACAAAATGTCGGTGTCCATGACGATGAACGGGGCGGTGATCCCGGTCATGGCCTTCTACATCATCGCAGCCGAGGAGCAAGGAGTGAAGCCGGAGCAACTTAGCGGCACCATTCAGAACGACATTCTCAAGGAGTTCATGGTACGGAACACTTACATTTATCCGCCGCTGCCATCTATGCGGATTATTGCGGATATCTTCGAGTACACGGCTAAACATATGCCACGCTTCAACTCGATTAGTATCAGTGGGTACCACATGCACGAAGCCGGGGCTACGGCTGATATCGAACTGGCTTATACCCTGGGCGACGGGCTGCAGTACATCCGCGCCGGTTTGCAAGCCGGTTTGAAGATTGACGACTTTGCGCCCCGCCTGTCCTTTTTCTGGGGCATTGGCATGAACCACTTTATGGAAATTGCCAAGATGCGGGCTGGCCGTATGCTTTGGGCTAAAATTGTGAAGCAGTTCAATCCGGAGAACCCCAAGTCCATGGCGCTGCGTACGCACAGTCAGACTTCCGGTTGGAGCCTTACCGAACAGGATCCTTTCAACAACGTCGGGCGTACAGCCATCGAGGCGCTGGCGGCTACGCTGGGCGGCACACAGTCCCTGCACACCAACAGCCTGGACGAAGCGATTGCGCTGCCCACGGATTTCTCTGCCAAGATTGCCCGCGATACACAGATCTACCTCCAGAAAGAATCGGATATTACCAAAGCGGTCGATCCCTGGGCCGGCTCTCACTACGTGGAGTACCTGACCAATGAGTTGGTCAACCGCGCCTGGAAACTGATCGAGGAGGTTGAAGAACTGGGCGGCATGGCTAAAGCGATTGAAGATGGCCTGCCTAAACTCCGTATCGAAGAAGCGGCTGCCCGAAAACAGGCTCGCATTGACAGCGGAAAAGATCAGATTGTAGGTGTCAATGTTTTCCGGCTGGATGAGGAAGATCCCATTGATATCCTGGAAGTGGACAATACGGCTGTGCGGGAATCCCAAATCCGCCGTATCAATGAGGTGAAAGCCAACCGCAATGAGGAAGCGGTTCAAAAAGCATTGGAGGCCATATACGAGTGCGCCCGCACCGGGGAGGGCAACCTTCTGGACAAAGCAGTAGATGCGGCAAGAGTCCGGGCTACCCTTGGTGAAATTTCGGATGCGATGGAGCGCCAATTCGGCCGTTTTGTAGCACAGACCAAGTCAATATCCGGAGTGTACTCCAGTGAAATTAAAACCGATCAGGAATTCAAAATGGCACATGAGCTGGCTGACCGTTTTGCAGCACTGGAAGGCCGCCGTCCTCGTATTATGGTAGCCAAGCTGGGGCAGGACGGGCACGATCGTGGCGCCAAGGTCATCGCGACAAGCTTTGCTGACCTGGGCTTTGACGTTGATATTGGTCCGCTCTTCCAGACCCCGGAAGAAGCGGCGCGTCAGGCTGCAGAAAACGATGTGCATATTCTGGGCATCTCTTCTCTGGCTGCCGGGCATAAGACGCTTGTTCCAGCTACCATCAAAGCTTTGGAGGCTATTGGGCGCGAAGATATCATGGTGGTGGTAGGTGGTGTCATCCCCGCTCAGGACTATCAGTATTTGTACGATCAGGGAGTTGTGGGCGTTTTCGGGCCTGGAACAAAGATTGCTAAAGCGGCCTCGCAAATATTGCAGGTGTTGATCGAAGGCGTAGAGGAGACTACCGTATAAAAAAACACCCCACCTCAATGGGAACGGAGGTGGGGCATCTAACCGCTAATTTTTTTGGAACAGCCGGGTGGACTCGTGCCGGGTTATACCCCCCCTTTTGGATATGCTCTGCACGAAATAGCCAGCAACTTAAAAATCAGCAGCGGTAATGGTATTGATTTGACTAAGATTAAAATGGGTCAAACAAACGAACAAATTGTTTATAGTGCTTCACAACGCTCATCTGCGTTGGGGGAATTATTTACAGCAAAAGGGTGTGTTTCCGCTTTAAAGATAACTTTGTGATCATCACTATCACAATCAGGCAGTCATAGCAGACACCTTGGGTTCGAAGCTTCGGATTTCCCGCACCAGGCGGTCATTAGCACGAGGGGCAAAAAGCGAAGCCATACCCTCGCGGTCGTCCTGCACTTCGATGCGTAGCTCTTTGGCAAAACGCTTCGCCAAATCGCCCATGCTGCAGGCAAAAGTTTTGGTTTTACCCATCGCCATGAACTGATCAATAACGGCGGTACGGATTAGCTCATAAGCATCAAGTTGCAACAGCATTTGCCGTTGCGTTTTGCCCTGAGCAGGTTTGCCCATCGCCATCAGCTTGCGCCTCAGTCCGGTCGCAGAATAGCCCAGGACCTCAGCACGGTATTTCCACCAGTTGGCGGTCTGACCGCCGTTGCGGGCCTCGTATACTTTAAGGTGGCTCTTTTCTGCCGCTTCCTGACAGGACACCATACTCATCGCCTTGGTCAGTTCCAAAACCCTCATCACATCTTCTTCATTGAGGCGGGCTGTATTGGCTTGCGCTTCTTCCGATTCAGTATGCGACAACAGTTTGGCATACTTCAGCTTCACCTTGCTTTTGGACGACAGGCAGATGAGCTTGGCCAGCTCTACGGTCAGGTAATAATCCTTTAAAATTGGATTGCCCTTGGTCTTCCGGTTAGCGAAGTCACGAAGCTTCTCAGGCCGGCGAATGTCATCCCGGAACTCGTAGATGTCCGTAATCCACCGCTTCACATTGGTCGCGTAGTGGTGGTCGGTGAGCTGCAGCGCCTGATGCAATTCAGTAGCGGCTACTACTTTCGTTCCTTTTTTACTGATGTAAATGGGCAAGTCCATATGCTACGTATCTGATTACGCATACAAAGATGCACGAAATGTTTTTATTTGTCAAGATTTTAAACAAATAATTTTTCACTTTTTTGTTGTTTCTCTTCCTCTGTTGCTTTAGTTGTTGTTTGTCAGGTGTTTAGGGATGTGTTTTTTAGAGGATTATTCCTGTTGAAAATAGGGTTTAATTTATTTGATGATATTTTAACCGGTAATAAGATGAGGGTTTGTTTGAAATAAGTAGCTCGAAATTAGCTAGGCAAGAGATTGCAACAGTTACTTGCAGTTTGCGATCTCAGGTTAGTAAAGGGGAATGTATTTTAAGAAATCGCGTTATTTTTTAAAATTAGCTTTAAGAAATCGCGTTATTTCATTAAATTAAGGCTGGTAAATCCGGATTAGAGACAAAAATTACAGGAGTTGATACAGAGAAGTATTCAAAATGATTTAGCAAATGCCCTGCAACAGCAGAACAAAATAGTAATCGTCTATGGAGCAAGGCAGGTAGGCAAAACGACCTTAGTCCGGCAACTGCTTAAAGGGCTTCCATACCGGTCGCTTTACGTTAATGCAGATTTGCAGCAATACCAGCGGGCACTCTCAAGCCGGAACCTGGAGCTTATGAAAGAACTGATTGGCAAAAACGAATTACTGTTTATTGATGAGGCACAGAATATCACAGATATTGGCATCAATCTCAAAATCCTGCATGACAGCTTGCCAGAGCTGAAAATTATCGCTACCGGGTCGTCGGCATTCGAACTTGCCAATCTAACCAAAGAACCACTGACCGGGCGTACGCGTACTTTCAAGCTTTACCCTATTGCAGTGCAAGAACTTTCGGAAGGGAATACGCCCTTTGAGCTCAAAGCAAAGCTTGAACAATATATGTTGTACGGCATGTACCCGGAAATATTGCATATTCAGGGAGCAGACGAAAAAATTGCCCACCTGAGAGAGCTGGCTTCTGCTTACCTCTACAAAGATGTCCTTGAGTTGTCCGGCGTGCAGCATTTAGATAAGATTTACCGCTTATTACAGTTGCTTGCACTACAAATTGGCTCAGAAGTATCCATTCACGAGTTAGCCAAATCCCTGGGGCTTAGCCAGCCTACTGTAGACCGGTATATCGACTTGTTGGAAAAGGGCTTCATCCTGTTTAGGCTTAGTGGGTTTAGCCGAAATTTACGGAAGGAGGTTACGAAGAAAAAGAAAATCTTCTTCTTCGATCTCGGTGTAAGAAATGTTCTTGTTGAAAATTTCAACCCGTTGACTGCAAGGCAAGATGTGGGGGCACTGTGGGAAAACTTCCTAGTTGCAGAACGCATGAAGAAAATTGCCTATGACCGGCTTTACGGGCGCACGCATTTTTGGCGCACCCATACCGGCGCTGAGCTCGACTATGTGGAAGAGCGGAATGGGCGCTTACATGGCTATGAGTTTAAATGGAAGCCCAAAAAGCGGCGCCCGCCCAAAGCATGGCTGGAAACCTACCCCCAAGCCACCTACGACACGGTAGACCAGGACGATTTTCTAAATTTCGTGGTGTAGCGCAACCGGGGGCGTAAGCTGTTACTTGTCTTCATTTAGAGCATACGCACCAAACCAAGTTTTCATGAAAGCGGGCGATGAGGGCTCTCGGGCATGGCGATTTAGTCTGTTTTTCGCCTCAAGCCGGCTGGGCTCTTCCTTTTTTCATCGCGAAAAAAGGAAGCAAAAACGCTAGAAATTCGCAAACTCCTCCGTCGAACATGCAATTTCGGCAGCCGCCACCCGCTCTTACGTGTTCCGCGACATGTTCCAAACGTGCTCCAATCACATTCAAATTTTTGGTGCGTTTGCCCTAGTCTGTATTCAAAAGCAGCCCCAGCTTTCCCATTTTTTGCAGCAGCGCCTCATTGACGCTGAGGTCGTAGTCGATGGGGCCACCCACGACTTCCAATGCTGTTCCGCCCGGTGGGATGAGGGCGTGGCTGGGGTAACCGCATAGCTTCAGTTCTCCGCAAAGCTGTTCGGTCTGACGGGCGGAGAGCAAGTGGTGCGCTCCACTCAGGTTATGCGCTTCGATGACGGACCTCCACCTCGGCTCCGGCGACCGGGAGGCAAGGAACAGTGGTTGCACCCGGCTGGTATCCATTTTAGCCAGAAAGGCATTGTAGTGCGGTATTTCCCGCATGCAGGGGCCGCACCAGGTACCCCAGCTGACCAGATAGATGTACTTTTCCTGGTAGGGCTGCAGCAACTGCTTCAGGTCTTCGGAGGCCAGGTCTATACTTTGACCATCGTTATTGGTGGGCGCGATTTCTGAATTGGTATAAGGCTCGTAGAGCGCTTCCAAATCTTTGAGGAGGCCCTCGTGGGTAATATGCGCTTTGTACTCTTCGTATAGTGCCCACCGGTCAGTATCTGTTAGTTGTGTAGACTCTGCCATGAGGTATAAGGTTCGGATTAGCAGGGCTTCGCGCAGGGTGTGGTTTTCGGTTGCAAGGGCGGCTTCAAGAAGGGCTCGCTTGATCACCTTTGCATTGCCCCTAATCTTTTCGAATTCGTACAGTTGATATTGGGTCTCCGCTAGAAAGTATTGGAAATGCATGTTCAGCAAACGGTGGTACCACATATTGGCTTCATAGCTGGGCTGGTATTCAAAGGCGTCTAATTCTGCGGCGTATTGGGGTGGGAATGCCACTTTATAAGGCTGTATATCCTGGCTAATGGGCTTGAACAGCCGATAGCTCAGCTTCTGCCTCAGGTACTTGAAGTATATATCGTTTTGTGCCCACTGATATAAAAAAGGGTGTAGTTCATGCGCATCATGGTAGGCCTCAAGAAAAACTGTCCTCCGCTCGCGGATGGTCTGCAATGCCGCCAGAAAGGAGTCGATTTCCATGGTTCCCATCTCTTTGGTATACACATAATTGGGACCATCGTCAAAATCTGCTTCCAGATATGCGTGCAATTGCTGATGCAGCTCCTCCGTGATTGCACTGCCGCTGACCTCCAACCCATCCTCGCCACGGTAAACCAACGCTATATGTTCGTTAGGAATCAATAAAATATGGTGGTACTCCCGGGCTCCAATGAAAGCTTCAATGGTATGTGGTAACTCCAACTCCAGTCGAAAGCGCCCCAGGCTGTCGATAGGGCACCGGTGCCGGACCGTCTCCCCGGAGTTCATATCTTCGTAAGACACTACAAGTGCTTCCACATCACTAGCGGGGTTATAGGGCACTACAGTTCCAGTGAGGACGGTCTTGCCAGGCTCCATCAATGCGGAATCTTCCGGTGTGCAACTGGTGGTAAACAGGGCTGCGATGGTCAAGGTAGTAAGTAAGAGGTCGCGCATAGCAATAGGGTTTTAGTAAAAATAACCATTTTTCGGTTAAATGTCTACTGCTCAGTGCTTTTTGCTGCTATTATACCCCGACTTCCTGCCCTGCAATGCTGCGGTGTAAAGTTTTTGGGGAGCCAAAGCCCTTCACCATCCGTTCTAGTCCCTCTTCGTACCCCGTCACCTCAAATTCCGGGAATCGCTCCCGGAATTTCCGGTCGGACATTACGTAAGGGTAGCGGAACTGATAGTTCATCTCCCAGACTTCGCGCAGGGGTGGGACGAACAGCCCGATCAGACGTTGCAGCCAGAAGGGGATCATCCGGGCTTTGAAAGCAGTGCCAAGGAGCTGGTTGAAAATAGTTGTGGCCTCCTGCATGGTAATGGGCGGATTCACCGGCAGGTGCCAGGCCTGTCCGTAAGCATCTTCAGCTAGTGCCAACGTGACCAGCGCCCGCCCAACATCTACCGTATCTGTGTAGGTGTGGGGCACGTCAGTTGGAGAAAGTAACTGCGGCGCCTTGCCCTTCAGCATGCGCTCCAGGAATGAAACATAAAGCATGCTGTTGGTGGCATAAGGCCCGTAAAAGTCGGCCGCCCGCCCAATGACGGCCTGTACCGTCCCTTTGTCCATAGCGTTTTTCAGCAAGTCGAGGGTAGCCTTCCGGGCTTTCCCTTTTTCGCTCACCGGCTGTTGAGGATGGGATTCGTCAAAGGGCACCTGAAGTGGAGCCGGGCCATACATATATACGTTGTCCAGGAAGATGAGCCGGGCATCGTTTGCCGCACAGGCATTGATGACGTTGCGCATAAGTACTGGCCAGTCCTTTTTCCAAACTGCTTCAAAGTAAGGAAGCCCGACACAGAGGTAGACATGAGAGGATCCGCGGATGACCCTCTGAGCGTCTTCTGTATGCAGTAAGTCTGCGGGCACTGAAGCTACACCAGGTTTATCCATCGTGCGGCTGACGGCACGCACCGGAAGGCCCTGGTTGAGTAATTCATCAATGACGGCCCGGCCAACTGCGCCGGAGGCACCAAGTACGGTATGCAAATTGGAGTGTGACATAAGCTATGATTTTGCCCTAAAGCTAAGGGGTTGTCATATCCCAGCCCACCTTTTTGCCGTCAAAGGGCATAAAGCGCCGGTGAATCACCTCAAAACCAAAATGAAGCGTGATTAATAAAGGAACAGAGGTGGAGGATTATTCTTCTGACTGCCTGGAAGGTAGGGTGAAAAAGAACGTACTCCCTTCACCAGGGCCAACGGATTTCACCCAAATCTTGCCTTTGTGCTGCTCCACGATCTTCTTGCAAATACTCAGACCAAGCCCGTTGCCTTCGAACTGCTGCTCCCGGTCGGCCCGCTGGAATAAACCAAAAATGCGTTTCTGGTCTGCTGGCCTGAGCCCGATCCCGTTATCCTTAACGGCAAACCGGTACCCATTTTGTGTAGGCTCTGCTTCCAGGTGGATGAATGGCATACGGCCTTCCGGGGTGAATTTGATGGCATTAATGATCAGGTTCTGGAGCAACTGTTGCATTTGCCGGTAATTGGCCTGAATGGTGGGCAGGTTTTGGTATTGAAGCTGAGCTTTACGCTGCTGAAGGGTCAAAGATAGCTGTCCTTCAATTTTGTAAACCAGCTGCTGAAAGTCTACCTCCTTCATATCCTGTATGGAAGAAGTGGAGACCCGGGCATAACGCAGTAGCGCATCAATGATATCGCTAAACCGCTTTACTTCCTCCCAGATCATATTGATGTACTCCCGACTGGCCGGGCTGATGCCCGACTGATCGCGCCGAAGCAAATCGGCAAACCCCTGTACGTTGCGCAGCGGTGCTTTGAGGTCGTGGGAGACTACATAGGCAAACTGTTCCAACTCTGCATTGGAGCGCAGCAAATCATTGGCTTTGGCTTCGAGCATCTGCTCCATGCGGCGGCGCTCCCTGATTTCCTGTTTGAGCAGTTCATTGGTCCGGAAATTATACATTAGGTAGCTGGCCTTAGTAGCCATTACGGTGAAGGCGTGCCGGTCTTTCGGGTTGATGGGATCATAAAACCGCTGATCGGCTTTCTGCTGACCAGCAACGACGAGGCCGTAGAAGGAGTTGTCGGGGCGGTACATAGGAGCTACGAGGGCGTCCTCCAATTGCAGAAAAGCCAGTTTGGTTTTAAAAGACGGGTGCTCGCCCAACAAAAAACCTGCACGCTCAGGCAGGTCTTTGGACAGTAATGGCAATACGCAGGGAATCACCGTATTGTTGAACCCAAATTGCCCAATGACCTGAAGTTGTCCATCCTCCCGGCATTCAGCAAATAAGCAGTGGGGCTGCTGAAAAGCTTGTATGAAATACTCCGTTGCCACAGTGGCAAAGCCTTCTATAGAATCCTGGAAAAGGCCTTCTTTACTAAAATCCTGTATGATTTTGAACCGGTTGAGTTCCTCATCAAGCTCGTTCTTAATGGAGATGAGCTGTTGCTGCGTACTGATACCACGGGTAACCCGGTCCTGCAGTTCTGCACAGAGCCTGCTCAGTTCTTCGTAGCTGAGCTTATCCTGGTCTGGGGAGTCAACGGGGTCCATAAGCCTATCGTCTGATCAGTGCATAAATTGAAGTCGTATAGTTGTGAAAAAGGTTTTTGGCTTTTAACCGGGTGAATTCCCCAAACCCATACATGCCCAGCCAGGGTAGGGGCGTGCCCTTAGTAAGGGGCTGCTGCATATTCTCGATAATCTCATCCTTAACGATTGCGTCAAACATGGCCCGGCCGCGCGCTGCACAGTCCGTGTGGAAAACCGCAGCCACTTCCCGGTTGCCAATTTGGGCCGTTAGGCGCTTCATCATTCGGTCTAGTCCGCCAAAAATCAGTTCTTCGTCTCTTTCCACTATCCAAAGGCGGGTGCCCTGGGGGCAATCTACCGGCATATAAAAACTACCGTCTTCATCTACTTTCACGATAACCCGCAGGATATGATTATTATCATAAGGTTCCCGAAAGTCTTCAGGCAGTAGTTCTGCCATACCCGCTACCGGGATACAGGGCCCGGGGTGAGTATCCGCCGGGAAGTCAAGCTTGCTCATCAGGTAAGGCCACGCTGCCTCTCCTTCTATCTCGATAACCCGGTTGCCTTCTGACCGGGTCACCGAAAAAGGTTGCCCAATGGGTACGCTGCCGTGGTGCACGCCCATTTCCACTGTCAATGTGGGGTCAGAATAGCCAATCATGATCGCTCCCCGTTCCAATACCTTACCATCAGCAAACTGGTAGGAGCTAATAGCGCGCATATTATCAGAGCTGGTGCCGCCAAAAATGGGAATGTTCTCTCCGAATACAGACTCAATGCCTTCAATGGCACGGTCGGCAGCAATATCAATACCAGAGGCGAGAAATTGTATCATATTGATATCCGCTCCTGTTGTTTTCAGTTCCAGTGCCATGTTTCGGGCTTCTTCATAGGAGTTGTGCCCGCGGATGTTGTCGCAGCTCGTCACATGGTATTCCTGTGCTTCGCCGGGCACGATTGCCATCACTCCCAGTGCACGCATGCTTTCATTGGCGCCTTCCTTGCCAATTACGCCCGCACAGGTACAACCTACGAGCTCTGCCTGCGGGCAAACTTCGCGGGCACCAGCTATGATTTCATCAAAGTCGTGCCCAATGGTACTATGAACCACGATCAGCATTTTATCCCGAAAAGTGCTGGGCGGCGCTTCACCTAACGCAGCAGTAAGGCACTGCTGAATGGCCTTTTTAGAATTAACCTGCCCGTTGCTGGCAGAATAAAAATTCAACATCGTTTTGGTGTTTAGTTGAGTTTGGAGAAAAACATTTGGCGGCAATTGGCATTTAAATATACTAATTTCATTGATCTATCCGGGGCATTCCGGATTTTTTAAACTTTATGTAATCAAAATTCGGAATGGACCTTTACGCTACTTTTGACTTCGATGCCTTCCCGGTTGTGGTGGTTGCCTTCACAGGAAGCCAGGCAACGGAAGAGAATTTCCGGCAGTACCTCAATGATTTATACGAAGCTTATGACCGGGCGTTGCCCTTTGCCTATCTTTTTGATGCACAAAATGCTGTATTGCCGGGATTTAAATTCCAAAAGATGCAGGCCGAATGGCTGAAGGCGAATGAAAGCCTGATGAAAAAACACTGCCAGGGCACAGCTTACCACATTCCAAACTCCATCATCCGGACTGCGCTTAAGGGTATTTTTGCGCTACAAAAGCAGCCGGTGCCCTATAAAGTAGCAGGGGATTTCCAAACGGCAATGCAGTGGTGTGAAGACGCAGTAACTTCAGGTTAACGCGCGGCGGCCCGCCGCAACCGGTCATTGATGGCCCGCCCAAGCCCTTCTTCCGGGAGCAGCTCAGCTACGATAACGGACAGGGGTTGACTATCGAGCTGACGCATTCCTGCAAACAACCTCCGGGCGGCTTCCTGATCGTCCCCTGAGGGGGATAGAATTAACTGCTGTGCTTTGGGCACGCCATGAAATGCCTCTTGAAACCGGATGCAGCCTATCTCTTCAACCCGATATTTTGCGATGAAGTCTTCAGGGTTGCCCAAAACCATGGGCGTGCGCGGGGCATAATGGCTTTTTAGCATTCCAGGTGCCTGTGGGTTGGATGAAGAATGAGCCTTAACCTCAACCGGACCGACTACACTTTCCAGGCGCTCTACAGCGATGCCTCCCTTGCGAAATACCGTAGGCTTACCATCAGGAAAACCCACAATCGTGCTTTCCAGGCCTATCTCGCAGGGCCCGCCATCTAAAATATAAGGTATTTGTGGACCAAGTTGCTCATCGACATGTGCCGCCGTGGTCGGGCTGATGTACCCAAAAGGGTTGGCACTCGGCGCGGAGAGGGGGAAATCGAGCTGACTAAGTAATTGTTGGGCCACCGGGTGGGCTGGAATACGAACTGCTACAAGGGGAGAGCCAGCAGTGACCATATCGGGCACTTGTTCTGACTTTTCCAGCAGCAACGTCAATGGGCCGGGCATGAAGGTGGCAGCTAGTGCAGCCGCGGCTTCGGGTATGGCTTTTACATAAGAGGAGACAGCAGAGAAAGCAGGCAAGTGGATGATCAGCGGGTCAAAACTCGGGCGGTTCTTAACTTTAAAAATTTGAGAGACAGCGGAAAGGTCAAGCGCATTGCCGGCAAGGCCATACACCGTTTCAGTAGGAATAGCAACCAATTGCCCTGCTTTCAACAAAGCCACCGCGTAATTAACATCTGTGCCGATCATTGCCAACTTTTGTTTAGCCTGCAAAAATCAACACTTTAGCGGGGATTTCAAAGTAACCGGACCTGCATATCAAAACATACGCGATAACCGCCAACGAAGCCACTGCCATCCGGTGGTACGGTAATTAATGCGGAGCTGCCCATCGGGTTGACGGCTCAGTATTTCCTTACGGTCAAGGGTCACGGATATGTCCTGAGGCATCTGCTTCAAAGACTCCAGTAATTTACCTGCTTCGGCAGGTTGGATATGAGGCCGGACAGAAGAAAGGAAGTGCCGGAAAGTCGGGGCGTTCTCAAAATGAAGGCGAATCTGATTATCGGGCCGGGAAGCAGTAAAACGTGCTTCACCATGGGGCGACTCCAGATTGAGTTGCCCTTCAATGGACAGGTGGGAAAGATAGGTGGAAATATTCATCGCGATAGGTCTAAAAACAGGCATTGCTCTCGGGGGAGAGCAATGCACAGGGTTCAGTGTAGGGATATCTTATTTCTCAGTAGTTGTGATTTTCAGCGTACCGTTCATTTTCCACTGTGCATGCTCTGCATCATCGGCGGTACTGCTGGGCACGTGGAGTTCGAAATCATCAAACTGATAAGAAATTTCTGCATTTCTGCCAGTCAGGCGTTCAAACAGTCCAATCGCGAGGTCTGGCCAATTCTTAGTTTCGTTAGTCATTTTCTCTTCTTTAGTTTACTAATTTTCAATGATATAACGAGAGTGCCCCTTCGATGTTCAGGCTATTTGCAACTGTTCCCGCCGGCGCAGCAGCCAAAATCCACCGGCAGCTACAGCGCTTGCTGCGAAAAGCACATACCAGAGCGTTCCGAAACCTGACCAGGCTACCAGTTGCAGTCCCAAATTAGGGGCGATGACGTGCGAGAGGGAATAGGTGACCGAAAACAGGCCCATGTAAGCGCCCCGGTTACGTTTATTGGTAAAGCCCATGGCCATCGTGGCAATAAAAGGCAGGCTCAGAATTTCCCCGAAAGTCAGCATCAGCATGGCAGCAAGGGCGACCCATGCCGCCGTGCCCAGACCACTGAATAACAGGTAAGTCAGCCCGATCATAAAGGTGCCGAGAGTGATGATCTGTGTAGCGCTGAAGCGTCGCTCCAGCACATAGATCAACGGCATTTCGATCAGGGCGATCACCAGGCCATTCATAGCCATGAGCCGGCCAATCTGCCCCTCGTCGAGCAGGACTTCCTGTTTAAAATAGACCGGAAGGGTAGAAAACAATTGCATAAAGGCAATCGCGTTGAGCAAAGCCAGCAGCAGGAAAAATAAATATCGTTTATCGTGGTGGGCTTTGCCCTGGAAAATACCCGTTTCGGTTGCTTCCTCCTCATCGGTTTCCAGGAAGCGCTTAGGCAGAGCGGCCCGGAAAAACAGAGCAGCAGCGATGCAGGTCAGCCCGTCCACCCAAAACAGCCATTCGTACCCATAGGCAATAGCGACCATGCCACCTACGGCGGGGCCTACAGCCCAGCCCAGATTGATAGCGAGACGGAGCAGGGCTACTGCCCGGGTCCGGTTGGCGCTGTGGCTGTAAGCGGCTACAGCCGCGAAGTTGGCCGGGCGGAAAGCATCTGCTACCGTACTGGCCAGGAAGACCATCGCGCAAAGCCCGTAGAAGCCTTTCACCTGCCCCAGCGCGATGAAGATAAACCCGCTCAGGAATAACGACCAAAACTGCGTCTCGTAGAACCCAATCCGGTCTACAAGTTTGCCACCCGCATAAGCGCCAAGAATGGAGCCTCCGCCAAAGCAGCTCATGATCCAGCCCGCCTGGGACAGGCTGAAGCCTACGTCTTGTGTAAGATAAACAGAAAGGAAAGGAAGGACCATCGTGCCGGCCCGGTTGATGAGCATTACGCTGGAAAGGAGCCATATCTCTTTGGACAGCCCCCGGAAGGCATCCACATAAACAGCAAATCCTTTTTGGAACATTGGGTGTACTTTTCAGCAGCGGTTGCCTACTGTAGTTATGCAGTAATTATGGAATACTACACACAGGCACTGCGGATAAGTTCCCCGGCAGGACTAAATTATGATTGCTTTTCGCGGTCTTCGTACCAATGCCCGTCTGAAAAGGTCTTTTCACTGCGCTCGCTGGAACGCAAGACAATCACGGTCTGTACCAGGAGTAGTACCGGCACCAGGAACATGCCCAGACCGATTACCAAGCCCGTGGGGTAAAGCATCATTAAGACGACACTCAGTACCAGAACCGCGAAAATCCAGGCCGTAGCCGTTTTGTAATGCATAAAAAATGGTTTTAGGCAGCCGTTAATACGTCTGCTTCGAGTTCGTTGAGGACATCCAGCCAGCATCCGCCGTTGTAGACCTCTTCAAAACCGAGGGTTTGTAAGGACAGGGCGACTAATCCGGAACGGTAGCCTTCTTCGCAGAAAAAGACGAGCGGTTTTGGGTATTCCATCAGCTCATCCAGATAGTAAAGGTGAAGGTCCCACGGAATGTTTACCGATCCTGGTACATTGCATTGGTCAAACTCTTCCCGGTAGCGCACGTCAATCAGCGTTCCGGCTCTGACGTTCTTGATATCTTTAGTCCACATGATAATCAGGTTTATGGTGAAAAAGCAAGATGAGATTCAAAATACGAATATCTGAGCCTGCCTGCACTGTCATTTATCACCCTAAGGCACTGATTTTCAAAATTATGCGGACTTTCAGACTAATTGTTTTTATTTTTCAGCATTGATACGTAAATGCTTTCCAGTTTTTCCTGGATTATAGTCATTACCTGATGTAATGAAATGCCAGGATCGAGCTTTATCTTCTTTAAATAGCCCCGCCATTGAGTTACTCTCCGTTTGTCTTTTGCAAAAGCAGGATCAAAGAGAGGGTGGTCTTTGGTTAGCCGAGTTCGTCTCCTATTGAATGTAGCCAGAATAGCAGCCTCTAACTGTCCCAGGTCGATAGAATTATCACTTGTAAGAATGGAGTAAAGGTCGTAGAAATCTTTCATCCGGCTATTGAGTTCTCCAAGTGCAATCATCGCTTCGAACTTTTCTGCAATGAGGTTCTCCTTTGAATAGGCAAGGATTTCAGGTTCATCCATTGGCAGAAGCGTTGGATAGACCATTTCTACCGGACCTGGAGTTACAGCATCACCAAAACCGATGTCAATCTGCAGGCGCTGGCTAATTTGACCCAGATTTACAGGCACCTTTATCCGCACACCTGTGTAATTTCCTTCTTTTACAATCTTGCTCACTTCCAGCTTTGAAAAATTATAAATGACACAGTCTTTAGGATAATCAATACCACAGATTTCCTGAAAGATTACCTTGATAGAGTTCAAATCATTGGAAATTTGCCAACCCAGTAGGTCTACATCCAAAGTTGGGCGAGTAGTTAGCCCTTCCCATGCATAGAGCAAGGTCCCGCCTTTAAGTAGAAAATCACTTCGGTAAGCAGACTGAGCGAGTCGGTACAGTAAACGCTCCTGAAAATAACGCGTGAGTATTAGCTGATGATTCTGACCATTCGAGCGCGAGATAGCCCTAAGGCGATCCTGTATGGAAGCTACTGTGTTTTTCATACCATTAGTTCGAAATATTGCCTGGCTACTGAATAGATACCCAACTTCCGGGCATAGCGCATTAGTTTGTTGATGTCTTGTTCAGGGTGATCGAAGTAATGTTGAGTTACCTCCTTTACCGCCTCCAAGCCAAGCTTATTTCGAGCTTTAAGGAAGTCGCACACTGTTTTTTCCATATCGTAGACGCTTAACTTAGCACCATCTACTATTTTCTGACTTATTCCCAACGTGTACTGTTCATCTTTCCAATAGTAAAGTTTTACTGGCGGGTAAGCAGGCAGCCTGATTCGCCTTTTCCAGTCTATCGCTACCTGATACGCCCCAGATACGAATGTACTCAGCTCATGAAGCTGAGCGGACGAATGCAGGCAGAAAACCCCATCCTTTACAAGAGTATTTACTTCTTCCCATTCATTATTCGCTAGTGTGAGGTGTCGATACCAGCCATGTCGGATTCTTTCGATCGTGCCATCTTCTAGTAGCTTTTTTATGGCATAGTGAGAGTATCCTGCGTTATTTAATTGAGCGGTACTTAGTACACCACCTGATGCGGCGAACAGTTGATTAATGGGATCGCGATTTTGCATATTTACGGTAAATAAGACTATTTACCGTAAATATACAAAATTATCAAAGTCAAATCAAGCATAACGCTGATAAGACTCAGATCATAGTAAATCTAAGCGACTAATCCACAAGCGGCTCCACCGTGTAGCCTGCCTCCCGCAACAGCGCGATCACCCCTTCCTCACCGCCAAGGTGACCTGCACCAACGGCGAAGAACGTAGGCCGCTGTTTCATAGCTTCCTCCATGATGGGGATCCAGTTGCGGTTACGGCGCACCAGCAGCAGGTCTTCGTACCCGGCAATGCCGCCTTCCTCGTCCATCATGCTCTGCATAGCATAGATATCCTGATCTTTGTAGAGCTTGACCATCTCATCAAACTGATCAGTGGCGCCACCGCCTTCAGCGTTGATGGCATCCATCAGCATTTTGGCCTGCACGCTATAGGGGATGCTGTCAAACATGCTCATCTGGAACTCAGCGGTCTCCAGCCCGTCAATGTCCATCTCTCTTTCCTGCGCCATTTTCATGAATTCCATCTCGTAGGAAACCATGCTGCTCTCGGCATTGGGGTTGAAGCTCATCATGTCTTCGCCGCTGCCCAGTACCGACAGGAACATCGGCTTGATGCGGTCCACAAACATCATTGGTAGCCCTACCTGCTGGAAGTGCTCGCTGACCTGTGCGTATTCCTCCTCGGTCAGCAGGTCCTTTAGCGTCGTATCGCCCACCATGAAAGCCTTCATCATCAGCGGCATCATTTTGGACATATCGGTCATGTCTTCCATATCAATTTCAAAAGCTACGTGCTTAACAGACTCAAAAGCTTTCTTCGCCGACTCGGTCAGGAAGTAGTCGTCCCGGCCAATCATGTGAATGGTGCCGTAAACGTAGGATGGCGTTTCCAGCCCGTTGCCGGTAACTTGCCAGAGCAGCGCTTTGTCGGTAGGTGCCGGTGCGTATTTGGCCGAAGCCGGTTGCGCCCAGAGATTAACAGCTGCAATAAGCAGTAGGAAAGAAAATGCAAATCTTCTCATTGGTGTTGACTTAAGATGTACAGGGCGGTCCCGCTTTAGCAGCGAGCTTCTGCCCGGAGTATTACAATAGGTTTAAAACGTGAATATTCAGCGCCAAACGGAGCACTATTTACTACAAATGTTGCTCCCTACGATCATACGTTTGAGCGGCCTGAATTATTTTGGCTGGCTGTTTGCGTTCAGCATTTCGTAACAAAGGAATAACTTTTCGGTTGCGTGCGGTGGCAGTTTTAAGACCTTTTTACGATATTGCCATCAAAAGATGACACCATTCCACCTGGCTTTTCCGGTTAGCGATATAGAAGTAACCCGGGCGTTTTACGAAGGCACCCTGGGCTGCAAAATAGGCCGCAGGGCCGAACGGTGGATCGACTTCGACTTCTTTGGGCATCAGCTATCGGCACATCTGACGGATGAGCGCCCGGCAGACCCTATGACCAACCCGGTAGACGGTAAGTCGGTGCCGGTACGCCACTTCGGCGCTATTCTTGACATGGAAACCTGGGAAAAACTGGCGGACCGGCTGCGGGCGGCAGGGACTGATTTTGTCATCGAGCCTTATATCCGCTTTAAGGGGGAACCCGGTGAGCAGGCAACGATGTTTTTCCTCGATCCCAGCGGGAATGCCCTGGAGTTCAAAGCCTTTCGCGACCAGGCGAAGATTTTTGCGACCAGCTAGAAGAAAACTGCCCGGATTGATAACGCTCCGGGCAGTATGCATTACGGTTTAAATCATATTCTCGGGGCGTACCCATTCGTCAAACTGCTCTGCCGTAAGCAGGCCCAGCTCAATGGCCGCTTCCTTGAGGGTGGAGTTCTCAGCATGCGCCTTTTTGGCGATGGCCGCTGCGTTGTCGTACCCGATGTGGGTATTCAGTGCGGTCACCAGCATCAGCGAGTTGTTGAGATTCTGTTTGATACGGTCGTAGTTAGGCTCAATGCCCTTGGCGCAATTCTCATCAAAGCTTACACAGGCATCACCGATCAGGCGGGCGGAAGTCAGGAAGTTGAAAATCATCACCGGTTTGAAGACATTCAGTTCAAACTGCCCGGTCATGCCGCCTACGTTGATGGCCACATCATTGCCCACTACCTGCGCCATCGCCATCGTCAGGGCTTCTGACTGTGTCGGATTGACCTTGCCAGGCATAATGGATGAACCCGGCTCATTGGCAGGGATGATGAGCTCGCCAATGCCACAGCGGGGGCCGGAAGCCAGCATGCGGATGTCGTTGCCAATCTTCATAAGCGAAACGGCGACAGTCTTTAGTGCACCGTGTGACTCTACGATAGCGTCGTGTGCTGCCAGGGATTCGAACTTATTGGGTGCGGTCACGAATGGCAGCCCGGTGAGGTCAGCGATATGCTTCGCCACATTTTCTGCGTAGCCTTCGGGTGTGTTCAGGCCCGTACCAACTGCTGTGCCGCCGAGTGCCAGTTCTGCCAGGTGAGGCAGGGTATTCTTAATGGCACGCAGCCCGTGGTTGAGCTGAGCCACATAGCCGGAAAGCTCCTGGCCCACCGTGACCGGCGTAGCATCCATAAAGTGAGTACGGCCGATTTTTACGACGTCCATGAACTCCTTTGACTTGGCGTCCAGCGTATCGCGCAGGGCTTCGATGCCCGGGATGGTCGTTTCCACCAGCATCTGGTATGCCGCAATGTGCATGGCCGTAGGGAACGTATCGTTGGAGGATTGCGACTTATTGACATCATCGTTAGGGTGGAGGAATTTCTTTTCGTCTGTCAGTTTTCCGCCTTTAAGGACATGAGCGCGGTTAGCCACCACCTCATTGACATTCATGTTGGACTGCGTTCCGGAGCCAGTCTGCCAGACTACGAGTGGGAACTGATCATCCAGCTTGCCCGCCAGGATTTCATCGCATACCGTAGCGATAGCCTCCGCTTTGTCAGCCGGCAGAACGCCCGCCTCCTGATTGGTCATAGCCGCAGCCTTTTTGAGAATGGCAAAGGCGCGGATGATCTCCTTCGGCATGGTGTGGCCACCGATGCGGAAGTTCTCGGAAGAGCGCTGGGTCTGGGCAGCCCAGTATTTATCAGCAGGTACGTCTATGTACCCAATGCTATCTTTTTCCTTTCTGAATTCCATATTCCTATTGGTTTTTGATCTCTAAATTAAGCGCCGCTAAGGTACAGCATAGCGGGTGATTTTGGGAGCCAACAGCCAAAGATATCGGGCAGGACCGGTCAACTCTGCGACTTTTTGGGTAAACTTAAAATGAGGCTCGGCGTTATCCCTGTAAGAACGGTCTGTTTGAGTGGCAGGTCGTTGACAAAAACGAATAAATTCCATAACTAATCAAAACTCCAAAATTATGGCTTTCGAATTGCCAAAGTTACCTTACGCCTATGACGCCCTGGAGCCGCACATCGACGCGCGCACCATGGAAATCCACCACACAAAGCACCACGCAGGATATACCTCTAAGCTGAATGCCGCTATCGAAGGCACAGACCTGGAGAAGAAAAGTATTAAGGAAATTCTCGCCCATGTATCGAAGCATAGTGCTGGTGTACGAAATAACGGCGGTGGCTTCTACAACCACAAACTGTTCTGGGAAGTAATGTCTCCGGACGGTGGCGGCGAGCCATCCGAGCGCATGAATATCCACAAGGCGATTATGCGCGACTTTGGTTCTTTTGAGAAATTCAAGGATGAATTCGCCAATGCTGCGGCAACACAGTTCGGTTCCGGCTGGGCATGGCTATGCGTAGATAGGGACGACAAGCTGTTCGTCACTTCTACCCCAAATCAGGACAACCCGCTGATGGATGTCGTGGACGCGGACGGCACGCCTATCCTTGGCCTGGACGTGTGGGAGCACGCCTACTACCTGAACTATCAGAATCGCCGCCCGGACTATATCGAGGCATTCTTTAATGTCATCGACTGGGGCAAAGTGAGTGAAAATTACAATGACGCGAACGAAGGTGCTTCATCCTTCTAAACTGACATTTTAAGAAAACTTTGACATAGGCGCTTTCCTGGTATTGGGAGAGTGCCTATTTCTTTTTTAGACGCTGGCTGTCAGTGATTTATTCTTTGTGCAATGCTTGTTTAACGGAATTTGGTATTGTCGTTTGGCAGGCATAGAGACAATAGGCACCTTGCGGCGAGTGGCCAAAATCCGTATCTTTGAGAAAGTTAATAAGATGTTCTTTTACAAACAACATGCTAAAACGATCTGACAGTCATCTGGGTGTCAGGTCGGGAGAAGAATGATATCAACCCCATTTTTTCATTTTTAATCCCTTTTCCCATGATCATTCTAAGCATTCTTCTGTTGATCCTGATCTTCTTCAATGTCGATGTACTAAAAGAAGCATTTTAGGGTCCCATTCAGAAAATCACATGTACGAAAAAAAGGCTTCCGCAAATTACTGCGGAAGCCTTTTTCTGTCTAAGGCACTACTTCGCCCGGCGCACTACTTTCGCCGGGTTTACTTCCCTTTGAAATATAGCAGACCGGTTGAATGCCCCAACACCGGCCTGGGTTAATGCACCCGGTGAGATGTGTATCAGGTTTGCTCATGAAGCTTACCCCTCCATCGTTCTCCCTTACTGCTTCACCGCCTCATAAATCCGCTCGGCCTCTTCAAGAGATAAGGTGCTCGCCATCCCGGCAGAGAAAATGATCTCCTGATCGCCCTGCAGATGGATGTAGCGGAAGTTGTAGTTCAGGTTGTTGGTGTCGAGGGCCATTTCGTAGAGGAAGCCCTTCTCCTCCTCGCTGACGATTCGGGAGAAGTAGCGGTTGGTCTTGACGGTCGCAAGCTGCTCCGCCTTAACGCGCGCCAAATCACTAGTCGTCGCACTCGAAGCCATGATTTGCAGGTCGTAGTTTCCTTCGCCTTTGACCGTGACGTCTTTCATGAGCGTACCCATATTGCGGGCCTTGACTGTAGCACTGTCCGGAGCCATAATTGTAACAGGCACACCGTGCTGCATCAGGTCGGTTTCCACCAAATTTGAGCCGCCATCGGTTTGGCAGCTCCACAATAAAACAACGGACAGGAGGGTAAATAGTACTTTTTTCATTTTATCTGGTTTCATTTTATTCGAATTTCATGCATCAATCGGGGGCAAAATAACGGATTTGCCGACAAATTATTGAGCAACAGCTTTGATAAGCGGCCGCAATTGACCAATTTCGGGCAACGCGCCGGAAACGCGTAGCGGCAGGACACCAAACACCATCTTTTAACCGGGCTCCAATAATCGGGAAAAGCCGTACCTTTGCCCTGCAAATTTTGAACATTCGCTATGATTGAGCGCCTTCACATCCGGAATTACGCCATCATCGAGGAGTTGACGATCGACTTCTCGAAGGGGCTCACCATTATTACTGGTGAAACCGGGGCCGGTAAGTCTATTTTGCTGGGCGCGCTGGGCCTGGTCATGGGCCGGCGTGCGGACATCAAGTCCCTTTACAATCTGGACTCTAAGTGCACCATCGAGGGCTTTTTTAATGTCGAAGCTTATGACCTGCGCAGCTTCTTTGATGAGCATGACCTGGACTTTGACCCACAGGTGGTCATTCGGCGGGAGATCACGCCTTCCGGCAAATCCCGGGCGTTCGTCAACGATACACCGGTAACGCTCAACGTGCTGCAGGACCTGAGCTCCACGCTTATCGACCTGCATCAGCAATTTGACAACCTGGACATTCACAAAGTGTCCTTTCAGCTACGGCTGTTGGATGCTCTGGCAGAGAACCGCCCGCTGCTGGCACAGTACCAAAGCCTGTTTAGTGCTTATCAGCAGGATCAAAAACAGCTCAAAACCCTTATTGCCCGTCAGCAACAGTCTGCCAAGGAGCTCGAGTTCCTGCAGTTCCAGTTGGAAGAGTTCAATACAGCCGAACTGGTGGATGGAGAACAGGAGGAACTGGAGGAAGAGCTCAGCCGCCTGACCAACGCAGAGGACATCAAGCGTACGCTGGCGGCTTCCTTTCAGCAGTTGTCAGAAAGCGAGGTCTCGGTGATCGGGCAAATGGAAGAACTGACGCAGGCCATCAAGTCGGTCAGTAGTTTTGACCGGCGTATCGAAGGGCTCTATGGCCGATTTAGTGGGCTCGTGGAAGAGCTTCGGGATGTGGCGCAGGAGTTCGAGTCTATCGCGGATGAAACCGAACATGACCCGGAGCGCACACAGGAAGTACAGGAGCGACTCGATATGGTCTACCGGTTGCAAAACAAGCATCAGGTCGCTTCCATCAAAGAGCTTTTGGATATACAGGCGGATTTACAACAGCAACTTGATGATATTGGTGACCTCAGTCAGGAAATCGAACGGCTACAGCAGTCCACGCAGGAGCAGCGCCAACAGCTGGAGACGATGGCTGAAGAACTGAGCACCCGCCGTCATAGCGTGGTAGGCGGCTTTGAGAACAAAGTCGAGCAAATGCTGGCACAGCTGTCTATGCAGCACGCCAAGCTCAAAGTCGATATCAGCCGAACGGAAGACCTCGAGCCTACCGGGTTTGACGAAGTCAATTTCCTCTTTGCTGCTAACAAGGGCGGCCGCTTGCAGCTGATCAAGGATGTGGCCTCGGGTGGTGAATTGTCCCGCCTGACCCTTGTGGTGAAATCCCTCGTGGCCAGTGCCATCCCGCTGCCGACCCTGATCTTCGATGAGATTGATACTGGTATTTCCGGGGACGTGGCCTTGAAGATGGGCTCTATCTTGCGTCAACTCAGCAATGAGCATCAGGTGGTGTCCATTACCCACTCTCCGCAGATCGCCTCCAAGGCTAATGCCCATTACTTTGTGTACAAAAAAGACAAGGAGGACCGCACCGTCACGGAGGTCCGCCCCCTCGAAATGGAAGGCCGGGTGTATGCTATAGCGACTATGCTCAGCCAGGACCCGCCCAGCGAGTCCGCCATCAATACGGCTAAAGAATTATTGCTGCAGAGCAGTTAAATGAAAAGCAGAATTCAAACGATATGAGTACCAACTTACTAGCAGGAAAGCGCGGCGTCATCTTCGGTGCGCTTGATGACAAATCAATCGCCTGGAAAGTGGCCGAGCGCTGTGTGGAAGAAGGCGCCACCATTACCCTGACCAACGCCCCCGTTGCACTGCGTATGGGCGGCATTCAGGAATTGGGCAAAAAACTTAATGCCGAGGTCATCCCGGCCGATGCCACAAGCGAAGCAGATCTTGAGAAACTCTTCGGCGAATCACAGGAAATTCTTGGCGGCAAAATCGATTTCGTGCTGCACGCCATCGGCATGTCGCTCAATGTGCGAAAAAACCGCACCTATACCGACCTGAAGTATGAGTGGATGCAGAAAACATTTGATATTTCAGCCATCTCTTTCCACAAAGTGATGCAGCAACTGTATAAAATGGATGCGATGAGCGAGTGGGGCTCTATTGTGGCTTTAAGCTACATCGCAGCTCAGCGCACTTTCCCGGACTATAGTGAGATGGCGGAGTCTAAAGCGCTGCTCGAGTCCTTTGCCCGTAGCTTTGGCTACCACTTTGCTGAGAAAAAGGTACGCGTGAATACCATTTCCCAGTCTCCAACAGTAACGACTGCCGGCAGCGGTATCAAAGGCTTTCAGGAGTTCTTCGATTATGCCGATAAAATGTCGCCATTGGGCAATGCTTCGGCGGAAGCCTGTGCGGATTACTGCGTAACCATGTTCTCAGACCTAACCCGCATGGTGACCATGCAGAACCTCTACCACGATGGCGGCTTCTCCAATATGGGGATGAGCCCGAAGTTGCTGGAAGAATAAGGTGAAATTTGAAATAAATCTATACAGAGGGCAGGCTCCAGGGCTTGTCCTTTTCATTAGACCTGCCACATATCACCCCACAGGCGGGAACCCCCGTCTATGTAAAGGGTCTCGCCCGTCACATAATCGGCCAGCGACAGGAATAAGACCGCTTCTGCTACTTCCTCCACCTTGCCCAGCCGCTTCACCGGTATCGTGCCGCTAACCTGAGCGACCATTTCCGGCGGGTAGTTTTCCAAACCTGAGCTTTTGATAATGCCAGGCGCTACGGCATTGATGCGCACATTTCGGTTGGCCCACTCCACAGCAAGCGATTTCGTAAGGTTGTCTACACCTGCCCGGGCGGCACCAGTATGTGACATGCCCGGGAATCCCCGGTAGTGATCTACGATGATATTGACGATGCTGCCTGATTCCTGAGGGAGGAAAAAGGTATTGGCCATGGCTTGTGTCATAAACCAGGTGCCGTTCAGATTAGTGTTGATGACGGCCAGCCAGCCCTTTCGGGCAATGCCTTCAGCAGGGGAGGGGAACTGCCCGCCGGCATTATTGACCAGCAGGTCGAGCTTACCACTCTTGTCCATGATGTATTCCGCCAGCTCATCAATTTTTTCCGGCTCCCGGATGTCGAGGGCGAAGTGGTGGCAGGTGCCCAATTCATTGAGCGCTGCTGCTGCCTCTTTCAGGGGCTCCTCCTTGCGGGAAGCGATGTAGACCTCTGCGCCGTAGTTAAGCAGTTGACGGGCAATTTCGTACCCAATGCCGCTGCGACCACCGGTGACAAGGGCGGTCTTGCCATCAAAAATCTTGTCCTGAAACATGTCGTTTGTCTTTTTGCGGAGGGCAAGATAGGAAAATTGGTAGAGTTGGGGGCGGAGGGGTTCACGGTTTCACGCAAAGGGGGCGGAGGGTTTCACGCGAAGGTCGCAAAGGAGTGGGCGCAAAGATTGCGGAGGGCTCGGGCAGGGTAGGAGGTTTTTTGCCCATAGGCTTACTTTGGTACGTGTTTTCTGACCTCTAAACGCGAAGTGCTGTGGGGATGCAAATACTTTCCGGTCATTTTGGCACTCTTTATTAGTTGTTGGTGTCAAAATGACATGTTTTTTGTTGTTTTCCCGGTAAGTTTGTCCGCTCTTCGGGGTTGGTATGCCAATTGCATAGCTTAAAGTGTAATTAATCAGACAACCAACAAAAAAGAATACAACCATGACACTTGTAACCGTTAAGCCAAACCGTACTGCAGCCCCCTCGCTTTTCACCGACTTTGACCGGGTGGTCAACGAAGTATTTGGAGCGGCCCACCGGCCGGTAGCGACCCGCACTTTCAAGCCTGCGGTGAACGTCATCGAGCGGGAAGACAACTTTGTGCTTCAGGTAGCAGCTCCGGGGCTGCAGAAGTCCGACTTTGAGATTGAGCTGGATAAAGGCCTGCTTACCATCAAAGTGGAGCGCGACTGTAGTGCCAGCGAAGGCGAAACCATCAAGCGGCAGGAATTTGGCAACTACCGTTTCCAGCGGTCCTTCCGCCTCGGTAAGCTGATCGATACAGAGAAAGTGGAAGCGGCTTACGAGCAGGGCGTCCTGCAGGTCAACCTTCCTAAAAAAGAGGAAGCTAAGCCCAAGCCTGCCCGCAAAATTGAAATTGCTTAGACTATTGCTTTTACACAGCTTTTACACAAAGCAGTGAATTTCAGCAGCAATCTATTTGTTCTTCTACGTAGAGTGTAGTGGTTAATGCAATGAAAGCAATGGGTACCTGAGTGTGTTAACCTTCATCTGTGCGCTCATTGCTCTTATTGCCCACGAAATCTGTCTAAGAAGGCTATTTGTTAAACCAAATGTTAAATGCTATGAAAAATCTGGTGAATTATCAACCGACAGGAATCAGCAAGATGTTTGACAACTTCTTCGGCAATTCTATCACTGACTTCATGGGTGGCGATTTTGCGATGACTCAGCCCTCCGTGAACGTCGTGGAAACTCATGACCACTTCCGGATTGAAGTGGCTGCTCCCGGTCTCGAAAGAGATGACTTTGACATTCAGGTGGAAAACGACCACTTGCTGATCAAAGCAGAACGAGAGCACAAAGACGAAGTAAAGGAAGATAACTTCGTCCGCCGTGAGTTCAATTACACTTCTTTCACCCGTAACTTCCAACTGCCTAAATCTGTAAATGGTGAAGGCATCGGAGCGAAGTATGAAAACGGCGTGCTGACTATCGAGCTGCCGAAAAAGGAAGAAGTCAAAGGACAGCCTGTAAAGCGCATCGAAATCAAGTAGATGCTGTATCAGGGGCAGGCTCCGCACCCTGACATTTAACGGAGCCAAAAATAGTTAATAGGGTTTTAGGTGTTTATTTTGGTAGCCGGTACATACAATTGTACCGGCTTTTTTTATCCTATCTTTCCACTCATGCGTTATTTTTTTGTTCTTTATTGGAGCAAGGGTCTAAAATGCACTTTCTGCGTTTGAAATCCCGGTTAACCCAACCTATTTATGTCAAAAGTTATCCTTATCACCGGTGCCAGTTCTGGGCTGGGAAAAGCACTTGCCCGGGAGCTCAGCCATCAGGGGCACACCGTGTTTGGTACGAGCCGTTCGCCCGGGGGCGATCAGGGCAATATTCGCATGATTACAATGGACGTACAGGATGAAGCGAGCGTGGCGTCCGGTGTGGAGCAGGTATTGGCTGAAGCCGGGCGGCTCGATGTCGTGGTCAACAACGCGGGCATCGGCATAGCGGGGCCTCTGGAAGACTGTAGTATGGAGGAGGTACAGCGGGTCATGAACACTAACGTTCTGGGTGTTATCCGGGTATGTAAGGCAGCGCTCCCCATCATGCGGGCTCAGGGGCAGGGGCAGATTTTTACCATTAGTTCTATCGGAGCTAAGGTCGGATTGCCCTACCGGAGTGTATATTGTGCCAGCAAGGCAGCAGTTGATTTGATCACGGAGTCGCTGCGCCTCGAAATGAGAGGGCTGGGCATTCAGATCACTGGCATTCACGCCGGCGATATCCGGACCAATATCAACGCCAACCGGATCAAAGCCTATGACCCCAATGGCCCTTACGCCAAGAGTTTTGAGCGCGCCTACAGAATTATTGATCAGGAGGTGGAAGAAGGACTGCCCGCCGAAGTTGTCGCGAAAACTATTGCCCGCCGTATCAACAGAGGGCACCTTCATCCGTTCTATGCTATAGGGAAACCGTTGCAAAGGTTATCCCTTATACTCAAGCGGCTATTGCCCGGTGCGTGGTTTGAACGCCTTATCGCCCGTTATTCCGGAGTGTAACCCTTGGCAGATTGCCGCGAATTATTTACTTTCAGATTACTCAAATGACCAATCGCCCTATTATGAAAACCCTGAATATTTTAACCTTCGCCCTCGCCGCACTGATTTTTACAGCCTGTGGCGACCCCAGCCGTATGGCGGATGAGGACAAACCCAAAGACCGGCTGGCAGAAGAAATCCTGGCTCTGGAAGGGACGTTGAAAAAACAAATGGACAACCCTACGATTGACACCGCCTCTGCAGTCAGCCTTATTATTAAATCGGATCTTTTCGCTGACCGTTTTCAGCAGGATTCCCTTACGCCTCATTTCCTGTTTAAATCCGGTGCGGTTGCCAGGGGCATTGGGCAGTACGAAAAAGCAATAGATCTTTGGGACCGTGTGGTCACCGTTTATCCGGATTTTGAAAAAGTACCGGAATCATTGTTTTTTCAAGGCTTTACCTACGACAACGACCTGGAGAATATGCCGAAGGCTGAGGAGAAGTACGAGGCTTTTCTGCAGCAGTTCCCAAAGCACCCTATTGCCAAAGACGCTAAAATGCTGCTTGCCGTCGTTCAATCTGGTAAGTCAGCTAATGAAGTCGTCAAAGAATTTCAGCAAAACAACCAAGCAACGGAGTAACTCATGAAGCGCAATTTTATACTGTCATTTTTCGCCCTGCTTTTTTTCCTGTCCGGCAGCAGCACCCTGTTGTCCGCTCAGGGCATTGAATTCTATCAGGGGTCTTGGGAAGACGCCTTGTTGAAGGCTGCTCAGGAAGATAAAATCATTTTCGTAGACGCCTACGCAGAGTGGTGTGGCCCCTGCAAACGGATGGCACGGGATGTTTTTCCGCAGGAGGAGGTCGGTGCCTTCTTCAACCGCCACTTTATCAATATGAAAATTGATATGGAAAAAGGGATGGGGCTGGAGTTCCGCAAGAAATACCCGGTCTCTGCTTTTCCCACCTTGTTTTTCATTGGTCCGGATGGCGAGGTCGTCCAAAAAGCCAAAGGTGCACAGCAGGTGGATGGACTCATCAAACTGGGGCAGACGGCCCTCTCCCAAGCCGATAACCTGGAGGAGTATCAGGCGCAGTACGAGGAAGGCAAGCGAGACCCTGCTTTTCTCTACCGCTATGTAAAAGCCCTGAACAACGTCGGGGAGTCCAGCCTCCGCGTAGCCAATGAATACTTCGACACCGAGCCGGACCTTAGTGCTGAACTGAACCTCAAGTTCCTGTTCGAGGCTGTGACGGAAGCAGATTCCAAACTTTTTAATATGATGGCAGAGCGGCGGGAAGCCATCTCCGCTATTGTGGGCAAACAGGCAGTGGCCGATCAGTTGCGCCGTGCCTGTGAGGCAACCGTGCAGAAAGCCCTGAAATACGACAGTGAGATGTTGCTGGAAGAAGCCATCAGCAAAGGCAATGACTACCTGGGCGATGAGGCAGAAGCTTTCGAGCTGGAAGCCCAACTCGCTTTTTATCAGTCCCGGGGAGAAACCGATGACTATCGGAAAGCGGCTAAAAAGTATGCGAAAAAATGTATTGATAAAGACCCCGAAGCATTGGCTACACTTGCCAAAGACATGTCCGAAGCCTTCAAAAACGACGACAAAGTGATGTCTGAAGCACAGGATATTGCAGAATCAGCGGCTTCCCAGACCACCAAATACCAGCATGTGCTCATCTATTCCAATATTCTCCTGCAAAACGGAGACCGTACGGCTGCATTGGAAGCAGCCAACCGTGCACTGGAAATGGCCGCTGCGGACAGCCCGTTAGCGGTTCGTGCTGTAGAGCACTACATCAAGCAAATTCAATAAATACCATACCAATGAAGAAACTATCCATCGCCATAGCACTGATTGCAGCTCTTGCCACCGCCGGACTGGCGCAGGAAGGCATTCAGTTTGAAGACGGCAACTGGAAAAAAATCCTGGCTAAAGCAGCAGATCAGGACCGCCTGATTTTTGTGGATGCTTACGCAGAATGGTGCGGGCCCTGCAAAATGATGGCCAGGGATGTGTTCACCCAAGCCGAGGTGGGCGAGTACTACAACAATAATTTTGTCAATGCTAAAATTGACATGGAAAAGGGTGAAGGAATGGGGCTGGCACGCAAATACAAAGTGCGGGCTTATCCAACCTTGTTGTTCATTGACGCTAATGGCGAGCTGGTACACCGCGCCGTAGGCTATCAGGATGCAGAAGCTTTTCTGCAGCTCGGCCGGGAAGCGCAGGACCCATCCAGGCAAATTGCCAGCATGGAGCGTAAGTTTGAAGCAGGCGAGCGCGATCCTGAATTCCTGAAGAACTATGCTATCGCTGCGGCTGATGCAATGGCTGCCAATGCCAATGAGATTGCTACTGCTTACCTGAGTACTCAGAAAGACTGGACAGGAGAGATCGAAATGCAGCTCATTTTCCAGGCGGCAACTAAAATGGATGACCCTTATTTCAAGGAAATACTGAAGCGGCGCGAAGCTTACGAAGCCCTTTTTAGCGAACGTTACATTACCGCTAAGATTCAGCGCGCCATTATGCAGACGTTGAGTGCGGCAGATGGAGAAGAAAAGATGATGGCAGACGCCGAGGCGAAGTTCAAAGCTGCTTTTCCGGACAACCCGGGACCAATCTTCGCCAACTTCAAAATGAATTACTATCGGGTCAACGACCCCACTGCTTTCCCACAGGCTGCAGTAGATTACCTGACGGATTATCCTTCCGAAGATGCCAACGAGCTGAACTCCATCGCCTGGACTTTCTACGAAAGCGTAGACGACAAGAAGATGCTGAAAGAAGCCGTGAAGTGGGCCGAGCGCTCTGTGGAAATCGAGTCCACTTTCTACAATAATGACACCCTTGCTGCCCTGTACTACAAACTAGGCAACAAAAAAGCGGCCAAAGCCGCCGCAAAGAAAGCCATCGAACTAGCCAAAGCCAGCGGCGAAGACTACACCGAGACCAAGGAACTGCTCGAAAAAATAGAGCGTCTGTAAGTTTGGCCGTACCTTTGCGCGCCAATATAGCAAGATATAAATTATGGCCAACGAATCTAATACGCCCAAACGCACCGATGTCAATACACTCGGTGAGTTTGGGCTTATCGACCACCTCACGCAGCGCTTTCCGCTGCACCACAGATCTTCCGTTAAAGGCATAGGTGATGATGCTGCCGTGATCGACCATCAGGGCGCGTTTACCGTTGTTTCCACCGATATGCTGGTGGAGGGCATACACTTCGACCTGATGTATACGCCCCTGAAGCACCTGGGGTACAAAGCGGTGGTCGTCAATCTTTCTGACATTTACGCCATGAATGCCATCCCTCAGCAAATTATGGTTTCTGTGGCGCTGTCTAACCGCTACTCGGTTGAAGCCATGGAAGAACTGTACGAAGGGATTCGAACGGCCTGCAGCGTGTATAATGTCGACCTCATAGGCGGAGATACGACCTCTTCCCCCAAAGGATTGGTCATCAGCGTTACTGCAATCGGAAAGGGGCATAAAGAGCGCCTGACTTATCGCAATACCGCAAAAGTGGGTGACCTGATTTGCATTACCGGCAACCTGGGGGCCGCCTACATGGGGCTTCAAATTCTGGAGCGGGAGAAACAGATTTACCTGTCTGACCCCGAGCTGCAGCCGACGCTGGAAGGGCACGACTATCTGCTGGAGCGCCAACTCAAACCGGAGGCGCGAAAGGACATGATTGAGGCTTTCGCCAAAGCGGACCTGGTGCCCACCGCTATGATCGATATTTCGGATGGGCTGGGCTCCGAACTCTTCCACATTGCGAAGCAATCGGGCGTAGGTGTGCTGCTTGAAGAAAGTGGCGTACCCATTCACGAGGATGCACAGTTCCAGGCCATTGATTTCAATATGGACCCGATTACCGTCGCCCTGAGCGGA
This sequence comes from Phaeodactylibacter xiamenensis, assembly GCF_000759025.1. GTDB lineage: Bacteria > Bacteroidota > Bacteroidia > Chitinophagales > Saprospiraceae > Phaeodactylibacter > Phaeodactylibacter xiamenensis. Next base: position 405,930 of record NZ_JPOS01000012.1, on the reverse strand, counting down.
GGAGAGGACTATGAGCTGCTGTTTACAGTAGACCCAAAGGACCTCGATAAGGTGAAGTATATGGCGGATATCTACATCGCCGGAGAGATTGTGCCTGCCGAAGATGGGGTGAAGCTCAATTCCAAAGGAGGCAAACTTCACGATATCACCGCGCAAGGCTGGAAACACTTCGATCCTTCTAAGAATTAAGCGATGAACATCATGCAAAGAATAGTTGTAGCCCTGGGGTTCAGCATGTTGCTGTTGCTGAGCAGTTGTGGTACGGATAGTAGTAGTGAAAGCATCCCGCCTCCTCCACCGAAAGAGAAAGTCAGCGTACCAAAATTTGAGCGCGACTCGGCCCTTGCTTATGTCGCCCGGCAGGTCGAATTCGGCCCCCGTGTACCCAATACCGAAGGGCACCGTCAGACCAAAGCCTGGCTGGTGGAACAGTTGGAGCGCTTCGGCGCAAAGGTCATAGCGCAGGACTTTGAAGCCAAGGCCTACACTGGCGAGGTGCTGCAGTCCACCAATATCATTGCCCAGTTCAACCCCGGGGCCCAAAAGCGCATTCTCCTTGCCGCCCACTGGGATACCCGCCCCTTTGCAGATTCTCCAATCAGTGAAGAGCGCCGGGACGAGCCCATCCTGGGTGCAGACGATGGGGGCAGCGGCGTTGGCGTGCTACTGGAAGTCGCCCGTCAGCTACAGGCTAATCCTATCGAGATGGGCGTCGATATTGTGCTTTTTGATGCCGAAGACTTTGGCGAAAGTGGTGGAGAAACGCCGGATACTTACGCATTGGGGTCTCAGTACTGGTCGCGCAACCCTCATGTCACCGGTGCACAGAAGCCAAAGTACGGTATCCTGCTGGATATGGTAGGCGCAAAGGGCGCACGCTTCCCCAAAGAGTATTTTTCCATGCAGTATGCCCCGCAGATTATGAATAAAGTGTGGGCGCTGGCACAGAATATGGGCTATGGCAATTACTTTGTCAATCAGCAGGGGGGCGCTATTACCGATGACCACTACTACGTCAATACCATCGCCCGTATACCTATGATCGACATCATCAACCGGGCGCAGGGCACCCAAACCGGCTTTGGCGAGCACTGGCATACCCACAATGATGACCTCGACATCATCGACAAACGGACCCTCCGGGCAGTGGGGCAGGTGGTCCTTGCGGTGGTGTACAGGGAAGCTAACGGCGAATTTTAAGATTAAGTCCGCTTTTTCATTCCCGGACGATTCCCGGAACAGGTTGCAGCACCTTTGTATCAAACAAAGATGATCGCTAATGAAAACGATCCTAACTGCAACCATGATGCTATCTTTCCTTTTTCCTCCGAAGCCGGGGCCTGCTCAGCGGCTTAAAAAAGCAGAGCGCAAAATTGAAAAGCTGTTTCAGCGTGAGCTGGATAAGGCCAAGGTTCACAATGCCTTCCTCTCCGTCTATGCGCCGGGCCGCGGCCTGCAGTGGACTTTCACCGGGGGACAATTTGAAGACGGCAGCCTGGTCAGCCCTGCCAGTCCCTTTCATTCCGCAAGTATTGGTAAAACCTTTACCGCCACACTAGTCATGCTGTTGGTGGAAGAAGGGAAGCTGGAGCTCGATGCGCCACTAAGCAACTACCTTCCTGAAGATGCCTACGCCGGTCTCCATGTGTGGAATGGGGTGGATATGACCGGGCAAATCACCATCGCTCAGTTGCTGCAGCATACCTCCGGGCTGCCCGATTGGTTTGAGGACCGCCCGGAGCAGGGCATGGCTTTTCTGGAGCGTATGCTGACCGAGCCTAACCAATTCTGGACACCTCAGGCCATTTTGGACTATACCCGCCAAAACCTGAAGCCCCACTTTCCACCGGGGCAGGGTTATTACTACACCGATACGGAATATTTTCTGCTCGGGCTAATTATAGAACGGCTGTACCGGCAGCCCCTGCACGAGGTGTTGGAAGCCCAAATCCTGGAACCACTGCAGCTCACCCAGACGAGTATGTATTTCCGTTCGGACCCTTTGGATCCCTACACCGGGCGAATGGCAGAACTTTATGCAGATGATATGGATATCAGTACCTTCAAAAGCCTGAGTGCCGACTGGGCTGGCGGTGGGCTGCTTACCACTACGGATGACCTCCTGCAGTTTATGGAAGCCCTGAATACTGGCAAGCTCATCAATCGCAGTACCTACGAGGCTATGCAACAGTGGGTACCGGAAACCCGTGGTATGGAGTACGGTTATGGCCTCCGCAAATTTCGCCTGAGGGGGCTTTTTCCCCTGCTGCCTGACCTGACGCTCATTGGGCATTCCGGCTCGACCGGCTCCTACATGTACTACTGCCCGGAACTGGAAGTCTACCTGGCTGGCACTTTTAATCAAACTGGCTATATGAAAGAGCACGTGGTCTTTATGGTGAAAGTCCTGAGCGTGCTAAAGAAGCAATTTTAAAAAAAAGCTGAGCTGCTGTGATTTTTGCCCCGCCCACATCGAATAATAAGATGTAAACCAATTCAACCACACGCATCGTGCCAAACAAAGCTAAACATCCGGCTCCCGATTTCGAAACTGTACTGCAGCAGCACCGTGGCATCATCTTCAAGGTAGCTCGCCTGTACACCCGCAATGAGGCTGACTTTGAGGACCTGGTGCAGGACATCAGCATACAGATTTGGCAATCCCTCGGCAACTACAAGCCGGCCTATGCTTTGTCCACCTGGCTTTACCGCATCGCCCTGAATGTCAGCATCGACCGGCTGCGGAGGGAAGAGCGGCGCCAACGGCATCAGGAAGTTTTTGAAGCACTACCCCATACCGGGCAGCCCGGGCAGCCTTCAGGGCGAAGTGAGCAACTGTACCGCTGGGTACAAGCCCTGCCGCCTTTGGAGCGCGCTTTGATGCTTCTCTACCTGGAAGATTACCCGCACGGGGAAATCGGAGAGATGCTGGGCATCAGCAAGAGCAACGTGGGCACGAAAATCAGCCGGCTGAAGCAGCGGCTCAAAAAAGAACTAAAATAATACCATTATGGAAACGAATGACTGGAAAGCCCTCTGGAAAAGCCATCAGGCGCAATTGGACCAAAATACCCGGCTAAATCTGATGACCGCCCGGCAAATGCAGCAGCAAGCCGCCCGCCGCCCTTTGCGGGCGCTGTGGGCCGCCCGGATAGCCGAAACGCTGGTTTGGGTACTCCTGCTGGCTGGGCTGAGCACCTGCATAGCCACTTTTCAGGGGCATACTGCTCCGCAAATATCAGCAGTGGTGCTAAGCCTGTTCGCAGTGGTGGGCATAAGCGGCAGTGCAGGGCAGCTCATCCTGCTGGGCATGCTCCAATTTGACGGGCCGGTAGTGGAGGTGCAAGTGGGGCTGGAACGCTTACGTAAGCACCGCCTCGCCATTACCCAATTGCTCATGAGCAGTGTACCCTTTTACCTGGCGCATGTATTTTTCTGGTTCCAGCTGCTCTTCGGCATTGATCTTTTTGCCAGCGGGGACCCGCAGTGGCTGCTCGCGCAAATGGTATTGAGTGCGGCTCTTCTACCTTTTACCTTTTGGCTCATCCGGGAGATGGGTAAGCCAATGCCCCGTTTTGCCTGGATTGTGGGGCTGCGGCGGAGTATTGCCGGCGAACGGGTGGAGCAGGCGGTGCGGGGGGTAGCCGAGCTGGAGGATTTTAGCACCCGATAATACGTCGTCTGGCTGAAGGAGTGCTCTTATATGGAATAACTATAAATTGACAAATTTGACAGCTAATTCAGTATTGACGGTGCTTTGCAGCTTGAAAGCTCATGGCAAAATTTGAGAACCTCAGAAAATTGTAATTGCAAGAGCTTAGCGGTGGGCATACATTTGTGGTAACAACAGAAAAAGCCACAACAAATGTCACAATGTAAATTTTCAGCATACCTTCGGGGCGGGCTGATTGCAATGGTGTTATTCCTTGGGAACGCCTGTACCCAGGAATACATTGAGCCTGATTCCGGTATTTGTTTTGAACAGGATATTCTTCCCGTCTTTATTTCGAACTGCACGCAGAGCGGCTGTCACAACAGTATTGATAGAGAAGAGGGATATGACTTCACCTCTTACGAGAAAATTGTAAGCCGTGGCATCGTTGCCGGTAACTACAAAGCCAGTGAAGTCTACAAGGTGCTTGTCAAGCCCTTCGGCGAAGAGCGCATGCCCCCAGCCCCCAATGAAATGCTGTCTGTCAGAAATATTCAGAACATTGCGCTCTGGATTGATGAGGGCGCAAAGCCTACTACCTGCGCCCCTGCTGCCTGTGATACGGCGGCTATCTCTTACGCCCTGCATGTACAGCCGCTTATGCAAACCTGGTGCAATGGTTGCCATTCATCAGGCGCCCCTTCGGGCGGCATTGCTACCGATAATTATCCTGGCTTAAAATCAATAGCAGATAATGGCAGCCTGATTGGCTCAGTTGTCCACGACTCCAGCTACGAACCCATGCCTCAGAACAGTGATCCGTTGTCAGCCTGTGATATAGCCCTCCTACAGCAGTGGGTGGCGGATGGCGCACCCGAAAATTAGAGCTTTCCCAAACTATAAAAACAAAAAATCATGATAACCACCATTCGAATGATGATGGGGCTGCTGTTGTGCACCGCCTTGCAGACAGCCTTGCCTGCCCAAAGTAAGTTTTTTACCCGTAGCGGTCAGATCACCTTTGATGCCGAGGGCATCACGGATTATTTCGAAGAAATTAAAGCCCTCAATAAAGAAGCGGTCTGTGTACTTGACTTTCAGTCTGGAAAAATGGAATGGGCAGTACGTATGAAGGGGTTTCATTTCAAAAATGGCCTGATGGAGGAGCATTTCAATGAAAACTACGTGGAGAGCGAGCAGTACCCGAAAGCTGTATTTAAGGGTGACCTGACCGGGCTTCCCGATGAGGCAGCTCTGCAAAAAACTGGCTCCTGGCCGGTAACCGCCAAAGGGTTGCTTACCCTTCATGGCGTGACCCATCAGGTTAGTTCAACGGGGAGTATTCAGAGTGATGGGGAGGGGCTTCACGCTGTGGCTGCTTTTTCCGTCAAACTCGAAGACTACAAAATCAAAATACCCTCTATAGTAGGCAGTAAAATTGCAGAGGTTGTCGATATCACAGTAGACGCTAACCTTCAACCCCTTAAAAAATAGTAACGATGCACAAATTGAAAATCATAGTTGCAGGCTTATTGATGCTGTGGGTATGGCTGCCTGCTGCCTTGGCTCAGGAAGATGATTTGCTGAGCCTGATCGAAGAAGAGCCTGCCACCGAACAAATCACCAATGCCTTCAAAAGCAGCCGGGTCATTAACGGGCACAGCATGGAGATGATAGGCGAAGGGGTTCTGGATTTCCGTATCCTTCACCGCTTCGGGCGAGTCAATCAGGGGTACCAGCAGTTTTTTGGTTTAGACCAGGCTTCTATGCGTATGGGTTTTGACTACGGTGTTACCCCTAATCTTACTGTAGGGGTGGGCCGGTCTACGTTTCAGAAAGAGCTTGATGGCTTTGTGAAGTGGCGCATCCTGTGGCAGTCGAAAGGGGCGAAAACTATGCCTGTCTCTCTCGTCTGGGTTAGCGGGGCAACATATAACGGTCAGGAACAACCCTTTCCCTTTACAGAAGTGGAGCCAACCTTTACCCGCCGCTTGGCGTACTACCACGAGCTGATTATCGGGCGCAAATTCAGCAACGAGTTCACCCTGCAGCTCTCCCCGGTCCTCGTGCACCGTAATATTGTAGAAAACCGCCTGGCTACCAATGACTTTTTCGCCCTCGGCATTGGCGGGCGGTATAAGTTGACGAACCGGGTGGCGCTGGTGGCCGATTACTACCACGCCTTCAACCGTTTCCCCAATAGCTGGGTGTACAACCCATTGTCAATCGGAGTGGATATAGAAACCGGGGGGCATGTTTTCCAACTGCACTTCTCTAACAGCAATGGTATGAACGAACGCGCCTTCCTGCTTGGAGACAATGGTTCCTGGCTCAACGGAGACATTCAGTTTGGCTTTAATCTTTCCAGGGTTTTTCAGGTTAAAAAGCCTGTGCTGAAGTAACACAGGCACAAATACTTCAAATTATGCAACTTAAACATCAATTGCTCGCGGCAGTAGTACTGGCTTACCTGTTGATGCCTGCCTGTGAGCGTGAGCCCGTGGTGGTCCCGGGCCCCAATTCAACAATCAACAACGGTACCAATCCCTCCAACCCAACAGATAGCACTGATACAACGGTAAACACTATGCCCTGCGACCCGGACAGCGTTTACTTTGAGCAGCAATTGTTGCCGATCCTGGTTTCCAATTGCGCGATGTCGGGCTGCCATAGCACAGAGTCCCACCGCGATGGCGTCGTTTTAGTCGATTATCAATCGGTGCGCACGACCAGCGGTATTCGACTGAATGACCCTACAGACAGTGAGCTTTATGAAGTCCTTTCGGATAGCGACCCGGAAGACCGTATGCCGCCCGCGCCCCGTAACCCACTCAGCAGTTCAGAAAAAGCGATGATCCTGGCCTGGATTCAGCAGGGTGCACAAAATCTTCACTGTGATCAGGCTTGTGATACGGTCTCGGTAAGCTTCAGCCTCCATATTGCCCCTCTTGTACAAACCCAGTGTGCTGGCTGCCATCAAGGTAGTAATCCCAGTGGAGGGGTGCTCCTGAACAATTATGCCACGATCCGCGAACAGGCGCTTAGTGGCCAGTTAGTGGGTACAGCCGCCCATCTGCCGGGATTTCAGCCTATGCCGCCTGCGGGTGCCGGTATTTCAGATTGCGAAGTGCGGCAATTGGAGTTGTGGGTGGAAGCCGGGGCTCCGGAAAATTAAAGTGGGATGCATGAAAATGTGGATTTTAGCGATGAATTTAGCGAATTTTCGCTAAATTCATCGCCACAAATTAATCCACCATGCACCCAACTTACCCAAAGCTGCTTGCCCCCCTCGACCTGGGCTTCACCACCCTCAAAAACCGTGTGCTCATGGGCTCCATGCATACCGGGCTGGAGGAAGAGAAAAACGGATTCGAAAAAATGGGCGCCTATTTCGCCGAACGGGCCCGGGGTGGCGTCGGGCTAATGGTCACCGGGGGCATTGCGCCCAACCGGGCAGGCTGGGTGAGCCCTTTTTCTGCCAAGCTCTCCAACCGCAGGGAGATGCGCAACCACCGCGTTGTAACCGATGCCGTACACGAAGCGGATGGCAAAATCTGCCTCCAAATCCTGCACGCCGGGCGCTATGGTTACCACCCACTGGCCGTCGCGCCTTCCCGCCTCAAGTCGCCCATCTCGCCTTTCAAGCCGTGGAAACTGAGTGGTGGTGGTGTGGAGCGCACCATTCGCGCTTTCGTCCGCACGGCCCAACTGGCACAGGAAGCCGGGTACGATGGCGTGGAAGTCATGGGCTCGGAGGGCTACCTCATCAATCAGTTTATTGTTGCCAAAACCAATAAGCGGACCGACAAATGGGGTGGCCCCTACGAGAACCGTATCCGTTTCCCGATTGAAATCGTACGCCGTACCCGGGAAGCAGTGGGGCCCAATTTCATCATCATTTACCGCTTGTCTATGCTCGACCTGGTGCACGACGGTAGCAGTTGGGAAGAAGTGGAGCACCTCGCCCGGGAGATCGAAGCGGCCGGCGCGACCATCATCAATACCGGCATAGGCTGGCACGAGGCTCGGGTCCCGACGATAGCCACGATGGTGCCCCGGGGCGGATTCAGTTGGGTCACACAGCGCCTGATGGGCAAAGTGGGCATCCCGCTCATCACCACCAACCGCATCAATACGCCGGAAAAAGCGGAAGAAATCCTCGCGGCGGGCCATGCCGACATGGTGTCGATGGCGCGCCCCTTCCTCGCCGATGCCGACTTTGTGCAGAAAGCAGAGGAAAACCGGGCGGACGAAATCAATACTTGCATCGCCTGCAATCAGGCTTGCCTCGATCATGTGTTCAAACAGAAAACAGCCAGTTGCCTGGTCAACCCACGGGCCTGCCACGAGACGGAGCTCAACTACACGCCTGCGCAGACGAAGAAAAAGCTGGCCGTGGTAGGCGCTGGCCCGGCAGGGCTGGCCTTCGCTACCGTAGCCGCACAGCGTGGGCATGAAGTCCATCTTTTTGAAGGCAGCCACCAAATTGGCGGTCAATTCAACATGGCGAAGCGCATCCCGGGCAAGGAAGAGTTTTGCGAAACCCTGCGCTACTTTGAGCGTCAGATTGAAATACAGGACGTCCATCTTCACCTCAATACCCGCGTGGAAGCCGATGATCTGACGAGTCAGGGCTTCGATGAAGTCGCTCTGGCTACCGGCGTTGCTCCCCGGCAGATTCAGCTGGAAGGCATAGACCACCCCAAGGTGCTGAGCTATGTGGATGTACTCCTGCATAGCCAGGAAGTAGGGCAGCGCGTTGCGATTATCGGTGCCGGTGGCATTGGCTTTGATGTCTCTGAGTTTCTCATCCACCCACCATCGGATACTCCTCAGCCTGTGGAGGCATTCATGGAGGAATGGGGGGTGGATACCGGCTATAAGAACCCCGGCGCACTGACCAAGCCAAAGTCAACACCGCCCGTCCGCCAAATCTACCTCATGCAGCGGTCCAAAGGCAAGCCCGGTGCCGGCCTCGGCAAGACCACCGGATGGATTCACCGGCAGAGCCTGCGCAAAAAGGGCGTGGAGATGCTCAGCGAAGTGCAGTATGAGCGGGTGGATGATGCCGGGCTGCACATCCTGCATAAAGGCGAGCCCCGCCTGCTGGACGTGGATCATGTGGTGGTCTGCGCCGGGCAGGAGCCTCTGCGTACCCTGCAACAACCACTGGAAGCAGCCGGACTCAAAGTCCACCTCATCGGCGGCGCAGATGAAGCCAGGGAACTGGATGCCAAGCGGGCGATCAGTCAGGCGAGCTGGCTGGCGGCGGTGGTGTGAGGAGAGGTCGCCTCACCGGGCGCACCCAAACAAAAACCCCGATCCAAACGGACCGGGGCTTTCAACCTATCTAGCATTGTCTACAAAAATCTTTAGTTAGAAGCAGTAGCCGTTCGCTTCAATCATGCGGTCGGCAATCATGCGGCGGGCTTTCTTGACGTTGGTCGGTGTGTACTTGGTGAAGCGCTTCAGACCCATCAGCATGGTGCGCAGCAGATCGCCTTCGGCAAAGGAAACCAAGGCATCCGTGCCTTTTTTGTGGATACGGGCGGTGGCATCGGTCATAAAGACCTTCAGCATGGCATCGTAAATTTCCTGTGGCTGCTCCTTGCTGTCCATACCCGCTAGTTTCTCCACCCGCATCAGCATAGACTCTGCGGTGAGGGTGTCGAGCAGCATATCGGAGACATTCATGATGATCTCCTGCTCTTCCTTGAGGTTGAGCTCGCCGTCCATTTGCATTTTGGCAGCAGCACCAGCGGTCATCAGTACGGCTTTTTTGAACTCCTTGATCGCTTTCTTCTCGGCAGCGTAGGCGCCCTCGGGCTGATCAAAGGAAGGCATAGACGCCAGTTCCTTTTGTACTTCCCAGGCTGGCCCGACGATATCGAGATTGCCCTTCAGCGCGCGGCGGAACAGCATGTCGATGGAAAGCATGCGGTTGATTTCGTTAGTTCCTTCGTAGATGCGGTTAATACGGGCATCACGGTAGGCACGGGCAGCGGTGCCTTCTTCAGAATAGCCCATGCCACCGTGTACCTGCACGGTCTCGTCGACTACATAGTCGAGTACTTCTGAGCCGAGCACCTTGAGCAGGGCACACTCAATGGCGTATTCTTCGGCTGCCTGCCGCTTGGCTTCCGCAAAGGTCATACCTTCTGCCATCAGAGCCTTGTTCTTTTCCTGTAGGAGATGAGATACGCGGTACATGGCGCTCTCCGCTGCGAAAATCTGAATGGCTTGCTCGCCCAGTTTGTGCTTGATCGCACCGAAGTTGGCAATCGGCTGCTTGAACTGAATACGCTCGTTGGCGTACTGCACGGCGGTCTCAGCGCTTTTCTTGGCACCGCCCACGCAGAGTGCGCACAGCTTAAAGCGGCCAATATTCAGGGCATTGAAAGCAATAAGGTGCCCCTTGCCAATTTCGCCCAGTACATTTTCTTTAGGCACTTTTACATTTTCAAAGAAGACCTGACGGGTGGAAGAGCCCTTGATGCCCAGCTTTTTCTCTTCTGCGCCCAGGGTTAGCCCCTCAGAATCGCGCTCCACGATAAAGCCGGTGAACTTATCGCCGTCAATCTGTGCGAAAACAATGAAAATGTCTGCAAAGCCAGCATTGGAAATCCACATCTTCTGGCCATTGATGACGTAGTGGTTGCCATCCTCGCTCAGGTCCGCCCGGGTTTTGGCAGCCAGGGCATCAGAACCGGAACTTGGCTCCGTCAGACAGTAAGCGGCTTTCAGTTCGCCATTGATTAGGCGCGGCAGGTAAGTAGCTTTCTGAGACTCATCGCCAAAGTAGAGAATGGGCAGCATGCCAATGCCAGTGTGAGCGGCATAAGAAACGGTGAACGCAGCGGCCGGGCCAAAAACATCACAAATCATCGTGTTGGTGTTGGTGTCCAGCTGCATGCCACCGTATTCCTCGGGCATGTGAGAGCCCAGCAGGCCGAGCTCCGCCATTTTTTCCAACAGCTGTGGGGCCAGCCCTTCTTCCTGCGCCTCAATGCGGTCGATGTGTGGCAGAATTTCCGTGTTCAAAAAGTCCCGTACGGTATCGCGGATCATGAGCTGTTCCTCATTCATTTCTTCCGGGATGAAGGTCGACTCCGGGCCGGGCGTATCGCTGATCAGGAATTCGCCCCCCTTGAGTACATCAGTCTTGCTGAGCGTGTCTTGCATGGTAAAATCTTATTTTAGTAGCCTAATGCTTCGTTAAAGTTGCTGAGTTACGGAGCGTGGAAACCACTCCGGATTCGCCTGTAGTTTGTTTAAAAAGGCTTGATTTGTAGCGCCTTGCAAACCGTTTAGCGAATTTTCGCTACTAATTTAGGGGCTTATCGGCAAAAAGTAAAGGATAAGGGCTGAAATTTTGCGAATTTTCGCTAAATCGTGACTTTGGTCCGTGTTTTGGCGGTTTCTGGAACGATTTTCCAATAAAAAAAGCCCCGGCGCACCACAGCACCGGGACTTTCAGATCAAACCAAAACGTATTTTTTATCCTATTATCAAGGCGAGTGTTGTCAGCAGACCGGTCAGTGCGCTGAGGGCTATCGTATTTTTGTTGGAAGTTACCAGTTCCCGGTCCTGATAGTGCTCCCGAACATGCCGGAAGATCAAAATGCCTGCAACCAGTGAAGCAACGCTCACGCCAATCAGCCAGGGATTGGTGTTAGGCAGGAACCAGACAATCGCGAGATTAGACAGAAAAGCCATAATCAGTATCGACAGATATATATAGGTGCTCTTTTCCTTGCCGAAGGTAACGACGAGGTGATTTTTGCCGGTCTTAGCATCTGACTCCGCATCCGGAAACTCATTGATGAGCAGGATATTGGCGGTTAGCAGACCCACAGGCAGTCCGATCAGAAATGCCATTGGGGAAAGCTGCTGCGTTACTACATAAACGATTCCAAGAGTGACCAGGGGACCAAAAGCCAGCGCAATCCCCAGTTCTCCCAACCCTTGACGGGCGACCAGGCGTACCGGAGGCGCGGTGTATAAATAGCCGATAGCCAATCCCGCCAGCCCAATCAGGAACGTCACCCAACCGGTGACTGCTGTCAGGTAAATACCGATGAGTGTCGCACCGGCGATCAGCGCCAGGCCCAGGCGTTTAGTACCTTCGAGCGTGATGAGCCCGAGCTCTATAGCCCGGCTACCGCCCGAAAATTGCAGGAAATAGTCGTTATTCGCCCCATCGGTGCCGTCCTTGACATCGAAGTAGTCGTTCATGACGTTGCTGCCGAGGTGGAGCAGCGCCACGCCAATTACTGCAAGGGTAAACAACCACCAGTTGAACGCACCGGGCGAACCCAGCTCGTAGTGATAAGCATACGCGCCTCCTATGAACGCTGGCATCAGCACTGCCGACAGAAAGGGCATACGTGTGATCGCCAGTGCTTTGATCAGCTTGGTGGATAACTTAATAGTTGGGTTGACCTCCTCCTCAATCACTTCAGTCACCCCGCAATAACCGGTTTGACCATTGTCTTTACCATTGGCAAAAGTGGGCGTAACGCGGATTTTGGCATTGAATGGCGTGCCATCTTTGCGCACAAACTTGGTTTTAGCGGTATACTTGCCGTGCTTACTGGCTTCATCGAGCCAGACTGGTACATTTTGGAGCACAATCTCTCCCGGAGAAAAGACAGAAACCCGCTCCTTCCCGATGACCTCGTCCGCAGGATACCCGAACATTTCTTCCGCGCCTTTATTGAAGGTCTCAATCCGACCCTCCATATCACAGGTGATGACACTTTTCATATTTAAATTCGTTATTTTCAGTAATTTTTGAAAGTATAACACGCAGTCTGAATTTTGGTTCTTCAGTGAGTGGGCTATGCACTCATTATTTGCGTGTACACCTGATAAATATGGTAGTTGTTAAAGGCGAAGGCAACCGCGCCTACGAAACAGGGCGCCATGAGCCAGCCTGCAGCCTTGTGGTGCCGGTAAAATTGCAGCCCGGCTATTCCAATAGCCAGCGCCACGACAATCATATCAATAAATGCGGCAAGTGGAGATTGCAGCCCAAAAAAGAGCAGCGACCAGCTGCTGCTGAACAGTATAACGCCAACGTAGGCAAAGGCCGGCCAGAAGATTTGGTGCAGGGACCGGTTTTTCCAGACGAGCCAAAAGGCAAAGCTGCTTGTGAGGTACAGCACAATTTCCGCAATATCGACTTGCTGGAAAGTAAACGTCCAGGCATTGGCCTGTACTTCATCATACCAGTCTGGAATCTGAAAAAGGTTATTCAAGCCGAACGCCCTGATACTAAACAGAAGAACGGGAAATAGCTTTTCATACTTAGGCGTATCCATTGTTTTGATTTTCAGTCACTAATGCATGTGTAACTGGAACAAGGACAGGGCGCAGATGTTGATTTTCGCTACGGGCGGCTGATTTTGAAACTCAGTGCGCCAAGTGGGAACGGGCTGTAATAGAAGCTTCCCACATTCCAGCCAAGCGGGTAGGTAAGATTGAAGTCCAACCGCCGGCCAATGAGCTGTATGCCGGGTAGGACAATAGTGCCTTCTATAGGGGCACCGGTCAGTATTTCTGCCTGTAGGGCGAAAAAAGATTTGACCGACCAGTTCATATTCATGGTGTAGACCGGAGAGGGGCGCAGGTTGCCCTCCACCTGTACCATTGCCAGCCCTGTCGAGAGGTTGCGGCTCCGCGAGCCCACAGAGAAAGTGGCGTGGTAGAAATTATGGGTAGAGAAACCGCCTTCGTAATCAGGCAGGTTCAGAAAAATGCCACCGATCCCTACGTTGATCAGGTCCTTTCGGATGGGGATGCTGAACTTTGGGGCGATGGCATAGGTGAAAGTATGGTCAGAGGCAGTTAAAATACTGGAAGCAATATCGAAGCCGGCACCGATGGAAAAGTAATCCGTTATCCCCACAGCGGCAAAGTTGGCGGTGAGCATATAGGAGCGCCAGTAAACCTCGCCCTTCTTGAGCCCGTAACTGGTATTGGGACCAATCTGATTCAGGTAACTGCCTACCGGCGGGCTCCACAGCCCCAGTGTATCAATGCGATGGATTTGATCTTGGTTGATCATCGTTTCCCGCCGTGCATCTTTTAGCCAAAACTGGTACCCGCTACTGTCCTGCCGTACACTACGCCCCTTCAGGGCCCGCCCGTCTGTTGTGGTGATGAGGACTTCGTAGTCTGGCGTGAACTGAGCTGCCGCAACAGCGGGGAACAGGCTCACGAGGAAGAAGAAAAGGCCGGAAAACCGGGAAACACTCCAATAGGGCATTAACATCCTGGGTGATTTAAGTTAGTCAGTCTATAAACACAGACCGCTTATCAACCCGGCACTGCCCATCGATATAGACGCGCTCCACCAGATCAGTGCCGAATGCGTAAGGCAGGTACGCCAACGAGGGCAGGGGAGCAGTAAGTACAAAACTGCCGCGTTTGCCCATGGCTATGCTGCCGAGTTCGGCTTCCAGCTCCATCGCTTTGGCGCCATTCAGCGTGGCGGCACAGATTGCCTCTTCGGGCAACATGCCACACTTCAGGCAAGCCAGGGCCAGCACGAACTGCATCCGTCCGGAAGGGGTTGACCCCGGGTTGTAGTCCGTGGCTAGAGCAACGGGCAAGCCGGCATCAATCAGCTTACGGGCGGGTTGATAGTGTCCTCCAATGAAGAAGGGGGCCGAGGGCAAAAGGGTTGGGATGCTTTGCCCGCTTTTTAGGATTTCCAACTCTGCATCCGAGACGACTTCCAGATGGTCTACCGAAACAGCACCATGGGCTACCGCTGCTTCAATGCCACCCATGCTGTTGAATTGGTTGGTGTGTACTTTGGCTTTCAGCCCGTATTTGGCACCCGCTTCCATGACGCGTTCCATTTCGGCAACGGTAAAGAACCCTTTCTCGCAGAAGGCATCCACGTAATCCGCCAGGTTTTCCTCCGCAATGCGGGGCAGCATTTCGTTGACGATGAGGTCGAGGTAAGCTTTGCGGTCTGATTGGTAAGCCGGCGGCAGGGCATGGGCACCAAGGAAGGTCGCTTTGACAGGGATAGGCGCTTTTTCGCCCAGTCGGCGGATGACCCGGAGCATTTTGAGCTCGCTCTCTACAGTCAGCCCGTAGCCGCTTTTGATTTCAATGGCCCCTGTACCATAGCTGATCACCTCTCGGAGGCGCCCCCATGCAGACTCGAACAGCTCCGCTTCGGAAGCTTCCTGCAACCGGCGGGCAGAGTTGAGAATGCCACCGCCCCGGCGGGCAATTTCTTCGTAGCTGAGCCCTTTGATACGGTCCACGAATTCTTCTTCCCGGCTGCGGGCAAAGACCAGGTGGGTATGGGAGTCGCACCATGCGGGCAAAACAGCACGCCCGCTGCAGTCCACCACTTCGTCAGCTTGGACCGGGCAGGTTTCCATGGGGCCAAAGTTGGCGATCTTGCTTTTTTCGATGAGCAAAAAAGCATCTTCTATTACTGGTATGTGCTGCATGGCAGTGCCGGCATAGGAAGCCTGAGGGTGAGTCTCTGCGAGGGCGAGGAAACGAATATTACGGAGGAGGAGGCTGGACATGGTTCTCAAGTTGGTGAAGGGCAAAAATAAAAAACGGATGCTCTTAAAGAAGAACATCCGTTAAGCTGGGTCGGCCAGCTGGCCTGAAAATACGGGGGGTAAGGCACTTTGCTGGATCAGCTATTCCATTCCATTATTTTTCAATTTCTTTGACAAAGCTGTCGGGGTATCTTGCAGACACTGCTTTTTGGTACTGCTCTGCCTCTGCCCTGGTTTTGAAATCAACAGCACATAACCGGTATACGGTATGTCCATCCTGACTTTTCACAGGAAATACATGGCCCGGTGCTCCGTAGCGTTCAAGGTTGCCTTTTTCCCGGTAAGCGTTCTGATAGTTTGAGAAGACGCCAACCTGCAAGGCAAAGGAGCTTTCCGGGCGGGTTGCTATATGGTTTTGTGGACGGGTATAAATACTAGGGTAGTGTTCCGTATAAGCCGGGCGTACTGTCTGTACCTGGTTTTGAGTCAGGCCTGATTGCTGCCGGGAATAGTCAGCGGCACTGCCGGAAGCAATATCAGGAACCAGCCTCGGCCTGAAGATTTTGCGGTCTACAGCTTTGTAGGCAGCCGGCCACGCATTTCCACCTTTGGCTTTGGCAGGCAAAATACGGTATTCCGGTGTATCGTAGTTGCGAAGCGTAGCCAGCATTTCATTAGCGGTCTGCTTGCCGGTGAGGCCACCGATAAGTTCCCCTTTTGTACTAAAGATTAAGGTAGTGGGCAGCTGATTGATCTCATACTGATGTTGTAAACGGGCACCTTCCGGTTGCTCTATGTCCACTTCAGCTGCCAGGTAATTATTTGAGATATATGCTGCTAACCGTTCGTTGGAGAACGTGTGCTTTTCCATCCAGATACACTGCTCGACATGATCAGCTGTAAAGTGTAAAAAATAAAGTTTGCCTTCTGTTTTTGCTTTTTGCTGGATTTCGAGGTAATCAGACGCTGTAAACTGAAGCGGATTATTAGGTCCCGTAATGGTATCGGCTGCACAAAGGCAGAAGCCGGGCAGCAGCACGGCCAGGGTGAGTAAAATTTTCATAAGATACGGTTTTCGGTAAGTACTAATCTTGACAGGTGTAGTTTTTGTGCACATCATTTGTACGGTCGTTTGAGTAAATAGATTCATATATACAACTCATCTTCCGGCTGGGTAATTACCGAAAAAAGGGTTTTCTCATTGCAACTGAGCTGCGTGGTTAAATCCGGACATATTGAATGCAGGACGCAGCCAGCCCCAAGTGCTGTGGTATATAGTGGTTTGTTCTTAGCTGTGTTCTGTGTTGACTGGTATCAGGAGGAGTGTTGTGCCAAAGTGCCGCTTGAGTAGAATGATCAAGCTGTTTGCAAGAAGTGTTGGGAAAATAACGTTTGTGAATATAAAGATAAGGGAACGTCAAATAACAGTCAAGAATCAGGTGGGAATATTTGAATAAAAAATAATTATTTTCCTTTGATGTGACACTTTACAAAGTCAATTAACGCTTTATGATTCCCTGCCAGTTCTTCTGATGCATCAAAGAGTTCTTCGAATTTCATAGCCGCCATTTGATAGGCTTTTGAGCCGCGCGTCGATTCATCAAGCGAATTGGTCTTATATTCGAAGCAAGTATGTATGCTATTGATTACCTTAAGGAGCTCGTCTGCCCTTTTTGTGAATTGCTCGATCAGTTCAGCTTCATTGGCAGAAGGCGCCTGATAATGATCATTGGCGGCCTGAAGGTTGTCCACCACACTTAAATCCCGCTTGGTCAGGTCAAGAATGGGGACACCGAAGAGGTTGGAGAGTTTCAGCAGGTTACATATCTTGGGTTCTGCACTACCGTTTTCGTAGGAGGCGATATTGCCCCGGTTGAGCCCGATGCGCCTGCCCAGTTCTTCCTGACTGAGTTTCATTTGCTTACGTAAAAAGCGAATGTTCCGATGTAGTAGAATGGTATCTTGTTGTTCCTTAACCAGGCTCATGATTGGATGGCTTTTCCTGCAAAAAGACCGAACGATGAAGTTTACCGTTTTGCATTATTCATTCTAAAATACAAATGAAGCTCCGCATGGTTTAGTTGTGTTAAGATTTTTAACGATTCAGAGGGGCATTGCCATTGAACTGTCAAATCAACTACACCTGCAGCAGAAAGCGCCGTCCGAGGGAAATTTTATTTGCAAAATTGATGTTGGAACTGTAAATTTGTAAATAATAATTACAAAAGCTAATTCATCAAACATAAATCACCGACTATGCTATATACAGTGCAAAATCAGATTCAGGAACAACTGGACAGCATCAGCAGTTCGCTTCGGGCGTTTTCGCTTAAGCTGACCGGCAATCCGGTTGATGCTGAGGATCTGTACCAGGATACAGCAGTCCGCATCATCACCAATGCAGATAAATACAAGCAAGGCACGAACTTCAAAGCCTGGGCGGTGACCATCATGCGTAACATCTTCATCAACAATTACCGTAAGAAGGTGCGCCGTAATATGATCATCGACCAAACGCCCAATAATTATTACCTCAACTCCGGAGATAAAACAGTGGAGAACGATGGGGAAAATAATGTGGCCTACAAAGAGCTGATGAAAATGGTTAACTCTTTACCCGAGGACTTCTGCCGTCCCTTCATGATGGCTTATCAGGGGTATAAGTATGACGAAATTGCAGAGCAACTGGGCTCTCCACTTGGTACCATTAAAAGCCGTATTTTCTTTGCACGCAAAAAGCTGCAAAAAATGTACGCTGAGGCTCAAAAAGAGCGCCGCGCTTAAAAAGTGCCGAAAGATTAATGTTGTTGTAGATAAGCGGGGTTGAGCTATTCAGTAGTTCAACCCCGTTCCTGTTTCTATGCCTTAGGGCAAGCTCCTGTGGTACAAAGGCGCTATTATCCATGAAATATTTCTATATTGGTTATCGGTTACCAAATCCCCGAAAACAAAGCACATGAGCAAACTTAAAGTCCGCAGTGGTAAAGGTGAACTCACCCTCAAAAAAAGTAAAGCCCTGGTGGGGCTGCGCACCGCTGAAGAAAAAACAACCGAAGACCAGCCTTTCGTCAAAAAGGAAGTCCACCAGAACCTGGGCGGTTTCAAAATCGTAAGCCTGAATGCAGAAGGGCAGAATATTGATCAGAAACTGGACGCAGTGCGTACCCGCGATGAAGTAGCCGTAGGCACTCATGTATACTACGCTGAGGGCAGTGACAAGCCTCTTGTTGCTACAGGCGAGCTGTTTATTACCTTTGAAGAGGGCGTGGATGAAGAAGAGCAGGGCATTGTACTGGAAGAGTACAAGCTGGAGCTCGTCGAACGGCGGGACCAACAGCAAATCGTTGCCCGGGTAACAGCAAACTCCCCCAATCCGCTGAAAGTCGCTCACTTGCTGCAGGGAATATCTATGGTGAAGGTCGCTGAGCCTGACCTGGACACGCTGCTCGATGAGTACGAATACCATGAGCCCAACGATGATTTGGTCACTCAGCAGTGGCATTTGCGCAATCGTGGTTACATTCCTGGTGCCAACTACCGCCTGCGGCAGGGGGCTGATGCGAAAGTGTTTGATGCCTGGCGCAGGCTCGATGGCATGGGCTCTGACCGCATTACCATCGCTATTATTGATAATGGCTTTGACGTCAACCATCCGGATTTGAGGACTAAATTATTCCGGCCTTTTGACCTGTGGACCGGTTCTTCCAACATGACGATGGGCGATGCCCGGTTTACACACGGTACGCCCTGTGCAAGTGTTGCCCTTGCGGTAAGCAATGGTCGGGGCATCGTAGGCGCAGCACCGGAATCCCGGTTTATGCCGGTCAATGGCACTTCATTCAGTAACCGGGCTACGGAACAGATGTTTGACTATTGCATGCGCAATGGAGCGGACATCATCAGCTGCAGCTGGGGCACCACAGACCCTAAGTTCAGCCTGGGCAGCATTAAGGAACAGGCGATTGCGAAAGCCGCACGGCAGGGCCGTAATGGCAAGGGCTGCGTCATTCTGTATGCGGTAGGCAACGATGATAAAGATTACGTCAACTTTTATGCCGCGCACCCCGATGTCATCGCGGTGGCTGCCTCCACCAGTAAGGATACCCACGCCAGCTATTCCAACCGGGGGCGGGAAATTGATATTTGTGCACCTTCCAATGGCGATTGGCCAATCCTGGCTGCCCGGGCATCATGGGACCCCGGGCTGAGCTGGGAAACGGGCGTCTACAAGTATTACCGGGACGGGCGTGACCGGGGCCCGCACTACAAGCACTTTGGTGGCACTTCCAGTTCCACCCCTTTGGTTGCTGGTATTTGCGCCCTTATGCTTTCCGCCAATCCTGACCTTACAGCCCGGGAAGTCAAAGAAATCCTTCGCGCTACCGCAGATAAGATTGGCGCTCCATCCGAATACGTCAACGGGCGGTCTTTGAAATATGGCTACGGCAGGGTCAATGCCGATAAAGCAGTAGCAGAAGCCTTGCGCCGGCGTGACCGTCGCGAATCGTCTAATGTGGTGCCACAGCCCACACCAAAGCCTTCTCCCCGCCCAACCCCGTCTCCGTCGCCTGCTCCGTCGCCCTCCCGGGGGAGTGTAGCCCCGCAGGTTTCATCAGGGCAAGGGTTGTTCCGGTTTAAGGTTGCGCCTCAACCGGCTCGGGGCTGGGGGGTGCAGATTGGTGTATTTGGTGATTATGGCAATGTGCTGGTACAGGCAGAAAAGCTGGAGCGGCAGTTTGAGCAGCCCGTTATCGTCAACATCGCCGATCTCAATGGCAAAACGGTTTACAAAGTGATTGTGGGCGCTTTTGATAACTTTGATCAGGCCCGCCGGCTGAATGATCGCGTGAAATCAGAACTAGGACTGAGCACCTTCCCCGCAGACCTTTCAAAAATGGGATAAGATGAAAAATAAAGGGTTCCGGGCGTTGGCGATCCTGCTTGTGGTCGCAATGCCCCTCGCACTGTCGGCTCAACTTGCAGACAGCTGCCGCTTGCGTATTGGTACTAATCTGGCAGGGCCGGCAGACTGGGGCAGCGAATGGCCCTTTGCTGATATTATGAAGTACGGGCGTACCTGGATTACCCACAATGCCTATTGGGTAGACGGGGGCGCGAATGACTGGGACACCGATGTCCTTACCCACATTCCTCTGGATGAGCACGGCTATCCGTTGTCATTGCCGGTAGCGGATATACCTGGTACGGAAGCACCGCAGATCGTCCGGTCTGTTTGGGCAAATACGGAGGCACTGCCGGAAGGGGTATATGTTGTGCTGTACGAAGGTACAGGAGCCTTTGATTTTTGGGGTGATGCCGAAGTGATCACCGCTGTACCTGGCCGGATAGAGGTTGAAGTCACCCCTGGTGTAGCTGATATTATGGCCATGGAGCTAATGGCATCAGCAGCAAACGACCCCGTACGTAATATCCGCTTTTTGCTGCCCGGCACTGAAGCAACCTATACAGGTCAGCCCTGGTCAGAAGCCTGGTTGAGCAAACTGGAGCCGTTCAACGCGCTAAGGTTTATGGACTGGGGGCATACCAACAGCTCGCCCCTTCAGCACTGGGCTGACCGCCCGCAAATAGATGACTACACCTATACGCCTCACGGTATCCCCTATGAGTGGTGGGCCGAAATCTGCAACCTGAAGCAGGCAGATGCATGGGTGTGCATCCCCCACGCTGCTGATGAAGACTATATCCGTCAAATGGCGAGATTATTCCGGGATGAACTGGACCCCAGCCTCGCTATCTATGTGGAATACTCCAATGAAATCTGGAACTGGATCTTCGAACAGACCCACTACTGCCATGACAATGGTGATCAGGAGGTGCCCTGGCCGGAGCGGATCGTCCCCTTTGTACAAAACGCTCTGGATATCTGGACAGAGGAGTTTGAAGGGCAGGAAGACCGGCTCGTGCGGGTGGTGGGCGTACAGCTGTCATGGCAGGACGTAAGCAACCGCATCGTATTCAATATGGAGCCCGGTAGCTTTGATGCCTTTGCACCAGCTGCCTATTTTGGCTTTTCAGATGAGGGCATTGCGGCTTTGGAGGCACTGGGTGCAGCGGCCTCCGCCGGGGATGTCCTGGATTGGGCGCGTGAAGGGATGCTGGGCAGGGCTGTACCGTGGGTAAAGGCGCAGCAGGTGTCTATTGCAGACGAACTGGGGATTCCCATGCTTTTCTACGAAGGCGGGCAGCACCTGACGCCACAGCCCTTTGGCTCCGAGCAACCTTACAATCCGGCATTAGTGGAAGCTCAGTCCCATCCGGGCATGTACGATTTGTATCAGGAATGGTACGATTCGCTGCGCACGCTCTCTGTTGGTCCGGATCCGACTTTGCTTATGAATTTTTCCTTCATCGGGCCAACGAGCGGGCGGTACGGGAGCTGGGGGTTGCTGACGAGTCAGTTTTATCAGGATGCGCCCTATGAGGATGCTCCCAAGTACCGGGCGGTCCTTGACAATATTTCTGACTGTACACCGGCAGTCGCTACCGAGGAGCCTTCATTTCAGTTTTCGGTAAAAGCATTTCCCAACCCGGCAGGAGAATGGTTCTACCTGTCTGCAGGGGTGCCATTCAAAAATACCGTGCAGGTGGGCATCTACAACAGCTTGGGGCAGTGCGTACAGCAGGGTATTTGGCCGGCTGGGCAAAGTCAGTTGCAATGGCAGTGGGGGGCGCTCCCTCCCGGCTGGTACGTAGTGGTGGTGCAGGAAGGAGCACAACACTGGCAGTCCATGGTACTCAGGCAATAACGCATACGCCGCCTGCAGCAAACAGGCTACAGGCGGCGTACGCTTTAACGTCCTTTGGGATCGTGTTTAATTGCTGCCCAGTGGCTTACTGCCTTTCGACGGAGCGTCCGGGTTAAGCCCCTGAAAAGTATTTAGCCCACATTCCAGGAATTCAGCATAATCCTGAACGCCCTCCTTATAGCCGCGGGGTGGGGCAAGGACTTGCTCGTCCGGGCTCATCATGACGTAGAGCGGCTGAGAGTTCTGCTCAAAATTGACGATCTGGAAGTCTGCCCAGAGGTTGCCCACATTGCGCAGCTTCTCCTGGCGAGGGATAGACAGGAGGGTTTCTTCCAGTTCCTTCCGGTCATCCACATAAAGTGAAATGAGCACAAAGTCCTGCTCCAGTTTGTCCTTGACGACATCTTCCACCCAGATGTGCTCTTCGGTCTTACGGCAGTTGACACAGCCATAGCCGGTGAAGTCAAGCAGAATAGGCATATCATTCTCTTTGGCGTAAGCCACGCCCTCTTCGTAGTTTTTGAAGCAGTCCAGGTCATTGGCACACTTCGTAAAGGAAGGGTACTTGGCCTTTATACTTTCGTCTGCCTCTCCTTTGGCTAGCAGGATGTTGTAATTGGCAGGAGGCGCCAGGCCGCTCATAAGCTTTAGGGCATTGTAGCTCTTAGTGTCTTCGTTGTACATGAAGCCGGTGACGAGGTATATGGTGAAGGCCAGCGACAAGGCGGCAAAGCCACCTCGGGTGGGCGATAATTTCTTAACAGGGCTGTCGTGCGGGAATTTGATCCAGCCAAAGAGGTAGGCTGTCATGGCTGCGAAGACCAAAATCCATGCGCCCAGGAATACCTCGTAGGGCAGAATGCCCCAGTGCATCGTCATATCCGCAACCGAGAGGAACTTGAGGGCCAGTGCCAGCTCCAGGAAGCCCAGGACTACTTTCACCGAGTTCATCCAGCCGCCCGAGCGGGGCAGTGAATTGAGCCAGCCGGGGAAAGCTGCAAAAAGTGCAAACGGCAGTGCCAGCGCTGTGGAAAAGCCGAGCATCACCACAAACGGGCCGAGGCTGCTGGTAGCCGATTGTACCAGGGCCGAACCAATGATTGGGCCGGTGCAGGAGAAGGAAACGAGAGCCAGGGTAAAGGCCATAAAGAAAATGCCAATCAGCCCGCCGCGGTCTGCCATGGCGTCACTCTTATTAGCCCAGGAACTGGGCAGGGTGATCTCGTAATACCCAAAGAAAGAAAAGGCAAAGAATAAAAAGATTACGAAGAATAAAGTATTGGCAATCCAGTTGGTCGACAAGGCATTCAGTGCGGTGGCACCGAAAATCCCAGTAATGAGCAAGCCAATAGCCACATAAATCACGATAATAGACAAGCCATAAATCAGTGCATTGCGTACGCCTGCGGCCTTATCCTGAGAACTCTTGGTGAAAAAGCTCACCGTAAGCGGGATCATAGGGAAGACACAGGGCGTCAGCAGAGCTAAAAGGCCACCTGCAAAGCCTAGGACGAAAGTCCAGAGCAGGCTGCTTTCTTCGTCGCTTTGGGCTTCCTTGCCACAGGTTGCTACCGGTGATTTGTGTGTTTCGCGTATGGCAGGCACCGTTTGGTCAATCGCTTTGAGCCCGCTGGCCGGGTCTACCTGTACGATCCCCCCTGCACCGGCTGCCAGGTTGATGGCAAAGTCCACATCGGCAGGGATGCACTCGGCATCATTGCAGGTCATATAAGTCAGATAACCGGTTACAGGCTGAGTGGGGTCCATCGCAACCAGCTGCTGAGTGAAAACCGCGGGGCTTTCTACAAATTTCGTCACTTCTACCT
Source organism: Phaeodactylibacter xiamenensis (assembly GCF_000759025.1). Taxonomy (GTDB): domain Bacteria; phylum Bacteroidota; class Bacteroidia; order Chitinophagales; family Saprospiraceae; genus Phaeodactylibacter; species Phaeodactylibacter xiamenensis. Next base: position 382,148 of record NZ_JPOS01000012.1, on the reverse strand, counting down.
TGAAAACCGGGTCCATTCCTGTTTTAGTCTTTCCGGATTCGGAAATGGCGCCCACCAACTGATACTCGTCGCTGTCTTCAAAGTTGAAAGTGGTTGGCAGCGGGCCGTCATCAGGATTGGTATGGACGGAATAAATCGTCCAGCCCGCTTCGATATCGGCGGTGAAGGTCACTTCGTAGAGGCTATCCTGTAAGAGCTTGCTGCTAAAGGACCACTGCACTGGCTCCTTCATACCCGATGAGGCGCCTGCATCGCTGATCAGTGCATCTTCTGTACCGGAGATGGAAAATTTCGGGGCTGTTTCAGCTGTTGTTTCATCAGTAGCCGGCGCTGTTTCGGTTTGCGCAGACTTGGACTCTGCTGTTACTGGAGCGCTTGCGGTGGGTTTCAGGCTAAAGCTGAAGTCCTCTGCGGATGGTGGCAGGCATTTCTCCGCGTCACAAGCCATGCATTCCACATAGCCAGTAATGGGCTTCCCGAAGTCACTGACCCTGACCCGCTGCGTGAAAGTGGCATATTTCTTAAAGTAGGCCACCGTGATGTTGTCAAACAAAGGCTCAAGCGCTTCCTGACGGTTGTCAGACTCCTTTAGCTTGCCGACGGTCTCAAAATGATCGCCCTCGTCAAAGTAGATGCCGGCAGGGACCGGGCCGAAGACGTCATCGCCGTAAGACTGAAAAGGGGAGTAGGTCTTCCAGCCATCAGCAATATTGGCTTTGAAGACCAGGTCATAGGTGTTCTCACCGGCAGGCTTGGCTTCGAACGACCAGGTAACCGGCGTTTCAACCTGCCCCATCAGCAGGCTTGCCAGGAAAAGTATCGGAAGGAGCAGAAGCGTTTTTTTCATGACTTACATTTAGCTTTGCAAGATTAACAAGGTGTGCGGGAGGTCAGTTGAAGCGCAAAGATAATAACCTTTAGCAGCTTAAATTGTGATCTGGAGTACAATGCCCTGCTTCGGTCACCCGCGGAACGAAAACGCAAAGGGTATTTCTGTAGGGGGCAGGCATTGCTCGTCGTCACAGGTCATAAATTCGATATAACCGCTGACGACTTTTGTCTTCTCGGAAATGACGGCTCTCTGAGTAAAAACGACTTCATTTTTGAACTTCCGGACGTTCATTTGAAAGAGCTCATCCATGCCTTCGATTACCGGGCCGGCTTCCTTGGTCTCACCAATCAGTTGTAAGCCCTCTGCCGGGTCAAATGCAATGGTGGTGGGAATGGGGCCGCCCTCTTCCAGGTCCTGTGCATAGAGGTACCATCCCTTTTGGATTGCGGCAGTAAAGGTCAGGTCAAAGGTGGTATCATTGACCATTTTGGCCTCGAATGCCCAGTTTACTGGCTGGAGCATATCTTGCTGTGCTGTAAGCTGTACTGTTCCCCATCCAAGGAGCAAACACAAAAGGAGGTATTTCATAGTCTGGCTTTGTATTATGATGAATACGGTAAATTTACACGCTACCATGATAAGTTACTGAAGCTCAGCAAGGCAATAATAAAAGTTTAACAGTTGAGGAGGGTCCGGGAAGAGGGAGGTCTTGATGTGGGCTGCTGCTATGTGGAATGACGGACGGCGGTGGCTGTTTTTACATCAGTAAAGGGGCCAGTATTTGCGCGCTCCAAACCGCACAAGAGAGCTACAGATCCGGGAAAATCATAGGCTGGAACTGCAGGGCCAGAGCAATCACGAGTAACAGGAGGTGCAGGACTTCGGCCATGCGGCCAGGCATACGCACAAAGTTGAGGGAGAGCAGCAGTCCGATAGGCGCTGCTGTAATCAGCAAGTGGTCAAGTTGGATGTCGGCCTGAAAGACCAGGCTCAGCGTAGTAATAATCAGGCCCCAGTATACGATGCTGATCTTGCGCTGCACTTCAATATTTTGCTTCAGCATATAGCTGCGGTGGCTGAACAGCACCACAAGCACCAATGCGCTCATAATGCCAAGGTCACGATATACCCGTGCCGGCGCTGCCGCCACATAGCTTAGCCATTCAAAGCTGTTGCTCAGCATTTGCAGGTATGCCGGGTACCAGCCGTTCCAAAAAGCCCATGCTCCGGTGAGGAATACCGGGACAAAAAGCCCCGTAATGGCCATCAGCCGCTCCCGCACCTTAAAGGCGCGCAGAATATTGAGCCCCGAAAAACCGAATAACAGCAGGAGCAGGAAAGAGGGATAAAATAAGAAACCCACACCTGACCAGAACCCGATGTTGAAAATCCGGTCGGCCGCCCTGTTATTTTTGTAAGTGGCAAAGACTTCCCCCATCACAATCAGAAAAAAGGTATTGCCCATTAAGACAGGTGAGAGGTAATGAAAGGAGGGAAGCAGACTACAGATCAGCACATAGAAAACACCGGGAAACAAACTGACTTCACTGGCCAGCCGGTGTTCCATGACCAGGTAATTCAGATAAAAGCCCTGTAGCAACAACAGCACCATCGCAACAATGGATGGCAACTGCCCACTGTGCCCGATCCAGTCGTAAACCCAGATGGAGAAAGGTCCGGCACCGTGAGGTGCCATATCAACCGGCACAAAAAATACAGAACCTCGCACAAGCAGGATGTAAAATGCGAGCAGTACACTCGCCATAAGCTGGTTGGATCTGAATATGGCTAACACAGCAATTCGTTCTGTTGATGCTCAAAAGTACCGAATTCAGCCTAATGCTAAAAACGAAAACCCACACTACTGCCTGGGAACCAAGATAAATCGAGTGATTAAAGGGAGCAGATGGTTTTTTTGAAAACCCGGATCAGGTTTAAATATCTGTTTTTCAGATAATTAGGTAGATCTGGAATAGAAAAATAAAAAAAGTGCCTTTTCTTTTGTGGAAAATTGGCGGGCGTGCACTCTTATCTACAAAACCACCAAGAAAACACTTTTGAACCTTGTATAACCCCAAGGGCTCACTTATCAATCCCTGCAAATTTTGAGAGAGTAACCCCAAAAAACCAAATCTCTCCAGATTCGTTCTCAATTTGCTAAACCCGGCGTCCCAGCCGGGTTTTTTGTTGGCGTTTATCGGTGCAGGCTTTTTAAAAACCGTAGCGATTGTTCGACCAATTCCCGGCTATGGGCAGGTAAGGCCTTCTGCTCAAAAGGGTGCTGCCCGCCAAAGACGTGGTCTGCGCCCTCGATCAGGTGCAGCCGGGCATCTGTTTTGCCCTCTTTCAGTGCCTCCGCAGCCGAGGCCGGCACTGCCGGGTCTGCTGTGCCGTGCAGGATCAGCATGGGGATATCCAGCCGCTGAAGCGCCCGCTTTACATCCATAGCTTCCTCCCGGGCTTTGTAGTCGCGGTACATTTGAAAATAGATGGGCATTTGTTGCCCGGTCCGCCCATTGACCACTTCATATTGGCCGTCTGCTTCCCACTTTGCCATCATGCCTGGCGTTTTCCAGGCATAATCCAGGCTGGCAACCGAAGCCCAGGTCAGCAGGCTCGAAATCCGCTCATCCTGGGAGGCGTAAATGATTGAAATTGCACCTCCCCGGCTGTGACCGATCAGGTGAATGCGCCCAAGGTCGGCTTCTTCAGCGGGCAGCCTTTCATCACCGTGGTGCAGCCAGGTGAGTACGGCCTGCAGGTCATTCAGTTCCTTGGAGTAGTTGTTCTGCCCAAATGCTTCGAGGTCAGCAAAGTCGGTTGGCGCAGCCAGCGTCGTGCCGTTGTGCGAAAAGTTGAATTTGATAAAAACAAAACCGGCTTCCGCAAACCGCCGGGCAATAAGGTCCCAGTGGCCCCAGTCTTTGAAGCCTTTAAAGCCGTGGGCGAACAGCACAATAGGCTTGGGCTGGCTGCTTGGCACGTAGTACGCATCAAGCAGAAACGGGCGGGCAGCTGCCCCGGTGAGTTGCAGATTGCGGAGGATTTGCATGGAAGTTTTACAGAGGAAACAGGGCAGATGGGGGCGCTGGTTCAAACCGTTGGCTGCCAAAAATTAGTTGAGCGAAAAAGCAGGTGCCGCCTCAGCCGTATTGAAAGAAGTCAGTTGATTGATTTCCACTTGCATGAAGGGCGTGAGCGGGAAGTCCGCCAGCATTTCCAGCACCTCCATTTCGGAGTTGGCATTAAAGATGGCCCAGAGCTTGGCACTTTCCAGCGCGAGGGCATAGTTCACCAGGGAGCCTTCCGACAGGTAGCGGTCCACCACAGCCCGCTGATAGGGGATGAGGTCTGTGAATTCGGTGGAGAGTTCCTCCGGGAGCGTAAAGTCTACCATGAACTGACTGGTCGGGTTGATCATGCCACTTTTTTTGCAAACATACTCAAATTCAGAGGCTTTGTGTGCCGGATGAGGCCGAAACCCGCTCGCTTTGCGTTCAATCTGACAATTCTGATCCCTAAGAATGTGCTATATTCGGCCCATGGCAGTACGTGTGATGATAGAACCTTACAGCGCCGATTGGGCAGTGGCTTTCCAGCAGGAGCAGGGGCGTTTGGAAGCCTGTCTTACTGCTTGGTCGCCCGAAGTGCAGCACATCGGCAGCACAGCAGTGGAAGGGCTGGGCGGGAAGCCCGTCATTGACATCATGGTGGGCTTTTCGGATGAAGAAAGCCTAAGTGCTGCCGTGGATCCACTGTTGAAAGCAGGCTACTGTTATTATCCCTGTTTTGAGGAGCCTCCTTTCCGCGACCGGCGTTTCCTGGCCCGGTTGCAGGATTTTCCGGCTACTGTTTTTGAAAGCCCGGAGGACTTCCCTGACCGGGTTGCCCATCCGCCTGTTTTCCATCTTCATCTGCTACGGCACGGCTCTCCTTTCTGGCAACGGCACCTGGCTTTCCGCGATTACCTCCGGCGGCACCCGATCACCCGCGATGCCTACTACCGTATGAAAGTCAAGCTGGCTAAGGGCGTTTGGGAAAGCCATAACGATTACGCCAAAGCCAAAACCGCGTTTATCCGCCGGGTGGAGCGCCTGGCGGAGCTGGAGGGCTGAAGCTATTCAGGAACCTGACTTTAGCGATACTTTTTCCTTGCACATCAGGCGGTAATTTTGCATTTTTCCTCAAAAAAACGATGCGCCCCTTCTTTCTGCTCTGCTTTTGCAGCTGTTTTGGATTTCTTTTTGGGCAGGATTTCACGCCCAAATATGAGCATTTTCATGGCAATAACCTCCGTTTCAGCGTAAGCTCGGATGGGCGGCTTTTTCACGGAGGCAGGGAAGGCGATTTGAGGCTCGACTACCTGGAAGACCGGGGCGATTACGCCAGTAGTTTGCAATTTGCCGGGCTTTGGATGGGAGCGCTTAATGCGGTTGGCTCAATATACACCACCGTCCATATGGAGGATGACGAGGAAAACGGCTTTTGGCCAGGCATTGCTTTTTCCAACCTTGAAGGAGCAATGCAAGATTCTATTCTGGAAGGCACCAACAACGTTTGGCGGGTCACCCGCGCCGAAATCCTTAAACATCAGCGCGATTATGCGGATAACGGTAAGATTGATAACCCGCAACCTGCTATTTATGCCTGGCCGGGGACGCGCAACCCCCATTTCGGGTCCTATAACAACAATACAACAGAACTGCCTGCCGAATTACTTGGACTGGCGCCCTTCTGGGATGAAGATGCCGACGGGGTCTACAATCCGGATAATGGGGATCACCCGGTACACGATGAGTCTACATTATGTGGAACAATAAGGACCATGCCTGACGAAATCTTCTGGGTACCTTTTCATAATTTCAAGCCTGCCGCTTTTCTTAACGAAGGCTACAGCGGGCTACAGTTTTACCTGACCGGCACGATTTACTACTGTGGTCGTAACCGCTTTGCTGAAGAAGCCAGGAGTGCGGAGATGAGCCATACGGTCTTTCTCGATTACAGGTTTCAGCTTAAGGGGCTAACGCCATTGGATTCCATGTACATCGGGCTGCTTATGGACCATGGCCCGGAGTGTGGCCCCGGAGGTTACCTGGGCTCCAAGCCGGAACAGGAGCTACTGTATTTTTACAACACCCAGCAACCTATGGCCTCCGGTTGCGAGGTGACAGAAGCGGTAGGTTGCACGGTGGTAAATCGTCCTTTCAGGAGGCTGCCAAGTCCTGATGGTGGGGATACGGTGATTGAATCGCGCTTTCAAAACTTCATCCAATTGTTTCCGGAGGGAGAAGAGCCTACCGCAGGGCAGCGCTTCCCGCAAATCCCATTTGAAGTATACCGCTGCCTGAATGGGCAATGGCGGGACGGTACGCCCATAACTTACGGCGAACAAGGATATGAGGCACCTGGGAATATGGTAAGTGCCATCTTCCCTGATTTTCCTGGTGAAGGATCCGGGTGGTCTGAACTCGCGGTAGGCAATAGCCCCGGCCGCAGGATGGGCCTGATGTCCGTTGGGCCCTTACAGTTGAACCCGTTAGGGCTCAATCAATTTAAGGTAGCTCTTCAGGTCAGCCGTCCCTACTTCACGGACGAACCGCTTAATTTGTTTTTCGCAGATGCGGAGGCGATAAGCTATTGGGACGATTGCTTTCCGCCTATCTACCAAGGCTGCGTGCAGGAAGACCTCACCCCTCCGGAACCAGAGGAGCCACCGGTTGAGCCTGCACTTTTTCTCTGGCCCAACCCGACCCGCTCCATCGTCACCCTCAATGCAAGGGGCATACCAATCTACTGGTACCGCATTTACAATACCAAAGGACAGCTGATGTACGCCAATGATGCACCGGATGAGGTGGAACAGGTGCCGGTCAGTGGCTGGCAGACCGGCGTGTATTTTGTGCAGGCCGGCTGGGGCGGCGAGGTGGTGACGCGGAAGCTGCTGGTGCGGTAGGGGGGTAGTAAAAGGGGCATTAATGGAATTTTGATTAGGTTGTCCCGTCTGAGTTTCTGTACCTCTTTGGTGTTTTGCCATTTTGCAATGTTTTTCCTGAGAAAACTTTGAAAATATTTGGAAATATCGCGGGGGGGGGTATCTTGCATCTGATTGAATGAACATTGCGGCACAAAATTTCAGAATAGGGTCAGATCGATAAGTTTTATTGCCTGACCTGGAATGTAGTTTCTTTCTAATGAATGCACGCGCTGGCGCTTACTAAAATTGTATGAAGCGTGTTTTTTTTGGACTTTTTTTAGGCATCAACCTGGCTTGCACGGGCCAGGTACATTAATTTTTGAACATGCGAACTTTTTTGACTTTACTCTGCTGTATGGCCGGATTTACCTCCAACCTATCCGCCCAAAAACACGACTACACCTGGCTGTTCAGTGAACAATACATCCTCAGCAATGACTGGGGGGAAGCGTCTATGCTCGACTTTAACTCAAGCCCCCCTGTCATTAGTGCACCGGACAGTGTGCAGATGATTTTTGGGGGCACCAATTTTACCATGAGCAATGCGGAAGGAGAACTAATTTTTTATACCAATGGGTGCGAAGTACATAATGCCCGGCACCAACTTATGGAAAATGGGGATGGAATTAATCCTGGTGACGTACATAACAATCAATGTGATGAAAGCCAACATTCGCCCGGTTATACTGTACCATTTCAGGGTGCATTAGCCATACCAGTGCCTGGTGACACTAATCTTTATTATCTCTTTCATATACGGTCTGCCTATGATCCGATCCAAGGGGCTCCGTATGGCGCACTTATTCAATTATTGTACACCGTTGTTGATGATGCACAAAATGGAGGGAACGGATCTATATTAGAAAAAAACACAGTCTTGATAGATAATTCTGAAAGCTTTAACTCCTTAGGTGAGATCACAGCGGTCAAACATGCCAATGGAGAAGACTGGTGGGTGGTTTGCCCTGAAAAGGTAGGCAATAAGTACTATTTTTTCCTGCTCACTTCAGATGGGGTTACCTTTAGCCATGAACAGGAAATCGGGCACGCTCAAACTGGATATTCATGGGGACAAACGGTTTTTTCTCCTGATGGGTCTCAGTTTGCCTACCGCAGCAATAATGAAAATGACGGGGTCCGCCTTTTTGACTTTGACCGTAGTATAGGGCAGTTTAGCAACCCTAGGTTTTTTCCAATGCCTGAGGATTATAGATGGCAGGCAGGTACTGCTTTTTCTCCCAGTGGTCAGTATCTTTATGCCGGTAGCAATCTAGAGCTGTACCAATTTGACCTTTGGTCCTCTGACATTGAAGCGAGCCGCACTCTCATAGACACTTACGATGGGTACGCGGACCCTATACCTACTCACTTTTCAAATATGCAATTAGGACCGGATTGTAGAATTTATGTCTTTTGCTCAAGTTGCACTACGATCCACGTAATCCATAATCCGGACGAAGGAGGAACAGACTGTAACTTCGAGCAGAACGCCATTCAGTTGCCCTTTGGCATGCGGCAGGTATCCAACTCTATTTACCCCAACTACCGCCTAGGGTCCATTGACAATCCCGGTGAGCCCTGTGACCCTGGTATTGTTAATAGCTCCAACACACTGCTTCCTGCGAAGGGCATTTCCCTTTTCCCCAACCCTTCGTCAGGGGAGGCTATCCATCTTCAAACCGGCTGGAGGGAAGCCAGCTCGATAGAAGCCATACTTTTTAATGCCCTTGGGCAACCGGTATGGCAACGTACCCTGGAGCTCTTCGGCGGCAATGCCACCTTCCAACTGGGCAACTTACCGGAAGGTTGGTATCAGTTGAGCCTCCGGGCGGAAGGGGAGCAAAACGTTATTCCGCTAATGATACAGCGGTAGGGCTTTTCTGAAAAACGAAGGCTCCAATTAGCGCTATGAAGGTACCTTACCCCTCCACCCGCTCAATCCGGGCACCCAGCGCCCTCAGCCGCGCATCAATCTGCTCATAGCCCCGGTCGATCTGATGGATGTTGTGGATAACGCTCTTGCCCTTTGCCGAAAGGGCCGCAATCAGCAGGGCTACCCCGGCACGGATATCCGGTGAGGACATTTCGATGCCCCGGAGCTGGTTTTTCCGCCCCAGCCCGATGACGGTAGCCCGGTGCGGGTCGCAGAGAATGATCTGTGCGCCCATGTCGATGAGTTTATCCACAAAAAACAGGCGGCTTTCAAACATCTTTTGGTGGATGAGCACGCTGCCCTTGGCTTGTGTGGCGATGACCAGCATAATACTCATCAGGTCGGGCGTAAAGCCGGGCCAGGGGGCATCGTAGATGGTCATGATGGAGCCATCGATAAAGGTTTGTATCTCGTAGGTGTCCTGCTGCGGGATGCGGATGTTGTCGCCTTCGAAGTCGAGCTTGATGCCCATGCGCTCGAATGCAGTGGGGATGATGCCCAGCTGATCTATCCGGGCATCTTTGATGGTGATGTCTGACTGGGTCATGGCCGCCAGACCGATGAAAGAGCCAATCTCAATCATATCGGGCAGGAGGCGGTGTTCGGTGCCTTTTAGTTCGTTTACCCCTTCTATCGTCAGTAGATTGGAGCCGATGCCTTCGATTTTGGCGCCCATTTGCACCAGCATGCGGCAGAGTTGCTGCACATAGGGCTCGCAGGCGGCATTGTAAATTTGCGTGGTGCCCGTAGCGAGAACGGCGGCCATCACTACGTTGGCGGTTCCCGTGACGGAAATCTCGTCCATCAGCAAGTAGGTGCCTTTCAGCCCTTCCGGCGCGGTAACAGAGTACTGCCGTTTGTCGGATTCGTAGTCGAAATGTGCACCGAGCTTTTGGAGCCCAACGAAGTGGGTATCCAATCTGCGTCGGCCGATTTTGTCGCCGCCTGGTTGTGGGAGAAAAGCCTGTCCGTACCGGGCCAGCAGTGGCGCAATAAGCATGACAGAGCCCCGGATGCGGCTGGCATCCCGGCGGAATTCCGGTGTTTCAAAGAAGCCAAGGTCTATAGCATCGGCCTGAAGCTGATAGGAGTGGGGGCTTTTTTGTTCCACCTTTACGCCCAGCCCGCGCAGCAGGTCGAGCAGGCGGTTGACATCAAGGATGTTGGGGAGATTGGAAAGGGTGACCGGTTCAGTGGTCAGGAGGGTGGCACAAAGCACCTGAAGGGCTTCATTTTTGGCACCCTGTGGGGTGATGTTTCCGCTCAGTGGCAAACCACCGTGCACTTCGAAGGCATCGAAAGACATAGCGTTGTTTTGGTTTTACCGCAAAGGTAAGCCCAAAAAGGAGGAAAGTCGAATGTAAGAAGAGATTACTGTTCCCGAAACAGTAATCATTTCGGGAACAGGACCGAGGTCATCTAGCGTTTGCTACGGCGGTAATTGCTGCGCCCTCCGCGGGAGCTGCCACCACCGGAACGCCCGCCTCTGGAGCGGCCACCACCGGACCGTTTGTTGTTGGAGCGGCGGCGGTTGTTGTTGGTGTTATTACTATTGGTGATGTTGTTGTTGCTGCCTTTAGCGAGGTTTTCGATATTCTCGTCCTCATCCATGGTCAGCTCGCCTTTAGACAAACCTTTAAGGTCAGACTTGATGACTTCATCACTAACATAGTGCTCCTTGTTCCAGGTGCGGTAGGCCAGCTTCATGTAAGAACCAATAGTAGCGACAAAGCCGTCCCGCTTGGGGCCTTCCGGCATTTCCTTTGCTTTTTTGATGAGCTCCTGCACGTTATGGCCATAGTGACGGTAGCGCGCTTCCCAAACCGGGTAAGGAACCTGTTCGGGGCGCTTGCGGTGCTCCTCTTCAGTAGGGGGCTCACCGTAGGGGTAATCTACATCAAGGTCGTATTCTGCAATGCGGTAGACGTGCTTCCAAAGGCGCTCGCGGTAATCTTCGATACTGCGGCTCTGCGGGTGCATCATCTGCATCATGTCGATGATCTTTTCGATGTGAGCCTGCCGCTCAGCTTTGTCCTCTAATGCCTTCGCATAGTGGATCATTTTCTGCACATTACGCCCGTATTCCGGGATGATGAGGTGCTCTCGGTTAGAGTTATACTCCATCCCGATTTTGTTCGGATCGTTCATAAAAATTCGTTGACGTTGTTTTACTCAACAGTTACAGACTTCGCCAGGTTTCGTGGCTGGTCCACATTACAGCCGCGCATAACGGCAATGTGGTACGAAAGCAACTGTAGCGGGATAACGGAAAGCAACGGCGTCAGCGGCTCTTCCGTATCTGGTATTTCAATAGTATAGTCCGCCATTTCGCTAATGGTTTTTTCACCTTCAGTGACGACGGCGATAACCATGCCTTTACGGGCTTTCACTTCCTGGATGTTGCTGACTACCTTGTCGTAGGCACTCCGGTTGGTTGCAATCACAATGACCGGCATTTCCTCGTCGATCAGAGCAATAGGGCCATGCTTCATTTCTGCTGCCGGATAGCCTTCTGCGTGGATGTAGGAAATTTCCTTAAGCTTAAGGGCGCCTTCCAGTGCAACGGGGAAGTTGAAACCTCTGCCGAGGTAAAGGGCGTTTTGGCGATCTTTTATTTCTTTTGCAATATACTTAATTTGCTCTTCACACCGTAATGCCCGCTCAATTTTTGCAGGAATATTGTGCAATTCGCTGATTAATTTATGAAAATAGGAGTTGGGGATACGCCCTCTTTTGTAGCCCAGGCTGATGGCCATCATCGTCAGGAGTGCTACCTGACCGGTAAAGGCTTTGGTGGAGGCCACCCCGATTTCCGGCCCGGCGTGGATGTAGGAACCGGCATCGGTCAGGCGGGCGATGGAAGAGCCAACAGCATTCACCACCCCATAAAGCATCGCACCTTTGTCTTTGGCCAGCTCCAGAGCGGCCAGGGTATCTGCAGTTTCTCCGGACTGAGAAAGGGCAATCACCACGTCGCCTTCCTGAATAATGGGATTGCGGTAGCGCAATTCTGAAGCGTACTCCACCTCTACCGGTATGCGGGCAAGGTCCTCAAAGAGATACTCTCCAATCAGCCCGGCATGCCAGGACGTACCACAGGCGGCAATAATGAAGCGCTTGGCGTTGGAAATGGTTTTTTCGTATTCATCAACCCCGCCCAGCTTGACGTAAGGGGCTTCAAGGCTCAGCCGCCCGCGCATACAATCAGCAAGGGTTTGAGGCTGCTGATGGATCTCCTTTAGCATGAAGTGTTCGTATCCACCTTTTTCCAGTTCTTCGACCTGCATGTCAAACTCCTGAATGAAAGGAGTCTGCACTTTATTGTGGATGTTCTTGATCTGCAGGTCCCCATTGCGGTGTACTACGGCAATCTCTTCATCATTCATGTAAATGATCCGCTTGGTGTGCCCGGCGAGCGGTGCTGCGTCCGAAGCGAGGAAGTATTCATCATCGCCAACGCCGATAACAAGGGGGCTGGCTTTTCGGGCGGCGACGAGCTTGTCGGGGTGTTCCCGGTCCATCAGCACAATCGCATAGGCGCCTACCACACGATCCAGCGCCAGGCGTACCGCCTCTTCGAGTGGCAGATTGCCATGGTCCTGTATTTCTTCTATGAGGTGCACCAGCACCTCCGTATCGGTTTGGCTCTCAAAAACATGCCCTTCTTTTTGCAGTGCTGTCTTCAAAGAACCGTAGTTTTCAATAATTCCGTTGTGGACCATAACCAGCCGGCCATTACCGGATCGGTGGGGGTGGGCATTGATATCGGTAGGCTCGCCGTGGGTAGCCCAGCGGGTATGGCCCAGGCCGACTGTACTGCTGTGGTCTTGCCCTTCAATGAAGGCTTCTAATTCTGCAACTTTGCCTTTGCGCTTGAAGACTTTCAGGTCGCCGTTCAATACCGCAATGCCGGCACTGTCGTACCCGCGGTACTCCAGCAGTTTCAGGCCGTTAATGAGAAAGGGGCTTGCCTGGCGGGGCCCAATGTAAGCAACAATTCCGCACATAGCTCTTTGGGTTTAAAGTTGTACAATGATTATGATGTGTTGGGGTACAGGCAGCTACTGATTGGTCTTCCGGAGAATTGTACCCTGGTAAAAAAATCAGTAGTATAGCCGCATACTTATTTTGAGCGTCGCTCGGTACTCCTAACGTAAAGCCCGGGGAACGCACTTTGGGTTCATTTCATTAATGGCTTTATCAACCATGAACAGCCTTGGAATTTAATGGGATTAGGATTCAATATGGTGCGAGTGTTGTTCTGGTAAAGCAGAAAACCAACTTGCTGTTTAGTGCTTTACCGAAGCTTTGTTTGTTCCCGAAACAGGCGCGGGTCCGCAAAGTACAAACTTTTGAGGATTCCCGCATCACTTCTGATAAGATATTCCATTTTACAATGTTACAACCGTGTGAAAGTAACGCTCAGGGTGACAGGAAATTGTGGGTGCTCTCCGCCGTAGAACAACACTCGTTCCGCTACCTCTGACCGCTTCGCATCGGTAAGGTCGTTGTTTTCAATGGGGATGAGGTAGAACTCATTGGACATCCTGCCTTCCAGTACCTCCTGCAGGTAAGTGGAAATGGCCATTCGGTATCGTATAGCGCCCTTGGATTCAATAAATTCCGGAACACCCCCGAAACCAGAGGCAAAAGGTATCTGTGCGTTATCTGCAACAATCATATCTGAGATGAACACCTCTTCCCCTGCGTCATTTTCTGCCTTCACGGCTATTTGCCGGACTAGAGGATAGTTAGCGGTGTCAAGGCTTTCTCCTCTGGCAACGTAAAAATCAAGGAAGGCCTGGTTGATGGCAACATTCTCAAATACGCTGAGGTCAGGAAGCTTAATCTTTGAGCGTAAACCGGCCATGCCCTGAACAAAGAGCAGGCTGTCATTCTCCTCCCCGTTTTCGAGGAGCGGCATAGCATCAGTGTCTTCGTAGTTGTGCTCAAAAGTGGCGAATTGCACGATCGGATCAAGCTGGTCGTTCTCGAAAAATAGCTGATAATCACGGGGAGAATCGGTGCTGTCCCGGTAATAAATATGAACTCCTGCCCGAATAGACTGCAGCGTAAAAGCGAGCATGCCGGCGGTTGGCATGGTGGGCTCCAGCTGAAAGCCCGGGAAGCGTTCGAGAAAGCGGTTGCTTTCATCGAACACGGTCGTATCCGCCAGATAAAAGCTGATCAGGGAGTCTGCCCAAACGGTAGGCAGCGGGACGCGAAGATGCGGAAAGCTAACCGTGTCGGCTTCTGCCGGCTCTGCCAGCGAATTATTATCCAGGTAATTTATATAAGGTATACTATCGAGCGTGGCGACGAATTCAATTTCCGCCAGGGGGGCACTGGCAATGCCCGCTTCGTGATCAGAGAAGTACTCCCGGTCTTCGTTAAAAACCTCGGTCAGCTCTGTAACCCGTATCCCAAAAGTTTCGCCTTCCGTTTTCCCATAGAACCCGCCACTCGTGTAAGGCAGGATCAGGACGACCGAGTCCACGCCGGTGATGTCGGCAAAGTTAGGGTGAAACACAGGGGCGCTGTTCGTGCGCGGAGGCACCAACTGTACATTGATCGTCGACTTGGCTTGCCCGAACACCGGGTCCCGGAAATCGCCGAACAGAAACCGGTCTGCCTGCAAAACGGGAAAAGGAGAATAGGTCATAAGCGGGTCGCTGAGTTCGGTAGCGACTTGTAGCGTGAAGGTGTCCGTAAATCCGACCTCTGCCCGGTCTTCATCGAGCAGTCCCCCTCCTACAAGCGTAGGGTCAGAGCAGGCATTAATGAGCATAATAGCGAGAAGGGCTCCCAGCCCCCAGAATATATTCCGTTTCATAGTTCTTTTTTTGCTGAAGTTCGCGCGCCGTGGACGGTTCCACCTGTTTTGTAACGCCAGACTTTACCGGAGCATTTCAACCAATGGATCAGGTTTGTCTTTCAGACGCAAAAGTAGTTACCTACGGGGAAAGAGAAAAAAAAAGATAGGCCCGTTGTATACAGAAGAAAAAATTCAGCCCTGCTTAAGCCGTTTGGGGCCAGCAGGGCTGAAAATAGTATTATGGTAAAGAGTCTTTGAACTAGCTTTCCTCCACTTCCTCTGTCACGAGGGTCTCGAAGAACTCTTTGATTGGCGCTTCGAAGCCTTCTTCACCCTGATAATCCAGGACGGGCTTGTCGGTATCAGAAAGGGCTTTCTTAACGTCGTCCTCAATTTGCTCGCTACCCTGAATCAGGGCATCGGCGAAGTTGATTGCGCCGTGATGCAGGGTTACCCCCTTGCCATTCTGATAGGCACTCAGGTCATCCTCTGTCAGGTTGTTGATAGAGGCTTTAGCCATGAAAGTGTCTGAAAAAGTTTTTTCCGGAGAGCCATTGTAGATAGAATAGACTACTTTGGCATTCTGGAAAAGCGGCTCATTCTTGTACGCCGTCTTTAGGTATAATGGGATAAGGCTCGTCATCCAGCCGTTGCAAAAGACCACATCCGGAGCCCAGCCGAACTTCTTGACCGTCTCGATAACGCCTTTGCAGAAAAAGACCATGCGGTCGGGGTTGTCTTCGAATGGTTGGTCGTCAGCATCCGTGAAGATGCGTTTGCGCTTGAAGAAGTCCTCGTTGTCCAGGAAGTAAACCTGCATCCGGGCCTCAGGCAGTGAAGCGACCTTTATAATTAGCGGGTAGTCGTCGTCATCCACAATAATGTTCATTCCAGAAAGGCGAACGACTTCGTGCAGTCTGTGGCGGCGCTCGTTAATCGTGCCAAAACGAGGCATAAGCACCCTGATTTCCATTCCGTTTTCCTGTATATATTGCGGAAGCTTCCGTGCTATATTGGCAATTTCTGACGCAGCGGTATAAGGCTGCATTTCCTGCGAAACAATCAGCACTCTTGTCTTACTCATAAGCGGTAAAAATTTAAAAAAATAACGATGTCACCGAAGGTTCAATGAACAAGTTTGCAAATTTAACAAAAAAATGCTGTTATTGCCGTATTTGTCTGGCTCTTAATGCGCTGTTAACAAAAACGTCTATATTTGCGCCCTGATTGGCCGCCCTATTGGCCGTGCCATTGATTTTTGAACTTTACCTGATGTATTTATTCAAGAAATCAGCGGACTTACAGGCTTTTCTGGCGGACTATCGCTCCAGAAACCGGCAAATTGGCTTTGTTCCCACAATGGGCGCATTGCACAAAGGCCACCTCTCTCTGCTGCACGCTTCCCAAGATACGGCCCACGTTACCGTTTGCAGCATCTTCGTCAACCCCACACAGTTCAACGAATCTGCTGACCTGCAACATTACCCCCGCACGCCGGGCAGAGACATTGATCTGCTGCACAACGCAGGGTGCGACATCTTGTTTATGCCAGAGGTGGAGGAGGTGTACCCCGCGGAATATGAGGTGCCGGTGCCGGATGTTGCGCTTGGCCATTTGGCAGAAGTGATGGAAGGCGAGCACCGGCCAGGGCACTTTGAAGGGGTGATGCAGGTGGTGCTGCGGCTGCTCAGTCTGGTACAGCCGGATTTTCTTTTCATGGGGCAAAAGGATTATCAGCAGCTGACCATCATCCGCGAAATGATCCGGCAATTGAGCCTGGAAGTGGAGCTTGTCGGTTGTCCTACCCTTCGGGAGCCCGACGGGCTGGCTATGAGCTCGCGCAATGTGCGGCTTTCGCCGGAAGATCGCAGCCGGGCTCTGGCCATCAGCCAGACACTGGCCGAGGCAGGCAGTTGGGCGGCAGCTTTGTCTCCAGGCGAAATACAGGAAAAAGCACTGAATGCCCTTCGTGAAGCAGGCCTGGTACCCGAATATTTTAAGCTGGCTGATGCGGAAAACCTGCAGCTGGTCGATACCTTTGAAGCGGGCCGGGAGGTAATCGCCTGCGTGGCTGCCCGCGCCGGGGAGGTACGCCTGATTGATAACCGGGTGATTTATCCGGGATAGCCTTGGGTCCACCTCAAAAAAGCAGGTGGTGAAGACTCTGGAGTATAAACCTTACGTAATTTTGTATTGTTATTGAGGCGTTTTCAGGGCGAGATAATCTAAATGTGCCTGAAAACTATTACCTGAACAAAATTTCATTCCTTTCGGAATATATCATGCTGATTCAAAGATTCAAATCCAAGATACACCGCGCAACTATCACGCAAGCCGACCTCAACTACGTTGGCAGCATTACAATCGACCTCGACTTAATGGATGCGGCGGGGCTGATTGATGGTGAGAAAGTGCAGGTGGTTAACAATAATAACGGCGAACGCCTGGAAACGTACGTTATCGAAGGCGAGCGGGGTTCCGGCGTGATTTGCCTCAATGGTGCAGCCGCCCGGCGGGCGCAGGTGGGCGATACCGTCATCATTATAGCCTACGCATGGATGTCAGAGGAAGAAGCCAAAGCTTATCAGCCGAAGGTCGTCTTCCCGACAGATGATAACCGGTTGCCAGGCTAAGCAAACCTCCCTGGCTCTGCTTCCTGCATCATTTCAAGAATGCGCTCAAACACATCCTCCGGATTGGGTTTGGAGTAGTAATCGCCATCCGTCCCGTAAGGAGGCCGGTGGTCTGTCGCGGTAATGGTCACCGGCTTGCTGTCCAGCCATCTGTAGCCGCCCTGTTGTTCCAGTACCTGTTGCAGCAGATAGGCAGAAGCGCCACCGGGCACATCTTCATCAAGCACCACCAGGCGGTTGGTCTTTTGAAGAGAGCCAACGGTCAGGTGCTCCAAATCGAAAGGCAACAGGCTTTGGGCGTCTATCAGTTCCACCGAAATCCCTTCTTCTTCCAGTTGGTCACAGGCTGCTTCGGCAACCCTTACACAAGAGCCATATGTGAGCAAAGTGACGTCTTCGCCTTCTCTGAGTATTTCCGGCACCCCAATGGGTACCGTAAAGGTATTGAGGTTGTCAGGTAGCCGTTCTTTTAGCCGGTAGCCATTCAGGCATTCGATAATTAGTCCGGGGTCATCAGACTGTAGCAGTGTGTTGTAAAACCCAGCCGCCTGCACCATATTTCTGGGGACCAGCAGGTGGATGCCCCGCAAGGCGCCCAGCAACACGCTAATTGGAGAGCCAGAGTGCCAAATGCCTTCCAGCCGGTGGCCTCGGGTACGTATGATAGCCGGGGCAGCCTGGATGCTGTTGCTGCGGTAGCGGAGTGTGGCGAGGTCATCAGAAAGCGGAGAAAGACCGTAAATCAGATAGTCCAGGTACTGAATTTCCGCAATTGGGCGCAGCCCGCGCATCGCCATGCCCAGGGCATAGCCCATGATGGTCCACTCCCGGATGCCGGTATCAAAGATGCGTTCTGCGCCGTGCTTCTCCTGCAGCCCGGCAAAGCCCTGGTTGACATCGCCGATTTTACCGACATCCTCTCCGAAGGCAAAAAGCTCCGGCCGGCTGCTCATGGCCTGATCGAAAAACTGATTAAGAATTTCGTACCCGTTCAAAACTGGCGCATCGTCGCTGTAAACGGGTGGATTTACCGGTACCTTTAGCGCTGCACGGTCCGTTTGGCTGTAGAGGTGGGTGTGGTAACGCTGCTCCATGGTCTGGTTGACCTCCTCAAGGAAAGCTTGCAGGCGCTGCCGCTCTGGCGTGTCGAGTTGCCGGGTGGCAAAAAGCATTTGCCGGATCAGCTTGACGATATCCGCCCGTACCGGATTGATCAGAGCTTTTAGGGCATCCTCAATGCGGCGGGCACGGTCTGTGCCCGCATCGGTTGCCAGCTGGGCGAAATCAGCCTTTAGGGTTTTCCAAACCTGCTGAATGGGCTCGTTGTATCGTTTCCAGGCCCGGCTACGTGCTTGTTTTACCGCTTTTTGGGCTTTTTGCTCCAAGTCTTCGAGCTCCTGCTCGCTTGCGATGCCTTCCTCCAGCAGCCAGCGCTTAAACTTACGGTTGCAATCGTGTTCGGCTTCCCATTTCAGGCGGGCTTTGGACTTATACCGCTCGTGGGAGCCAGAGGTGGAATGCCCCTGTGGCTGCGTCAGCTCCTCCACGTGAACCAGTGCAGGGCGGTGGTTAAGGCGGGCTTGGGAAGCGCTTTGTTCATAGGCTTCGCACAAAGCCGGATAGTCCCAGCCTTTGACCTTGTAGATACCAATACCGTTGGTGCCTGATGAGGCTTCCATACCAGCCATGGCTTCACTGATGCTGTCTTTGGTCGTCTGTACCTCCCGGGGCACGGAAATACCATAGCCATCGTCTGCTACCGTCGTTACCAGTGGCAATTGATGGACCCCGGCGGCATTCATGGTTTCCCAAAAAGCACCTTCAGAAGTCGAGGCATCTCCAATACAGCAAAAGACCACCTCCTGCCCGTTATCGGAGAAATTTTCTGCTTTCAGGTCCGGCCGGTCTCTGTACTTTTTGGAAGCCATGGCCAGGCCGATCCCACGGGCCATCTGCCCGGCAGTTGTGGAAATATCGGAACTGAGGTTGTAGCGCTCCCGGTGATTGAGCCAGTCGCCTTCAGGTGTGATCAGCGGAGTGGCATGGTGGTTGTTCATCTGACGGCCGCCGGAAAAGGGGTCGTTGTCGGCGTCTGCATAGAGTTGTGCAAACAAGTCCTCAGGGGTGGCCAGCTCGAGCGCCAGCAATAAAGTATGCCCCCGGTAATAGTCTGATCTGAAATCCCCTTTTCGAAACGCCTTGGCCATAGCCACCTGAAAAAGCTCTTTGCCGTCATCGGAAACGCCGAATTTAGCCTTCCCGGTGAGTACTTCCCGCCTTATCGTCAGGCTAACCTCACGGCTGAGGCAGCAGATGTAATAATCGTGCAGCGCCTCCTCGGGCGCTATAGGTAGAACATCTTGTTGAACAGTCGTTTTTTTCAAAATACTTTGGCGTCGCTTGATTCACAAATGTACCGGCTTCACGGTGGTCAGCCGACCGGCGATTGGGTATAATTAGATGGGGTTCAATACCTTGCGGGGTACAAATATACGACTATATTACCGAATATGGTTGTGGCAGGCGGTTGATGCCTGAATCTGTCGGTCGATTGGAGCGGCTTGGAAATCGGAAGTGGCAAAAGGAATAATGGGGCGGATTGCTGATTCTC
The DNA here is from genome assembly GCF_000759025.1 of Phaeodactylibacter xiamenensis. Taxonomy (GTDB): domain Bacteria; phylum Bacteroidota; class Bacteroidia; order Chitinophagales; family Saprospiraceae; genus Phaeodactylibacter; species Phaeodactylibacter xiamenensis. Next base: position 362,350 of record NZ_JPOS01000012.1, on the reverse strand, counting down.
CAAAATAAAATGCTTAACTTTATGCCAACGCGATATTAATCACGTTCGTCTGTCAGCATCAAAAATAATCTCAAAGCGTATTGCTTTGGTGGATTTTCCAAATTAGCATTTCATCTTTACTTATTTTATTACGCCCGGTTATTAAGAAAACTGTGGTGCCCTGAGTGCTGCAGGTTCTGCAACTTGTTTAGTTGGATTAGTATGAAAAAATAATTAGGCGGTCTTCCGTATGGAAGCCGCCTTTTGTTTTGCGCCGGTAGTTCAGTCGTTTTCTCATTTTACACCTCCGGCAAAGGATGCAACCGCTGCGCCTCAATTGATGCGGGCAATTGTCTGTTCGGGCTGTAGCCAATCAGAAAACCGCCGCCGCCGGCACCACAGAGTTTCAGGTAAAACTGATGGGATTGCAGCCCCTCTTCCCAAACTGGCCGGAAGAGCTCTGGAATAAAGTCCCTGAGCAGGTTGAGCTGGGCTGTCGCGATTTGAAGTAAGGCGCGTTCGAGCTGGGCTGTATTTTGTTCCAGATAGGCATGGGTGGCAGCGGTGGTTGGCGTAGCCAGTTGGCGCAGTGCCTGTTCCCGGAAATGGTCAGACTCGCATTTGGCTTTGAATTGCTGAACCAGGGGCCCTGTTCGCCGGCTAATCCCTGTATCTATAAGGAAAAACAGGCCGCTGTCTCCGGAGCTTTGGGCTACAGAGACCGGCCGGATAGTATTTTGCTCAATTAGCAGGGGGTGCTGCAGATAGCAGATCAGGGGGTCTGCCCCGGAGCTTTCCCCGTGGAAGTAGCTCTCCAGTTGTGCCAGCTGTTGCTGCAGCGTAGAAAGGGCGGTGGTATTGTCTTTTGCGATTGCCGGATTAGCATAGCGTTCATAAACAGCTGCGCAAAGTGCGCCAGAGCTGCCGGCACCATATCCCACCGGGATGTTGGAATGGAAGTACAGGCCAGATTTTACCTCCTGAAGGAACCGTTGAGTGTCAAGGGGAGCCAATAGTCGCCCCTCCTGATCCAGGAAATGGAGGTGCGCTGCAAAAGGTAACAGGTCATGGCTCGGTGGGGTAGAACCGGTTGCCCATTCTCCAAAAAGGTGGGGTAGGGGCAGTGCCAGAGCTGTGCTGCCCAGCAAGACGGTGTATTCACCAAAAAGGAGCAGTTTTCCGGGCGTACGGGCGGTACTCATGCAATCAGCCGTGGTGTTTCCGTAAAGAATTTTTCTTTCCATTCTTCCGGGCAGATCAGGTAGCCAAGGTTGGGTTTGGGAGGCGGCTTCCCAAATTCTACCGGCTGCCGGTTGAGGTAACTGTGGCTGTACCCCAGCTCTTCAACAATAACTTTCTCTCCGCTTAAGTCCCAGTAAGGGATTCGGGGGGACAGGAATATATTAACGTCAAGTTCGCCCTTCGCCATCATGAGGGTACGCCGGGCATCTGTCCGGAGTATCCGGTCGTCATCAGCGCCCAGTTTGCGGTAAAGGTTGTTGTAACGTTCGCCCCGGTAGCGCAATGGATGTGCGAAAGTAAGGGCTTCGACCGGCTTAGGAGCAGGAGGGGTGATCCGTTGTGGTGCGGCTCCTCCTTCTTCAATGTAGGCCCCTTGTCCCTTAATTGCGTAAATCAGCGTGTCAATCCGGGGATAATAAACCAGGCCTACGCACAGCCCATGCTCGGGATGATAGTAGGCTGATTGATGCGAAAACCCTTTTTTAAGGTCTATGTAGTAGCTCGTGCCGTCAAGCTCATCGGCTATAATGTAAGGCCTGCTGCGGTCGATCGCCGACTTGGGAGACTCTTCGCTGTATAGCTCGATCCCATTGAGTTCTGCTTCCACCTGAGCCTGCAGTAGCTTAGAGATGGCCAGGTCTACATCCGTTACCCTTGAATGGTCGGGCTTCTCGTAGACTTTGTATTGCCCGTCAATCCGTTCCATCATTATAGATCCGGCTTCCCGGGCGATCCGCTTAAGAAAATTGAGGACGTGTGTTGCGTTCATAGCTCAAAGATACCGCCAAAAAAAAGAAGTTTGCAAATCTGAGTATTCGATAGCACAAACCTGAGGTTCGTTTTGTTAATATTTTGCACGTTTATGAGGGTGTTATCTTTGTTTTGGTAATTATTTGATCGATTTTAGAGATTATCGAAGCTGAAGTAGTAGTTTGTTACCCAAAAAAATAACTTAAAGGTCAAAATGCCCTTTTGAAGTGATAAAAAGTGAAAAAATTTGGAATTCCCGAAAATTTCATTCATATAAAATGTGGTCCCGGAGAAGCCCGGTGAACTGAAATCATAAAACCCTTAAATATTTATGGCTAACTGTTTTGCACTCATGGGCTGGAGCCTGCCCGTGATTGAGAGTGTACAAAAATCTGGTCTCCCTTACGTTGTTGTTTCATTTCCTGAATTTGGCGCTTATGCCAAAGAGCATAATATCCCGTTTGTCGGATACAAACTGGATGAGTTTGGTTCGCATTCCAATTCTCTGGAATTAGTAGAATTGCTCAAGCCTTTTAATGCTGATGTAGCAGTGCCCCTGTACGAAGAAACTGTGGAATGGGCAGGAGCACTGAACTCGATCTATCGTGATGCCCCCCGCGTGCTCAACCGGGCCTTCCTTTTTCGAAATAAGGCAATGATGAAACGTAAGGCGCTGCTGGGCGGCCTGAAGGTAGGGCTGTTCGAAGAGGTCTATGACAGAGAGCATGTCCATAAGTTCCTTGATCGCCTCAATGAAGCAGAACTACAGTTGCCCGGCGAGGAAGATGCCTGGTTCCACGCCAAACCATTTGCAGCAGCGGGTACGGTTGGGCATCACTTTGTCCGGTCCCGTGATGATATAGACCGTAAGATGACGGTTAAGGATTTTCCCTGCCTGGTGGAAAGCCACCTGAGCGGCAAAGAATTTTCCTGTGAAGCTTTTATTCACAAAGGAAAGATCCGCTTTCTCAATATAACAGAATACGTAAAGCTGGGCTATTCCAACTTCATCCCCGCAGGCCCTGAGCTGGAAGCTAAGCGGGAGCTGATTCACAATGAAGTGCAGAAAATGGTGGACATCTTCGGCATAGAGTTCGGAATGGTCCACCCGGAGTGGTTTGTCAGTGATGATGGCAAGACCATTAATTTCGGCGAGGTCGCCTGCCGGATTCCCGGTGGTCATATTTTGGATCTCTGTGGGCAAGCTTATGGCTTCGACGCACTGCTCGCTTTTGTAGTCAGCCACGACCCCAATATATCGGAGGAGGAACTGGACAAATATTTCCCATCAAAGGGCTATATGCCAGAGAAAAAGTACGGCAACGTTATGGTATTCCCCAAGCCCGGGCAAATTTCCCGTTTGGAAATCCCGGAAGAACTGCTGGAAGAGCCTTACTACCTTGATAACAATCTTGTAGAACCACTGGGGCCACAGAAGATTACAGAACGCAGCGGTTTTGGTAATCACTTTGGCACCGTTAACTTCGCCGGTGAAGATCCTGTACGCATGCGGGAATTGTTGAAGCATTACGAGGATGTACCCTTTTACGTATAATTAGTATATGGCATTAACCTTAGATCAGTTGGAAGACCGTTTCCTGCATAGCCTGCAAGCTTTTCAGGAAGCACCTTCTTTTAGTAAGGATGACAAGCGGAAACGGCTCATCAGTCAGATCGACTTACTTAGCCGAAATGAAGAGGGAGGGCAACTCCTGTATCACCGGCTTCCCGAGCTGGACGAATCCGGATTTTTTAACGGGACGGTATGGGAAAATCCTAACAATCTCATACCCGGACTGGTAAGAGGGACACTGCTTGCGGGCTCGCCCACGAGTACGATCGAAATGCTAAACGAATTTCGAATACTCAATATCAGCGAAGGCAGGATCAGCCACCCTGATTTTTCGGCTGAACAGGCAAGGGGCTTCATCTACAGTATGCTGGTGAATACCTTTGAGCTGGCCTTTGAGGATTTTGAGCACGAAGGGTGGAGCGCCCGGTATGCAGATGGAGAGCTGAAAAAGATCAGAATGCTCTTCGGTATAGTCCGGGAGCGGGTTGACCTGCAGCAAATTAAACCTCATTTGCTGGAAAAAATTGAGGTTATTGTAGCGCACCGCCCTGTTGTCGTTACCCGTATTAAGCGGATTTTAAGCGTAATCAGCCGGGAGCTTACACTTGACCTGAGTGAAAAGCAGGACCGCCGGCTGAGCTATTTTATCAACACCCTCTTCGGTCCTACAGAGCTTGCCCGCAAGTATAAATCTCCCGGGCAGTACGAGACCGCCCTGGAAAACCTGGATGCAGATGCCTTGCGGCAGGAGTGTCAGGAAGTAGGCAAAATGATGGTGGATACCGGGCTGGTTTCGGAACATCAGTTGGTGCTGTTGCAATTTGTGCGCAAGTATCATACGGATATGATACCTGAAGTGCTGGCCCTGAACGCTCATGGCCGGGCAGATTACGAGCGGCATCAGGATTTTGTACATCAGATAATTCAGGATTTTATTGTTCCCGGCAACAAACAAGCGGTGTATGGGCTGGCGAGAGTACTGCAGCGCAACATCTTTTCCCAAAAAACAGCCTGGCATGCCATCAACCGGTTGGTGAAAATCAAGGTGCACCCTGAGGTTGCAAAGCGGCTTGAACAAGGTAACCTGACCCGGTTTGATTTGTCTCCCATACAGTCACTTATCGGGGGGATACTCTGTGTGCTGGGGCTGCCGCTCGGCGTCCGTCAGGGCAACAACCCTACTTGCCAATCTGCAAGAGGCATTAGTATGTGGAGCCGCTACGCACCGGCCAAGCTCATCAATATGATGATTGATGCTGCAACTACCAATAATGTAGTCTTCCGCTACGAAGGTGATCAGATAAAATCGCAGGATGTCACGGAGGGTTTGACGCAGCAGTTCGACTTTCAGCTGGATCCGGTTTCCATTGTTTTGGTCCCGCTGCTGGATAAGGTGTACAACGAAATGATGAAGCGCGCCGGGCTAAAGCACTTTGGCAAAGATCCCCATGCGTCTGTAAACCCTGCCTTTTACGGGCATTGGATTCAAACCGGCTTCCGTTCGGTGTACAATCCTGCACTGCATGCCGTTGAAAAGTACGATGAGTTTGTGCGTATTTTCTACGCTTCCTTCCATCCGGATTACAACGGCGGCCACCATCTGATTTATCCGGTGCCAACAGGGATTTTCATCACCGACTCCTCGGCTCAGATGTTGGGCTACCATGCCATTTCCCTGTTACGAATTGAAAAAGTGCCCGAAACGGAAGCGTGGCGGGCGTACTTCTTCAATCCCAACAGTCAGGGTAAGCAGGACTGGGGACAGGGCATTGAGCCAACGGTTTGGGACAACGGAGAGCGCCACGGCGAGTCTTCGCTTCCGGTGGATGAGTTCGTCTCCCGGGTTTACGCTTTCCATTTCAATGAGCTCCGCCTGGAGGACAAACACCATCAGGTGCCGGTCGAAACAGTAGCCAAAGTGACCAGGCTATCGAAGGAAAGCTGGGGGCGTAAGTACCGGTGGATTTAATGAAAAATAATTATGACAAAGAAGCAAATTGGGCACTTTGAGCCTTTCGTACGGAATGTTAAGCACACCTCCCGCATTGAGCTCAGTCAGTCCGGGCTAAAGAAGAATATCAACTTTATTCGGAAGAAACTATCTGAGGGCACGCGCCTGTCCTGTGTGGTAAAAGCTAATGCCTACGGGCACGGTATACCGCAAATCGTGACTATGTTGGGCAAGGTTGGTGTTGACCACATTTCTGTGGCCTCAGCTTACGAAGCGGAAGAGGTACTTGAGTTCCGGAAAGCAGGTACAGATATTATGATCATGGGCATTCTGTATGATAATGATATCGAATGGGCCATTGCGCATGATATTGAATTTTATGTGTTCAATTACGAGCGGCTGAAACTGGTGTTGGAAAAAGCCAAAAAGCTAAATCGCAAGGCTAAGGTGCATATCGAAGTGGAAACGGGCACCAACCGTACCGGAATGACAGAGGAATACTTCAAAAAAGCGCTTACCTTCCTCAAGCGAAACAACGAGCACATCACTTTTCAGGGGCTGTGCACACATCTTGGAGGGGCTGAGTCTCTAAGCAGTACCTTCCGGACGGAACAACAGAAAGAACGGTACAAAAACTATCTGGCAGAATGTAAGAAGCGAAAGTATATGCCTGTAACCCGGCATATCGCCTGCTCCGCCTCCGCTTTAGTGATGCCCGAAACCCATTATGATATGGTCCGGGTTGGCGTGGCAACTTATGGCTTCTGGCCAAGCCCGGATGTTTACTATCAGCACCTGCAGTCCGTGAGTAAGATGAAGGATACTCCCATGAGCCGCATCATCACCTGGAAGTCGGATATCATGGATATCAAGCATGTACCAAAAGGAGACTTCATTGGCTACGGTACGGCTTTTCAGGCTACGCACGATATGGATATTGCCGTCATCCCGGTGGGTTACTGCAATGGTTACCCCCGCGGGCAGTCCAACCGGGGCTATGTGCTGATAAACGGCCGGAAAGCCCGGATCACAGGTCTGATCAATATGAACTTATTTATGGTGGACATTGGCGACATCCCAAACGTGAATACAGGGGACGAGGTGGTACTGCTGGGCAAGCAGAAGAACAACACCATCAACGTCAGTTCATTTACCAATTATACGCAGTTGCTGAACAATGAGATGCTGAGCCGTTTGCCCACTGCTATTCCCCGAAAAATTGTCCGATAGAAGAATTTATGGAGCAGGAACCTATAGTATTAATCAAGTACGGCGGCAACGCCATGCTCAACGACGAGCTGAAGTCTGCTGTGGTCGCCAATATCAAAAAATTACAGGAGTCAGGTACAAAGGTGGTGTTGGTGCACGGCGGTGGCCCGTTCATCAAAAATATCCTTAAAACGGTGGGCATTGAGTCCGAATTTATCGGCGGCCACCGCAAGACGACACCGGAGGCACTGAAGTACATTGAGATGGCGCTCAAGGGCGAAGTCAACAGCAGCCTGGTTCATTTGTTAAATAAAGCAGGAATGCGTGCGGTAGGCTTGTCTGGTAAGGACGGGCGAATGGTCACCGCGGTAAAGCGTTACCACGAAGTAACCGAAAACGGGCAGACTGAGCGTTTCGACCTCGGTCAGGTTGGCGATGTCACTAAAGTAGACACCCGGCTTTTGAAGACGTTGCTTTCGAATAACTTTGTGCCTGTTGTTACCTGTATTGCTTCCGATGAAGCGGGGCAGGACTACAACGTGAACGCCGACATGTTCGCCGGTGCTCTGGCTGGTGCCCTGAAGGCACAGGATTACCTGGTACTGACCGATGTAGACGGGCTGCTCAGGGATATTGAGGACCCGTCTTCGCTCATTCAGCGGCTAACGCTTGAAGAATTGCCCGGGCTTTATGGCAGTGTGATCAAAGGCGGCATGATCCCCAAGTTGGAATCCTGTCAAATTGCCCTGGAGCACGGTGCCCGGCATGCCCGCATTATAAATGGCACGAAGCCAGACACCATCGCTGAAGTCGTGCAATCCGATAACCACTCAATAGGAACAGAAATATGCTTGTAGAGGAACAAACCACAAATGCCACCTTACATCAGGTAGATAAACAATATTACCTGCCCACTTTTAACCGTATGCCGCTGGCGTTCAGCCGTGGTGAGGGCGCTAAGCTCTGGGACGTGGAAGGCAACGAATACCTTGACGCCCTGGCAGGCATCGCTGTTTGCAATTTGGGGCACTGCCACCCGCACGTCGTGAAGAAGCTGCAGGAGCAGGCTGCCAAGTTGATGCATATTTCTAATTTTTTCGTAAGCGAGCCGCAGGTAGAACTGTCGGAGCAACTAGTGAAGCGGTCAGGTCTGGACCGGGTGTTTTTCTCCAACAGCGGCGCAGAATCAGTGGAAGGCGCTATCAAAATTGCCCGTAAGTATGCCCACTCGAACGGGAGGGGGGGCACCATTATTTCTATGCAAAAGTCCTTCCACGGGCGTACACTAGCTACGATTGCTACCGGGAAAAAGAAAATGCAGAAGGGCTTCGGCCCTATGCCTTCCGGCTTCCAGAAAGTGCCTTTCAATGATATTGAAGCGGTGCGCGCCGCGATTACCGAAGAGGTGGCGGCCATCATCGTAGAGCCTGTACAGGGCGAGGGCGGCATTAATGTAGCCAAGCCTTGCTACCTGCGTGCTTTGCGCGAGCTTTGCGATAAGGAAAACATCGTGCTGATTTTCGATGAGATTCAGTGCGGAGTCGGGCGTACCGGCGAACTTTTTGCCAAGGACCATTATGAAGTACAGCCGGATATTATGACGCTGGCGAAAGGACTGGGCAATGGATTACCGGTTGGGGCCATCCTGAGCAATGAGAAAGTAAGTAGTACCATCGAATTTGGTGACCACGGAACGACTTTTGGAGGCAACCCTATGGCTTGTGCTGCCGGATTGGCCGTTTTGGAAGCCATGGACCAGGAAAACATCCTGCAGCAAACCCAGCGCAAAGGTTTCTGGCTGAAGGAAATGCTGGACGACCGCCTGGGTACCCACCCGAAGCTACGTCAGATTCGCGGGCTCGGGCTGATGATTGGCGTGGAGTTCGACTTTCAAACCAAACCGCTCGTGCTGGAAATGCTAAAGCATGGTGTTCTCGCTAATGCCACAGCCGACAACGTGCTGCGCATGGTGCCCCCACTCGTGATTTCCTACGAAGAGCTGGAGCGCCTGGCAGACACCATCGTTACCTGCATCAATGCACTGGAATCGCGCGGCGAGTTGTAAAACCACCCAAAAAAACAATGACACCTACATATAGATGATCAAAACAGCAATTGTTGGCGCTACGGGCTACACCGGGTCTGAGCTTGTGCGTCTGTTGTACAACCACCCGGATGTGGAAATTCAAATGATCACTTCGGAAAGCCGTAAAGGAGAGCCCTTTTCGGCCGTCCACCCGCACTTTGAGGGGTTGGTCGATCATGTCCTGCAGCCGGCTTCGGCTGTTCTGGAGACAGAGCTGGATATGGTATTTCTGGCGCTCCCGCATGGTGTTTCCATGGACTACGTGAAGGGGTACCAATCGGCAAAGTTTAATGTTGTCGACCTGTCCGGGGATTTCCGGCTTTCTTCCCCTGAAGTCTACGAAGCCTGGTACAAAAAAGACCACACCCACCCCAAAGGCTTCGAAGATGCCGTTTATGGGTTGCCTGAACTGCATAGCGCTGCCATTGAAAAATCCTCATTAGTTGCTAACCCCGGCTGCTATCCTACGAGCGCTATTCTGGGGCTCGCACCGCTGATAGAGGCAGGCTGGGTAGATCCGGCGCACGTGATTGTAGACTCCAAGTCAGGCATAACCGGTGCGGGTATTAAGGCAAAACCGACTACGCACTACTCCAACGTCAGCGATAATTTTAAAGCCTACGGGCTGAAGTCTCATCGCCACACTGTGGAAATACAGGAGCAGCTGTCCGGTCTGCGGCCGGAGCCTCTTCAAGTACAGTTTACACCCCATTTGCTGCCGGTTGACCGGGGTATTCTGTCCACCATTTACACCACCCCCATTCGGGAGGAGGTGAGCGATCAGGCGCTTAGGAAGCTGTACGAAGACTTCTACGCAGATGCTCCTTTTGTGCGTTTGCGCAAAACACCACCTACCCTGAAGGACGTGCGGAGCTCCAACTTCTGCGATATCTTCACGACTTACGACGAGCGTACCAACCGGATCATCACTTTGGCTGCCATCGATAATTTGGTAAAAGGTGCGGCAGGCCAGGCTATGCAGAATATGAATCTGCAATTTGGCTTACCCGAAACCCGTGGCTTTGTATCCTTGCCACTCAACCCATAAACCCTATATACTGCATGAACACCAACAACAAAATGATAAGAAACCTTACCACGGTCCGGGGCATCAAATGCTGGGGCGCACACATTGGTATCAAGTCGATGCGGCGTGACCTGGCGCTTATTTACTCGGAAGTGCCTGCCAGTGCGGCTTGTACTTTCACTCAGAACGAAGTGGTGGCCGAACCGGTCAAGCTTTCCCGGGAGCACATCAAAAGCGGGAAAGCCCAGCTCATCGTTTGTAATGCCGGCAATGCTAATGCCTGTACCGGCGAGCAGGGCCGCCTGGCAGCTGAAGCCATGGCGCAGTCGGCTGCCGAAGAACTAGGTATCGAAAAAGAGCTGGTCATTGTAGCCTCTACCGGTCTGATCGGTGAGCCTTTCCCAACTGAGGATGTCGTCTCAGGCATTCGCGAGAATATGGCGAAGCTTTCCAATGATGCTAAAGCCGGCTCTTTTGCGGCCAACGCCATCCTGACCACCGACACCTTCGCCAAAGAGGGCTTCATGGATTTCGACCTGAATGGCACCACCATTAATATTGCGGGTATCTCTAAAGGGTCGGGTATGATCCACCCCAATATGGCGACTATGCTCGGCTTTATCGTCTGCGACCTGGCCATCGAGCCTAAGCTGCTGAACAAAGCGGTAAAAGAGTGTGTCGACCTGTCTTTTAATATGATCACGGTAGATGGGGATACCTCTACCAATGACATGGTGGCTGTACTCTGCAACGGCATGGCCGGGAATGAAATGATCAAGTCAGAAAAGGATGAAGGGTATCAGCTGTTCCGCAATCGACTGGAGGAAATGATGGTCCACCTCGCAAAGCTGATCATCTCCGATGGGGAAGGGGCGTCCAAGTTCATTGAGTATCAGGTTGTCGGTGCACCCTCTGACAAAGTGGCGCGCACGCTGGTCCGCGAAATTTCGGACTCCACCCTGGTGAAGGCTGCCATGTTCGGGCGTGATCCTAACTGGGGGCGTATTGTTTGTGCGGCGGGCAATGCCGGTGTGCCATTCGACTACGCTAATGTCGATCTGCATCTGGGCGATAATGAGACTTTGATACAGGTACTGGACAAAGGAAAGCCCGCAGACTTCGACCGCAACCACGTCAAGCGGCTGCTTCGGGAGTCTCACCTGCGCATCCGGCTGGATATGAATGCCGGCGACGGGCAGGGCGTTGGCTGGGGAGCTGACCTGACAACGGATTATGTAATGTTCAACTCGGTTTATACAACCTGATTGGTCTGTTACGGAAAGAAATACCGGGCAGGTGTTGAGCATGATCAGCACCTGCCTTTGTACTTTTAGGCCACTTCCTTCAGCTTTTTCTTCAGCGCAAAGAGCTCGTCCCGGAATTGTGCAGCTGAGATGAAATCCAGTTCCTTGGCTGCCTTTTTCATCTTACGCTCGGTATCTTCGATCATCTTCTCCACCTTGTCGCGGCTCATGTATTGTAGCACCGGATCAGCAGCGAGGCTGGGTTCTTCAGGCTCCACATAGGCACGCTTCTGATTGCCCCGGATGTCGAGAATGGACTTCTTGGCCATAATTTCGTCCCGGCTCTTGCGGACAGTCTGTGGGGTGATGCCGTGCTCCTCGTTGTACGCTGTCTGTATGGAACGCCGGCGGTTGGTCTCGTCGATGGTGCTTTGCATGGCATCGGTGATCTTGTCGGCGTAGAAGATGACTAGGCCATTAGAGTTTCGGGCTGCCCGTCCGGCGGTCTGGGTCAGGGAGCGGTTGTTGCGCAGGAATCCTTCCTTGTCAGCATCGATAATGGCAACAAGAGACACTTCCGGCAAGTCGAGCCCTTCCCGCAGAAGGTTGACCCCAACAAGCACATCAAATTCACCCAGGCGGAGGTCACGCAGGATTTCCACCCGCTCCATCGTGTCCACCTCACTGTGGATGTAGCGGACCTTGATATTCATCTGCTGCAGGTATTTGGTCAGTTCCTCGGCCATTCGCTTGGTGAGGGTGGTGACCAGTACACGCTCCTCCCGTTCGATACGCTTTTGAATTTCTTCCATGAGGTCATCAATCTGATTCATACTCGGACGCACTTCAATGGGCGGGTCGAGCAGGCCGGTGGGGCGAATGATTTGCTCCACCAGTTCACCTCCGGTTTTTTCCAGCTCGTAGTCGCCCGGCGTCGCACTCACGAAGACGACCTGATTGATGAGGGATTCAAATTCAGAGAAATTCAGCGGGCGGTTGTCCATGGCCGAGGGCAGGCGGAAGCCATTGTCTACCAGGCTCAGCTTTCGGGCGCGGTCGCCTCCGTACATACCCCGGACCTGAGGCACCGTCACGTGGCTCTCATCAATAATCATGAGGTAGTCGTCCGGGAAGTAATCGAGCAGGCAGAAGGGGCGGGTGCCCGGGCGGCGGCCATCAAAGAAACGGGAGTAGTTTTCGACGCCGTTGCAATAGCCCAGTTCCCGGATCATCTCCAGGTCGAAGGTAGTCCGCTCCTTGATGCGCTTGGCTTCGAGGAAGCGGAGTTCGCGCTCAAAGTATTTCTCCTGTTCGTGCAGTTCATCCTCAATGTCCCGGATGATCTGATTCATGCGGTCTTTGGGGGCGATGTACAGGTTGGCAGGGAAAATCGCCGCGGTTTCCATGCCTTCAATCCGCTTGCCGGTTTCAATCTCAATGCGGTCAATGGACTCAATCTCGTCCCCGAAGAAAACTACCCGGTAGCCGAAGTCAACATAGGGCAGGTTGATGTCAACGGTATCGCCCTTCACGCGGAAGGTCGCCCGCCGGAAGTCAGTCTCGGTGCGCGAATACAGGCTGTTCACAAGGCTGTACAGGAAGTTGTTCCGGGAGATTGTCTGTCCCACTTTGATCCGGATAATGCTGCTTTTGTAGTCTTCCGGGTTGCCCATACCATAGATGCAGGACACAGAGGCCACGATGATGATGTCGCGCCGCCCCGACAGGAGCGAGGAGGTCGCCCTGAGCCGCAGCTTATCCACTTCTTCGTTGATGGCAAGGTCTTTCTCAATAAAGGTATCGGTAGTGGAAATGTAGGCTTCCGGCTGATAGTAATCGTAGTAGGAGACAAAGTACTCCACCGCATTATCGGGGAAAAATTCCTTGAATTCGCCGTAGAGCTGTGCAGTCAGGGTTTTATTGTGGGTGAGAATAAGGGTCGGGCGGTTCAGGCGGGCAATGGCGTTGGCCATGGTAAAGGTCTTACCGGAGCCGGTTACGCCGAGCAGTACCTGCGCCTGTTCTCCCCCTTCCACACCCTGAATGAGCTGCTCAATGGCCTGTGGCTGATCGCCGGTGGGGCTGAAGGGGGATTGGAGATTGAAGGGCATAGAAATTTGTTATTTATTCTTCTTCCTGCGTTTGTTCCGTAAGCTCCTGTTCCAGTAGAGCTACAAGGTTTTGGATATAGGACTTTGGCAAATTATCTAAGTCTGATTTGTCGAAAAGGTCAAGTAAGTAAACTTCTTGGCTTTCGGTATCTGCTATTCTGCTGTAAAGGAAAGTGATAACTCGCAGGCCGCCACTTTTGCCTTTTCCTTTGCTTTTTACAGCTAGCCTTATCTTGTAAGTGTTTTCGCCAATTTTGATCCCTTTTACAGGGTTCTCCTCCAGCTCTGTAATCAGCCCTAGTAAATCCTTTTTTAATGACCTATATTTTTTGCTCAACCGCTTGGCTGTCTTTTTGAACGTGGAGGTCAGGTAAACTACAACCATCGGGGCAAAGATTAAAGCGCTTCAATAAAAGACCGAGCCTCTTCTTTAGGCACTTCCCCCTTGATCATTTGCGCCACTTCTGCATAGGCCTTTCTCAAAGGAGTGTTTACAGCGCTCATCTTTTCAAGCTTCAGCAAATCTTCTTTTAACTTCAGCCAGTCTTCGAGTTGTATTTTAACGGCAGTTGTTGCACCGGAATCATCCGTTATGTATTCAAGCTCAATATTTTCTAAAGAGGAAACCATATCGATAAGCTTTGAGAAGTGATGAAGATCTAACTATAAATATACAACTTTTCTACACCAAACGTTCCCCCTTACCGCTTACGGGCCACCAAAAGCCCATCACGGATCGGCAGCAGCAGATTGTCCACCCGCTCGTCTTCCTGCAGCGCTACATTAAAGGCGTGCAGCTGCTTCGTGTCGGCATCGGTTTCCCGGAGACCGGTAGCCACTTTGCCACTCCAGAGGACGTTATCGGCAATAATCAGCCCGCCGGATTCCACCCGGTCAATGATGAGGTCATAATAGGCCTGATAGTACTGTTTGCCGGCATCAATGAACACCAGGTCGAAGGTGCCGGGCAGAGTGGGAATGACCTGCATGGCATCCCCAATATGGACTTCTACCTTGTCTTCCAGTCCCGCTTTTTTCAGGTACTTCCGGATAATATACTCCAGCTCCGGATTTGCTTCAATGGTACGCACCCGGCCCTCCTCCACGAGCCCCTGCGCCAGGCAGATCGTGGCGTAGCCGGTGAAAGTGCCAATTTCCAGTACAGACTTTGGTCGCTGCAGTTGGCTGAACAATTTAAGCAGCTGGCCCTGCAGGGCACCGGAAAGCATCTGCGGGGCGAGGGTCCTGAGGTGTGTCTCCCGTTCCAGTTCATACAGCACCGGGTCGGGAGGTGCAGACCATTGCTCGCAGTAGTCGAAAATAGTAGCGTCTAATCGTTGCATACTCGAATCAACGCTTAATTAGGCCAGAGGTTGAAGGGTTAAAGCTGCTTCGTCAGTTCCGCAAGGTCCACCTTCGTCATGAGGTGGAAGTTTTCCCGGAAAATTTTGATGGCAATCGCCAGCAGGATGATGCCAAAAACTTTGCGGAGCACGTTGGCACCGCTCTCGCCCAGCTTTTTGCTGATCCAGTCGCTACTGCGCAGTACCAGGAAGACAATCAGAGTATTGAGGACAATGCCCAGGGCAATATCAATTGGGGCGTATTTGGCTTTCAGGGTCAGAATAGTGGTCATGGTACCGGCGCCGGCCAGCAGGGGGAAGGCAATAGGCACAATCGTTCCGGTTTTTTCCTCCAGGTGGTCATCCCGGAACAACGTAATGCCCAGCACCATCTCAATGCCTAGCAAAAAGATGATAATAGAGCCCGCTACGGCAAAGGACTCCACGTCCACGCCAAATAGGCTCAGCAAAGGGCGGCCGGTTAACAGGAATAACAGCATCAGCACCATAGCTATCACGGACGCTTTAGCCGATTCAATCTTCACGCCCCGCTTCTTCATATCGATAATCAGAGGGATGGAACCGATAATATCGATAACAGAAAACAGGATCAGAGATACAGAAATGAGGTCTTTTGGATTAATCATGTCGGATGTTGTGTTCATGGTTTCTCAAAAAAGCGCGCAAAGGTATGCCCGAAATTTTGAAAAAGTAAACCCCGGCAGGATTAATTGTGGGTTAAGATTTTCGCTGATTTAAAAGAGCAGCAGATGCAAGTCAAACAGCTTCACAATAGCCAGTAAAACCACGGCTACCAGCAGGCGGTGCGCCCATACATTAGCCTGAGGGTAGGTCGCTGCGTAGTGTGCAGTAAAAAAGCCCCCAATCGTTTGCCCCACCGCCATGAGCAGCCCCACTTTCCAGTCGATGAGCCCCTGCCATTGGAAGATCAGGATGACGAGAAAGGTGTAAGCGCCCACGACAAAGACCTTAACGGCATTAGCATCAACCAGGCTGTACCGTGCATACAACACCATCACGGCCAGAAAAAAAACACCCATGCCCATCTGAATGAAGCCGCCGTAGAATCCCAGCGCGAGGTAGAGTGGTACAGCAATCCAGGGGTTGGTCTGTTTGCTCAGGTCAGATTCCCGCAGCCAGCGTTTTGGCTTTACGAGAATAACGATAAGCATGAGAATCATCAGGAAACGGAAGACGCTGCGGAAGGCTTCATTGCTCACATTCACGGCCACCGCTACGCCCCCTATTGCTCCAATAATGGTAAACAGGATTGGCCAGCGGCTGCGCAATAGGTCGAGTTTCCCACCCCTGAAAAAGGCATAGGAGCCCGCTGCACTCTGTGTAAAGATGCCCACGCGGTTGGTGCCATTGGCAAGATTGCCAGGCAGCCCCAGCAGCTCAGTCAGAATGGTGAGCGTAATAGCTGAGCCATTGCCCGCCAGCGTGTTGATGCTGCCAGCCAGAGCACTGCCAAAAAAAACGATAAGGAGGTGTTGCCATGAAATATCCATAGCTGCCAAAGGTAGCGGTTTCCGGCTTAGGGCTTCTCGAAAAATCAGTTTTCCAATTGGGTTTTGCTTTGAGGAGGCACAAAACCAACCATCGTACGGGTGGGGACTTCTTAATGTAAAAGCTACCAGAGCAATTGATCCCGATAATTATCTGGATTGGCCCACTACTTATCGAAGGTAGGCTCTGAGTAAATCCATTTCCACACGCAGATCATGGCTTGGATGATGCTGTACGTAGCGCAGCAAGCCCACGTCCTGCGCAAAGAAAAGCGTATCGTAACGGATCTCGGGGTTATCTCCGTCAGGCGTATACAGAGCCACTTCCATTGAGTAGGCCCGGGTGGCATAAGTGCCATAGGCCGTGGTCAATACCGGCCCCTCATCAATGCTGCCGGTTGCAGATTGTGCGTTTTCAGGAAGTAGGCTGTGGGGCACGCTGAAGTTGCTCTTGTTGATTTGAGTGGAGAAGTAAAGCTGGCCGGAGGTGTCTACGGCTTCAGGGCCGGAAACCCGGAGAACGGACTCGAAAGCCGCGCCCAGACGGGTGCCTTTTTGCACGTGGTAGAGTGCCCGGTCAATGAAGGTATCGGAGGCGACACGAATACTGTCCAGTTTGGAAAGCGAAAGGGTGTCACCGGTTTGTAAATTGATGTTCCGGCTTTGATAAACCCATGCATTGCCCGGGCTAAGCTGCAAGTACTGATTAGCAGGTACAGATGGCGGTAGCGTTGGTAACGGCTCAGACAGTGGCGCATCTTTGCTGCATGCCCAGAAAGCCATCAAAAGCAACATTATAGGGGCGCGGTTGAATATCATAGGTCGTTTTCTCGATAATCGGTTCCTTTCGTAGAGCCTTTTTGAGCGCAATTCGCTTCCTGATGCTCAAAAATTAACATTCTTAGGCGGAGGTTTCGGAAAAATGGGAGATGCAATGAGCATATGACCCTAAAATCCGTTGTATAATAAATTACTGAAAATCAAAAAGTTAAATATGAAAAGGGACGGAAGTCGCATATCAACTCACGAACACGAAGATATCCTGTCATGGGCAGAAGCCCGGGAAGCCCGGCCAGTCGAGGTGCGCAACTTCGATGGGGAGAAAATTAACGACCGGGTCCGGTTCCGTTTTCCGGGAGAGGAATACCCCGATGAGTCTGACCTGGAATGGGATCAGTTCTTCGACATCTTCGACCGCGAACAACTTGAATTTCACTTTGAGGATATCGCTGATGAAGCATTGGAAAACAGGAATGTCTATCAATTCCGGCCACGGTCTTATTGACACGGTGCTTTCAAAATATTAGTTTGGTTTAGTCGATCAGGTGTGTGGCATTGAGCTGCGCACCTGATTTTTTTATCCCGCCGGCTATTTCTGCTGTAGCCACTGCTGAAGCTGATCGAAGGCTGTATTCATTTCCGGGCAGCAGGCTCTGACGAATCCTTCATCGAGGGGTTTGTCTTTGTAGGTAGTGCGGGCGAGCTGAAGGGCCATCGCGCCATCGAAGTCTACGTACGACAGTCTGGCCGTCAGTTCTTCAGAAGGGCGGCCAAAGTCATAACTCGGGAGCAGGGCGATGCCGGTATCTTCCAAAAGGCGCTCACAGAGCTGCCCGCTGTTGCTGATCCCTTTATTACTCAGGTTGCTTTGGTAAAACGCAAAATTGGGGAACAGATAAAAACCGCCTGCCGGCTTGGGTGCAAATACCCGCATTTGAGTCAGGCGGCTGTGGAAGTGCCGGCCTACACTCCTGAGGATGCGCTGTGCATCCCGAAGATACCGGTCAATTTCCTCGTGGGGGCGGAACGCTTCCACCGCCGCATACTGTATGGGTGCACTGGTAGAGGTAAAGGTTTCGCTGGCCACAATAGCCATGGCATCAAGCAGCCACCGGAGTTCTTCCGGAAATACAAACATGCCCAGCCGCCAGCCACCTGCGCCACACCACTTCGAAAGCCCGCTGCTGATGATGGTGCCCTCGGGGTAGTACCTGGCTATACTGACGTGCTGGCCGGAGTGGTGGAGTTCCCCGTAGATTTCATCAGACAGCAGGATAACCTTGTATTTTCGTGCCACCTCTGCGATTTTCTTTAGCCGGTCTGCGGTGTACGTGGCACCGGTGGGGTTGGCCGGGTAGTTGAGAATGACAATGCGCGGGCGCTCAGGGTCAGTCTCACAGATGCTCTCCAGTTCCTCCGGTGTCAGGCGCCAGTCATTTTCCTGATGGGTTTTTACCCAATTGACCCGCCGCCCCAGAATGATAGCCTGTGGAGAATAAGAGACCCAGCTGGGTGTCGGAATAACCAGGTCGCCGTAATAAGCGAGTTGGAGAATGAAGAGCAGTTCCTTTGAGCCTGGCCCGATGAGCACATCCTCGGCGGTCCGCTTTATGCCCTGCTGCCGCTCGTAAAAGCCGGCAATAGCCTGCCGTAGAGCCGGTAAGCCTTTTACCGGAAGGTAGTCCTTCTCATGGGCGTGCTGCCGCAGGCTTTCCACTACGGGGTCCGGTACCGGGAAAGGGGACTGCCCAAAGCCCAGTTTGTACACTTGCCGCCCCTGCTCCTGCAGTTCGCGGGACTTTTCGTTGATGGCTAAGGTTGCGGATTTCTTCAGCCCCCGGATATTGAGGTTGAGGTCGATGCGGACATTTTGCCGTTTTGCCACGATGCGTTGTTATTGGTTTATAAGGTTCAAGTTATCAAAATATTGAAATAAAGAGCCCCTGAAGCGTCGTTCTATCCACACTTCAGGGGCATCATTGGCTGTCTGGCTTATTTAGTTCAGTGCGGCGCCCTGCGCTATGCCATTTGAAATGCTTTTAGACGGCTTAGTGGATTTTGCTGGCCGAATGATCGGATATTCTTCCTCAAAGAAGAACCGTTCCTTACCAAAAGCAGGGTAGAGGTCGTCCAGCCAAATCGCTTTAGGGTCGTATTTGGCAAAGAATGGCCGCGCCACCCAGTCCGGATTGCGCCCCTGCAAAAACTGTAGGGTAAAGACGCGCTCTCCAGCCACCTCGCTCACGCCTACGATGTGTACTTTGCCGGGGCCTGCCGACATCGACGGCCCGCGCACGGTCCGTGCAACGCCACTGACCCGCTGATACGCTCCCCGGAAAATGCGCCAGGCGCGTTCAAGTGACACCGCGAAGTAGTCCTGAGCGCCAGTATCCCGGGCGACAAAGAAGTAATACGGCACACAACCCAGTTCCACCTGCTCCTGCCACATTTCAGCCCAGGCATCCGAGTTGTCATTGATTTTTCGCATGACGGGCGATTGTGTGCGGATCACGGCACCGGTATTGAGGATGCGGTCAATCGCGGTCTTTACTTCATCGGTGCGCAGTTCTGCGGGCGCATTGAAGTGGCCCATGAAGGCAATATGCAGGCCTGCCTTTTTGGCTTTCTCAAAAACACGCAGCAGCTCATCCGCATCATTGTCCTGTGTGAAACGCTGCGGCCAGTAGCCGAGCGCCTTGGTGCCAAAGCGGATGGTGCGGAGGTTGGGCAGCTTTGCCTCAATCAGCGCATCAATGTAGGCACTGATGATTTTGGTCTTCATGATGAGCGGGTCGCCCCCTGTGAACAGGATGTCCGTCACACGCGGATGAGCACGCAGGTACTTAATGACCAGCTCAGTGTCCCGCATAGCAAACTTCAAATCGTTCATGCCTACAAACTGTGGCCAGCGGAAGCAAAACGTGCAGTAGGCATGGCAGGTCTGCCCCTGACTGGGGAAGAAGAGCATCGTCTCCCGGTATTTATGCTGTACACCGGTGAGCTCAGTGCCATCAATCTGCGGCATATTTTGAGAGCGTTGCCCGGCCGGGTGCGGGTTCAGCTCCATTCTTATTTTGTTAGCGATCAGCTTGAGTTCAGGTTTGCGTGCACCGGCGCGGATGGCGCTCGCCATTTCTTTGTAGTGTTGGGGTTGCAGCATGTCCCTTTGCGGGAACGTCAAAATATAAATAGGATCCTCCTGGTAATTGTTCCAGTCAATCAGTTGCTCAACAACATAATTATTGGCTTTAAAAGGCAGGACATTGCCCACGACCTCGATATCGAATAGCTCTTCTTCGGAAAGGTGTTGTTGCAACTGAGGGATTTCCCGGAAGTTCCGTAAAGTATAAGCGCTGTATTTTTCCATGGCTCCTTAAATTTATAGGTGGTACAAAGGGTTGAATCAGGATAGTAGGATATTGGGGAGCCGGTTATTCTGGAGGGATGTACATGAATTTTTGTCCGCCCCATGTACAATGACGGCTTAGCAGGTAAAAGAGTCTGGTTTTGGAATGCATCATACGCGATTTGTTTATGGTGTTCAGAAAAGGGTATACGCTGTTGCTTAATTTGCTCATTTGACAACATGCATTAAGCCAGTGAGGCCTGCCAGGCAGGTTCACCGATGCTTTTTGTTTGCTTGGGGCAAGGGCCTGGTGGATGGGGCCGCAACTGCATGATCAGTTAACCCCGATAGCTGTCGGAAGGCAATAGCAAAGACTCCGCAGGCAAAAACTAGCAGTTAATTTAGGCTAGTCGTACCAGGCACTTATTCAGCAAATTATCCTATAGGCTGTTGCTGTAGCGGAAGGAGCCTGGAGGCGATATAATACGATACCCTGTTGATGCCCTAACATTCGGCTTCATGCAGGTGGCAGACTAGTTTCGAGGCGCTGGAAAAGCACAAACGGTCACCGGCTGCAAAGACATGCAGCGTTGAGATTCGCATGAATGGTGTTTTGAAATGCTAAGGACAGGGAATGAACCCTCTAAGCTCCATTAGTGATTCACAAGATAAGAAAAATACTGGATATTTTGGGACTGAATCCGTCCCATTGAGAGCGA
This sequence comes from Phaeodactylibacter xiamenensis, assembly GCF_000759025.1. Lineage (GTDB taxonomy): Bacteria > Bacteroidota > Bacteroidia > Chitinophagales > Saprospiraceae > Phaeodactylibacter > Phaeodactylibacter xiamenensis. The sequence goes on along the minus strand of NZ_JPOS01000012.1, from coordinate 341,461 downwards.
AAAGGGGTTGCACCGTGCGGGAATATGGTGCACGGTGCGTAAAAGATTCCTGAAAGTGTGCTTAATGACCGCACGTTGTAAGGTGCGAAAAGCGCTTTTGATCACTTAAGTATTGGGGGGCGTTAAGATTAATCTTCGTCCTCCTCGTCATCTTGCAGGCGCAGGTCCTGCTCATCGACATCCGTATCGTCGTCATCCTGCATGCCTTCAAGGCTGATCATATCGCTGTCAATATCATCGACATCGATATCATCATCATACACACCATCCACGTCAAAATCATCTTCATCGTCCAGGTCAACGGGCCGGACTGGTTTGGCGGCAGTTGATTTCCGGATCACGCGGGTAATCACCTTGTTTTTCGGAGGTTTAGGTGTTTTGCGCTTTGGCTCTTCGTCTTCATCGTCTTCAGACGTACTTAGCGGACGGGTAGACACCGGAGGCTGGGTTTTAGCCGCCAGGCTTTTCGTAGTGGTTGGTACCGCCCGCAACCGCTTTTTATCGATAAGCTCGCCGGTGACGGTGCAAATGCCGTAGACTTTATTTCGAATTCGGATCAGCGCATTTTGCAGGTCCTGAATATACCGGCGCTGACGGATGGCCATATTATTAAGCATTTCGACATCGCTGCCGGTGCTGCTGTCATCCATCCAGTCCACACCGTGATCATCACCGGAGTTTTCGGCAATTTCCAGTATTTGCTCCTGCAGGGAGCTCAGCTGAATTTGTGCTTTTTCGAGCTTGGACTCAATGAGTACTTTGAATTCTTCAAGCTCAGCATCGGAGTATCTTACAACTGTATTAGCCATTATTCTAAGGTTTGCTGATTAGGGATAACCGTTTTGCCTTTATTTTGCGGGTGCAATCTGAAGTATTCTTTTGAAATAATCAAGCATTATTATCGAATTATAGCCCCGCGTTATTCTAAATGTACGCTTAACATACAAAGTTTGCAGCACTTTTTCCAGTATCGTAATTTTGTCAAAAATAATATGACAGACGAAGGCTACATCAAATTTTCGGCTGATTGGCAGCATGCACCGCCTTTTCCGGCAGCAGCAACCGCACAGCTTAATGCCTTTCGGCAAGAGCTTTACGAAATGGGACTGATTGGGGCTTATGAGAATGGTATTGGTTTCGGGAATATCAGTTGCAGGGCGGAAAATGGGGGATTGTTCTATATTTCGGGTTCAAAAACGGGCAACTTCGCAGAGTTGGATAGCCGCCACTACGCTTTGGTCACTGATGTGGGGGCTCCCGAAAACCGCCTCAGCTGTACCGGTCCAATCATTGCGTCTTCCGAGTCTATGAGCCATGCTGTGATCTATGAAGAGTGCCCCGATGTGAACGGCGTGATCCATGTCCATGACTTCCATCTTTGGAAAAGCCTGATGCACAAGGTGCCTACTACTGAGGCCTCCGCACCCTATGGCTCTCCGGAAATGGTGGAAAGTATTCGTAGGTTACTGGTGGAGGCCGACCTGAAAGCATGTAAAATCTTTGTGATGGAAGGACACGAGGAAGGTATTTTTACTTTTGGGAAGGACCTTGCAGAAGCAATGACCGTTCTGAAAGCCTACTTATAAAAAATGCCCCCGCGACGACGGAGGCACTTGACATACAATTAGAATCCCATGATAAAAAGTTACACCACTTTTGTGGTGGAATTGCGTTCTTAACAGGTGTTGGATAAACGTCTGCCTCCCTGGTATAATTGCATAAAGCAATAGGAATCTGGCGGGAAAATACGTTTTCGGGACAAACGCAGGGGTGTGTTATTTAAGAACGCTATCTTTAGCGTATATTGTTACTTCTTTTGCATCTCCCGTCAAAATGAAGCACACTCATTATTTTATCAAAATCCATAAAACAATTGCATTATGTCTGTAAAGGCGAAATACCAACCCGTACTCGACCTCGGCGAAGAGCTCAATATTCAGGATGGCTACGTTGAGGAGCTGGATGGCGTGCTCAAGGTAGGCGGTACAGCAAGCACTCAGTACCATAAAAACCTGCTTTGGGATAAAATCAAGGAAATTGGCGGCGAAAATCCTTCTGATATTCAGGCGGACATCAAAATTGCCACTGAAGACTATTTCCACAAGCATACTGTGAAAGGTGGGGACAGCCTTTCTAAAATCGCGAAGCACTACTACGGCGATGCGTCTAAGTACATGGTGATCTTCAATGCGAATACGGACCAGCTGAAAGACCCTAACCTCATCCATCCGGATCAGGAGCTGACCATTCCTTTCCCGGCTTAAGGTGCGGTGAAAATTGCAAACAGAACAGGCTGCGTACTCCTTGACGTGCGTAGCCTGTTGCTGTTTAGGAAAGAACCGTCTTCAGGATGCTATGGGCGTTGATCTCCGGAAAGTTGTCAATATGATAGCGGTAGAAGGTCAGCAGTTTGTCGAGCAAATCCTGGCGCATCTGCCGGCCGATCCTGACTTCATGGCACTGGGCATAGTCGCACCGCAGCAATTGGTAAAGCACCTGGCTGGTGACGGTATCAAGGTACTGATGGCTGGCTGTTTTGCTGCTGGTGAACAAGCCTTCCTGCAGGTCAAAGTATGGCGTTTCCTCTGACCATGCTCCTCCAGGGACAAAGCCCAGGTGAAAGCTCAGTTCCAACAGGAAATGAAGATGTAGATTGGCGATGGGCAAAGCGGTCTGGTCCAAAAACTGAAAGGTGCGGAACAGGAACTCAAACAGCCGCGGGTTCTCCTCGGGTTCCCGGATCGACTTACGAGCAACCTCTGCGATGAACAGACCCACAGCACTTTTGTGGACCTCGAAGGGCAATGACTGGTACACCACTGCGCTTTTGATCTCCCGGATCCGGTTGAGCCCTTTTTCACTTTTCTCGTAAGCTACCATATCAACTAGCGACATGACCTGCAGCAGCCCCGGGCTGATCCGGGCATTTTTTCGCCTTACGCCTGGAACGAGATAACTGCGCATGCCCCGCTCCTCCGTGAAAATATCCACTATTACGCTTGACTCGCTGTATTTTATCGACCTGAAAACAATGCCCCGGGTTTTAATCAGCACTTTTTCTGTTTTTGTGGTAATGTACACCAATTCATCGAAAAACCATCCGGGCTCATCCATCTAACTGGACTGGTGCAACCTTCCGGGCTTACCTTCGTCTATATAGAAAAGCAACAGCCTCACCCGTTGTTGTGATTCAACCCGACTAAAAAGAAAATGATGAAAACCCTATTCCTGACAACCCTGTACCTGGGGTTAAGCTTTATGGCATTAGCATCCGCTGACCCTTCGCCCGCTAAACCGGAATCCTGCCTTGTAGCGCCCGTGCTTGCAAAGCACCTGCCTAATGGTGTTTGGTTAGGGACAAGCGCGGACGGACAAAAGCTTTCCGTCGTCTTTTATGAAAATGGGGTCGCACAGTGGAACGAAGGCACCGGTCAGGCTCCTGCGGTTGCCTTGTATAGCTGGGAGGTTATCCCAGGCGTTGGCGGCTGTGCGTTTTTGCAAATGACGGATCAGGCGTCCGGTACCACCTATAACTATGGCGTAGATGTGGAATGCAATCAAATACAGCTAATCGCTACAGATTTTTCAGCGCATTCCCTGAAACAGATTAAAGCCGGGGATGGAGAAAAACACAGACAACTGCTTAGCGGCGCATGGGGCAACACCACTTACCCCTTTGAAGTCTCCCGCCGCAAAGCGCCTGATATGGAAGATGCTTATCTGCAATACCAGTTTTCTGAAGATGGTACTTTTGTGCGTAAACTCGGCAATGGCAACCGGAAGTTAAAGGAAGCGGGCTCGTATTTGGTCAGCGATGATGGGCATTATGTGCTGTTGCAATTTGATAACAGTTGCATCACTGTGGTAGCGCTGAAGTACCTTCAGTTAGACGAGTTGGTGCTGCAACATGTACTCCGCTGTGAAGACCCGGCCTTTGCCACGGGTAGAAAAGACTTCTACTTCAATAAGTTATAAAATACATTTCCTGTTTTAGAATTTTGGCTTGGCCACGGAGGGTATTTTCCTGCCGTGGTCATCTTTTTTGGCAGAGCTGCTATGGTGTCCTCGAAAACACCCTGACCAAGTCATCCGCTTCTTTTTCATAAACCCTGTTTCCCTGATACCGGACCTGTACATCTGAATTGATATCCCCTCTCAATACCTGTTCCTGTAGGGTTTCCGGATTGTAGGCACGGACACGGTGGTCGCTGTACAGGACCAATTTCCCATCTTGTAGTTGCAGGGACACTACATCCGGGTAGGGGAGGAGTTGATGGAACTGACCGAAATTATCAAAGACATAAACACCCTGCCCTGGACAGTTGAGGTACACGATATTGTTATTGGCTAGTAGTTGTGTCGCTATTGGAGGAGCATCAAGCAGCGAGCTCAGGTTGTCGCTTTGGATCAGCACTTCGCCATTTTGGCCCACCTTTTTCAAACGGAACGCTGCCTGATCATAAACCCAAATGTTGTTGTCCGTAGCCAGCCCGATCGCCGTAGCATTAAAAATCCCCGCGGTGAAGAGTTCGAGTACTGCGGTTTCATTCATGGTGCGGTCTAAGGTTGCCACCACTTGCAGCTCCGGATAAAACAAAAGCAGATTAAAAGGATCAGTAGGGTCAATATATTGTAAAGTGCCCCGGGTGTTATTATTAAAATGGAATTGCTCCCGCCCATCCGGCCCGTATTTATGCACTCGGTTATTTTTATCAACTACATAAACATTCTGTAACTTATCAGTAGTAAAGTCCCGACAAGGCGTTGGCAAAGTATGCAAGTGCCTTTGAATGCGCCCCGTATCAAGAACACCCACTCCCTCACTGCCCACTGCCCACTGCCTCACTGCCTCACTGCCCACTGCCGACTCAAAACCTCCCCACTGCCCCACTGCCTCACTGCCCACTGCCCCACTGCCCACTGCCCCACTGCCCACTGCCCACTGCCCCACTGCCCAACTACCCACCAGAAAACTACCCACCACCAAAAATCCGACCTTCTTCATTTTCAAAAAAAGCTAAATTGACAGAATCACCATCGAAGACAGCGTAAGAATTACTGAAGAGCCATTCCCCCAGATTAATATAACGGCTGTACCCGTTCTTTAGCGTGTATTCGATAGGAAGATGCCGGTGCCCGAACACGAAGTAGTCGATAGGCTCCGTTTCCAGCTTGCGGTTAGCGTAGGTGATCAGCCATTCCCGATCCTCGCCCAGAAAATCTTTTTCTTCGGGGTGGTCCGCTGCCCGGCTGCGTTGTGACCAGAAATTAGCCAGCCCAATTCCAAAGTTTGGATGTATACGCTCAAACAGCCATTGGCACGCCGGATTAGCAAAGACTTTCTTAATGCGCTTATAGCCATAATCACCAGGTCCCAGCCCGTCACCGTGCCCAATCAGGAACTGTTTGCCCATGATCTCCCGGCGGATCGGTTTGCGGTAGGTTGGAATACCCATTTCTTCTTCAAAGTAGCGGAAAACCCACATGTCGTGGTTACCGGTAAAAAAGTAAATGGGGATACCCTCATCGCGCAGCTCTGCCAATTTTCCCAAGAGCCGCACATACCCTTTAGGCACTACCGTCGTGTACTCAAACCAAAAATCAAATACATCCCCCACCAGGTAAATCGCTGCCGCATCCTCACGGATATACTCCAGCCAGCGGACAATCTGCTTTTCCCGCTCACCACTCGTCAAACGGCCATCAATACCTAAGTGAAAATCAGAAGCAAAGTATACTTTTTGCATAGGCTATCATCTACCCCCACAAAAGTAAGTAAAACTCCCCAACTGCCCCGACTGCCGACTGCCGACTAAAGAACTGCCCACTGCCCACTGCCGACTCCCCACTGCCGACTGCCGACTCCCCACTGCCCACTGCCGACTAAAAAACTGCCGACTAAAGAACTGCCCACTGCCGACTAAAAAACTGCCGACTAAAGAACTGCCGACTAAAGAACTCCCCCACTCCCCACTAAAAAACGCCCCAACCCCCTACTGCTTCTCCATAACCGTCCCACAATTATCACAAGTCCGCAGCTCCTCCGAGCCCATGAAGTTCTGAATAGCCGCCTTCAACTGAGCAACGATATCCTCAAGCGGAAAAGACTCCTCGTGCAATTTATGGTTGCAATTTTCACAGAACCACATCAGCTTGTCCATCTCGCCCTCCCGGCGGTAGCGCTCAATGACGAGCCCAATCGTATTCGAAGGACGTTGCGGAGAGTGTGGGATACGCGGTGGCAGCAGGAACATTTCGCCTTCTTTGATAGGAATATCCTCTGGCTCTCCGGCTTCATTGATGATCTTCAGGGTGATGTCGCCCTCAATTTGATAGAAGAGTTCTTCCCCTTCTTCCCAATGATAATCCTTACGCCCGTTTGGCCCGCCTACGACCATGACAATGTAGTCATCGTTGCCTTGGTACACTTGCTTGTTGCCCACAGGAGGCTTAAGGAGATGGCGGTTGTCATCTACCCATTGCTGAAGGTTGAAAGGTTTGGCTAATGGCATAAATTAAGTTTTGTATGAAATTCTTTAAATTTAGCCGGAATATACAAAACACACTCCATGAACTTAGACTTGAGAGGGAAAAATGCGCTCGTCTGTGGCAGCAGTAAAGGAATTGGAAAAGCCGCCGCTTTTGAACTGGCAGAGTTGGGCGCTAACGTAACCCTGGTTTCCCGTTCTGCTGATAAGATGGCAGCCATCACCAAGGAAATGGCACGGGTCAAAGGGCAGCAGCATGACTTTCTTGCAGCCGATTTTACCGATACCGCTGACCTGCGAAAGAAGGTCCGGGGGCTCACCGCCACCAAGCCTATCCACATCCTGGTCAACAATACCGGTGGTCCTCCAGGCGGGCCGATTACGGAGGCAGAACTGGAGGAATTCACCAAAGCCTTCACTACACACCTCATCTGCAACCACCTTTTGGCGAAAGCTGTACTCCCTGGCATGCGCAAGGAAGGCTACGGCCGCATTATCAATGTGATTTCCACTTCCGTAAAGGCACCATTGCCTGGCTTAGGCGTGAGCAATACAGTACGTGGAGCCGTGGGCAACTGGGCTAAGACCCTCGCCAATGAAGTGGGGGCAGATGGCATCACTGTTAATAACATCCTCCCCGGAGCCACCAACACTGGCCGCCTGCAGGAAATCATTGAAAAAAAGGCCCTCGCAACCGGAAAGCCTGTAGAGGATGTGACGGCTGCCATGCAGAGCAGTATCCCCCTGCAGCGCTTCGCAGAGCCCGGAGAAATCGGCGCTGCCATTGCTTTTCTGGCTACACCTGCAGCCGCCTATATCACGGGGGTAGCTCTGGCGGTAGACGGCGGGAGATTGAGAAACATGTAAAAACTTCTTCATGCGATACGTACTCCTTTCTTCGCTGATCTTGTTGCTCTTTAGCTGCGGGGAGAAGCCTCCCGTTGAACCTTCCCGCTTTGAGCCATTCACTTACAAGAGTTCTGAGCTGACCGAATCGAAAAGCGGGCAGGTGTACCTACCTCCTTCCTACTTCACAGATACGCTGCGGCAGTACCCGGTGCTCTACATGATGGATCAGCAGAACCTCTTCTTTGACAGCCTGGCCTACGGTGGTGCAGCCTGGCAGATACACCGCACTACAGACAGCCTCTCCTCAGCAGGGCAAATGCCTGAAGTCATTATCGTTGGGGTCAACCACGCCAGAGAAAAACGTTTTCAGGAGTACCTTCCTGAAAAGCCTGCGGCCTGCTTCGATAGCTTGCTTGAAGCGCGGGTGGGCGGCACCGCCTTTTCTGATGCTTACCTGAAGTTTCTCACACAGGAGCTGAAGCCTTACGTCGATCGCACTTACCGTACCAAACCAGGTAAGGGGCATACCTACATCGGTGGCTCAAGTATGGGCGGGCTGATATCCATGTATGCAGTTTGCGAGTACCCGGATGTCTTCGCCGGTGCCCTCTGCCTGTCTACGCATTGGCCGGTTTCCCTGCAGGATGACACTCCGGAAGTGGCTCAGGCCATTATTGACTACTTTGCCGCTCATTTGCCGAAAGGCAAGCGCTGGTACTTCGACTACGGCACAGAGGGGCTGGACCAATTCTATGCGCCCTATCAGCAACAGGTAGACTCCATCCTGCAGGCGCAGGGCTATCAGGCGGGGCAAAACTGGATGACACAGGCTTACCCCGGTCACGACCATAACGAGCGCTACTGGCGGGAGCGGGTGCATTTGGGGTTGCGTGGTGTTATTCAGGAGTGAAATTCTGCAAAAAATGCCTATTTTTCCCAAAATCAAACTACTAATGACCGATTACATGCAACGTCTGACAATCCTGGCGCTCCTGACTATTTGGAGTGCCGCTCTTTTCGCCCAATCTCCCCTGCAGCGCGTAGAGCCGCCCAACTGGTGGGCTGGGATGCATAACCCTGAGCTCGAACTCCTGCTCTACGGAGACAATCTGGCGCAATACAAAGCTGCCCTGAGCGACTACAAGGGTGTGAAAATCACCTCTACGGTGCGGGTGCAAAACCCCAACTACCTCTTTGTCAACCTGGAACTGGCCGAGGGCGTGGAGCCGGGCATTTTTCAGGTGCAGCTGCTGGATGGCAAAGATGTCGTGGCCTCCTACGATTATGAACTGCGGGAACGCGAACCGGGATCTGCCCTGCGCGAGAGTTTTACGCCGGCAGATGTCATGTACCTCATTACTCCAGACCGCTTCGCCAACGGCAACCCTGATAACGATGCGGTGGCGGGCATGATGGAAAAGCCTGACCGTGACTTCAAAGGTGGGCGCCACGGGGGCGACATTCAGGGCATCATCGATCAGCTGGATTATATTGACGATATGGGCTTCACGGCGATCTGGCTCAATCCGGTTTTGGAAAACGATATGCCTGACTACTCCTACCACGGCTACGCAGCCACGGACTTCTACAAAGTGGATCAGCGCTTTGGCAGCAATGAAGAGTACCTCGACCTCATTCAGCGGGCAAAAGATAAGGATATCAAGATCATCATGGATATGATCCTCAACCACTGTGGCTCTGAGCATTGGTTCGTAAAGGATATGCCCACGGATGACTGGATCAACTTCGGAGGGGAATACGTCAACACCTCCCACCGCCGGAATACCGTGCAGGACATCCACGCTTCCGAGTACGACAAGCGCATGTTCTCTGATGGCTGGTTTGTGGAAACCATGCCCGATATGAATCAGCGCAATCCGCTGCTGGCCACCTACCTCATACAGAATACCATTTGGTGGATTGAATATTCGGGCCTGTCTGGCATCCGAATGGACACCTACCCTTATCCGGATAAAGACTTTATGACAGAATGGACTTGTGCCCTGCGTGCTGAATACCCCAATTTCAACACCGTGGGTGAGGAGTGGGTGACTAATCCGGCTATTGTATCCTACTGGCAGGAAGGCAAAGACAACCACGATGACTACACCTCCTGCCTGCCGAGCCTGATGGACTTTCCCATTCAGTTTGCGCTTACACAAGGGCTGGTACAGGAGGAAAAGCAATACGGCAGCGGGCTCATCGAGCTGTATAAAATGCTGACGCAGGACTTCCTCTATGCAGACCCCTACAGCCTTGTGACCTTCCCTGACAATCACGATATGGATCGCTTCTACACGCAGGTGAACGAAGACCTCGACCTCTTCAAAATGGGCGTTGCCTACATCCTGACCCTGCGCGGAACGCCTCAGCTGTACTACGGCACCGAGATACTAATGGACAATGAAGGCTATCCGGGCGACCATGGTATCATCCGCACCGACTTCCCCGGCGGCTGGGCAGGCGATGAGGTCAACGGCTTTACCGGCAAAGGCCTCACCGAGGACCAGAAAGAAGCCAAAGCCTACATTAAAAAACTGCTCAACTGGCGCAAAACCAGCGAGGCGATTCACCATGGCAAGCTTATGCAGTTTGTGCCGGACGGCGGCTTCTACGTCACCTTCCGCTATACCGATACCAGCAAAGTCATGACCATTCTTAATAAAAACGAGGAAGCCACGCCCCTACAGCTCGACCGCTTTGCAGAAATGCTGGGCGGTACCAAGCAAGGCAAGGACATAATGACCGGAAAAGCGTACAAAACTTCGGGAACCATCAATGTGCCCGGTAAATCAGCTATGATCCTGGAAATCGAGTAATCCCCTACACGGTTAGCTCATAAGGATTGGCGATGGTTTTCCGGCCGAATCGGCGGAGCAGTTGGGCTTCATTGTTGATATCCAGGTGCTCCGCTTTGATAATTTCCCGGACACGAGGCTGTCCCAAACCGGGAATGCGGATAAGGAAGAACGGCCAGAGAGACTTGCTCTTATATACCTTGTCTAGCTTTGGAAAACCTACGATGGGGTAGAATTCGTCAGATCGGGCTTTGAATTCATCACTGTAGGAAAAAGTCCATATTCCTTCCTCGCAGCTCAGTTCTCCTACTTTTAAGTCTTTTAAATAAAGGGTAAAGCGCTGCTCTTCCTCATCAGGGAGGTGGAGGTTAGAACCGGTGGACTGGTCCTTTTGGAATAGTTTGCGCAGCTTACTTAACATCGAATCTTTTATACTTGGGAACGAACAATTTCAAACCTTTTCCTGAGTAGCATTTTCGTCAACTCATACCTGTCTTCAGAAAATAAGAATTTAAATTCCTTATCAAGCAGTTGGATGACTTTTTTCTCATTTTGGTCGCTAGATATACTTATAACGATTTTCTCATAATCACTATTGTAACTAGAAAGATACGAAATAAGTTTGAAATGGTTGATCGCTTTATCTGACTCAATGCTTATTCTGGGACATGCATTCTCTAAATATTTGAAAAACTTTTTGAAAGATGGATCAGCTGTTTGTCGAAGAAAACTGCTGATTTTCTCTTCATCAAAATTCCAAAATAGTCCTCTGGAGGAGTCATAAACCGGAGCAATTCGTGGGGGCGGACCTGGTTTTGACAAGGATCGTATCACTGCCCAATTGTAAAAAATGCCTGTCATTATTACCGACTATTGCATCAAAGGTTAAAATGTAAACCAACTTCCTTAAAAGGTCCTGCCCATGAGTTGGAAACACGTCTAAAATCGCCTCTTCGATGAACTCGAACGTAAATAGCTCTCGTGCTGTGGTTTTATCATTTGCTATTTCTTCTGCAAACGCTTGGTCTTCGAGGTAGTCTCCACATATTTCAGCTCCGTGGATCAAAGTTTCATTCTGTTCCAGAAAGTACTGACTCAGAAACCGGATTTGATCATTGATTCGATAGAGTCTTACCTCATTCATCTCAATACCTAAAACCTGACCGATTCTATTGATTAGGTATTCGATCACGGATTCATGTGGATACCATTTCGCCCCTGTTTTTGCAATATAGGGAATCCAGGTTTTAGGTTTATTTTTACGAACGCTACCATCCCGAATGTATCGGTATACTCTAATAAACTGCTTTGGTGCGTCACCGTCCAAATCGTAATCCTCTACCAAATAATGAGTCTCTTTAAGCCAGGGGATTCTTTGTTCATTGAAGATGACCCCAGAACAATTTTGAGATTGTTCAACCCTTAGTTTCTCTTGTATCTTTTGAGCGTACTGCATAGCCTCACCTCACCTCCACCTCCAACAACTGACTAGTATCCACTCCCAAAATATCCACCACCTTTACCATGATACGGTACTTGCCCGGCTTTTCATACACGCGGGGTGCTGAGGTGAACTCCAGCGTCCGGTCCTGCTTGGTGCGGAAGCTCTGCCACTCATTCTCGAAAATGTAGTTGCCCGTCCACTTCTCCTCTACGGTGCCGTCCTCAGCTTGCAGGCGGATGATCTCTTTCTTGCTGTCGTAGTCAAAGTCCACGCTCCAGTAGTCGATCCAGTCGTGCCACTCGGTGGTGAGGGGCTCCCGCTTTTGTACGCCGTTTTTGTCTTTGCTGACTTTGATGATTTGCCCGTTTTCGATGACGACCTGACTGCCGCCTTTGCGGAGTTTGTCTTCCACGGCATCTAAATCATCCTGTGTATAGTTGGTGACGAAGTCGCGCAGGGTGACGATGACTTTACCGTCCTTGTCTTTTTCTGCCGTGGCGCGCAGGTAGCTGACATCGTAGAATTTGACCTGCCCTTTATTTACCGCGCGGGGGTCGAAGACCTCCTTGGGGATATAGCGCAGGCGCACCCGTACGCCCGCATCGGCATATTCCTGTATGACGCGGGGCACCAGCCCCATCTCAAACTCAAAACCCAGCACATCCACCTGACTGTAGCCCAGGCTTTGGCACTCCTCGAATACCGCCTGCACCCGCGTTTGGGTGACGGGCACATCGAGCGGGCCTACGTGTACCATGCGCTCGCCCCGGCGCCCGTGTAGCTGCGTGTGGCCCTCAGCAGGTTGTGCCTTGTAGGCGCGCAGGATGAGGTCAAGATAAGCGGCCTGCCGGCTGCGCTGCTGTGCCTCATTGAGCTCCTGCAGGAAAAACTGCCGCTCGTATTTGCCCAGGTTGAGGATTTCAAATGCCCGGAAGTCCTGCCCTTTTTCCTGCAGCTCCCGCTGTACCTGTATCATGCGCTTGCGGGTGGTGTGGATGGCAAATCGGCCCAGGTCGGTGGCCAGCCACTTGCGGTTGAGTTTTTCGGCGACTGCGGCCGTGGTGCCGCTGCCGCAGAAGAAATCGGCCACCAGGTCGCCTTCGTTGCTGCTGGCTTGGATGATGCGTTCTAACAGGGCTTCGGGCTTTTGAGTGGGGTAGCCTATGCGTTCCGAAGCTTGAGAATTAACGGCATATATATCAGTCCAAATGTCTTGGCACGGGACACCAGGCATTTCTTCTAAATACTGCTTATACCTAGGAGTTCCAGTTTTGGTGTAATAAATTCTTCCTTCTTTTTCATAGCGTTCCATTGTTTCTTTTGGACATCTCCATAGCCCTTCCTTTTCTTTCCATTTGTATTTATATCCTCCACCTTGGAGACCCTTTGCACTTAAGTCTCGATCCAAAAACCTTCCTTTATTGTCAGAATGGCGGTAATATGTTTTGATGTATTCCTTTGAATATGGTTCATATTGGGTGGTGAACGAGTAGCTTGGAGATTTTGTAAAATAAATTATTGTATCATGCAAATTTCCAAAACCACTACTATCACTGTGGGCAGTCGACCGCTTCCAAATGATCTCATTTCTGTAATATTCATTTGAAAAAATATCCCCTAGTATGATTCTCAAAAAACTACTTACCCTCCAATCACAATGCACATAAATACTCCCATCCTCCGCCAGCAGGCTGTGCATGAGCTTGAGCCGCTCGTACATCATACTCAGGTAGGAGGAGATGCCCCGCTGCCAGGTATCGCGGTAGGCGATTTCTTCCAGTACTGATTGACTCTTGGTGGCGCTTTCGCCGTTGATCTCTATGGTGTGGCTAAAGTCAGCCCCCACGGCAAAGGGCGGGTCGATGTAGATGAGCTTTAGCCCGCCCTCGGCTTCAATTTCCTGGCGCAGGGGCCCGTGCAGCAGGCTCGATAAGATCAGCTTATTATCGCCCCAGATGAGTTTGTTGTGCCAGCCGGTCTTTTGCCGCCCTTTGGTGTCAAACATAGAGAACATCGTCCCTTCCTCCTGCACCTCCTGCCGGGGCTCGTCGATGTGCTCGATGTGGTGGAAGGGGAGGACGGCATTGGTGGTCGTCTCCGAGCGGCCATTCCAGAACAGGAAAACGTCCTCCTCATCGGCGGTCAGCTTGTAGATGTCCTCCTTAGGCAGGGGCTGCCCTTCCTGAATGAGCTGTATGATACGGTCTTTATCGGCTTGTGATAGTTTATCCATGAAGCAAAGCTAGTGAAAGTTCAAAAATCAGTTTTCGGGTGCGTGCGCATAAGTATCGGTCTGATAGAGATCGATCAGGTCTTTAAAGGAACGAGCATGATCGCTGTGTTTGGTCCAGTCCTCGTAGGTAATGTACAGGGGCTCGTAGCGGTAGTCTGTCTGCAGGCGGTTCACATCGCGGCACCAGCGTACGAGGCGGGCGATTTTCCGGCGGTCGTTTTTGTCCTCCCGGCCTTTGGTCTCCACTACGTAGATGATGCCATTGGTCAGTTTGACGAAAAAGTCGGGGTAAAACTGGCTGATGCTGCCCCTTGCATTTTGGTACTCGATGTGGAAGCGCACGCCGCCCTGCCCTTCGGTATTTTTGGCGAAAGCCTGTACATCCTTAAATTGATGCTCGCACTTACCGGCGAAAGCCAGCTCCATATCATTGTCGCCAATGATGAGGTTGAAGACCGACTTTTTGGCTTTCACGAATTGCTGATTGGACTTGGGGGAAGGGCGGGCCTCCATCAGGCTGCGGTACCCACGCAGTTCAGTGGTCTTTACATCGCGTATAGTCAGTTTGGTGATGGCGCGCTGGAAGACATCGTAGATGATTTTGCGCACGCCCGGGGTGCTGAGGTTTTTCAAAACGGTCTCATCCTCAGGGCTGACGGTTCTCCCAAACAGCCGGTGCCGGACAAAGGCTTCTACTTTTGGATAAAGCTCGTCAAAGCCGTGCGCCAATCGGTTGCTTTTTAGGATACCTCCAGTGTAGAAGCGCAGTACATTGCGCCATTCCGGGGTAAATTCTTCGACTTCGGTGATGTGGTCAAAGTCGCCGTGGATATTGTTGAAGACGATCTCTTTGGTATCGCCCGGAAAATCCTGCAATTGAGCAATCGGGTGGTTGAGCCCTTCCACATCAAGTTCCCGCAGCCTCCTGTAGTCGCGTACAACCCTTGGTTGGAGGATAGGCAGTGGGATATCCAGCTCGTGGAGCTCTTCCTCGGTCTTTTCGGTATCAATCTCAATAACGAGGGGCGACTGTGCCCGACCGCCGCGCTGTCCCATAGGCGAATATTTAAACTCGACCCCCTGATCTTTGAGTTCTTCGATGAAGTTAACGAAAGCCGCGGTGCCCACCACAACCAGCGTTTCATCCACATCAAGCGGGAACATTTTGCGCAAGCCCCGGCCTATAGCCTGCTCAGGCAGGATTTTTGACTTGGCACTAAAGGGGCGCAAGCCAACGATAGTGGTCACATTGCGTACGTCCCATCCTTCCCGCAGCATAAGCACGGAGCAAATGGCCCGGTAAGGCGAGTGTTCGGCATCTACCTCGTCGGCAGCTTTGCGAAGCCTTTCGAGTTCTTCCTTGTCTTTTTTGCTGGTAGCTGTTTCTTTGATTTCTCCACTTCGGTTGGTGTGGATGCTCAGCACCTTACCCCGCATGAGCGGATAGTTTTGCTCCAGAAACTCCGCAGCGGCATCGGCTTCCTTGGTCGTCATCGCCATCACAAAAAGCAAAGGTGTACCGACGTGATTGAGGTCCTGAAATTGCTTTTCCCACTCTATGTAGCCCAGTTGAAGGTGGTCGCGGTAGCGTTCCACAAAGTCATCGCTGTCTTTTTCGGTGACTTTCAGCCGGGATTCTTTATCGGGCAGTACGGGGGTCTTTACCACGCCATGCTGAATAGCTTCTACCAATGGGTAGTCGGCTATCGTTTGGACGAAAATACTGCCATCGTTGTGTTTCGGCGTAGCAGTGACATCACACTGCAAAGCGAGGCCTTTACCGGTTTTCAGTTTCAGCTTGTCATTGATGTCCTGTATCGCCTGAAACCAGGCCAGCTTTTCATCGTGGATGTGGTGTGCCTCATCATTGAGTACAACGAGGTCTTTGATACGGTCACTGCGGAGGATTTTCCCCAGGTCGGTATCTCGTTTGGTATCGGCATCGGCTTTAGGCTTGCTTCCCAGGAACATGTCCTCAAAAGACATTTCCTGCTCTTCCGGCATGAAGATACGGTGCACATTCGTCAGGAAAATATTGCCATGATCAGAAATCGGCTTGAGTTCGTCCTGAATGTGCAGGGTCAATTGGAAATCTTGTCGCCAGTTTCGGTCTCGAAAACCATCGTCGGGCAGGAAAGGGTCTTCAAAGAAATACTTTAGGCCCTCAAAGTCTTTACGCAGGCGGTTGAGGACGATGATATTTGGCGCAATAAGGAGGAAGTTTTTAGATAGCGGGCTATCTTTTTCATATAGCGCATGAAAGAAAGACCAGACTAGAACCAGCCCTAGGACTTTGGTCTTACCGGTACCGGTGGCCATTTTGACGATATAGCGCGTCCAGTTTTCCGGGAACATGCCCGGGCTTACCCGGCCGGATTCGTCGAGGCGGAGCAGGTCGTATTTGTCTTTATAGTTTGCTACTTCATAAAGATATATGACAGACTCAACCGCTTCGCGTTGTGCAAAGTAAAATTGAAATGGAGTGTCTTGTCCAGCTTTTTGGTGTTCGGTTTCAAACCAGTGTTCTAATAGTGCTTTTGAAGTGCTCGATGCGCCGAGGTAATTGTTTTCTCTCCATTCTGCAATTTTCACGCGCACGCTGTGTACCAGCGGAGGGAGCAGTTTTTCCTGCGCATTATTGAAAGCGTCAAGCTGTGATTGTGTTGGAGCCCATCGTTGGTCGGGCGCGCGTTTGATAAATGGCTCATTATTTGGCATAGTCCAGGGTTGAGACAAAAGAAAACGATAGTAAAACACAGGTCAAAAGGGTACGGCACTAAGGTTTTTCTTCCTTTGTGCTCCGCAATAACTCCCGCACATCTACATCCAGTACTTCCGCTATTTTGAAGAGCGACTCCATGGTCGGCTGCATTGTATTGGAACACCACCGGGAGACAGTAGACCTGTTGTATCCCAGTTGGTCTGCCAGCCAGGTACTGTTTTTGTCCTGCTCTGCGAGAACGACACGTATCCTATTATACTTGCGCATAGTAACATAGATACATAACTCCTACGAATTCTGGAGAAAGCAAAGCAATTTGTTGTTTTAAACGCACTTTTATTGCCTTGAAGGCAACAATGTGTTGCTTTTACAAAAAGTAACCCCTCAATTGAAAGTTTCAAGTGCATAAAAGAACCTAAAACTCACCCTCATGCTTTTAACAATAGCGATTTATGTGCTTTCTCCTGCTATAGCAACGGTTGCAGGAGTTGCAGTTTATATGTATTTTAAGGATCATAATCCGCCGCATTTTCATGCTAAAGATGGCAGTGATGAAGCAGTTTATGATTTTGAGGGTAATACCATTAAAGGGAAAATCAGCCCAAAGAAAAGTAAGAAAGTGAAAAAGTGGGCTGAAGAAAACCGATCCTTCCTGGAAGATCAGTGGGATGAGTTCCAAAAATAACAAAACCATGCCAGATGCAAAATATGTTCGCCATCATCTAAGTGCGCTACCTGCCGGTCAACAGATTGAGGTGTTGCTGAAAGCTCTGAAGCTGCAAAAGGCCCGCCCGAATCTGCAAAACTTTGAATGCATTGCAGCAGCGATGAAGTTGCCGCTGTTCCCCAAAGTCGTCAAAGCCCGGCTTACCGGAGCGTTCTCTTTGCTTCTTGAGTTTGATGGAGGGGTGAAAGGCGAAATCGACTTCCGGCACTTTCTTGATGAGTTCCGACCGCTGGAAAAGGCACTACTTGAGGATCCCATTTTATTCCGGTCCTTCAAAGTCCGGAACGGGACGTTGACCTGGCCCTCTCACGGGAAGCAAATTCGGGACTTCGAAGGCATACTTCGTTTTCATCCCTTCAGTATAGATCCCGAACTCCTCTACAAAGCCACCTTCCCCTCTCCAAACCTCCCCTAAAACAACAAGAGCGGACCCGCCCACGCGAATCCGCTCCTGTCACTTTATATCTCAATTGTGGATTTAATCCACCACAATCATGCGCTGTGTGGCGCGATCGTTAGCTGTCTCCACGGTGTAGAACAGGACGCCGCTGCCTTTCAGGTCGGTACGGTTGAGCTGCCACTGCTGCTCGCCGGCATCGTAGTCGTTTTCCTGTACCAGGAGGACCTTGCCGCTGATGTCCGTCACCGTCAGCCGTGCCCAGCCAGCCTCCGGCATGCGGAAGTTGATGAGGGTGGACTCCCGGAATGGGTTGGGCTGGTTCTGCTGCAGGGCAAAGCCGCTCGCATCAGCGCCGGTGCCTTGCTCGAATACTAAGCCGAGATTAGATACCTGTAAGCCATTGCTGTAAGCCTCTGCCTTTACCTTCTGCTCGCTCAGTGCCAGTGCTTCGCTCAGTTGTACCTGGCGCTTGGCCTGGAAGGTGAGGAAGAACAAAGGTTCATCCGCTTCTGCTTCAAAGCCGGAAGGTTTTACCCAACTGTTGGTGATTTGGCCTTCCTCTTCGAAGATGCCAAAGTGGTCTTCGGTGAGGTTAGTCAGGCTGCCAGGTTTCATACCCTGAAAGTCCAGCATGTCCGTATCAAAGTCGAAACCGAACTGGTAGCCTTCCAGGTTGGCAATAGCGGCTGAGGTGACCGGGATGTCATAAACCTGCCCGGCTTCAAGCTTCATATTTTGCATTTGGAAGAGAGTCAGGCTACGCTCACCCACTTCACCGGAGTGGAAACCATTAGGAATGGCATCGCCGGTAACGTCCGCAACTTTAACCGCAATGAACTGCAGGGCCATATCTTCAGAGAGGACATCCTCTACTGTAATGGTTTCCGGGAAGTCTTCCCCCTGCGGCTCGTCCGTCTGGAATTCATATTTGGCATCTACAAAACGCCAGGAGAAGTTGTTGGGGAAGAAGTTAGCTTGTCCCAGGATGACCCGGCGGATGTAAATTTGGTCCAGTACTGTAATGGTGCCGCTACGGTTAACGTCTGCGGCAATTTGCTTGTACGGGCTGTCCAGGTTAATGACACCAAGGATGTGCTGCTGAATACGGATAAGGTCCGCTGTAGACACACCGTTGGTGAGGTCATCGTCCCGTTCCATGCCGATCATCGTTACATCACATGCCGGTACGCCCCAGAAGTCAAAGCGGCCTTCGTCATTGGTCATGAGGTTCATCGGGCCGGTGGTGTTGATGACATTCACCATCACGGAAGGAACAGCCTCGCCGGACTCTGTGACTACCTCGCCGGTAATATCAGAAGTCATGTGGTCACAAATCTCATCGTGGCTCATAGCTTCGAACACCTTGTCCTGCATCAGCTTGATGGTGGTATTCTTCATCAGCACATCGTGCAGGGTGGTATTTTTGATCCAGTCCTTTTCAGCATCGGTTAGAACGGGGTCGTTTTCGTAATAAAAACGGTCTCCGTCCCGCAGGTTAGTGAATTGTACCTGGAGAACACGATTGAGTGTTTGTCCAAGGATGGACCCGGGTGCAGGCTCTTCTGCCAGCATGCCGACCCATGGGTCGAGCTCATCAATGTTCCCATACAAGCCGATTAGCCGTGCATACACTTCCTGATCGTTGTTGATCTGCTGGAAGAAAGAGTAGCGGTTGAGCCCAAAGTTTTGGCGGATGGTGTTGAAGTCGGCCACGCCACGCTCCCGGGCCCGCTGTATATTGATGGATACAAGGTCAAGTCCACCTGAGCCCGGAGGGCCAAACAGGAAGTTGCGGACGTCGTCGACTACCTTGGAGTCAAAGTTCTGCATCTTCTGTTCGCCCATACCCTGGAAGAAAGGCTCCAGTCCAAGCTCCATTACGGGATAAGGATTGAAGAAGGCATCGCGAAGCAGCATATGGCCTTCAGGAATCTCATTGCCGTTCTCATCTACGCGCAGCAACTGACTGTTGAGCAGGGTATGCCCAAGTCGGAAAGCAGCAGCGGTGAAGACATTGAACAACTGTGGGTGCACGGTTTCATCATAGCCCTGATAAGGTTCCAGTTGAACGCCCATAGCAGGCAGCCATTCGTCATAAACGATGGACTGAATCAAGCCGCCCACCAGCTTGCGGGCATGCTGATAGAGCTGCTCATCGTTCCAGTCCGGATGCTCCTGTGCCAGTTCGTCGCACAGCCGGTTGTGCTCTCTTACAAAGAGCGCATGGAAGGCGAGCAGCAATGGGTTCTCGCCGGCACGGGGGTCACCACATACAAAGACTCTCTCTGTCAGGCCAACAGGGTTGTCCATATGTGGCGTGTTCGGGTCGATAGGAGCGTCGTATTCGCCGTTGAAAGTATTGAAAGGTGGGAGGTTGCCAGAAGACACCTTCAGTTTGCCCTTTTCAAAGCTCCGCAACCAGTTCGCCCGGAATTCATCAGATCCGTAAACACCGGAACCATCAATAAACGCAGTGATTTCGTTTGGATGGCGGCGTGGGTTGAAGGTATTGGTGCCGGTGGAAGGATCAAATACATTGCGGACCATTGGTATAATAGCCTGACCGGTGTTGAAGGGGTCAAACATAGGGTCGCCCTGAGGTACGCTGATGTTCATAGGCTCTGTCCCGTCTGGGGTGAGCCCAAAATCGTGGTCAAGAAACTGGCCGAAAGCCCAGACAAAATCGCTCAGTTCGAAAGGGTCGAAGAGGGGAGCACCCTGAGAAAAAAGCGAATTACTGACCCGCCGTGGATTGGGTCGGTTAGGCCCCGCCGGCTCGTCAATAAGGTTTTCATAGGCAACCTGATCGCCGGAAATGAGCAGATTGGTGTGTGCCTGCCCCCAGTCCGCGTTATTCGGGTTGTTGAAGGAGCCATCGTAGGTACGATAAAGGTCCACGTTCAGCGGCTGCGCGAATAGTGCCGTTGAGACCAGGACTCCAAGTAGCATTAATTGTAAAGATCGTCTTTGCATAGTGCGATAGTTTAGCTCATGGGTATTTATGACTTATACCTCTGTCAAAGTAACAATGAATCAATAACACAAAATTTCAGTTACTGCCAAAATTTAAGGGAGCTGTAACCTGTTTTGGGTAGATGACCAGACTTATTTGTTTTGGTATGCAGACGAGTCAACGCAACAAAGCTCTGTACGCTGTACTTTGATTTAGCCTCCTGTTAAGGCTTATTCAATATAGTTTACGAGGGGGATTTTTAGACTGTTGCAATCTGAGACGAAAATAACTAAATATTTTAGATATCTCCACCTCTTGCCTTCAGATTGTATGTCTGAATTTGGTTAAAAACAGAATTAGATCAACTCTGTTGTGATAGCGGCGGCTTTTTTGCCGTGATTTTTCACTGAAATGTTAAATTGTATTAATTTACACAACCGAATTTCCTGCTTAGCGAATAAATCCTGACCAAAATCGGTTTAACAACCGCTACGGCTAATGAGTGGTATGGCAAGAGTGCCTTACACTCAATAGCCATACAACAGTCGGGTGATTTCTTGAAGAAAGGGCAGCTTTTGTTGCCCTTTCGTTTTTGACTTTACCCGGACATCCCCTCCGCCGCGGTGTACGCCAACTGCTTTTATTTCGTTATTTCGGGAAACGCAACGCAAGTAAACACGCATGCCAAAGGCAGTCAGGATATGGGAATGGATCGATGCATGGGGAAGTATGGCCTGCCAGGCGATGGCCTTATGCTGGTTCCTGTCCCCGTTTGCCAGTCTGTCTGCTCAGGTGACACCTGCCAGCAATTTACGCACAGTTGACTATACTCCGGAGCCTTCCTTATTATGGCCGGACTCGCTGACTATCGTGCCTGGCAGCCTTGTGGCTACAGATACGCTCGGGGAACGGCTTCCCAAAGCCTGGTTTAGGGTGGTGGACCGGCAGATTAGGTTTGATTCTTCAATTTTGCAGTACCCCAAGGTGCGGCTCTCTTACCGTGTACTGCCCTTTGCGCTGGGTGCCGGGCAGCAACGCCTGGATACCAGCCTGGCCAAGCCCCTGGATGACGGGGGCATCGGACTGGCGTACAATCCCTACGAGCGCGATGAGCAGCTACTCGACTTCCGGGGGCTCAACTACAACGGCAACTTCACCCGGGGCATTTCCTTCGGCAACAATCAGGACCTGGTCCTCAATTCCAGTTTCAACCTGCAACTGGCCGGGGAGCTTGGCGACGGGGTGGAGATCCTGGCGGCCATTACAGACGAGAATATCCCCATTCAGCCGGAAGGCAACACGCAGCAGCTCCGGGAGTTTGACCGCATTTTTATTCAGTTGCGCAAAGGGCAGAATCAGCTCACAGCAGGGGACTATGAATTGCAGCGGCCAGACAGCTATTTTATGAATTACTTCAAAAAACTGCAGGGCGCGACTTTTTCCAATGTCTCCACCTTTGAAAATGGCGGACGGTTATCGTCACAAGCGAGTGTGGCCATCAGCCGGGGGCAGTTTACCCGCAATTTTATTGATGCTATTGAAGGCAATCAGGGGCCCTACAAACTCCGGGGTGGGGAAGGGGAGCGTTTTATCATTGTCCTTTCCGGTACAGAGCGGGTCTTCCTGGATGGCGAACTATTGGTGCGGGGGCTGGAAGAAGATTACATCATCGACTACAACCGGGGCGAGCTCACCTTTACCAATAAGCGCCTGATTACCAAAGACAGCAGGATTGTCGTGGAGTTTGAATACGCCGACCAAAACTATGTGCGCTCCCTTTATGCTGTAGGCTCCGCCTATGAAAAGGACCGCTTTAAGCTCAATTTCAACCTCTTCAATCAGCAGGACAGCAGAAATGCCACCGGGGAATTGCAGCTTACCGATGAGGACAAACGCTTGCTCAGAGAGGCGGGCGATCGGGAGGGTGGAGCTTTGCTGCCAAGCCTGGATACACTGGGGGAGTTCTCTCCGTCACGGGTGGCTTACCGGCAGGTCGATACCCTGATCAGCTGCGGGCTGCAGGATACGCTGGTACAATACCTTGTTTTTACCACTGAGCCACAGGACAGCCTGTTTACCGCCCGCTTTTCCTTTGTGGGGCAAGGCAACGGGCAGTACATCCTGGATGCGAATCAGCCCGCCAATGAGCGCGTCTATCGTTGGGTGGGGCTGAATGAGAATTGTCAGCCTGCCGGGGACTTTGCGCCGGTAATTCAGCTGGCGCCCCCCCGGCAGCAGCAGCTCTATACCCTGGGAGGCAGCTATGATTTTTCTGAATATACCAAAGTAAAGGCAGAGGTAGGCATGAGCCGCAACGACCTCAACCGCTTTTCGGACCTGGACAGCGAAGACGACCTGGGTTTTTCTGGCTATACCGAGTTGCAGCACCGGTTGCTCCCGGGGGGCGATAGCAGCGGATGGCAGCTGGATACCCGGTTGAGCTACGAATGGGTGCAGGCCAATTTCGAACCCCTCAATCCCTACCGCAACCCCGAGTTCCTTCGAGACTGGAGCCTGGCAAATGTACAGGGGCAGGGCAGTGTGCCGGAAGCAGAAGAGCAAATTGGAAGAGGTGGCTTTGATCTGCGCAAGCGAGGTGTTGGGGAGCTGAGCTACGAACTGAGTGGCTTTCGCAGAGACACCCTCTATCAGGGATGGCAGCACCGATTTCAAGTGCGGGAACAGCTCGAAGACTGGCAGGTGGAACTGGATGGCAGCCTGCTCAGCACGGAGAGTACTGAACAAAGCACACGATTCCGGCGCCCACGTGGCACTATCGCCTACGCCATCCCCTGGCTGGGGCAAACCCGCCTGGGGGCATACGGCGAACAGGAGCGCAATGCAAGATTCACCGCCGGTGCTGATACCCTTGAGGCCAGTAGTTTTTACTACAATCGCTACCGCTTTTTCCTGGAGTCCCCGGAGCAGGACAACTGGCAGTGGGGCAGCAGCTTTAGCGAGCGGATTGACTACGCGCCGGTAGGAGAGCGCTTTTTGCAAAGTGCCCGGGCAAGCGAGGCGAATGTCAATGGCCAGTGGCGTTACCAAAAATCCCGTAACCGCTTGCAAATGGCCGGCAATTTCACCTACCGCCGCCTGGGCATCAGCCGCCCGGAAACCACCAATCAGGAGGCCGGAGAGACTTTTCTGGGGCGGGGCGACCTTAACTTTACCATCCTGAAGGGTGTGGTGCAATCGTCAAATACTTATGAAGTCGGTTCCGGGCAGGAAGCCAAGGTGGAATTCACCTACGTGAAAGTGCGGCCGGGCGAGGGGACCTACATCTGGCTGGATTCGCTCTACAATAATGATGGTGTCATTCAGCAAAATGAAATGGAAATTGCCCCCTTTCAGGACCTGGCCGATTATGTGCGGGTAACGGCGGTGACCGATGAATTTATCCGTATTGATGATGTGCGCCTGAACCAAAGCCTGCGCATCACCCCCAAAGCCGTGTGGTACAACGAGGAGGGCTGGAAGGCTACGCTGGCCCGCTTTTCCACGCTGTCCAACCTAACCATCAACCGGAAAACTCAGGCCACGGAAAGCGTGGCGGCCTGGAACCCGTTTCAGCTGGATGTAGCAGATACGGCCCTGGTGGCGGTTACCTCTAATATCCGGAATGTACTTTTTTTCAATCAGGCTGACCCCACTTACGATTTGCAGGTGGGGATGAGCGATGTGCGGAATAAGTTTGTACAGACTTCAGGCTTCGAAAGCCGCCGCAACAGCGAGCAGTACCTGCGGGGCCGCTGGAACATCTCAAAGGCAGTGAGTACGGAATTTGCCTTGTCACAGGGGCGGCGCACCAATGACTCTGAGTTTTTCAATAATAAGGATTTCGATATTCGCTACTACGAGGCGGGGCCTGAAGTGACGCTGATCCCCTCCCGGGCTTTTCGGGCCACCCTGTCGTATGAGTTCCGTCAGGATGATGATCAGCTACCGGATGGGAATGCCTTTGCCCAGCGGCACAGCTTTGAGGCAGAAGCCCGGTACAATCAATCCACTCAGACGTCCAT
Organism: Phaeodactylibacter xiamenensis; assembly: GCF_000759025.1. Lineage (GTDB taxonomy): Bacteria > Bacteroidota > Bacteroidia > Chitinophagales > Saprospiraceae > Phaeodactylibacter > Phaeodactylibacter xiamenensis. The sequence continues at coordinate 316,825 of NZ_JPOS01000012.1, read as the reverse complement.
TCAGCTCCGTACCTCTCTGGTCGCTGTGGATTTTGACGGGCCGGCAAATTCTCCGGTGGGTTTTGCCATCCTTAATGGCCTGCAGGATGGGCGCAATTTCCTGTGGAGCCTGACCCTTGACCAACAGCTGGCCAAAAACATACAGCTTCGCCTGAGCTACGAAGGGCGGAAGACGGGGGAGGCGAATGTTGTCCACACTGGCCGGGCGCAGGTAGCGGCCAACTTCTGATTACCGCGGGCTCATCCTGACCACCGGGCAAATGATCTCCTCGAGGCTGATGCCGCCGTGCTGGAAGGTGTTGCGGTAGTAGTTGTTGTAGTAATTGTAGTTGTTGGGGTATAGGAAATACTTGTCCTCCTTCGCAAAAATGAAGGTGGAGCTGACATTGGGCCGCGGAAGCTTGGCGTGTTTGGGGTCGCGCACATCGAGGACATCTTTCCGGTCGTACTGCAGGTTTTTGCCCACCTTGTAGCGTAGGTTGGTGGTGGTATCCCGGTCGCCGATCACCCGGCTTGGCGTTTTTACCCGGATGGTGCCGTGGTCGGTGGTCACGAAAAGCTGCGCCCCTTTTTCAGCGGCTTGCTGTAGTGCTTCCCATAATTGGGAGTTGCGGAACCACGAGCGGGTGAGCGAACGATAGGCCTTCTCATCACCTGCCAGTTCCTTGAGGACTTCCATCTCCGTACGAGCGTGAGACAGCATGTCGATGAAGTTGTAGACGATGACCGTGAAGTCGTTATTGAGGTGGTTGAGGATGTTGTCGTTGAGCTGTTTGGCGTGGTTGGCATTGGTGACCTTGACGTAGTCAAACTTCAGCTCTTTTCGGATGGTGCGCCCGATGAGCTCTGTGAGGAAATCGTGCTCGTGCAGGTTTTTGCCGCCCTCGTCATTATCGTTTTTCCACCAGGTAGGGTAGTATTGCTCGATTTCTGAAGGCATGAGCCCGGCAAAGATCGCATTGCGGCTGTACTGTGTGGAGGTGGGGAGGATGCTGTAGAAATAGTCCTCCTCTTCGGTGCGGTAAAATTCGTTGAAGATAGGCTCCAGCATACGCCACTGATCGTAGCGCAGGTTGTCTAGCAGCAGCAAAATGGTAGGGGCATCGCTGTCCATTTTTGGAAAGACCTTAGACCGAAGCAGGTCGTTGGACATCACCGGGCCGTCCTTGTCGCGGATCCAGCTCAGGTAATTCTTTTCGATGTATTTGGAGAAGGCGGCATTGGCTTCACTCTTCTGATCAGAGAGGATGTCCCACATGCCACTTGAATTGGATTCGTCGAGCTTGATCTCCCAGTTGATGATCTTGCGGTAGATGTCCACCCACTCTTCATAATTGAGCCCGCTATTGATTTCCATGAAAATCTGCCGGAACTCCTGTTGGTAATCAGAGGAGGTCTTTTCCCGTACCAGGCGTTTGTTGTCCACAATTTTCTTAAGGGTCAGCAGGATTTGGTTTGGATTGACCGGCTTGATGAGGTAGTCGGTAATCTGAGCGCCCAGCGCTTCCTCCATCACATTCTCGGCCTCGTTTTTGGTAATCATCACGACGGGCAGGTGTTGCCGCTTCGCTTTGATTTTTGAGAGGGTTTCCAGCCCGGTAATGCCCGGCATGCTTTCGTCCAGGAAGACCACGTCGATGTCATTGCGTTCATCGCACTCTTCCAGCGCGTCGTACCCGTTGGTGACGGTAATGACCTCGTAGCCTTTCTTTTCCAAAAACATAAGCTGAGGTTTGAGCAGGTCAATTTCGTCGTCTGCCCAGAGAATGGTGATGTTTTCCATATTGCTTTTTTGACTGTTTCTTCGCCTTGGTCTGTTTTAATAAGCGCATATTGTAGGAAAACGTTGTATGGCGGTGGGTTTATTATATCAGACCACGTTGAAAGTTTGCGGAATGAGGCGAAATTATTGAGGAAGCAAGAAAGCCAATTGAAGTACTGAATCACTTTAGGGTTAAAGTTTTTATAATAATTTTAAGGTTTAGCGAAGTCTGAAAAATTTAAGAGCTGATGGAAGAAAACAGCCTGCAGGATAAAAAGTCATTACGTGTGTTAACTAAGGCCAACCCAAATTGGGGTGAGTTGGCTAAGGATTGTGTGAGTTTTGCTAACGCGCAGGGAGGTTCTCTGATTTTTGGAATTGAAGACAAGGATAATCTTCCTCCTGAGGGGCAAAAAATCCCTGAAAACCTACCTGCAAGGTTGCAAAAGCAGATTCAGGGAAGGACAATTAATGTTAGCGTGATTCCTCAGGTGAAAATAGCTGCAAATGGAGGGGAATATTTAGAGTTATTGGTGCAGCGTAATATAACTGCTATAGCTTCTACCTCAAATGGTAGGTACTATATGCGTGTAAATGATGATTGTAAACCAATCCTGCCGGATGAGCTAGCCCGCTTATTAGCAGATAAGGGAGCTTATTTATGGGAGGTACAAACTCATTTGAAAGTTAACAGCAAAGCATATGATCTGGAAAAACTTTCTCAGTTTTTATCAGGTATTCATGCATCTAATCGAGTAAGTGACTTCGTTAAAGATAAATCTCCGGAGGAGCTCATTGAGCATTATCTTTTCAAATCCGGGCAGTACCTCACTAATCTTGGCATATTATGGATAGGAAAACGTGAACATCGCGCTCGTTTGCTTTATGCACCTTCCGTTCAGTTCATAAAGTACGATGAGCAGGAGCAAAAGGTCAATAAATTGGTTTGGGACGACTACAGTAAAAACCCACAGGAACTCATTCAGTCTGTGCTTGAAGAAGTTCCTGATTGGAAGGAAAGTATAGAGATTGCAGATGGTATCTTTCGAAAAAATATTTCCAATTATGATGAATCTGTAATTCGCGAGTTGATGGCCAATGCATTAGTTCATCGGCCGTATACGACTAAGGGCGATATATTTATCAATTTATTTCCCGATCGCTTAGAGATTCACAATCCGGGGTTATTTCCGCTTGGTGTAACTTCCAGGAACATTCTGCATAAGAGTGTACAACGCAATCCACATCTGTCAAAAGTTTTTTATGACCTAAAGCTTATGGAAAAAGAAGGGTCAGGATATGACCGGATATACGAATTACTGCTCTCTAGCGGAAAACCCCTTCCAGAACCTGTCGAGGAGTATGACCGGGTAAAAGTAACGGTGCGTAAACGAATTGTCAATAAGCATGTCATTCAATTTATTGAAAAGGTAAATCATGAGTATCAATTACGATCGAAAGAGCTCATTAGCCTGGGGCTTATAGCTCAGAATACTTCGCTTACGGCCATAGAGTTTGGTAATATACTTGGCTTGGAAGAAAAAGAAGCCATCCGCACGTGGTTAGGTAGATTACTGGACTTGAAGTTGTTAAAATCAAAAGGCAGGACCAAAGGAACTACTTACTATGTAGAGCCCTCTGTGCTTAAGAAGCACGAATTTAAGGGGCAAACTAGCTTGAAAAATATTCCGTCTCACCGCTTAGATGCCTTGATTGTTGAGGATTTAACCCGATATGGAAAAAGTGCTATTAGTCAGATCCACCAGCGTATTGGTAAAGAGATTCCCTTGCGTAGAATAAGGTATCAAATGAATCAATTAGTAGAAAGCGGGTGTGTATCAAAAAAAGGAGAGAAAAGAGGGACTAAGTATTTTATTGACAAATAAGCCCGAAAAAAAACCATTTTGTTAATACTTTGTCAATAGATAGCTAAAAGCAGATCCTTCCAGAAAATATTTGTCTCAGAAGGATCATTATTTTTCAGCTTATCTGAGAATGCGGCAAAAATCAGATTATCCTGTTCATTCAGAGCGTGAATGTCTGCACTCTCAGAATCAGTGTCATAAAGCAAGCGTCTTGCATGCATCATGATATTTGGTGCCTTAACCTGGGAGTGATTTTGCATTATCACCATATTTAAGAGATTGACCGTCTCAATTGATTTAACTTTATCCAAAACCAGCCGTTTCACCTGACAAACAGCAGAAAGACCTCAAATGAAGAACAAAAAAATCCTCAACGACCCGGTCTATGGTTTCGTTGGGATTCCCTACGGCATCATCTTCAACCTGGTAGAGCACCCCTACTTTCAGCGATTGAGGCGCATCAAGCAGACGAGCCTTACGCACTTGGTTTATCCGGGGGCCTTGCACACCCGCTTCCATCATGCTCTGGGCGCTTTGCACCTGATGCAGCAGGCTATAGAAGTGCTGCGCTCCAAAGACGTGCACATCACGCAGGAAGAAGCCGAGGGCGTTTGCATCGCTATTTTGCTCCACGATATCGGGCACGGCCCTTTTTCCCACACCCTGGAGCATACCCTCATGCAGGTCACGCACGAAGACCTGTCGCTCTACTTTATGGAGGAGCTGAATGAAGCCTTTGGCGGCCGGCTGGAGCTGGCGATGTCCATTTTCAGAGATGAATACCCGAAGCACTTTTTGCATCAGCTGGTTTCCGGCCAATTGGATATGGACCGCATGGACTACCTCAACCGGGACAGCTTTTTTACCGGGGTTCACGAGGGCGTGATCGGATACGACCGCATCATCAAAATGCTGGCAGTGCGGGACGGTGAGCTGGTGGTGGAGGAAAAAGGCATTTACTCCATTGAGAAATTCCTCATCGCCCGCCGCATCATGTACTGGCAGGTATACCTGCACAAAACGGTCCTCTCAGCCGAGCAAATGATGATCGTTGCGCTGAAACGCGCCAAAGACCTGGTGAAACAAGGTGAAATGGTGGAAGCCCCTCCGGCCCTAAGCTTTTTCCTCAACGGCGCCCCCACTGCTGCCGATTTTGAAGAGAACCGCAGTGCCCTGCTCCAACGCTTTGCCGCTCTGGACGATTACGATGTGATGACGGCCTTCAAATACTGGCAGCATCATTCAGACAAGGTGCTGGCTTACCTGTCGCAGTGCCTTATCAATCGCCGTCTTTTCCGGCTGGAGTTCAGTTACGAGCCCCTCGATCCCGCTTATCTGGACCGGGTGAAACAGGCCGTACTGGACTGGAGCGAGCTGGACCCCAGTGCGTTGGAATACCTTTTTATACAGGGAGCAGAAGCCAATGCGGCATATCGCAAAAGCAAAGACGAGATCAAGATACTCCGCAAAAACGGGCAGGTGTGCCCCATGTCAGAAAGCACCGACTACGATATACAATCCAAAGCCGTGCGCAAATACTATATCTGTTACCCCAAGATTAAGTTCTGATCTTTAGCAGCCCCGGTGCAACTATTGCCTGCCGTTAAGGGTTTGTGTTGGAACTCGAAAGCTGCTAAAAATGGTCAAAACTGCACTGAATGCCCCCGAAACACCCGTCATGAACGAGAAGCTACTGCTTTTTCTTCTGGCGATGGTGCAATTCACTCATATTATCGACTTCATGATCATCATGCCGCTGGGCAAGCAGTTTATGCAGCTGTTTGATATTAGCCCGCAGCAGTTCAGTGTGATCGTATCTGCCTACGCGCTGAGTGCCTTCGCAGTAGGTTTTCTGAGTGCTATGTATATCGACCGGTTTGACCGGAAAAAGGCACTCGCTTTTACTTATTTGGGCTTTACGCTGGGGACGTTTGCCTGCGGGCTGGCCAATGATTACTACATTTTTCTGGCAGCACGGAGCATCACCGGCGCTTTTGGTGGTGTGCTTTCCGCTCTGGTCCTTTCTATTATTGGCGATGCTGTTCCGCTCAAGCGGCGCGGGCAGGCGATGGGCGTTGTAATGACCGCTTTTTCTGCCGCCTCCGTTGTGGGCGTGCCGGCGGGGCTTTACCTGGCAGCATCTTTTAGCTGGAGGGCCACCTTCTTCGTGATTGGCGGTATTGCTGCGGTCGTCCTGGTCCTGATCTTCTTCTTCATTCCGGCACTCAACCGGCACCTGCAGGGAGAGGGTATACAGCGCAACCCTTTCCGCGTGATGGGCAATATCTTCAAAGATGGCAATCAGCGAATGGCGCTGTTGTTTACCACTATCCTGATGCTGGGGCACTTCACCATTATCCCTTTCATTGCCCCGTATATGCAGCTCAATATCGGCTTTTCGGACCATCAGGTGACCTATATTTATGCGGTTGGCGGGGCGCTCACTATATTTCTGTTGCCGTTCTTCGGGCGGCTGGCAGACCGGTTTGGGCATGCGCGCGTGTTCACCTTTGCCAGTTTAGGCGCGTTGGCGTCCATTTATGCCATTACCAATCTTGATACGGCTTCCATCGCGTTGGCCTTGTGCGTGACGTCCAGCTTCTTTGTGGTGGCCAGCGGCCGGAATGTGCCGGCTACTACGATGGTGACTTCAGTAGTGCGACCTGAGAGCCGCGGCAGTTTCATGAGTGTGCGCACGTCCATCAATCAAATGGCAATGGGGCTGTCTTCTTTTGTGGCGGGCCTGATTGTGCAGGAAAATGCAGATGGTTCGCTTGTTGATTATGAGTACGTTGGCTATATCGCCATTGTAATGAGTTTGCTCGCAGTAGCCCTGGCCAGGCGTTTGAAGGCAGTAGAGTAGTGATCAATTCCGCATTTCTGTAATTTTTTCCTGCAGCCACTGCCGGGAGGCGAGGGCGTCACAAGCCTGAACCTGCTGCTCGATTTTGTCCAGCGCCTTGTCGTCGCCCGGATCGACCCTCGACAGCCGGCGGGTAAACCGGATAACGTTCACGTACTGTTCCTTGACATCGCGGGCGATTTCCCGGTTACGCCGAAGGTAAATGCGGAAGCTGTCGAGCAGAGAGTCCAGGGCCAGAAACTCACCCATCTCAAAATAGGTCAGCAACAGCAATAGCTTACTGCCCAGGGTATAGACAATAGACTCGTACTCCACCTCCCGCAATTGGGCAATGACCTCATCGTACTTTTCCTGATGGAAATAGACTTTCGCGAGGTTGTATGTCAGTGCATTACGCTGGTGCTCTTCGGGCAGCTTTTCAGTGTAATTCTGAATGAAGTATTCCACCCAGTCCAGCTCTTTGATATGCAGCCCAACCGTGATGATGTTTTTGTAGTCCTGATAGCTGAGTACTCCGTTTTTCATCAGCAGGCCCGCTTCGATCGCCTGCCGGTAGACATCAAACAGCTCGTTGAAAAACCGGGCTTCTCCTGCATTGATCTTTTTGATGATGCAGTAGTTGCTCAGGTGGATGCATAGGGCGTTGGCATCAGGCTCGGGGACCTGTTGGACAATATGCTCAAAAAAAGCAGATTTGAGCTGATGAAACAACTCCTCCCCATCTTCAGCCTCAAAGAGCCGGGCAACAAGGAGATAGGCACGCAGCCAGGGCTCCTTCTCGGCATAACTTCCCTGCTCCATTTCCTGAAAAAGGTGGCCAGGGAGCCGGATGTCCGGTTTTTGTGCAGAAAACAAACCATAGCCCAGCGCATCGCAGTAATGCCGGAGCTTATGCAGGTAGTAGGAGCAGTTCAGGTAGTAGTCGGCTTGCTCCAGATGGGAAAAATCGGTCTGTTTTTCGGCACGGGCTTCGAGTTGCTGATGGCAGGCCAGGTGGTAATCGTAAAGTTGGCGGTAGTGGTCCTGCTCCGGCCGTTCAGCATTTTGCTGAAGGGTGTTGAATTTTCGGGAGAGCCCCCGGAAATGCTTGTCCTGATGGGGCTCCACCACCGTTTTCAGGGCCTTCAAAACCTCTTCCTTCTCTTTAGAGGCGCAGGTGTTGATGTAGATAAAACGGTAGGCCAGCTGCAATAGCTCCGAGCAGATTCGCCTCAGGGTCCCGTCCTTGTAAGGCGCCTTTCCATACAAACTTTTCCAAACAACCTTTTTTTCTAATTGTTTGTCCCGTTGGAGCACGTGTCTCCTGCTGTCGTCTAAATGTCCATTGAGGTATCGGAAAAGCAGAAGCAAAGTCTCGCTTTCATTAAAGTAAGGAGAGCTCAGAAAACGCTCAAATTGCAGCCGGTCTCTGGCAGAAAAAGTGAAAAGAAAGGAGATGAGCTTTGGGCTTATCATGTTTGGGGCGAACAAATTTTAATACCTAGGCTTGCTAAGTTGTTCTAAATCAAGGTATTGTGTTTTTGGTGTCTGGTTAATCAGATGACAAAATACGATTTTTGTCCTTTAGTGCAAGTGGATTTAAGTGCATTTTTGGAATATGGATGGTCTACATAAAACGATACACATGCAACTTTTACGTTTTGGCTTGATCTTGGGGGGATTTATCTTTTTTACCAGTGGCTACCTCTTTGCACAGGAAGATTGTATAGATCCCCAGCTAATCGACGAAACCATCATCTGCCCCACAATAGCAGATCCGGTTTGTGGATGCGATGGGCAGACCTACATCAATTCATGCGTGGCAGAGACCTGGTATGGGGTGACTTCCTGGATGCCCGGTGCCTGTCCGCCGCCTTCCTGTCAGGCCAGCTTCCTGTTTAGTTTTGTATCTGACGCTAATGCTTACCTGTTCAATACTTCAACGGCTTTCGATAGCGCCATAGTGACCATTAATGGTGTTCTCGATCCTTCGAACTTCCCAATGGGCAACAGTGCCTTCCTTGAACTGCCCGGCGATACGGCGACCGTTTGCCTGACAATTTGGACGGCCGATGGCTGTACGGACACTTACTGTGAGGCTATCTATGCAGACTCCCCAAATGACCTCTGCGCACAGACCGATTGCGTATGGCCCGGTGACGCAAACGGCGACCGCCTGCCTAATATTTATGACCTGGTCAATATCGGACTGGGCTACGGTAGTGCCGGTCCCGAGCGGACGGTCTTCCCTGATCCCGACAACCCTATTGCCTGGGCGCCCAACTTCAGCGACGACTGGCAGGAGTATGCTGGTGCAGTGGATTTCAAGCACCTGGACTGTGACGGGGATGGCTTTATTGATGAATGGGACGTCGACGCAATCAACTTTAACTATATGCCCGATAATGCCGTGGTCAGCGCCCCTACCCCTGGGGCTGTACCGGTCTATCTGGAGTTTGATCAGGAAAGCTTCACTATTGACAACAATACACCGGAGTACTTCTCCTTTAGTGCAGGGCTTTATGTAGGGGATGCGGATCATTTGGCAGAAAACCTACATAGCATCAGTTTGAACTTTGATTATCCAATCGGGCTGACGGTGCCCCACTCCATCACGGTGGACTATAATGATGATGCCTTTTTGGGGCATTCTGAAGACCTGCTGACCGTCCGTCGCGACCTTGTGGAGTTTGGGCAGGGGCGGTACGATCTGGCCTGGAGTCAGAAAAGTGGGCCAGGGAGTAGTGGCTACAGCCGCCTGGCCACGGTGAATTTCATCGTTAGTGCCGATATTATCATGGGGCGCTCCGTGCCGGAAACTCCATTCCCCACTCAGGTAAACGGCGTGTACCTCATCGATGCAGCGGGCGATACGCTGGATTACGACTTGCCTGGTGGAGATACGCTCGTCATCTACGATCAGACGCTGGCTAATGACGAAGTCTTGCCGGGCACAGTCGGTAAATTGGAAGCCTTCCCTAATCCCACCACGGGGAAGATCTACCTTCAGTTGCCACAGGGCAGCAGCGGCACCACGCTGGAAGTAATGGATGCTCAGGGCAGACTGGTCTGGGCGTCCCCTGCTACGCAGGAATTGCCTTATATAGACCTCAGCCGTTTTGGGCCGGGGCTGTTCCTGCTCCGGGCGAGGCTGGATGATGGCCGTATTCTGGTCTGCCGGGTGCTGCACACACCCTGAAAATAGGCTGCAGCGCAGTTTCTTTGCCTTCAAAGGATTTTTTATCTTTGCGGCGATAATCGATATTCATTAACATCAACTCATATCAAGATGGGAAAAGGTGATAAGCGCACGAAAAAAGGCAAGCGCTGGAGTGGTTCCTACGGCAACAGCCGTCCAAAGCCAGAAGACGAAAAGAAGAAGAAAGAAGAAAAGCAGAAAAATAGCTAAACTTCAATACGCGCCTTTCGGCATCAGCCCGGAAGGCGCGCTTCATTTTGGGCTGAGGCTGGAAGAGCAGTCCGTTGTTTAGCAGGAGGATAAATACTGCCGATGCAAACGGCGTACAAAACCCTGGTGCATTCTTTACAGAAACATCACCCTGTTATGCCCTCCGCTGCTGGAAATTTTCTTATTTTCCGGGCGCCCCGCGTTGTGTTAATGCGGGTATTAGCAACGAAAACCAACCATGAAGGTATTACACATCAGCGCAGAGTGCTATCCGGCGGCAAAAGCCGGAGGGCTTGGAGATGTTGTGGGGGCGCTTCCCAAATATCTCAACAAGGCAGGCTTGTCTACGGGTGTCGTTATTCCCAAATACCGCCTTAAGTGGTTTGAGGGCAAGACGTTCCAATCGGTGTATCAGGGGGTAGTCAGACTCCACAACTGGCATATCCCATTCAGTATACAACAGTTTACAGGTGATAGCCTGGGCTTCCCTTTCTTTGTTGCGGATATTCCCGGGCTGTTTGACCGTGCAGGGGTCTACGCAGATCCGGATGGGCAAAACTATAGCGACGAAGTGGAGCGGTATCTTGCTTTTCAGCAGGCTGTTTTGCAGTGGATTGTCAATAGCCCGGGAAAGCCGGCGCTCCTGCACTGCCATGACCACCACACCGGGCTGATCCCTTTTATGGTGAAGCATTGCCCGGAGTACCGGAGCCTGCAGCGTATTCCTACCGTTTTTACTATTCACAACGGGGCTTACCACGGCAACTACGGGTGGGACAAAATGTACCTGCTGCCGTTTTTTGATGCCGAAGCCCGGGGCTTACTCGACTGGCGGCATACCATTAATCCGCTGGCAACAGCGATCAAATGCGCCTGGCGGGTGACCACGGTGTCGCCTTCCTACCTGGAAGAGCTGCGGGAAGACTCCAATGGTATGGAAGCCCTGTTGCAGCATGAACGCCACAAATGCCTGGGCATCATCAATGGTATCGATACTCAGGTGTGGTCGCCAAAAGAAGACCCCTTCCTGCTTTACAACTGGACCGGAAGCCTCGCAGACTTCAAGCAGTCCAACAAGGCAGCCCTGGGGCCCCGTTTTCGCATTGACCTGAAGTTGCCATTGGTCACCTTTATCGGGCGGTTGGTGGGTGAGAAAGGCGCAGACTTGCTGCCCGACCTCATTGACCGGGTGCTGCAGTCAGGCATGCAGGTCGCCTTTGCCGTACTGGGCACCGGGCAGCATTGGATACACGATGCTTTCCGGCATTTAGCCAATCGCTATCCCGGGCGCTTTGATGTGGTGCTGGAATATAATGAAGGGTTGGCGCATCAGTTGTATGCTGGTTCTGACTTCCTGATGATGCCTTCCCGTGTGGAGCCCTGTGGGCTGAACCAAATGTACGCTATGCGCTATGGGACCCTGCCCATTGTGCGGTCGGTGGGCGGGCTGAAAGATACCGTGCCTGATATCGGAGTACCGAATAACGAAGGGCGCGGCATCCGATTTACCCACTTCAACCTGGATGATGGCCATATCGCGATCTACCGGGCCGTAGAATTGTTCCATAACCGTGCTGTGTTTGAAGACATCCGGCAGCGGATTACCGAAATGGATTTTTCCTGGGAGCGCTCTGCCGCAGATTACCGGGAAGTATATGAACAAATGATATAAACCACCTAACCACTTTGCAATATGATCCGAATGATAAGCCTGATCCTGGGGGGCGGCGCCGGCTCCCGCCTTTACCCACTTACAAGTGAGCGCTCCAAGCCCGCCGTGCCGATTGCCGGTAAGTACCGTCTGATCGATATTCCCATTTCCAACTGCCTGAATTCCGGGGTGCGCCGTATGTTTGTACTCACTCAGTTCAACTCGGCTTCCCTCAATCAGCATATCAAGAATACCTATCACTTCGATATGTTCTCCCATGGGTTTGTAGACATCCTGGCGGCAGAACAAACCCCATCGAGCAGCAACTGGTTTCAGGGGACGGCTGATGCGGTACGGCAAACCATGCACCACCTGCGTGCGCATGAGCACGATTATGTTCTGGTGCTCTCGGGCGATCAGCTCTACCAAATGGACTTTGGCGTTTTAGCCAACTACCATATCGATCAGGAGGCCGACCTGACCATCGCTACCATTCCTGTCACCGCCAAAGATGCACCGGCATTTGGCATCATGAAAGTCAACGCCGAGGGCTTCATTGAAGACTTTACGGAAAAGCCCGGACCCGACCTTTTGCCCGACTGGAAATCGGCGGTGCCGCAGGAGTATGCTTCTCAGGAGAAGCACTACCTGGCTTCCATGGGCATTTACATCTTCAAACGCGAATTCCTGGCTAAGCTTTTCGATGACCACCCGGATGCAACTGATTTTGGCAAAGAGATCATTCCTAATGCCATTACCGGAGGCTACAAAGTGGCAAGCTACGCTTTTGATGAGTACTGGTCCGATATCGGAACCATCCGTTCCTTCTTTGAAGCGAATATTGCACTGACAGACAACATTCCCGACTTCAATCTATTCGACAACCAAAAGCTGGTTTACACCCGGCCCCGCCTGCTGGCACCTTCCAAGGTGTACGGCACCTGGTTCAATAAAGCATTGATCGCGGAGGGTTGCATCATCCATGCCAAGAAGATTGAGCGCTCTGTGGTGGGTATCCGTTCGCGCATCGGCGAGGGCACTGAAATTTCAGAAGCCATTGTAATGGGTAACGACTACTACGAGACCCTGCACGAAATGGAGAAGGCGATACAGCCCATGGGGATCGGCAACGAGTGCGTCATCCACCGGGCCATTGTGGATAAGAACTGCCGGGTAGGTGATAATGTGGTAATCAAGGGCAGCCCCGATATGGAAGACACAGAGACCGAGACCTATGTGGTCCGGGACGGTATCATTGTACTGAAAAAAGGCGTCCACATCCCTGACGGCACGGTCATAGGTGAAAAATAATGCAGGGAACGGTCCGCTTTCTGGAGTTGCTGAACGGGCGGGTAGCTTACCGTGAGTTGGGCTATGGCCCAAAGTGCCTGTTGGCCTTCCATGGTTTTGGGCAGGACGGCTCAGTGCTGTTGCCCCTGATGCGTGCTTTTCCGGAAGCGGTGTACACCTGTTATTTCATCGACCTGCCCTTTCATGGGCAAACGAAGTGGGAAGATCCGACCTTTTCACATAGTGATTTAATGCAGATTATCCGGAAGCTCACTGCGGGGCGGCCCTGGGAAGGGTTGGGGCACAGCCTGGGCGGGCGGCTCTGGATCAGCCTGCTGCCGGAGCTAAAGCTGCGCCCCGAGCGCCTCTACCTGCTGGCGCCTGATGGACTGGGCAGCAGTTGGGGCGGGCTGATCGACCATACACCAGCACGGATGCGTTACCGGGCAGCCTGTTGGTTGAAGCGGCCTTTGCGGTTCCTGCAGTTGGCTAGTCTGCTGCGTGACTGGGGTGTGATCGACCGGTTTGCGCTCCGGTATTTGCAAACACAACTTGCAACCGAAGCCACCCGGCGTCGGTTATTCGGCACCTGGCAAAGCCTGTTGGCCTTTAAGCTCGGTAAAAACCGGGCACAGCAGATTCTGGCCGGCGCGGACTGTCCAGTGGAAGTCGGGCTGGGGAAAAAAGACATTCTGGTCCCCGCCCGTAAGCTTACTGCAGCCCTGGAAGGCATGCCTCAGGTACATTTAAAATTGCTGGACTGCGGCCACTGGGATATGTTGCAGCAATGGCAACCTGCAAAAGGTGCGCATAATTCAGGATAAGCCTCAACACTACCGCCTCCCATTCAGTTATACAAGGGTGCCGAACAACTCACACCTTATGACAGAGTATCCAGCAAGCGGGCTAGCCGCTTATGAGCAGATTAAAGAGAAGGATTATATCGAAGTGATTGGTGCCCGGGAGCACAATCTCAAGAATATTGACCTGCAGATTCCACGCAACAAAATGGTCGTCATTACGGGCATTAGCGGAAGCGGGAAATCTTCCCTGGCTTTTGATACCATCTACGCCGAAGGGCAGCGCCGTTACATGGAGACTTTCACCTCCTATGCCCGGCAGTTTATCGGGGAGATGGAGCGCCCGGAAGTGGAAAAAATCAACGGGCTCAGCCCGGTCATTTCCATAGAGCAAAAGACAACGGGCCGCAACCCGCGCTCCACGGTAGGGACCATCACGGAAGTCTATGACTTTATGCGGCTGCTCTACGCCCGGGCAAGCGAGGCGTATTCTTATGCTACAGGCAAGCGCATGGTAAAGTACACGGAGGAGCAGATGAAGGAGCAGATCATGGGGGAGTACGACGGCAGAAAAATCCTTCTCCTGGCTCCGCTGGTCCGGGGGCGAAAGGGGCACTACCGCGAGCTCTTTGAGCAGACCCGCAAACAGGGGTACGCTAAAGTCCGGGTGGATGGCGAAATACTCGACCTGGTCCCCGGCCTCAAAGTAGACCGCTACAAAGTCCATGATATTGAAGTGGTGATTGACCGGATCAAAGTCTCAGAAGACCGGGCGGCCCGCCTGAATACCTCACTGCAGGCTGCCCTGAAGATGGGCAACGGGTTGGTCTTCATCATGGAACATGGCAAGGAAAATGTCCGGACCTTCAGCCGTAATCTGATGGACCCCGATGCCGGTATTTCCTACGAAGAGCCCTCGCCCAACAGCTTTTCCTTCAACTCTCCCTACGGCGCCTGCCCCAACTGTAATGGCCTGGGGCAAATTAACCGGGTAGACCTGGGCAAGGTGGTTCCGGATGAGGAACGAAGTATCAACGAGGGCGGTATCGCCCCGCTGGGTGAGCCCCGAAAAAATACGACCTTCAACCAGTTGCGGGCCATTGCCAAAAAATATAAGTTCAGTTTTAACACCCCCGTAAAAGACATCCCCAAGGAAGCCCTGGAAGTCATCCTGCACGGCGGCGACAAATCCTTCAAGGTAAAGGTCAATGACTACAATGATTATTCGTATGATCTGGCGCAGGAGGGCATCGCCAACATGCTGTCGCGCTGGTACGATGACACGAGCTCCGAGAAAATCCGGCGCTGGGCAGAAGAGTTCATGACCATTGACACCTGCCCGGATTGCAACGGCTATCGCCTGAAGCAGGAATCGCTCCACTTCAAGGTTAGTGATAAGCATATTGGCGAACTGGCAGAAATGGACCTTACCATGCTTCGTGACTGGATGGAAGGGCTGGAAGCCCAAATGTCGGAACGTCAGGCCCTGATCGCCCGGGATATCCTGAAGGAAATACGCCTGCGCCTCGGCTTTTTGCTGCACGTAGGGCTGGATTACCTCTCGCTCAACCGCCCGGCGCGCACGCTGTCCGGTGGGGAGGCACAGCGTATCCGCCTTGCTACTCAAATTGGTTCCCAGCTGACGGGCATTACCTACATTTTGGATGAGCCCAGCATCGGCCTTCACCAACGCGACAACCAACGACTGATCGAAGCCCTGCGTGAGCTGTCTGACATCGGCAATACCGTCATTGTGGTGGAGCACGATAAGGACATCATGCTGGCTGCAGACTATGTCATTGATTTGGGCCCTGGTGCAGGCAAGCACGGGGGAGAACTCGTCGGGGCGGGCACCCCGGAAGAATTTATCAAGGGGCACACCCTGACTTCCGACTACCTGAACAACACCCGGCAGATCGAAGTGCCAAAGGTTCGCCGTAAAGGCACCGGAGAAGTTTTTGAGCTCAAAGGAGCAGAAGGCAACAACCTGAAAAAAGTTAATGTCAAAATACCATTGGGCACCCTGACCTGCGTAACCGGTGTGTCGGGCAGCGGCAAGTCCACCCTTATCAACGAAACGCTTTACCCAATTTTGCGGCAGCATTTCTACAAAAGCCTGAAGCCACCCATGCCTTACAAAAGTGTGAAAGGGCTGGAAAAGCTGGATAAAGTAATCGAAATCGATCAGTCGCCAATTGGGCGGACACCCCGTTCGAACCCGGCGACCTATACCGGGGTTTTTACAGATATCCGCAAGATCTTTTCCGAACTGCCGGAGTCAAAAATCCGCGGGTATAAACCGGGGCGTTTTTCCTTCAATGTGAAGGGTGGCCGCTGTGAAACCTGCAAAGGTTCCGGAATGCGGGTCATTGAAATGAACTTTTTGCCCGATGTACATGTCGAATGTGAGACCTGTATGGGACGCCGTTACAACCGGGAAACCCTTGAGGTCCTGTACAAAGGCAAGTCGATCAACGATGTGCTGAATATGACGGTGGAAGAAGCAGCCGAGTTCTTCGAGCCGGTGCCCAACATTTTCCGAAAGCTACGCACGCTAAGGGAAGTGGGGCTGGGGTATATCACGCTGGGGCAGCAGGCTACGACTCTGTCGGGCGGTGAAGCACAGCGGGTAAAGCTTGCAGAAGAGCTGGCCAAACGCGACACGGGCAACACCATTTATATTCTGGATGAGCCCACCACCGGCCTGCACTTTGAAGATATCCGGCATCTGCTGCGCGTCATCAATAAGCTCGTGGACAAAGGCAACACTGTGATCATCATCGAGCACAATATGGATGTGATCAAAGTGGCCGACCACATCATTGATATGGGGCCCGAAGGCGGGCACAGGGGAGGTACCGTGGTTTGTACCGGCACACCTGAGCAGGTCGCGAAGAAAAAAGACAGCTACACCGGGCTGTTCCTGAAGCAGGAGCTTTAACAACCGGCAAGGTAGCTTTTCTCAATGGGTAGGGGCCGCGCATGGATTAATACTCAGGCATTGGTGCAAAAGCACCGCATAATCCTTATATTTGAACACATACACCGCCAACAACACCAACGCCTCTATGAGGAAGTCGATCAACCGGGCCTTTAAATGGTATTATCAGCAACGGTATAAAGGTATTCGGCATTTTATGGAGCACCCCCATCAGGTTCAGGAGCAATTGCTGAAGCAGTTGCTGCAGTTTACCAAACATACCGAATGGGGGCGGCGATATGGCTACCGCGATATCCGCGATGCGGCACAATTTGCCCGCCGGGTACCGGTTAATGATTACGATGACCTCAAGCCCTTCATCAAACGTATGATGTATGGGGAGAAGGACGTGCTTTGGAGCGGTCAGGTCCGATGGTTCTCCAAGTCCTCCGGTACGACAAGCGACCGGAGCAAATTCATCCCCGTCCCTGCTCAAAATCTGCGTAAATGCCACATCCGCGGCACCTGGGACACAATGGCGCTTTTTTACCACAACCGCCCCGATGCCCGTCAGTTTGAGTGCAAAAGTATGATTATGGGGGGCAGTCTTTTTCCCTTCGAACCTTATCCCAAGACTACCTATGGCGATGTGTCTGCCATTATGATTCAGAATATGCCTGCAGTGGGGCGCCCGTTCTTTACACCGGATTTTAAAACAGCATTGCTGCACGACTGGGAGGTGAAGCTGGAAAAACTGGCCCAAATCGGAGCCAACGAACCCGATATGGTCATGATTGGCGGAGTTCCGACCTGGACAGTGGTCCTGTTCCGCCGCATTCTGCAGCTTACCGGGAAAAGCAATATGCTGGAGGTATGGCCCAATTTCCAGGGTTATGTCCACGGTGGGGTCAGCTTTACCCCTTACCGCAAGCAGTTTGAGGCGTTTTTCCCATCGGATGACATTAGCTACCAGGAAATTTATAACGCTTCTGAGGGATATTTTGCGGCTCAGGACGACTTCAGCCGGGACGATATGTTACTGTTGCTCAATAATGGCGTGTACTATGAATTCCTGCCCATGACAGAGTGGGACAAGCCCAATCCTGTAGCGGTGCCCCTACATGAAGTACAGGCTGGCCGGAACTACGCTCTGGTGGTCACTACGAATGCCGGGCTTTGGCGTTATACGCCTGGAGATACCGTAACGTTCACCTCTACGGAGCCTTACCGGATCAAGATTACGGGGCGTACCAAGCAATTTGTCAACGCCTTTGGTGAAGAGGTGATGGTGGAAAATACGGATCAGGCGCTGGATGCCGCCTGCCGGCGTACGGGGGCGGTCGTATCAGAGTATACCGTAGCTCCGGTTTATTTCAACGGAAACAGCAAAGGCGGCCATGAATGGCTGGTTGAGTTTGAGCGGGAACCCGCTGACGAAGCTCAGTTCGCTTATGTGCTGGACGAAGCTTTGCAGGCCGCCAATTCTGACTACGAAGCGAAGCGCTCCAAAAGCCTCGCTCTGGAGCAACTGCGCCTGCATGCCCTGCCTCCGGGCACTTTTCATGACTGGATGCGTGCCAGAGGAAAGTTTGGGGGGCAACACAAAGTGCCCCGCCTGGCCAATCACCGCAAATACGTTGAGGAAATTCTCGATTATCTCGGGAATAAGGTCTAAACCTTGAAGAAGCCCACACTCCCTCCTACCCAGTCTTTGTCCCGGTTATAGCGCACACCGACCATCAGGCCTTTGCTTAGCCGGGCCAGGTTGTTGACCATTACCGGGCGGGGGGCACCGCGTTCCCAAAGCATCAGCATGCGGATTTCGCACTTCGAAGGCTCGCCCGGGGTTTCTATCACCGGTGCGTAAGTTACCTTGCGCTGCAGAATGTAATTTTCCGGGTCTTTGATCGCGTCCACATCATGCTGATTGATGTTGATGATGACACCCGTCCCCGCAAAGGAATACAAAGGCTTGAGCACATAATTGTGCAGGTCTTCCGGCAGTGTCTCCAGCTCGTTGAGGAAGTAAGATTTGGGTACATACGGGCTGTCAATCAGCGGCAGGGTATGCTTGCTGATGCGGAAGAACCAGTTTGGATGGCCTACATATTCCACATCATGCTCGTGGATAAAGTAAAACTCCCGCTTGAGGTCATCGCGGCGGATCAGCTCATCAAAAATGACGCGGTTGAAAATTCGGCGAACCTGTATCTTGCGGCCTTCCTTGAAGTAGAACACTTTTCTGCCTTCCACCTTGACTTCAGATACACAAACGGACTCAATGCCAATCATGTGCTTGGCTGCGATAAAGTCGATCCCGGTGACTTGTTTGTCCGGTTCCACTTCCAGCAATATGACCTCCTCCGGGTCGTGGTCGCCAATGATGACCTGCCTCAGCTTTTCGAGGTACGTTTCAGAAGTCAGTCCGCCAAAGAGGTGAGAGTAGCCTTCCGGTATGTCATAAATCTCCCGGTACCCACGGGCCACCAAATCCTGGAAAAAGTAAAGAGAGGGAAAGCCCTGTACTTCAATAAGCTGAGGGGTAAGTGTCCCATCCGCTTCCTGGCAAATGCCAAAGTCCATTTGTAAGAAAGTGGTGTGCGGCGTTTCATTGGGAACCTCCTGCCCGGCGAGCAGTGCACTACGGGAGCGCTCTTCAAAATCGGGTGAGACGATAACATCCGTAATCTGGTCGCAGGCTTCAAAGAGTTTTGCTTTCAGATCATCCGGTATGAAAACTGGTGTTTCGGCAATGCGAAAGGGCGGGCGGTGGTTGTACTGCTTTTCTACCCATTCGAGCAGAGCCTGATAGCGCTCAGGTGTGAACGCTGCGTTGAATTGTTTCCGCAGATCGGGAACCATAAGTTTAGCGTTTTGTGCCGGCGGCGGACCGCAGTGGCATCGGTCAAACAAGGGTGTATGTGTTGCCGGCCCTGCCAAAGGCAGGAACAGCTATGGCTCCGGACCCGTTTGGTCAAACAGCGGCAGGAGCCTCTTCTAAAGCATTAATAGCACGGTGCAGGAAGAGCGGCAGGACGACCTCATGGGTCAGCCCGATCTTATCGGAATCCCGCAGGTGTTTGATCATGCGCAGGTACTTCTCCTCTCCGTGTTCGTCCACAACGGCTTTTTGCCGGGCCGGGTCCATAAAGTGCTCCCGCATACCATCAGGGTCGGCTTCCGGGTGGAACTGCGTGCCAATGATTTCCGGTGAAAAGCGAATAGCCATTACCGCACGTTCCAGCGGGACATGAGGCCTGATTTTCTCCAGCGCCAGTATGTCGGCACCCATTGCGGCCAGCTTTTCCTCATCTGGCTGTATGCATTGCCAGTGGCGGAAGTCCGCAATGAAAAAAGGATTGGGCAGCCCCTGAAAATTAGGGTCGCTCGCTCCTGCATCTGTCATGTGGCAGCGGAAGGTTCCAAAAGACATCGACTTGCGCTCCGTAACTTCTGCCAGTTCGAAATGCCGCACGGCCATCTGAAAGGAATGGCAAATGAAAAAGACATGCTTTTTCCGGTTGCCGGGAATCAGATTCCAGTCCCAGACCTGCTGCATCCAGTCGAAGTAGCGGACATCCCAGATGCCGTCTCCTTCAAACGGGCTGCCAGGGCCGCCGGTGGAAATATAAATATCGTAGTCCATGCCAGGCACCTCAGCTTTGCCGCGCACGTCAAAAATTTTCCATTCGTATTGCGCCTCAAAGCGGCGCACGATATCCTGAATGCAGCGCATGCCCTGATTGGGCGTGTTGTCGTACATATCCAGGATCGCTAATCGTAATGAAGACATATTAATTGCTTGTTACAGCGGCAAAGCTAAGGATTTTGACGGCAAGCCCAGGGAAGAAAACCTGCCGTCAGCTGACCAATTTAAAGTTTTTTACCGTTGACTGCGCCCTTCATAAAGGTGCCCCAGGTCAGGTTGTCCTGCCCGTCTACCTGCGCCTGCGCCCGTTCAATGGCGTAGCTGGCAGCGGTTTCCACCACCCAGTCAAAGTTGGCCTGCCCAACCGAGTGCAGGTCAGCATCCGGTGCCGGGTTGCAGAAGTCGATGGCATAAGGCACGCCATCACGGATAGCCAACTCTACGGTGTTGAAATCGTAGCCCAGTGCCTGATTGAGGCGCAGCACATAGTCTTCCAGTGTTTTCATCATCTCTTCGCCCACGTCAAAGTGCGCAGCGTAGCGCAGGTGGTGCGGATTGCGCGGCTCGTAAGGCATGATGCGGACGTGCTTGCCACCAATGCAGTAACAGCGGAAGTAAGCGCTGAAGTCGATGGCCTCCTGCAGCATCATCACCAGCTGATGGGTCTCGTTGTAGGCGCGGAAGAAGTCATCAGCATTATCCAGCTTGTACACATTCTTCCAGCCACCGCCGGCGAACGGCTTCATGAAAGCCGGGAAGCCCACGTACTCAAAAATACCTTCCCAGTCCAACGGGAAAGCCAGGTTGGAAAAGGACTCTGCAGAAGTATCCGCAGGGTGGTCCTTGGAAGGCAGAAGCACTGTTTTGGGAACAGGCACTCCGATTTTCTCAGACAGGGTGTTGTTGAAAAACTTCTCGTCTGCACTCCACCAGAAGGGGTTGTTGATCACGGCAGTGCCACTGGCTGCCGCATTTTTCAGGAAAGCCCGGTAGAAGGGGACATCCTGCGAGATACGGTCGATGATCACCGCGTAGCCCGAGTGGGCTGCTTGTACCACTTTATCGATGAGAACGGGCTCGGCTTGGATCCCTTTCACCTTTTTGGAGTTGATACGGTCGATCAGCGCGTGCGGGAAAGAACGTTCCTGACCGAAGAGAATACCAATTTTTTTCATGGAGTTTATGGTTTTTAGACAAGTGCTTGCGTAAAAGGATATTCTAAATCAGAGATAAATAATGAGGGAACATTTCCTGCCAAAGCGGCCAGTCGTGCTCCTTCCAGCCCCGAATATCCAACCAGTGGTTAATGCCTTTTTGGTTGAGCAGGTGCGAAAGGCGCTTATTGGCATCCAGGCAAATATCCCATTCCGAGGTGCCCAGGACGATGTTCATCTGCCAGAGCGCCGGATGGTTGCTGCCCGGAAGGAAATCTACCGGGTTGTTAAAATAGACATTATCGTCGTAATAACCATCCATAAACATCTTTATGTCGAAGGCGCCGCTCATGGAGAACATGTGGCTGACCAGCTCCGGGTGCTTAAAAGCAAAGTTGGCCGCATGGTAGCCCCCAAAACTGGCCCCCGCAACGGCTACTTTACCACCCGCAGTATTCCACCGGATGCTCGGCACCAGCTCGTGAAGGAGCATTTGATCATACCAGACATGGTTCCTGACCCGGTCTGCCGGATGGATACCCTTGTTGTACCAGCTTAGTGCATCCACGCTATCAGGGCAGAAAATCTGGATAAAGCCCCGCTCCACGTACCAGTGCGCGGTCTGTACCAAACCGAAGTCCTTGCCCTCGTAATATCGGCCCTGACTGGAAGGGAACAAAATGACCGGATAGCCCTGATGGCCGTAGATGAGCATTTCGATCTCCCGGTTAAGGCTCTGGGAGTACCACTTGTGATAAGTCTCTTTCACGTTTTTCGTCTTGATGCCGCTCCAAAAAGCAGAGTAATTGTACTTTTGACAATAAGTTCTGCAAAAATACGGGCTTTTCCGGTATTTCAAAGTATTAAGTTGCTGATGTTCAAATGCTTATCAGATAGCAGGGCAATAGTTGTAATGCCTAATACTTCGTACACGAATTAATTGGTGGTATTTTTGTGCGTCTGCGGAGCCGATGTCAAAATAAATCCTTGAAATTCATGTGGTTGTTCAAAAGGGAAGCCATTCGGAAATTTTTCCATTTTTTTTCGCCGGATGCGGGCAGAGTAGAGGTGGAGGAGCTGCCGGGCCTGCGGTCTGCCTGGCTGAAGCGGGAGGTTAGGGTGCGCGTATTGTTGCCGCCCGGGTATGCCGAATCCAGCCGTAGCTACCCCTTGCTTGTCCTAAATGACGGGCAGGACCTCGAAGCGCTCCGCTTCGTCAGGGTATTGGAGCGGCTATACCGAAAGGGAAAAGTAGGCCATTTTATTGCAGTTGCCGTACATGCCGGTGACCGCATGCAGGAATACGGCACGACCGGCAGAGCAGACTACATGAACCGGGGTCTCAAAGCCGGGGTTTATACCCGGTTTTTGCTTCGGGAGCTGCTGCCGCTGCTAAGGCAGCAGTACCGGATTGATACTGATCCGCAGGCCCACGCCATAGCCGGTTTTTCACTGGGTGGGCTTTCCGCTTTTGATGTCGGCTGGCATCATCCGGAGGTTTTTGGGCAGATTGGGGTGTTCTCGGGTTCATTGTGGTGGCGTTCCAAGCCATTCCGGGAGGAAGCTCCGGACGCCGACCGTATTGTACAAACTTATGTGGAAACAAGTAAAACCTGTCCGCCGCTCCGTTTCTGGCTGCAGGCCGGGACTGATGACGAACAGGCCGACCGCAACAACAACGGCATTATCGACGCCATTGATGATACCCTGGACCTGATCAAAGCTTTGGAGGGCCTCGGTTATGACCGAAAGCAAGCCATTCGTTACGTTGAAGTGTCGGGTGGAGAACACAATCCCCAAACGTGGGGGCAAGTAATGCCGGATTTCCTGCAATGGGCGTTTCCCAAACGAGCAACAAATGAATAACTTTGCCGTTCTCAAAATATGCCGGAGCAGCCGGTGCCGATACTGCCCACCTGTACGTGGCAGGCGAATTAATTTACAGACAGACATGCAGCGATTATTCTACCTTTCCATCATACTTTTTATTGCCTGTTCCGCCAATGCTCAGCAGCTGGTCCCGCTCGGGGGCAATGCGCTCCTGGAGCACTACCGGGCAGAGGAAGGCCTCCAACTGCCCAAGGGCTACGACCGGGCCAACAGTGCGCTTCGTAGCCGAAACTGTCAGCTTGAAGAGACCGACATCACCTATATCGACGCCAGTGAGACCGTAGAGCTGTCTGTGGATATTGACACCTTTGGTCTGGGGCAGGTAGCCGGTGCGTTTGAATGCATTGAGTGCGAAGGCAACCCTATTGGCGATGCCGAGCTACAGGTGGAAGATGGGCAGGCAACCCTGGTCATTACCGGAGCTGATGACCTGCTTGGGGCGGAATACCTCTTCATTGTCGAATTTTGTAACCCGAACGGTTGCGCCAGCACCTCCTTTGATGTAGTGGGGCGGCGGGTGGCACAGGAATACGATATGGCGCCCATCACCCTTCAGTCAGAAGAATCCATCGCTCTCGATGTGCAGGCTTCACAGCTGCCGGGCCCGCTGGCCTGCAACAAGATTACGGATGTGCCCGATGACTATGAGGGGCGTGATAAGCTGGTCTATTTCAGGAACTACAGTGCACCGGACAGCAGCTTTATCTACGTAGCCAGCCGCTATGCCGGAGAAGATAAAATCGACATCACCGTTTGTGATTCCTTCACCGTTTGTGATGTTTACCACTTTACCTTCCGTATTCAGCACGATACGCTGAAGCTGGGCGGTAGTGCAGGGCAGGAAGCCTTTCTGGATGACTTTTCCTATGATGCCATCGTCCCTCCCACGGAATTCTGGCTGGATGAAGATGTCTACATCAACCGTACTTTCGCTACGGATCAGCCCAGCCTTGGGGTCGCTACTTTCGATGGGTTGGACCGCAACGGCCGCCCCTACAACTCGGAAGGGCTGAACGACCGCCTCACCTCCACCTATCTGGACCTGACGCAGCTCAGCGGGAATGTCTACCTCACTTTCTGGCTGCAGCCCAAAGGCTTGGGGCAGTCTCCCGAGGAGGATGACTACATGGTGCTTGAGTTCAAACAGCAAGGCGGCGACTGGGAGGTAATCCATGAGTTTTTCCCGGAGGAGATGAACCTGGATACCGTACCTGCCGGGTTTTTCTTTCCCTTTGAAGTGCCGAATAATTTTAAGCATAGTGCCTTCCAGTTCCGTTTTTCTGCCTACAACAGCGGCAATGGGATTGATGATATCTGGAACCTTGACTACGTTTGGCTGAGCAATGAATTCGTGACTTTCCAGTCTAATATCACTGATGTGGCCCTCACCCGGGTGCCCGCTGCCTTCACCACTCCCTATACAAGCATGCCCTGGAGGCATTTTGATGGCCGCGCAGCTGACTTTCTGCCGGAAAGCTACAACACATTCCTGTTCAACCTGGACAATGATCAGGCGCTCAACGCAGGTGCCGGCGTGCTGCGGATTACCGAAGCAAACACCGGCATTCAGGTCCTGCAGTCCAACTTGCTGGATGCCTGCTGCCGTACAGTTTTTGCTAACGAGAGCATTGGTTACGCCCAGGAATTTGAGGGGCTGAGCGCTGCTATTGATGCCCTCGGCAATACCGCCTTTGATGCTGAGCCCCGCCTGGAGTTTGAGGTGGAGTACAACCTCACCGATGTGACCAATGAGCAGGACGGGCAGGGGTACGAATCCGTAGCGTACAATAACCGCGCGGTGACCACCACGGTTTTTGATAACTACTTCGCTTACGACGATGGCACCGCAGAAAACGGTGTGGTCGTGCAGGAGGGCGATCAGGTTGCTGTGAAGTATACCACAACGGTCGATGACTCTCTGCAGGCGGTTCAGTTCAATTTCCCACGCATCATCAGCAATGTTTCCGGGCAGGAGTTCCATTTGCAGGTCTGGGTGGGCGAGCTTGACGATGAGCCGGAAATCCGGATGACCTTCGAACGGCCATTCTATCCCTCTTCTTACTACGACAGCCTACAGGCGTTTACGACCTATCCGCTGTTTGGGGATAACGGTCCGACAGCGGTGTTTATTCCGGCTGGTGATTTCTATATCGGGTGGGAGCAGGTGTCGCCCTGTGACTATTTGGATTGTATACCGGTGGGTTTTGACCGTAACTCTCCGGCGGGCGGTTCAGCCTTGTTTTTCAATAATGACGATGAAGGTTGGCAGCCTTTCCCGGAGGGCTTCCTGTCGGGGTCTTTAATGCTGCGCCCGGTTATGGGCAATGAACGGCCGCTGAGCTCCGGCACCTCTTCTGCGGAAGCGCTGGACCTCGATCTTCGCCTGTACCCTAATCCGGCTCAGGAGCGCGCCTACATCCGCATAGAAGGGGAACGCTGGCCGGCAGATTACCGCATGCAGCTCGTGAACCCACTGGGGCAGGTCGTATTGGATCAGCTGCTGGTCCGGGAGTTTGGGCTGAACGAATTTCGGCCTGGGCTGTATATAGTAAAGGTCTATGACCCGGCGACCAACCGGTCCCTGCACCGCAAGCTCGTCATCACTGAATAACAAAACGAAAATGGCACAAGACATCCGCGTTCAGGAACTCAAGTCCAAAATGGACGCTAACGAAGATTTTGTACTACTCGATGTACGGGAGCCCAATGAGCGGGCAGCCTTCAATATTGGCGGTGAATTCATCCCCCTGGGCAGCCTGATGGGCCGCATGGGCGAACTGGAACAGCACAAGGAAGATGAGGTCATCGTCTACTGCCGCTCCGGCAATCGCTCCGGTCTCGCAAAGGAATTCATGGAGCGGGCTGGCTTTAAGAATGTTCGCAATTTGCTTGGTGGCATGATGAGCTGGGCGGAAAACTACGGCACCGGCAAGTAGCAGGCCTGATGAGGCGGTGCTACCGGATGCCGAGCGTAATGTTCAGGACTTCCTCCATGCGGCTGACGTAGTGGAATTCAATCCCGTTGATGTAGTCCGGGTTGATTTCCGCGACGTGCTTTTCATTTTCCTGACAAAGGATGATTTCCTTCATGCCAGCCCGTTTGGCAGCGAGTATCTTTTCCTTGATGCCACCCACCGGCAGGACTTTGCCCCGAAGGGTGATCTCTCCGGTCATCGCTACATAAGTCTTGGCCCGTTTGCCGGTAAAGGCAGAAGTCAGTGCCGTAAGCATGGTAATGCCCGCTGATGGGCCATCTTTGGGGATCGCACCTTCGGGCACATGCAGGTGGATATCTTTCTCCTCGAAAATTTTGGGGTCAATGCCAAGGTTTTCGCTGTTAGCTTTAATAAAGCTCAATGCGGTAGACGCAGATTCCTTCATGACATCACCAAGGTTGCCGGTCAGGGTGAGTTTGCCCTTGCCCGGGCTGAGAATGGCTTCCACGAACAGGATGTCGCCACCCGTTTGTGTCCAGGCCAGGCCTACCGTCACGCCGGGCACTTCGGGCGTAGCGTAGCGGTCTTTGTCGAAGCGGGACGGGCCCAGCATGCCATTCAGGTGTTCCGGCTTTACACTTACTTCGTACTCCTCTTCCATCGCTACCTTTCGGGCAACGTTGCGCATAACACCGGCGATTTGGCGATTGAGGGACCGTACGCCGGATTCACGGGTGTAGGTTTCGATGAGGGCTTCCAGTGTACGCTTGCCCAGCTTGACCTGATTCGCCTTCAGGCCATGCTCCTTACGCTGTTCGGGTATAAGGTGGCGCTTAGCAATTTCTATTTTTTCTTCGGTGGAGTAGCCGCTGACCTGAATGATTTCCATACGGTCCAGAAGTGCGGGCTGAATGGTGTTCAGGGAGTTGGCCGTAGCGATGAACATCACTTTGCTCAGGTCGTACTCCAATTCGAGGTAATTGTCGTAAAAAGTCCCGTTTTGCTCCGGGTCCAGCACTTCCAGCAGAGCAGAGGAGGGGTCGCCGCGGAAGTCCTTCCCTACTTTATCGATCTCATCCAGAATAAAGACCGGATTGGACGAACCTGCCCGCTTCAGTGATTGCACAATACGCCCCGGCATCGCCCCAATGTAGGTTTTGCGGTGGCCACGGATTTCCGATTCATCGTGCAGCCCGCCCAGCGACATGCGTACAAACTTGCGCTGAATAGCCCGGGCGATCGACCGGCCCAGTGAGGTTTTGCCCACACCGGGAGGGCCCACCAGGCAAAGGATGGGCGCTTTCATATCGCCCTTGAGCTTGAGTACGGCAAGATGCTCCAGAATACGGTCCTTGACCTTCTCCAGCCCGAAGTGGTCCTCATCCAGGACTTTCTTGACCTTCTTCAGGTCAAAATTATCCTGTGTAAATTCTTCCCAGGGCAGGTCGAGCAGCAGCTCCAGATACGTGAGTTGTATAGAAAACTCTGCTACCTGCGGGTTCATACGGCGCAGGCGGTTGATTTCCTTGTCAAAGGTTTTGGCAACGGCTTCGGGCCAGTCTTTATCCTTAGCCCGCCTGGCCATATTGTTGATCTCCTCTTCCTGAGGGTTTTGTCCCAGTTCTTCCTGAATCGTCTTCAGTTGCTGATTGAGGAAGTAGTCGCGTTGCTGTTTTTCAATATCTACGCGGACCTTGTTCTCAATTTGGTCCTTGAGTTCCAGCAGTTGGAGTTCGCTGTTCAGCTGCTTCAGCAACGCCTGCCCCTTCTCCTGAAGGTTGTCTTCCCGGAGCAGTTCCTGCTTGATGCCAACTTTGGCGCTTAGATTGGAAGCGATAAAGTTGAGGAGAAACGAATGGTTCTGAATGTTCTTCAGCATCACATTCGCTTCCGAAGGAATATTGGGCGAAAGCTCTATGATTTGCTGCGCGCGTTCCAAAACGGAAGAAATAAGCGCATCGAACTCCATCTGATCAGTCACCGGCTCGTATTCAAGGGTACGGACAGTGGCCAGCATGTAAGGCTCGTCTGAAACAAGGTCTTCAAGCTCAAAGCGCTTCCTGCCCTGCAAGATCGCTGTAGTGGTGCCATCGGGCATGCGCAGCAGTTTCAGGATGCGGGCAATCGTGCCCACTCGGAAAAGGTCATCAATGCCAGGCTCTTCCACTTCGCTGTCCCGCTGAGAAAGTACAGCCACCATGCGGTCCTTATTGTTGGCTTTATTGTGAGCCTGATTGATGGCCTTGATCGACTTGTCACGGCCTACTGTAATCGGAATGACAATGCCCGGAAAAAGAACGGTGTTCTTCAGGGCCAGAAGAGGCAGGGTTTCCGGAAATTGCTCATTGGGGTTCTCACCTTCTTCATCTTCTATGGACAGTAGAGGGAGAAAGTCGCCATCATCATCTAATCGCTGCTGCATATAATAGTCGTCAAACATGCTTGTATGTTTACAGCCGGAGCTGTTGTATTTTTTAATCGAGCGGTACCTGTCTGAAAGGTTCACACCAATGTGCGGGCATGGCGCATGCCAATAAGGCAGCAAAAGGGCCAACCTACACCGTGCTCCCTATGCACCAACATTCGTGCCACTATTCCAGGAACCGACAAACTGACGCGCCCGGTGCTGAATTGTCAATTCGGCAGTTCTTATTCCTACTCTGCTGCCACTGCTTCTTCTTCCAGCTCGGCTTCTGCTTCTTCCAGGGCTTCTTCAGCATCATCCTTTTCCACCCGCAGGTTGTCAATGATGAATTCCTGACGGGAAGGGGTGTTTTTGCCCATGTAGTATTGCAGCACATCGTCAATATTGGTGTCCTCATTCAGGATCACAGGCTCCAGGCGGATTCCATCGCCAATAAAGTCTTTGAATTCACCTGGAGAAATCTCGCCCAGCCCCTTAAACCGGGTCACTTCCGGCGCGCCCCGCAGTTGCTTGATGGCTTCCTGCTTTTCTTCTTCGCTGTAGCAATAGAAGGTCTTTTGCTTGTCCCGCACCCGGAACAGAGGCGTGTCTAGGATATAAAGATGCCCGTTGCGTACCAGCTCCGGGAAAAACTGCAGGAAAAAAGTGAGCAACAGCAGTCGGATGTGCATACCGTCCACGTCGGCATCCGTAGCGATGACCACGCGGTTGTAGCGCAGCTCGTCCAGCCCGTCTTCGATATTCAGCGCATGCTGCAGGAGGTTAAACTCCTCGTTTTCGTACACCACTTTTTTGGTTAGGCCATAGCAGTTGAGGGGCTTGCCGCGGAGGCTGAAGACGGCCTGCGTCTGTACATCCCGCGCTTTGGTAATGGAACCACTTGCGGAGTCTCCCTCGGTGATGAATATGGTCGTGGCCTTGCGCCGTTCTTCTTCTGTTTTCCGGTTGCTGTCGGAAAAGTGGAGGCGGCAGTCGCGTAGCTTTTTGTTGTGCAGGTTAGCCTTTTTGGCACGTTGGTTAGCCAGCTTTTTGATACCGGCAATCTCCTTGCGCTCCCGCTCCGACTGCTTGATGCGCTTTTCCAATGCCTTGACGGTATCCGGATTGCGGTGGAGGAAATTGTCCAGTTTTTCCTTCACGAAATTGATTACGAAGGTACGCACGGTTGGCCCCTCCGGCCCCATATCGCTTGAGCCCAGCTTGGTCTTGGTCTGTGACTCAAAAACCGGTTCTTCCACCCGGATGCTGACCGCTGCGATGACCGAGCTAAGGATATCCCGCCGGTCGTAGTTCTTATTAAAATGTTCCTGAACGGTTTTCACAATGGCTTCGCGCAGTGCATTGAGGTGCGTACCGCCCTGTGTGGTGTTTTGCCCGTTCACAAAGGAATAGTACTGCTCCCCGTAATGATTGCCGTGGCTGAGGGCGATCTCCAGGTCGTCCCCCTTCATATGGATAATAGGATAGCGCAGGTGCTCGGAAGCCGTTTTGCGCTCCAGCAGATCATATAAGCCTTTGCGGGAGACCAGGGTTTTGCCGTTGAAATTGAGCTTGAGCCCGGCATTCAGGTAGGCATAGTTCCAAAGCTGATTCTCAACGTAGTCACTGCGGAAGCGGAATTTTTTGAAAATCGCTTTATCAGGGAAGAATTCAATCAGGGTGCCATTCGGCTCGCTGGATTTTTTCAGCTTGTGGTCTTTGACCAGTTCGCCCCGCTCAAATTCTGCCACTTTGGCTTTGCCGTCCCGGATGGATGTCACCCGGAAGTTTTCCGAAAGGGCATTCACGGCTTTGGTACCCACCCCGTTCAGGCCCACCGACTTTTTGAACGCCTTGGAGTCGTACTTGCCGCCTGTATTGATTTTGGAGACACAGTCCACAACCTTGCCCAGCGGGATGCCCCGCCCGTAGTCGCGGATGGACACCAGGCCCTCCTCAATTTTAATGTCGATGTCCCGTCCGTGACCCATGACGTACTCATCAATAGAGTTGTCGATGACCTCCTTGAGTAGGATATAGATGCCGTCATCGGCTGCTGAGCCATCGCCCAGTTTACCGATGTACATGCCCGGGCGCATACGGATGTGCTCTTTCCAGTCGAGCGAGCGGATGTTGTCTTCAGTATAGGTAACTTCTGCCATTGAATTAAAATGCTTGGGTGGTTTCGGGGTAATATTGTGCAAAAAATCACAAAGTAAGGTCAGCAAAAAGCCGCTTTCCTTGTTAATGAAACGTACAAAAGTTATGCACATTTCATGAATTGAATACTGAGTTTAAATTTTTTGTGCTAAAATACAATTAATTTACAACGGAAACAACAAATTGTTGTCTTAAAAAACGATGAAGGCAGAACAGACCGATCAGCATCCGGCTATGCAGTGTATCCTGAGCGGGCTCCGGCGGGAGCACCGGCTCAAGGTGGGCTGTGCCTTGGCCTTGCTGGCGCTGGGGCTGGTCTTCATCTACGCTTTCTTTACCAAGAGCATTATCCTATCGGTATTCGGGCTGATTTGTGCTGTGCTCGGCTTGCGCTTCTGCTTTCACCTGATCAGCAACTGGAACGTCGCCAACAGCCGCCTGATGATCCTCCTGCACTTCCACCCCAAAGAAATCGTGTGGGTCTACTCTGTGGTCACCGAGCAACTGCCCTTCGGCTTTCAGCTTCTGCGCAACGGCACCCTCTACTTCAAGCTGCGCGATGGGGACGACATCTCCGTCAGCCTCTCCACCGATGACCTCAAAGCCGTCTCCAAATACCTCAATGGCCTGCTGCCCCACGCGACCTTTGGTTATACCAAAGACCGGGAGCAGTGGTTTATGGCCAGCCCTTTGATGTTGTTGAAAGAAGAGGGGGAAGGGCGGTAGGTTTGAAGTGGCAAGTGGGCGCTTTAATCAAGCTCCTTTAGTACTTCTTCTATCGCACCGATGAAAGGGGTATTGTGCTTTTTGACCAGGCGGAGGGCTTTTTCCAGGTACTGCCTGGCTGTCTTGTGATCTTCCTGCGCCTTGTGAACCAGACCTGCGCACGCATAGCTTGCGCCTAATTGATGCTGTTGCTGTGTTTTTTCCTTCCACCCGATGGCTTTGTGGTAATGTTCGAGTGCTTGCTCCCACTGCTGTTGCTTTTGGTAGACCATTCCGAGTTGGTGGTAGGATATGCCAAGTTGATGCTGTTGCTGTGTTTTTTCATTCCACTCGATGGCTTTGTGGTAATGTTCCAGTGCTTGTCCCCACTGCCGTTGTTCTTCGCAGACCCTTCCGAGTTGGTGGTAGGATATGCCGAGTTGGTGGTGTTGCTGTGTTTTTTCATCCCAATCAATAGCTTGGTAGTAATGTTCCAGTGCTTTATCCCACTGCCGTTGTTCTTCGTAGACCATTCCGATATGGTGGTAGGAGCTGCCGAGTTGGTGGCTCTGCTTTGTTTTCTCGAACCACTCGATGGCATTGTGGTAATTTTCGAGGGCTTGCTCCCACTGCCGTTGCGCTTCGTAGACCCGGCCGATTTGGTGGTAGGAGCCTCCTAGCTCATGGTGTTGCTTTGTTTTCTCGAACCACTCGATGGCTTGGTGGTAGTGTTCCAGTGCTTGTCCCCACTGCCGTTGCTCTTCGTAAATCCTCCCGATTTGGTGGTACGTAGCTCCGGGTAAATCATCGGTTTCGCTCGTATTTGTCAGGGCATTGTGATAGTGCTCCAGTGCGCTATCCCAGTACCTAAATTCGGCATAAATCATTCCCGTACGGTGGTGGCAGAGGGCTGCATTTTTTGCCTGATCCAGTTCGAGGAAAACATTCAATGCTTTCTGGTAGGCAGCCACAGCGGGCACCATTTGCCGGGCAATTCTGTAGGCTTCTCCCAAATAAAAATAGGCGGCAGCCAATTCAAACTTATCTCCCAACCGCTCCCGCACCGCCAGCAATCTCGTGAAATACGCAACCGCCTTCTCCCCTTCAAAAATCTCCAGGTATTCCCGCCCAAGGGTTTCCAGCAGGTTTGCTATGTTTTGCAGTGTTTGCTCCCGGTCGTCGCCGGATTGGTCAAGGCGTTGGTAGCGGGCTTCCATTTCTTCCACCCGCGCCAGGCGCTCGGGGGTGAAGCCCTTACTCGGCAGAGGGCCATCGTAAGCCACCGGGTCCCGGTCTATCAGCTCCGGCGGGCTGCTGAAATGGTATTGGTACTGTACCCAATCCCAGAAGTCAGGGGCTTCCTTCTGCAGGCGCTTCAGGGTGTAATGATTGACCCAGATCACCAAAACAACTGGAAGGTCACGGAAAACGAGCTCGCGCTCAAAGTTCAGCTCCGGCAACAACAAGCCCGGGCCCGCCGGGTCTTCAGCCATGAGGCTGTATTCCAGGCCGCTGAGGTGGACGAGGGTTTGGATGTTGCCGTTTTGGGCATTCGCCAGGGCGGGCAGCTTTTCATTAAGGTAGCGGAAGAGCGAAACGACCTGTTCGCCGGTGGTGTCTATTTCGTGCTGGGTGTACTGCGGGAATGTTCTTTTGAATTGAGCAATCGCCTTTTCTTTGGTGCTGAGCGTATCAAAACTGCAGACCAGGGTGGCCGGCTTATGCCGTTCGCTCAGGACGTATTCCAGTTCGTCCCAGTCTGCGGTTTGATAGGTATGGGGTTTAACGCTCATCGGCAGGAATGAATTCGTTAAGCAATGGGTTGGTTTTGCGCTTGCCATTGTATTTCAACACAGCCAGGGAGAACAATAGTTCCTTGATGTCTTCGTCTGCGTGTTCGAAGGCTTGCTGCTGAATGATTTCCACATGCGCTTTTTCCAGACGCTCAAACATTTCCTGCCCCAGCAAGTGAATGGCGGCCTCGGCATGCTGCTTTTCCACCTTTTTGCCCAGTGCTTTGCGCAAAGCGGTACTCGCAATCTTCAGCAATTGCCGGGGGCAGCCTCCGGAGTAGTGGACGATGATGTCGAGCGCTTCTGCTGCAAAAAAAGCCTCCAGGTCTACCCGCTTGCTGATGATGTCTTTGAATAGGTGGGCATTATCATCCGTGATCTTGAACATGGGCAAGACGACCCGTTCGTAGGCATCAGAGGTCACTCCGGTTTGTATATCGTAAAAGGCATTGATGGGCACCGCACAGATCAGGTTGACCTTGAGCTCCCGGATCAGGAAAGAGTCCTGGACAAATAAGTTTTTATAGATTTCGTAGCGGATTTTCTCTGTCCCATCGAATACCAGCAGCAAGTCCCT
The DNA here is from genome assembly GCF_000759025.1 of Phaeodactylibacter xiamenensis. GTDB lineage: Bacteria > Bacteroidota > Bacteroidia > Chitinophagales > Saprospiraceae > Phaeodactylibacter > Phaeodactylibacter xiamenensis. The sequence goes on along the minus strand of NZ_JPOS01000012.1, from coordinate 283,018 downwards.
GCCCTTACCTTTTTGCACAACCTCCTTCCGGACTTGTTCAATGAGGCTGTTCAGCTGCGCCTGTAGTTTAAGCGGCTCCTTGCGGATTTGCTGCCGTAGGGTGCGCGATATTTTGGAGGTTCCGGTAAAGAAAGATTTGATCCCCACATTGAAAGACAACCAGTCCCAGAAACCCAGGCCGGCTTTGGCTTCTACAGAGGCCGCTTCCCCTTGTTCCTCTTTCCATTCCTTGCGGACTTCGTGGTCCTCATTCAGCCAATCTTCGGCAAGCGTATTGAGCGGTTTGAGGTCAACCTCCAGCTCCTGCTCTTTCACCAGGTCAATAAGCCAGACGATAATGGTGACAAAGAAATCCTCGGGTTGAAAGTGGGCAATTTCCAGTTCCCGCTCCATATCAATGAAAAGGGAAACGTACCGGTCCGGATTATTGAGATACTGATGGATGCGGTACAATTCCAGCGATTTACCACAGCCCCGGTGCCCGGAGAAAATGACTTTGACGTACCGGTCGCTGCCAGCTTTCAGTTCGTCTTCGTCAATACTGAGCAGATAGAGCAGTTCTTCCCGGTAGGCATCCCCGCGCGCTTCGTCCAATTCCACATACAGCTCCCTTGCTCTATCCTGTTCCCGGATATCAAAATCCAGCTCCAGCACCTCTCGTGCCCGGAATTTATTCGTTTCGGGAAATTGGTACATTCAATCTGTGTTTTTCCAAAATTAGGGAAATTTACGGATTGTTTAAAGGAAGCTGGGGCAGAGCTCCTGGAAAGTACCTGGCTCAAGCTCTACACCAGCAACGTCTTTTTGTAAGTCTTGTGTCTATCTGTAGGAAAGGCTTAGATTGCTTGCTTTATCATGGCCTCACCGGGTGCACTAACCCTGGAAAGTGCCGGGGCATTCATCCGGTGTGCTTTTCATGCGCACATGTCCAGTACGCCCGGCGAAGGGTCCGACTTCCCATATTTGTCCGTATGGACGGGCCAGTCCATACGGATGTATATTGGCGTTTCAAACTACGTCGGACGGAGCGCGCGCCGGGCGAAGTCTCACCGGGTGCACTAATCTGAGCAAGTACCGGGGCATTCACCCGGTGTGCTTTTCATGCGCACATGTCCAGTACGCCCGGCGAAAGGTCCGACTCCGTTTCAAACTACGTCGGACGGAGCGCGCGCCAGGCGAAAAAAACAGCCCCGCAGCAACCGCTGCGAGGCCATCCTTTTGTATCAGCAAATTAATTCTTCAGCTTACGAAGCGCAGCTCACGCACTCCTTAAACTTATTCGCCATCTCCTGGGCCACGCTGGAAGAGCGCTGATAGTACAGGCTCTTCACGCCCAGCTTCCAGGCTTCGATCATCAGGGCATTGACCTCTTTCACCGGCACTTGTGGCGGGATGTTGAGGTTGAGCGACTGCGACTGATCGATGAATTTCTGGCGGGCGGCCGCCTGAATGATGATCTCCCGCGGATTGATTTCCCGGAAGGTCTTGAAGACAGCCTTTTCGTGCTCGGTCAGCCCGTTGAGGTGCTGCACAGAGCCATTTTTGAGGAGGATGGACTGCCAGATTTCCTCCCGGTCCATGTCTTTTTCCTGTAGCAGGGCTTTCAGGAACTTGTTCTTACGCATGAAGTTGCCCTTCGACAAGCCCACTTTATAGTAGTTACTGCTGTACGGCTCAATCCCTGGTGAAGTCTGCCCCAGAATAGAGGAGGAAGAGGTGGTGGGCGCTACTGCCATCAGCGTGGTGTTGCGGCGGCCATAGCCTTTGAGCAGTTCTGGCTCGCCGTAGGCTTCTGCCAGGTCGCGGCTGCCCTGCTCGGCTTCCCGGCGGATGTGGGCGTGGGCGCTGCTGTTGAATTGCTTGGCTTCCATGCTCTCAAACGGGATGTTGTTCTTCTGCAGGTAAGCGTGGTAGCCCATGACACCCAGGCCCAGGGCACGGTGGCGCTTCGCAAAGTTGTGCGTACGCTCCATGTAGGGCTGATTGGCAGACTTTTGTACAAACTCTTCCATCACCGCATCAAGGAACCATATAGCGGTCTGCACCGCGTCGGTATCTTTCCAGTCTTCGTAGTACTCGAGGTTCATGGACGACAGGCAGCAGACGAAGCTCTCATCTTCCTTCACCGGCAGGGCGATCTCCGAGCAGAGGTTGGAGTTGTAGATGCGCATGCCTTTGTCGCGGTAGACATCCGCCGCGTTGTCGTTGACGTTGTCGCTGAACATGATGTACGGTAGGCCTTTCTCCTGACGGCTGTGCAGTACCTTTGCCCAGGTGGCTCGCTTCTCTTTGTCGCCGGCCACCATTTCTTCCATCCATTGGTTGGTCACGGTCACGCCAAAAAAGATATTCTGAATGGCGTTGCCGATGTCTTTGATCTTGAGGAACTCATTCACATCCGGATGCTCGATATCCAGGTAGGCAGCGAAAGCCCCGCGGCGCACATTGCCCTGACTCACGGTATCGATCATGGCATCAAACATCTTCAGGAAGGAAACCGGCCCGGAAGACTTGCCGTTGTTGCGGATACCTGCGCCCCGCTCGCGCAGGTGCCCAAAGTAGGCCGAGGTGCCGCCCCCGAATTTGGTCATCATAATGCACTCGGACAGGGTCTTGGTGATACCGTCCATGCTGTCCTCCACGTAGGAGCCGAAGCAGCTGATCGGCAGGCCGCGGTCGGTGCCCATATTGGCCCAAACGGGTGAAGACAGCGACATCCAGCCGTTGGCCACGAGCGCCTCAAATTTTGGCTGCAGGTCCGGGCGGTCCAGGCGGTTAGCAGCGGCGGTGGTCACCCGGCGCACCGCATCCTGTGGCGTCTCGCCGGGCAGCAGGTAGCCCCGCTGCAGTACGGTTTCAGTCTCAGGCGTTACCCAGTGGTAGGGCTTGGTATTGTTATAAATGGTCTTGGTCATGGTCAATGCGTGTTTTTTGGGTATTTAGAAAAGGTCGTCGGCAGTGAACGACTGATTATGCTTGGAATACTCTACCGGGCGCTTGGCGAAGAAATCGTCCAGGGTGTTGGCGTAGATTTCCTCTTCAAACCAGCTCATGCGGCGGAGTTGAGATTCGTTGATGTCGAAAATGTCCTGCAGCCCAATCTGCTTCAGGCTCGTATTGATGCGGTGCTTCATGAAGTTGAGCAGGTCCGACTTGGAGACGTGCTCCAGTTCGCCCATCTCGAAAATCCAGTTGAGAATGCGCTCCTCCTGCTGAATGGCGGCGTGGGCGGTCTCGTAGATGACCTTTTGGTACTTGTCGGTCAGCCAGCCCGGGTTTTCCTCCACGATTTTGTTGAAGATGTAAATGCCGGCATTGGCGTGGAGCTGCTCGTCCTTGCTCGTCCAGGCGATGATGTTGCTCGTATTCTTCAGCAGGCCTTTGAAGTGGGTGAACGACAGCACGGTGGCAAACTGACTGAAGAGCGATACATTTTCCACCAAAATGGAAAAGAGGATGAGGTTAAGCCCGAAGGACTGCTCCGGAGAGTCGAGTTGTGCAGCTGCCCGGCGATCGCGCAGAAAAGCAATACGGTCGCTAAGGACAGAAGACTGCAGGGCAGACTCGAATTCATCCGCCAGGCCCAGTACAGTCAGCAGTTGGGCGTAGGCTTCAGAATGGCGGAACTCGCACTCCGCGAAGGTACTGCCCAGCCCGTTGAACTCAGGCTTGGGCAGGTGCTGATAGAGATTGCCCCAAAAGGACTTCACATCCACCTCCACCTGAGCAATAGCCAGGAGCGTCCGCTTGATGGCATTGCGCTCGGCTTCCGTAAGCTCCACTTTGAAATCCTGTATGTCACCCGTAAAATCGACCTCCGAGTGCACCCAGAAGGTCTGATTGATGGTGTTGATAAAGTCGAGCACTTCCGGGTACTCGAACGGCTTGTACGCTAGTCTGGGTTTGAAAATCGCGCTCATGTAGCTAATGCATTACCGAGCTGTGGGGGAGGGCAGGAGCGCGCACCGGCAGGCTGCATCCGGGCATTACCCGGGCAAAAACGGTGGCACTGCGTTGTCCTAACTCCCGAAAACTCGCAGTTAAAGAATGGTATGTTGGCAACGGCAGGTCTTCTGACTCGCCCCGGCTTTGCCGCCTTCCCGCCCGGAGGCAGTGGCTTGCTGGCAAATCCTGATGAATGAGGCTCACAGCAGCGGGTACTGTCCGGGATTTTCACCCGGTTCCCTGTTCAATATCGAATGGCTAATCTGTCGCTTAAAATTATTTGATAGGTGCTCGAATTGAACGCAATACCGTTGGTTCGGGCAAGATACGGAGCTCCGGCTGAGCGATCAAGCAACGCAAGCGTATAATTACCAACACAATGTGGATAAGTCCCGTAAACCTCTGAATACAAGGGGTTGAAAAAATAGTTTTCCACATATGGGTGTGGAAAACTATCAATGGAAGCAAAATGCACCCCAAAAAGCATTAATGTTTATAACTTTTTTCAACTAGATGGTTGAGAGTCCCGTTGTAAAGACTATATTAAAGTTTTGTTTGAAAAGACCTAATCTCAATACAATATGAAACTAGTTTCTTTTTTTGCAGGGGCAGGGGGGTTAGACCTGGGGTTTGAAAATGCCGGTTTCAACGTAATATGGGCTAATGAATATGATAAAGATATCTGGGGCACCTATGAAGCCAATCATCCTCAGACAGAGTTGGATAGAAGAAGCATTACTCAGATTAAAGAAGAAGAAGTACCAGAGTGCGACGGAATCATTGGCGGACCGCCTTGCCAAAGTTGGAGTGCCGCCGGAGCTTTAAGGGGTATAGATGATAAGCGTGGGCAGTTATTCTTTGATTTTATTAGAATTCTTGAGGCTAAGCAACCCAAATTTTTTCTTGCGGAAAATGTTTCAGGAATGTTAGTGCCACGTCACCGTCAGGCACTGGAGAACATAAAAGGAATGTTTCGGAATGCAGGTATTGGGTATGAGCTAAGTTTCAAAATGCTAAATGCATCGGATTATTCCGTTCCGCAAGACCGTAAGCGGGTTTTTTTTATTGGCTACAGGAGAGATTTAGGGAAAAAATTTGAGTTCCCTATGCCTCATCAAACCCAACTAACACTTGAAGATGCAATCTGGGATTTAAAAGACAATGTAGTTCCTGCAGGAGAAGGTAACTATAAAAATATGGCCTGCAAAGTTCCCAATCACGAGTATTTCACTGGTGGCTTTTCGAGTATATATATGTCTCGTAACCGCGTAAGGAGTTGGGACGAAGTGTCTTTCACCATTCAGGCGGGGGGCCGGCATGCGCCTTTGCACCCGCAGGCCCCTAAGATGGAACTGGTTGAAAGAGATGTCAGGAGATTCATTCCGGGTTTTGAGCATCTGTATCGTCGCTTAAGTGTCAGGGAATGCGCAAGGATACAGACCTTTCCTGATGACTTTATTTTTAAATATAAGAATGTAGCAGCAGGCTACAAAATGATTGGCAATGCAGTTCCTGTAAAATTAGGAGAGGCTCTTGCATCAAGGATCAGGAAAGACTTATTTTCTGAATCAGGTAAGGTAACCGGTCAAGTTAATTTTTCGAAACAGGAAAGCTCTAAAAGCTTCATTAATGCCTAAGGTATTCTCATGGCCAGTCAGGTAAAGTCAGGCAAAGCTTTTGAATTTGCATTGCTCAATGCTTTCTATGATCTTCTGCGCGATAATAAAATGAACGTCAACGTAGTGGATGATAAGAGCCTTTCTTATGCTATGCAATACTATTCTGAGTTCCCCAAATCTGACCGGCAAGCTTTTGACACTGCAGCTAAAACAGCAGTATCTTTTTTCCCCGATGTAGAGCCTATGCTTTTTTATCAGAAAGGGGATAGCTCAATTAATTTATCACTGGCTTCAGATGGTAGAGGGCAAAAAGGAGATGTTAGGGACATTTTAATCCAGTCTTCTTTAAAAAAGTGGGTTATCGGTATTTCTGCAAAGAATAACCACAAAGCAGTGAAGCATCCTCGCCTATCTCAATCTATTGATTTTGGAGCATCATGGCTTGATTTACCGGTGTCAGATAACTACTTCGAAAACATAGAGCCAATTTTCTCTGAGCTTAAAAAGCTGAAGAACAATGGTCCAGAGACAAAGTGGAGTGAGCTCGAAAATATACAACGAGATTTTTATTTGCCCATTTTGGAGCACTTTAAAGATGAGTTGCTCCGGCTTGATGTACAGAATAAAGGTGTTGTTGCCGCTAAGTTAGTTGGATATCTCATTGGTAAACAAGACTTTTATAAAGTGATCAAGACAAAAGGGATGATTACTATTCAGGCTTTTAATTTGCAAGGAACATTGAATTTGCCTTCTCCCTACAGAAAGCCATCTGCAAGAATACCTAAACTTAATTTACCAGACAGGATTATCGACCTTAGTTTGAAAAAAGGGTCTAAATCAACATTGGAACTGACGATGAGCAATGGCTGGCAAATGAGTTTTCGGATCCATAATGCCAGCTCAAGAATTGAGCCTTCGTTTAAGTTTGATATTAACCTTATAAGCACTCCTGAAAGTTTATTCTCTACAAACTTCTATGTCTGAGCTTCTGCGAAGTAGCCCGCGTCCAAACCTTCCCGGACGACTTCATCTTTTACTACAAGAACCTCGGCGCAGCCTACAAAATGATCGGCAATGCAGTGCCGGTACGGCTGGCGCAGATTATTGCGAGTAAAATAAAAGAAGACTTTGAGTAAGTTATGGAAGCACCTCCTGCTTCAACTGTTTCATGTTTTCCACAAAGCTGAAGAAGTCTAAATCAGTATCTACCTCCTGATCAGTACGGCAAAGCCCAATGAACTCTAACCAATCGTGGTCCAGTTCAGCATCGTAGTAGCCGAAATCTAACTGGGAGATTCCCAGTGCCCTGGGCAGAAAGTATTCCTCATCAATCAGTACATCGCGCAGACGTCGTTCCATTTCATCAATCGTGTACTGTCCGCTGCAGGGCAGAACCCGCTTGTCGTAAATCTTGTAATTACCGGCATCCCGGTACAAGTACAGGACTTCGATTTTAGTGAAGGAACCGCTCATCGTTGTGGTATTTTAGGAGTTCGGGATCAGGTAAAAAACGTTGCGGAAGGCGGATTGGCTGCCCTTCGTACCGGCTGAAGAATGTACTGGCTTCCTCCGTGGGCAACTGGGGAGATACCCTAACCTTATAATCTGGCGTAATGGTAATCAGGCCAAGTTCGAAAGCCTTATCGTGAAGGGTATTTAGAGCGAGCCCGTTATGTGGATTCAGTCTGAGTTTAGGGGCTTCTGCCCATGGCCGGATATGACCGGCGATCAGGAGCGAAGGGATACCAATACCGGTTATACAGCACGTTTGGTTATAGGCTGCCATGATCATAGACCGAAAAAATTGTTGATTGACCCTGGCTTTTACAAGGCGTAGTTCTTCTTTTCCTTCTGTGATGCGGGGTTCCTGAACGAGGTCGTTGGCTCCCTGTCCTTTCCCATACAATTGAGCTCTCAACTGCTCACTTTCGAAAGCCAGTTCTTCCCAGTTGTCATTGAAGGCGTCCCAAACTTGTTTGTCCAGCTTGCTATGGTTGGAAGCCCCTTTTATACCTCTTTTCTTGAGGCTGGGGTCAAGGCTGGCAAAATTAACCAGTTTGAATGCTACAGCATTGGGAGACCGCCCGATCAGCGCTGCCAATTCGATAACCTCTGGGTTTCGGCTGTGCAGTTTGCCGAAAGGCGTTTTGCAATACAGGTTAAAGGTGAGGATAAGCTCTTCCCGGGTCCAGCGTTTCTGTCCTTCTTTCATAGCATTGGATATTTACAACTCCCGCCACTCCAGCCCCTCCCGTTCTGCCGTTTTCTTGAGGTAGCTGCTGTTGCGGATGAACTGCCCAAGGCGCTCCATTTCACCTTCAAAATCGAGGCGGATATCATCGTGCATTTTCGACAACAGCTTTTGCAGTTTCAGGGCCCGTTTGACCACATAATTGGAGAAGGTGCGCGCCTTGGCCGCCGGGAACTGATCGAGCAGTCCGTCTATGCCCTCCAGTGCCAGATTGAGCATCAGCAGGTTGAGCTCGATCTCCCCGTACTTGTCTTTGGTGGCCTTCACATGCCGGTTGATGTCACCGCTGATGGCGCGCAGGTCGAGCAGCAAAAAGCCCGGCGAGTAGAAAGCCCGGATGGCGTAGGTCACATCCCGCTCGATGCTGATGGCGAGTTCGCTGCGTCTCTCCTCCCGGCTGCCAGCCCCTTCCAGCAGCTCGAAGGTCAGGCGGTTGACCAAGGCTTCCTCCTTGGCGATAAGGCGGAAGAGCAGTTTGTCTTTTTCCTTGTCGGGCATTTTAGAAATCGCGGCTTTGAGTTCGTCCGGTAGTTTTTGCCTGGGCATTTATCTGGTTTTTTCCCAAAATAAGGAACATCACCTGTTCTCAAAAGCCAAAGTGGCATTTATCACTGAAACTCTTTTCGGGCCCTTTTACCTTTGCCCAAAATGTAGAACGATTATGCCACGACAAGTCAACCGTAAAACCTTCCGCCCTCTGGTCCTGAATGCCGAAACGCCCGTTGTCGTTGATGTCTGGGCGGATTGGTGTGGCCCCTGCCATGCCCTGTCCCCCAATTTTGCTGCCGCCGCTGAAGAAGCCGGTGACAACGCCCGCTTCGTCAAGCTCGATGCCGAAAAGAATCAGAAACTGGTCAAGCAGTATCAGGTCCGCAGCCTGCCCACGATTCTGTACTTTAAGGATGGGGAAGTGGTCGACCGCAGTACCGGTGTGGTGTCCAAGGGAGCTATACTGAAGCGGCTGCGCCCATTGTTGCCGGAAGATGCACAGGCCGAGGTTAAAGGCGGAGCCTGGTGGAAGTTTTGGGAGTAGCAGAGGCTAATCGAAACTATATACATTAATGTAGCCGGTGCTATCGGACGATAGAGATGAATCAGGGGCCTGTCCTTGCAGGTCTTTTACTTCGACTTCGGTCAAGGGCTAGACCAAACCTTTGAGATGCTGAATAGCTATTGTTCCTGATTTTATCCGAAAAAGAGGGTAGCAACCATCTTTGGGTTCCAGCATTTGTCCTTCAAGGCGGGCAGCGTTCGCTTCCATCAATGTTTGTAGCTCCTGGACATAGGGTGTGGTAGTCAGGAATGTGCCGAAGTGCGCACATATTTTTTTGATATTGGGCCCAAACTGCTGACCGGCAAGCAGGCTCACCCCATTGGACTTCAACTGTCTGATAATTTCTTTGGCCTTACCCCCTGATCCGTGGTGCGCGCCGTGTTGCCCGTGCCCACTATGGTGTTGCTGAACGTTTGATATAGTCTTAAAGGGCGTGACGATCCCGTCTTTGAGTTCAATAATCTCGAAGTGGCTGGCTTCTCCAAAATGTTGCCTGGGGATATGCCCCTGTCCGTCCGTAGCAATTGCGATGAACATAAGTGAAATTTTAGGTAAGCTAACGCAGTCAAGGACAGGATTCAGTGCGAATGGTCACAAAACATCAATTATCATCCCAGCGCTACATCCAAGCTCATCATCAGGGTAAATCCCGCCAGCGTGGCAATAGTGGCCAGGTCGGTGTTGCCGGCTTGCTGGGATTCCGGGATCAGTTCTTCCACGACTACAAAAATCATTGCTCCTGCTGCGAAGCTCAGTGCGTAGGGCAGTATGGGCTGCATGGTCATTACCGCCCAGGCGCCAAGTACACCCGCTATGGGCTCTACAGCCCCTGACATTTGACCGTACCAAAAGGCCCGCCGCCGGCTAAAGCCCTCCCGCCGCAGCGGCACAGATACCGCTGTCCCTTCCGGGAAATTCTGCAGCCCTATGCCCACCGCCAGTGCTACTGCCGCCCCGATGGAAGCGGCCGGTAGCCCGTGGGCTACTGCGCCAAAGGCAACACCCACCGCCAGCCCTTCGGGTATATTGTGCAGGGTGATGGCGAGCACCAAGAGCACGCTTCTTCTCCAGTTGGTCGATACCCCCTCAGCTTCTTCCATTTTTAGGCCCGGGTGCAGGTGGGGCAGTACCTTGTCTACCCCCGCCATAAACAGCCCACCGCCCATAAAGCCCAGTGCCGCCGGCAACCAGCCGGGCAGGGTGCTTATCCGCTCGCTCAGGTCAATGGCCGGAGCCAGCAGTGACCAGAAACTGGCGGCAATCATGACCCCTGCCGCAAAGCCTAACATGGCATCCAGCACCTCCTGCCGGATTTCACGGAAAAAGAATACCACCGCTGCGCCCAGGGCCGTGACGCCCCAGGTAAATAAGGTGGCCAATAAGGCTTGTGTAACCGGATGGTACTGCCCAATGGCAGATAGAATAGCGTCCATTTTCTTGTCGTTTATAGTGGCTCAAAGGTACAACAGCACGCTCGTAAACCCGGGCAAAGTGACAATGATCACTCCCCTTCACTGACAATATTCATTTAAAAACCAACTGCAAACCAGGAATTTTAGGGCACCAATTTAATTAAAACCTAGTGCCATGCGCCAGCAAAATGCCGATCTACTCATTCAGGAAGCTGACCAGCTCCTTGAATTCGCCAGCCACGAAATTGAACGGGCAGAAGAAGACGTTGCCACCCATGCCGTCTGCTTCAACTCCCGCCAATCCATTATTAACTACCTGTCTTCCTACCTGCAAAAACATGGTAGCGAGCTCCCCGAGCCCGTGACCATGGCAGGTCTCCTGGATAAGTGCCGCGATATCGACGGCCGGTTCAACCTGATCGACATTTCCGATATCGGTTGCAAGCACGATGCAGAGGATGAAGCCTACTGTATGGATGTCAAAAAAGTGGCTGATTGCCTGCGTATTGCTAAACAGACCCGCGCCATCGCTATTGATGAGGCGCCCGCCTACTAAAAAAATCCACCATGAAGAAGCAAACCGAGCCCGCCAAGTATCCGGGCACTCGGGTAGCAATGGACGGGAACACCGCTGCCATTATGTGCGAGCGGGAATCCTCCGACGCTGCCGGTGCCTATCCGATTACCCCTTCCACTCAAATGGGCGAGTATTGGGCTGATGCGGCCGCAAAGGGCCACCTCAATATCTCCGACCGGCCTCTTATTTTTATCGAGCCGGAAGGCGAACACGCTGCTGCTGCAGTAACCGCCGGCCTGTCTATGACTGGGCTCCGTGCCGCCAATTTCTCCTCCGGGCAGGGCATCGCCTATATGCACGAATCCCTCTATGCTGCAGTGGGCAAGCGTCTGACCTATGTGCTGAATATCGGCGCACGGGCGATGACCAAATCCACCCTTAACGTACACGCGGGCCACGACGATTACCACGCCGTGGACGATACCGGCTTCTTTCAGCTGTTTGCCAAAAAGGCGCAGCACGTAGCGGACCTCAATATCATCGCGCACCGCATCGCGGAGCTGGCACTTACACCGGGTATCGTGGCGCAGGACGGCTTCCTGACCACCCACCTCATCGAGTCCATGACGCTTCCCGAGCGCGAGCTCATCAAAGAATACCTCGGCCGGCCCGATGACATCATCAAGACGCCGACCGAAGCCCAACGCATCATTTACGGGGACACCCGCCGCCGCATACCCGAGCTTTGGGATGTGGATAATCCTGTTATGGCGGGCATCGTGCAGAATCAGGACAGCTACATGCAGTCCGTTGCCGCACAGCGCCCCTTCTTCTTCGATCACATTAAGCAGCTCACCGAGCAGGCTATGGACGAGTACTACAAGCTCACCGGCCGCCGCTACGAGCGCGTAATGACGTATAAGGTGGAAGATGCCGATTACCTTATCCTCGGGCAGGGCAGCGTGGTGCCAAGTGCTGAAGTCGTAGCCGACTACCTGCGTGAAACCCGCGGCCTGAAGGTCGGCGTGGTCGACCTCGTCATGTTCCGCCCCTTCCCGGCTGATCTGCTGGGCAAAATTCTAAAAGGTAAGAAGGGCGTTGCTATCCTTGAGCGCCTCGATCAGCCGCTGGCCGCGGACCTGCCGCTCATGCGGGAAGTACGCGCGAGCCTGACCAAGTGCCTGGAAAATGGCAACTACAAGGATAACCGCCCCTATCCGGAACTGGAAGCGTACCGACCGGGCGATATGCCGCCCCTGTACTCCGGTTCCTTTGGTATGGGTAGCCGCGACCTGCAGCCGGAGGGCATCATCGGCGCGGTAGAGAATATGCTGCCTACGGGCAAAAAGAAAAAGCAGTTTTACCTGTCTATCGACTTCATCCGCGATGTACCTTATACGCCTAAACAGCGGGCCTATCAGGAGTCCATTCAGGAAGCCTACCCGCATGTAAAAGAACTGTCGGTACGGGGTTCTGAAAACCCAAACCTCATGCCGGAAGGCGCCGTGACGGTCCGTTTCCACTCCATCGGTGGCTGGGGCGCGATTACCACAGGTAAGAACCTGGCGATGACCCTGTTCGACTTGCTCGGGTATGACATCAAAGCCAACCCCAAGTACGGTTCTGAAAAGAAAGGACAGCCGACGACTTACTACCTGTCTGCTGCTCCGGAGCCCATCCGTGTCAACTGTGAGTATGTATACGTGGACGTAGTGCTTTCACCTGACCCCAACGTCTTCAAGCACACCAACGCACTGGCGGGCCTGAAGAAAGGCGGCACCTTTATTATACAGAGCGACAAAAACAGCCCGGCGGAAGTCTGGGCCGATATCCCCAAGCCGTATCAGAAGATCATCGTGGATAATGGCATTCGCCTGTTCTATATCGACGGCTTCAAGATTGCCCGCGAGGAAGCAACCGATCCCGAACTGCAACTCCGCATGCAGGGTATCGCTTTCCAGGGCGCCTTCTTCGCTGCTTCTCCCCTCAAGGAGAAAGCGAATCTGACCGAGGAGAGCCTGCTGCAGGCCATCGAGGATCAGGTGCAGTCGAAATTTGGCAGCAAAGGGCAGCGCGTAGTAGATGACAATATGCGTGTGGTACGCCGTGGCTTTGACGAAGTAGGCGAGGTCACTGACAAGGTCGTTGGCGCCGGGCACGATGCCAAAGCCAATGCTGTCAAGCCGATCCCGCTTCCTGCTATGCTCAAGGATACACCACAGAGTAAGTCCAGGCTGAGCGATATCCACCGTTTCTGGGAACAGACCGGTAATTTCTATCAGCAGGGCAGTGGCAATGACAACCTCACCGATCCGTTTATCGGGTTGAGTGTGATGCCTGCGGCCTCCTCTTTGTTCCGCGATATGACCGGCATCCGCTTCAACCATCCGGAATGGATTGCCGAGAACTGTACCGCCTGTGGCAAATGCTACACCATCTGTCCGGACACGGCACTGCCAGGATTGGTTTCCAAACTGTCCGATGTACTCGACACCGTTGTGCAGCGCGTGAAAAACAACCACGGCAAGCTCAACTACCTGCCGAAAGCAGTCCGTCAGATGGAGCCGGAAATCCGCGCCTTATTCAACGAAGGTGATGACCGGGCAAAGGTCAACACCATGATCCGCGAGGTGGTCGACAAGACTGTTCGCGAAAGCGGCAACACCAACGGCATGGCGCAGGAATTTGACTGGTTCCTCGAGGAACTGGGCGACTTCCAGTTTGCGCTCACCCGCCCGTACTACGATGTAAAAGAAAAGCAGCAAGCCGGCAGCGGCGGCCTGTTCAGCATTACCCTGAACCCGACCACCTGCAAGGGCTGTATGGAATGTATTGAAGTCTGCGATGACGACGCCCTGCGCCCCATCACACAGACCGAAGACTCCGTAGCCACCCTGCGGCAGAACTGGGACCTCTGGACCGATCTGCCCAACACGCCGGAAGAATACAACCGCATTGACGATCTGGAAGAAAAGATCGGCCCGCTGGAGACCCTCCTCCTCAACAAGGAGGCCTACCAAAACTTCGCAAGTGGCGATGGCGCCTGCCTGGGCTGTTCTGAAAAGTCAGTTGTACACATCTTTACTGCTACCGTAGAGGCGCTCATGCAGCCGCGTATCAGGCAGCACGTGACCCGCCTGACGGAGCTCATCAACCGCCTGGAGCAGCACATTCAGCAGAAGCTGTTCAGCACGGTGAATGTGAGCGATGCCGACCTGATGACGAAGATTGTCTCCGAAATGAGCAGTGGTGACCTTACCGTATCTGGTATCGCCAGCCGTTTTGAGTCCGAAAAAGGCACTCAGCCGATCGATCAGGAATGGCTGCGCGAAGTCTCCCAACTGCTCGCCAAACTGAAGAACCTCAAGTGGAAATACACAGATGGCCTGACCGGCAAGGGGCGTACCAATATGGGCATGCTCAATTCCACCGGCTGTACCTCCGTTTGGGGCAGTACTTACCCGTATAACCCCTACCCATTCCCATGGGCCAACCACCTCTTCCAGGATTCCCCGTCAATGGCGATGGGCGTTTTCGAGGGGCACATGGCCAAAATGGCAGAGGGCTTCAAAACCATCCGCAAAGCCGAGCTGATGCTCGATGGCAAATACGACCCGAGCGAGCACGATTCCTTCCTCACTTACTTCAACTGGAAACAGTTTACCGATGAGGAATGGCTGTTGTGCCCACCGGTAGTCGCTCTGGGCGGTGATGGTGCCATGTACGACATCGGCTTCCAAAACCTCTCCCGCCTGATGGCTTCCGGTAAGCCGATCAAAGTCATCGTAGTGGATACGCAGGTGTACTCCAATACCGGAGGTCAGGCTTGTACTTCGGGCTTCATCGGCCAGGTATCCGATATGGCGCAGTATGGCAAAGTCTGGAAAGGCAAGCCGGAGCCGCGCAAGGAAATCGGGCTGATCGCTATGGCGCATCGCAACACCTACGTGATGCAGGCCACCCTGGCGAACACGAGCCATATGATCGAAGGTTTCATCGATGGCCTGATGGCGAAGCGCCCGGCCTTGTTCAACCTGTACACCACCTGTCAGCCGGAGCACGGCGTAGCCGATGACCTCGGTGCGCATCAGGCGAAGCTGGCGGTAGAATCCCGGGCTTATCCGGTATTCAGGTACAATCCTGAAATGGGTGTGAAGCCAGAAGAGGCATTCGACCTCAGCGGCAACCCGGACCTGCACAGCAACTGGCCAACCTATCAGCTCAAGTACCTGGAAAATGGCCGTGAGAAGAGCCTGGAAGTGGCGATGACTTTCGCCGACTTTGCCCTCACTGAGGCACGCTTCCGCAAACACTTCCGTAAAGTGCCGCGCGAAGCCTGGAACGACAATATGGTCGTCCTGACCGATTTCCTCGAAATGAGTCCCGAAGAGCGGGAAGGCAAATTCCCGTTCATCTGGACGGTCGACCAAAAGCAGCACCTCACCCGGGTGCTCGTGGCAGAAACCATTGTGGATTCCTGCGAGGAACGCCGCGACTTCTGGATCATGCTGCGTGCCATCGCCGGTGTGAAGGAAGAGGTGGAAGCTACTCCGGAAGACCTGGAGGGCAAGATCCGCAACGAGGTGGTCAGCAATATCGCCAAAGGGCTTATGAAGATGGCTGCCGGCGGCAACTTCGATGAGCTGGGCGTAGATGCTGCTGCCCTCAACTTTGATGCAGCACCTGCTACCAATGGCAGCTCAGCAGAAGCAGAGACCGCTGTAGCGACCGCCACAGGACAAGGGCCCTGGATAGAATCCGAGGAGTGCACGGCGTGTGACGAGTGCATCAAGATCAACTCGAAGGTATTTGCTTACAACAGCAATAACCAAGCTGAGATTAAGGATCCCAATGCCGGTTCCTACGAGGACCTGGTGAAAGCAGCCGAGAAATGCACCGCGCAGGTCATCCACCCCGGTCTGCCCGCCAATCCGGAAGGACAGGAGAAATGGATCAAGCGAGGCGAAAAGTATAACTAATGGGGCTGTTTAATTTTAGAAATAGTACCTTTCGCCACGGCATCCACCCGCCGGAGCACAAGAGCGAGACCAATGGCCTGCCCATCCGGCAGTTCGCCTTTGCGCCGCTGCTTGTATTGCCCCTTGCGCAGCACATCGGAGCCCCTTCCAAAATCATAGTTCGGGAAGGGCAGGAAGTGATGCGCGGGCAGCTCCTGGCGGAAGCCGGTGGCTACGTTTCGGTACCGCTGCACGCGCCGGTCTCCGGCCGGGTGCGCAAGATCGCGAACGTGCCTACGGCAAAAGGGGAAATGTCCCTGGGGATTTACCTGGAAGCCTTCCCTGCCTCCGGGCAGGAAGTGCTGGAAAGCGACGGGCTCGACTGGGAGGCCGCTACGCCGGAGGACATCCTGCAAGGCATTCAGAATGCCGGTATTGTAGGCCTCGGCGGGGCGGCCTTCCCTACCCACGTCAAGCTGAAGGTGCCGGAAGGCAAGCAGTGTGAAGTACTGCTGCTCAACGGCATCGAATGTGAGCCTTACCTCACCACCGACCACCGCGTCATGCTGGAGCAGGCGGAGGATATCTTCATGGGCATCCGCTACCTGCTGAAAGCTACCGGTGCGCCACGCGCCATCATTGGCATAGAAGCCAACAAAAAAGACGCCGCGGAGCACCTGTCCCGGAATATCCCGGAAGGGCTGCCCGTAACGGTGGAAGTGGTGCCGGTCAAGTACCCGCAGGGCTCCGAGAAGATGCTCATTACCTCGGTCATGGGCAGGGAAGTGCCCTCGGGCGGATTGCCGATTGATGTCGGTGCAGTAGTGGTGAATGTAGCGACTACGGCTGAGATCGGGCGGCTTTTGCCCCAGGGGCGCGGTATACAGGAACGGGTGGTAACCATCACCGGGCCGGGCGTAAAAAAGAAAGGCAATTACCTCATTCCCGTTGGGACGCCCCTGCGCTTCGTACTGGAAGAAGTCGGCGTAGCGGACAACCTGAGCGAGGTCTACCTCGGTGGCCCGATGATGGGCATGGCGGTGTCCAACCTGGATATTTCCATCACCAAGGGGACTTCCGGTATTTTGGCCTTTACGGATAATGAAGTGCACCGGGCGGACAAGGTCTACCCCTGCATTAAGTGCGGGGCTTGTGTAGATGCCTGTCCGATTTCCCTCAACCCGTCACAGATGGGCATACTGGCGAAGTTTGAAGCCTACGACGAGATGGCAGCCGATCATAACCTGATGGACTGCTTTGAATGTGGCTCCTGCTCCTATGTCTGCCCGTCCAATATTCCGCTGGTACAGTATTTCCGAATGTCGAAGGGCGTGGTCCGCAAGCGGGCGGCGGCCAAAAAGGAAGTAGCGAATGTTTAAGCAGACCCTACATATCAGCACCTCTCCCCACCTCAAGCTGGGCGTCAGTACGGACGACATCATGCGCAACGTGGTGTGGGCCATGCTGCCTACCTCGGCTTTTGCGGTCTACGCCTTTGGGCTGAGCGTATTCCTGTTGCTCGTCACCTCTGTGGTGGCAGCAATCCTGACCGAGCACCTGCTTTGCCGCTGGTCGGGCAAGGAAAGCACGGTCAACGATTGGTCAGCAGCGATCACCGGTTTGCTTTTGGGCCTGACCCTGCCCCCTGCTTTCCCGCTGTGGATGGCTTTTGTGGGCAGTGTAATTGCGATTGCCCTCGGCAAATTTGCCTTCGGCGGATTGGGGTACAACACTTTCAATCCGGCGCTGGTCGGGCGTGCGGTACTGCAAGCGGCTTTCCCGGCAGCGATTACCACCTGGCATCCCGCTTTTCTGGAAGGGCGCTTTACGGATATTGCGGGTTCCACTTTGGCACTGCCCTTTATGGAGCCCACTTACGATGCGGTTTCCGGCGCGACACCATTGTCGGCCTTCAAATTTGACGGAGTGGCGGCAGATTCAGCGGACCTCGCCCTCGGGCTGGTCAGCGGCTCGGCCGGGGAGACCTGCGCCCTGCTGATTGTGCTGGGCGGTATCTACCTCATCGCCCGCAATATGATGAACTGGCGCATCCCGGTCTCCATCCTGCTGACGGTCTATGTGCTCAGCGGCATTATGCACTGGGTAGATGCCGAAGCTTACCCTTCACCCGTTTTTATGCTGTTTTCCGGCGGATTGATGCTGGGGGCCGTCTTCATGGCCACCGATATGGTCGCCTCCCCGCTTACCGCAAAAGGCGTGGTGGTCTATGGTGTGCTGATTGGGCTGCTGGTGGTGGTCATCCGGCTATGGGGCGGTTTGCCGGAAGGCGTGATGTACGCTATCCTGCTGGCTAATGCCGTATCACCTCATATTGACAGCGCCCTGCAAAACCGCGTTTACGGAACCCATAAAAAAGCCAAAGCCGTATGAGCGAGACGATGACGATAGCACCCGAGCAAAAAGCGGCTACCGGCAACAGCAACAAGATGCTGTTCGCCATGGTCGGCATCGGCCTGATGTGCGCCCTGCTCATCGTGCTGACGTACGAGGGCACCAAGCCCATTATCGCAAAAAATAAAGCAGAAGCTCTGGAGCAGGCGATTTTCAAAGTCCTGCCCGGCACCGTGACCACCGCTGGTTACTACTGGGGTGGCAACGCCTTCTCGCCCCTGAAAGGCACCGAAGCCGAGGGGCAGCGCGTCTACGCCGGTTTTAGCGAAAGCGGCACCCTGACCGGCTTTGCACTGCCTGCCGTAGGGCTGGGATATGCCGGTGAAATCCGTGTGCTGTACGGCTATGACCCTGCGCAGGAAGCCCTGGTTGGTTTCTACGTGCTGGAGAACAAAGAGACGCCTGGGCTGGGCGATAAAATTGAGAAAGACCCTGCCTTCCTGGCCAATTTTGAAGCCCTGTCGGTGGCGGTCGCAGCAGATGGCAACAGCCTGAAGAACGAGATTACTTATGCCAAAAGCGGCGAAAAGCAGAACGCCTGGGAAGTGGACGGCATTACTGGTGCTACGATTTCCTCCAAGGCAGTGACCGAAGCGCTGAGCACGAGCACCGCCGAATGGGTGCCCAGGCTCTACGAAGCAAAAGAACGATTCAATCCACAAACGCAAAGCCATGAATAAACCTACGGACAAATCCGGATTTTTCGCGGCACTGGAGGACAGCCCTTCAGCGGATACCTTCCTGCGCGGCTTGTGGAAAGACAACCCGGTCTTTGTGCAGGTGCTGGGTATGTGCCCGGTGCTGGCTGTGACTAATACTTCTATGAATGCCCTGGCGATGGGGCTGGCTACGGCCTTTGTACTGCTGATGTCGAATGTGCTGGTGTCCTCCCTGCGCCACTTCATACCGAAACAGGTGCGCATCGCCTCCTACATTCTCATCATCGCCACCTTTGTGACGATTACGGACTATGCCATTATGGCCATCAGCGTGGAGCTGCACAAAAGCCTGGGCGCATTCATCTCACTCATCGTAGTGAACTGCCTCATCCTGAGCCGGGCGGAAGCCTTCGCTTCAAAGAATACGGTGGGGCAATCGATGCTTGATGCGCTGGGTATGGGCGTGGGCTTCACTTTCGCCCTGCTTTGCTTAGGCGTAGTGCGGGAGGTGCTCGGTAGTGGCAGCGTCTTTGGCTTCGGCCTTTTCCCGGATGGTTTCCAGAACTGGATTGTGATGATACTTCCTGCGGGAGGCTTCTTCACGCTGGCGATTTGGCTGCTGCTCTTTAACATTCTGAAGCAAAAACGAGCGACGACATGAAAGAGGAATCCCTGTGGTACATCTTCATCAACGCCAGCCTGATCAACAACTTTGTACTGGCGTATTTCCTGGGCATCTGCCCCTTCCTGGGCGTGTCGGGCAAGCTCGAGACGGCTACGAAAATGGGGGGCGCGGTGACCTTTGTGATGCTGATCAGCTCCGTGTGCGCGTATGGTATCAATGCGTTTTTGATTGCCGTGGGTGCGCCGTTTCTGCAGCTCATCAGCTTCATTGTAGTGATTGCCTCCACGGTACAGCTGGTGGAAATGTTTGTGCGCAAGATGAGCCCGGCGCTGTTCCGCGCTCTGGGTATCTTCCTGCCGCTCATCACCACCAATTGCGCGATTCTGGGCCTGGCGCTATTCCAAACCCAAAAGGGGTACGGAATGGTGGAAAGCCTGGTTTATGCGCTGGGTGCCGGTGCCGGGTTTACGTTAGCGCTGGTGCTGATCGCTGGCCTGCGGGAGCGGCTGGAATTTGCGGAGGTGCCCGGTGTGGTGAAAGGTACGGCCCTGACCCTTTTGATAGCGGGTATTTTGTCGCTGTCGTTTATGGGGTTTGCGGGATTGGGAGGGTAAGCTAGGCTGAGGTTAAGGTTGAGGCGAGCGGAGACGTGTTCGCCCGCCGCGGCAGCGAGCTGCCTATTGCCTCTGAGGAAGAAGGCAGCTCGCTGCCGCCCCCGGAGTACATGCCGTGTATGCCTCAACCTAAACCTTAGCCTCAACCTTGACCAAGTAACAGCACCCGTAGGAAATGATTGATAATTTTAATTTGAGGGCAACCTCACAAAAATAAAAACCATGACCTCCTCATTAATCATCGGACTCGTTGGCGTAGTCGCCCTCATGGTCTACTGGCTACTCATCCAAACCGTATGGCGGCAGATGTTTGCTGACCAAATCACCGATGAGGATGTGCTGGCGGAGCGCCGGAGCTGCGGCGACTGTGGGTGCAGAGGAGGCGTATGCAAAAAAGAGAACTGACCTGACTTGATAAGTTTCCCAGTGCAACACCAAAGCTCTTGTCAAGTCTCGATCAATAAACCTTAAAAACAACAACCATGGCATACTTAGCAGATTATCAGACCGAGCCCCGTTTTAGGGCTGCTGTGCGCAAAACTGAGCGCCTTACGCCCATGGATACCGACGAGGTCCGGGAAATTCAGCTGGAAGTGCTGGAGCCTGGCTTCGACTGCGCGGTGGACCAAAGCTTTGGCGTACTGCTGGACCACAAGGATGAGTTTGGCAATACCCAACACCACCGGCTGTACAGCGTGGCCGACCTGCCAAAGCGGGAGAATGGGCACACCCTGCTCACTATGCTGGTCAAGCGTTGCGCGTATGTGGACGATGTGAATGGTGAACGCTACAAGGGCGTGGTCTCCAACTACCTCTGCGACCGCAAAGCCGGGGATGAAATCACGATCACCGGGCCATTTGGGCTGCCCTTCTCAGTGCCTGAGGACAAAACCGCAAACCTTATCCTCATTGGTATGGGAACGGGGATTGCACCCTTCCGCGCATTCGTCAAGCACATTTTTACAGAGGAGAAAGACTGGAAAGGCAAGATCCGCTTGTTCTACGGAGCCCGTTCCGGCCTGGAGCTGCTCTACCTCAATGACAAGGATGGGGACCTCATGAACTACTACGATGAGGACACTTTCCGGGCATTCCGTGCCCTCAGCCCGCGGCCGAAGTGGCTGGACCCGATTGAGCTGGACAAAGCCATCGAAGACCGCGCAGCAGAGCTGCTCGAGATGCTGAATCAGGTGAATACCTACATCTACGTGGCCGGCTATGCTAAGGTGAAAGACAACCTCGACAAAGCCTTTGCCAAAGTACTGGGTTCCAAGGAAAAGTGGGCGCAGCGCAAAGCTGAGCTGATTGCCGGTGGCAAGTGGGCGGAGGTGATTTACTAGAAAACGAACTGACATGACTATCCTGACCGCCATAGCTGCCCTCGGAGGCCTGACTTTCCTGCTCGCTCTTATGCTCGTACTGGCCAATAAGAAGCTGTATGTGTATGAGGATCCGCGTATTGACACGGTAGAAGATATGCTACCGCACGCCAACTGTGGTGCCTGTGGGTATCCTGGTTGCCGCCCCTTTGCGGAAGCACTGGTTGGCGGGGAAGCCTTGCCGGGCAAATGTACGGTAAGCTCTGAGGAGGCACGGGAGCGGATCGCCGGGTACCTGGGCGTGGCGCTGGGCAATGAAGACCGCAAAGTCGCCCGCCTTGCCTGTGCCGGTGGGGCGAATGTTGCCCGGGTGCGGGCACAGTATGAAGGCATGCAGAGCTGTAAGGCTGCTGCCCTGGTCAGCGGTGGCGGCAAAGGTTGTTCCTGGGGTTGCCTGGGCTACGGCGACTGCGAGGTGGTCTGTGATTTTGATGCCATACAGATGGACGAACAGGGACTGCCGGTCGTGGATACCGACAAGTGCACGGCTTGCGGCGACTGCGTGGAAGCCTGCCCTAAGGGCTTGTTCTCTCTGGAGCCCCTGCAGAACCACCTCTGGGTGGCCTGCAAAAACCTGGAGCAGGGTAACGAAATTCTGGAAGACTGCGAGGTGGCCTGTACGGCCTGCGGGCGCTGTGCCATGGATGCGCCCGGTGGACTGATTGAGATGGCCTACAACTTACCGGTCATCCACCACGGTGCGGCAGCAGAAAGCAAGGACGCCATTCAGCGCTGCCCCACTGGCGCTATCATTTGGTGGAATGCCGACGGGCAGGCGGAGAAAGGCCGGGACGCGAAGAAGATTATCCGGAAGGGGGCGCGGGAAGTGGGGGTGAGCTGAGGCGCTGTTTACTGAACACTCAAGAGGTAAAGATTTCTTTGTAGGTTGACATTATCAGTTGAACCTCTTGATCTGATAAGGCTTGAAACTCTTTTTCCCGGGCTCTTTTCGACAGCCGCCCATCGTATTGATGCAGGAAACGAAGCATCAGGTTGAGCATTTTGTCCGGCATGTCAAAGTGCTGATTGATGAATGTTTTGAAGGCTTCATAACGCTGCAGGTAATTGATTTCTTCCGGAATGATCTCCTGAATGGTCTTTTGAACACATTCGTAAAGGAATTCCGCCTGAGGCGTGGCGTCAAAGAAGCGGTAGTAATCTGCTGTCTCATTGAGGATCGCCACATTATGGTCGGATGTTTCTTCCCAATCTATAAAAGCGAGTAAGGGCTGGGAATAAGCCTGCAGCACCTTCCTGTAGCCATTGATATCTTTCAGAATAGCAGCTGATACCGGAAAAACGACGCCTCGTTTGGCGAAGTGCATACCAGCCAGCACGTGGTGTACCAAATAGCGGTGAATACGGCCGTTGCCATCTTCAAACGGGTGGATAAAAACAAAGCCAAAGGCAATTATAGCAGCGGCAGCGACCGCATCCACATCGCTGCCAATTAGCTGATCCGCTGTGTGAAGCAGGCCTTCCATCAACCGGTTTAAGTCCTCTGGTTTTGCGGATATGTGCTCGGGTATAGGCGTACCGGTCACCCGGTTGTGCTCTCCTACAAACCCACCTTTAGTCCGATAGCCAAAACGGACGAACTTAGGGTTTTCGATCA
The DNA here is from genome assembly GCF_000759025.1 of Phaeodactylibacter xiamenensis. GTDB lineage: Bacteria > Bacteroidota > Bacteroidia > Chitinophagales > Saprospiraceae > Phaeodactylibacter > Phaeodactylibacter xiamenensis. The sequence continues at coordinate 259,958 of NZ_JPOS01000012.1, read as the reverse complement.
CCATGCGCTGTAGCTGCTGCAACTCCTCGTGACTGAGCGGGTTAGATCCGGCTTTGCCAATCACATCGCCCCATAGCGCAGCTCTTCTGCTTTTGGGGCTTTCCCCTTCTATGTTGAAGGAGGCTTTAGAATCTTTTAGCATTAAAAATGCAGATGCCCGCTGCAGCAGCGACTCCCGGACACCCTCCAGGTACTGATCTGTTTGCCGATCCAGTCCGGCTGCTCTGAACTTTTCCAATGCCTCCGTCCTGCTGACGAGCGGGCAAAAATCAGGCGTGCCGGGCAGGTTATTCAACACCCGATGCCGTTCGGACTTCTTACCGCTTATGCCATACTGCAATTTGGTATCTAACGCATCGACATAACCCTTTTTTGAGATCGACAAGTCAGGCACATCTGGCAATGGCTTTCCGGATACCCACTCCAGGAAAAACCATATCCGCCGCGAATACTGTCCTGTTGGTTCGATATGGATGAGTTTGCACAACTCTTCTTCGGAATAATGCCGGCAAAGCATACGGAACACCAACAAGTTGACGCCTTCATACTTTAGCGCAAAAACTAAATGAAGGTAGAGCGCCTCAATTTCAGTGCCTACCGTACTACTCTCGGGATTGTAAACCTTTGGAAAGTGGAGAAGGTCATATGTGCCCATCCTCGTCTTTCTGCGGCTGGTATTGACCACGGTGATTTGCCTCGGCATTGGCACCGGCAGCCCCAGGCGGTGAATGATGGCCGCATACCCCACCACACTAACCTTACCCGGAAGTGCCAGGGCCTTAAAATCAGGCGCAGCTGTCGAAAAATAGGCGCTCATGAGCTTATTTTTTAAATATAGGCGCAATATACGGTTTTTAGACTGTGTTGGGAATTCGCTTTTGGAGCGAGTGAAGTCAAATTTTATTCTGAACAAGGCGCGATGAGGGAGCCTAGCCTGAGCTAAGCGACTGAAGAGCAACGAAGTGCAGGATGAAATTTGGCAAATGCAGCCCAAAGGATGAAATCCCAACACAGTCTTAGAAGCCGTATTCAACGCCTGCCGCAGGTGCTGCCGTGGCTAACTTTTGCAATAGCCCCTTACATTTGAACTCTGCTTATGGCACAAAACGGGATGAAAAAGTGTTCTCTTACAAGAAGCTACTTCTTTTTGAAAGCACAACTTTACGCCCATGGTAGCCTTTGAAAAACCAAATTATACCTTCCCCTTTTCCGTAGAGACGGAACGGCAGCACCTCCTGCAGCACAAAGCCAAACGGAGTATTCCCGAAAAAAGAGAGGACCGCCTGCTCATTGCCACCTGGAATGTAGCCAACCTGGGGCTGCACGAGCGCACAGAAGCCCACTATCAGCTGATTGCTGAGATCATGAGCTGGTTTGATATTGTAGCTGTTCAGGAAGTTCACGACGACCTCAGCGGGCTGTACCAGTTGGAATCCTTCATTGGCTCTTCTTATGAGCCCATGTTTACTGACCGGGGTGGGAATGACGAGCGGGCTGCGTACTTCTATGACACCAGCAAGGTGGAACGAATGCCCATGACCGGCGAGCTGGCCATTGAGCCCGCTGCTCATCGTTGGATTCGGCTGCCGGGGGTAGAACAGGCCTTTCGCGGTTTTGACCGCAATCCTTACATCGGCAGTTTTCAGTTTCGCAACCATCGGTTTATGCTGGTCAATGCACACCTTTTCTTCGGCGGCACGGCTTCGGCCGATATTAACCGCCGGGCGCTTGAAGCTTACGCGGTAGGCCGCTATGCAGACCTGCGCCGGGAAGATGAGCATGCCTTTTCTCCCAACATCATCGCGCTGGGCGATTTCAATATACCGATTGCCGCATCCGGAGACCCGATTTACGATGCGCTTTCCAAACGCGGGCTGACGGTGCCAAAGCACTCCACCCGGATTGCTTCCAGTATTTCCACCGATGCGCAGTATGATCAGGTGGCGTTCTTCCCAAGCCTGAAGCGCAAAATCAAAAACAGCGGAGTGTTTGACTATGACACGGCCGTTTTCCCTGAGCTTTGGGACCGGCTTAGCGAGGAGGACTTCAAGGCGTACTGCCGGTACTACATGTCGGACCACCGTCCGATGTGGGTGGAGGTGGATTTTGATTGATTATAGGGCGGGATCCCCCTTAGAATGGGCCTGGTTTTCAGGTTGGGGCGCCGTATTTTAGCTTGTCAGACTATAAATATTGATTCAACTCTTGGACCAATTGAAAAACAGTTGTACAGGGGGTTTTATCAGAAATAGCCAAATGAGCTTGCTCGTCGTGTAATTTTTTTGCTCGATAAATGGCTTTTTCTTGATTCGCATGCTCATCTTCTAAAAGAATTTGGTATATCCTTTCACAAAAAGCCTTAGTTTTTCCATCCTTTGAATAATTGCATCCCCAAAGCTCACTTAGCCTTTTAAAATACTGACCCCTATTCCAGGGCGTGTCAATGTATTGATAATGCAAAACAAACCAAAGTTCGAAGGTGTCGTTTGAGTAAGCTACGTTGATACTGTTCTTGTAAGCCAGCTCTACAGCCCTATTGTAGTCTCCTTTTTGTTGGTTCCCTTGCTCCTGATTGATATCCATATCAAAAACCACCCACACTTCCTTTTCCTTTAGGGATTCATCAGATGTCAGAAGCTCAATGACACTTTCTACCAATTTAGTTTTCGATTGCCCCAGCCCGAAAGACTCAACCTGAGCATTTCCGAGAGGAAAAGATTTGAAATATTCTGGTTCGGTGTTCATGCCTTCGCACACGATATAAAAAGATTTGGCCTTAGACCTCGTCCCAATATGAGGTGGTTTCGTCTTAGTCAACTTTCTATTCCAAGCCTTTCCCCGGTCTGTTTTCTTTACTTTCCTACTCATTGCCCACATAGTTTTCAACAGCTCTTTCCAGGGCGGTTAGATTATGCGGAATAGCGTTGTACTTACCCATTAAGTAATCTTTCTCAAACGAACTGTCATTACGCACGCCTTTAAATTCTGCCAGAGCATACAGTTCTGTAGCACCCGTGCTATCCTTTTTAGTGAAGGCGATCTGATCTCTTCTCAGCAATCGGGCGTCTAGCAAATTAGAGTCGTGGGATACAAAGATGAGCTGAGCATTCCGCTTGTTCGTATTGGGAGAATGGAAAAGCTCAATGATCTTTCTACTAAGATTGGGGTGCAGCCGGGCATCGAACTCGTCAATGACAAACAGCCCCCCATGGTCCAAAGTGTGAAAAAGGAAAGGGCTTAAGGTCGCTAGTTTTTTTGTGCCTTCCGCTTCCTGCGAGTGTAAGGTTAGAGGAACCTCCTTCAAATTGCCCTTGCTATCTGTTGCCGATCTGTAAATGACCACATAGCCCGCTTTTCGGTTTTCACTGGGTTCCTGAACCATAGATATGCGCGATGTTGCTTCCGCTTTTGGAACATCCACTATGTCCAATCTGGATATTTTGGAGTCGATGGATTTTAAAAAATGGGTTAATCGCTTTGAAAAACTTTTATCCTGATCTAGTTTATTTAGCAGGACAACCCAATTGAAAGGGTCTTCAAGGCCAGACGAAACATTGATGTTTTTTAGGAAAGAGTGGTGTATGCTTTTGGCAATACGACCGTTAAATGCATTGACTAGAGAAAGGAAAAGCACATTTTCGCGATACAAAGGAGATGCCTGATTAGTTTTGGGAACAAACGCCAACCCTTCCCGAAATTCTTTTTCGTTGATCTTAATTTCATCGCCCTCTCTTTTAAAATAGTACCGTTCTCTTATTTTCGACGCTTTATCCGAAGTGAGGGGTTTTCCAAACAGCCATTCCGTAATTATTCGTGTTTTATCAGCTTCAAAACCGTATCGATACTGTACGCCCTCGGCAATAAAGGCGACCTGAAAGAAGCTGGGTTCATGGTGGGCTTCTTTTTGGAATAAGAATGGGACGATCTCTTTCTGTAGAATCTGCTCATCCTTTATGCATTCACGAATGATCCTGATCATACTCCGAAACCCCCGGATCAAATTGCTCTTGCCGCTTCCGTTTGCACCAAAAATAGCCTTGCTTTTCAGTAGGCTGAAATCTTTCCCTATCTGAAAAAGATTCTCCTGATCTACTTTCGGAAATTTGGACTTGATGGCGGCCGACTGCATGTGCAGTGTCTGAATTTCATGAAAAGACCAGAAGTTACCGAGACTAAATTCAATGACCATAATCGCATTATTTGTGTGTATTTCACAAATATACAAATAAAATCATTAAAATACTTGTTCTTGGAGCCGCGAAGAGCGCCTGTATTAGACCACAGCAGAACTGGGCATGGCCTCAAAGACCGGTTCAAAAACCAAACAGCTTGTAATAGGATTCCTTCCCAAGGTGGTACAAGTTCTTCTCGGCCAGCGCTTCCAAATCGCTGCCGGAATCAATAGTAATCCAATCGTCAATAGAGCCCCGGTAGTAATACCTTTGGAAGGTAAACTCACGCTCGCCTTTGCGCTGAACAAGAATGATCCGCATTCTTTCCTCGTAACGTGCGAACCTGTTCAACATCGCACCAGGGTTTTCCCGGGTACCAGACATAAAGCCTCTCAGTAGTTCTGATCCTTCAGTTGTGGCTCCTCTTTCTTTGGTATATATGCGAATTTCATCACCGCAGATATCCAGCTTGAAGTCATGCAGCGACTTATTTCGACGTAATTCCTTTCCGATAGCGGCTATCTCCGCTTCTTCAATATGACTTTCTTTAATTTTACGGATATAAGCCTGCCCGGAATCGTATTTTTCAAATACCTCGTACCCCACGGGCACTTCTTGCAGGCATTCGGCATCTTTCTTCTGGGTCAAATAGTACGTGGTGTTGCCTTTCTTCGTGGCCCGCGATTTGAGATAATACGTTTTTCCTTTCGTGGTTTTAAATGTAAATGACATCTTATTTATAATTGTTGTGGCAACAGCCGAAGTTAGAAAATTGTGGAGCAGTTTAGTGTATACTCCCCTTCTGACTTTATATAGTACCTAATCTGCCAGGCTCAAACTTGCTTTTGCTCTACTCGTGTAATTTTTGGAGGTGTTGTCAGCAAATATGTACCTTTCCCAAATGAACCATCACCAACCCACAAAAACCTATAGAGTAGGAATTGTGCCTACTCCACCGAACCTATTTCCTGGTTGGCAACCCGCCACCATCCTCCGCGACTTTTCCTCCCCCTGGCTGGAAGTTGAAGACACCGGAACAGCTTTCCGCGCCCTCCACGATGGCGTGCATCTCTATTTCCGGTTTGATGTACAGGAGCCCAATATTCTGATCTACGAAAAAGACCACACCAAGTTCGACGTCCTCAATTCCGAGCGGGTGGAGATTTTCTTTCGGCAGGACCCGGAATTAAAGCGGTACTTCGGACTGGAGATGGACCCGCTCGGCAGAGTCTACGATTACCAGTCGAGCTACTACCGCCAATCGGATAAAACCTGGGGATGGCCGGAAGGGCATCTGCAACTGGAAACGGGGCGCACGCCCTCCGGTTACTGGCTACAGGGGCGGATCAGCATTGAGTCTCTCCGCAACTTGCATCTGATTCAGGATGGCGGTTACCTGCAAGCGGGTTTATACCGGGGGCGCTGCCTCGACATCACTGGAGATAAAGCCACCTTCAACTGGATCACCTGGGTGGACCCGCAAACCGGGCAGCCCGATTTTCATGTCCCTTCATCATTTGGGTGTCTGCAATTGGCGTAAGCCAAACAAAGGAAGGTGCCGCCCGTTGCCCAGCCAAAAGGCAAATGTTATATGTTAGAGGTGAATTGGGAAGAAGCGGCACAAGCCTATACCTTCAGTGAACAATGATCAGGAATTGGACAGGCGGGTGATAGCATCCCGAATACGGGAAGCCGATTGGTAATCTTCCCGTTCCACCGCCTGCTGCAATAAGGCCTCTAACTCAGGCAGGGTATAGTCCTCCAGCTTCCCTTTGATCCAGGCGGTATTAGGTGTTAAGCGGTTGGACAGAATGCCGTGCTCGTCCATGATATTGTCAGCTACCTTAACCGGACAAGAAAGCCGAAGCGCCAGGGCGATGGCATCAGAAGGGCGGGCATCCTGCTCGAAAGTATCGCCATCGGGTTTCCTGAAAGTGAGCAGGGCACAAAAAGCCTCGCCTTCCATACGGTTAATCCTGGCTTCCCGCAATTGGAGCCCTGCCGATTGAAGTACTCCGGCAAAGAGGTCATGAGTGGCCGGGCGCGATAGTTCCCGGCTTTGTACTGCCAGGGCAATGGCCTGCGCCTCCGCATGCCCCAGCTTAATAGGTAACCGCCGAAAGCCATCCACTTCTTCCAGTACCAGCACAAAAGCCTGAGATTGATCGGGTGCATCCGTAAGCGCTGCTACTTCAACGGTTATGTAATCCATGGGGTGGCAGATTGGGGCGGTTAGAGAAAGGCTTACTTTGCGAGCTGATTGATAACGATGCGATGGTTGCCGGTGTCGGCTGCAACCATGGTCTGCCCTTCAATACTCACCTGAAAAGGCCAGTAGAGGCTCTCCTCGGTTGTCCAAATGGTCTCTTTATTTTCGCTGCCCGTGGTAAAGTTTTTCTGCCCGATCAGGTTGTCGGCCGGCGTATTATGTTCGAAAGGCAGTTGCTTAAACCACAGGATGCGGCTGTTGCCGGTATCGGCTACCCATAGTCCATCTTTATAAAAGCAAGAGTCATAACACCAGTTCAGGGTATTGGCCTGCGGGAACCACCCGTACTGATTCTGCCCGTTGCCCTCAAAGGAAGCCTGCCCGATAATGGCATCTGCCTTGCTGCCAAAGGCCTGCTTCCAGTCATGCCAGAGCAGGACCCGGTAATACTGCGTATCGGTAATGGCCAGGGCACCATCAGGGCTTACTTTCACTGAGTAAGGCCAGATGGGGTCATTGTGGTCGTAGTCGCGCTCCTCGAAGGAAGGCTTGCCCAGCACTTTATCCGCGGCGGCATAATTGGAAGCGGGAATGGTCTCAAAAAATAATACCCGCCGGTTGCCTGTATCGGCAATCCACAGATGTTGCCCATCTGAAAATACGCCGTAGGGCCAGTGCAGGGACTGAGCGGTAGGGTGGTGGCTAATCCCGGCTACATTAGCCTCATTACGTTCAAAATCGGGTTGGCCGATGACCACGTCTGCCGGTTGGCCGTCCTTTTCCGGCAATTGGTGCCAGACCAGAACGCGGTGGTTCCAGGCATCAGCTACGATCAACCGTTGGCCATCCGACCAGATGCCGGAAGGATAGAACAGGGTGGATGCTGAAGTGCCGCCACCTGCATTCCGGCCAGTTTCTGCTTTGGCGGGCTGCCCCAGCACCACATCCGGGTCCTGGTATTCATGTTCGGGCAGTTGGTGCCAGATGAACAGGCGGTTCTGGGCGGTATCAGCAACAAAAAGCCGGTTATGGCTCAGGAATACGCCTCTTGGAGCAAGCAGAGGGCTGCCTTCTGCGCCTTTAAAAACCCGGGTGTCCTGAAGAAGCTCGGGGCGTAATTGTTCCTGTGAGGAAGTGGGTGTCATCGTTTTTTAGTTGTTGAGCTCCTTACGGCGGCGCTCCAGGTTATCAATTTTGACCCGGATAACGGCAGCGATCGACCGGGCTTTTTGTTTGGCTTCTTCGGCTTTTGGGCCCTCGAAGTGGGTGTTGACCGTTGCCTGGAAATGCTCCAGCCAGCGTTCGAAGTGGCGGGCTTTAAGGGGCTTTTCCATGTGCAGCTCCAAGTGCTTCTGCAAGGTGCCACCCTGATAGATACCGGTTTGGAAGAGGACCGTTTCCCAAAAATCACAAATCAGTGGCAAATGCTCGGCCAGGTGTACGTTGGCGGCTTCCAGAAAAAAAGGGCGCAGCAGGCGGTCCTCCAACATTCGTTTGTAGAAGTCGTCCACTAGCATCTCAATATCACTGCGGTTGTTAATGTCTTTTTTCATCAGCAAATCCGTGGTAGTTGCTCGCCGGTGAGCATGTTCACTACGCGCTTGCCACCGATGCTGCTGGTAAGCACGGTCTTGCGGGGATGGTCTGTTGTGACTTCCCCGATGATGGCGGCATTCTCGCAATATGGCTGCTCCCGCATCATAGCCAGGGCTTCATCCGCTTTTTCAGCAGCCACTACGGCAATAAAGAGCCCTTCGTTAGCTACGTAGAGCGGGTCGAGCCCAAGCATTTCGCAGGCACCAGCCACCTGCGGGTCAATGGGCAGTTGGCGCTGTTGCAAATTCACGCCCAGCCCGGTGTCCCGGGCAATCTCCGTAAGTACCGTAGCGACACCGCCCCGGGTAGGATCACGCAGCAGGTGGATGTCGGGGCCAAAAGCATCGAGCAACGCCCTGACCGCGTGGTTCAGATTGCAGGAGTCGCTTTCAATTGTAGTTTCGAATTCCAGCCCTTCCCGTACGGACATGATGGCCATGCCGTGGGTGGCCAACTGCCCGCTCACGATGATTTGGTCGCCGGGCTGTACCCGGTTGACGTCGATTTGTGCTCTGGGGTGCAAACGGCCAACGCCGGTGGTATTGATGAAGACCTTGTCGCCCTTGCCTTTTTCCACCACTTTGGTATCGCCGGTGACGACTTGCACGCCCGCTAGTTCACAGGCGACCTTTACTCCGACGAGCACTTCCCAAAACTGCTTAACCGGCAGCCCTTCCTCCAGGATGAAGCTCAGGGACAGGTACTCGGGCAGCGCCCCGCACATGGCGAGGTCATTCACGGTGCCATTCACCGCCAGCTCACCGATATTCCCACCCGGAAAAAAGATAGGGGAAATGACGAAGCTGTCGGTGGTGAAGGCCGTAGGGCCGCTGAGGTTCAGGGTCGCTCCATCATGGCGCTTGTCCAGAATGTCATTCTTCAGTACTTCAAATACACCGCTGTCCAGGAGCCGGTTGGTTAGCAATCCACCACTGCCGTGCCCGAGTGTAATTACCTCAAAGTCGAGTTTGGGCATTGGGCATTGCAGCTGCATGCGGCGTTTTTGGTCGGTTATTGCCATAGTTTAGTGGGGGTTAGGGTTGTACGGTTTCGAGTTCTTCCAGCATGCCAGAAAAGTGATAATAGGCGGCGCAGGCGCCTTCTGAGCTGACCATAGGGGCACCCAGTGGGGTCTCCGGTTTACAGGCTTTGCCAAAATTGGGGCATTCGAATGGTTTTTTGATGCCCTTCATGACTTCGCCGGCGATGCAGCTGTCACTTTCCGGTGCTTCCGGGATGTTAACGTCGAATTTAAGGCGGGCATCATACGCTGCGTATTTGGCCTTGAGCTCGTACCCGCTGCCAGGGATCACTCCAATGCCCCGCCACATCCGGTCTGTAATATCAAAGACCTCTTCCAGTGTTTTGATGGCGTGGGGGTTGCCCTCCGGACGGACCATACGGGCGTACTGATTTTCAAGTTTATGCTCGCCGTTCTCCAGCTGCTTTACGGTCATCAGAATGCCTTGCAGTAAGTCCACCGGTTCGAAACCCGTTACCACAATAGGCACTTTGTATTTATCCACCAGCGGATAGTACTCGCTGATGCCCATGATGGTGCAAACGTGGCCGGCAGCGAGAAAGCCTTCAATTTGGGTGGCTTCATCATCCATCACAGCTTCGATGGCGGGTGGGACAAGTACGTGCGAGGTGAGAATAGAGTAGTTTTTCAGCTCGTACCGGTCGGCGTGCACGACGGATAGTGCATTGGCCGGCGCGGTAGTTTCAAAGCCCACGGCAAAGAAGACCACTTCCCGGTCCGGGTTGTCCCTGGCGATGTTGACCGCTTCGAGGGGAGAGTACAGGATACGGATGTCTGCGCCATTGGCTTTGGCTTCCAGCAGGCTCTTTTCGGAACCCGGTACGCGCAGCATATCACCGAAGGAGCAAAGAATGACGTTTTTTTCTTCTGCCAGGTAGACCGCCTTATCGATCAGGTTAAGCGGGGTGACGCAGACCGGGCAGCCGGGGCCATGCACCATGCGCACCTCATCGGGCAGCATATCGAGGATGCCATTCTTGACCAGACTGTGGGTTTGTCCGCCGCAGACTTCCATGATGGTCCACGGGCGGGTGATGGTTTTCCTGATTTCATCGAGGTATTGGCGGGCCACTTCGGGGTCCCGGTATTCACTGAGAAACTTCATAGCGGGTTATTTTTTAGGAATCAAAAAATGGGGGCATCAGTGGCTGTCAACTGTACTCTTTCTGGTCGGGCAGGAAGCCGTGAATGTTCAGTTCTTCTGCCACTTCTCCCATTTGTTCCAGGTATTTAAAGGTTTGCCGGGCCTCGGCTTCATCCACCACGCTAATCGCCACGCCCACGTGCACCAGCACATAGTCGTCTACCTTGGCATGGGGCACCATTTCCAGGCTCGCTTCTTTAATGATGCCGCCAAAGGACACCTTGGCGACCTGGACGAGCCCGTCGTATTTGGATTCTATCGTTGTTATTTTTCCGGGGATTGCTAAGCACATGGTTGAGTGTTTTTAGAAAGTGAGGTATGTATTGCGGCGCTGCGCTGGCCTGTCAGGTAGCAAATGAGCTGTCCGAAGGCGATATTTTCATCGTTGGGGGAAAGGCGTTCGTGAAAGTAAGCGGTATAGCCCTGTGGTAGTGCATCGGTTAGCAAATCGATCAGCAGCCCGTTTTGGAAGACACCGCCTGAGCAGGCAATATGCTGTACGCTAAGGGTCGTAGCTGCAGTAACGGCGATTTGTGCCAGCGTATGGTGGAAGCGGGCCGCAATCAGGCCTTTAGGTGTACCTTGTTTCTGGTCTGCCAGGATTTGAGCCATTACAGGCTTCACGGGAAGGGGAGTGCCCGCTTGCCAGTGAAAATCGTAGGGTTCGGGAAGCCTTTCATGAGCAATATGTTGCCGGGCGAGTTGTTCCAGTAAGGTAGCTGCTTCTCCCTCGTAGGTTTGGTGGCTGGCGAGCCCAAGTAGGGCAGCTACCGCATCGAAGAGCCGCCCCACACTTGACGTTTGCAGCCCGGCATGGCGGTCCAGCATACGGTTGTAGAGGCTCCATTCTGTATCCGAAAATAAGGGTTGGAGGCAGGCTGCTGCACCCGGTAGCCCAAAGGTGGCGGACAGGGCGGAAACCCGGGGTTCTTTTGGCATTTTGTCGCCCAGTATGGCGCTGAAGTAATCGAAATGGGTGACCCGTTCAAACTGATAGTCCTGGTAGAGAAAACATTCCCCGCCCCAGATTTGCTGGTCATCGCCCAGTCCGGTGCCGTCCCAGATCAGCCCGAGTACAGGTTCTTCCTGATCCCACAGGTGATGCTCGCCCAGTATGGCGCCAAAGTGGGCCTTGTGGTGTTGCACCAATTGTAGCGGAATATCCTCGGACGCACTGAGCTCTTGTGCAAAATGGGTGGAAGAGTATTGAGGATGGGCGTCGGCGAGAATGACTTCCGGCCGGGCTGCCAGCGTTTGAGTTAGGTGGGCATAAGTCGCCTGATAATGCTGTTGAGTTTCGTATTGTTCCAGGTCGCCCAGGTACTGGCTCAGAAAGGCCTTTTGCCGGTGCAGCAGCCCAAAGGTGCTTTTGAGCATAGCGCCCGTAGCCAGGATGGTCTGATTGGGCCAGGGGATGTCCGTTTCCAGGTAGGAAGGGGCGAGCCCGCGGGAGCGCCGCATCCAAATTGGGCGATTATGGTGTGGGGTGAAAGCCAGTACGCTATCGTCCTGTGGCGTGGCGATCGGTCGATTATTCAGCAGGATTTGATCGGCAATTTCGGGAAGGGAATGTAGTGCGGTTTCATCCTGATAGACAATTGGGATATTGCTGATGTTGCCACTTGTTGCCACTACCGGTTGGCCATATTCGGCCAGCAGCAGCTCATAGAGTGGGGTGTAGGGTAGCATGACGCCGATCTGCCCCAATCCGGGTGCGATATCGTCTATGGCCAGTTGGGCTTTGGCATTTTCTTTAAAAGGCAGCAGTACAATTGGGGAGACTGCCCCTGTGAGGGCCTGAGCTGCTGCCGGGCTTACCTGTGCCATCTGTTCCAACTGGCTGAGATTGGGGAAAAGCAGGGCGAAAGGTTTGGTGGGCCGCTGTTTTCGGGAGCGGAGTTGTTGTAACGCTTCAGCGTTCCCGGCATCACAGGTAAGCAGGTAGCCCCCAATGCCTTTGATGGCGACGGTCTGCCCGTCTGCCCAGGCCTGGGTGACTGCGTTTATGATTTCTGTTTGGGACAAGTCTCGTGGTGCTCCGTCAGCCCAGAGTGTTAAAGTTACGCCACATTCGGCGCAGGAATTGGTTTGAGAATAGTAGCGCCGGTCGGACGGGTTATCGTACTCCTGTTGACAGGCAGGGCACATTTCGAAGCTTGCCATCCCGGTATTGGCCCGGTCATAGGGCACCGATTGTATAATGGAATAGCGGGGGCCGCAGTTTATGCAGGTTGTGAAAGCATAGCCTGAGCGCCGGTTCCTGTCATCATGAATATCGGTCCGGCAATCTGCACAAAGCGCGACGTCGGGCGTAAGCAGCAGGTCGGGCTCACCTTCGCTTTGGCTGTGCATAATCTGAAAGCTGGCGAAGGGCTCCGGGGCAATCACATGGTACTGTAAACTAAGGATGCGGGCCAGGGGCGGAGCCTGATACTTCACCTGCCGGCAAAAATCACGAATGCCTGTTTCATCCGTATTTAACCGGATGTGTACGCCGTCCAGTGTATTATTTACCCACCCATTCAGCCCGAACTGATGTGCCAAACGGTAAATGAAGGGGCGAAAGCCAACGCCCTGTACCTGCCCCTGAATATGGATGTGCCAGGTCTGCATTAGGAAGCGGCTAAGGAAGCGGCTTCTTTTTTCTCGGCTACCTTGTTCAGCAGCCAGTTGCACCAGGCATCCACACCAGTACCATTGATAGTGGACAGCTCCATCACATCAATGTCCGGGTTGATATCCCGCGCATCCGCTACAACATTATCTACGGAGAAAGGCAGGTACTCCAGGAGGTCTACTTTGGAGACCAGCATCAGCTCACTGGTGAGGAACATCCGCGGGTATTTCTTAGGTTTATCATCGCCCTCCGTGGTAGCGATGAGCGTCACACGGTAGTCCTCGCCAAGGTCAAAGGAGGCGGGGCAGACGAGGTTCCCAACGTTTTCTATGATCAGTAGGTCTACGCCATCGAGATTGAGGCTCTCCATAGCCTGCCAGACCATCTGTGCTTCCAGATGGCAGATGCCACCTGTAACGATTTGCAGGGCATCCCCGCCTACGGCACGCAGCCGGTCGGCGTCACGTTCGGTTTCCAAATCGCCCACCAGGATTTTGATATTGATCTGACCGCCAAGTCGCTTGATGGTTTCCTGCAGGAGTGTGGTTTTTCCGCTGCCGGCTGAAGAGGTGATATTGAGCAGGAGGATATTTTGCGCCGCCATTTGCTTTCGAATACTATCGGCAACAAAATCATTGGCTTTCAGGAGGTGCATGGTTGTATTATCACAAGTTACTGTACCTCTTGCGGCTTTGGAGGACCGTTGGATTTTTTGCATGTCTTTTGTTTGCTTTTGCTTGTATCCTTACAAGGTACGCATTGAGGGAGAATAAAAAAAGTAGAACTCCGGTAAATCTCTGTGTTCCTATGCTCCAGGCTTTGTAAAGCCAATTAAAATTTTGAAAACAGGTAAAAGGGTATGGCGTTTAAAGGCTTAAACCCATGGGAATTAATGGGTTTAAGCGGTTGGGCGCGATTGCTCAGTATCGTTTGTTGAATTTTGGCCACTTTTTCTAAGCAGAGCGCACCGAGGCCGGTTCTGCAAAGTGGATGCGGTGAATAAGGAGCTCTGTACCGCTCACCACATCGCTGCTTGGGCGGCCGCAGGAGCAGGCAAATTTGTAGTCTTTCACCGGTGAGTTTTTGTCACAGACCGGGCAGTAGACTTCAATAGGGACGGTTTCGATATTCAGCGTGGTCGTTTCGTACTTGCCTTCAGATTGGGTTACGGCAGCAAAGGCATTTTGCAGCAGTATAGGCTCTACGTTGGAGAGTAGCCCTACCTTGAGGTCCACTGCCTGTAGGCGGCTAAGCTCCTCCGGGCTGAACTCGGCTTCGAGGGTATTGAAAACAGTGCGTATGAGTGATATTTCGTGCATGGTTGTCCAGACATTTAAGCGTAAGCGGAACGCAGTTGCTCCAATTCTTTGAGGTGGGCAGTGGCTTCCTCACGAAGGGCATCATCGGTAGCAAGCCGGGCCGCTTCCTCTGCCTTGTCTACCATATTCTGATAGCGGGTTTCGTCGAGTTTATCTTCCTCCATCCCCAGGTGCCACTGTGCGTTGAGGTAGTTGAGCAGGATCAGGCAGCGCTCTGTAGGGAATTCAGCAGCGGTGCGTATGCTCAGAGCTTCCTGATAGTAGAAAAGCGCCTTCTCAAAGTTATCTGACAGCTTCGCCTGCGGATATTTGGTCAGGGCGTTGCCGTAGTGGTTGCATACGGTAGCGTAGGCATGGGGATGGGTATCCTTTTGGTAAATGTCCAGTGCTTCGCGGAAAGCAGAAGAGGAGACCCCTGCCCAGATGCTTTTCTTTTTTACTTCGTCGGGGATATCCGCGTAGATGATGCCGAGGTGGTGCTGAATGTCGGCATAGACTTGCGGGGCTTCTTCCCGTGTGAATATCTGTACGGCTTTTTGAAAACTTTCGGCAGCCGGGCGGTAAAACTGAGGGTTGTTGGCTTGGGCCCAGGCCAGCAGGAGTATGCCTTTTCGGTAGTTGGCTTCAGCAGCCAGCAGTGGCAAATTTTCCCGCTCAAAAGCAGTCAGGGCTTTGTTGTAGCAGCCGTGGCTTTCAGACCAGTTTTCACTGAATTGCGCAATCTGGCCAGCTTCCAGCAACAGTAGCGCCTGCTCTACATCCCGTCCCTGGCTTTCATAGTGGCCCAGTACGTCGCGCATCATTTGCTGCAAGGCCGCCAGCTTATCCTGAGGGTAGGGTGGGGTCAGGTGTTGAGTCCATATTTGGCAACGGGTGCGCTGCAGCTCCATCCGTGCATCTGCTGAGATATCGGAGTGGAGGGCAATATTTACCACCCGGTCTGCATCTTCGTGAGCCCCGCTGTCGAGCAGCAAAAGGGCAAAATGCTGAGCGGTGAAGGCCCGGTACTCTTCATTAGGGGAGCACTGAAGGGCTTCCAGGTAAAAGTACTTGGCTTTATTGAGGCTTGGCGTGTCGAGTGCCGAGCTGTAGTGCAGCACAATGGCCTGATTGTGCATAAGCCGGTACTCTTCAAAGGGAGAGTAGGAGGAGGGGAGCTCCTCCGGGGCTACTTCAATGCCCTGCTGCAGGCGGTTGAGGATATCAAGCTCCAGGTACAGGCTGTGGTTGCCTGCGCTGAGCAATCCCTGACAGCGCTCGAAGTTGTTGAGCCGGGCGTAAAGCAGCCCGAGGAAGTTGGGGCCATCGAGGTCAATAGCATCCGGCAGCAAGTATGGCGGATAGATGTTGTGCCAATCGATACCGGTGTGGATTTCACCCTTTCGGATCATCACACTGTGAGCATTGGCTGCCGGGCGTTCTTCAAGGAGGTCTACCAGGCGCACGAGCTCTTCCAGGCGGTCTTCTTGTTGGAGAAAACCCCGGAGCTGCTCGTGGATATCAGTTGGTGCATATACGGAAAGCATCCCATTCAGATTTTAGTGTGCCGCGGGCGTCTTTTCGGATGCCACGCTGCAGGATTTTTGCGTAAGTCAGTGCTTTTTGTTCGGAGTAGTACACGTCGATTTTGCGGGTAATGAACCGCATGGCGTTGTGTACATCCACGAAAACCATCGAAAGGTGCCAGGCACTGTTTCTGGCTTGCAGGCAATAACGGACTTCGGTGTCCATTAGCCATGCTTCTTCGGACAGCAGGTCGAGGGGCGTATCCGGAGCGGGGCGCTCAGCCTCCTCTGCAATTGTAAGACCCGGTGTAATGAACATCAGAGGCTCACATTGAGTACCCCGAGGGCATCTTCCGCTTCGTAGGCCAGCGTCCGGTCCTCTGCTGGAATGCCATTGTCAATGAGCAATTCGTGCAGCGCTATACTCCGGTTGCCCTGAGCGTCACCGGCTTTTAGTAAATGCTGTTTCGATTTGTGCAGCTGCCGGAAGAGCTCGTTCTCCGCACCTGCAATAAGGAGGGAGCGTTTCTGCGGGTAATACACGAGGTGTACATTAAAGGTACTGCCAAATATGCGGTCTGCAATTGCTGTGGGAATCACTAAATGTGATGTGCGAAGGCTCACCGCTGCCTGTTCCTGCTGCTGCGCTGCCCGCATTTGCTGCTGTAGTGCTCTGGGCGGAATAAACATAGCTTTTATTCGTTTTGCAGTCTCTCTTTTAATAAGGCGACGACCTGGTCGGCACCTGCTTTGGCCTCATCAGACATACCTACGTTGAAGCGGGTATCTTCTACACTGATGAGGTAGACTTCTACTTCTTCCGGGTAATCGCCCCCAAGTATTTTGCGGGCATAGGACAAGGCCTGATTCCACTTCAACCCATGCAGAAATACCAGAGGGTCTTCTTCAATCTGCGCTTCTACTTCTGATGCCGGCAGCCGGTAAATGGTCCCGGTCGCTTCGCCGGTATTGACTACAGCGTCTACCAGGATGATCCGCTCATGGGCTTTGAGCTGGAAAAGGACTTCAAAGGCAGAGGTGCCCATATCGAAAACCTGGCACTTTTCCACGCCTTCAAGGGCTTCCTGAAGCTGCTGCGCTACGTAAACACCCACGCCATCATCTGCCCGGACAGGGTTGCCAAAGCCAAGGATCGCAGTGCTTACGGGTAAGGTTTGTACCATAGTGGAGGTTCGTTTTTCTTACAGATTGGGATAGCCCGGGCTATAATGGTACAGCCCGGGCCTGCCCTAAAAGTGCGTCGCTATCGGTTTTAGTTAAAATGACTTGTTGCGGGGCATCAGATGGCTTCAACCGGTGCATGATCCGGGTTGCGTTCATTGGTGCCCCGGCAGGGCAAGTCTAAAGTTTGAATTTAGCGAGTTGCTTTCCGGATTTGTTGTCGTGTGCATGCACGGTACAGACCAGGCAGGAGTCAAACGAACGTGCCACCAAGCCAACTTCCACCGGATCGTGGGGATCTTCGATTTCAGTGCCTTCCAGGGCTGCTTCAATCGGGCCGGGATTGCCTTCCGAGTCATTCGGGCCGACATTCCAGGTGGTAGGAGCAATGATTTGGTAGTTCTCAATCACACCGTCCTTGATCTTGATCCAGTGTGCAAGTGCACCACGGGCGGCTTCCGTAGCCCCCCAGCCGATGCCATCTTTCTCTTCCGGTTTGATATAGAACTCATCGTCCAGGTTGACCTGGCTGAGCCAGTCGTTGATCATGGTATACAGTCGTGGTGCTTCGTGTACCCGTGCCAGGCTCCGGGTAAAGACCGACGGTCCCATCTTTTCCATGATGTCTGCAAAGAGCGGGTCTTTGATCTGATGATCTGTATTGGCAGGGTTAGCCGCCATGATCACCCTTGCAAGTGGGCCAGCCTCGGCAGCATGTTGCATGAAGCGGGGCGCTTTTGACCAGCTGTACTTACCGTCAAAGTCGGTATGCTCCAGAGTCGTGGAGTTGATAGAGGCATCCGGTGCAGGTTCATCGAATGGGTGGAGGGCATTGGCCTGATTTTCGTACCAGGCATGCTTCACGTGCTCTTCCACCATCTTTTGATCGGCATCGTAGTATTGCTTGCCGTCCCAGAAGCCAGCCGGGCTGATGAGGGCTGGGTTACGGCCCTCGATGGTTGGTTTGTTGTAAAGATCTTTATGGAGGTAGGTGCCCCATGCCAGGAACTTGCCTACACCCTGACCGAATTTGTCGAGCCCGAATTCAATACCGGCACGCAGGAAGAGGCCTAGATCGCTGTTACGGTGGCTTTCATTCTCTTCCAGCCACTCCATCATATCATCCCAGCTCTGGATTTGCAGGTAGCGCTCAATTGAGCAGCCCAACCATACCGGCTCGAGCCAGTCGTTGCGGAACTGATTCATGATGGCATGTGCCCGGGTGATATCCTTTAAGGTAGGGGCGCACATCACGCCGCCCGGAACCATATAGCTTGAGTGTGGCCATTGGCCGCCAAACAGGGCATACACTTCCACCGGGCGCCCGCTCGCAGTCACACCTTTCTGGAAGGAGGTGCCCACATAGGCAGCAAAGCGCTTGACGACTTCATCGTACAAAGGCTTATTGGCAAATTTCTTATTCGCCAGGTCGGTTGCAAAGATGGCATAAAACCAGCGCGGG
The DNA here is from genome assembly GCF_000759025.1 of Phaeodactylibacter xiamenensis. Lineage (GTDB taxonomy): Bacteria > Bacteroidota > Bacteroidia > Chitinophagales > Saprospiraceae > Phaeodactylibacter > Phaeodactylibacter xiamenensis. Next base: position 241,710 of record NZ_JPOS01000012.1, on the reverse strand, counting down.
ATACTTTGGATGGTCTCTGTAGCCTGACCGATGGCCCGCAGCAAAAGTGCGTTGGGCGGCAGCGTTGTTCCCCAGGCTGTATCAAGGGCAGAGGAAGCAGAGTACAGGTGGGACCCCCCGCAGATGCCACAGGCACGAGGTGTCACGATCAGGCCCGACTGCGGGTCCTTGCCCACGAGGATTTTTTCGAAACCCCGGAACATGGCTGCCTGTGTATGTGCGCGGGTGACCCGGCCGTTTTCCATATAGACTTTAACGTCCAGGTCGCCTTCTACCCGGCCGACCGGAGATATGTTGAGTTCTTTAACTTGAGTCATTTTTAGCTTACAATTTTGACAATAACTAGATTGAGGTTAGAGATGGACACAGCAGTCTAAGGTATAACTGTAGCGTGCCCATCATCCGGCGCGGCGCTCTATTTGGAAGTCTCGAAGTGCTCCTTGTTCACGCCCATCACATTTTCAAGGGTACCCATGACCTTCTCGAAGCCAGCCCGGCTGTAGTAAGCCAGTTTGTTGGTGCCGGCAGGGGTGTCCTGTGGCAGGAAGCCGAGGTACTTCAGCGTTTTGAAGACACTGCCTTTCTTGAGATCGTGGTGCGGGAAGCCTGGTTCGGTACAGCCCAGGCAGGGGTGGTTGGCCCGGGTCTTGCTCGACTGCCGGTTCCAGAGGATACGGTTACAGCTCGCCCGGGTCATCGGCCCGCGGCAGCCTACTTCGTAAAACAGGCATCCACCGCGCTTGCCAAAGTGCCCGTCTACTTTCTGTGCGAAGCTGATGGCATTGGGGCAACCATTTTGTACGAAATCTGTGAAGAAAGTCTTAGGGCGGTGAAAGTCATCCAGGAGAACATCACCAATACGGCCGGTAGCGATAGCTACGAGAATTTGTGTGACCCAGTCCGGGTGTGCCGGACAGCCCGGAATGTTGATGACCGGTAAGCCACCTTTAGACTTGAAGTCAGGGCCCAGGTAGCCCCCTTTTGCTTCTTTATGGAACTGCATGCCCGTAGATTCGCTCGGGTTCGGTGGTACGGCAGGTATACCGCCCCAGGTGGCGCAGTCGCCAATAGCGACAACAAACTGGGCAGCGTCCGAGAGCTCCTGCACCCAGTCTTTCATGGGGCGGTCCGCAAAGTAGTTCATCTTTCCTGTTCCGTCAGGGCCTTCTACTACGGAGCCTTCAAAAACGAAAATGTCGAGTTGTGTTTTGCCGGAGATACAATCATTCATCAAGTCGGTAACCTGATGACCGATTTCCAGGCCTACGGTAGGGTGCCACAAAATGTTGATGCCAAAATCGACGATAAGCTCTACAACGGTGGGTTCTTCGGCGTTCAGGAAGGACATGGTGTTACCACTACATGCTCCGCCCTGCAGCCACAGGATGTTTGCCATGCTTGCTAATATTTTTGTTTGTTGTATAGTACTTCGCAGTGAATAAGGGACGTCAACTGAGGCTTTGCAAACTTAGCATTGGACCAGATCGCCGGGGAAGTGGCAGGAGGTTGGTGATAAATTGGCAAGAAGTTGAAGTTTATCTCTCCACTTTTGAAGGTGAGTAATCAAAAGAACCTATGCCTATCAATTTACTCTGCAATAAAAGTATGGAAAAAACAGGATTAGAAAAAATTTTCTAATCCGATATGGCGCAATTGGCGTTATTTGTATTTTTTCTAAATAACTAAGAAGGATTAATAGAAAAGATCGTAAGGGGATTGCAGCATCTGTTCGTATTCCTGATGCCCTAGTTTGGTGAACAAAGGGATAAGAAGGTTCCATACCCCCGCTTTATAAGCTTCCAGGCCGGGCAAAACCGTTGACCGTACCATCTCTTGAGCCATGTAGTGGGTACTCGTAGCCCAAAGCTGCAGGGCGAGTCCGGTATGAAAGCCCGGGCGGGGCTCAGGGCTCATCACCCCTCTTGAGGTATTGAACTCCAGGATTTGGAGCCATTGCTGCACCTCGGTTTCGATATATTTTTGGTATTCGGCCTGCACTTCAGGGAATGCCCGGGTCACCTCCAGGGTGTCGAGGTAAAAGAAGCGGTAGATTTGCTGATGTTGAAATACAGCTTCCAACAGGCGGTCGATATTGTCGAAAAGAGGAACGATACGGAATTCCCGGAGGAGTTCGATCTGTTCGGTTTCCAGTTTTTTGTACAGCCCGAGAACGATAGCCTGTTTGTTGGGGAAGTGGTAGGCCAGGTTGCCCACGCTTTTGCCTGCCTCATCGGCGATGTGCTGCAGGCGGACATTGACCATACCATCGGCATTAAAACGTTTTAGAGCTGCGGCGAGTATTTTTTCTTTGGTAGACATAGGCTAAGCACATGCATAGTTGTGGGGCAAAAATAGGCTTCCTTCGGCTAATCTCTAGTATGGGCTCTGTTTTTCATTTGGAGTAGGTCTCTCAGATAGGGTTAGAATGTTATAATAGTTTTGATTGATGTCAATAGGAATTCAACCAAAAGAGTTGTGCAGTGGCCATAGAACTCTTCTTATGTATAGTTCTTGGTGAGGATACAGCTTTCAAACTAGAGAAAAAGCATTACGGCAATAGCTTTGAAGACCTTTACAAAGCGTGCTATGGTGTGCGGAGCAAGTATGGCGAAAACCTTCGGTAGGGTGCTCTGCTAAAACGCGTTATGGCCTGCGCCAAATGCCCTGAACGTGCCGTTCAAAACGCCGGTATTATAAATCATCCCGAATCGAGGTATCCGCCTGATTCGGGATGATCGTTTCACGGGGGGGCTTAATTCAACTGCATTGGTACTTCCATCAACAGGACCCGGGCGTCACTGTCGGCTGTAAGCGTTAGCTGATCCGTTTCCCACACACCCATACCATCTCTTTGGTGCAGTGCCTGCCCGTTGAGGGTCACATCGCCTTTGATAACGAAAGCGTAGACGCCGTTGGCTGTATCTTTAAGCTTGTAGGTGGTTTCAAAACCGGCCTCCAGCGTGCCCATATGGAACCAGGCGTTTTGGTGCACCCATACGCCATCGTCTTCCGGGTTGGGCGAGAGTACCTGTGAAAGTTGATTGTGCAGCCGGTGTGGGTCAAGGGTGATCTGATCGTATCGGGGCGTGACGTCTTTTTTATTTGGGAAGACCCAAATCTGCAGGAACTTCACAGGCTGATCAGCATTTTTGTTGTACTCGCTGTGATAGATGCCGGTGCCGGCGCTCATCACCTGCACGTCGCCCTGCCGGATGACGGTAGTGTTGCCCATGCTGTCCTTATGCTCCAGGTCACCCTCCAGCGGGATGGAGATAATCTCCATATTATCGTGCGGGTGGGTGCCGAAGCCCCGCCCCTGGCTTACCACGTCATCATTGAGTACCCGCAGCACCCCGAAATTCATCCGGTCCGGGTTATAGTAGCCGGCAAAACTGAAGGTATGATGAGAGTCGAGCCAGCCATGATTGGCATGGCCACGGGTATTGGCTCTGTGGATTACGGTTTTCATGATCTTTGAATGTTTGATGTACTGCAAAAATCAGGGTTATAAGCATCTCATGCGATGTAGAAAACGGAGAGATACCTATAAAAAGTTCGGATTCCGATGGTTGACACCGGATAAGGGTTGGTGTTGTCAGGAATCCTCCTCAATCAGGCGGAAACGAATGATAGAACAGCTGCTTATACTTCTTCGGGTACTGTGGGCTCCATGTGAAGCAGATGGTTTCGCAGGAGTGCTTCGAGTGAATCCTCTTGTTCAATTTGCAGAGCAGACCGGAGGCGGTATCGTGCCATTTCCACTGCTTTGACACTCACCGAAAGGATTTCCGCAATTTCTTTGTTACTTAAGCCCAGCGCGATAAGCATTGCATACCGCAACTGTTTGTCTGTAAGGTTTGGGATTTCCCGGACCAGAGAGCGGGAAAAATCAGGGTAGAATAACTGGAACTCTTTTTCAAACTGCGGAAGGATGTCTTCTTCCATGAATATCTGGTGAATTTTGCGCTCCAGGTAGTCCGGGCGTTTGTGGTATTTGCCAATGGCTTCGCTCACTTTGGGTTTAAGGCTGGCAGCCCAGAGACTTTTGTTTAGCACTGCGGTTTTCTGATACTCCAGCTGCTGACGGGTTTGCTGTTGCTCCTGAGCGAGGCGTTTGTTGCGTTCCCGTATGGCTTCTTGTTTGGATTTAGCCCGTTGCCGGTACTGCCAGTAGTTGAAGCCTAATAATAATATGGTGAGTATGCTAAAAGCAACAGCCCAGGTGGAGTAAAGGGCTTTGCGCTCTGCCAATTCAGCCCGCACGATCGAGAGGTTCTCCCTGGCAGTTGCTTCTTTGGCACGGGTCCGGTATTCTTTGACTTCATAAGCTACCGCGATGTCCTCTGCTGCCCGGGTTTGGTCATGCTCTTGTTGTTCAAGCAGTGCATTTGCGTGCTCGGTCTGATATTGGTAGGCGCTTTCCCATTGCGCAGTTGTTTCGTACAATGCTGCCAGCGCTTCATAAAATCGCGCCCGGTTGGCAGGAAAAGAGTCTTTGGGTATCAGTCTGAGGCCTTCTTTGTATAGCGTTTCGGCTTCGGGAAGTTGCCTGGAAAGCTCATAGTATTGACCGGTCCAGTAATAATGTTCGAAGGGAGGGGGGATGCCAACGTCCTCGTAATGGGCAGAAATGGTATCAAGAATAGATTTCATTTTGTTGTATGCATTTTGCTGTGCGTAGAGTTCCAGTACATAGTAGTAGAGCTCTTCCTGATTGACATCAAAGCTCATCTCGTCACCAAGCAGTGTCTTCAGATGCTGTTCAGCCAGCTCCAGCTCTCCGGTCTCAAGATAAGCATAGCCAATACTGCTATGCAGCAGCCTTTCGAGGTATGGATAGTCGATTTGCTCAAGGGAGTCAACCAATGGTTCAAGGATATTAAGGGCTCGCCTGTACTGCCCCCGGATATTATGCACCACACCTATATTATGGCGTATCATAAGCCGCCTGCCGGTGGAGTTTGGGGTGGTGTCCCGGATACTGTATTCGAGGGCGGTAGAAAAATGGGCAAGGGCATTGCCCGGCATTTCCAGCTCGACGTAGCAAACGCCCATTATGGAAAAAATATTGGCAATAACATAGGGGCGCCCATTCCAGTCTACCGCATCAAGGGCTTGCTTGTAGTATTCCAACGCTTCCCGGTAATTTCGTTGGAATAACTCGGTGTTGCCCAGTGTGGCCAGGTCTGACGGCAGGGCCTCAGGGTTGTCTGTCAGTAAACTATCCTGACCGATGGCAAGGAGTATATAGGTTTTGGCTGAGTCAAACTTCCCTATGTTATTGAAGTATTGCCCCATAAAATTGTAGAAGAGCTGTTTGTATTCCGGAGTTGTCAGGTGGTGATTCCGGTAATAGTCAATCAGGCAAAGAAAATGCTCGTCTTCTATGCGCATTAAATCGTAAATCCGGATAATCAAATCCTTGGGGTCTTCCTCTGAAATGTGTTCCTGAGTCCACCATTGCTCGCAGTTTTCTGAATTAGCCTGGACAGGAGGTACTAAAAGTAGGAGTAGGGGGATATACAGAAATAGGGAATGTGCAAATTTCATGTTTTTACGGGGTGCTTTTGTGGGGTGTTTAAGTCGTTGGTTGTTAGTTGTTTGCGAAAGAATGTAGAGCGTATGTCTGGTTTGAAATATAGCAGATTAATTGCTTTTTTGAACAACTGTCCATATACTGCCTGAAATTATTCAACAATCGCCACAATAGCAAAAATAACCATTCATTTTATCTGCTGAGACTAGCATTACGAATGGTTTCTTTTAATGCATCCTTCCTATCGCCAACAAGAATTTTGTGCATTTATCAGTACGGATACCTGCCGTTGTGGCGGGTATCTTTTCCGAACACTATGAACTCATGACCTCAGGGGTTGCCCTGATTGTTTTGCTTCCGGTTTGTAGCTTGTTTTAATCAGGCAAATAAACACAATTGTACCGGGGAGGAAATGTCTGAGTTTTCTTAAATAGGTTCTCCCTTTGCCTTAAAATGACAGCCTGCTTCTTTTTGTTAGAAGTGGGTTGTTCATTTTTCCTTGCCTCGTTTTAATATTATTATTACCTTTGCCGGGCAAATTTGCAGACCTGTCAATCAAGGCTGTGATTTCATCAATTGATTTGATTATTTTTTCACCAAACGGGCAGGATGTTTTCGCCCTCAATCTTATAGTTCGTACATGATCATCATCAACGTAAAAGAAGGAGAGTCTATTGACCGGGCGCTGAAGCGCTACAAGCGTAAGCACCGTAATGTTGGCGTAATTAAGGAATTGCGTAAGCGTAAGCAATTCACGAAGCCTTCCGTTGAGCGCCGGCACGAAGTGCTTAAGGCTCGCTACAAGCTGGAAAAGCAGAGAGACCTGGGATAATTCCTCAGACAGCCTGCTGTCTCTTGATATTATCTCTTCTGTTCTTCTTCGGTCTGGAAAAGAACTGAATCTTACACATACCTTAGCATAAGAAAAGGTTTCAGGTAAAGTCATCACCTGAAACCCTTTCGCATTTTATATAGGCGGGGTTGTTTTTTACCCTACCTTACGACCTGTATGTCGCCTTCAAAAAGGACGACGATGCCGTCAATAAATTCCACTTTCGCATAGTAGGCATACACGCCGATCTGAGCGGGCTCTCCCCGGAAGGTGCCGTCCCATCCGAACTCTGGCGCATTAGGTGGGTAGTTTTGCCCTTCGTAGACCATGCCTCCCCAGCGGTTGAAGATCTTTAGCTCCTGCACCCGGCGGGCCCCGGGCCCTGCATACACGGTAAAGGCATCATTCCTGCCATCCGCATTCGGTGAAAAGGCATTGGGGATAAACACCGGGCGGTTTTTAATCACACGCACGGTAACAGAGTCAACCGCCAGGCAGCCGTTCTCATCGGTCACCGTGAGCGTGTATAAAGTGGTATTGACCGGATTGGCCCCCGGATCTTCGCAATCGATGCAGGAGAGCGAGTCTGGCGGCATCCAACTGTAGGCAACATCGGGGTTGGACACGCTCGCATCTATTTGCCCACTATAGCCCAGCTCAATCCGGATGTCTTCTCCTGCATCCACGATGAGCTCCGGGGGCTGGGATACGCTGCCCTGAATGCTGGCCAGGCACCCATTGGCGTCCATGACTGCAAAGGTGTAATTGCCGGCAGCGAGGCTGTCAAAGGCTGGCGCTACCTGAAAGACCTGCCCGTCTGAACTGAATTCATAAGGCGGCACTCCTCCCGTACCTTCCAGTACAACGATGCCTGTCGTATCCCCAAAACAGAGAACGTCCTGAATGTCTAATATCGAAAGCTCAAGCAGTGGGGGCTGTGTGATCGTCGTATCAGCCGAAGCCACGCAGCCATTGGCATCCGTAACGGTATAACTGTAGGTGCCTTCTCCCAGCCCTCTGATGGTCGCTTCCGCCGAACCGGTACTCCACTGTATACTGTACCCTCCGGTGCCGCCTTCCGGAGTTGCTGTGATCAGGGCATCTGCTTCTCCAAAACAGCTGATACCCTGCACGTCCAAGCCAGCTACCAACAGGGGCGGATCTTCCAGTACGATGTTGAATGTGCCTTCGCACAGGTTGGCATCAAGGGCATTGACGGTATAGGCACCTGCACTTAAACCGCTTACAGAGTTGGTGGTTACAAAGCCATTTCCATCGTTAAAGTTGTACTGATACGGCGGTTGCCCATTGGCTATATTGATGGTGATGGCGCCATCAGAGAAGCCCGTACAGGACGGGTTGACAATTCCGGGCTGTGCCGGATCAAGCATAAGCTCCAATTCTCTAACCGGAATGGTCAGTTCTGTAATACAGCCGTTGGCATCGCGGATGACGACCTCGTAGTCGCCTACAGGCAAATCGGTTAGCGTATTGTCATTGCCGAAAGGCTGCCCTTCCCAACTGTATTCATAGGGAGGCGTGCCACCGGTCAGTTGCAGCTCAATGCCGCCATCGGTGCCACCATTACAGGTGGGCATGGTGATGAGAGTGTCCACGTCGAGCGGTGGCGGGCTGTTGACCGTATAGGTCAGAACGGAATCACAAGTAAAGTCGTCAGTAATAGTTACGGTATAGTTCCCGGGAGGCAGGTTACTGATTCCCGGGGTGTTTTCCCCATTACTCCAGTTGAAAACATAGGGTGGGTTGCCATTGGCGACCGTAAGGAAAATAACGCCGGTACTATCGTCAGGGCAGAGTACATCGGATATCGTATCGTCGATGGTGAAACTGCTCTCGCAGCACTTAACGTAGATTGTTTCCACATGCGATACAATACACCCATCACTGGTAAGCACCCGTAGCAGGACACTCTTCAGCCCCGGGCTGCTATAGGTAACCTCGTGCGGCCCCTGCCCGGTAGCCGTTGCCGGGCTGGCATCTTCTCCGAAGGTCCACTCCCAGCCTGAAAGACCGCCGATGAAGCTGGATTCGTCTACAAAAGTGATGCTGTTTTCCAGGCAAAGGGTGTCGAGCTCGGGCTCGGTCCTGAATTCTGCCTCCGGGCCGAGGAAGGTGCCTGTGCCACCAAACTCCACAGTGAAACCATTGCCGGACTGACTAAAGTTATTAACGACAAGGGCGTAGCTTACCCCTGCTTCCATTTCAATTGGAGCGACAAAATTGTCATCTCCCGGGTCACAGCCACAGTTTTCGCTTGTGTCCTCCTCTCCATCTGCCAGGCCGGTCGCACCGGTACAGGGCTCCCAAATATCAAAAGTGGCCCCCACCACCTCACCGGAAGCCATGCAACGTAGGTCGAATTTGTCATCACAATCATTCACACCGTTTGGCAGCTGATATAGAATAAAATCAAGGTCATCCGCAGGATTAAGCGGAGTAAGGGAAAAGGTAAGTGAACCGGCCTCATCGCAAGTCCATTTGTACCATGCAGAGCCACTTTCGCTCAGCGGGCAGGAAAAAGTGGAGCAGGCTACATCGCCAATTTCGTTGGGATTGCTGCCAACGCCTGTAACCTGTTCAACGGTAAAGGGGGATTTGTCGCAAAGGATCACTCCGGTATTGCAATCGCTGGAAGGGTCGGGGATGTCATTGTAGTTATTCACGCAAAGCTGGAAGGTCCCCTGATTGCCAGCCCGGGCACCGACCTGTATGTAGTAAGTCTGCCCGATTTCCAAAGGCCCGGCAAAGAGCTGCCCGCTGCCCACGCCGATGGCATCTGAGAAGCAGCCAATCTCGGTGAGCATGCCGCATTCGCCACTGTAAACGGCAAACTGAGGGTTCTGCAGGGTACCGCCATTACTTTGCCCGGTAGCGCCCGCCACGCTCACATTCACAGTAGTGGCTTCGGCCACAAAGGAAAACCAGACATCAAAGTTGTCTTGGTTATTCGGGAAACAACCAGTAGTGAAACCGGAATCTTCGAAGCCTACATTGGTGTAGGCGCCGCCTTCCGAGCACCAGCTGCTTACATTGGGCAGGTTGGTGGCTGTATTACAGTCCTCTCCCTGTGCAAGCAAGGCCAAAGGCATCCATAGTATTAAAAAACAGAACAGGCTATATTTTCTCATCACTTTTGTTTGTGTTACCGGGTAAGCAGAACATCAGAGTGGAATTGCCGTACGGTACCATCAATAAATTGCCCTTCAATAATACACGTATATACACCAATGGGCATAGGCTGGTTCTCCGCGCGGCCATCCCATTCTAAAACGGCATTTTGACCATTTGGATTTTGTGCCTCAAAAATGAGCCCGCCCCAGCGGTCGTAGACCTGCATTTGCAGCCATCGCTCCAGCGCCGGGCCTCCCTGAGGTGCCCAGGTATCATTAATACCGTCGTCATTAGGCGAAAAAGCGTTGGGCAGATAGGCCGGATACCTTAATAATACCTCCAAATTTATGGAATCTGTTATACTGCAACCTTTGTCATCGGTGATTTCCACCTGGTAGGTCATGGATTGTGTGGGCTGGGTGATTTCAGGGGTTGCACAATCGGCGCAGGACAAAAAGTCGGGCGGTGACCAAAGAATGGCTGGCTCGGCCGCGTTGGTAAGGGCCCGGAGCCACGCATTATTACCCAAAACGATAGGGCTGTTGGAGGTGAGCGTCAGGGTAAGGCGTTCGGGAACGGGAACATTGGCATCGGCTGTAGTGCTGCAATTGCGGCTATCGGCCACCGTGATGCTATAGGAGCCCGCGGCAAGATTAGGGAAAGCCGCATCGCCCTGAGGGTTTGAACCCCCGATTTGGTAAAGGTAGGGCGGTTGGCCTCCGGTGACGGCTACGGCGAGGTAACCATTTTGATCGCCGAAGCATACCGGGCCGGCTATGGAGTCGAAGGAGGCAATAACCGGCTCAGGGTCTGCCATTTCGTAGGTGGTAATGGCGGTGCACCCATTGAGATCGGTAAGGGTCAGGGTGTAAATGCCGGGCGGCAGAGCTTCCCGTTGTGGAGCATCGCTGCCATTCTCCCAAGCATAGCTGTAGGGCGGTGTGCCTCCGGAGGGCGCAGCCAAAAGCAGTCCATCGGCTGCCCCTGTGCAGGAAATGTTGGTGGGTTGCAGCCCGGGCTCCAGTGGGGGCGGGTCTGCCAGCTCGATGATGAACTGCCCCTCGCAGAGATTTGCGTCCACCACATTTACGGTGTAAATGCCGGATGCGAGCTGGCTCAGCGCATTTGATGGCACGTAGCCATTGCCATCATTGAAATCAAACTGATAGGGTGGGAGCCCATTGGCGATGACCAGTGTGATTTGGCCGTCGCTCCGCCCAAAGCAGCTGGGTGGGGTAATATCAGTCACTTGCGGGTCTAGTACAAGTTGTAACTCCTGGAGGTTGATCTCGAGCGTATCCATGCAGCCCAGGTTGTCCTGAATGGCTACGGTGTAAAGCCCTGCGCTTAAGTTGCTAAGCGTGTTGTTATTGCTAAAGGGCATACCTGCCCAGGCGTAGGAGAAGGGAGGCGCGCCACCCGATACTTCCAGTGAAATACTGCCATCCACTCCGGCATCGCAACTGGGCAAACTCAGTAGTGTGTCCACTTCAAAAGGCTGAGCAGACGGCACTTCAAAGGTGCGGATAGCCTGGCATTCTGAAGTGTCGGAAAGAGTCACGCTGTACAAGCCCGCAGGAAGCCCTGTCCTGGGGTTGCTGCTGGAGCCATCTTCCCACGTGATGAAAAAGGGCGGCCCGTTGGGGCCTTCAATATCCAGCGCAATGCTTCCGTCGCTATCGCCCGGGCAGGAGGGGGGCATAGTTGTGGCGCTGACCTGGAAGTTATCAGTACAGCAAAGTACTTCTATGGGCAGGATTTCAGTGGAAGTACACCCTTGCGCCGTTGTGGCGCGCAGCAGCACCAGCTGTGTGCCGGAAATACCGAACGCTACCTCATGAGGGCCTGGACCGGAGGCAAAAGCCGGTGTGGCGCCCGGGCCAAATTCCCATTGCCAGTCCACCACATTGGAGCTGCCCGGCGGGTTCAGCCCGACGAAAGTCAACAAGCTGTCCTGACAGACTTCATCGGCTTCCGCTGCCAGGCGCTCTTCCCCACCCACAAAGCTGGCAGTGCCCCCAAACTCCACTTCGAAACCGATGGTCGTTTGCGAAAAATTGTTGACCATCAGCCCATAGGTGACACCTTCCTCCATCTGTACCGCAGCCAGAAAGTTATCATCCCCCGGACCGCAGCCCGGAGCTTCAGAAATGTCAAGCGCGGTATCGTTTAGCCCGGTAGGGCCAATGCAGGAGGACGCCATGCAGCGGAGTACGGTCTTCCCGGAGCAATCACCCGGCCCATTCGGGAATTCGTAGAGGACAAAATCGAGGTCGTCAGTCTCATTGATTGGCGTAAGCGCGAAAGTCAGGCTCCCCGACTCAGCAGCGGTCCAGACAAACCAGGTGGAGAAGGTCTCTACTGGCAGCCCGGCAATATTCAGGCATTCGGCGTCATCAGCTTCACTCGGGTCGTTGCCGCCATCGGTGACCTGCGGTATGACAAAAGGAGCCTGATTGCAGAGCACGGCGGCCTGTGGGCAATCTGAGGTAGCGGTGATTGCTCCGGAGTAGTTGTTGAGGCACAGGGAGAAATTGCCGATAGCCACCCCCTGTACTTGCAGGTAGTAGGTCTGCCCAAGTTGCAAACCTGTTTCGATGATTTGCAGGGACAAGCCGCTGCCGGTCTGGCAAGTGACTTCCGTCAAATCTGTACAGCTGCCGGCATACAGTGCGACCTGCGGCTGGGAAAGCTGGTTGCTGAAAAAGCCACCGAGCACAGAAATACTTACCGAGGGGGCTACTGCGGTGAAGGTAAACCAAACATCACCTTCTGCTGTAAAACAGGAAGGGGATTGATCCGGGTTAGCGGAAGCTTCAACGGTAGTGAACTGCCCATCTGAAGAGCACCAGTTGACCGGCTCCTCAATGAAAAAAGCATTGGCGCACTCATCATTGGCAGGTTGTGCCAAGGCCCCTAGTAAAGGCAGAATGCACAGCCCTGTTACCAGTATAGATTTTGTCGTTTTCATAGCGTCGGATGTGATTCCCCGGAAAGTTAAGCAATAAAATCAAACCCTGCCCGATAGCCTTGGTCGGCAGCTTTCCTCAACCTTTGGTTTTTTGTACCTTCGCACTCATGGTAAAAAAGCAAATTCCAAACGCGATTACCCTGCTCAACCTGGTCTTCGGTGGTTGTGCGCTGGTCAGTGTGCTGCATGGGCAGTACGTAGCCGGGTTTGGATTTATAGTGGCTGCGGTTGCGGCCGATTATGCGGATGGGCTGGTGGCCCGTTTGCTGGGCGTGCATTCGGAGCTGGGCAAAGAGCTGGACTCCATTGCCGATACGGTTTCCTTCGGGGTAGTGCCCGGAGCCATCTACTATCAGTTGCTGCTGGTGGCCCTGGGGCAGGAAGGAGCAGATGCGCTGGTGTATGCAGCAGTGCCTGGTTTTATCCTTTCGGCTTTCTCCGGTTTGCGGCTGGCCAAGTTCAACCTCGATACCCGGCAGACGGATGGCTTTATCGGCCTTCCGACGCCATCGAGTACGATGTTTGTGACCGGGCTGATGCTGATTTATGCCCTGGATAGCTACGGTATGGGAGACTGGGTGGTCAGCAGTCCCGTGGTGCTTTACGTGTTGATCGCATTGCAGTCCTACCTGCTGGTGAGTGAAATCCCCATGTTTGCCCTCAAATTCAAATCGCTGGCGTGGGCAGGCAATGAGATTAAGTTTATCTTTGCCGGCATTGCGTTGCTGTTGCTGGTACTGACCCGGGAGGTCGCTTTTTCAGCAGTAGTCGTGCTTTATGTTCTTTTTTCTGCTTTCCAGTATTTCACGAAGTCGGACCACTGACTTCAACAGAATCGACAACAGCATGCTTTACCTCATCCCCACGCCCATTGGCAACCTGGAAGACATCACCCTGCGGGCGCTTCGCCTGCTCAAAGAGGTGGACCTGATCCTGGCAGAAGATACCCGCACCTCCAAAAAGCTGCTGGACCACTACGACATTACCACGCCGCTCCGCGCCTACCACGCCCATAACGAGCATAACATTACCGAAAATCTGGTCGAACAACTCAAAGGCGGTGCCCGGATGGCGCTGATTTCTGATGCGGGCATGCCGGGTATTTCTGACCCTGGCTTCCTATTGACCCGGTCCTGTGTGCAGGAAGGCGTGAAGGTGGAATGCCTGCCCGGCGCTACCGCTTTCGTACCTGCGCTTGTGGCTTCTGGTATCCCCTGCGATAAATTTCACTTCGAAGGTTTTCTGCCTCATAAAAAAGGCCGTCAAACCCGCTTGAGTTATCTGGCAGAACTGCCGGTCACATTCGTGCTTTATGAGTCGCCTTACCGCCTGGTCAAATGCCTGGAGCAGTTGGCAGCGCACTGTGGAGCAGACCGCCTCGCTTGCGTGGCCCGCGAACTGACCAAAATGCACGAAGAAGTCAGAACGGCATCACTTGAAGAGCTGATCGCTTACTATGGTCAACAGGCTAAGGTGAAAGGTGAAATTGTGGTGGTGGTTAGCGGGCAACCTGCGTAGGGCCAACCTTTGGCTTAAGCTTCCTGCGGCGGCTCCTGTTCATCTCCCTGTGCGGATGCCGAACCCGGTGCGTCAGAAGTTGGGAGCCCACCCTGGCGGGATGGAGAAAAGGGTATGGTGGGGCGACTATCAGCAGAAGCCGGTGCATTATCTAATGGTTCATCGGACTGATAGGGCAGGCGGTCTGCCTGTTCCTGCGCTTTTCTGATGTTAGCCATGGTATTGGCTGCGACAAGCCGCATTAGGCTGGCTACCCCAATGTCCGTGTCTGTCGCATCGGGCTCCTGCTCCCCGCGAAACCAGGCTATTACAGCTTTTAAATCGCTCCACATCATACGTTCAGTATCCTTTTACTTTGAGGAAACAGCCTGGGCCGGCTATAGTTGATGTGACCTTCCGGGAAAATAGCGTCTACAAAAAGCATTCCCGGGAAGCACGCATGTTTTGCTGCCCGAAAAACAATCCGTAATTTAACACCATAATCAACAACCATAAAAAACAATATGGAAGCTAACTTAATGAACCTCCTGCAAGGCTCCCTTTCTGAGGGCATGATTGACCAACTGAGCCAGCAAATCGGAGGTGCCGATAAGCAAAAAACCGCCGCTGCGGCTTCCGGCATCGTGAATACCCTGATGGGCGCACTAGCCAAAAATGCCGAATCCACAGAAGGTGCTCAGTCACTGAACAATGCACTGGAGCGGGACCACGACGGCAGTATACTGAACGATGTCATCGGTATGCTTAGCGGACAGCAGGTGCAGGCGCAGAATCCAAGTATGCTCAATGGCTCAGGTATCCTGAAGCATGTTCTGGGCAACAATCAGGGAGGCGCAGTACAAATGATCAGTCAGCTTAGCGGGCTGGACTCTGACAAAACCGGCAGCCTGATGACGATGCTGGCACCGGTTGTAATGGGCGCGCTGGGCAAGACCAAGCGGGAGCAGGGCCTGGATATGGCAGGTATTGCTTCGCTGCTTTCGGGTACAGTATCCGCCGAGCGGGCGAATACAAACAATCCGGCAATCGATATGGCGATGAAGTTTCTGGACAGCGATGGGGACGGAAGCGTAGTGGATGACGTAGCCAGCATCGGCATGAAAATGTTGGGCGGGCTGTTTGGCAGGAAATAAACTGTCCTTCCGTAATCTGAGCACGAAAAAAGCCATCCGGGAATACATCTCGGATGGCTTTTCTGTTGGTGCGCAAAAACTGCGGAATTTATGCGTTGCTGTTTTCTTTCTTTTTCGCTTCCTCGCGCTCAGCCGCATCCATGCCCTCTTTCAGTTCGCTTTCGAGGGAAGAGCGGGCAGTGTTGAACTCGCGGATGCCCTTTCCAATGCCACGCATCAGCTCAGGAATTTTCTTACCGCCGAAAAGCAACAGAATTGCGAAGAGTACAACCAGCATTTCCGGGCCGAAGAAGTTGAACAACAGTATAGTTTCCATAATGATACTTTTTAATTATTGCAAAATTACAGCATTATGCTGTCCTTATCAACCTGCTTTCAGTCATCTGACCGTAATAAGAGGTTTAAGTTTAGTGAAGGTAATGTATTTTTTGGCCATCCTTATTTTTTCAGGCCGATTTCGCGCAGGCGTTCGTCGAGATATTCGCCGGCTGTGATGGGCTCGTAGTGCAACGGGTTTTCGGCGGTGATACACTTCGGCAGTGCGCTCAAATCCATTTCCGACTTCGGGTGAAGGAAGAAAGGGATAGAAAGCCGGGGCAGATGCCACTGCTCGCGCGGAGGGTTGACCACCCGGTGGGTAGTAGACTTCAGGTAGTTGTTGGTCAGCCGCTGCAGCATGTCCCCTACGTTGATGACAATCTCGTTCTCCTCAGGCATGATAGGCAGCCACTCCTCATCCTTATTGAGCAGTTGAAGCCCGCCGGCAGAAGCGCCCACAAGCAGGGTGATGAGGTTGATGTCTTCATGCTGTTCGGCCCGTATTGCCGATTCCGGTTCTTTTGTGATCGGAGGATAGTGAATAGCCCGCAGGATGCTGTTGCCTTTCTCAATATGCGCCTCAAAGTAGTCTTCCGGCAGTTCCAGGTGGATGGCAATGGCTTTGAGAAGCTCGCCGCCAGCCTTCTCAAAAGCCCGGTAAAGCTGCAGGCCGAGTTTGGTGAAGTCCGGGATTTCATCAACATGCACATTATCCGGGTACTGAGCTTTGCGCGGGTCATCGGCAGGGACTTCCTGTCCGATTTGGAAAAATTCCTTCAGGTCAGCTACTTCCGACTGCTTGGCGTGCTCTTTGCCAAAGGAGGTGTACCCCCGCTGTCCAGCCATGCCTGCAATCTCGTACTGCTCTTTAATAGGCGTGGATAACGCAAAAAATGCATTGGAAGCCTTGTAGAAGTCGTTGATCAGTTTTTCGGGTATGCCGTGGCCGGTAACGCCAACAAAGCCAATTTCGTGAAAGGCCTTGCCAAGCTCTGCTACGAAAGTTTCGCGGGCAGCAGCATCGCCTTTGGTAAACTGAGACAAGTCGACTACAGGAATTACTCTTTTGGTCATTGGTACTTATGCTTGTTTGAAAATTGCGCCGCAAAGTACCGTAATTTACTGCTTTTCAACAAGAAATTCTTCCTAAAGGATGGTTAAATCCCCTGGTCCAGAATCTGGGCAGCCGGCTGTGGTGGCCTGGACTGAGTTTGAATAATCCCGAAGGTACCGCAGAAAAGGGCGATACCTGCAAAAATAAAACCATAGAGGTATTGATGCTCGAGAGGCCCATTGACCTGATGCTTGATGATGTCTTCCACGTACACCATGAACCATGCAGGCAGCATGCTGATGATGAAAATGCCGAACGAAAGCGCAACTACCCGGATTTGCTTTCGGGAAAAAATGGCAGCCAGCCAGCTCATCAGCAGAGCCATCAGGCTGTAGAACTGGAAGTCCTGTGCGAATATCAGCCCGCTGAGTTGTTGGGTGTCCCCGGTAATATCAGTACCGAAGATGATCAGATTACGTGGAATATCCCCGGAAGTGTGCACTTCAATAAGTGGGGAAAATAACAGGCCCAGGGTGGCCAGAAACCCAAAAACGGGCAGGATTTGGCGGTGGAGCTTCATGGGAAAGTATCTTTAATTTGCGATAAAACCGGATCAGCTGTAAAATGTTGAGCTTCAATAGTTTTTTCCCATGGCAGCCGGGCTTTGCCATTTAGGGACAGTCCCCTATCTTTGCGCCCACCATCAACCATACGACCTTTGAAAAAGACGCTCGTAAATATTCTGAAGTTCCTGTTGTTTTTAGGCCTGGGCCTGGGCATCCTCTACCTGGTGTACCGGAGCCAAAATGCCGCCTATCAGGAAGAATGCGCCCTCAAGGGCATCTCGGCTGAGGATTGCAGTTTATTCCAAAAAGTAGTCACGGACTTTCAGGAGGCCAACTACTTTTGGGTACTGATGGTCCTTATCGCCTTTATGATGAGCAACGTAAGCCGTGCGATCCGCTGGAGTATGCTCATCCGGCCAATGGGCTACACGCCCCGTTTTATCAATGCCTTTCTGACTACAGTGCTGGGGTATTTTGCCAACCTGGGCCTGCCACGTATGGGCGAGGTCGTCCGGGGGGCTTCCCTTGCTCAATATGAAAAAATCCCGCTGGAAAAAGTCATGGGGACCATTGTCGTTGACCGGATTATTGACGTCATCAGCATTCTGTTGGTCACCGGGCTGGCTTTTCTGTTGGAGTATGATACTATCTGGCAGTTTGTCAATGAAAAAGCCGACCTCGGCAAGCTGGCAAATTTAGGCAACCTGATGGCTATGGCCGCTGGTGTAGGGGTATTGGGCATGGCAGTATTGTACCTTTTCCGCAAGCCGCTGTCCCGAACGGCAATTTATAAGAAAATCCGTGAGCTGGCGCTCGGCTTTTGGGAAGGGCTGCAGACGGTGCGTCAGCTTGACCGACCCTGGTGGTTCCTTTTCCATAGCATCAACATCTGGTTGATGTATTACCTGATGACTTACCTCTGTTTCTTTGCCTTTGCGCCCACAGCTGGCCTGCCGGCCGTGGCAGGGCTTACCGTATTCGTATTTGGAGGATGGGGCGTGGTCATCCCCTCGCCGGGCGGTATGGGCACTTATCACTTCCTGGCGCAAACGGCACTGTCTATGTATGGTATCAGTGGAGAAGATGGATTCTCCTGGGCGAATATTGCCTTCTTTTCGATTCAGTTGGGCTGCAACGTCCTGGTGGGTATCCTCGCCCTGGTCTTCCTGCCTGTTCTCAACCGCGACTATCAGCCGGGCAGTGACCGGGAGCAGATCGTGACCGCTAATGCATAATCTATGATTGAGAAGATCAAAGCGAAAATCAAAGACCGGGCAGGTGCCGCGCAGCAACGGGACGCCTGGCAGCAGCAAGGCCAAAAGGTGGTGTTTACCAATGGTTGCTTCGACCTCCTGCACTATGGGCACATCCACTACCTGGCGCAGGCGCGGGAACTGGGCGATGTGCTGATCATCGGGCTCAACGCAGCAGATTCGGTACGGCGGCTGAAGGGCCCTAACCGGCCTATTAACGACGAAACCACTCGCTTGTGGCAAATGGCCGCACTGCAGTTTGTAGATATGGTAGTCCCTTTTGAAGAAGATACCCCGGCGGCGCTTATTGAGCTGCTCAAGCCTGATGTACTGGTCAAGGGAGGCGATTATGAAATTAGTAGCATCGTCGGTGCCGATACCGTGCTCCAAAATGGTGGCGAAGTGCGCGTTTTACCTTATATTGAAGGCTACTCGACGACCTCTTTAGAAGCAAAAATCAGAAATTCACCCTAATGCAGATACGCGATGTCATTCAGTACCTGGAACAAATAGCTCCATCATCCTATCAGGCTGGCTACGATAATGCCGGGTTGATCACAGGGGACCAAGGCGCAGAAGTGAAAGGCGTGCTTTGTTGCCTGGACTCTACGGAAGCGATTGTGGAAGAGGCAATCGAAAAAGGCTGCAACCTGATTGTCGCTCATCACCCAATAGTGTTTAAGGGATTGAAAAGCCTGACTGGCCGCAACTATGTGGAACGGGTAGTAATACAGGCCATTAAGCACGATATTGCGATCTACGCTATTCATACTAATCTCGACAGCGTATATTATCAGGGGGTTAATACCCGGATTGCAGAAAAACTGCAGTTGGAAAATACCCGAATTCTGGCCCCGGCAGCGGTGATGAAGAAGCTCAGCATTTATGTGCCTCCGGCGTATAGCGATGTGGTTCGTAAAGCCCTCTTTGCAGCCGGTGCAGGCACGCTAAACCATGAAAAAGGGCTAAGTTATGCCTCGCTTGGCGTAGGTACGCAGGACGGACAAACAGGCGCTGAGGTCAAACTCGAAGTCTTCTTTGCTTCCGGTCAGCAACCGGCCGTGCTAAGGGCGCTCCGGGATAGCGTTCCGGAAGCGCAACTGCCCTACGAGCTGAGCAGCATTGAGAATAAGAGTGCGCTTGTCGGCTCCGGCATGGTTGGCCAACTGGTAAAGCCTATGAAGGAAGAAGCCTTCCTTAAGCACCTGAAAAAAGCAATGGATGTCAATGTCATCCGGCATACCGCATTATTGGGTAAGCCCGTTAATACGGTAGCCGTTTGCGGCGGTGCAGGGGGCTTCCTGCTGGGAGCTGCCAAGGGGCAGGGTGCGGATATTTTTATCACAGCCGACTACAAATACCACGAATTCTTCGATGCAGACGGGCAAATCATCATCGCAGATATCGGGCACTTTGAAAGTGAGCAATTTACAATACAGCTGCTGCAGGAGATTATTTCTCAGAAATTTAGTAATTTTGCCGCTTATTGCACGGAAGTCACAACGAATCCCGTTCATTACTTGTAGTATAATGCAGTACTACTTCATCTGATCACTACTAAATCGATATAAAATAATGGCAGGAGAACCCACTGTTGCGGAGAAGCTGAAAAATTTATTCGAACTCCAAACCATTGATTCCAAGATTGATGAGATTGAAATCCTGAAGGGGGAGCTGCCGATAGAGGTGAGCGACCTGGAAGATGAAATTGCCGGCTTGGAAACCCGTATCAACCGCCTGACGGACAACATCGCTGAGTTTGACTCAGAAATTTCAAAGCACCGCGCCAACATCAAGGAGGCGGAAGCATTGATTGAGCGGTACAATACACAGCTGGATAATGTAAAGAATAACCGCGAATACGACGCTCTGATGAAGGAGCTGGAAATGCAGAACCTGGAAATCCAGCTTTCTGAAAAGAAAATCCGCGGCGTGGAAAAAGACAAGGAGCGCAAGGCCGAAACCCTGGAAGCTAATCAGGAACGCCTCGACCGCAAGTCCAAGGACCTCGCGACCAAGAAGGTAGAACTCGAGGAAATCATCAAGAAGACAGAAAAGGAAGAGCAGAAGCTGCGCAAGGAAGCTGAAAAGTGGCGTAAGAAGATCGAAGACCGCCTCCTGCGTGCTTACGACCGCACCCGCACCAACTACCGCAATGGCCTGGCCGTGGTGACCGTTGAGCGGAATGCCTGTGGTGGCTGTTTCAATATGATCCCGCCACAGTTGCAGCTGGAGATTGCGATGCAGAAAAAAATTATCGCCTGCGAGCACTGCAGCCGTGTTTTGGTGGATGACACCATTGCTGCTGAAGTAACCGGGGAGACAGAAGTGGCATAGCCCTGAGGTCTTTCATTGTTGAAGAAGCCCCGATAAGCCTGTTTTGTGCTATCGGGGCTTCTTCCGTTTATGCGCTGCGCTGCTGATGTCCTTAATGTCTGTTATCTTTGTGCCAAACCAAATGATATGCACGCCCTCCGGTTCTCCATATTCGTTTTGCTTTTCCTGGCCACCTCCCTGAGCTGCGCAGCGGGCAAGTATTTCCATTTCACTGCGGATGCTAAAACCGCCTATGAAAAAGCTACTGACCTCCGGTTTGGAGAAGCCTATGCCTTGCTGGCCAAAGTACGCCTGCAGGAACCGGATAATCTCATAGTACACCACATTGAGAATTATATCGACTTCTTCAAGTTGTACATCAATGAAAACGAAGAGGAGTACAAGCAGCTAAAAGTGAAGCGCGATCGCCGGCTCGCCACGATTGTGGAGAAGGGCAATCCCAACTCGCCTTACTACCGTTTCGTACAAGCTGATATCCGGTTGCAGTGGGCCCTGGTGCGCTTACGGTTCGAAGACTACCTTGGCGCTTTTACAGAAGTGAGCAAAGCTTATAAGCTCCTGAAAGAGAATGAAGCCCTGTACCCCGACTTTATGCCCAATAAGAAGGACCTGGGCATCCTTCATGCCATGGTGGGTACTATTCCGGATAGTTACAAATGGGGCGTCAAACTGCTGGGCGGGCTGGAAGGTACTATCGAAGAAGGGCGGCGCGAAGTGGAAACGGTGCTGAAGTACGCGGAGGCCCACGACTTCGTTTTTGAAAAGGAAACCAAGGTACTCTACGCGCTGCTGTTACTGCACCTCGAAAATAAGGGGGATACCGCATGGCAGGCCGTCAACAAAGCGGGCCTTTCGCCACGGCGAAGCCCTTTAGAATGCTTTGTGATGGCGCATGTGGCTATGCGGACCGGTCGTAATGATCAGGCCATAGAGCTGTTGCAGCTGTACCCGAAGAGCGGCGCTTACTTCAGTTTCCCTTACCTGGACTATATGCTCGGGCTGTCCAAGCTTCGCCGGCTGGACCGGGATGCTGCCCCGTACTTCAAAGCCTACCTGAGCGCCTACAACGGGCGGAACTTCATTAAGGAAACCTACCAGAAACTCGGCTGGCAATCTCTGATCAATGGCAACGAAGCAGGCTATAAAAGGCATATGCTTAATTGCATTGCCCATGGCTATTCGGTAGCCGGGGGCGACAAAAATGCCCAGCAGGAGGCGGAATCCGGCATCGTACCGAATCTCGACTTACTGCGCGCCCGCCTTCTCTTCGACGGAGGATATTTCCAAAAAGGCTACCAATTGCTGGCCAAACAAGCTACAGATAGCTTTAAAGGTGCCCATGAGTTGGAATATTTCTACCGTCTGGGCCGGTTGCTGCATGGCATGGAGCGATATGAGGAAGCCTTACAACACTATCAGCTGACTTTGGACAAAGGAGCTGACTCTCCCTGGTTTTACGCTTGCAATGCCGCCCTGCAAATGGGCATTATCTACGAAGAGCAAGGAAAGCGCACCCAGGCAAGGGCAGCCTACGAGCGCTGCCTGGGCCTCAAGCCCGAAGAATACCGCGTTGGCCTTCATCAAAAGGCCAAAGCAGGCCTTACCCGTTTGGAACAGTAAGGTTTCTATTGTTCATTCAGGCTCCAGTCGTACTCAAGGTAGGAAACTTCTGCGTCCGCGTTGATCTCTACCGGCGCATACCGATTGATGTACTCGATAATTGACATTCCACCCGCTTTGAAGTCGCCACCGTACCAGGTGAAAATTTTGGATAGCTTCGCGGAATTTGGGCTCACCTTATTCTTGCTCTCGTCGGCAAGGAAGGCTTCGGCTGCCTGTGTGAGTTGGTCATCGAGTGTTTCAGGCGTATAAGCCCGGTTGTGCAGTTTGGGGCAGGACCGCGCAGCACAATTGACTGCAAAATGGATACGGGGCTCCTCAAATTTTGGGCGGATGATACCGTGCTCTATGTTATTCAGGTCATAAGTCTGCCCCTCGATTTCAATAAACTTGATATCCCAAACGGTATTCACGAAGGGTATGCCGTTTTTGATGTCCTTTATACTTTCCACAGGATAGTGGTCGGCCACCAATTTTACCGTAAAGGCATTATAGGCATTGATCCAGTATGCCAGGCGCTCGTCCCGGGACCAGTGCTTGTCGTTGGGATGGTGCTGCCGCAGCAGGTCTAAATAGTTGTTCAGGCGTGCGCTATCGGCAATGAAGCCCTGATAGTCGACTAACCCCTCTGCGGTCACGTGCTTTTGCAAAAGGCTGTCCCAGATGCGGTGGTCAATGGGCTTGGAATCAGAAGCATAGTCGCTGACTTTACAACCGCTAAGCAAGGCGGCAAATACAAATAGCAGGCAATAACGCATGGACGGTTTTATTTTCATAACGCGTCCTTTAGGATAAAGTTAGCACCACTTTATATCGGCTCCTCTGAAATGTCCGGTCCGGGACTATTCTTCCTTCAAATCATACTCTGAAAGGATCGCCTGCCATCGGCTGCTTTCCAGTACGCTGAGCATAATGGGGTTAATCCGGTCAGCCAAAGCACTGCCTTTGGGCAGGCCGTAGCTGTAGTACTGTGTATTGAAGCGGTAGGGGAGAACCTGTAGCTCTGTGCGGTTGCCGCTAAGGATTTCGTACTTCAGGATGGGCTCGTCGTATACAAAAGCATCAATCTCTCCGGATTCGAGTGCATCCAGGCCTGCCTGTACATTATTGTAAGGCCGGGCAGGCACATAGTTGTCTTCGAGGAACCGAAGGCTGGCTGAAACCGCCACAGAACCTACCTCATGCTGCCGCAATTCCTGTAAGCTTTCAATGTCGCCACTCAGCTGATTTACCGTTAGGGAAGAAGCGATACTTGCCGTAAGGCCGGAAATGATAATAATGGCCGTAAACATCCACACCAGCGCGACAATCCTGCCGCCAAGTGAGCGTGGAGATTTGTCGCCGTAGCCTACCGTCGTCATCGTGACGGCCGACCACCATATGCCTTCCCACATGCCCTTCCAGCCATCGGGGAATTCCTCCGGGTTGGCCTTGCGCTCAAACAGCCACGCAATAAAGCCAAAGATAAAAATGACAATAAACAGCACAAAAATTGCCTTTATAAAATTCACAGAGAAGAATTTTTTAACAAAAGCCAGGGCGCTATGCAAGCCGCTGCTGCTGTGTGTAGCCACGGCGGAAGAAGAAACGAAAAACGGCTGCGTGAATTCCATCCGTTCTATGCGGCTGCTGGTGACGGTCAGCGGATTAATGGCTATATCAAGCTTTCCGGCCTCCAACTGATCCAGCATGTCGCTAAGGGTGAGTTCCTGTAATTCGTAAGCCTGCCCGAGTTCAGATGCCACCTGCTCCCATAGCCAGGCGCTGATGCCCTCAAAGTGGTTTGTACTTTTTTTAAACAGGAAAGGTGGAGATTCTTTTACGCCTACCTTTAATATTGACAAGCTATCTAAATAAAGGGTGTTTTTTGCCCATTTATAGCAGATAAAAAGGAAAATGTGAATATTAAGTACGTAATAATGTGCTTTTTTGTCATTTATTTTCGATTTTCGTGCCCAAAATAAGCAATACGAGTTTCTAAGTTAAATAAAAGTAGTGTGTTTAGCACACTGCTTGGTCCATGTTTATTCTTAATTAAACATTAGTTTTATGAATCGTACTTTACAAATGACTCGCCACTTCCTTGGGCTGGTCCTGCTGTTCGTATGCAGTAGCACCATGCTGGCACAAGCGGGTGGGAGAACCATTACCGGTACTGTAACTGATAATGAAGGGGAGCCTCTAATTGGTGCCAACGTTTACGTGAAAAAGACGATAAAAGGTACCGTGACGGATTTCAACGGCGCCTATGAGCTGCCGATCGCTGAAGATGCGGAAGTCCTCGTCTTTTCCTATGTTGGCTTTAGCACTAAAGAGGTTGCTATTGAAAATGGCAAAGATACCTACGACGTTGAGCTGAGCTCTCAAATTGAGCTGGACGAAGTAGTGGTAACTGCCCTTGGCATCGAGCGGGAAGAGAAAGCCCTGGGCTACTCGGTCCAAAAGCTGGGTGCTGAGCAAATCGCAAAAGTCAAGCCGACCAACGTCACTAATGCTCTGGCGGGTAAAGCCTCCGGTGTATACGTGACAGGTAGCTCCGCTGGCCCAACCGCATCTTCCAATATTAACATTCGGGGCGCAGCATCACTGTTGGGCAATAACCAGCCACTATTCGTAGTCAATGGTATTCCAATTACCAACGATCTGTACAGCTTCGATGATGGCCTTAACGGCTCTACCACCATCGACTTTGGTAATGCGGCACAGATCGTCAACCCGGATGATATCGCTTCCATTAATGTACTGAAAGGGCCAGCCGCATCCGCACTTTACGGCTCACGCGCCGCAAACGGTGTGATCCTGATTGAGACCAAGACGGGTAAAGATGCTCAGGGCTGGGGTGTGGAAATCAACTCCACAACCATGGCGCAGACCATCCTCAAACTGCCTAACTACCAGAATGAATTTGGCTTTGGTGGCGGTGGTAAGTACAGCTATATCGACGGTACCAACTACATCGGTGATAAGGAATACTACGAAGCATACGGTGAGAACTGGGGCCCGCGCATGAACGGGCAGCTGATCAAGCAGTTCAACTCCGATGGGCAACCTGCTCCGTTTACGCCAGCTGAAGACAATATCCGCAACTTCTTCCGTACGGGCATTTCCAGCATCAATAACATCGCGATCAACAATAAATCAGAGGATGGCGATTTCCGACTTTCCTACACGAACACCTCTAATCGTGGGATCGTACCTAATACCAACCTGCAGCGTAATACATTTCAGACGAGCATTGGCCGTCAGCTCTTTGACGACCGCCTCAATGTGCGCCTGAATGCCATGTACGTGCGCTCCGGCTCTGATAATGTGCCGAACTCCGGCTACGATGAGTCTTCTTCCGTGATGTACGGCTGGCTCTGGTACCCGCGGCAGGTAGCTATTGACGACTTGCGCGACTACTGGGAGCCTGGCCTCGAAGGCGTACAGCAGCGCTATGTGGAGGACCTTTGGGTAAACAATCCCTGGTTTGTTGCCAATGAAAATACCAACAGCTTCAGCAGCAACCGCGTCATTGGTAACCTGCAGCTGTCTTATGAACTGAATGATAACTTTGATATCCGCCTGCGCTACGGTGCAGATGTAGTAGATGATGAGCGGGCCTACCGCCGGGCACCTTCCACCAAGGCCACACCGGGAGAGAATGGCAGCTATCGCGAGGATGAAATCTCCTTCACAGAGACGAATGCTGAGGCACTGATCGGTTATCATACCGACCGGAGCAACGGTTCCCGCTTCGCACTTGATGTAAAGCTTGGTGGCAACATCATGCGGCAAAACGCCAACTTCCTGGTCGCCAACAACCCGGAGCTCAAGTTTGCAGGTACGAGCGAAAGTATTTACACCCTTGCCAATGCTCGTTCCGGTGTTTTGGTAGAGTCTCAGAAGACCACTACCGGTATCAACAGCTTGTTTGGTATCGCGACCATTTCATTTGACGATTTCCTTTACCTCGATGCATCGCTTCGGCAGGATTGGAACAGTACCTTGGTGAACCCTGAACTGGGTATTGATGGATCAGATTACGACTTCCTGTACCCTTCTGTTTCGATGAGTGCTGTACTGAGCGAAAAGCTCAACCTTGGTGCTAATTCTGCCCTCTCCTTCCTGAAGCTGAAAGGAGCATACGCAGAAGTCGGTAATGGTGCACCGCCTTATTCGTTCGGTAACACCTTTACGCCACAGGCTGCCTTTGGTGCCACATCGGTTTTCACAACCAACCGCACCGTAGCCGACCCGGACCTGACCAATGAACGTACCCGGGCTATCGAAGTAGGTGTGGATGTTCGGTTCCTGAATGATCGCCTGCGTTTGGACGCGACATACTACAACATGCTTAGCTTCGATCAGGTGATCACCCTGCCTGTTGCGGCAACAAGTGGTTACGACTTCAGCCTTACCAACGGTGGTGAAATCCGCAACGAGGGTATCGAGCTGATGCTGAGTGCCACACCGGTACAGCGCCGCAACTTCAGCTGGGACGTGATGCTGAACGTAGGCCACAACCGCGCTATCGTGGAAAGCCTGCCGGACATTATCACCAGCGGGCGTTACAGCATTATCGCCGATGTATTCCCCGGGGATGAAGGTGGCGCAGACCTGGAGTACGTTGCTGAGGAAGGCGAATTGCTCGGCCAGCTTTATGGCCTTGGTTTCCAGCGGGTGGAAGGCGGTCAGTATGATGGCCAGATTATTCACGAAGACGGACTGCCACTGCTCACAGAAGAGAAAGTGTCTGCCGGGTCTTTCCAGCCGGATGCCCGTATCGGTATCTACAATACCTTGAACTTTGGGAACATCAGCTTTGGCTTCCTGTTTGACGGCCAGATAGGCGGTAACATCTACTCCCGTACCCATGCGCTTATGAATACCGGTGGTACAATTACCAACGAGGATGACCCACACCTTGACCTGCTCACAACAGAGGGCCGTACGGTCTACAGTGTAGACTACGATGCCAATGGCGCCCCTGTTTACACCCTTGAGCAAGCCGGGGGGGTAATAGGGCCAGGTGTGAAGAACATCGGTACGGATGAAAATCCGGAATACGTGCCTAACGACGTACCCGTAGAGCCAGGTGGAGCCGGCTACACCGGTTATTTCTACAACTACTACGGTAACGGATTCAACCGTGACAATATTGAAGCCGCAACTTACGATGCTACCTATGTGAAGCTCCGTGAGGTGAGCCTTTCTTACCGCATCCCATCAGGTGTGCTGGAATCGGCAGGCATCGCCAACGCCAGCATCTCACTTGTAGGGCGCAACCTGTTGCTCTTCACCAACGTGCCATCTATCGACCCGGAGACCTACTCCATCCGGAATGGCTTGTTTGTGAATGGCTTCGAAAGTACGCAGCTGCCATCTGTAAGAAGCTTCGGTTTCTCTCTTAATCTGGGCTTCTAAATAAAAAGCTTGAAACGCATTCGGGGGAGGAAGGGCTTTCCTGCCTCCCTATTTTTCAAGACAAAAAAGACATTTATGAAATTTTTCAAATCTATATCACTCCTCTTAGTGCTGGCCGGGCTGTTCCTGGTTTCCTGCGAGCAATTTGATGAGTTTAACGAAAACCCGAACGAGCCGACGACGGTTTCTCCCGACGTGCTCATGGCTTCGGCTATCCGAAACAGTGTGAATACCACCACTGAAGAGTCTTTCCTCCTGGGCAATAACATCGCGCAGCTGAGCGCCAAGACCCTCCGGAATGAGGTAGATGCTTATAACTGGAACGCTTTCCCAACCGTATGGGAAGGGCTCTACGGCAGCCTGACTGATGTGTATGCTGTGGAAGAAATTGCGATTGAATCGGAGAATGCCCACCTCGAAGGTGCGGCAGTCGTCCTGCGCAGCTGGATTTTCTCCGTACTGACGAACGCTTATGGCGATGTGCCTTACTTCGAGGCCATTAGCGGGCTGCAGGATAATTTCACACCGGTGTATGACCCGCAGCCTGAAATCTACGCGGACCTGCTGAGTGAGCTGGAGCGCGCAAGCAATCTGTTGTCCTCTTCCAACGGCGGCTCTATTGCCGGCGACCTGATCTTTAATGGCGACGCTTCCAAGTGGCAGAAGTTTGCCAACTCCCTGCGTTTACAGCTCCTGATGCTGGCCAGTAACCAACTGGATAACGCAGCAGCTGATTTTGCAGCTATCGCGGATGGTGGCAATATTATGGAAAGCAACGACGACAACGCTACCCTGACGTACCTCAACGCTTTCCCGAATCAGTTCCCGCTGATCCCGCTGAAAACAGGGGACTTTGATGCGGTGGCAATTAGCTCCACCCTCGTAGCCCACCTGACAGATTACGATGACCCTCGTCTGTTCCGCTATGCACGTCCGGACAACGATATGTACACCACGGAAGGCGCTTTTAATGGTGCGGACAACGGCAACAATACCGAAGACTGCAGCAAGACAGGCTCACGCCTTGGCGCTGCGTACTATGTAGATGCTGCTCAGACAACAGCTGCCGAGCTGGGTATCGACCTGGCAAAAGGCATCCTGATGACTTACGCCGAGGTAGAATTCCTATTGGCAGAAGCAGCTGCCAAAGGCTGGATATCCGGCGACGTGGAAAGCCACTACCGCAATGGTGTTGCTGCTTCTATGGAGTACCATCAGGTAGACCTGTCCTCTACGCAGTGGTCTTCTTTTGAAGACTTCTACGACAATTCTGGTGCAGCCTACGAAAAAGTCACAGACATCTGGGAGCAGAAGTGGGTCGCTTTATTTTTCCACGGCTTGCAGCCCTATTTTGAGCTGCGCCGCTGGTACCATGAAAGTGGCATGAGCTGGGATGGTATCCCGTTCCTCAACCCGCCCTGCGCCAATGTCAATGATGACGAACTGCCATTGCGTTTCCTCTACCCTGGTCAGGAGATCAGCTTGAACGAAACAAACTACAACGCCGCAGTAGACCGTCTAGGCGGCTCTAACTCACAAAACGCTGCAATGTGGCTGGTGCAGTAGGCATACTCATTGCAAAGCATTGAACAAAGATGCGTGTGTGCCACCTCCGTTATGAGAGGTGGCACACTTGTGTTTTGGGCAAGTTTTTAATCATCGCAACCAACAGGTTTATGTCTAAGAAGTATTTTGACATCCACGCCCCGGTATTTTACCCTTCGGCAATTATCATCCTGATTTTCATTGGGCTGACGCTGGGGATAGGGGAGCCTGTGGAAGAGATCTTTTCAAAAACCACTGCCGGGATCACCACTAATGCCGGGTGGCTGCTGGTGCTGGCTGTTAATATATTCCTGGCATTTTCGCTCTACTTCGCATTCAGCAAGATGGGGAAGATTCGGCTTGGCGGCCCCAAGGCCAAACCTGACTTCAGCACCTTTGCCTGGTTTG
The DNA here is from genome assembly GCF_000759025.1 of Phaeodactylibacter xiamenensis. Classification (GTDB taxonomy): domain Bacteria; phylum Bacteroidota; class Bacteroidia; order Chitinophagales; family Saprospiraceae; genus Phaeodactylibacter; species Phaeodactylibacter xiamenensis. Next base: position 212,081 of record NZ_JPOS01000012.1, on the reverse strand, counting down.
CGATGCTTTTCTCTGCGGGCATGGGGATCGGGCTGCTCTTTTTTAGTGTGGCAGAGCCTATTCTTCACTATTCCAATCCTCCGCGTGGTGCCACCAATCCTGCTACTGCCGCACAGGATGCCATGAAGTTTACCTTTCTGCACTATGGGCTGCATGCGTGGGCTATCTATGCAATAGTGGGCATGTCCCTTGCCTTTTTTACCTTCAATAAGAAACTGCCCCTGACGCTACGCTCGGTATTTTATCCACTTTTGGGTGACCGTATTCACGGGCCTATAGGGAACATTATTGACGTAGTAGCCGTGGTGGCCACGTTGTTTGGGCTGGCTACTTCCCTTGGGTTTGGGGTGCAACAGGTTTCGGCTGGTCTGGCCCACCTGTTTGACACGCCGGATACGGTTTCCATGCAGGTCTTTTTGATCGCTGCGATTACGGGTGCAGCTACGGTATCTGTTGTATTGGGGCTCGACAAAGGCGTACGGGTGCTCAGCGAACTCAATATGCGCATGGGGCTGATTTTCCTGATTGCCATGCTTATCCTGGGGCCTACCGTTTTTCTGATGGATTCCTTTATTCAGAATACCGGCGCTTATCTGCAGGAGCTGATTTCCATTGGTGCCTGGACGGAGTCCTATGCCGGTACCACCTGGCAGCACGACTGGTCTGTATTTTACTGGGCCTGGTGGATCTCCTGGTCCCCATTTGTGGGGATGTTTATCGCCCGGGTGTCGAAGGGGCGTACGGTGCGGGAGTTCTTCCTGGGCGTACTGCTCGTGCCATCTTTACTGACGTTTTTGTGGATGTCTGTTTTTGGGGGGTCTGCCCTTTTTCTCGAGTTGAATGGAATAGGAGATATAGCCACGGCTGTGAATGAAAATATAGCTACAGCCTTGTTTGTACTATTGGAAGAGTATCCGTGGAGTTTTGTCACCTCTATTATTGGTATCTTGCTGGTGACCAGTTTTTTTGTGACTTCTTCAGACAGCGGTTCGCTGGTGATTGACAGCATCACTTCCGGTGGCAAACTGGACGCGCCAGTGGGGCAGCGTATTTTCTGGGCCCTTTCGGAGGGCGCAGTGGCAGCCACCCTGCTTTTAGGAGGTGGTTTGAAAGCCCTTCAGACCGCTGCGATCTCTACCGGTCTGCCATTTACGCTATTGCTATTTGTAATGTGTTACAGCTTGTACAAAGGGCTGTCCAGGGAGTTTGAAGATATGCAACAGCAAAAGCAGCTGAAGGAACGGGAATCCTACCGGCAGGTTTTATCTGAACTCATTGCCAAGCGGCAGAAAAAAAATAAAGTCGATTAGCCTATGGTTGCCTACAAATCAATATTATTAGGTCTGGACCTTACGGATATGGACCAGGTTATGCTGCGTTACGCCCGGTTTCTGTGCGAAGCGCTTCCGGGCGTTGAGCAAATCTGTTTTCAGCACAATATCCGTTTTGACTATCCTGAAGAAGCTGAATCTCTTCTGGAAGAGCTGGAGCGTCCGCTTTCGGAGCTCATTGGTGAAGAAATTGAAGAAAACATTGATACTCACTTCCTGCAGCAGAATAGCGGCAAGATGCCAGATGTGGATTGGGAAGTTATGGTCACAGAAGGCAGCTCTACTGCTCAGGAGATTGTAAAAACCGCTAATGCCCAGGGGGCGGAGCTGATCGTAGTCGGCAAAAAACTATCCTATCAGGGCTCCGGGCAGGTGGCCGAAAAAGTCCTTAGGCAGGCTTCTTTGAAATCAGACCTGCTGGCTGTGCCGGAAACGGCTCCGCACCATATGGAGCGTATCCTTGTACCGATTGATTTTTCTCAGGTGTCCAGGCGGGCTCTACTGGCAGGCAAACGGATTAAAGATTCGGTAGAGGGCGTACTGACGAGCCAGCATGTATATACCATTCCGATGCACTATTTTCCCTTCATCCCGGTTCAGGGGTTCCGGAAGTCTATGAAAGAGGAGGCAGAAGACCAGTATAAGCGTTTTCGGCGGGGGCTGCCAGAGCCACTGCAGGACACTTCCTGTGTTTTTACGTACAGTGAGGACCGCACTACGGCTCAGGCGGTATACGATTTTGCTATTCAAAAGAGTAAAGACCTGGTGATCATCGGGTCCAAGGGGCGCAGCAATATTCCGGCCATGCTGCTGGGCAGCACAGCCATACAATTACTGAACTTCGATTTCCATATCCCGGTATTGATTGTCCGGTAAACTCAGGGGTTCAGTTGCTCACCGCAGTATTTGCAATGTATGGCATCATGATCGTGCCCTTCCTGTCCACAGTAGCGGCAGGCCTGAGTATTGGCCTTGCCGCTCTTGTACTCTTTGACAAACTCGGCGGAGACGATGCCGGTGGGTACCGCAATAATGGCATAGCCCAGGATCATGACAACGGCCGAGATCAATTGGCCCAGTTCCGTACGGGGGGTGATATCGCCGTAGCCAACGGTAGTAAGGGTAACTACAGACCAGTAGACACCCCGGGGGATGCTGGAAAAACCTTCGTTGCTCCCTCCTTCAATGAGGTACATCAGTGCGCCAATGATAATCACGAGCAGGGAGACGAAAGTTAGGAAAACTGTTATTTTAGCCCGGCTTGCCCGCAGCGCCTGTATGATAATATCTCCTTCGTTGATGAAGTGCGCCATTTTGAATATCCGGAAAATACGGATGAGCCGGAAGGCCCGGATAATCAGGAAATACTGGGCTGTAGGCAGAAACAGCGCCAGGTAGGATGGCAAAATAGCCAATAAGTCGATAATGCCGAAAAAGCTGGTTGCGTACTTCATGGGCCGAAGCACACAGTAGAGGCGCAGCAGGTATTCTATGGTGAAAAAGACGGTGAAAACCCATTCCACTACAGTGAATAAGGTTGCATACTGGCGTTGGAGGGGCTCTATACTCTCCAGCATTACTGTCAATACGCTAGCGGCAATAAGGATCAGCAGGATGACATCAAAAGCTTTCCCCTCGGGCGTATCTGCTTCGAAGATGATCTCATGAAGTTTGTCCCGGAATGTGGAAGATTCAGGCTGCGGCATGTAATAGTGGCGTTAATGCTTGCCGTTAAATTAGGGCTTATTGAGTGATTTTGAAAATGGAACAGGAGCATCTGCTCATCAACCAGGTGCTGAAAGTTAGTTTTTGGAGTATAATCAGGCAGGAGTGCCATGGCCAAAATAAAGGGCCATGGCACTCTGTTACCGGTATTATCCGGATAGTCGCAGCGCAAATCCCTAACAGCGAGCAGGAAATAAGTGCCAGCTATAATTTATATTGCGAAACCTATAATCTATCTTTGTAAAAGTTATTTGTTGTGTCAGGCCCCCTTTTTTTAAGATTAATACGCCACAATTTTAAATTGGTGTAACAATTAATCGAAAATAGTCGTATATTTGAAAGTGCATTTGGGGCTGTTAGTATTTTAACTGCTAAAACAAAATAGCCTTGTTCAAAGCCATAATAATTGAAGATGAAGCCAAAGGGCTGAACAACCTGAAAAATCTGCTCAAAGAGCATTGTCCTCAGGTGAACGTTATTGGAGACGCAGGTTCGATTAGCGAAGGTGCCGCACTTTTAGAGGAGGAGTCTCCGGATGTGGCATTTTTGGATATTAGTTTGCCGGATGGTCTGGTTTTCCAGCTACTGAACCAAATTCGTCCCATTGACTTTGAAGTAATATTTGTAACAGCGTATGAAGAATATGCTGTCAAGGCTTGTGAATACAGTTCGATAGGCTACATACTTAAGCCTATTGACCCGGATGCGCTTAAGGAGGCAGTCTCCCGCATACATTTGCGGCAAGACTCAGAAGTAGAAAAAAGGCTGGACTTATTTAACAGCTACTACAATAATCCGAACGCTTTCACTAAGATGAGCATCTCTGCTCTGGATGGTATCTATTTTGTGAACATCGCAGATATCGTCCGTTTCGAAGCAGAAGACAACTACACTCATATTTATCTTAAAAGCGGAGAGCGCATAACAGCTTCAAAGACCATCAAGGCCTACGAAGATTTGTTGGCACCCTTCAATTTCTATCGAGTCCACAAACGCCACGTGATCAACCTAAATTTTATGCGGAAGTTCGTCAAGGGAGACGGTGGCTACCTCGTCATGGATGATGATATTCAGATAGAAGTTTCCCGCCGCCGCCGACCAGCTTTCATGGAAAGAATGAAAAGGTTGCAAGAGGGGCTCTAAGCCTGTCCTGCCATTGCCGCTCACTATTGAGCAACAGAACAGACACCACTCAAATTCAACCATTACGTTTTGTAGCGGTTGAGGTCCTTGTATCGTTGTAATAGGATTCCCATAACAGATCTACACAAAACACTTAACGATTTACAAACGCATAAGCACCTGTCTTGTCTGGTGTGAAGAGCAATCACATAGGAAAGCCGTCTATGCAAGATATAAATATATCAAGCTTACGGCCACAATGCTTCGGTGCATTGGATTGTTTTTTTACTTTTACGGACGCACAGGCAAGTGATAATGCTTATGTTATTAAAAGCCCGTGCAGAAAATCTAATTTACTATGGGAAGATCAAAGAAGAACCTCGATGACATCAAGAAGGAGCTAAAGTCGATCAAAAAAGAGGATATGAAAAAGATCGTCGGTGGTAAAAAGGGTAAAAAGAAAAATTGGAATAAAGGCTGTGGCGGCATAGTCCCTCAGTAATTTTCAAAATATTTACCCCCTTCTGGAGATGGCTATACCTATTCACTTAGGCATAGCCATTTTTTATATTTGTCTTCTGTTGAAATTGTTCTGAAACATTCCGAACTTACGAAGATGAACCTCTAAACTGGTGTGCCTGCATTTTAGGTGCCCTATTGGAATTTACCCCTTTTGATAACCACTCCTTATAAGGTTATCGCAACCTACATTTCTTTACTATGTTTATCGAAGCCTCCGAACAACGTGTCGTTAATGTACAGCAGCTGGAGAATAAGCTCAACCTGCAACCGGACCCCAGGCAGCGGCTGGTGCTGCTGGATAAGCTGATCGCCCATTACGTGTTTTCCAATATCGAGCGTGCCGAAGAACTCCTCGGGGAGCTTTACAAAATACTCCGGGATATCGAAACGCCCGATCTGCTGCTGAATTACCACCTCTACGAAGCTACGATCAAAAATCAGATGTACGACTACGACGAGGCAGAGTTCCATTATCAAACTGCGATGGCTATGTTGCAGGAACGAGGAACGGTGAACCAGCAGACAGAAGTCTATATTGACTATGCCGGCCTGTGTATCAATAAGACAGACATGGAGCGGGCGCACGATTACCTGACCAAAGCGGGGAAAATCCTGAAAACCTTTCCGAGTGAACGCCTGAAAGCCCGACTTATATGCCGGGAAGGGTTCCTGCAGCTCCACTACGGTAACTACTCTAAAGCCATCGAAATGTTGCTGCAGGCTGATAAGATGATCACCATGCTTCAGTCGCCGTTGGATTTGAAGGATTATTACTTTCTCACGCTCATCCATTCCGGGCTGGGACAGATCTATGAAGGCAACGACGAGCCTGAAAAAAGTATCCGTGCACGCCGGAAGGTGGTGGAAATGTGCGAACAGATGGGCATTCGTACCCGCTTGTCCTGGCACTACCTGAGTGTCGGTAAAAGCTACATGGCGCAGGGGGAGCAGGAAAACGCAGAAGGCTTCTTCCGGCTTGCATTGGAAAATGCGGATGACGCCAGCGAAGATGCGCGTGCCAATGCCTATGCCAACCTTGGCTTCTGCTATATGGAACGCGATCAGTATCAAAAAGCACTTGAGCTGTTCGATCTTGCTCATGAGGTCTATTCACAAAAGCCGGAAAAAAACAACAAAAACTTTTCCAACGTAGCCCTGTGGCGGGGAGAAATCTTCCAAAAACTGAACGATGCGGAGCAATCCCTGAAGCAGCTGGAAATGGCACTCCATTTTGCGGAAAAAACAGAGGATTACCAGCAAATCGCCAATATCTGTAAGGAACTGGCCGCCTTTCACGCCCGGCATTCGGACTATAAACTGGCTTATCAGTATCAGTGCAAGCACGATGAGTATATAGAGCGCTATCATAAAGATGTGGACCAGCGTAAACAGCGCGAAGTGGAAGCCAAATATGAGGCGGAAAAGAAGCGGCAGGAGACTGAATTGCTTGAGCTGAAAGCCACGCGCCTGCAGCTAAAGGCACTGCGCGCCCAGATGAACCCCCACTTCATGTACAATGCCCTGAACTCTATTCAAAACTACATCACCTCTCACGATGTGGACTCGGCCACAAAATACCTGGCCAAGTTTGCCCAGCTCATGCGGCGAAGCCTGGAGTACTCAGATTTGGAAGTGATTTCTCTGGAGGATGAAATTGAGTTCCTGGAGCAGTACCTCGTTATCAATGAAAAACTCCGCTTTGAGCATAAGCTGAGCTACGAAATCATTATTGATGAAGAAATAGAGGAAGACATCCTCTGTGTGCCTACAATGATCATTCAGCCTTACGTTGAAAATGCCATAGAGCACGGACTGCGTACCCGGGAGAACGGGCTGATCAAAGTATTCTTTTTTCTGTTTGATGAGCAAACCATCTTATGCCGGGTGGAAGACAATGGTATTGGCCGGGACAGAGCACTACAGCTTCAGATGAATGACCCCCGCTATCAGAACCACCGCTCCCGGGGGACAAGCATTACCGAAAACCGGCTTCGCATCCTACACAATAATAACGCCCAGAAAGAGGAGGTCTTCGTGCATACGCATGACCTCAGAGACTCCGAGACCGGCCTGCCTTTAGGTACCCGGGTAGAAATCAAGATTCCTATCCTTGAGATCAAGGTCAGCCCATCGTCCCAGTCTGCCTCCTCTTTATAGGCTGCTTCCTCCCGTTAGATAATTTAACCCTGCCATTAACTGGCCCAAACGGACCGTACCCGGAAAGGTGCTTCCAAAGACATATGCAAAACCTTATCTTGCTAACAGTTTTCTCATAGTATGTTTGTTTGAACCTCCTGCACCCAACACCGGTGCAGGTTTTTTTATGCCATTTTCTATCCCAGCTGCACCTTAATCTCCTCCAGCCTTCCCGCTTTCTAATTGCCCCTCTGTTCACCTATTAGCTTTTCTTAAATTTGACCGTGTAGTTTTCTCATAGTATGTTAGTGCTCCTACATTCAGTCTCCCCTGATGTAGGAGTTTTTTTGTGGAGTTGGCCCCTTGGGCGCCCGTCAGGATGATGGATATACCAGTGCGGGCCATTTCTCTTACTGCCCAGCGGAAAAACTCCGGGAAATACATGCACCATGACTTCTGCACCTTTGCGTACCCGGTTGGCCCCAACGCCCAGCGGATTGCTGCATCCCGGCAACGGGCTGTCCTTTATTATGACCTGGGCTGTTGCCCGTGCGAAAAACGGGCATGTCGTACTTCGTATAGATGACCTTGACAAAGCGCGTACCCGTAAGCCCTTCGTCGAAGATATATTCAGGACATTGGAATGGTTAGGTTTGGACTATGATGAAGGCCCAACCGGCGTAGATCACTTTTTTTCTCACTGGTCACAGCATACCAGGCTGGACTATTACCAGCACTTTCTGCAGCAGCTAAGGCAACAAGGGCAAGTGTTTGCCTGTACCTGTAGCCGAAAGCAAATCCAGGCACTTAGCCCGGATGGCAGTTATCCCGGCACCTGCCTTACCCGGGAACTAGGCTTTGATGCTCCCCAGACAGCATGGCGCATCCTGCCTCCGGAGCCGGGGCAATCCGTTGAGGTCAATAAGTGGCGCGAAGGGCAGCAAACAGCCACTTTGCAGGGAATTGACGCCTTTGTGGTGCGCCAAAAGAATGGGTTTCCAGCCTACCAACTCGCTTCTCTGGCTGATGATGAGCACTTCCGGATCAACTTTATCGTGCGTGGAGCTGATTTATGGGCATCTACACTTTCTCAGTTGTATCTGGCCGGACTGCTTGGTGTAGCCCGTTTTCAGCACTCGGTCTTCTGGCATCATGAGCTGCTGAAAGGGACAGATGGGGAAAAACTCTCCAAAAGCAAAGGTGCGGGGTCGCTGCAGGCTTGGCGGGAAGCGGGGGCGTCGCCGGCGGTATTGTTTCGCAAAGCTTCTGTAGCGCTGGGGCTGGCCGAGCGTGCTGAAAACCCTGAAGAATTGGTAGAGATGCTTATAAAAAGTACCCGCTTATCCTAAAAGGCCTATCTTGATGGGAAACCTAAATATTTCAATCTTATGCAAAAGTGGATACCCGTTTTATTGTGTATGCTGTTGCCAGTCAGCCTGCTACTGGCTCAGGAAACTGTTACCGGAAGTTTTGAATTTGATGGTCAGGAACGCGACTTCCGGTTGCGGGTTCCGCCTTCTTCCTTTGATGGGGCGCGCCCTTTAGTTTTCAATCTTCACGGCTTTGGTTCCAATGCTTTTCAGCAGGAAGCCTATGCTCAGATGAACCCTGTGGCAGATACTGCTGGCTTTTACGTTTGTTATCCCAATGGCATCAGCAATGCCTGGAATGTGGGTTGGACATTTGGGAGCACCGCTGATGACGTGGGCTTTATCAGTGCCCTGATTGATACCCTCGCAGGTCAGTACTCAATCGACCCGGAGCGGATATATGCCTGCGGTATGTCCAATGGTGGCTTCATGAGCTACCGCCTGGCCTGTGAACTTAACGACCGTATAGCTGCTGTTGCCTCAGTGACCGGAAGTATGGTACCAGCCTACGTTAGCGAGTGTGTGCCCGGCCGGCCGGTGCCAGTCCTGGAAATCCATGGTACAGAGGATGCTACTGTCCCCTATGAAGGACAGCCCTTGTTGGCGATTTCTATTGAGGAGCTCCTGGCGTTCTGGAACGCGAACAACAGCTGCGACGGAGATGCTGCGATATCTGAGCTACCCAATACTAATAGTACAGATGCTTCTACCGTATCGTTTATCGAATCTGCAGGCTGCGCGGATCGGGGCGACGTCTGGCATTACCGCATTAATGGTGGCGGTCATACCTGGCCGGGTTCGCCTTTTGCTATTGGTGTGACAAATCAGGATATCAATGGTAGTGCCGAGATCTGGCATTTCTTCTCCCGGTATACCGTCAGTGGGCTTTCCTCTTCAGCGGACCACCCTGAGCCCGTCCGGTTAGCGCTTTTCCCTAATCCAACCCGCGGGCAGGCAGAGGTCATCCTTCCCGAATCAGGAGGTGAGCTCATGGTTGTAAATGCTGCCGGTCAGCCTGTCATTCGTCAGCTTATAGAAGACCGCCATGTCACGCTCGATTTGTCTGCTTTACCCACGGGTGTTTACTGGGTGAGAGCCCGGCAGGGCGGGGCAGTTAGCATAGGTCAGTTACTTCGGCAATAAAAAAATGGAGCGGCAGGGAAAAAAACAGGACTTGAGGTTGTCTGACCCATGAAAGCAACCGAAAAAAGCTGCATGCCCGAAACCAATGACTGCATAGAACGCGCCAAAAGAGGCGATACCCAAGCCTTCCGTTTGCTGGTTGAGCAGCATGAGGGGCAGGTACGGGCAATGGCACGCAGCATGTTGGGAGCGGTACCGGAGGCGGACGATGTGGCACAGGAGGTTTTTATCCGCCTGCATCAGGCGCTGCCGGATTTCCGGGGAGATGCGAAGCTGAGTACTTATCTCAGCCGTATTGCGATTAACCTTTCCCTGAATGAGCTGAAAAGGCGTAAGCGCAAAGGGCGTTGGCTCACATTTACCCGGTCAGATGGCCCGGAGCTGCAGGTGGAAGATACTGCAGCCCGGCCCGAGCGTCAGGATTTACAGGATGCACTACAGCAGGCGATGCAACAGCTTGGCCCTGAGTTTCGCGCGGTAGTCACCTTGCGCCTGATGAAGGGGTATTCCGTAAAGGAGACCGCTGATATTCTGGGGCTGCCACAGGGCACTATAGCCTCACGTTTGGCAAGGGCACAGCAGAAATTAAGATTAATTTTAGAACCATGGCTATGAAAGACGAAGCATATTATCAGGGCTTACTTGCCCGGTCTTTCGATGAAGAACTGGACGATGGAGACCGGGCTGATCTGGAACAGGCACTGCGTACTTCCTTCGAGCTGCGTCAGCAGGCAGGTCAATACCGGAAGCTGCGCGAGGCTTTCCGTTCTATGCCAGCGCCGGAAAGTAAAGCCTTTACAGATGCAGTTATGCAAAAAGTAAAGCAAACCGTTGCTGATCGTGTACCGGTCCGATGGTTGTACTGGGCTGCTGCCGCAAGCATAGCGGTCATACTTCTGGCGGGGGGCAGTGTCTACTGGTCGGCAGGGAGTTTCTCTCCCGATGCTCTGGTAGGTGTGAGCGAACTGGCACCGGAAGATGCCGTCACTTTACTTCAGGCCTATTAATCTATAATCATGAGCCGACTACAGCTTTTACTGATTGGGTTTTTACTGCTTGCTGCCGGATTTGCAGGAGGCTGGGCCACCCACCGGAGTATGGTCGTAGACCGCATGCACGATGTGGCCCGGATGCGCAAATCAGGTGGTTTTGAAGACTTCCTGTACCGGCGCATACAGGCTACTCCGGAGCAGCAAAAGACGCTTGACCCCATCGTGCAACGCTACGGCGTGCGCATTGACAGCATACACCATCGTTTCGGGGTTGACCGCCGTGCGATGATTGACCAAATGCACGAAGAAATAAAACCTTTGCTAACTGAAGAGCAGGTTGAAAAATTAAATCGGTTTTCCCGACGTTTTGAGATGCGGGATGGCCATCCTAAAAAAAGGCGGCAGCGGGATTAAACCCCGTGGCGCCTTTATCATCAAACATCAAAAATTATCGCTATGAAAAAGGTATTTTTGAACGCTGGCTTCTTGCTGGCAGCACTGTTTTTGACCGCAGGTGCGGTATGGGCACAGCCACAAAGCCATCACCGTGGCGGCAATGGCAGCCCCTTTAAGGCTATTGAAGAACTTAAGGAAGAGCTACAGCTAACGCCCGAACAGGAAAAGGCGATTGAAGAATTAAAGAAAGAGACACGTAACGCTCAAAAAGAAGCCCGAAACGCAGAGCGTACCCGGAAGCAATCGATGCACCAAGCGCTCAAAAGCGAACTGGATGCTATCCTGACGCCTGCTCAAACGCAAATACTGGAAGCTCATCATGAGGCCAAAAAAGCGGAGGCTAAAGCTATGCGTGACAAGATGCGCGAGTACCATGAACAAAACGTAGCGCCGGTCTTGCTGGAGCAGCGCAAAAAGCTGGAGCTCAAAATCAGTGACGAGGATAAAGCAACGCTTGCCAGGATTCGTACAGAACGGCAGGGCTCCCGCCCGCACAAGGCTGACGGCCACAAAGCTGCCTCCCGACCCAATGGGGACGAACTCTCAGCATTGGTACAAAAGTACGATGAGGAAATCAGCATGCTGATGGAAGAGATCAAACCCAAACGGGAGCAGTGGGAAAAGGATATGAAAACCATGAGTGAAGCTAACCGTCCGGAGCGTAAAGGCAAACAGGGCATGAAAAAGGGGGCGCATCGTCCAAAGCCAGATTTCCAGAAAGTACGGTTCTTGCTTATGGATCCGGCAAAAGGACCGGAATTTGATAATAATAACCGGTACTAAACCAAAAAATCCTTAACTTAGGGTGTGAAAATGCTCCCGGAGCTTACAGGTTTCGGGAGCATCTCTCTGTATAACCACTAAAGGAAAAGACACCCATGTTAATCAAAACCTATGCAGGCGCCGTACAGGGCGTGGATGCTCAAACCATTACCGTAGAAGTTAACGTTGGCGGAAAGGTTGCAACGGACAAAAATTTCTATCACCTGGTAGGCCTTCCGGACAATGCGGTTCGTGAAGGCTTTTCTCGTATGGAGGCTGCTATGCAGAATATCGGGTTCAAAATGAAACGGATCAAAACTGTTGTGAACCTTGCCCCCGCCGATATCCGAAAGGAAGGCTCGGCTTATGATTTGCCTATTGCGATTGGAGTGTTGGCGGCCTCTGAGCAGATTGACGGCAGTGCTCTGGATCAGTATATCATGATGGGTGAGTTGTCACTTGATGGTAGCCTGAGGCCTATTCGTGGCGCCCTGCCGATTGCTATTCAGGCCCGGAAGGAGGGCTTTAAAGGGTTTATTCTGCCCAAAGAGAATGCCCGTGAAGCAGCAATTGTAAATGAGCTGGATGTGTATGGGGTGAGCAGCCTGAAGGAAGCTGCCGATTTTATTAACGGCGATCTCAAGATCGACCCCAAAATGGTGCTGACCCGTGATGAGTTTTTCGAGCAGCAGAATATCTTCGATATTGACTTTTCTGATGTGAAGGGGCAGCAAAATATTAAGCGGGCCCTCGAAATTGCAGCTGCGGGTGGGCATAATGTAGTCCTGATCGGGCCTCCCGGAGCAGGCAAGACCATGCTGGCGCGCCGCATGCCGACGATTTTGCCTCCTCTGAATTTGCACGAGGCGCTTGAAACGACCAAGATACATTCGGTAGCAGGTATGTTGCCTCCTGATTCGGCTCTCATTGCCAACCGCCCATTCCGGTCGCCTCATCACACCATTAGTGATGTAGCGCTTGTGGGGGGAGGTAGTAACCCTATGCCTGGAGAGATATCTCTGGCGCATCACGGCGTACTGTTTCTGGATGAGCTGCCCGAGTTCAAACGGACGGTCCTGGAAGTATTGCGGCAGCCCATGGAAGAACGCCGGGTGACCATATCCCGGGCACGGATGACGGTAGACTACCCGGCTAATTTCATGTTAGTCGCCTCCATGAACCCCTGTCCGTGCGGGTATTACAATCATCCGGACAAGGAATGTGTCTGCGGCCCGGCTCAGATCAACCGGTACCTCAATAAAATCTCCGGTCCGCTGTTGGACCGGATTGATTTGCATGTGGAAGTGACGCCGGTATCTTATGATGAGTTGGCAAGTAAGGAAATGCCAGCCGAATCGAGTAGTGAAATTATGGCGCGGGTCATCAAAGCAAGAGAGATTCAGGCTGAACGCTATAAGGATGCTCCGGGCGTTAATGCCAATGCGCAAATGTCGGGCAGACAGGTTCGGGAGTTTTGTGAAATCGGGCAGGCCGGCCGGATACTGGTCAAGAAGGCCATGGAAAAGCTACAGCTCTCCGCCCGGGCTTACGACCGGATACTAAAGGTAGCCCGAACGGCAGCCGACTTGCACGAGAGTGAAAATATCGAAATAGAGCACCTGGCCGAGGCTATACATTTCAGGAGCCTCGACCGTGAAGGCTGGGCAGGATAGTACGCTGATGTAAATAATAATCCCAGCACTGTATGATGATCCACACCGCTGATGCACTTAATTTTTTGCGCAAACTAACCATACATAGAGTTTGGAATGCCATAAAGGTCTGGTCCTCCTATTGGGTGACCCGGCTTTTGCGGCGACCTGTACAGTGGGGATTACCTATCACTATTTCCGTAGAGCCGACTACTGCCTGCAATTTGCGGTGCCCGGAATGCCCAAGCGGTCTCCGGTCTTTCACCCGGCCCACCGGAAACCTGAAGAAAGATTTCTTCCGGCAGATCATCACTGAACTGGGCGACCGACTGATCTACCTGATTTTTTATTTTCAGGGAGAGCCTTATATCAATCCGGAGTTTCTCAATATGGTGGAGCATGCCTCAAAGCGGGGGATTTATACCATCACTTCCACCAACGGGCATTTTTTGAACAAAGCGAATGCTCAGAAAACGGTGGCGTCAGGGTTAGACCGGCTCATCATCTCTGTGGATGGCACTACACAGGAGGTATACGAAAACTACCGCAAGGCAGGCAATCTCGAGACGGTACTTCAGGGTGCAAGAAATGTTGTGGCTGCAAAACGTGAAATGAAGGCCTCAAAGCCGCATATCATTTTTCAGTTCCTGGTGGTACGGCCAAACGAGCATCAGATACCGGAAATTTACCGCCTGGCGGAGGAAATAGGTATTGATGAGGTCCGCCTGAAGACCGCACAGGTATATGACTACGAGCAAGGCAACCCGCTTATTCCACTCAACGAGCGCTACTCCCGCTACGCCCGGCAGGAAGATGGCACCTACCGGGTCAAAAATCAGCTGCTTAATCACTGCTGGAAACTCTGGCATGCCTGTGTCATTACCTGGGACGGGCTGGTAGTGCCCTGCTGCTTTGACAAAGACGCACAGCACCAACTGGGCGACCTCAAGCGCAGTTCGTTTGCCGAACTGTGGCAGGGTACGGCATACCAGCAATTCCGGATGCAGCTGCTACAGGGGCGTGATCAAATTGACATCTGCACCAACTGCACAGAAGGCTGCAAAGTATGGGAGAAAGCCTGATTGTATTCCAGATCAAATAAAGACCAATCCTTATCCCAGTCCTCTCCAATCATCTCATTCAGCCAGGGCTCTTCGGCTTTAGAGGTTGGCTTGAGCAGGGCATTGCCAATGGCGCACTCCAGGCATCGCTTGGGGGTGCAGTATTGCTGTTTTAGTTGCAGTAATGCCTGCGTATGGTAGGCGGAGCCGGCTTTTACGCCAAGGTGTTTCCATTCCCTAATCACTTTGTTTTGCTCCGGGGGGAGTTTTTCGAGGATATCCAGACCTTTATCCCTTATGCGGTCATCTCCTTTGCGGGTACCATAGAGGAAAAGCATGGGAGCCACAGTATTGATAATGACCGAACGGACAGTCTGTTCACCGAGGGCTTTGGCTTTGCGCTGAGAGGCTCTGTCAAAGGTATAGTGGTCCCACCAGTAGTTAGAAAGCTTGATGGTGAAGAAGTTGTTGAGCTCCGTAAGGTCATGGGCTGCCATGGCTTTGCTGAACCACCCTGCCTGTTGATAAATCATAGTAGCCAGCTGTGCAATACGGATGGTGGGGAAGTTGGCAGGCCGGAGCCGCAGGTATTTCCAGGTTTGGCGCGGCATAGGCGTCAGCCCGTGCTTTTGTTTCAAAAAGCGGTATTCCTGTTGCAGCCGCCTGGGGTACTCGTCTTCGAAAGTGTCTTCCAATAGGCCGGATTGTCCAAACAGCAGTGCTTCTACCTGGAACAGGCTATGGCGGTATTTGTAAAGCAGGAGCAGAGGTGTACGTTCTGCCAGCATTTGCATAGGCTCGGCGTTGACTTTTCCGCCCATACTGCGAGCCATAAACTGGTAGAAAGTTTCTTCCCAGCCTTCCCTGTTGCGTTCCAATTGTTCCATAATCTTACTGGCCCGGCTTTCCAGCCGCTCTGCAGCCATGCGGTCCAGCCATAGGTTGAGGGTGAGTTCGCTAACTTGTCCAAGCGTATTGGCGCAGGGCACCCATTGCTCACTTTGGATCAAACGTTGGTAATGTGCGGCCAACCTTCTTGAGATACGCTGCTTCATTTCCAGGCAGGGGATGGAAGTACCGTTGCCTCGTTGAATGGGCGCATCGTCTTCGTAGACAACATGTAGGATTACGTTGTCGTAGGCAGTGTCCGTCTGATGCCCGTGCTGTAGCCAGTCTGAGCTGCGTAGATGCATTTCTACATTCCCCGCCCAAACGGTATCACCGATCCGCAGCCTTGCGTTCAGAAAATCTGGCCCGGCGTGGGTGTTGAGTTGGCCGGGGTGCAGGACTTCCACTGCTTCTCCATCGGTCGTTTGAAGCGCAGTAGCATTAAAGCGGCGCATACGCCAGGCATAATGAAGGAGTTCCTCTTTCATGATTTTGGTTTTTTGGTAGTTATATCTATACACAAAATCCGGCAAGGCAGCTCCCACTCAGGAGAACTCTTCGTAGAAACACAGTTGGTATCCGGACCACTCTGTAAAGCCCGGCGGAGAACTGAGACGCTCAGGTTGCCCTGCTGCTCTGAAAGCGGTAAAGCCTTAAGCGCCGAGTTTTCCATACAGGCCAACTCAGTCTAATTAGCAGTTTCCTGGTGGAAGCCACTTGCCGCAAATCAGTAAAATGAGTCATGAAAATCTGCCTTAATGGCAGGGGACGCGAAATTATCGTGGAGCAAGAGTTACAGAAATAAGCGCAAATCGACTATAAGTCTGACACAAATATAGTGGTTATTGTTGTTTATTGCAAATTTGGAAAACAAAAAATTTATATATCCCAAAAAGACCTTGGCCTGCGAAGGACTACGATAGTGTCGCGCAGCGTAATGAAGAAGTAAATAAGTACAGCAAGCCCAGGTATGATCAGGCTCCAGTAGCCAGCCAGCCAAAACTTGAGCGGCAGAAGGAGGAGGATGCTGCCGAGCAACAACAAATAGGGCTTGCGGCTGCGGTAGGCGTAGGCTACTATCAGGTGGAAAGCGCTACCCGTTTGCCAGAGCGCAAGGCCCGCCACTACTGCAAGCGCCCAAAGCCACCATTTGCCTAAGACCACTATCATTGCAAGGGCAATTAAAACAGACTGGCCTACAAGGTCAAGCTTCATTCTGTATTGGCTGATCATATTTTCTTGTTTGTTCCTGTTTGAAACCTGTGAGGCTTAATTCAAGTTTATCCAAAGGTAAGCTTTTTTATAAAACTTTCAATAATTTATGAAAGTTAAAGTTTTGGTTTTACTCTTGCGTGGACCCAACCAAGCGCCGGCTTCAGAGGTGGCAGATCGGTCTAGGCTTCAAATATCAGAGGGTTAAGCTGCTCAATCAGGAGCGAGCAGAGGCCTCGAAGTTGGATGTTGCAGAGGTTTGAAGTGCTTAGTATGTGTTTTAGGTTGTCAATGCCCACCCAAAACTGGTTTTCCCGAATATCAAAATCATTGTTCACTTCGATAAGCTGGAACTCGAATTCGTGGTTGATGAATCGCCCTCCTTCATCAGACTGAGCAAACCTGGCAAAAGGAGGAGGAAGGTTGTTGACTTCCGGAGTGTGAGTGTCCTCCGGATAAAAAAGGTAAGAAGGTGATATCGAAAAAGAGGAGGGCGTACCTTTCTCTTCTTCTACAGTAAGCAGGAATACGCGTTGCCCGGACAGCTTGCTGCAAAGCAATATGGCTTTTCCTCTTCCCTCAGCTCTCCAAAGCGGCTGCGTCCATCCTTGTACTTCCCGGTGGTTGGTCTCGATTTGGTAGAGCCCGATTTCCTGATTGTTTTTGTTAATGCGTATAGCTTGGTCTTCAATGGAGAAGGCACTTGATTGATCAATCGGAATGAACTTGTTCCTGCAGTTAACGGAGTGGCTCTTTTTTAAATAGTACTCCAGTATTGCTGACGACTGAGTTTGTTCAGGATGCGCATTTTGACCGGATAGGGAGTCCCATTCAAATACAGCAATAAGAGAGCGCAAATCGGTATTGAGGATGAAATCCATTTTTACTGCTTCAGCCAGGACAGGCAGCGGCAGCCAAATATAGGTATCTGCTGTTTCCAGCAGGGCGCTGACAAGCGCAAAATTGTGCCACTTTGTTTTTTGATAATAGCGTTTTCCGAGGTCAAGCTGATTGGTGGAATGGAATCCAGTTACATGACGATGGCCAGAGTAGAGGTAGTCCAGATAAGGGTTTTTCTTACCGTTATGAAGGCGGAGAAAATTAGCAGGAGTAGACTGAATGGTGGGGCCCAGTTGTATGACCCCGGTATTTCCAGGCTCAATTCGGGCCTGAGTGAGTACGTAGGGGCCCAAGCCCTTTTTCGAGGGACAAATGAGGAGGCCTGTAACAGCGCTTTGAGGCTGGAAAAGATAAAGGGTATCGGAGTCGTCCTCCATATCATTCAGGCCAATGACATGGAAAAACCCTCCGGTTTTATGCGAAAGCATGCCGTCTTTAAACAGCCACTCTTCCTGAGCGTCAAAGGAGGTCCGTTTTATACGGAAGGAAGAGGTGTGCAGCGTTTCGGATAAGAAGGCTTTTAAATCCGCTAGGGTATGGGCAACTTTAGGCATAGGTCTTAATCAGTTTATCGAATTGGAAGTCGAGGAAACTTGGAAAGTCTGTTTCTGTAAGCCGTTCAACCAGGAATAATTTTAAAATGCAGCAATAGTTATAGATATGGAAGGAGCCCTTGCCCATGGGGTTGACCATTAGGACCAGGCTTCCCGGCCTTAACCAAAGCATATTGGCAAGGTCTGCGCCCCGGATGGCTATCACTCCGTCTGCGTTATAAAAGGTATGAATCTGCTCCACAAGCGAATACTTGCCAGGCTCGTAAATAGTGGCGGAGATTTCGTGTTCCCGCAGCAATTGCATACCCTCTTCCAAATGCAGCATTGATCTGCGGGACTTACCGTATCCTTTCTTCCGGGCTTGTCCGTTTTCACTGTAATAGGCAGGCATCTCTGAGCGCTTAAGGAGGAGCATCCCTGCTGCAAGTTGGCAAATTCAGCCCAAAGGGTGAAATCCCAACATAGTCTTAAGCCCTTCTGTTGGATATTCAACGATAAATAGCAACCTCCTCCAAATACCGGTAAACAGCATCAGGCACCAGGTACTGCACAGACTGTCCGGCTTTCAGGCAATTGCGGATGTAGCTGGCGGAAATCTGCATCAGTGGGGCTTCCACAATTTTAATACTGGGGTGCTGCTGCAGTTCACCCAAATCATGGCTGGGGCGCTGGTAGACAAATATTTCATGATCGCGGAGCAGCAGCTCGTAGTTTTTCCATTTGTGCAAAGTCGCCAGATTGTCTCCGCCCATGATAAGGACGAACTGCCGGGAGGGGTATTTTTCCTTCAGGTAGGAGAGGGTATCCACGGTGTAGGAAGGTTGGGGGAGCCCAAACTCAACATCTGAAGCTTTTAACTTTGGGTTATCGCCAATGGCCAGTCGAACGAGGTGGAGCCGGTCATGGTCCCGGGCGAGCGTTTTTTTAGGCTTAAGCGGGTTGTGGGGAGAGACGACCATCCATACCTCCTCCAGGCCTGTTTGTGTGGCCATAAAATTGGCGATGATCATATGCCCAACGTGAACGGGATTAAACGAGCCAAAGAAGAGCCCCACTTTCGGCATGCTCATGGTTTCAGGTTTATTCTTGCATCATTTCACGGACCAGGCTGTCAGGTAGCTGCTCCAGAATGTCATTGTCGATCTGTATCTCTTCCTGAGGTGCATCCACCAGCCACTGGCCGTTGAGTTTTACCAGGTGATAGTCGGAAGTGTAGCGCTCGTATTGATCTTCCAGCACGCACTGACACCGCAGCGTATCCTTTTTACCCTCACAATTGACAGAAAGGAATTCGGTATGAAAAAGGGTGCTGTCGGGTTGTTCTTCTTCCACAATAGCTTTCAGCTCATCCAGCCAGGCTTTACCGGCAGGCGTGCTCAGGGCTTTTGCTTTTTCAAGCAGATTTTGGTCTACAAAGCGCTGGTATTGTTTCAAAACGGCTTCCGGTTCACTGGGAGGGGGAGGGGCATCACTACCACAGCTTCCAAAGAGCACCACCATGATCACCGCAGGCCACAGGTTGTTGTATTTCATATTGCGTTTGGTTGTGGGTTAGGACCGCTTCAGGCCTGGCAAAAACAAAGGCGAGCCATTGTCGACAATGGCTCGCCTTCAGAGCATCGGCAAATTAGTTGCTCAGCATCACTGGCATGACCAGCATCAGAATTTCTTCGCCCTCGGTTTCTTCCGCCGGCACCATAATGCCAGCGCGGGTGGAAGTGGAGAGTTCAATTTTAACTTCATCACTTTCCAGTACGCCCAGCATTTCCACCAGGAATTTGGCATTGAAACCAATCGTTAGTGGCTCCCCTTCGTAGGTGCAAGCCAGTTGCTCGGTTGCCTCGTTGGAAAAGTCGAGGTCTTGGGCAGAGATGGTCAGGCTGCCGTCATTGATGTTCAGGATAACCTGATTGGTGGTTTTGTTGGCGTAGATGGCAATCCGTTTGAGGGAGTTCTGGAAGTCTGAGCGTGACAGGCTCAGCGTATTCGGGTTATCTACGGGGATAACCGCGTTGTAGTCCGGGTAACGTGCATCAATGAGGCGGCAGACCAGTTGAGTATCTCCAAAAGAGAAAAAGGCGTTGGCACTATTGAAGGCAATGTCAATGTCTTCATTTTCCGGAAGGCTGCCTTTGAGCAGGTTCAGGGCTTTCTTTGGAACGATGAAAGACGTGGAAACCTCGCCACCGATTTCATTGAAAGTATACTTCACCAGTTTATGGGCATCCGTAGCGACCAGGATCAGCTTATTGAAGTCGACCTGAAAGTATACACCCGTCATTGCCGGGCGCAGCTCATCGTTGCTCGCTGCGAAGATGGTCTTGGTAATACCGTGCGTCAGAGAACCGCCCGGCATGGAAATCTTATCAACGGAATCCGGCTGCGGGATACTCGGGAAGTCCTGCCCATCTTCGCCGGCAAGTTTGTATTTACCATAGGCAGAGGTGATTTCAATGCCGAAATTTTCGTCATTTACTGTGAAGGTGATAGGCTGTTGCGGAAGCGCCTTGAGGGTTTCCAGCAGGATTTTAGCAGGTACGGCCACTTTGCCATCTGCATCAGCCATCACTTCGATTTCAGTGGTGATGGAAGTTTCCAGGTCGGTTGCCGCAATTTGCAGCTTGTTGTTGTCAATGGTAAAGAGGAAGTCTTCCAGAATAGGCAATACCGGGTTAGAGCCAATGGCGCCACCTGCGATTTGCAGGCGCTTAAGCAATTCTGATGAGGAAACGCTGAACTTCATAGGTATATCCGCTAGGGTTTGAGAATTTGTTGAATTTGGAGGCTTGCCTTCTCATGGTTATGCCGGCTTGCTTTGTTGGCGGCCGGCTTGCAAGCATTATAGCAAACAAAAGTAAATTTTTTTGCTCATTTTCGTACTATCGAATAACCAACAGACTGTTAATAAGTTGAATTATTGCTTTTTGACTCTTTGAATAAAAAATTTATGCCTGACCGATCGCAGCCGCCTGTTATCAAAGATATCCAAACTCTGCACTTGCCGAAACCGGAAATTTTCCATTTAGACAACGGCATACCTGTTTACGTTACCAATATGGGCACACAGGATGTCATTCGAATGGAGCTGGTTTTTTTTGCAGGGCGCACCTACGAAGACAAACAACTGGTAGCCCGTGCCACGTCAAGCTTACTACGCGAGGGGACGCGGCACTACACTGCTGCCCAAATTGCGGAAGCTACGGACTTCTATGGCGCAACGCTGAGCCTGCCCTTCAACCTTGATACGTCGAGCATAGTGCTGTACAGCCTGAACAAGCACTTTGCAGACACCCTGCCCATTTTGCAGGATATGCTAAGAGAGCCTTTGTTTGCCGCAGAAGACCTGGAGGCTTACATCAGGCGCAATCAGCGCCGGCTGGCCGTTGATTTGGCTAAGAATGACACCCTGGCTTATCGCCTCATCACGGAGCAGATTTTTGGCAGTTCTCATCCGTATGGTTATAACAGTACCAGTGAGGCTTATCTGGCTCTGTCGCCGGCTGACCTGAAGAAGCATCATCAAAGGCTTTACAATGCTTCCAATTGTTTGTTATTTATCAGTGGGCGGGTAACGGATGAGGTGAAGCAGCTACTGAACAAAGCTCTACGCGATGCCCTGAGCCCCGGAGAAAAGCCAGCGCCTCGTGTTCCTGTTCCGGATGGCCAGCCACAGTCTACTTTTGAGCGGCGCCCTGATACCCTGCAGTCTGCTGTTCGTTTAGGAAGGAGAGGGCTCAACCGCCACCACGGGGATTTCTATGGGCTGTATGTGCTTAATACGCTACTTGGCGGCTACTTCGGCTCTCGTCTGATGACCAACATACGGGAGGAAAAAGGCTATACCTACAACATTTACAGCATGTTGGAAACCATGCGGTATGACGGTTCCCTGCTCATCGGCACGGAGGTCAGCCCGGAGTATGTAGAGCCTACTCTTCGGGAAATTGAACGGGAAATGAAAATACTGCAGGAGACATTGGTTGATGAAGAGGAGCTGAAGATGGTCCGGAATTTTTTGCTGGGCAACTTTTTGACCATGCTGGATGGTCCGTTCAACGTTTCGGAAGTCATCCGGACTTTAGTACTCGACGATCTCCCTTTGAGCACCTTTGACGAATTGGTGTCAACGGTACAAAACATTGACGCTGCAGCCCTGCAGGGCCTGGCTCAAAAGTACCTCAACAAAGCAGACCTGTGGCAGGTCATCGTTGGCCCTTAGCTCATTTAATTTGCCCTTAAATTCTTCTTATTGACCAAAAAAATGCGTTGCTTTGCGAGTCGGTAACTTTTACAGCAGCAGGAATCCGGCCTGGCAGGCTGCAAACAGCCCTTTTTTGATAAAAAGAAAGCCCGGCAGGCAATTTATTTTTAGAAAACCATACCCCTGATATAGGAAAAATTGCTAATTTCCATCGTTGTAGAGCCTCGACAGTAGCCGGAGAGATCTGTGCTCCTGTATCGGGTGCGCCGACACCATGTTCGAAACACGATACTATTAACCAGGACAAAGGTTTTAATGAAACTCTTCAGCTTTTTTACCCAAGAACTTGCTATTGACCTTGGTACTGCCAATACACTTATCATTCAGGACGGTAAAATCGTCGTGGATGAGCCCTCTATTGTTGCAAAAAACCGCCGTACCGGTGAGCCTATTGCCGTTGGCAACAAGGCCATGCAGATGCACGAAAAAACACACGAAGATATAAAAACGATCCGCCCGCTTAAAGATGGTGTTATTGCTGACTTTCAGGCTGCGGAGGATATGATCGAAGGCATGATTAATATGATCGGCCGCCGCCGCCGCTTCTTCACCCACATGAAGATGGTAATTTGTATTCCTTCGGGTATCACAGAAGTGGAAAAGCGTGCCGTATTTGATTCAGCAGACCACGTAGACTCCAAAGAAACTTACCTGATCCATGAGCCTATGGCGGCTGCGCTGGGTATTGGCCTGGATGTGGAGGAGCCTGTTGGCAATATGATTATTGATATAGGCGGGGGCACTACTGAAATTGCGGTGATCGCGCTTTCAGGTATCGTTTGTGACCAGTCTATCCGCATCGCTGGAGATGAATTTACCAGCGACATTATGAGCTACATGAAGCGGCAGCATAATATTCTCATCGGGGAGCGTACAGCAGAGCAGATCAAAATCAACGTTGGCTCTGCACTGCACGAACTGGAGAACCCACCTGAAGATTTTGCGGTCAACGGGCGGGACCTGATGACGGGTATTCCCAAGCAGATCATGATTTCTTACAGCGAGATCGCTCACTCCCTCGATAAGTCTATCTCAAAAATTGAGGATGCCATTTTGAAGGCACTGGAAACTACGCCACCTGAACTTGCATCCGATATTTACCGTACAGGGATTTACCTGACTGGTGGTGGTGCGCTCATTCGCGGGCTGGACAAACGTATTGCTCAGAAAACGAAGCTTAAGGTGCACGTTGCTGAGGATCCGCTCCGTGCAGTAGTATTGGGTACCGGCATAGCGCTTAAGAATACCGACCGTTTTTCTTTCCTGATTGACCGGAAGAGCGTGTAGGAAAGCCAAATCACTGAACTTTTAAAAAACAACCGCCAGCCATGAGAGGCCTATTGCAGCTTTTTGCAGCTTATGGGAACTTCCTGCTTTTTGGTTTCCTGGAGCTGCTCGCCCTTATTCTGGTGGTCAGTTTCAATCAGCGTCAGGGTGCGATCTGGGATAATTCCTGGGGAATGGCTACTGCCGCGTTGGATCAGTCCGCAGACTGGCTGGGAGAACAATGGGCCCTGCGCGATGAGCTGATTAAACTGCAGGGCGAAAACATACGCCTCATGGAGCAGCTTGACAACGCAAGGTACTCCAATGCGGTGCGGCAGGATACCTTTCTGAAAGATTCCACTGAGCAGCTCTTTTCGTATATCCCTGCCAACGTAATCAGCAACTCCACCATAGGCACAGCTAATTACCTGCGCCTCGATAAAGGCTCAAATCATGGGGTCCGGCCCAATATGGGCGTTGTTTCTTCGGATGGTATCGTGGGGGTGGTCAGAGCCGTGACACCCCATTACAGCCAGGTGATGTCGCTGCTGCACCGGGAAACCCGCATCAAAGCAGCTCTGTCCAACTCCGGTTATTTCGGGACACTCACCTGGAACGGCAAAAACGCCCGGCTGATGCAACTGGAAGCGATCCCCAAGCACGCGGTGGTAGCGGAAGGTGATACCGTGGTCACCAGCGGATATTCCCAATTGTTCCCGTACGGACTACCTGTCGGGACTGTAAAGTCTTTTGATTTTTCGGGAGGTGGGAATTTTTATAACATACAGGTCATGCTGCGCAATGACCTTAATAAGTTGCGTTATGTCTACGTCATTGAAAATGAGATGTGGAAAGAGCATAAGGAATTAGACGAAGCGGTCAATGAATAATACGGTCATTTGGAATATCATACGGTTTTTTGTCCTGCTGGCGCTGCAGGGGCTCTTCTTAAAGCGCATCTCTGATGGTTGGGTGACTGGCAGCCTGTACATCAATGTCTTTCTCTATCCGTTGTTTATTTTGCTGCTGCCGTTGCAGACGCCCCGTACTGGTGTTTTGCTGCTGTCCTTTTTGATGGGGATCGGTGTAGACCTGTTCTATGACTCTCCGGGTGTTCATGCTGCCGCTTTAACAGCTATGGGGTATGCCAGGGCCCTCTTTTTAAGCCTGTATGAGCCCCGTGAAGGGTACAAGCTAAATGATAAACCTACACCTGCCGGTCTTGGTATGAACTGGTTTATGAAGTATTCAGCGTCCCTGATGGTGTTGCACCTGCTGGTTTACTTTAGCGTTGATGCCTTTTCGCCCATTTATATTTTGGGCATACTTTTACGTACCTTTTTCACCTTTGTCTCCTCAATGGCGGCGGTCTTGATCTTTGTTTTTATCTTCATGCCTAAACGCTGACCCAGGGTTTAAGCGTTAATTGTTCACTGAAATTATTTTGAAGTGGCAGATACATTTAGCAGACGGCAATACATCATACGGAGCCTCTTTGTGTTGGCGGCATTCGGGCTGATTTATCGTGCCTTCCAGCTACAGGTACTGGACTCCACCTACAAGGAAAATCCCGACGCCACAGCAATTGATGAGCAGGTTGTCTATCCGGCACGGGGCACCATCTACGACCGCGATGGTGAAATACTGGTCTACAACGTACCCATGTATGACCTTATGGTTACTTACAATCAGCTGAATGAGGACATGGATACGGCTGCTTTTTGCGAACTGCTGGGTATAGAGCGCAGTTATTTTGAGCAGACCCTCGACAAAAACTGGCGTGACCCAAGGTATTCCAAATCAGTTCCCTTCCCTTTTCTGACTCAATTGTCCGCAAAACAGTTTGCAGCATTGGAGGAGCGCCTCTACCAGTTCCCGGGCTTTTCCCCTCGCCTGCGCCATGCCCGTGGCTATCCTCATGACAACGCCTGTCACGTTCTTGGCTATATTCGGGAAGCGGATCAAAACGACATTAAACTCTCTGATGGCAAATACGAGCCCCGGGACTACTTGGGCAAAAGTGGGCTGGAGCTTTCCTACGAAGATACCCTGCGCGGTGAGAAAGGCATGTCTCTGATACTAAAAGACAACCTGGGCCGTGAAGTAGGGCCCTATAAAGATGGTGAACTTGATGTGGATGCCGTTTTTGGGAAGGACCTGATTACGACTATTGACCTCGATTTGCAAGCCTACGGTGAGTTGTTGATGGAGAATAAAATAGGTGCGGTAGTCGCTTTGGAGCCTACCACCGGAGAGGTGTTGGCCATGATCAGTTCGCCAAATTACAATCCAAATCTTCTTGCCATCGGGCACGGCAAAGGCAATCCCTACGGCCGGCTTTCAGTAGATAAAACGCAGCCCCTGTTTGACCGCAGTATTATGGGGCAGTATCCGCCTGGGTCGCTGTTTAAGACCATCGTAGCTTTGGTCGGCATGCAGGAGGGCTATCTGGACCCCAACCGTACCATTCCCTGCTCTGGCGCCTACTACTTCAACGGAATGCGGCTCACCGGCTGTCATGGCCACCCCACCTGCCTCAATGTAGAAATGGGAATTCAGCATTCCTGCAACGCCTACTTTGTTACTGCTTTCCGCGAAATCGTTGACGGACCGGGGGGCTTCCGTAACCCGGAGAAAGGGCTTGATCTTTTCAACAGCTACCTGGATAAGTTTGGCCTGGGCAAACCACTCGGGATCGACCTGCCCAGAGAGCAAAGCGGATTCTATCCCACCACACAATTCTACACGGACTACTTCAATAAACAGCAGGAGGGGCAGCGCTGGAACTCCGTTTGGATCCGCTCCCTGGGCATTGGGCAGGGGGAGCTGCAAATGACCAACCTGCAAATGGCAAACGTAGCCGCCACTATCGCTAACCGGGGCTTCTATGTAACCCCGCACCTGGTCAGAGGTTACCGGGGAAGCGGCGTAGATGTGCCTATCCCTGACCGGTTCACCAGGCGCAACTACGTCGGGATTGACAGTTCCTACTTCGAAATCATTGCTAACGGCATGGAAAAAGTAACGGTCTCCGGTACAGCACGCATGGCTTATATACCGGATATCCCGGTCTGTGGAAAAACCGGTACAGCCGAAAATCCCCATGGTGAGGATCACTCGGTTTTCTTTGCTTTCGCGCCTAAAAAGGACCCGAAGATCGCTATCGTCGTTTATGTGGAGAATTCAGGTTTTGGCGGTACTTACGCAGCACCTATCGCCAGCCTGATGATTGAAAAATATATGACGGACACCATTAGTGACAACCGGCAGTGGCTCGAAAAGCGTATGCTGGAAGCCAATCTTCTGCCTGAACTACCCTAACGAATATTAAAGCATGATTTTATCCGCTATCGTAGCCACTGATAAAAACGGAGTTATCGGAAAAGACGATGATATCCCCTGGCATCTGCCGGCGGATTTGAAATATTTCAAGCGCCGTACGCTCAATCATCACGTCATCATGGGGCGTAAGACCTTTGAGTCTATCGGCCGCCCCTTGCCGAAGCGCACCAATATTATCGTTACCCGGAACCCTTTCTTTATGGTGTCTAACTGCCTCGTGGCAGGGAGCCTTCAGGAGGCGATAGATCTGGCGCGCAACAACGGTGAGGACGAAGCCTTTATCATCGGAGGTGGTACCATTTATGAACAAGCTATGCCCCTCATAGACCGGCTCTATCTTACAGAAGTGGATACAGAAGTGGAAAACGGAGAGGTGTTTTTCCCGGCGGTAGATCCTGCTGTTTGGTCCGAAGTATCGAGTGAGGCGCATCAGCCGGATGAGAAAAATCCCCACGCTTACACCTTCAAAGTACTGGAGCGCAAAGCTTAAGCTTCTGTTTGTTTGATGCCATAGGGCGTCCACACTGACCTGGCTTTGCGCGTATGTTCCCGGATAGCCTGATTACGCTCAAGGCTTTCTTTTGTCATATAGCCTCGGGCGTGGTCCAGGTGCAGCAGTATGGCACGGTGCCTGATCTGTTTGCTTTTTAAGCCTAAGTTGAACAGGCGTTCTCCCAACTCCCGGTCTTCACCGCCGTATTGCATACGTTCGTCAGCGCCATTCACAGCAAGCACATCTGCTTTCCAAACCGAAGTGTTGCAGCCATTGAAGCTGGCTTTGGTAGGTGTGGCAAAATCCCAAAAGGCGCCCCAGCGCGGGCTTGCACCAAGTTTGCGCAGCTGACTGCGCCCCTCCAGTCCACGGGCTTTGAGCCAGGCCGGGTCAAAGCATTGCTGGGTCTGAATATCCTCTGCTGATATGGCCTCGCTCAGGGGCATAGGGAGCTTGCAGTAACCACCAGAAAGGAAATAACCAGGTTCGGCAAATTTTGCATGCGTCTCAAGAAAATCGGCACGGGGGATACAGTCTCCATCCGTAAAAAGCAGGTAAGGATAGCGGGTATCTGCCGTAGCTTTATTCAGAATAGCTGTTTTTTGAAAACCATTGTCTTCGTGCCAGATATGCCGGATCGCAAAAGGGCTGTCTTTTTGGTGTTGGTTGATTAGCTTTCGGGTTGCTTCTCCGGAGCCATCATCAGCAATAACGACCTCAAAATGCGGGTAGGTTTGCTGTTGGTACCCCAGCAAAACCTTATGCAACCATTCGGGCTGATTGTAAGTGGATATAATGACGGATATCTGCAATGGTTGTTCCATTTTCTGGCATAACTTATTTGGCAGGACGACGGTTGAGTTCCCACAAGCGGGCATATTTCAGGAAGTTGAAACCGGCGGCCATACAGCAATAAAGAAAACCGTAAAGGCCATCCAGAAAACCCCGCTTCAGAATATAAAGTTTGAAAAACTTAAAATAGGGCCCCAGGATTAAATCCCTGAATAAAGAAACGCGTTGCCCTTCTGCATTTTTGAATGTTGCATCAATGTCCGCAAACTTTAGGAGCTGTTCGGCATGTTCCAATACGTTGCGGTAGGGGTAGTGGTGCAAATCCGCAGGCAAATGCCGAATCTGTTCTTTGGGCAATATAACCCTGTCGTGTGGGTTAGTGCCGCCCCACTGCCCCTGCCGCCGGTCCCAAAGCCGGGTTTTACGGTCGGGGTACCAGGCGTAGCGCAGCCAACGCCCGCAGTAGTTGTTTAGCCGGTTGAAGGCATAGCCGTTGGCAGCCCAGTTTTGTTTTACTGCCAGGATAGCTTTAGCCATCTCCTCGGGAACCCGCTCGTCGGCATCAAGCGAAAGCACGTAGTCGTACTTCGCCTGCTGCATGGCGTAGTTTTTTTGCTCAATATGCCCCTTGAACGGGTGCTGCAAAAAACGCACGCCGAGTTCCTGGCAAATAGCCGGGGTCTCATCTGTACTGAAAGAGTCGACCACTACGACCTCGTCCACCACCGGCAGCATCGATTCGATGCAGGCGCGGATGTGCCTCGCTTCGTTTAGCGTAATGATAACACCAGAAATGCTGACAGGGTTACTCACGGTACGGTCCTATGGTTGAGCCGCAAAATTACGCTTTTTTCAGGAGCAGGCAACGGAAACAAAAGGGCCACTTCAGGTGTCTATTCAAAAAACTAAAGAGACCACATGAGCTTTACGCCTGAACAAACCACTGAGCTGATCCGCCGCCGCCGGGCGATTTTCCCCAAGACCTATATTGATAAGCCTATTCCAAAGGCTATCATTGAGGAGGTACTGGAAAACGCCAACTGGGCACCTACTCACCGGTTTACAGAACCCTGGCGCTTTCGCGTATTCACGGGCGACTCCCGTGCGCGGTTGGGTGAGCGGCTGGCTGAGTTGTACAAAATGAAAGCGCAGGGCGAATTGTTTTCTGAGCGGAAGTACGAGAAGAACTTGCAAAAGCCGCTACGCTCCGGTTGCGTGATTGCCATCTGCATGCAACGCGACCCCGAGGAAAGTGTGTCGGAGTGGGAAGAAATCGCTGCGGTGGCTTGTGCGGTTCAAAATATGTGGCTGACCTGCACGGCACACGGCATCGGTAGCTACTGGAGCTCTGCCAAAGCCCTGCAGCAAGACCGCGAATTTCTCAACCTACAGGAAGGGGAGCGCTGCCTGGGGCTGTTCTATATGGGCTATCACAACCTGCCGGAACTGCCTGGCAAACGGGGGCCGATTGAAGAGAAGGTAACCTGGATGTAATTCAGCTCTTCAGCACCCACTGCTCCAGTTCCTGCAGTGAAATCTTATTTTCGTAGATAGCTTTGCCGATGATGGCACCAAAACAGCCAATGTCCCGGAGCTCGTCCAGCTCGTCCAGGCTGCTGATGCCACCGCTGGCAATCAGTTGCAGGCCGGTGAATTCCAACCGGATATCCTTGTACAAAGGCAGGGCGGTGCCCTCGAGCAAACCATCCTTGGAGACATCGGTGCAGATGGTGTACCTGATGCCTTTCGAGATGTAGCCTTCCAGAAACGGGAATAGCTCCTGCTCGCTTTGCTCCTGCCAGCCACTGACGGCAATTTTCCCATCCTTTACGTCGGAGCCCAGTATGATGCGCTCTGCCCCAAAACGCTGCAGCCAGGCTTCGAATACCGCCGGTTGCTTCACTGCTATGGTGCCGCCGGTAACTTGCTTAGCGCCGCTATCAAAGGCTACCCTCAGGTCTTCATCTGACTTCAGCCCGCCGCCGAAGTCGATATGCAGGTTGGTCTTCGTCGCCAGCGTTTCCAGTACCTTGTAGTTGACGATCTGCTTGGCTTTAGCGCCGTCGAGGTCGACCAGGTGCAGGCGCTGCAGGCCATGTGCTTCGTAAGCCTTCGCTACCTCCAGCGGGTCTTCGTTATAAACTTTCTTGCGGTCGTAGTCGCCCTGTGTCAGGCGCACGCATTTGCCTTCAATAATGTCAATAGCGGGGATGGGGTGCATACTAAAGTTGGATAAAGTGCTTAAGAATGGCTTCGCCTACCTTGCCCGATTTTTCCGGATGGAACTGAGTGGCGTAGAAATTGTCTTTTTGCAACGCAGAGCTGAAAGGCAGTACATGTTCGGTGGTCGCAGTGGTATAGGGCCCCTGCTCCACGTAGTAGCTGTGCACAAAGTAGACGTATTCCCCTTCCAGCCCGGGGCTAAACAGCCCGTCGCCCAGATTGCGGATGCTGTTCCAGCCCATGTGGGGGATTTTTTCACCCTGCTTTGGGCGGAAGCGCACCACTTCCTGTGGGATAATGCCCAGGCAATCGGTATCGTTTTCTTCAGAATGCCGGCACAACAACTGCATGCCCAGGCAGATACCCAGTACCGGCTGCTTCAGGTTGCGGATGACCTCGTCCAGCCCACGCTCCCGAAGATAAGCCATAGTGGTATTCGCTTCGCCCACGCCGGGGAAGATCACCTTTTCGGCGGCTTGTATTTCGGCAGCGTCTCCAGTCAGGTGTGCTTCAATGCCCAGGCGCTGCATGGCGAACTGTACCGACCGGACGTTGCCGGCGTTATAATCGATGATGGCTACTTTCATAAGTATTGTGGAGTGAAAAGGTCTTGCCCAGGTTAGAATGCGATACCACGATAAATTTCTGAAACCGTGATGTCGAACCCGGCGATCCGGAGCTTTTGCTGTGGGCTATCCAAATAGGTGTTTTCCCATCGGCGCTCGTCAATTCTGTTAAAAACCTCAATATACATCCGGTCCTGTGCAATCATAAAATACTGCTGCAGGCTTGGGATCATTCGGTAGCAGCGCCATTTTTGTACGCGGTCCACCTCTTCTGTTGTCTCGGATAAAACCTCCAGAATAGCAAAAGGATTCAGCGTTGCCTTCATACGGGCCGAATGTTGATGGAAAACAGGCTGACCTTTGACCACCATGACATCCGGATAATAGTTCAATTGACAATCGGGGACAAAAAGCATCCGGTCGCTGGGGTATTTGCGATAGTCTGTGCCCTTTAACAGTGGGTGCAGCTCACCAATGATATTGCCCACAATCATGCCGTGCTCATCTGAAGAGTAGCCCATAGGTGCAATTTTCCCTTCATGGAAAAAGTGCTTTTCGTCCGCTTGCTCTTCCAAAGCAACATACTCTTCCAAAGTATACCGTCTTGTCGCTACTGCTTCCATGAAAAAATCTGTTTTAGCCTAAAGTAGTGGTTTCGCCTAATAAATGCAAGGGGTGAATTTTATAATACGCCCTTCGTGCTTGGCAACTGCAAATGCTCCGTATCCCGGCGTTTCGCCATTCGGATGGCCCGCGCCCAGGCTTTGAAGATTGCTTCAATTTTGTGGTGCTCATTGGTGCCTTCCACTTTGATGTTCAGGTTGGCTTTGGCCGCGTCGGAAAAGGACTTGAAGAAGTGGAAAAACATCTCGGTAGGCATATCGCCAATTTTCTCCCGCTTGAATTCCGCCTCCCAAACGATCCAGGGGCGACCACCGAAGTCAATGGCTACCTGTGCCAGGCAGTCGTCCATTGGCAGGGCGTAGCCGTAGCGCTCCAGGCCGAGCTTGTCGCCCAGCGCTTTGGCGAAAGCCTCGCCCAGTGCCAGTGCGGTGTCCTCTATGGTATGATGCTCGTCCACTTCGAGGTCGCCACTGACCTTGATAGCCAGTTCGAGCCCACCGTGGCGCGCCAGTTGGTCGAGCATATGATCGAAAAACCCCAGCCCGGTATCAATCTCACTCTTGCCCGTGCCGTCCAGGTCGAGCTGTATGAGAATGTCGGTTTCCTTGGTGGTCCGCTGTACCTTAGCAGTGCGTTCGCTCAGGCGCAGGAAGCGGTAGATGTCGCCCCAGTCGGTGGTGGTGAGGGCAATAGCTTCATGTACGGCCCGGTTGTCCCCTTCGACCTCATCGGCTCCAAGGTCAGGCTGATTGTTGAGCCAGATGCCCTTTGCGCCCAGATTTTTGGCCAACTCCATATCCGTCAGGCGGTCGCCCACGACAAAAGAATTCGCCAGGTCATAATCGCCGTTCATGTAGGGGGTCATCAGCCCGGTGCGCGGCTTACGGGTAGGGGCGTTGTCTTCCGGAAAACTTCGGTCAATCAGCACGTCAATGAAGGGGATTCCCTCGGCCTCAAAAGCGCTCATCATCTTCCGGTGCGCCGGCCAGAAAGTCTCCTCCGGGAAAACCTCTGTACCCAGCCCATCCTGATTGGTGATCATGACGAGCTCGAAGTCCAGTTCTTTCACAATACGGGACAGGTGCTGAAAAACACCGGGATAGAAATCCAGCTTTTCCAGACTGTCGATCTGATAGCCTTCCGGCTCCAGGATAAGCGTACCATCGCGGTCCAGGATCAATAGTTTCTTCATCCTGCAAAGGTAGCAAATTCAAGGTTTAGGGCAGTAGCCAGTGCAGAAACCTGACACAGGGAAGACGAGCCCATGGATACTTTATTGAAATTTTCATATCTTAAGGGATAACAAATTTGCCTTATGAAAACCCTGATCCATAGCGCATTACTCCTCTTCCTGAGTGGGCTTTTGGCCTCCACGCCGCCCTTTGCACCTGCTATTCCCGAAGCTGGCCTTGTGGCTTACTACTCTTTTAACCATTGTGATGCCCGAGATGATTCGGGCAATGGTTCTCACGGCCAGATGTACGGCAGCACGAGCTGTTGGTGCGGTATAGAGGGCAGCGGCCTGCTGTTCGATGGTGTGGACGACTTTGTGGAATTTGAAGGATCGGTCAACCGTTATTTCAACACTTCAGACTTTACGGTCAGCTTTTATTTTAAGCCGGAGCAGTACCTGGTTTTTCAGCAAAGCCTGTTGTCCAAGCGGGAGGAGTGCGAAGATTACAATATGCTGGACATTTTGCTCGACCTTAATGCTCAGGAAATTACTACCCTGGTGCACGAGAACCCTCATAAATTCTATCCCGGGCTTAGCCCCGGTCTCGACACCACCCGTTGGATGCACTTCGCCATCACCCGGGAGGGCACCCGTGCTTTTACCTACGTCAACGGCCGCCTGGCCCAGAAAGCTTTCCGCTGCAGCGGTGTGGACATTTCCAACTCAGTCCCCCTTTCCTTTGGCAACAGCCCCTGCGTCCAACAGGGCAGCGCCCGCCGGTTCAGGGGCGTCCTCGACGAGCTGCGGGTATACAGCCGCGCCCTTAGCCCGGAGGAAATCTGGTCTCTTTACCAGCAAAATCCAGCGGAGGAGGCCCCTTCCGATTGCCTTACCTGACCTCCCGGAACGGGTCGCTGTGGTAAGCCCTTGAGGTGGTATAGTTCCAGGAGCGCCAGCCAGGCTGGTACTGCCTGCTCAGTTGCCTGCTAACCGATTTTAGTTTGCGCTCCAGCTGTTCATCTGTCCAACCGGCAGCAATCTGCAGGCGGTGCCGCTCTTCCCAAAGGGTAGGCAAATTGACCGGAGAGACTTCGCGGGTCAGGAAATCAGTGTCCAGTTGGCCGGGGGCAGCCTGCCGGATATTGTAGCGCGTGATCATCCGGTCCCAGTTGACGGTGCTGTACAATAGCAGGAGCACCAATGCCAGTTGTGCAGATTTTTGAAGCACAAAGGAGATGGTGCGTTGCTCCCGCGTTTTGAGGTAAACCAGCCATAGTCCGCCTAGTGTGGCAATCAGGAAGCCAAATACGCCCAGGCGCTTGTACGCCAGCCCGAAGTTGGCCACATACTGCCAGTTGCGTAGCCCTACCGATAAGACCAGCATCGCATTTTGTGCCAGCCACAGATGAGCCAGCCACCGCAGCCTTTCGTTATCCGGCAAAAAATTGAGATTGCCCCGGAAGAACCAGAGCAACACCCCCATCGCCATGAGGATAGACAAGATCAACAGATAAGTGCCCTCGTGCACGTACTGACTCAGCTCCTGCGGCGTGGCCAGCCCGTAGTTGATCCAGACGAAACGCAAATCCGCCAGGTTAGCCACAAAGAGAAGCCCGTTCAGCACAGCCAGGCTGAAAACCCCGGTTTGGTACTCTCGTTTAAGCCCCAGCGTGCCCACTTCCGGCTTTGGTGTGCCCCGTTTGCGCTTCAGCACTGACCGGAAAGGGGCTTCCCAGTCTTTGAGGAAATCGCCCCACAGCGAAGGCCAGACCAGGCCACCAACTACAAAGCAGCCCATCATAAACAGGAGTATTTGGCCCACATCCCAGTTGAATTGCAGCCAGCTGCCCGGCCAGAACCGTTGCCAAAAGGCCGCGAATTGCGGGTTGGCGTGGTAATAAATCGTTCCGAAAGCCAGCCCGAGCCCTGCCGGCAGGACTGCAAAGGGTGCCCAGCGGAATGCCGGTTTCCAGGCCAGGGGCTGCCAGGAACGGATCAGCTGATAAAACGCGGCTATCGGGCTGCCAAGAAGCTTGGTGATGCCCAGCATGCCGGCAAACCAGAGGAAGCGCAGTGGCCGCTGGTGCAAATGCCCGGTGAAAATCAGAAAAGAGAGGAAGAAGGCTATAATCGAAAGGTCAGAATTCCGCCAGGCCACCAGCACCGCACTGCTGAGCAATGCCCCTGCCAGCCAGCGGGATGCGCTTTGGTGCCGGAGTTCAGGGTAGCTCAGTGCCGCAGTGCCAATAGCCGTGAGCGCAAAGACCACCACATTTAGCCCGAGGTAGGCATCGTAGAAGAGTTGTACGTAAATTAATGCACCAGTCATCCATAGTGCCAATTTGGTTAAGGGGTGCTGAAGGTTAATGTTCTTTTTCATAAAGTACTTTGTATTTCAAAGTTAATAGGTAAAAAAATAGAGACCTTACTCTGGCTGCCCGCTATTGCCAGCCCGCAGCAATGCCTCCAATGCATCGAGGTGGGCCTGAAAAGCCTTGCGCCCTTCATCTGTAGCCCGGTAAGAGGTATTAGGCTTCCGGGCAATGAAACGTTTTCGGACTTCCAGATAAGTTTCCTTTTCCAGGGCTTTGATGTGGGAAGCCAGGCGGCCGTCGGTCAGGTTGAGGGTTTCCTTCAGGCTGCTGAAGTCTACCCATTCTTCCAGCATGAGCACAGACATAATGCCCAGCCGTACCCGGTGGTCAAAAGCAGGATTTAATTTGGTGATGATGTGTTTCATGCCTCCCGCTCATATTTGAAGTACATAGCAGTACCGTAAAGGATATGCAGAATTCCGAAGCCTATGGCCCAAAACTCCAGCCCGTATCCGGTAAAAAAAGCGGAGATAAGCCCCAGCCCAACCTCCATCAGGCCCAGATAGCGGATGTCGTTGAGGGTGTACTTGCTGGCATTGAAGAGTGCCAGCCCATAGAAAATCAGGGTAGCTGAAGCGATGAGGTCGGCTTCTCCATGTTTAATGAGCGCCAGACAAAAGATCCCCCCAGCCGCCAGCGGAATGAACAGGTTAATCAGGAGCCGGCGGGTGAGCCGGTCCCAGACAGGCAATCCCTTCCGGCGTGCCTTCCGGGTCGTGAAGTAAATGCCTGTGGCCAGCGCCAAAATCAGCACCAGAGCCGCATCAAGAAAGAAGAAGCTGATAGGGTCGAGTCCGGTGGGGTGATCGGAAATGCGGTCATAGGGTATGGTGCCTTCGAAAGGCGTTGCGCCCAGATACCAAAAGGCGGCAACCGCACCGAGCAGCGCCCAGATGCCGGCAGCTACTCCGGAGAGGCCGCTAAGGGAAATGAAACGGGAGGAGCGCTCCATAATGCTGCGGATTTCTGTCAGCGCTTCCAGGTGTTCTTGGTGGTGAGTTGTCATTTTAGAGTACTTTGAAATTCAAAGTTATTGGTTTTAATGATAGAACGCAACTTTGGCGGGCTTATTTTGGAAAGATTCAGTTGGGTCTACCGCTGAAGCACTACCGGCTGTTTTCGGACCTCCCCGGTTGCTGAGCGTCCCAGCAGATAGTAGGTGCCATTAGGCAGAGCGGAAACCTGGCATTGGACGGTGCCTTGCACATCAGTCCACACCTGCATACTCTGCCCGGCGCTGTTGAAGAGTTGTAGTTCCCAGGTGCCTTCCGGCAAATTGGCGGTAAACTGTTCTCTCACCGGATTGGGGGCAATAACAAGGTTAGCGATAGGCGCTGCTGTGGAGTTGCTGGCCACAACCGGGTCGAGTTCGAAATCCCAAATGCCCCGGCCATAGGTACCAAAGCGGGCGGTGTGGATCTCAGGCAGGTATTCTACCGACCAGTAAGTCTGCGCGGGCGAGCAGTCGCCCCCCAGATAGTACCAGCGCTCCTCTGCTGTGATGAAAACGTAAGGGCCGGCTTCTGTTGCCGCAAACAGGTAGGCTTCGTCTGGCGTGCCGGTGATTTCAAAGACCAGCGTTGAGGGCAGGCCTTCCGACATATCGGTAAAGTTTTGCCCTCCGTCTGTGCTGACGTATACCGGTGGATTGGAATAACCACTCCCGCCCAGGTAAACCTTGTCAATATCCTGAGTGGAAGCGTAGATCGTTTGGCCGTAGAGGTAGTGCCCTTCCGGAATGAAATTCACCGTTTGTTCCCAGGTATAGCCAGCCTCATCCGAGGTAAAAAACCGGCCATTGGTAGTCGCGGCGTACCAGCGGTTGTAGTCCAGAGGTGAGGCTTCCATGGCAGAGAGTTCTCCATCGCCGGAGGCGGCGGCAAAATCGAAGTCAATCTGCGTGGCGGCAATTCCGTTTGGAGATGGGTCAAGGCGGATGAGGTAAGAGCCCGGCCCACCATCAATATTCCCACCAGCCATAAAGGCGCCCACATCGGCTGGGAAGGGGCTGGCCATAAGCGGAGGCAGCCACACAGACTCATCCTCAGACTCAAGGTCGTAATCGCCGGTAATCCCGCCGTTTTGGGGGTTTTGATAGTAGGATACCCAGCCCCCGGGGTAAACCGTCCAGAGGTATTGCCCGTCATTGGAAAAAACGATATGGCCGTAGTCTCCCGAGATAATCTGATCAAACCGCTGAATACCAGGATCATCGAAATGGCGGGAGCGCTGAAAACCCTGATCCTGTGAACCGGCATATACGAATTGGTTATTGGCAGGGTCGGTACGGACGCTGTAGTATTGGCTGACATTGAGGTCCTCCATGCCGATATTGTCCACCGTTGCCAGTTGATCATAAGATACTGACAAGCCGCCGTGGTTACTAATGAGGGTAAAAGGTATGCCATCAGCGGTTTCGTAGGCGTCAAAATGCATGATATCGGCATGCAGGGTATTGGCAATATCAGAGTAGTAAGCCCACCAGTCATTGATTTTTTCCCAGGATTGTCCTCCGTCGAGGCTGCGGAAGCATTCCACTTCGCCCATGTACAGCACATCCGGGTTGTCAGGGCTGACGAAGATGCCAACATCCCAGGGGCGGGCGGGCAGGTCTCCCCGTTTTGACCAGGTCATGCCTTTGTCCACTGAGCGCCAGACTTCCCAGCTACCCTGCTGGGGGCTGGTGTAGGCATAAAGTACCAGGCTGTCAGCAATTGCGGTACCGGCCAGGTTGGCCCGTGCCCCGCCAAAGTCCAGGTTGGTCGAAGGGTTAATCCAGTCGAGCTGTCCGTTGTCGGGATTGGCGTGGTAAATTTTACCGGTGTTATTGGCGGCTTTCTCCACCAGCATCATCCGGCCATAGTGGTGGGGTGCGGAAAGACGCAAGCGGTTGAAATCATTGGTGTTGAAAGTGCTCACGGGCGAGTATATTTCTCCCTGACTGGTGGACCGGTACAGTTGGATGTCTGCCCAGTAGGACGGTTTGGCGAGCACATAAATTCTCGAAATGCTGTCTTGCACAAGGATAGGGGAGTGGATGTTGCCCCAGCGGTCATCGTGGCTGATGCCAACGGACTGCTGCCAGGTGTAGCCATCGTCATCGGAGTAGTGTGGAATCCGTCCGGTAAAGGCAATCATGCGCCGCCCATTTTGATAGGGAATAAATTCCAGCATCCCGGGGGTAAACCGCAGGTCCTGATTCACGATTTCCCAGTGGCTGCCATCGAGCAGCCCCCGCCAAAGAGAGCCGCCTGCGGAGATCAGCCACAGCTCGTCGGTAGCCGGGTCGTACTCGGTATCAAAAACACTGCCCGCCTGATTGATGCTGCCCCGTTCCCGCCACGAACCGGGGAGAAGCCCATCGGCGAAAAGCCCGCCCTCGCAGCCCGACCTGAGGTCGATTCTCCGGCTGGCCTTGGCGCGGTGCCGGCGCAGCCGGGTTTGGTGTTCAATTGCTTTCCAGTCCGTGCCGGGAGCTGCCTGATGCAGGAGTTCCAGCCATTGGCTTTTGGCATCATTTTTTGATTCTTCCTCTCCAAAATGAATGATCGTTTCCCCGTTTGTAGGAGCGGGGAGCGGTACCTCATTTTGTATGGATGAAAAATCAACCAATGTCAGGTTGAGTACAGCTAAGCATAAGAGCGCGAGTGGCCATTGATATTTCATGAACATGGGATTTAAGGATCTTGGGTACAAGATAATGGATTGCGGCTACTCCGAAAGTAGCCCGGACGTCAAAAGGAGGGAAAAGGGAGGTAGGAATTAATCCCCAAGATAAGCATCTACGAAATACATGTCAATATCCTGCCCTTTGGTTTCGGTATATTTCCCGTTTCGCGAAAAGCTGAAGAAGTCCTGTATAAAGGCATGAGTAGCCTCGGAAACATTGACTTTTCCGGCTTCTCCGCTGGTTTCCATGCGGGCGGCAAGGTTGACGGTGTCGCCCCAGATATCGTAGGCAAATTTTTTGATGCCTACGATGCCTGCAACTACCGGTCCGGTATGTATGCCGATACGGGCTTCAAAGCAGGTACGCCCTTCGGCTTCCCGTTGTATTTTCAGGCCCGCCATGAATTCCTGAATCTCCATAGCAGCCAGGGTCACGCGCACGGCTTCATCTTCATCCGTGTCCCGCATGCCGCCTACGGCGAGGTAGGCATCGCCTACGGTTTTGATCTTCTCCAGGCCGTATTTTTCCATGATCTCATCAAAGGCGCGGAAGCAGTGGTCAATCTCGGCGACCAGGTCCTCCGGTTCCATGCCCTCTGAGATATGGCTGAAACCTTTGAAGTCAGAGAACATGACTGTGACCAATTCATGCCGCTTGGCTTTGGCAAAACCAAACTCTTTGAGTTCCCGGGCGGTTTCTTCAGGCAGGATATTGAGCAGGAGTTCTTCGGACTTTTGCTTTTCCTTTTCCAGTTCTTTGGTGCGTTCCTGTACCAGGGCTTCCAGTTCCTGCTCCCGGCGGTGGGCGAGGATGATCCGCCAGCGCATAACGCCAAAAACGGCACTGCTGAGCAAGAGCGTGCACAGCACCCAAAACCACCAGGTATTGTAAAAGGCTTCGTGGACGACCACAGGTATAGCTAGTTCCCTCTGATTCCAGTTAGGGCTGTTCGCCCCGGCTTTGGCTCGGACCCGGAAGGTATAGCTGCCGGCAGGGATGTTGTTGTAGCGCACCAGGGTGGTGGTGGCAGGTGGGCTCCACTCCTCCTCGTATCCTTCGAGTTTATAGCTATAGGTGTTTTCGAGTGGCTGCCGGTAGTCAGCCAGTGCAAAGCCAAAAGAGAAAATGCGGTCCCAGGGGGAGAGGTCTACCCGCTCGCCGGGGTCTAATCCGTAATTGCGTTGGATAAGAGTATCTTCTGCTACATCGTATTTGCTAAAGTGGGTCAGCAGCAGGTGTGCTTCCTGGTCTTCGAGCTGTTGCTCCTGAAACTGCGGGCCGGGGAAGAAGGCATTGATGCCGTTCAATCCGCCAAAGTAGAGCCGTCCTGCCCGGGAGCGGTAGAAGGAAATCCGGTTGAACTCATTCGCTGTCAGCCCGTCTTCCACATAGTAGTTGGTGCAGGAGCCATTGGGCACGGCCATCCGGCTCAGCCCGTTGTCCGTACTCACCCAAAGGCAGGAGTCGCCTTCCGGCAAAATACCATTGATGAAGTCGTTCGATAGCCCATCTGCTGTGGTGTAAATGACCAGGCTGTCCTGCCCGGGAAGGATGCAATGGAGCCCTTCACCCGATCCGATCCATAGCTTACCAGCTTTATCCTCGTAGATGGCATTCACCTGATTGCTCCGAAGAGGCACCGGGCTGTCTTTTCCGGTATGATAGTGAGCCACCCGGCCCTGCCCCGGCACGATTTCGTGGAGCCCATTGTCGAGTGTGCCTACCCAGAGGCGGTCGCCAGCGGCATTGAAGTGGAGATAGCTGATGTTGCCGTCTAAACTATCCCATTGCCCCACCTCATCTTCAAAAGGAATAAGGCGGTCTGTGGTGGGCTCATATTGATAAAGCCACTGCAGATAGCCCATCCAAAGCGTGCTGTCGGGGGCCACGACCACATGGCCGAGGTCTTTATCCGGCTTTTTGAGAATATCACGCACCTGTAGTGTTTCCAGGTCGATCCGCTTGCCGTTTCCGGTATAAAGCGCCCCATCAAAGTAGGTCAGCCCAAAAGGGGAATTGAAATAGTCATTGAAAGGGAAAAGCGGGCGGAGCCCATCGGTTTCCGGCTCAAGCACATGGATGGAACTGTAGTAGGAAAAGTAGATATTCCCATCATCGTCCTCGGTAATGCCGCGGGTGCTGCAGTAAATGTTGCTGCAATACTCACTGCCGCCTTCGAGGTAATGGGCAAAGAGTTGTTCTGCCTGCACGATCCGTATAGCACCAAAATCCGAAGCCACCCAAACCACGCCAGACTGATCGCGGAAAATCTGCCGGTAGGTAGCAGTATTTTTGGTAATGGACCGGATTTTGGGCGCGAAATTTTCGACACTACCCAGCAGGGCATTGTAATACAGCAACATACCCCGGCAGCCCACCCACAGGCTGCCATCCTGCTCCACCAGAAGAGCGGAAGCAACGGCATTACGAATACTGGCAGGGTGTTCGCTGAAGGTTTCCTGTGCCAGGTCAAAGGTGAAAAGTTGTCCATCAGCACACAGAACATAAACCAAGGCATCCGTTCCGGCGATTTGTACGATACGGTTGCTTTCCGGTACCGGCACAATATGCCGCTGCAGCACACGGCCTGTAGCACTGAGTTCCCAGAGCTCATTGCCTACGGCCCCGAGCAATAACTTTTGCCGGACCTGAGCCATGGGGCGCCCGATGTGCCTGCCGGCAAGTCGTGACAGCTCCTCATAACGGCCATCCGGCTGCATGAGCAAAAGGTGCGTAGTGGCTGTTTCTTCATGGTAAGCCGCCGACCAGATCTGCCCGCCGAGACCAAGCGTGAGATCATGCGGGACTACCGCTTCCCGTATGCGTAC
The DNA here is from genome assembly GCF_000759025.1 of Phaeodactylibacter xiamenensis. Lineage (GTDB taxonomy): Bacteria > Bacteroidota > Bacteroidia > Chitinophagales > Saprospiraceae > Phaeodactylibacter > Phaeodactylibacter xiamenensis. Next base: position 170,641 of record NZ_JPOS01000012.1, on the reverse strand, counting down.
ATCGCCTTCTTTGATCTTATAGTCTTCAAATTGGTTGTTGCCCGGATCAAAGCGGGTGATATAATTGGGGCTACCCAGCCACAACCGCTGCTCGGCATCGATAACCATATCGGAAAAGGATTCGTGTGGCAGATAGGTGGAGGGGGACTGCGGCGTGTAGGTGACGAATTCATACCCGTCAAACCGGTTGAGCCCGTTGATGGTAGCCATCCAGATAAAGCCGGCGCTATCCTGCAAAATTTTTGAGACAATACGGTGGCTCAGCCCATCCTCAAAGTCGTACACCTTAATCTGTACATCACTCTGTGCCCGCAGCAGGGTGCAGAACAGCAATGGGAACAGTAGTATGCTTAGGCGGTGCATAAGGTTTGGATTGAGGCAATTGTGGGTTCGCTTCCAAAGTACGCAAATTGTGCGGAAAGGTGCGCCACCCCAGGGTATACTCTTTTCTACTTTTGGATGAAACCTTTGGTTGACCCGATGAATAGGATTGGGCACGACAGCGGCGCTTGAATTGCGAAAATAAATATTTGTTTTATAATTGATTTATTTAAAACAATTGTTTATTTTTACAGTAGATTGACAATTCGTCTGGTTCACCCGTCACTAAAACCTATTACATATTATGCAAATCCTCAAAATTGGTTTATTTATTCTGGCCGGGCTTATCGGCCTGTTCGCTATTGGAGGGCTTATCGCGCCCCGCGAAGTGTCCCTTAGTCGTTCCATCATTATTGAAGCCCCGCAGGAAATGGTCTTCAATACCGTGAATGACCTGAAAACCTGGGAATCCTGGTCACCCTGGAAGGAAATGGACCCGGCTATGAAGGTCACTATGGGCGACCCTTCTGTAGGCACAGGCGCATTTTATTCATGGACAGGCGAGAACTCAGGAGAAGGGCGTATGGAGATCACTTCTTCTTCTGCACCGGAAGAGCTGACCACGCACGTAGATTTCAAGGGACAGGGCGGTGCAGATGCAGCCTGGACGTTCAAGCCGGTAGATGGTGGTACGGAAACCACCTGGGCGTTTCATACGGAGTTCCCTTACCCTTTCAATGCGATGCTGCTGTTTCAGGATTTTGAAGGTGCGATTGAGAAGGATTACGACAGAGGGCTGGAGTTGCTGAAGGAGCAGGTGGAGGCGAAGGCTGCCGCTGCGCCTCAGTTCAAGGTACGGGCGGTTGAGCTGCCGTTGCGCCATTTCATAGCCTTACGGCAAACGGTGGATATGTCGGAAATGACCGACGTTTTTGGTGCCAATACCTCGAAAGTCTATCAAGCTGTAGAACAGGCAGGGCTAGCGATGGCTGGTATGCCTTGCGGGCTGTACTATACCTGGGATGAAGCTACAGGAACTACGGACTGTGCGCAGGCTATTCCGTTAGCAGAGGCTCATCGATTAGAGGGTTTTGAAAGTATTGAGATCTCAGAAAGTGAGGCACTTTTGGTTGAATATTACGGTAACCCTGAAGGTACAGGTGCTGCACATGGTGCAATAGAAAGCTATTGCAAACAGCAAGGTTTAGTTGCGGGAGAGCCTGCTATCGAAGAGTACGTCACGGACCCGGCATCTGAGCCGGATACCTCCAAGTGGCTGACTCGTATTTACTATCCTTTGGTGTCAAAGGGATGATCCGACTGTAATAATAATTGGTGCTGATGGAGGTGGGTGGCAATGCCCATCTCCTGTAGTGCTACCATGAGGTCTGTGCGGATATTGTGCTGTACGGACCAGGCATTGGCCGGAGAGGTTGCCCAGGCAGCGATCCAGCATTTGATGGCTTTCTCGCCCATTTCCATCACCCAAAACCGGGGCTTTTCCTTGACCTGGCTGGCGTTGTACTGTTCAGCGATGCGCATAGCCGTATAGCGGACGCTGGAGAGGTCAGCTTCCGGAGAAATAAAAAACTCCACATGCGCCCAGATGTAGGTGTCATGGACAGAAAAATTGATAACCTCCCGCTTTAGCATATCTGAATTCGCAACGATGTATCGTTTCCAGTCCCAGGTTTTGACGGTCGTGTGCAGCATTGAGATGTCCTCAACTGTGCCGTAGTATCCATCTATAACTACTGTATCGCCCAACCGGATGGCGGAGGAAAAGCTAAGGAGGATGCCTGAAATGAAATTCTCAATGACCGGTCTGGCAGCGATACCCAAAACGATACCGAAGGCCGAGATCAGCAGAGAGATTGAAGTAATGGGGAGCTTCGTGGAGAAGGGCAGTACCCCAATCAGAATGATTATGAGGATAGAGAAGGTGATTGTTCCTTTTCTGATGATGCTGAAGCGCCCGGAGATATTGTCGGCGGCCCGTTCCAGGGAAGCTTCCGGTGAATCCCCGGGAGGAGAAACGGTTTTGACAGGGTTCAGGGTTTCTATTTCCTCTAATCGCTGGAGCTTGCGCTTTTTGTAGCTCGCTATCATTTTGAGCAGGCCATACAGCAACAGGGCACCCCCCATGGCGACCAGTGATACATATATCCAAATGGTTTGTGTCATTTGTAGTGAGCTTTTATTATTTTAGCTTATGTCAACCAAACGAAACAAGACAAAGCTGAAGAACTATGATAACTCTACGCCCCATTCTTACGAAGTTTTCCTTCCTTTTGTTGTGCGCCGGTTTTCTGGCTTCGTGCGCCACCAACCCGGTGACGGGCAAAAAGGAATTCATGTTGCTCAGCAAAGAGCAGGAGGTGCAAATGGGTATTAGTTATGACCCTCAGGTCGTTGCCTCTTATGGATTATACGAAGATGATAAAATCCAGCAGTTTATTACGACTCAGGGCCGGTTAATGGCCCGGATTTCTCACCGGCCGGACCTGCCCTATGAGTTTAAGGTGCTGGATTCGCCGGTCGTGAATGCATTTGCAGTACCCGGTGGATTCGTCTACTTCACCCGGGGAATTATGGCTCACTTCAACAACGAAGCTGAGTTTGCAGGGGTGCTTGGGCACGAAATCGGGCACGTGACCGCCCGGCATTCGGCCCGGCAGTACAGCCGTCAGATGCTTGGCCAGGTAGGGCTGATTGCCGGCATCATCGTCTCTCCTAAGTTTGCGGAGTTTGCAGATGTGGCGAGCCAGGGTTTGGGGCTGCTGTTTCTGAAATATGGCCGGGATGCGGAGACCGAGTCCGACCGGCTGGGCGTGGAATACTCTACAAAAATAGGTTATGATGCCAGGGAAATGGCCGACTTTTTCCAAACACTGAAGCGCCTGACCGATCAGAGCGGAGGGCGGCTGCCAACGTTCATGTCTACGCACCCTGATCCGGCTAACCGGTACGAAAATACCAAGGCTCTGGCCCAAAAGTGGCAGCAGCGCTCCAATGGCCGTAATTTAAAGGTAGGGCGTGATTCTTACCTGAATATGATCGATGGGCTGCTCTACGGCGAAGACCCCCGTCAGGGCTATGTAGAACGCAATACTTTTTATCATCCTGACCTCAAGTTCCAGTATCCCATTCCAAATGGCTGGCGGACGGTCAATACGCCCAGTCAGGTACAAATGGCACCTGAAGATGGTAATGCCCTTATGACCCTCTCGTTGTCTTCTAAGAATAACCTGACTCAGGCAGAACAGGCTTATATGGAAACCCATCAGTTTGAAGTGACGAGCCGGAATAACCGGCAGGTTAACGGACTGAATGCCCGTGTGGTACAGGGGCGTCAGGTGGATGAGCAGAATCAGCAGGTCATCAATATTCTGCTTTACTTTATTGAGTACGAAGGGCGGGTATACCAGCTACTGGGCATGGCGTATCAGCAGCAGTATGGCAACTACGAAAGCAGCTTCCTGCGCACGATGAACGGTTTTGACCGCCTGACGGATGCCTCCAGGATCAATGTACAGCCAGAACGCATCAAAATCGTAAAAGCGCCGCGCACCACCAACCTGCGTAGCCTGCTGACCAGCAATGGGATCCCGAATGATCGTCTGGAAGAGTTTGCTATCTTGAATGGGATGGAGCTCAATACGCAGGTGGAGAGCGGAACCCTTTTCAAAGTGGTGGATAAGGCAAGGAATTAATATCTTGCGGCAAAAATGAAATCTATGAAAAGTCCAATCCGACTAACTTTAATGCTGGCAAGTGCCTTTCTGTTGTTTACGGCACAGAAGTGCGGCAGCGGTAAATATGAGTACGAGCCCACCACCTCTATCGAAATTGCGAAAACAGGCTGCTTTGGCCAGTGCCCTACCTATGTTTTCTCGCTTAAAGGCGATGGTTCGGCTACTTTCAATGGGCGCCGCTTCGTAGAGCCGGAAGGGGAGCACCACCGGACTTATTCGGCAGATACCACCAACATGGTTTTTTCCCGCCTGATTGAGGCCGATCTGTATCAGTACGAGCGGGAGTATACCGATAACGTGACGGATTTGCCGACCACATACCTCACCTTTGAGCATGAGGGCAAACAGAAAAAAATCAAACTCTACTATGGTTACCCGGAAGAGCTGGGCACCATCGTGGAGCAGCTACAGGAAGTTGCCCTCACGAAAGGCTGGATGGAGGGAAAAGCTCCGGAAGAGGAGAAATAAGAAAAGTTATGCAAAAATGATAACAGCCCTCAGTGCTCCGCTGCGCTGAGGGCTGTTTTGTATTAGCTGGTTGCCAGCACCGGGCGCCCCTGCATCCATTTTCTGAAAATACGGTCAACTTCGGGATTGTCTTTCCAGTTGTGCTCAATGCCATCCAGCACCAGTATTTCCTCAAAAAGGGCGTCCTGCGCATGCCCTTCCTCCAGTGCTTCGCTATAGGGGATATGGCTGAAGGTCACCTGTGAGTAAAGCGGCAGGAACTCCGGGTAAATCTTGTTAAAATGAGCAGCGATTTCCTTACGCAACAGGAATTTGGGGTCTGCCACCTTATCCCGCATTTCTATAAAATTGCGCAGGGCAAGGTCGGCAATAGCGTTGGCATCTTTGATCCGCGAATGATTGAAGGCTTCGATGATCTCCGCCCAGTTGCCATCGTGAGCATCAATGAGCTCATCGAGTAAGGTACAGTCTTCAAAACCAGAATTCATGCCCTGCCCGTAGAAGGGAACGATCGCATGGGAAGCATCGCCCATGATCAGGACTTTGTCTTCGTAGCGCCAGGGGCTGCAGCGAATGGTGATCAGGGAAGAAGTCGGGTTTTCGCGAAATTCTTCCAGCAGGTTGGGGATAAGTGGGATGGCATCTGCAAAGTAAGTTTGGAAGAAGGCCATGATCTCCTCATCCGTATTCAACTGATCGAAAGCCGGGGTTTGCCCCTCATAGGCCAGAAACAGCGTACCGGTAAAGCTGCCATCAACATTTGGCAAAGCGATCATCATGAACTGGCCACGGGGCCAAATATGGAGTGCATTGGGGTCAAGTGCGTGCTTGCCATCCGTTGTAGGAGGTATGTGCAGCTCCTTATAGCCATAATCCAGGAAAGACTGACTGTAATTGAAACGGGGGAGGGCTTTCATAAGGCTTCGCCGCACTGCTGAGAATGCACCGTCAGTGCCGAATATCCGGTCCGCATTTACCGTCAGGTGCTCGCCGGTATCCCGGTGCTCAAAGTGCGCTTTGGCCTCCTCGGCCACTACGCCAAGGCACTTATATCCAAAGTGAAATTTCAGGTTGTCGTACTGATCGGCGATATCGATCAGCTCAATATTGAGCCCGCCCCGGGAGACAGAGTAGATGGCCTGGTCTTGGTCGCCATAGGGCTGAAAGGTAAGCTGCCCGGCGGTATCATGCATTTTTCTGCCCCGCATCGGGATGGCCTGTTGCCGGATCGTATCTTTAATGCCAGCCCGTTCCATGGCTTTCCACCCCCGGTCGCTCATAGCCAGGTTGATGGACCGCCCACCTTTGAAGCCTGCCTTCCGGGGGTCATTGCGGAGTTCAAACACCTCTACCTGATAGCCACGCTTGGCAAGCAGTACGGCCCAAAGCGAGCCCACCAGCCCGGCGCCAACAATGAGGATGCGATCTTTCATAAAAGGTTGGTTTTGAGTCCTAAAACATAAAGCGCAGCGCGATAAACTGCGATACGAATCCGACGAGGTAACCGCCGTAGAGGTCAGTTGGTTCATGCGCCTGCAGAATGAGGCGGCAGGTGCCAACGAGCCCGGCCAGGAGCACTGTAAGCATCAGCACCCAGTACATGCTGACTTCATAGACGCCGATTGCGCCAAGATTGATGAGGAAGGTGTCGTGGCTAAAGAGCAGCAGGGTAATGACTACCATACCCAACAGGCCGCCCATACCCACAGCGTGCGCACTGATTTTGGAAAAGATATTGATGAAAAAAGCAATAAACAGGCCAATCGCTGCCCCCAGCAGAAAAGCGGAAAAGGCATTAGGCACCTGTGCATTGCCCAGGAAGTTGCGGAACATCCAAATGTAAAACATGCCCGTGATGACGTAGGGGCCGATGCGCTCCTGCTTCGTCTTCATCTCCAGGGAACTCACCAGCCCGGTAAAGCGCAGCATGGCTACAGCAAACCCGGGAATAAAAAAGGTAGACAGGAACACCTGCAGAATGAGCAGCTTGCTAAACTTATCGCCAATACTGTATACCCCGAAGAGGTAGGGATTGATCAGCAAGAGGAGAACCAGCATGTAGGTCACAATCAATAGGGGGTGGAAAAGTACGGAGATGACCTGAGCCAGTGGTTTCAGCATGTAACGACGTTTTGGTTGCGCCTAAAGATACAAATTATGCAAGAGTAAAGTTGACCCTGCCCGGCAGTAAAGAATATGCAAATATTTAGTCATCCATTCCGTTTTCAACAACGGTCTGCTTAACTTTCCGTCAAGATCAGGGCTATGCAGGAGATATTTGATCAGATCATACTGGAGTACAATGGATGGGCGCTGCGCCTGGGGCAGGTGGTGCTGGGTACCAGTATTCTGATTGTGCTTGCTTTCCTGTACTGGCTGGTCGCCCGCCGGCTTTTTCCAAAAATTGCCGCTCACCTAGAGCTGCCACAGGAGGAACGCCGCAAAGCCCGCCGGATTTTAGGCACCTTACTGGTCCTGATGGCAGCGGTCGCGCTAATTGCGGTGCTGCAACTCGACCGGCAGCTGGTGGAGACTACCAATGAGAATGCACCCAACCTGTTCATCTCCACTTTCGTTCAGGCGATGCTGATCTGGCAGTTTGCCCGCCTGCTGGACTTCGTCATTTCGCGCCTGCTGGTTACCAATTATTATCGTAACCGAAGGGAAGACCCCGTGGAGTTGGACCGCTATCAGACGGACTCCAAAAATAAGACGAATCGTACGGTACAATATGCCGTTTACATCCTGGCGTTGCTCTTTATTGTACAGGCTTTCGAAATAGATTGGGTGTTTTACACTTATAAACCCGCTGGTGCGGAGGACGGGCAAACCCGGAATTTCTCAGTCTCCAATCTTCTGAATGCGGCGTTCATTATTGTGCTGGCGCGTTTGTTCAGTTGGATGATCATTCAGCTTATCCTCAGTCAGTACTACCGGAGCAAGCAAATCAATGTGGGCTCGCAGTATGCCTTCAATCAGCTGTTGCAATACTTCGTTTATATCATTGCCGGGCTGATGGCGCTGGAGGCACTTGGCTTTACGCTTACCCTGATTTGGGGCGGTGCAGCGGCGCTACTGGTGGGCGTGGGGCTTGGCCTTCAGGAAACGTTCAAGGATTTGTTCTCTGGTGTGATCCTGTTGTTCGAGCGCCGGGCAGAGGTCGGTGATGTAGTGGAAGTGGACGGCCTTATCGGTACGGTAAAACGGATTGGCGTGCGGACCTCGCTGGTAGAGACCCGTGATAACATCGTTGTGATTGTCCCCAACTCCCGCCTGATTGTTCAGCATTTTGTCAACTGGAGCCACAACGACAACAAGGCCCGCTTTTACATCAAGGTGGGGGTGGCCTACGGGTCAGACACGGAGCTGGTTAAGCAGTTGCTACTGGATATTGCGCGGAGCAATGCGGAAGTCATCCGCCACCCGGCACCTTTTGTGCGTTTTGTGGATTTTGGAGACTCTTCCCTCGACTTTGAGCTCCACTTCTGGTCGCACGAGTTCATCCGAATCGAGGATGTCAAGAGTGATATGCGTTTTAAGGTTGACCACGCTTTCCGGGAAAATGGTGTCACCATTCCATTCCCACAACGCGATGTTTGGATGAAGGGAGGGGGTTAGGTAATTTGTTCCGGCGTCAGGTATTCTTCTCCGATCAACTCTTCGTAAAGGTCGATCATTTTTTCGGAAAGGGGCTCGCCCAGGAATTGTTGGGCATGTTCAAAGCCGTCATGGATGAGCCGGGCCTGGTATTCGGTATCGGTAAGCACTTTTCGGATACCCTCGGCAATAGCTTCGGGTTGTGTGGGGTCTGTCAGATGTGCTCCGGGGCCGCCTGCTTCGGGCAGGGAGGCGGTATCAGACGTCAAAACCGGGACTTTACTGAACAGCGCTTCGAGAATAGGAATACCGAAGCCCTCATAAAGCGAAGGATAGACAAAAAGAGAGGCACTTTGGTAGACTGCCGGGAGGTCGTTAAAGCGGACATCTGCAAAGTGGATATGATCGCTGAGTTGCAGTTGCTTGGCCAAACGAAGGATTTGCTGCTTATGCCTGGCACCTCTGCCCACAACTACAAGTGGAAGCCGTTCTGTTGCAGGCATTATGGATAATGCTTTGATGACCCCGGATAAATTCTTGCGTGGTATGATGGCACCCACCGATAAAATATATTCTTTAGGTAACTGGTACCGCTGCCTTACCGCTTCCAGGGTTTTATTTGACCGTTCCTGCATATAGCGCTCGTGGCAGGACTGGTAAATAACCGATACCTTCTCCGGTGGCACCTCATAAAAGTGCAGCAGGTCCTGCCGGGTATTTTCGCTAATAGCTACGATGTGGTCTGCCTCCCGGCAAGCGTACTTAAGTCTGAAGTCAAGCGCCAGCCGGCGCGAAAAAGTATACTGCTTAGGGAATCGTTTGAAAATCAGGTCATGCACCGTGACCACACTTTTAATTCCCGTTTTGGATAAGCCAAAGGGCAGAGACTGATTAAGACCGTGAAAGAGCTGTATGCGTTGCCGCTTCAGGTCACGTTTGATGCCAAAATTTTGCCATAGCAGCGGGAACCCTTTTCGGCGGGGCATGTGGGTATTGTACAAGGCACTGTTGAGGAAGAACTGGGTCTCTTCGTTACGGGTCAGGCGCGGCGTATACAGGAAATAGGCATTGTCCGGATAGTATTCCGCGAGATTGGAGAGGAGCGTACGGCTGTAGTTGCCGGGCCCGGTAAAATTATTGTACAACTGCCTTGCGTCATATCCGATGCGTAGCATAGGCGGTCAGGCTTTTGTAATCAGAGACCTGAGCAGTAGGATAAACCAATGCCTGGAGCAACAAGAGGGAGGGTGGTCAGATTGCATGGAAAAAAGATTGGTTAAAAAAGGCATTCAGACATCTCCTGAACAGTGAAACTCCAACGACTTTTTTTGTCGTTGAAGTTTCTGATGAGTGTGGGGATGCTATCTATACAGCAAAGCTCTCTCCGCAGGCACAGGTGCGGGAGGCATTCGGGTTGTTGAATACAAAGCCCTCCCCATTGAGCCCGCCGGAAAACTCCAGCGTGGTGTTACAAAGGTAAATGAAGCTGCGCAGGTCGGTGACGACTTTCTCGCCGTTGTCTTCAAAGACCTGATCATCGGCTTTAGCCTCATTGGAAAACTCCAGTTGATAGGTTAGCCCGGAACAGCCCCCGCTCGTGACCCATACCCGGACAAAGTAATCGGCTCCGTAATTCTTGGCTTTACGAATCTCTGCAATCTGGCTTTTTGCGCTTTCTGCAACTTTTATCATGGCGGACCAATATTTATCATTTAGACACACCGGCTATTCCACCGGAAGATCAAAGTTAGTAACATTAGCAGAGCCAGTCAAGTTCACACCTTTGCAGCAGCGCACTTTTCCATAAGATGGGGCAGAAAAATCAGGCCCATGCTCCGGATTATTTTTTAATCCCTTCCCGGTGCCGTAACTTTAGGCGTTCAACCCTGAGCCTATGTTTTTAGAACCGCATTTTAAGGGACAGCGCAGCGGATGGATAGAAATCATCTGTGGGTCCATGTTTTCCGGTAAGACCGAGGAGTTGATCCGCCGCCTGAAGCGCGCCAAAATTGCCAATCAGCGGGTGGAAATCTTCAAGCCCAAGGTAGATACGCGCTACGATGAGGCCAAAGTGGTGTCCCACGATGCCAACTACATCCTCTCCACGCCCATCGAGCACTCCCGCCGCCTGCTGGAGCTGACGGAGGGTGTGAATGTCATCGGCGTAGACGAGGCACAGTTCTTTGATGAAGACCTGCCGGAGGTCTGTCAGATGCTGGCCTTGCGCGGGCTGCGCGTCATTGTGGCGGGGTTGGATATGGACTTTCGGGGCAAGCCCTTCGGCCCGATGCCCAATCTGCTGGCCGTGGCGGAGTACATCACGAAAGTGCACGCCATCTGTCAGCACTGCGGGAACCTGGCCACCCATTCTTACCGCCTTTCGGCAGATGACCACACCGTCGTGCTGGGCGAAAAGGATACCTATGAGGCCCGCTGCCGCACCTGCTACCACATGGGCAATATCCTGGACCTGAAGACGGAACAGCCGGCAAACGAAGCGCAACAGGAGGGGAAGGTGCGGCGGATGTAGGGCTTTGAAAAAAATAAAAGCTTCGATGATGCCAGGCACTTAGTACGGGAGGCACCCAGCTCACAACGACAAAGGCAAAAAGAGTTGTAAATCGAAATAATCCACAAACAAAGAATCTGCTCTGCCATTGGAATAAACGAATCCGGAGTACTGAAAATTTAATTCGCCTACCCTTTCTCCGTAAACCCTGCAATCAATGTTCTCAGGGATGCGAAGGATTGATTCCGAATCAGAATCGGCATCAGTGTTTGTAGTACGCTCTGTATAGAAAAAGCTATTGGAGTAACTTACATCCTCATCCCTTATCGAAAATTGCAAATGATATTTCCGCGAGGAGTGGCCTTGAATGATATCAGTGACAGCATTGTAAAGCGAAAGGTCTGTCTCTTCAAATCGATTCCAGTAAACGTAGAACGCATAGCTGAGCACTTTTGGTTGGTTAACGATATTAAGCGGGCTTAATATTACCTCGTAAACTACTGTGGAGTCACCGTAAAGCTTGTAGGTTGAAATACTCCTTGTGCTGACATCGGTACAAAAGTCATATCCTATATCTTCATCGCTGTAGGTTGATAAAGCCCCTTCCAGACTTAAAGAATAATTGGAGCTCAGCCATGTTGTATCAGGAAGCGCTTCACCTTCGTCATCATTAATGCCTTGATCTTTTACACAACTTGTCGATAGAAGAAGCATAAAACATATTCCAATAGTAATCGTGTCTCTGTTCATCATTTGGTTTTCTGGTAATGTCTAAGATCAAACAAGTTTAATCTTTAGTTTGGTTTCACGTTTTAGGCGAAACGGGTTCATTTTATAACGAGCTATCGCCATTACACAAGACGATTCAATAAGATTGGGCTATTCTAAGCCTTCAGTATTAGTGTTAATACTGATCGTATCTGAGCTAAACTTTGTGGGGGTACCGTTACATAAAAAGCCTGTCTCGCCGACCGGGCTCTTAACAATAAAGCTGGTTTCTCGTGAAAGGTAAATGCTATACGCTTCTCTTTCTGGTGGCATCCGTTACGGTATCTGCGCAACAAAGGATGCTCAATATTCACGGCTCCATTAAATCTGCAAACTCCCAAGAGCCTGTCATCGGAGCGGTCATACAGGATACATTGAGCAAAGCATACAGTATTTCTGACGAGTACGGCTTTTTTACTTTGAGCCTGCCCGGCGTATATGGTTGCTTACATACGCAGTACATCGGTTATGAGCCCCAAGTGATCTGTGGAGTCTTCGAAGAAGGGAAGGCTTTGCACATTGAGCTGAGCACTTCGAATTTCCTGCCTCAGGTGGAAGTGTCTTCTTATTCTAATCACGGCGTGCCGAAACTTGGCAGGGTCTCATTGCCCATTTCAACGCTTCAGTTATTGCCCCAGCTTGGTGGCGAAGCTGATTTGCTCAAGACGATTACGCTGCTGCCGGGCATTGCGCAGGGCGTAGAGGGCACTACCGGCTTGTTGGTACGCGGGGGCAGCCCTGATCAGAATCTGGTTTTGATGGATGGGGCTCCGGTGTACAACCTCAGTCATTTCGGGACTTATTTATCTGTTTTCAACACTGATGCGATTAAGCACTTTGATGTCTACAAGGCAAGCTGGCCGGCAAAGTATGGGGGGCGGTTATCTGGTCTGGTTGATATCCGGACGCGCGAGGGTAATCTAAAGCATTGGGAGGGGAAGGCGACTATTAGCCCCTTACTGGGCCGCTTCCTGGTAGAAGGGCCGCTCAAAACGGATAAGACCAGCTTCCTGCTTTCGGCCCGCTCCTCCTGGCTGGGCGTCTTGTTTAACGCATTTTCGGGCCAGGATTTCAAACAGCGTTACCTCATGTACGACCTAAACGTAAAGCTTACCCACCAGATAAATGATAACCACAGGGTTTACTTAAGCTACTATAGTAGTCTGGATGACAGTCAGGTGGAAGAAGTCCTTACGGGTGGTAGCCTGGGCAATCAGGAACGAATCAGATCTGAAGAAGCAATTGGCGTGAAATGGGGCAATCAAACGGCATCATTGAGGTACGCCGCCTTTCTAAGCGATCGTTGGTCACTGCAGAGTATCATTTACTATACCCGGTATCGCTTTTCAGGTTATCAGCGGGAGATGAATCTCTTTGCGAATGGTTTGACGACAGCATCTTTCAATGCCAATGCCTCATCCAATCAGGATTTTGGGATACGGGCCTTCGCCAAATACACCCACCGGAATCTAAGTTTTATGTTGGGCACCGAGCAGGTTATTCAGCGGTTCACCCCACAGAGTACTTTTCAGAGCGAAGGTCGGTCTGCCACGCTCCTGTTGAGTGATGCCCGGGCTTTTCAGCAGAACTATTTTTCAGACATGAACATCCGGCTGGGCAATGCTACGGATATTCGGTTGGGCATTCGGCAGGTGGTGCATCAGGCTTCAGATACCACTTTTTTATCGCTGGAGCCCCGATTAGAATTTGAAAGCCGCGTGGGCAAAGGATTATGGGCGAGCCTAAGCGCCAATTACGGGCAGCAATTTATGCATTTGATTACGGGGGGTAATGCCGGGCAAGCTAATGAAATCTGGTTGGGAGCCACCGCTTCGGCTCCCCCGCAACAGGGCGCACAGGTGGCAATGGGGATTAGGTGGTTGGATCCCAGCGCGCGTTATGAGGTAGCATTGGAAGCCTTTCACCGGCGCATGTCAGGCCTTACGGAATTAAAAGCGGTAGGCAACAGTGGGTTGGAGGATGTGTACAGCTGGGAAGAGCTCCTGGAGTTTAATGGAGAAGGACGGGTAGATGGGCTGGAATTATTGCTACGAAAGCAGGAAGGCCCGCTTACCGGCTGGCTGTCTTACACCTGGTCGAAGAGTCAGCGGCAGTTCGACCGGATCAATCAGGGGGAATGGTTCCCTTTTCGTTTTGACAGGCGTCATGATTGCTCCGTAGTGCTCTTGTATGCGGTGTCCGAAAAATGGCAATTTTCAGCCACCTGGAGCTATCAAACGGGTAGTCATATCACTTTGCCCACCGCCAAAATACCCAATACGAATATTGCATTTGAGGATATTTTTTTCCCCGGTGGCGCCCGTATCAACGATCAGCGCAATAATGTCACCCTGCCTTCTTACCACCGGCTTGATCTCGGATGCACCTACCGCTGGCAGAAAAGGGAAGAAGGCCCTACCCATGACCTGAGCCTGAGTATCTATAATGCCTACAATCGCATCAACCCCTATTTCATCCGCATAGAGTCAACGCCCCGCTTCAGCCGGGATGGGCAATACCTGGGAGAGGATCAGCCAGAGGTTGTCATTGTCGGGCTGTTCCCTTTTATTCCTTCACTTAGTTACAGCCGGACGTTCGACTGGAAATAGCTTAGTATATGAAACTCAACAAAATACTTCTTGGCCCACTACTACTACTTACTGCCTGTGAATTGACGCGGCCATACGATGAGGGGATTTTCCCTTCGGCTCCGCCCGTTTTGGTCTGTTTTGCGCGCATTGAGAATGACCGGCCTGTATCTGCCTACCTTTTTCCTACTGTGCAGGCATTGGATACCTCTGCGGCTAATTTTATTTCAGATGCGGTAGTGGAACTTTACAAAGACGGCGGCTTTCTGGAAGAGCTTCAGTTTGAAGAAGATCAATATGTCTCTGCACCAGCTACACTGGGCGCCCCGGGAAGCCAGTATCAGCTAAAGGTGCGCCATAACGATTACCCCGATCTGGTGTCGGAAGTGGTATTGTTACCCCCGCCGGTTGATGTCTTTGATTATACGGTCAACTATAATGAGCCAGCTTCTCAATACAACATATCTTTATCCTTCAGTCATACGGGGCAGGATGCAGCCTCCTACGGTGTTTTTGCCGACTTGTATGCTGATGGGCAACTGGTCAGAGACAGAGTGCGTACTGCACTCAGCGGTAGCGAGCCTTTTATTGAAAACGACACGGTCCGGTTTAACCTAATTGTTCCCTCCCAAGTTACCCGATTTGAGGATTTTGTCCCGGTGGATACCTTTAGCATTGACAGTGCAGCGGTATTTATCCGGGTCATCTCTGAGGAGTACAATGCTTATCGGGCATCGGTGCCAGATGACGAGATCGGAGGGTTTTTCCCGCCAAAGGATGACCTGTTTACCAATTTTGAGGGCGGGTACGGGGTGTTGTTTACGGTTAGTACTAAACGAATTGAAGTGAAATTTTAAGAAAACTTATGTAAACAGGAAGTAGTTTTGACTTTAACTTAGTGTAGCATCTCCTTCAAGGTGCTTTGTATTTCAACCACCCATTCATCCAAAAATCCCAATCCCTAACCGAATTTCTTGCGTCCCCCGCAGAAATGGGCTTATCTTCCCTGCCACAACCTATTGAACCGTGAGCAGACCTATACTTGATATTCAGAATATTGTGAAGACCTACGAAAAGCACGTCGCTGTCAATGACGTGAGTTTCGAGGTGCCTGCCGGGAGTATTTTTGGGCTCCTGGGACCGAATGGGGCGGGGAAGACTTCCCTTATCCGCATCATCACCACCATAACCCGGGCCGATGAGGGCGTGGTGTACCTGGATGGAGAAAAGCTCAACAGCCGCCACCCCGAAGAAATTGGCTATATGCCCGAGGAGCGGGGGCTTTACCGCAAAATGAAGGTGGGCGAGCACCTGACCTACCTGGCCCGCCTCAAAGGCTTATCCGCTAAAGATGCCAAAACCAAGATCAGCGCCTGGATGGAAAAATTTGGCATTGAGGACTGGTGGGACAAAAAGGTGGAAGAGCTGTCCAAAGGCATGCAGCAGAAGATTCAGTTTATTGCGACCGTCGTCCACGAGCCTAAGCTGCTGATCCTGGACGAGCCCTTTTCCGGGCTGGACCCCGTCAATACCAATTTGATCAAGGACGAAATCCACAGCTTGCGCGGGAAGGGCATGAGCATCATATTCTCCACCCACCGCATGGAGCAGGTCGAGGAAATTTGCGAGCACATCGTACTGATCAACAAAGGCGAGAATGTGCTGGAGGGCAAAGTCAGCGCCGTTAAAGACCGCTTCAAGCAAAACCTGTTTGAACTGGAGTACGAGGGCGAGCTGCCGGAGGGCCTGCTGGAGCGGGCTAAAGTTATTGATCAACAGCCCGGGCGGCTCACCGTACAAGTGGCAGAAACGGCTGAGTCCAATACCCTCCTCCGTGCGATGCTCGACCGGGGCGTTTTTGTGAAGGGCTTTCAGGAAATCCTGCCTACGCTCAATGAAATCTTCATCCGTCAGGTCAACTAATTAACCCTAAACAACGATCATGGATAAGCTTTGGCTCATCATAAAGCGGGAATACCTCACACGGGTGACCCGCCGCTCCTTCATCCTGGCTACCTTGCTGACCCCGCTGGCCTTTGGCTTGTTTTTCGTAGTGGCGGGGCTCATCTTTCAGTACGAAAGCGACGATTCCCGGCGCATTGCCATTATTGATGAAGGCAATATCTTTGACCAGTCTATCAAAGATGAAGAGAATTTGTACTTCAAATTTGTGGACACGGACCTGGAAACCCTCCGCCAAAATTTTGATGACTTCGACTACGATGGCATTCTTGTCGTGCCCAGGGTCAAAGATGTGATGGCTACCCGCCACACTATTTACTACTATGCCGACAAGCAGCCCTCCCTGGATATAGATGCGCTGATCCGGGACCGGGTGCGGGGACAGATGCGCGATTACAAAATTGAAGCCCTGCAGCTCGACCCTCAGCAACTGGAAGCAATCGATACCCGCATCGAGCTGGAGCCGGAGCCCATTGATGACGAAAGCGCGGATGCCAGTAAGCTCACCGGAGCTATTGCCGCCGGCATTGGAGGCATCATGGGCATCATCATGTACATCGTGGTCTTTATCTATGGTATGATGGTCATGCGCTCGGTGATGGAAGAAAAGACCAGCCGTATTGTAGAGGTCATGATTTCCAGCGTCCGCCCCTTTCAGTTGATGTTGGGCAAAATTGTAGGCGTTGGCGCGGTAGGGCTGACGCAGGTCGCCATATGGGCTATCCTGATCCCGATTATCATACTGGTGAGCAGCCTGCTCTTTGGCATTGATTCCAGTGCGCAAATGGAGATGGCACAACAGCAGCCCGGCGCTGCCAATTTCAACCCGGAGGACACAGAAGCTATGGTCGCCCTTGCCATTGAGGAGTTTAAAAGCCTCAACTGGTGGCTCATCCTGCCGATGTTTATTTTCTTCTTCCTGGGCGGGTACTTTTTGTACTCTTCCATGTTCGCTGCCGTGGGCTCAGCCATGGGCGATGATCTGGGCGAAGGGCAGTCCCTGACTATTCCGATTACCATTCCGGTGATCCTGGCATTTTACATTATGATTGTGGCTATACAGGCCCCCAATTCGAGTTTGGCCGTATGGTCGTCTATATTCCCGCTCTTTTCACCCATTGTGATGCCGGCCCGGCTGGCCTTCTCGCCTCCGGTCTGGGAGGTGGTGCTGTCGGTCGTCCTGCTGGCCGCCACAGCGATCTTTTTTGTCTGGTTGTCCGGGCGGATCTACCGGGTAGGTATTCTCATGTACGGTAAGAAAGTGACGCTTAAGGAACTGGGCAAATGGATCTTTTACAAGGACTGATATGAATACATTTTACACCTGGCCCAAGGCCGTACAATGGATTCTGGCGTTACTGCTTTTTGCTGCCGGCGCTTACCTTACCGGGAAAGTCATCATGTATGGCACAGAGCACTGGCTCTTTTACATTCCGCTGCTCTTGCTCATTGTCCCGGCGATACAATTTGCCTTCACGCCTTTCTTCAGGCTCATCGGGCTGTACCGCTATCTGTCGCCTATGCTATTGGTATATGCACCCAATGAAAAGGTTTGGGGACTGCACAACGGCACCTCTTTCGACTACCTTTTTGTGCTGCGGGGCACGCCCGCCGGTGCACCCTTGCGCCGCCGCATCCTGGCTTATTATCTGGAAGGGCTGCTCCATCTGACAGACTTGGTGGAAAAAGGAGAGGTCTCAGAGGAAACCCTGATCAAAGGCAGTTCCTACTTTTTCAGCGAGCGGACCGCGAAACGGCTGGGATTTGAACTGGTGGAAATCCCTCCCTACGAAAAGTACAACCTTTACTTCAACTTTTTGGATTTATTGTGGAAGTACTCAGCCGCTTACAAAACCCTGCGCTTTCCCAACCTGAAAGAGGCTAAGACGGCTCAAGTTACTGCGGGTGCTTTGCTCCGCAACCGCCCTCAACTGGAACGCCTGCACAATTACTTAAAAAATGGATAAACAAGCTCTGCGGGAACGTCAACTGGACTTGGCGCAACAAGTGCGCATTCCGCAATCTTCGCGGCAGGACTTGGCGCTAAATCCCGGTGATTGGGTTTTTACTACAGACGTGCAGTATCAAGGGGATATTGGTGCAGTAGCCGTGGATGTCTTGCGCTGGCCCAAGGAGCCCGTTGGTACGGTAATCAAAACTTACGAGGTGACGGTTCCTTACGCGCCGGGCTTTTTTGCCTTTCGGGAGGGACCGTTGCTGATCAATGCCCTGGAGGATATCGCCCGGGAATTCAACCGCTACCCTAAAGTGATCATAACCGACGGGCATGGGACCAACCATCCCCGGCAGTTCGGGCTGGCCTGCTGGCTGGGCGTAACTACCGGCTACCCGGTAATTGGGCTAGCTAAGGATACGCTGCTTCCCTACACAGGCGAACTGCCGCCGGAACAGGGCGCTGCGTTGCCTGTTCTTCTAGATGAAAAAGTAGTGGGGCATGCTTTGCGCACCCGAAAAAACGTCAAGCCGGTATTCGTCAGTGCCGGGCATAAAGTTAGTCAGGGCATTGCGCTGGAAACCGTAAAGCAGCTGATGGGGCAATACCGCAACATCGAGCCCATGCGCCGCGCCGATCAGGCGGCCCGGCAGGCATTCCGGGGTTAATCCTCCGCTTTTCCAGGGAATACTTCCATATCCAACCGCTGCCGCTCGGGCATATCTTCACGGCTATTTAATTTCCAGTAGGGCGATAAAATAGTATTCGTCCGCCGGGCCAGCGTGGTACGGGGTTGCCGGTCAAATGCGGAAGGATAGGTGTCTTTCCAGCCCTCAATAATGTAGGGTGATTCAGCCTGGTAAACGATGGACAACGTTCGCTTCAGTTGCGGATATTCCAGCGTATATACCTTGAGGTTGCTTCCTTCAAAATCGGTACCGCTGTAATCGCCGTGAGTGGCGTTGGCGGTATAGGCTTTAAAAGGTAAATGGCGCAAGCGGATCACGGTTGTTGCCGGAATGACATCAATCTGCCCGGTCGGCAATCCTTCCGGATGAATCCGGATGCGGTTGAACAGCTCGTCTTCCAGCATTGCGTAGCCCACCTTCTTGTCCTGGTCCGCCTCATTTTCAAAGTAGGAATGCAGTTGCATGCGGTACTGCTCTTCTTCGTAATTGAGCTGCATGTAAGCGTGCCCGCACCAATCCTGTGCCGTGGTGGAAACCTTCAGCGTCTGGGGGTAATCCTTCACTTTAGTGGGTGTGAAGACAGAGGTCATAATGCTGTAGTCATAAATGCCGGTGGGGAATTTGCGCAGCAGGTTTGTCTTTAGTACCGGTGTGCTGTTGGGGTTGCTGTAATTATCATTTTTGACCTGCTTGTCGGTCAGGAAATCCTCCGTTACAAAAATAGCAACGGCTTCTCCCGGGTGTACATCTTGATAGCGGTTTTGCTCCAAATCATACCGGCTGATTTCAGCCTTGCCCTGATACCAGTAATCGCTCAAACCCGGGTCTTGGTCAGCAAAAGTAAAGGCAGCTGTTTGGACGGGCGTGGCGTTGGATGTAGCTCTATCCGGTGCCTCCTGACCTGTATTACATCCAAAAAGCACGAAGCTCAAACTGCAAATTATGGTAAGGAATCTCATCAGTGAAGGGTTTTTTATTGTGCAAGTGCTCGCTACGAAAGCAGAACGTTGTTATAACAACAAAAGATCTCCTATGTTTTAGTTCCTCAAATGCGAAAGGGCTAAATCTGTTGCCGAATGCCAATAATGACAAAGAGATTATCCAGGCCCAGATTCGGGTATTTGAAGCCGGCATTGGAGATGTGCCGAAAACGGGTGCGCAGATTGATGCCCCAGTCTCTGGCAGGTGGGAGATAAGAAAAGCCCAGTTCAAAATTATCAGAAAAGATAAAGCCCGGCGCCTGGCTTTCTGTATTGAGGGTGATGTAATGCGGTCCGGCTCCAATGGCCGCCCCCAAAAGCCACCGCTCCGAAAGCTGCGCCTGATACCGGAAGCCCATATTCAGGCCGGTTTCGTAAACGGCGCCCGGTTCTATGGGAGTATCAGCATAGACAAACTGCCCCTCTGCATAAACCGATACCGGACCTATGAGCCAGAGTGAGGTTTCCGCCAGTAAAGTGAAAGGTTGATAAGCATATCCTTCCCGCAGGTCTTCCTGAATGACACTGACGCCAAGGTTGAGCCCGGTGTAGTGCTGCCGGTTGGCTTGTTGGGCCATGCCCAGTGCCGGGAGAAAAAGAAGAAACATCCAAAATTGAAGTCGGGCCATGGTCCTGCTGTTTGTGCAGCAAAGGTAAGGGAGAATTCCTTATCTTGGTCATCCCTTTGGTTTTGTGTTCTGTCAGGTACAGCGATGGCTTACCTGGGATTCACGCAGAGGGCGCGAAGGATGGTTGCTATGGCGATTGAGAAGGTTCTGAGCCTTATATACTGACGATTAAGTGGTTTGCCACAGCAAACCTACTCAATATCAGCATCTACGCTGAGAAGTGGCTTGCGCCTGTCCTGACAAGCTATGCTTCGTCAGTGGCCGATGTCGCAAACCACTTCGTATTGCGTATAACTTTGCGATCTTTGCGCTACCCTTTGCGGCTTTGCGTACAACAACAGAAATTACTTCCTCTACATTTAATCTGCATACTCAATAGTTTTATCATCTATGCTGAACCGTTTCTTACTGCTTTCACTGTTCGCACTATCGCTCCTTTTCCACAGCTGCTCCAAAGAAGATCAGCAGGACGACATCATGCCTGCCAACCAACTGCCGGTCATCGAGGCGCCATCTTCGGTTTCGGCTATTGCCGATTCCCTGTTTACGCTGCAACTGGAAATTACCGATCCCGATGGCCCTGTTCCGGTAGTAAGTTTTGAAGGCTTGCCGGACTGGCTGTCCTACGATGCGGCCACGCAGGTGCTTTCCGGTACGCCGGCCCGCTCCGATCAGGGCAATGTGACCATAGACATCATTGCCGCCGATGATATAGGGCAACGCAAGCGGACGCTGAAGATTGCCGTGCTGGTCTACCTGTCCATCACCGAAAAGCTCAACAACGAAGTTACCAGTAAATTCCAGTTTACCACCAGCGGTATGCTGGGGGTGTCCGTAGCACTGATGACCCCCGAGGATGAGCTCATCACCACCACCCGCGGAGAGCACAGCCCCGGAGGCAACAACCCGCTCGACCCCAACTATCGCTACCGGGTGGCCAGCGTGACCAAATCTTTCACAGCGACCCTCATCCTCCGCCTGGCAGAAGAGGGCTACTTTGAGTTAGATGATAAGCTGTTTGAATACCTGGAAATCCCTGGGCTGGATAATGGCATCGCTATTACCATTGAACACCTGCTGACGCATACTTCCGGCATGGGCGACCATCTCAATGACGGTGGCTTCTACACCGGCAGCGACTGGCAGACCCGCGTGTGGGAGCATCAGGATATCTACGACTACACGGTCGATCAGGGCTCCTTTTTCTGGCCTGGCAGCAGCTACCGCTACTCCAATACGGGCTTTTATGTGCTGGGCGCTTTGGCGGAAGCCGTCACCGGACAGTCGCTGAGCGATCTGTACAAATCCTACATCTTCAATCCACTCGGGCTGGATCAAACCTTGTACGACGACTTCAGCTCCTACGCAGAAAAAATCGACAGCCTGGCGGAAAACAGCCGTGCCTATGAGTACCACCTGACCTCAGTGGGCGCGGCGGGCGCTATCGTTTCCACCCCTTCCGATCTGGCGAAGTATGGCAATGCCGTGTACGGAGGCGACTTCCTCACCGCTGCCTCCAAAGAACTGATGATCACCGATTATGGTTTTGCCGTAGGCGGCAGCAACTACGGTCTGGGCACCCGTCTGTGGGACGACTTTGGCATCGTCCACTACGGGCACACCGGCTCTCTGATGGACTACCGGAGCATCATTATGTACGTTCCGGAAGCTGATGTCAGCATCGCCCTGTCCACCAACGACCCGCACCCTAACTGGTTTGATCTGGTGAATGGCGTATTGGTGGTGGTGACGAATCATTACCGGTGATTTAGGCATGGGGTTTCGTCAGCCCCGTTGCAGTATTCATTATAGCGAAACATTGTAGTGGATACAGAGAAGCATTAAATTGCTTGTAAAACCCCAATACGATGCAAAAGTTAGCGCTATCTTTAGTCCTGTCCGTATTTAGTACGACCCTGTCTGCCCAGTGGGAAAAAGCCTTTCCTGACCTGATGTCCGGAGAGGTCACGCAAATCCTAGAGCGGAACAGCGGTAATTATGCCATGCTGGTGCCCAACCGCAATCGGCTGCTGGAATTTACTCCTGATGGAGAATTGATCACCAATGAGGCTCTTCCATATGACCTCAATGCCTGGCAACAGTTTTCTTTAGAGGAAACTCCGGATAGTGCGCTTGCTTTTCCTGTCAATGTAGGGTTTTGTTCCGGTTGGGCAAATATACTGCTCGTCGATTCGGAGGGGGGCAGGCAAGAAGTGCCCTTTGAGCAGGGGACTACGTTTAATGTTCTTCCTTTAGGGGGGGAGTCTTTTCTGGTGCACAATTACTACGACGATATGCTTCAGGAAATAAAGGTATCCGGGCAGGTGGTCCGGGAAATCCCTTTTCCTGGTGGGCAGGAGTTTCTGGAATTTGAACGACTAAGTGATACAACTATTGCCATCGGGACACTTCAGCATATTATTATTACGGATACGGCTTTGTCAGTCCTGGACACTTTGCCAGGCTATCGCGGGCAGCAGGTGGAATCGAATGGCTCAGGCGGGCTGATCAGCTATGATCAGGACTCGGTATGGCTGCACGATGAGGCGATGCAGCTTCAGGCCGTTGTGGCATCGGCAACAGGTGCCGCTATAGAGGCTGTTTCGATTGGTTTTGGGCAGGTTGCCATCTTGCATGATAATGGATTGATCAATATTTATGACAGTATTTTACAGCCACTAAGCGGCTTCAATATAGACCAGGGTATACAGCCCAACGACTTTGCAATTACCCCTACCGGTTACCTACTGGTCGGGCGCGCAGGAGTTGCCCCCTTCCTAAAACATTATGAGTTTAATGGATTCAGTGAATCGGAGGGATATGATATTGTACTTTCGGAAATCGAGGTGCAGGGGCCTGCTGTTGTTAGTAGCCGGGAGCTCAGCGTGCCGGTTGGTGAAGTGCTGGTTTACGACTTGCCAGTCGCCCGGTTTACACTTGAGAATCACGGTCCGGATACCGTGCATACCCTTTTTCTAGCCATTCGTTTCCCCTGGGTCAGTTATGATATTTGGAACGGTTGTTCTTCTCTTGAGCAGTTCAATAAAGAAAACTGGGATAACTTGAATTTTGCCCCGGGCAGTACCATTGAGCTGGAATGGGATATCCCGGAGTTTGAATTCAATAGTTTCGGTATTATTGGAGACCCCTACCAGCTTTGCGTTACAGCGGAATTGCCCAACTACAGCTTCGATTACAACCCCTCGGATAACCGCAGTTGTGCCACTACGCTCTACGTCAGTACGCCGGAGCCTGCCCTCAATAACGTTCATCTGAAAGCCCTGCCCAATCCAGCCACCGGCCAGGTACAGGTAGAATGGTCTTTACCGGTACAAGAGCCAGTGGTGGTACGCTTGCACAATGCCATTGGGCAGTTGGTGTACGAAGCTCCGGGAGCGCCTAAATCTCCGGTGTTTTTACCCCCTCAGGCTGCCGGATGGTATGTGGCCAGCCTCTGGCGGCAGGGGCAGCGGCTGGCGCAGCAGAAAGTGGTTTGGCGTTAATGTGCCACCACTCTCTTTATCAATATTTCCTTTGCTATTTACTCCTGCGGCAATGATTCTGAGGAAGTACAGCTAAGAGATGCTATGTTAGCATCTCTTAGTCTTTTCGGGTAGCGAAGACCTCCCGGATCTTTGATGCAGTCAGCTTCCAGGTGATATCACATTTTTAAGGGGATAACCGGGTCACACTTTTAACCCGGGCGTCGCAGATGTTTAGTTGAAAAAAGCGATTGCTCCAACAGCAGTACCTATGGTCTCCGACAAAAAGCAGGAGTAGCTTGGATAAATACGAAAAGCTTACTTTTGCCAGCCATTACACTACTATGACAATCTGCTTGTTCCTCGCAACTGATCAGGGAGAACTTTGTTCTGCACCAAAATATTCGTTAGTATGAAGTCCAACGTTATACATTTTTCCCTCTTGTTGGTTTTTTTGCTGGTGGTTTCCGTTATATCGGCTCAGCCTCCATGGGGCGGCACTGGGGGCGGCAAGAAGGGGCCTACCATTAAAGGGCGTATTGCCGGGACGGTGATTGATTCGATCAGTGGGCAGCCGGTAGAATTTGCAACCCTGGTTTTAATCAAGTCAGCCGATGGGAAGCAACAGGATGGCGGGATTACGGAATCGGATGGCTCCTTCAAGATTATTGAGGTGGAGAATGGGAAATACGATTTGAATATTAGCTTTTTGGGCTACGAACCTAAGGTACTGGAAGGCCTGGAAACCACCCTGGAAAAGCCTGACCTGGACTTGGGCACTATTTATATCCTGCCAACGGGTGTAAACCTGGAAGAGGTTACGGTGACGGGGCAGGCGGCCCTTGTGGAAAACCGGATTGACAAACTGGTTTACAACGCGGAAAAAGATGCGAGTACCGTGGGGGGCGACGCCGCAGATGTACTTCGTAATGTCCCTTTGCTGTCAGTAGATCTGGACGGGAACGTAAGCCTGCGGGGCTCCTCCAATATTCAAATCCTGATCAATGGCCGCCCTTCCACCTTGTTTGGTTCTAACCCGGCGGATGCCCTGAAAACGATCCCTGCTAACCAGATAAAAACGGTGGAAGTAATAACGACGCCTACCGCTAAGTACGACGGGGAAGGGAGTTCGGGAATCATCAATATCATCACCAAAAAAAGAAACGCTGAAGGCTTTACCGGCTCTGTAAACACCTCCATCGGAACCCGCCAA
The DNA here is from genome assembly GCF_000759025.1 of Phaeodactylibacter xiamenensis. Classification (GTDB taxonomy): domain Bacteria; phylum Bacteroidota; class Bacteroidia; order Chitinophagales; family Saprospiraceae; genus Phaeodactylibacter; species Phaeodactylibacter xiamenensis. The sequence continues at coordinate 145,726 of NZ_JPOS01000012.1, read as the reverse complement.
AATAACGGTGGGGTCAATCTGAATTGGGTGCGTGGCCGTTTTGGGCTCAACGGTGGTGCCAACAGCTTCTGGTCCTGGAGGCGCGAAGGGTCTATTGACTTCCTGCGGGAGGAGCAGGAGGGCGAAACCATACTAAGTACCTTTATCCAGGGTGGGCCGAATAGTAGTCAGGTACTCGGGTTTAACGGTAATTTCGGGGCCTTCTACGACTTCAATGCTTACAATAGCATCAACTCCAGTATCCGGTTCAATGGCTTTAATAATTGGCGGGACGGTACAACCAATGGCCGCATCGCCCCCAATACAGGTGATATCGTGGATTTTGTGCGCAGCAATGATAATGCAAGCGTACGAAATGGCTACGATTGGACAGTAGATTACAAGCGTACCTATCCCAAATCTGAACGGGAGTTTTCTGTAGCCTTTCAGCTAAGTACTACCAACAGTGATCAGGAAAATGTCACAGATCAGGATGGCAGCGAATTGCGCTACGAGGAAGATATCCGAAATTTTAACGATGGTATCAACAGTGAGTACACTCTGCAGGCGGACTATGTACACCCCTTTCCCGGAGGGACAAAACTGGAAACGGGGCTCAAGACCGTCATTCGGCGCATCAATAGTGATTACGAGACCCTGACGAGGGAGACGAATACCGTTATGTTTACGCCTATTCCTTTCCTCACAGATAACTTCCTGTACGATCAGGATGTATACGCCGGTTATGTTTCCTTGAACTGGAAATTGAGCAAGTCTATCGGACTGATCACCGGCGCGCGTTATGAACATACCACCATTCGTGGCGCATACCGGGAGTTAGAGCAAGAGCCATTTACCCAGCAATACGGTAATATTTTGCCCAGCATTATTCTGAACAAGCAGTTTAAGAACTTCAGTAATGCGAAGGCGAGCTATTCGCGCCGTATTCAGCGGCCAAGTCTGTTCTTTATCAACCCATTCACCCAAATCAGTGACCCCAACAACCTGGTTTTTGGAAATCCAACACTTGACCCCGAAGTCGTGGACCAGTACGAGTTGAGCTACAATACCTTCGTCAAAGGGGTCGCTATTAATGCCGCGGTCTATTACCGGCAGACAACGGATATTATTGAGTCCTTCGTCCAAATCGAGCCGGCTTCAGAGGTGTCGTCTACCAGTTATCTGAACATTGGTGTAAACAACAGTGTGGGAGTTAACCTCTTTACATCGGTCAACATCAAAGAAATAGGTTCCTTCCGCCTGGGCTTTAACATCTTCACCTATAACGCCGAGTCGACGGTAGACAGCATTGATTTGAGCCGGAGCACGGTAATTTGGAACGGTAATATCGGTGCGAATATCAATTTACCGAGGGATTGGAAGTTTGATTTGTTCGGTTTTGCCCGTTCTCCACAGCAGACGCTGCAGGGAGAGAACCCGAGTTTCTGGCTTTATGGTATGGGGCTACGGAAGCAGTTTAACAAGCGCTTCAGCCTTGGTATCCGTGCTATCGAGCCGTTTAATGAGCGCAAGAGTTTCCCCTCCGAAATTCAGGGCGAAAACTTCTATCAGCGCTCCAACTTTAGCATTCCGTTCCGCTCGATTGGCTTTAGCATCAGCTACAATTTTGGCGAACTGGATTTCAGTGGTAACCGCCGCGGCCGCCGTTCCAAGATCAATAATGATGATCAGAAAGGTGGAGGGAACGATAATTTTTAGAGGCTAAGGGTTGATAACCTTCCTATGGTAGTCAAGCCATTGTGATGCTGCTCCTTGAGAAGCTATAAAATCGCACGAGTGCGTGACAAAAAAGCGGGGATGGGTAAAAAAGGGAGGTTGAGCCAATAAGTCGTAAATTGAGTTTGACACAAAACAATTAACGACAGCCAAACCTCCCGGATGAAGTTATGGAAAAACAGCAACTTACCCAGCGATTAAATCAGAAGTTTGAAGAATTAGTGTGCCTTAGCGATGGATACGTCGAATCTTCGGATGCCATGCATGACATTGAAAAAGGCTTGCTGAGCGAATTGCTGAGCATCGGGCTGCTGCTGCTCCGGTACATCATAGCCGGGAAGCTAAAACAGTGCAAGAGTTATGAATTCGACGTGGACAATCAAGCAGCTTGCCAAAGCAAGGGCAAGAAGGCGCGGCGCTATTTAAGTTTGTTTGGGCCCTTATCCATACAGCGCCCGAGCCACTGGGCCAGTGACAAAGGGGTTGTATATAAACTGGATGAGCACCTGCAGTTGCCCCGAGGGAGCTATTGGTCTTACAATATCCAGGAATTAGTGGGCGAAAGTGCATCAGAGAATGATTTCCGTGAAAGCGTGCACCTGTTTAACAAGCTGCTGAATTTGGATTTGCGCTGGGAGTCCTCGGTGCGCAACACTCTTAATTTGGGCCAATACGTGGAAGCCTATTATGAGGCCCGCCCGGCTAAGGCAGAACCTGAAGCGGTGTGCTTCAGCGCCTCTTTTGACGGCAAGGGCGTACCGAAGGTAAGAAAGCCCAAAGCCCGCTCGGGCAACCCCAAAGCCCGCTTGGGCAAAGGGGAGAAACCAGGGACAAAGCAGATGGCAACTGTTTCAGTAACTTCCAGCTTTAAGCCTAAGCAACGTAGTGTCAAAGCCATTGCCGATGCTTTGATGGGAGTGGAAAACGAGCCTCAAAAGATAAAGAAAAAACCAAAACAAGAGCAGCGCTCAAAAAAGAATGGCTGGCACGAAAATATCCACCGCAGGGCATTTTTAGCAGACCAGGACAAGGCGGTGGACTATGGGATACAGGACATCAAAAACCGGATTAGCCATACAGACAGCCGCTTCGTTGTCCCTATTGACGCAGGCATCGGGCTAGAGGACAAAGTCTTGGGAGCGGTCAAAAAATACGGTTTGGAAGATGCCTTTGATGGCATTATCCTGGATATTATCCATGTGCTGGAATATGTTTGGGCAGCCGCGACTGCGGTTTTTGGCGAGCAGTCCAAGCTGCGCACGCCTTGGGTCAGGGATATGCTCACGGACTTGCTCAACAGCAAAACGCAAAAAGTCATTGATGATTTAGTGGCTATCCGGGATAAGACAAAATTATCCAAAAGTAAAAGCCAACAGCTGAACAAAGCCATTACCTATTTTACCAACCATCAGCATAAGATGGACTATCTGGCTTTTATCAAGAAGGGATACCCCATAAGCTCAGCTATGGCAGAGTCCACTTGTGGGCATTTGGTCAAAGAGCGTATGGAGCAGAGCGGCATGCGGTGGAGCAGCGACAGTGCCCAAAAAGTGATGGATCTAAGAGCTGTAAAATTAAATGGCGACATGGAGGATTTTGTCCAGTTTGTCGTTGGCTCAGAACGCAAAATCCGCCTCCGGAAAATGGCGGCATAATAGATGCCCCGCTTTTTTGTCACGCACTCATATTTTTTTCTACGACTGATCCGTTCCCTTCATTTTGGGCACTATCAACTACGGTGTACAATAATTGAATAAGTGCACCATACGGAGCTCCTAAGATTGGATCATAGGCAGACCGAATATGAAAAAGATAAAATATATTAGGTGTGTTAGGTTTTGGCAATGCTAGAGCACCTTGTGTAGGTACGGTATAACCTGGAGAATATTGACTTTCATCACATTGATGATCATGCACATCACCCGGATTAATTCCATCTCCATTTTCCATAAGCTGGTGCCGGGCATTGTGTATTTCGCACCCATTGGTATAAAAAATCAGCCCCCCTTCCGCATTGCTCATCGTAAAATTGGTACCCCCAAAAATCATCTGCACACTGTCCGGTGCACTAATGACAGGGGGGCTTGAATTAAAGTCGAGCCTAGAGGCTTCCCCCCAGTCATTACTAGTGATGTATTGTTCACTGAACAGCCAGGTGTAATCGTGTTTTTGGGCGGATAGGTTGGAGGTAAATCCGGCCATACAGCAGAGTAAAGTCAAAAAAGTTCGCATGTTCAAAAATTAATGTACCTGGACCGTGCAAGCCAGGTTGATGCCTAAAAAAAGTCCAAAAAAAACACGCTTCATACAGTTTTAGTAAGCGCCAGCGCGTGAAGTCATTAGAATAACTGACAATCTAAGCCAGGCAATAAAATTAATTGATCCGGCGCGGTTGTGATTTTTTGTATTGCAACGGTTACTTGAATGAATGTAATATACCCTCCTTCATAGGTATTTCCAAATGGCCTAAATTTTTTTTGAAAAAAACATTGTGAATACGGATGAGGCTAAACCTTACTTATCCCTGTATGAATGAAGCCATCGGGGCTTTGATCAGCTATCTGGTTGGTTGAAGCCAGGGATGCTTTTCCAAAAAATCCGTACTTTCCAATCTAAAACCCACGACTATGAAGACCATGAAAGGCCCCGCCATTTTCCTCGCTCAGTTTATGGGCGATGAGCCTCCATTCAACAGCCTCGATGCCATCTGTGCCTATATGGCCGGGCTGGGCTATAAAGGCGTTCAAATCCCCACCTGGGAAAGCCGGCTCATTGACCTGCAGCAGGCTGCGGAAAGCCAAACTTACTGCGACGAGCTTAAGGGCAGAATTGCCGAACATGGGCTGGAAATCACCGAGTTGTCTACTCATTTGCAGGGGCAGCTGGTCGCCGTGCACCCGGTTTACGACAAGCTGTTTGATGGTTTCGCCCCGGAAGCGGTGCACAACAACCCCAAAGCCCGAACGGAGTGGGCCGTTCAGCAGCTGAAATGGTCCGCCAAAGCGAGCCGCAATCTGGGATTAGATGCCCATGTGTCCTTTTCCGGCGCCCTGCTTTGGCCCTTTATGTACCCCTGGCCACAGCGCCCGGCCGGCCTGGTGGAAATGGGCTTTGAAGAACTCGCCAAACGCTGGAAGCCTATACTCGATGCCTTTGAGGAGCAGGGCGTGGACGTTTGCTACGAACTGCACCCGGGCGAAGACCTGCACGATGGGGGTTCCTTTGAGGCTTTTCTGGAAGCGCTGGATGGGCACCCGCGCTGCTGCATCAACTACGACCCCAGCCACTTCGTGCTGCAGTGCCTCGACTACATTCAGTTTATTGACTTTTACCATGAACGCATCAAGGCCTATCACGTTAAGGATGCGGAGTTCAACCCTACTGGCAAACAGGGTGTTTACGGAGGGTATCAGCCCTGGCTAAAGCGGGCAGGCCGTTTCCGGTCGCTGGGTGACGGGGATGTGGACTTCCGGGCCATTTCCAGCAAACTGGCAGAGTACGACTACGATAGTTGGGCGGTGCTGGAATGGGAATGCTGCATCAAAAGCCCCGAGCAGGGTGCGGCAGAGGGTGCGCCCTTCATTCAGGAGCACATCATCGAAGTGACACAGAAGTCTTTCGATGATTTCGCCGGGGGAGGGTCAGACGATCAGCTCAACCGCGATACGCTGGGGATCTAAAATCAATCATTTTCATGCGCTACGTTTACTTACTGGTTCTGCTGTTAGGCACTTTTTCGCTGTTCTCACAGTCCTCACCTACCCAAACCGTTCGGGGGAAAGTACTGGAAGCAGGCACCAACGCACCGCTGACCGGGGCGGCAGTTGAGCTTATTGGCTTCGGTTCGGGTACCGTGACGGACGATCGGGGGCAGTTCCTGTTTCCGGAAGTGCCGGTTGGGCGGTACGAACTGCGGGTAACCTTCCTGGGATACGCGCCCTTTATCCTGGCGGAAGTGCTGGTGGAATCCGGTAAGGAAGTGGTGCTGGAACTGCAGCTCAAGCCGAAGCCACAGGCTTTAGACGCGGTGGAGGTGACCGCTTCCCGCAGTGGTATGCAGGTGGTGCAGCCTTTGGGCGTCAAAACCATGACCATCGAACAGGTGCGCCGTTTCCCGGCTACCTTCTACGATCCGGCACGGTTGGCTTCCTCTTACGCAGGTGTGGTCAATACCAATGATCAGGCCAATGGCATGAGCATTCGGGGGCACTCGCCGGACCACATGGCCTGGCAATTGGAGGGGATTCAAATTCTCAATCCTAACCACACGCCCAATGCCGGCACCTTTTCCGATCGAACAACGATGAACAGCGGCGGCGTCAATGCTTTGAGCGCTCAGTTGCTGTCGACCTCCCACCTCTACACCGGAGCATTCCCGGCAGCCTACGGCAATGCCCTGAGCGGGGTGATGGACATGCGCCTGCGGGCGGGCAATAATCAACAGCAGGAATTTACCCTGCAGGCCGGGTTGATCGGTTTGGATGTTGCCGCTGAGGGGCCTTTTTCTAAAAACAGCGAAGCTTCCTACCTGGTCAATTACCGTTATTCTACCGTAGGTTTGCTTACGCAAGCCGGCGTGAACTTCGGGGAAGAGGCGATTAATTTTCAGGATTTGTCCTTCAACCTGGTTTTTCCCGGGCAGAAGGGCGGTAAGCTTACCCTCTTTGGGGTGGGTGGCCTTAGCAGCAACCTATTCGAAGGGCAGGCTGACCCCGAATTGCGAGAGTCGGATAAGGATTTGTTCAGTATTGATTTCCGGTCAAATATGGGCATATTGGGGGCGACCCACGAACAGCCGGTTGGTGAGCGTGGGTTGTGGTTTACCGGGCTTGGGGTTTCTGCCGTCGATCAGGAGCGATACAGCGAGGCGCTAATTCCAGATTTGCAGGAGGCACTCCCAGAGGCTCTTCTGGAGGATGATGACCGTCTGCGTTTGATCTCCGGGCATACGTATTACCGTCACAACTTCATCCGGGGGCATCAGGCACAATTCGGGCTTCAGGTACGGGCGTTTGACCACCTTGACCAACTGGAAGGAGCCTCGCCGGATGCAGCAACACAAAACGAAACCATCCTGACTCCATACTTCACCCTAAGCGGCCCGCTATCGGGTCGGGTGAGCTATCAACTGGGTCTCCACCTGCCTGCTTATCTGGAGTCCTCGCCCATTTATGTCGAGCCCCGGGCTTCCTTAAGCTATCAACTGGCGCCTCAGCATCAACTCTATGCAGGCTACGGGCTGCATTCTCAGATGAGCTCTCCGTATTTCCGGGCATTCGGGGCACTGTCCCCCACCCGTTCTCATCAGGGTGCGCTAGGCTACCAATGGCAACCGCAACCGGCACTGAGTGTGAAAGTCGAGGCGTTCTACCACCACTTATTCAATGCACCGGTTTTTGATGTGGCAGGCGGCGGCGCCTTCACTACGCTGAACGAGCTCAATAGCTGGTCATGGCTGGACGGAAGCATCCGGGAAGAAAAGGCAACGGGCGATAATTATGGGGTTGAACTTTCCGTCGAACAGCTCCTGACCAAAGGCTTTTATTATCTGGCTAATTTGACGTTGTACCAGGCTGATTTCACTTTGCCCGGTGAAGCAGCTCAAACTGGCCGCTACGATGGGCGCTACATCTTCAATGCCGCCGGAGGAAAAGAATGGCAAAAGGAAACCGATAAACATATAAGGACCATAGGGCTGAACCTTCGGGTGAACTACCTGGGAGGGCTGAGGGACCTCCCGATAGATGTGGATGCTTCTGAGGCTGCAAGTTATACCCGCTTTGATTTCTCAGCTGGTTACACGGAGCAGTTCCCCGATTTCTTCCGCACCGACTTGCGGATTTACATCAAAAAGAGCCGGAAAAAGTACAGCAGTACCCTTGCGCTGGACATCCAAAACCTGACCAATCAGGAAAATGTAGCTTATACCTACTACGACATTCTTCAAAATGAGGTGTTACAGCGCTATCAGTTAAGCCTGATCCCGATCCTGACTTACCGGGTGGAGCTTTGAGGTAGTGGCGGAAGAGGCTCAATACCTGGCACGGTGGTTTCGAACCAACGCAGCGGCGCCTGCATTTTGTCGCCGGTTTCGGTATCGCACTTGAAGAAAAGGTAATACAGTTGCAGGTTGCTCCCCAGCCTTCCGAGCAGGCGTTGCAGACGTGCCTGTCCCTCTTGTGGCAGCTGATAGACGAAAATGCACCGCCAGGCATAAAACGCTTCATCGTGCAGTTCTAAAATATCAAGAATGCTGGTATCAGCCGTAAACTGCTCCATATAGCGCCGGGCGATCATACCGTGGTGCTTAGACCAGTCGCGGGGCGTACCCCGAACCTCTAAATGCTTGAACGTATCATGCACAAGCGTGATGAGCCGCAACTTTCGGCGTACGCAAGGGGAAATGTCAAGCCGGTCTACATTTTCCAGTACCTCAAGGATATGTTTATACACCTCTCCTTCCGGATGACCAAACCGTGGAACGCCCCAAAGCAGGCCCTCTTGAAAAGCATGGTCATTAAGGAGCGCCGCTTCTGCTTCATTTTCAGGGCAGATGAGTTGCTGTAGGCGTTTGCGATAGTCTTGAGTCATGTCAGATTTAAAGGTTAGCCAAGCGTAAGGGCACGGATGAAAGGTGTACTTACCATAGAACTCCTGCTGTTTCAAATCCGTTCACTACGCCCACGAAACAAAGAAAAAAGACCAAAAGAGATTTGCGATAAAACCCGGAAGGGACTCACCGAAATCTGCTATTCGGCATACGGCAGAATAGAATGGTCAATTTATTTGAGGTGCTGTTCGCAAGTGCAGGCATTCAAGATAACGATTTCCACTTAAATCAGCAAGAGGGTTGTAAAAAGTACCTGTAGTTAAGCTACCGTTAAAGCCCTGAAATTCCCATAACAAAGATCGCAGCTCAGGCGTTTTGCCAAATGTTAAGAGATCAGAATGCATCTCGGCAATCATCAAACACAAAATATTCATCCGATTATGAAACAGCTATTTGCACTCGTGTTCGCGGGTATTGTAGGTGGCCTGATTACCCTTGGCGGTTACAGTTTGCTGGCCCCACAGCCCACTTTGCCTGTCACGCAGGACAATACTTATGCCCAGGCGGTCAGAAATGTCAATGTGTCCCCTGCTATGGCCAATGCGCCTTTCGACTTCAAGGAAGCAGCAGCTAAGTCCATGCCTGCCGTGGTCCATATTTCTTCTAAAATTGCTCAGCCCACCTCCAACCGTCAGGATCCGTTCCGGTTCTTCTTTGGCGATTCCTACGGTGGCGGTCAGCCTCAGGGCGGTACCGGTTCGGGCGTGTTCTACTCCAGCGATGGCTACATCGTGACAAATAACCATGTAGTAGCGAATGCCGACGAGGTGGAAGTAACCTTGTATGACAATCGTACGTATACTGCTAAAGTGATTGGCACAGAGGAAAAGTCCGACCTGGCCGTCATCAAAATCGAAGGCAACGACTTCCCCACGCTCGACTTCTCCAACAGCGACGAAGCTGAAATTGGGGAGTGGGTGCTGGCCGTTGGTAATCCTTTTGACTTGACCTCCACCGTAACCGCGGGTATTGTAAGTGCCAAAGGGCGCAGCATTAACCTGCTGGGAGGCGGAAAAGCCATTGAGTCCTTCATACAAACCGATGCTGCCGTCAATCCTGGCAACAGCGGTGGCGCTTTGGTGGATGCAGAGGGCCGGTTGCTGGGCATTAACACCGCTATCGCTACCCGTACCGGTGTATTCTCGGGCTACAGCTTTGCCATTCCGGTGAACCTGGTCCGCCGTATTGCCGATGATATCATTGAGTATGGTAGTTTCCAGCGTGCCTACCTGGGCGTCGAGATATCAGAGCTCGATGGTGATTATGCCCGTGAATTGGGCTTGCCTATTACGCAGGGGGTTGTTATTGAGAAACTGGTGGAAGGCGGCTCCGCAAAAATGTCCGGATTGTTGCCTAAAGATGTGATCGTCGGGGTAAATGGCCGGGAGATTAAATCCGTTCCGGAATTGCAGGAGATTATCGGTCAGGCTAAAGCCGGTGATATCATGGACGTGGCGGTCAATCGCAATGGCGAAGAATTGAGCCTTCCCGTTCGGCTGAAGCCGGAGTAAAAAGCGGCTAAAGTTTGATTGCTTGAATAAATTCAGCGGTCAAATCGCGTTTTGTAAGAAAAATGACGGCTTCGGCCTTGCGCTTAACCGCTACAAAACTTAAATTGAAAGAAGCGGTATAAGCCATTGAAAACTAAAATAATATCGGATTCTTTTAAGAAATCCTTAACACCACTTCAAGCAACATTCGGCCCACGGATTCAGTTAGTGGTGATAAAGAAACTTGTTTAAAGTTGGTTTTTCGTTTTGTTTTGATGCGTCTGTCTCGCTTTGCGGGGCAGACGTTTTTTCTTACCTTCAAAGGGCAAAACCAACGCACTGTCCGGATGTCGGTACCACTCCAATCATTACCCCCTTGGCTTGACGATTTGCTCGGGCTTTTCTACCCCAATCTCTGCTATGCCTGCGACCGCAACCTGCCTTCCGGGCAATCTGACCCGATTTGTCTTACCTGCCGGTATAAACTGCCGCAAACCGACCATCACCTGCACCTGGACAATGCGTTCACGGAGCGCCTGTGGGGGCGTCTGGAACTGCAAACAGCAGCTGCTTTTTTCCAGTTCGTTAAAGACGGGCGGGCACAGCGCCTGCTTTACCACCTTAAATATAATGGCAAGCAGGAGGTAGGCCGGTACATCGGGAAGTGGTATGGTGAAGTGCTGCGTTCGGTACCCGTTTATCAAAGTGTGGAAGCGATTGTGCCGGTTCCCCTGCATCCCAGAAAAGAAAAAATGCGGGGGTACAATCAGGCGGACTGGTTTGCTAAAGGGCTGGGGGAGTCTATGGATCGTCCTGTAGTACAGGCACTCAGGCGGGTCGTCTTCACCCAAACGCAGACACGCATGACACGCGCAGAGCGGCAGGGGAATGTCAGTCAGGCATTTGAACCGGTTGCCGGGGTTGACCTCAGCGGCAGGCACGTACTGCTGGTCGATGATGTAGTCACCACCGGTGCTACGCTTGAAGCCTGCGGCGCTGAGCTCTTGCGGTATTCCAACCTTGAATTGAGCATGGCAGCCATCGCCATCGCCGATTGATCCTGTCTATGGTTGCGCTTTTACCGATAGTAAAATGGGCTGCTTCGAGCCGTTTTTGAAAACCTGCATCTGCTCAGGTGCCCCAAACTGGGCCTGAACACTAGACAGATAAGCACAGTAGTCATTGTACCAGCCCGGAGAGGCCCTGCGGTCGATCTGATTGATCACATCGCCCATGCGCAAGCCAGCTTCCCAGGCCGGGCTGCCCACTACGATAAAGCCTACCGTCAGGTCACTTTTCGGGGTGAAATGGGGCATCCAGCCTAATTTGGGCAGCGAGAAATCCGGTGTTGGAGCTTCCGCTCTTGGAGAAAGCTGAATGTTGGCCTCTTTAAAGTTGAGGGCGAGATTGTACTGCGCCCACAAGGCATTGCCAATCTGATTCTGCCGGCCGGACTGTACCTTAAGCGTTCCCTGAAAATTGAGCCCGCCCATCTGAATGCCGGTATTTTCAAAGACAACCGCCGTATCAATATCTGAAGCAAAACGGTCCACCACCGCCCGGTCGTAGATCATGGTGCCGGCATCAGGCAGTTGCTTGCTGCTGATGCGCACCGGGCCGCTCTGCCCTATACTGGCTATTGCTTTAGCTTTGCCCATAGCTGCTGTGGCTATTCTCAATTCCGGCTGCCCGTAGGGCGTAGGTTTGAAGGGTAGGGTGTGAACAGCTGAAGGAGCGGGCAATATTTGCGCCAGGTCAGAAAAGATGAGCAATTGTTGATCAAAATCGATATACCAGTTGCAGTGCCGGATGATATTAGCGCCAATAACACCAGCTTCGGCTATGCACTTGGGGGCAGCATAGCCGTCGTAATTCACAATCTCGACGGGCACGGAAGGGAACGTAATATCGCTAAGGTGGAAAGAGTCGAGCGTGGTGACCGCCCCTGCCTGAATGCTGTTGGGCAGCCCCAGGTATTCCCGGGTGGCTTGTGAAATCGTACTGACGGCAGCACCGCTGTCCCAGATGAAGTCAAGCGGCATGCTTTTGTCGTTCAGGCGGGCCCGCACAACGATGAAGCCTTCCCGGAATTCGAAAGGCAGGGTGTCCCGGAAGACGGAAGTGGATGGAGGCGCTGCCTGATAAACCTCCGGCGCAACAGCAGGCGAGCAAGCCTGGAAAGCGATCAATAGTGCTGCAAACAGGCTAAAAGCAAGGCAATTTCTGAACATGAGATTAATGGGATTAATTTGGCCCAAAAATACACATTTTAACCACCTTCTTCATAAAGCTTTAGCAGCTGATGCAAATCTTCCAGCGTATTGGCTTCCTTCAGGGGTTTGTCCTTGCGCCAGCGGGAAATGCGGGGAAAACGCAGAGCAACGCCAGACTTGTGCCGGGAGGATTTTCGGATGCCCTCAAAGGCAATCTCAAAGACATGGGCTGGCTCCACACTGCGCACCGGGCCAAACCGGTCGATGGTATTGCGCCGCACCCAGGCCGTGATTTCCCGGAATTCCTTGTCGGTCAGCCCGGAGTAGGCTTTGGTAAACGGCACCAACTGCTTGTCATCCCAAACTGCGAAGGTAAAGTCGGTGTATAAATTGGCTCGCCGCCCGTGCCCGCGTTGGGCATAGATCATCACAGCGTCGATGGTCAGCGGCTCAACTTTCCATTTCCACCAGTCGCCTTTCTTGCGGCCGGAGCGGTAGGGGCTGCCTTTGTGTTTGAGCATGAGGCCTTCGCTATGATACTGCCGGGCATTTTGCCGCTCGGGCTCCAGCTCCTGCCAGGTGGAAAAATTGACGCGTTCGGATAGCATTAGGATGCCGTCCGTCTCCGTTTGCTCCAGCAATTGTTCGAGCAGTGCCCGGCGCTCTTCCATCGGGCGCTCCCTGATGTCCTGTCCTTCCCACTCCAGCAAGTCGTAGGCTACCAATACTACCGGCGCTTTTTCCAGAATTTTTTTGGTGACATTCTTACGCCCGATCCGGGTTTGCAAATCATTAAAAGTTAGGGGCTGCCCGTCTTTGTAAGGTAGGATTTCCCCGTCGATAACCGTGCCATTAGGCAGGATTTCGGCGAGGGGATGATACTCCGGAAATTTGTCTGTTACTAGTTCTTCGCCTCTCGACCAGACGAAAAGTTCCCCTTTTCTGACGATGAGCTGCCCGCGGATGCCATCCCATTTGCGCTCAGCGATCCAGTCTTTCGGCAGGCCGAGATCGTCCGGGCTGTCTTCCAGGGCATAAGCCAGATAGAAAGGGTAGGGCTTGGAAACATCCTCTAACGGGTCTTTGGTAAGGATGAGGTCTTCGAAGGTGGTCTTGTCGGGTGTCCAATCGCCCATGATGCGGTGGGCGAGGGTGTTCTCATCAATTGCTGTGGATTGGGCGAGCGCCCGGACCATCAGCTTTTGGGATACGCCAATGCGGAACCCGCCCATAATGAGTTTATTGAAGACCAGGCGCTCGGTATAGTCCATTTGCATCCAGGCATCGGTGACGCGCTGCTTTTTTTCGGTTTCCTCCAGCTTGTCCAGCGCTTTGATGTACTCAATCCAGTAGGTGAGGCCCTGTTTGTTGCTGCTGTGCGCCTTGGGCAGGGTCAGGGCAATGGCTTCGCTCAGATCGCCCACCACATGGTAGGACTCTTCAAACAGCCAAAGCGGAATCCCGGCGAGTTCGGCAGCCCAGTGCCGCAGTAGGGTTGTATTCACCGTACGCTTGGGGCGGCGGTGGGAGAGGATGGCCACCGTCCAGAGCCGGTCCTCATCATTGGCCTGATCGAAAAAGCGGGCCAGTTCAGCGACTTTGGTGTTGGTCTTGGTGGTTTGGTCCAGGCGGGTATAGAGGTTGGCAAATGCTCTCATGCGTCCTTTTCGTTTTCCATGTCCTCGGCATCATCTTTATCCAGAGATTCGCCTTCGTATTCGGTTGCAGCTTCCCAGGCATCGAGCCCGCACTCTTCCCGCAGCCAGCGGGCAAAAAGGTTGGTATAGCCGTGTGTTACCGCCACCCGTTCTGCTCCGGTAGCTTTGATGGCATCATTGAGCTCGTTCCAGTCGGCATGGTCTGAGAGGACAAAGCCCCGGTCGGCAGCCCTTCGCCGGCGGGTGCCCCGCAGTGCCATCCAGCCAGAGGCGATGCCTACCGACGCGGACTTAAACCGCCGCATCCAGTTGGAGCCAGTGGCGGAGGGGGTGGCCAGTACCAGGCTGCCTTCGAAGTCTTTTGATTTGTACTGTTGGGTGATGCGCCGGGTTTCGGGTAGCCTGATGCCTTGTTTGCGCATGACCTGCGTGGTTTTCTCAATAGCGCCGTGCGTGAAGATGGGCCCGATTTCGGCATCGATACCGTGCAGCAAGCGTTGTGCTTTCCCCAGAGCATAGGCTGCCAAAACACTGACTTTCCCCTGATCCCGGTTTTGCCGCCACCAGTCATTGATCTCCTCAAAAACAGTGTCTTGCGGTTTCCAGCGGTACACCGGCAGCCCAAAGGTGGACTCTGTGATGAAAGTATGGCAGCGGACCGGCTCGAAGGGCTCGGATAAACCATCAGGTGCTACCTTGTAATCGCCTGATGCGACCCAGACTTCCCCTTTATGCTCTACGCGTATCTGGGCAGAGCCAACGATGTGCCCGGCCGGATGAAAAGAGAACTTTACCCCGTTGATGGTCGTTGCTTCTCCAAACTGAACGGTGGAGAGGTTGATGTTGCCAAGCCGGTACCGTATAACCGGTGCTGCAGCTTCGGTACAAAGGTAATGCTGATGCCCCCAGCGGGAGTGATCGGCGTGCCCATGAGTGATCAGCGCCTTACTGACCGGGCGCCAGGGATCGATGTAAACATCCGCGGGTGGGCAGTAGATGCCTTTATTGGTAAATTCGAGTAGTGCCATAGCGAGGTTGGGTTGCAGTTCTACAACACCATTATAGCTTAGGAGTTTTGAGTGCGCTCCAATGCTGGCCGCGTTTGCGAGGCGTCGTAGATAATTTTGAGCTCTGTAATTTTTCCGGCTGCATCAAAGCGGAAAATATCGACACAGTCAAAGGTGACCTGTTCGCCGTTAGCGAGGGTCCAGTGGTAAAGGAAATTGACGGCAGCATGTTCTGTGCTATGGGTATTAAAAATATGCAGGAGTTCTATATTGGATGCAGAGCTGTCCTTCAGCAGGGCAGGGTAGAAATTACGGGCTGCCTGCTGTCCGTAGAGGGGAGAATGTACGATGGCCTGAGGAGCAAACAAATCCAGGAGCTGAGCTAAGTCTCCCCGGGAAAGCGCATCAAGGTAAGTACGGATGGCGTTTTCCTGCATGCCTAAAAGTTTTTGTGCAGTGTAAAAATGAAAGTAGCTCCTTCACCGGGCCTGGATTTCACCCAGATATCTCCTCCGTGCTGTTCGACTACCCGCTTGCATAGAGCGAGCCCAATACCCGAGCCAGGGTAAAGCTTTTTGCTATGCAGCCGCCGGAAGAGCTGGAAAATCTGCCCATGGTACTCTTCATCAATGCCTATGCCGTTGTCCTTTACTGTAAATTGCCAGTGTTCGTCCAGGTCTTCCACTGTAATAGTGACTTTGGGCTGAACGCCTTTTTCCTGAAATTTGATACCGTTCGAAATCAGGTTTTGAAACAGCTGCCCGAGCTTTGTGGGGTTGCCGTTTAGGACAGGCAGTGGCTCCTGAATGATGAGATCAGCATTTTTATCTTTAATCAGCCCCCGAAGAGATTGCTGCACTACGACAAGGAGCTCATTCAGGTCTACCTCTTCAAAGCCAGGGTCTTCACTATTGGTGAAACGGGCAAACTCCAGCAAGTCTTCAATGAGCTTGTTCATATGAATGGCACTCTTGCTGATAAAGTCCAGATAAGAGTTGGCATCCTCATCGAGTTGATTTTCATACCGGCGCTTCAGGAGTTGCGAAAAGCTATTCATGGTACGTACCGGCTCCCGGAGGTCATGGGAAACAGTGTGGGCAAAGTTTTCCAGCTGCAGATTGCTGTTGACATAGCGGGTGAGCTTTTCATTGTTATAGTCAAGCTCCCGCAGCTTATTTTGCAATGCCTGCTGGGCAATTTTGAGTTCGGTCACATCTCGGATCACCACGATGGCTTCTGATCGGTTGATGCTGTTGATCCGGGCTTCAAAGAAGCGCATGCCTTCACTGGATGGGAGAGGATATTCAAAGGTTTCCACATCTCCTTTTTCCAGTGCTTTTTTCAAATTGATTTTCAGAGCATGAGCAATGTGTGGCGGGAGGACCTCGTCTATTTTTTTATTCAGGAATTGCTCGGGGGGCAGGATCAGCTTCGGGGCTTCTCCCTTTGGGGCAAAGAAGCTGACAAAGCGGTGTTCCTTATCAATTCGGAATTTAAGGTCCGGCAGGGCATCGAGGATGGCACGTTTGAGGTCCTCACTCTCTTGTAGCGCCTGCTGGGCTTCCATCCGGCTTGTGATATCCTCAATAGAACAGATAATGCTCTCAGGCTGGCCATTAATATCTCTGATAATACTGACGAGCAGGTTGCTCCATATTTGGCGGCCTTCTTTATGGCGCAGTTGCTGTTCAAACTGATTAATAGTGTTGTCTTGCTTAAGCGTATGTACCAGTCCTTCAAAGAGCCGTTCGTCAATGCTCAGGTCGTTGAGCGTTTTATGGGTGAGTTCCTGCCTGGAGTAGCCCAGTAGCTGAGAGGCCATTTCATTGACTTCCTGAATGCCTCCATCCATATTGCAGAACAATATGCCCAGCGGGCTGTCTTCAAACAAGCTGCGGAAGAAAGCTTCACTTTCCGTGAGGGCTTTTTCGGCTGCTTTCCGGTGGTCAATATCTATGTGAATGCCAGCAATTTTTACAGGCAGCCCCTCTTTATCGCGGCTCATGACCCTGCCTTTATCGTGCACCCACTTCCAGTCTCCGTCTTTTGTACGCAATCGGATTTCTACTTCAAATAACTCCGTTTTGCCAGCGAGTTGGTCGTCGAGCACCTTTCTGAGCAGGGGGGCGTCTTCCGGGTGAATGAGCTCGAAAAAAGTTTGTGAAACGGGCTTGATTTCATGAGGTGCATAGCCCAGCATTCCGCCCCAATGGAGGTTGTAGAAACAATCATCGGTCTGGTAATTCCACTCCCATAAGCCTAGTTTGGCGGCATCAAGAATGAGTTGGGTACGCTGCTGGCTTTCCTTGAGTGCGAGTTCGGTGGCTTTCAACTCCGAAATGTCAACGGTTATGCCAGTAGCATGAATCGCCTGCCCGGTTTCATTCCGCCCGGTTACTTTACCGGTATCATAGACCCAATGGTAATGGCCCTGTGCATCTTTGATACGGTAGTCAAGGCGGAAATTATCCGAAGCTCCGGTTTGAAAGTGAAAGCTTTCCTGAATCCTTGGGACATCATCAGGATGAAGGTATTTTACCCAGTCTTCATAGCGGTCCGTTAGGGCTTCCGGTGTATGGCCGAGGTGTTTAAACATCAGCGCATTATTGGAAACCTTCCTGTTGGGGATATCCCATTCCCATATCCCAATCCGGGATCCTTCAATTGCCAGATTGAGCTTTTCCTGACTTTGCTGAAGTTCCAGCTCGGTCTGTTTGCGCTGATTGATATCAATAAGCAGGCCGGCGTAGTACTTTTTGCCTTCCAGGACATAGAGTTCTCCGCGAACGACGACCCAATTATAGGAACCCTCTTTCGTCCTGAGCCGGAGCTCTACTTCGAAGCTCTCCTCCAGCTCAATTTTTTGTATAGCATGGTTGAAGCGTGGCTCCTGGTCATCAGGGTGTACTAGCTCAAAGGCACTCGTCAACGTGAGTTTAAACTCATCCGTTTCGAAGCCGAGAATTTTGAAGAAGGTGGAAGAAATCTTTACATGCTCTGTATCAAGATCTAACTCCCAAAAGGATACCATAGCACTTTCAGAAACCATATCAAGGAGTTCCTGCTGGGCTTTGAGCTGCATCATGGCGCCCTTCTGAGAGGTAATGTCTACAAAAATCCCACTACCCTGTATAGGGTACCCTTCTTCGTTCCAGGTTAAGGCCCGGCCACGGTTAAGTACCCATTTGTAACTGCCATCCTTAGCACGCAAACGCATTTCGTGTTCAAACACCTGAGGGTTATTCCTCAGTTCAAGGTGTTTGGTGGCCTTGGAGATGAAAGGAGGCAGGTCATCGGGATGGACCAGGTTGTTGAATTCTTTGGGGTTGGATGGCGTTTCAGAATTATCGTACCCCAGAAGCTGCCAGAAGTAGTCATTGAAGCGGGCTATTTTCCCGGGCAGGTCCCAGTACCAGGTGGCTACCTTCGCTCCTTCGAGAATGAAGTTTAGTTCCTCGCGTTGTTTACGCAGGGAAAGTTCCATCTGTTTACGTGCAGTGATGTCTGTTTGCCCGCCCCATATACCTATCATGTGGTTGGCCTCAAATACACCTACCACATGATTGTTGAACCAGCGCTCAGTTCCATCGGGTGTGATCTCGTGGGTTTCAAAGTCTTTAATCTTAAAGTTTTTCTTGAAGAACTGCAGGGTGGATTTCCGGTTTTGAGCCTCGCCCTCCCCTTTGTGCAGGTCTGCGACTTTTTTGCCGATCAGAGCCTCCGGCCCTTCCAGGCCATACATTTTGGCCATCGCTTTATTGCACTCTGCGATGACAGCTGAGGCATAGTAATGTTCCATTTGCTCTTCCGGAGTGAGCCCTTCAAGAGGGATCGGCGGATCGCACTTCACAAAGTAAATGCCTTCTTCGGCGTGTTTGATGAAGTTGTGGTACCGTTCTCTGCTTTTGGCTTCCTGCTCCTTGATACGCAGCCAGGGGGAGATGTCAAGCGATAAGCCGAGTACGTTGTTGGTGCCTTCTTCTCCTTCACTCGTTACAGGAATTTTCAAGGTTTGCAGGTGTATTTCCTGTCCTTTGGGAGTCGTGATTTTATCTTCCGGCAGCCACATCGTCGCGCCCTCATCCAGTACACGAAGGTCTTCCTCCCGGTACCGGGCCACTTCCTGTTTGTGCGGGTTGAAGTCGCTGTCTGTTTTGCCGATAAGCTCTTCCACCGGCACGCCATAAATTTCAGCAACGCGCTTATTTACCAGAACAAAACGGCCCTCACGGTCTTTGGAAAAGACAAGCCCGGGGATGTTATCAATGATTTTTCGAAGGTAGTCACGTTGCACCTTAATCTTTTTCTCCTGTGTAAAACGGGAGATCGCCGCGCCCAACCCTTCAAGATAGGGCTGTATGGGCTGAAGCGGGTCTGAGCTTCCGGTAGCCTGAGCGACAGGTATGCGGGCAATGAAAAAGCCGGCAGCCTGGCCCTTTGACCGGATTGGGGCAGCGATGATGTGGTGGTTCTCGGAGGGAGATGGAAGTGCCACATACGATTCTGAACCCGCCTCGTGTTCCAGTTTGCGAAGCCAGGAATCTGGTAAGGAGGTTTCCTGGACTTCCCATTGGCCGCTCTCGCAACGGTGGATGCTGGTAATTGGTGAAGGAGTGAACGGGGCAGCAGCGGGCAACCGGAGCACCCATATCGCATCTGTATTTACCAGGGGCACCACTTCAGGAATAGTAGTGATAATACCTCTTTGCAGAGAAGGTGCCTGCTGTAAGGTGAGGACTGATCTTAGGAGCGTTTGTAAAACAGTTGGGGCTTCAAGTGACATTTTTGTGCATTATGCTTGGGACCTGTGAATGCTCCAATTTACCCTTTTTCACGGATAGATGCATTCTAATTAGTAAAAATCATATATCATTGTTATGTCCAGCCTTTTCGGCCTCTGATGAGGTAGCCGCCAAACATCAGCGCACAAAGCATGAGCCCGAGAAATTCCCGGGTCAGCTCAATGTGGGGCTGTTCGGTCTTCATTTCTTCGGTAATGGAGGGAGCACCCATGGAAACCCAGTCCAGGAAAGCGGGGAACAATTGTATGCCCCAAATGGTAATGACTACGAGCCCCGCAATAGCGAGCCACCGGAAGGATTGCCGGAAAAAGGCAAGCAGGGCTACGGCACTGACACTCAGGTAAAGGGCAACCCAGCTCCAGGGATCCGGATCATTAAGCTGGAAATAGGCAAATAGCGCAAATAAAGCCGCTGCGATCAAATGGCCATATTTCATGTCAGAGGACTTTGGTTCTCCGTCAAGTTCTGAATTTTTCTCTACTTTTAAGAAAAAAGGCGATGAGAAAATACCTGCTGCCCGTTGTCCTGATGGGCTGGACTATGTTGCTGCATGCTCAACTACCCACAATTACGGAAAAGACAAAAGGGCTTCAGCCCGGGAGTGGTTTTTTTACCTATTACTACGATAAAGAGACCGGCAAAATCTGGCTGGAAGTGGAGCAACTGGGCGAAGAGGTACTTTATATCAACAGCCTGACCGCCGGGTTGGGTTCTAATGACATTGGTCTTGACCGCAACCAACTCGGGGATACAAGAGTGGTCCGGTTTATCCGGGAAGGGCGGAAGGTCTTGCTGCAGGAGCCCAACCTGAAGTTTCGTGCCCGTACTCAAAACCTCCCGGAGCGCCAATCTGTGGAAGAAGCATTTGCCCAGTCTGTGCTGTGGGGCTTTAAAGTCGAGGCGGAGGAAAATGGGAAAGTGCTGATTGACTGGACGCCCTTTCTGATACGCGATGCCCATGGTGTTGCAGAGCGTTTAAAGGAACACAAGCAAGGAGACTTTAAACTCGATGAGGAGCGCAGCATTCTCTGGCTGGACCGGACCAGAAGCTTCCCAGAGAATACGGAGTTCGAAGCCTTGCTTACTTTCACAGGTACACCTCACGGGCAGGAGCTCAAATCGGTTGCTCCTACGCCTGCTTCCTTTTCGGTACGCATGCACCATTCTCTTGTCCAATTGCCGGACGATGAATTCGAGCCACGTTCCTATGATCCGCGCTCGGGCTATTTTCCCCTGACTTTTCAGGACTACGCTGCTCCTATTGATGCGCCTCTGACGCAGCGGCTGATCTACCGGCACCGCTTAGAGAAAGCCAATCCGGAAGCCAAGCGCAGCCGGCCGGTAGAGCCTGTCATTTACTACCTTGATCCAGGAGTACCTGAGCCTATCCGGTCTGCACTGCTGGAAGGGGCCGGCTGGTGGAACGAAGCATTCGAGGCGGCAGGTTTTATTGATGCCTTCCAGGTCAAAGTTTTGCCGGAAGGGGCAGACCCTATGGATGTACGCTACAACATCATCAACTGGGTACACCGTAGCACCCGGGGCTGGTCCTATGGCACTACTGTAGCCGACCCACGCACCGGAGAAATCCTAAAAGGGCATGTACTTTTGGGGTCTCTCCGGGTACGGCAGGACTTCCTGATCGCGCAGGGGCTGGTAGAAGCCTACGAGGCCGGAGAAGTAGCTGACCCAAGGCTAAAGGAAATGGCCCTGGCCCGGCTCAGGCAGCTTTCTGCCCACGAAGTAGGGCATACGCTTGGGCTGGCGCATAATTTTGCTGCGAGTATGAAGAACCGTGCCTCAGTGATGGATTATCCGCACCCGCTCTTACAATTGGGGCAAGATGGGGCTGTTGATTTCTCAAAAGCCTACGATACGGGCATCGGTGACTGGGACAAACTGGCGATCCGGTACGGGTATACGGAGTTCTCAAAAGAAACAAATGTTAAGGAGGCCCTTAATACCATTCTGATGGAGGGTGTTGAAGCAGGGCTGCACTACATTTCAGACGATGGCGCGCGGTCGGACGGCACAGCTCATCCACTGGCTCATTTGTGGGATAATGGTACTTCCGCACCACAGGAGCTCAACCGCATTATGGATTTACGGCGGGAGGCCCTGAGCCGCTTTGGGGAGGCAAACATTCCGGAGGGGCAGCCTATGTCCACGCTGGAACGGGTACTGACGCCACTTTATTTGTCGCATCGGTATCAGGTAGCAGCCTGTAGTAAGCTTTTGGGCGGATATTACTACACCTATGCACTTCGGGGAGACGGTCAGCCGGTTATCCGCCCTGTGCCGGAGCCGGAACAAAGTGCCGCCATGACCGCACTATTAAGAACGGTAAAGCCAAGTGAGCTGATTATACCGGCTGAGATTCTCGGTCTGATACCTCCACAGCCGATGGGGTACAGCCGGGGAAGAGAATATTTTGAGCCTTATACCGGTACTGTTTTTGATCCTATGGCAGCCGCAGCATCCGCAATTGATTATACCCTTGGCCTGATGCTGCACCCACAGCGGCTTGCCCGGATGGTCAATCAGGAGGCACAGGGTGACTTGCAGAGCATTCACCTTGACCGTTTCGTTGAAGCCTTGTGGAAAACGATGGACGACGCTTACACCTCGTCAGAACGCGCTATTTCAAGGGTAGGTCAAAAGCGGCTCATGTTGCACTTATTGAGATTAGCAGGGGATGACCAAGTTGCGCCGCAGGTGGCAGGTGCCGCCCGCTATCAGGTTGATGCTTTCGAGCGGGGCTTTGAAAAGCAGCTGTCTGACCGGCCCGAACGGGAAGAACGGGCTCACCTAAGCTATATGTTGGGTGAGATACAGAAATTTCGGGAGGCGCCATCGGCATATCAATTGCCCAAGGCACCACGATTGCCGGATGGCTCGCCTATAGGGTGCGGGCAGTAGCGGCCTACCCCTCAACAAGAGTGCCAATAGGCTTGCCCTCTACGATATCCTTGAGGTTGCTTTTGGTATTGATGTCGAATACGATGATCGGCAGGTTGTTCTCCCGGCAAAGGGTAAAGGCAGTCATATCCATCACACTCAGCCCCATGCTGATTACCTTGGCGAAAGTGAGGTTGTCAAATTTGGTGGCGGTGGCGTCCTTTTCCGGGTCGGCGTTATAGATACCATCCACACGTGTGCCTTTCAGAATGACGTCTGCATTGATTTCATTGGCGCGCAGTGCGGCTGCAGAATCCGTGGTAAAATAAGGACTGCCTGTACCGGCAGAAAAGATCACGACCCTGCCTTTTTCGAGGTGGCGGATAGCCCGGCGGCGGATGTAGGGCTCAGCAATCTGCTTCATTTCAATAGCAGAAATCAACCGGGTGTAAACACCCACCGTTTCCAGGGCGCTTTGGAGCGCCATGCCATTAATTACAGTCGCCATCATGCCCATGTAGTCCCCTTGCACCCGCTCAATGCCTGACTCATTGGCCTGTAGCCCACGGTAGATGTTGCCGCCACCGATAACGATCGCAACCTGCACGCCCAGCTCAAGGAGTTCTTTTACCTGCTCAGCGTAGTGCGAAAGCATTTTGGAATCAATACCGAAGCCCTGATCGCCCATCAGGGACTCCCCGCTCAATTTGAGCAGAATTCTGTTATACTTGAGCTGTGCCATATTTCCCAGTTGTTTGAGGTTGAAGCTTAAAGTCGCAGCAAACTGCTGTAATCCTACGAAGGCCTGATACGCATGGTGCATAGCAGACCTTTGCGGGCCAATGATATAAAAAAAGGCGGATTAGATAACTAATCCGCCTTTCGAAAATTTTATCCGAGGGTTACATGCTTAAAGTCTGTAACCGTCAGTTCCTTATCAAACTTCTTCAGGAAGGAAGCCACAGTTTCGTTGCTGTCCTTAACAAACTGCTGATTCAGCAGGGTGTTTTCCTTGAAGAATTTGTTGAGCTTACCCATAGCGATCTTCTCGATAATTTGCTCAGGCTTGCCTTCCTGGCGCGCCTGCTCCTTACCAATTTCGATCTCCTTGTCGATGATAGACTGGTCGACGCCATCCTTATCTACTGCAACCGGCTTCATGGCAGCTACCTGCATAGCTACGTCGCGGCCACCATCGTAGATGTCATCGCTTGCTTTGTTCATGCCTACAAGAACAGCAGCTTTGTTGCCCATGTGGATGTACGGGCTAATCATAGTTGCTTCCAGTTTTTCGTAGGTATCAAGTTCAATCTTCTCATTGATCTTACCAACCAGCTCGGTAACGCGATCGCCCAGAGAAAGACCATTCATGTCAACCTTGAGCAGGTCTTCCAGTGTATCAGGGAAATGCTGCAGTGCCAGTTCGGCAGCTTTGTTGGTGAAGCCGATGAACTCGTCGCCTTTAGCTACGAAGTCAGTTTCACAGCTCAGCTTAACGATAACACCTTTGGTCTTATCATCAGAAACCAGGGCAACAACAACGCCTTCGTTGGCATCACGGTCTGCACGCTTGGCAGATACCTTTTGGCCTTTCTTACGAAGTACCTCGACGGCTTTTTCGAAATCGCCTTCAGCCTCTTTAAGCGCTTTTTTGCAGTCCATCATACCTGCGCCGGTCATTTCGCGCAGTTTTTTGACATCGGCAGCAGAAATGTTTGCACTCATTATATCTTGTATTGTAATGGTGTGGTAATAAAATCCAGGAACCGCGGCAGCTTAGCCTTTCGCAGTTGCTTCCTTTTCTGATTTGACAGACTCTCTGTCTTTCAGGCCCTGACGGATGCACTCCGCCATGTAGTTGGTGATGATGGCAATCGACTTGGATGCATCATCATTGGCAGGGATAGCATAATCAACCTGAGAAGGATCAGAGTTGGTGTCCACCATACCGAAAGTTTTCAGTCCCAGCTTGTGCGACTCTGCTACAGCGATATGCTCGTGGTGGATATCCACGATGAATACCGCAGAAGGCAGGCGGTTCAGGTTTGCGATACCACCGAGTACGCGCTCCAGCTTGTTGCGCTCGCGGGTCAGGGTAAGGCGCTCCTTCTTGGTTACATTATCCAGTGTACCATCCTGGAACATGCGGTCGATGTTGTTCATCTTCTTGATCGAACGGCGGATCGTGGAGAAGTTGGTCATCATACCACCAAGCCAGCGGTCAGTCACGAAAGGCATGCCGACTTCGCGCGCTGCATTGGCAACGATTTCGCGGGCCTGCTTCTTGGTCGCAACGAACATGATCTTCTTACCAGACTTCGCCATTTGGCGGGCGGCATTACCAGCGCGCTCCAGGCTATCCAGGGTGCGGTTCAGGTCAATGATGTGAATCCCTTTGCGCTCCATGAAGATATTAGGTGCCATCTTGGGGTTCCACTTTCTCTTGAGGTGGCCAAAGTGCACACCTGCATCCAACAAATCTTTATAGGTGGGCTTTTCCATTTTCTTTTTGCTAAAGTTTGAATTTGGAAGCGAGCCGTACGCAGACAGCCCGCCACGAATACTGAATAACGAAAATTAACGCTTGCTGAACTGGAAGCTCTTACGTGCCTTAGGCTTACCGTACTTCTTACGTTCAACAACGCGGGAGTCACGGGTAAGATACTTTTTGTCCTTCAGCGGCTTGCGGAAGTCTTCGTTCAGTTTGACGAGCGCACGGGCGATGCCCATACGAATCGCTTCGGCCTGACCTTTGTAGCCACCGCCATTTACGTTGATCTTCAGGTCGTAGATGTTCTCCACTTCTACGGTCTGAAAAGGATCCGTAAGGTTATATTGGATGTGATTTTGAGGGAAGTACTCTTTGTAGTCCTTACCGTTGATAACGATTTTGCCTTCACCTTTCTTGAGGTAAACACGGGCTACAGACGCTTTTCTTCTCCCAATGGCATTGATCATTTCCATATTTATCGAGATTGTCCTGCTTTTTTAAAATTAAAGTTCCAGTTTTTCCGGCTTCTGTGCCTCGTGTGGGTGCTCAGCGCCTTCATAAACGAAAAGCTTCTTGAACATCGCACGGCCCAGGCGGTTCTTGGGCAGCATGCCACGTACGGCAGCTTCCACTATACCAATTGGCTTCTTGTCCAGCATTTCCTTAGCTGTGCGGGACTTCTGGCCGCCGGGGTAACCGGAGTAGCGCTGGTATTCCTTTTGGTCCAGCTTATTGCCGGTAAACCGGACTTTGCCTGCGTTGACAACAATGACGTAATCGCCCGTATCTACGTGTGGCGTGTAGGAAGGCTTATGCTTCCCACGGAGAACAGAAGCAATTTTGGTACACATACGGCCAACCACTTCGCCTTCAGCGTCGATGATGTGCCACTTGCGTTCTACTGTCTCTTTTTTTGCAGATTGCGTTTTATAACTTAGCGTATCCACTTTTCAAATAATTTAATTGTTGATCAATAGAAAATCAGGAGGAAATGGAGCGATGCGAGCGAAGTTATGCACCTTCTTTTTGCACCTGTTTTTCTTAATTGTTTCGCCTTGATCGGGCTGCCTCTGAAAAGGCAGGTGCAAAGGTAGCGCTCTTTAATCCAATAAACAAGGCTTTTGATAAAAAAATCGCAAAGGTGCTTTTGTAAGTGCCTGAAAAACAGTCTAAATATCGCACGGAAATTTCAAAGGGGATATTGAAAGAGCATATTGAATATCCGAAAATCGGGCACTTTAGGTATCATTTTCTATTTTCCCAACAGCCCTCTGCTTGCCTCGTACAAGTTTCCCCAGCCCTTGCGTTCCTTTACGACCGTCTCCAGGTACTCTTCCCATGCGGCCAGGTCCTGCACCGGGTCTTTAACAATTGCACCCAGCAAACTGCCGGCAATGTCCTCCGCCCGGATTTCCCCTTCGCCAAAATGCACAGCCAGCGCCTGCCCGCTATTGATGACCGATATAGCTTCCGCTGTGCTCAGTGTGCTGGAGGGGACTTTGAGCTTGCGCCGGCTGTCTTCGGTTTTGCCATTGCGCAGCTCCCGGAAGATGGTGACCAGGCGCCTGATTTCCTCTACCGGGGCCGCTTGTGGCGGTAATTCGAGGGTGCTGCCGATTTGCGCTACCCGTTGCCGGACGATTTCTACTTCCTCTTCCAGGGTGGCCGGCAGGGGCATGCTTACTGTATTAAAACGGCGGCGCAAGGCACTGGATAGCTCGTTAACGCCCCGGTCGCGGTCGTTGGCTGTGGCAATCAGGTTGAAGCCCCGCTGTGCCCGTACCTCTGAGTTGAGTTCCGGAATGGGCAGCGCCTTTTCGGATAAGATAGTAATAAGCGCATCCTGCACATCGCTGGGGATGCGGGTCAGTTCCTCCACCCGGGCAATACGGCCTTCCTGCATAGCTACCATAACCGGGCTGGGTACCATGGCTTTTTCTGAAGGGCCCTCAGACAGCAGGCGGGCGTAATTCCAGCCATAGCGCAGGGATTCCTCTGCCATGCCGGCGGTGCCCTGTACCAGGCGTTTGGAGTTGCCACTGATCGCTGCGGCCAGGTGCTCGGATACCCAGGTTTTAGCAGTACCCGGGATGCCCGTGAGCAGCAGCGCCCGGTCGGTGGCCAGGGTAGCTACCGCAACTTCGATCAGGCGGCGGTTGCCAAAATACTTCGGCGAAATTCTGGTGCCATCTTCCAGCTCTCCACCCATGAGGTAGATCATCACCGCCCAGGGCGAAAGGTTCCAGTTGGTAGGGCGGGGGCGGTCGTCGGCAGCTTGCAGGGCTTTGAGCTCCTCAGCGTAGGCGTCTTCAGCTTGTAGTCGGATAGCAGCGTTGGCAGACATATATTATGGTGTTTTCTTGTTGTGATTTTTGCCGGGTGGGTTCAACACTTCGTTCAGGTCTTTGCGGAAAGCCAGCGTTTTCAGCAATCGGTCAATATCGCCTTCCCAGTTGCCCCAGATGGGAGTTCGTTGGTTCCAGCCGGCCCGGAAGGCAGGCAGGATATCCACCGGTGCCAGATAGGCCGCTACCCGGAGGATGCGCTTGTAGTGCCACATATTCCAGTAGACCGACTGCGCAGCGTTGAGCCAGTCCCTGAAGTTTTGGAGTACCTGCCGGGCCACGCGGCTTTCCCACTTATGCACGCCCAAACATAGCAATTGTCCGGCAAAACTGCGCTCCTCGATATAGCCTTGATGCTGCTTTAGGTGTTGGCTCATGATTTCGTTAAAAAGGGGGTCCGGCAAAGCGGCCATAAGCTGCTTGCCCAGGGCGCTGTTCCAACGCACTTCGTTATCCGTGCGCCACCAATGCCGGAGCAGCGCTTCTATCCAGCGGTGGTCCTGATGCAGGAGAGCGGCATTCGCAATAGCATCGGTAAGGAGCTGATGCTGATTGGCCCGGGCGAAAAGGCGCAGGGCATCGAGGGTGGATTTTCTAAAATATGCTTCCCAGCGCTTGGGCGGCACCTTTGACAGGATGTCGTAAGCATAGCCGGCCCTTTCGCCACCGGTGTATTTGTGCTTTTTGCTGCTGTACAGCCCCAGCTTTTTAAAAGCGGATATGGGCTTCGGGGGCGCATGCAGATCCAGGCGGCCATCTTTATGCAGGGTAAGCCAGGTGGCAGCTTCCTTATATAAGGTGTCTTGTAAAGGAGTATCCGGGATTTTGAGCAGCAACTGTGCTGCCGATTGCCGCACTTCCTTCCGGCTGTCGGACAATTGGGCTTCCAGAAACGGTTGGTCTGATGCGTTCAATCCGGTGTCCAGGATGCTAATCAGTTCCTTTTTTTCAGTCGGAGTCAACCCTTCCCAGCAAGTGGTTAACCAGGATGTCGCCTGCTCCGGTTGTTCAAAGCGCAGTCGCCGCAGCATCTGCACCCGATCGGCCTGCGTTTCCTTTTGCCAGTCTGCTACGGGGGGGCGCTCCGCGATCGAGCTCCAGTCCGGGTTAAGCCGGAGGAGCTCAAAGTCTGCCGGTTGGAGGACTGGGCGGAGGGCATACCAGAAGTCTGGTTTCTTAGCGGCTTTGTAAAGCAAGGCAGGCAGGTGCTCAGGGGGCAGGGGCAGATTGGCCTGATGCAGGAGCTGCAACGCTTCAGGCAGGGCTTCCCGGAAGTTGCCGCGGACGATATGTTCCATCTGTCGTGCTGCCTGCGGTGGCGCAGCAGCCTGTTTGCCTTGTAGCAGAGGAGCAGTAGGTGCTTCCAAGTGCTGCAGCGGGAAGCCTGCCCGGCGAAGTTGATGGTACAGGGCAGCACCTTCAAGCACCACCGCTTCCGGTGCCTGCGTGGCCTGTATCCCGACCTGCTCCAAGGCTTTTAAGACTTCCGGTGGCAGCTGTCCGCGTTCTGTGCCCAAAAGGGCTAATTTTGAAAGGGCTTCCCAGATCATAGTATCAAGAATAAGCAATCCGGGAGAATTGTTGGACATAATGAACAGAAAAATATCACAGCCTCCCCGCGGCCTGAAGCCATTGTCTCCTTAGCGATTTGCCTAATCGTGGTGTATAGCAGCGTTGTTCGGGGAAATAAAATACCGGAACAGGAGCAGAAGGGGGTGCAATATTTCCCGGTCTCTCCGGAAGCCCGGTGCCGGGGTTTAAGTCAAGGGGCTGATTTATTAGGCTTTAGGTAAGATAAGGGCAGGGAATTGCTTTTGATTATCAACCCAAAAGCCTAAATTTGTGCCGATTTTTAAAAGATACTCTAGTTTTCAACTAAATACACGCACTGATATGGCAAACATCGGTCATGTGAAGCAAGTTATCGGCCCGGTAGTAGACGTAAGTTTTTCTGCTGAGGGTTCGAAACTCCCCGAAATTAATAATGCACTGAAGATCGACCGTCCCAACGGAGAAATTTTGGTGATGGAAGTTCAGCAGCACCTCGGTGAAGACAGCGTTCGTGCTATTGCTATGGATGCAACAGACGGGCTGGTTCGCGGAATGGAAGTACAGGACACCGGCGAAGCAATTGCTATGCCTGTAGGCCCTGGCATCAAAGGTCGTCTCTTCAACGTGGTCGGTACGCCAATCGATGGTATTGGTGAAGTAGCCAACCAAACCGGTTCGGCTTCAATCCACCGTAAGCCACCTGTATACGAAGACCTTTCCGTGGAGAAAGAAGTACTCTACACTGGTATTAAGGTGATCGACCTGATCGAGCCTTACCTGAAGGGTGGAAAAATTGGCCTCTTCGGTGGTGCAGGTGTAGGTAAAACCGTACTCATTCAGGAGCTGATCAACAACATCGCGAAGGGATACGATGGTATCTCTGTATTCGCAGGTGTTGGTGAACGTACCCGTGAGGGTAACGACCTGATGCGGGAAATGCTCGAAGCGGGCATTATCAAGTACGGCGAGCACTTCATGGAGTCTATGGAAAATGGCGGCTGGGACCTCAGTGCTGTGGATATGAAAGACCTGGAAGACTCTAAGGCGACTTTCGTATTCGGTCAGATGAATGAGCCTCCCGGGGCACGTGCCCGTGTGGCACTCTCCGGCCTGACAATTGCAGAGTACTTCCGCGATGGTGATATGAAAGACCCAATGGGCGGTCGTGATATCCTCTTCTTTATCGATAATATCTTCCGCTTTACGCAGGCAGGTTCTGAGGTGTCGGCACTGCTTGGCCGTATGCCTTCAGCGGTGGGATATCAGCCAACCCTGGCTACGGAGATGGGCCTGATGCAGGAGCGGATTACTTCCACCAAGCGTGGTTCTATTACCTCCGTACAGGCGGTATACGTACCTGCGGATGACTTGACAGACCCCGCACCGGCTACAACTTTCGCTCACCTTGATGCAACAACGGTACTGAGCCGTAAGATTGCGTCCCTCGGTATCTACCCTGCAGTGGATCCGCTCGATTCAACATCACGTATCCTCGATCCGGCTATCATCGGTGATGAGCACTACAATACCGCTCAGCGCGTCATGAATATCCTGCAGCGCTACAATGAGCTTCAGGACATCATCGCCATCCTTGGTATGGAGGAATTGTCTGATGAAGACAAGCAGGTGGTACACCGTGCCCGCCGCGTACAGCGTTTCCTTTCTCAGCCATTCCACGTAGCAGAGCAGTTTACCGGCCTGCCAGGTGTATTGGTACCTATTGAGGAGACCATCCGCGGCTTTAACATGATCATCGATGGTGAAGTGGACGAATATCCGGAAGCCGCCTTCAACCTGAAAGGCAACATCGACGAGGTAATTGAAGCAGGTAAGAAGATGCTGGCAGAGGTAGAAGCTTAATCTCTTTACCTCCCACATCCTGAAACGATTGTATTAGGTGCCGGAAGCCTGCCTTCCGGTACCGCCTTATAAACTAAGTCATTATGAATATTACGGTACTGACTCCGGACCGGAAGATTTTTTCAGGTGCGATCTCTTCAGTTAAAGTGCCTGGCACGGATGGTGAATTTCAGGTGCTGAAAAACCACGCGCCAATTGTATCTTCTCTGGATGCGGGCTACATTACCATCACTACAGAAAGTGGGGAATACCGTTTCTTCAATGAAGAGACCGGCGCACTGGAAACGGCAAGCGAAGCCGGGCGCAAGATCCGTTACGCCATCAAAGGCGGCTTCGTGGAAGTACTGAATAATGAAGTGTCTCTGCTCGTCACCGGGCTTAGCTAAGGCACGGTCAAGGATGACTATTCTATTAGCCGCCTGAGCTAATACCATGTTTGCCATAAAACTGAAGGGGAATAAGTCCGGCATTGGATTTATTCCCCTTCTTTGTTTAGGCAGGTTCGTCCCTTTAAATCTCTCCAATTACGTACATCTGCTCCAGGGTAGGCGTTTCGCTGCCGCCGCGGGGCTCAAGGGTGACCGCATAAGCCTGGGCATTTTCCACGTAGGCTACCGGCTGAAGCCCTGAGGTATCAGTATTGACTTCAAAAACGCCCATGCTGACCGGCGCCCCGTCTACAATAGCCCAAAGCTGGTATTGCTGATCAGAAGGCGGCACAGGCAGGCTGCCCACATCAATTAGGGAAGCCCCGGATGCCGGATTGTAAAAAACCGAGGCAATAGCTTCCGGTGAAAGGTCGGTACCGTTCATACGGGTATTGCGGGTATCGGGGTTGCGCAGGAACTCCAGTTCTGCCTGCAGGCGGTCGTTAGTAGCCTGCACGCTGTCGCAGCTGCTTTCAATAGTATTGATTTCCTCCGAC
This sequence comes from Phaeodactylibacter xiamenensis, assembly GCF_000759025.1. Classification (GTDB taxonomy): domain Bacteria; phylum Bacteroidota; class Bacteroidia; order Chitinophagales; family Saprospiraceae; genus Phaeodactylibacter; species Phaeodactylibacter xiamenensis. The sequence continues at coordinate 114,160 of NZ_JPOS01000012.1, read as the reverse complement.
AGTGCTGCAATCGTTGCTGTGCTTTCCTGGTTTTGCTGATAGGCGTAAAGCCAGCCCAGGGCCGCTGCAAAAAACAATACCCAGGCTATCGCCAAAAGGGTACGGCTGCTGCGCGGGCCTTTCAGCTGAGCCTGCGTGCCCCGCTCATCGAGGGTTTGGAGAATAGTGGACAGCACACCGGGCGGTGGCGTTTGCCCGTGCAGCAGGGCATACTCCTCTAATGCCAGTTCGATGGCTTCAATTTCTTCCTTGATTTCCGGGTATTGCGCTGCATTCTGCTCCACCTCCGCCATTTCTTCCGGCGTGAGCTTGCCGAGCACATATTGCTCAAGAATACCAGACGCTATGTATGCTTTAGGATCCAAAATATCGCTTTATCGTTTCGAACATGGTGATGAAAATAGCCGACAAAAAGCCCTCATTGCCCAGGACTTGCCGTAGGACCTGAATCGCTTTTCTCGACCGTGACTTGACTGTGCCCAGGGGAATGTCGAGCGCATCGCTCACTTCCCGTTGGGTATAGTCCTTAAAATATAGGAGTTCGATAAGAACCCGGGTCTTGTCATCCATTTTGCTAACGACTTTCCGTAAGCCCGGGTCGGAGGTGTTCAGCTCTTCGCTGAGTGAATCACTATTATATACGGAGTCGGGGATCGTTTCAGTTCGATTTCCTTTCTTAAATTGACTGGAGCGGATTTTGTCGATTGCCAAATTGCGGCAAATACGCACCATCCAGGTAAAGAGCCGCCCCTTGTCGGCATCGTATTTTGAAAAGTTGTCCCATATTTTTAAAAAACTATCCTGAAGCGTTTCTTCAGCCACTTCTTCTGACTGTACAATGCGGAGAATGATATTGTACAGGGCAGGTGAGTAATGCTCGTACAATAATGTAATTCCCCGCTGTTGTTTTTTGGAAAGCAAATCGATGATTTCCGTTTCCAGTGCAGTTCTGGGTTTTGGTTTTGGCATAATGCGTCGAATGGACTAATAAATGTTGTGCTTTCCAAATTCGAACAATGAGGAGTGCTTTTCGTTGCACCGCAAAGCAATCAAAATCTATGGAAATTGATCTTCGAAATAACAGTTTTCTGACAACGAAAGCTTCGTAGTTCCATTTCGGTTTCTGAAAGTTTTTGAAAGATAAAGAAAAAAGATGGATCTGTTTTAATCCGCTTCCCGATGTACTTCCGTAAGTAAAAGCAAAACGGAAACATTAGCATTCCAGGAAAGCCTGATCAGTCACTAAACAAACTCAGGCTCGTACGCAACTGATGCGTAGTCTTACAAGCAAGAAACAAAAAACAAGGCTGGTTTTGGGAATTAGCGCTGCTTTCGGTCCTTCCGAAGCCTTTCAATGCTATGTCTCGCTCAGCCAATCATCAATTATTAAAATTCAACGACATTCATTTATGAAGATCAGAGATTACTTAATTCTATTGCTCATCTTTTGCAGCCTGCCATTTGCAGGTAGTGCGCAGATGACATTTACCGCCGAACTCAGTGGGCGCAACGAAGCCACTCCGGTAGTAAGTCGCGCTTTTGGCGAAATAACTGCCATATTGGACGGCAATGAGCTGTCTGTATCAGGCAGCTTTACCGGGCTGGAAGGCAACTTCGACGTCACGGTGGCGGGCGGTTCTCACATTCACACCGGTTATGCCGGAGAGAATGGAGGGATTACCTTCGAGCTAAGCCCCAATCTTGGTATCCTGCTTAAGAGCGGTACGTTTGAAGCCACCTCCAATACCTTTACGCTGTCTGCCGAAGAAATGGATGCCCTGATGGAACGCCGGATGTATGTGAATATCCATACGACTCTTTATCCCGGTGGAGAAATCCGTGGACAGCTTTTACCAGAAGGTAACAATTACTTGATCAACCTTTCCGGTAGCAATGAGGTGCCTTCTGTCTCTACCGATGGTCACGGTGCCCTCGCCCTTGATGTAGTGAACGATCAACTAACCGTTACCGGTAGTTTTGCGGATCTGGAAGGCGATTTTGATGCCTCAGTACTGGGAGGCGCACATCTGCATCTTGCCCTGCCAGGGCAAAACGGAGATGTAGACATTCAGCTGAATGCCACGACTAATCCTGATTTGAAAGGAGGCGTTTTCACCGCTGCAGATAATACGTTCGGGCTGGAGCAGAGCCAGATCGAAGCGCTGGAAAACCGCCTTTATTATGCCAACATCCATACGACAGCCTACGGTGCAGGCGAACTTCGGGGGCAGGTCGCCTCCACAGCGGCTTCAACCGTCCTGAGGGCACACCTTTCCGGCAGCAATGAGCAGCCGGGGGTAACGAGCTATGCAACGGGCGTGGTGCAGGCAGAAGTCATTGAAGACAGCCTGATTGTCTACGGTAGTTTTACTGGCCTGGAAAGTGAAGTGGCCACCGATATCGCTGGTGGTGCCCATATTCATACCGGTCTGGCTGGTGAAAATGGGCCCGTCACCTTTGCGCTGACAAGTGACCTGGAAAGCAACATGACCGAGGGTACATTTGAGGCGGCAAGCAACCGGTTTGCCCTTACACCAGATGACCTGACCGCCATTTACGACCGCGGCTTTTACGTCAATATTCACTCCGTTGATCAGCAAGCCGGCGAAATCCGCGGGCAACTGTTGCCTGAAGCGCCGGTATACCTCACTGCTGTCCTCGGCGGTGGGTTTGAAGCCCCTCCGGTCACGACCCGCGCCTTCGGTGCAGTGAAAGCCGAACTCCGGGGCAATATGCTTACCGTATCAGGTTCCTTTAGTGAGCTGAGCAGTGCCGTCGATGTAAGTATCGTCGGTGGTGCCCACCTGCATGTGGGGCTGCCGGGCGAAAACGGTCCGGTGGAATTCCCACTTGCCATTGACCTCAACGATGACCTCAACGGTGGTACATTCGACCCCGTTGATAATACCTTTGAACTGACAGAAGAACAGGTCATGGCTGTCATGAACCGGTCTTATTACGTCAATATCCATACTTTAACTAATGGTGGCGGAGAACTGCGCGGGCAGCTACTTGGCGAAGCGCGCTATTATATGAATGCAGCTTTGTCAGGAACAAGTGAGGTGCCTGCTGTAAATACGCCCGCCACCGGTCAGGTACTGATGGAGGTTCGATCTGATGATATTATCAGTGTCGGCTCTTTTTCCGGGCTTTCCTCTCCCTTTGATGCTGCTGTAGCGGGTGGCGCACACTTGCACAGCGCACTAGCCGGAAGCAATGGAGGCATAGAAGAAAACCTGTCTTCAGATATTGCCGGAGATGGGCTGAGTGGCACTTTCCCGGCTGCTGATAACGTCGTGCCTTCCACGGAGGCACTGCGGTCAAGCCTGCGCAACCGCGGGCTATATGTGAATATACACACAGAGGACTTTCAAAGCGGTGAGTTGCGCGGACAGACCTTACCTTTCGCCACGGCTTATTTCACCACATCACTGGACGCTTTCAATGAAGTGCCGGTAGCTATAAGCCCTGCCGTTGGTGGCCTTAAACTGGAGCTCAACGGTGACCAACTGACTGTAACCGGCGCGTTTAGTGGCCTTACTGATGAATTTGATCCGAACATTGGCGGAGGCGCGCACCTGCACCTTGGCGCTCCGGGCGAAAACGGAGGGGTTGATATTGTGATCAACGCAACTCCGGCTTCCGACAACTTGTCTGGTACCTTTACCGCCGATAACAACACCTTCACGCTTACAGAAGAGCAAACCGTAGACCTTATCGCCGGAAATTACTACGCCAATATCCACACGATGGCATACCCCGGTGGCGAACTGCGCGGGCAGATCCTCCAACAGAGCAACTTTTTCCCGGTCTCCGCCCCTATGATCAACTTCCCACCCGATGGGCTTGACTTCCTGCTGGAAGGTGGTGCAACGACGGATTTCTCGGCCACCTGGAGTGCGGCTACTGATGATAGTCCGCTCGCCTATGTGTGGCAGTTGTCTACGGATGCAGACTTTGAAGATATTGTCTTCCAGGAAAATGTAGGCAATAACACCGAATTCGTAACAGATTTTGAAACGGTGGATGGTCTTTTAGGCAGCCTTGGCGTAGACGTAGGCACAGAGGTCACGGTCTACCACCGGGCGGTAGCCACGGACGGTGCCGTAGCTACAGCGGGTGCGGCTTCTGCTGTCAACATTACGCGTGGAGAAGTAATGGAAGACCTCTTTGAAGCCACGCTTTCAGGGCATAATGAGGCACTGCCCATTCTAAGCACAGCAACAGGCTTTGTCTCTGCCTCCCTGTCTGGCAACGAACTGACCGTCTCCGGTGGTTTCGAAGGCCTGAGCAGTAAGATTGCAGAAGAAATTGCAGGTGGTGCCCACCTGCATGCCGGTTTTGCCGGTGAGAATGGACCGGTACTTTATCCGCTAAATATTGAAGTCAGCACGGATTCACTCAGTGGAGCATTCCTTTCTGACGACAACGTCTTCACCTTGAGTGATGAAGAAGTAGCCATGTTGCGTAACAGAGAAATGTACGTCAATATCCACTCTGATAACTTCGGTGGCGGTGAACTTCGTGGTCAGCTCACGCCGGTATCTGAAGCCATTTATACCATGTCCCTCCTGGGTAGCAATGAAGTACCATCAGCCGTGACATCTGGTCAGGGCGCACTGGTGCTGGAAGTAGCAAATGGCGAACTGACGGTCAGTGGTGCCTTCTCTGGTTTGGAGAGTGATTTTGACGCAGATGTAGCCGGCGGTGCTCACTTGCATATTGGACAAGCGGGTGAAAATGGAGGGATTGAAATTATACTCAATGCCGATACGGACCCTGAACTAAGAAGTGGCGTCTTCCGCGCGGAGGACAATACCTTTACCCTAACTGATGATCAGCGGGAACTGCTGAATAACCGGTCCCTGTATGCCAATATCCATACGGCAGACTTTCCGGCAGGTGAGCTGCGCGGTCAACTTGCAGGTACGCCAAGAGCGGTCTTCCGTGCGCACCTGTCTGGTGCCAATGAAGCTCCTGCCGTTACGAGTATGGCAGGTGGTGCCGTAGTCGCGGAATTGATGAACGATACGACCATTGTGGTATCCGGTACCTTCTCCGGACTGGAAAGCGCATTGAATACGGATATTGCCGGTGGCGCTCATATCCACATGGGCTTGCCGGGTGAGAATGGCGATGTCATTTTCCCGCTCAACGTTACTGATGAGGGCGGAAATGCAGGCCGTTTCCTGCCATCCGAAAATACCTTTACCATTAACGCTGATCAGTTGGAAGCTATGATAAGTCGTGGCTTGTATGTCAACATCCATTCTGTAGATCAGCCAGCGGGTGAAATCCGCGGACAATTGATGCTGGAAAGCCAAACGGTATTTACCGGCTATTTGTCAGGTATTTTTGAAGTACCGGAAGCGGCTACTGAAGCCCTTGGTGCAGTACAGGCAGAATTGTCCGGTAACCGGATGACCCTTGCAGGTACCTTCGCCGGGCTGAGCAGCCCTGTAGCTACCGATATTGCCGGCGGTGCACATATCCATGCCGGTTATGCCGGACAGACGGGTGATGTCGTGATTCCATTGGCTGTTGATCTGGATAGTGATAACCTTGGAGGCACTTTTGCAGCTATGCCCAATACCTATCAGCTGGAAGAAGATCAGATCGAACTGATGAAAGACCGCGGTCTGTATGTCAATATTCACAGTACCGATATTCAGTCGGGTGAATTGCGCGCCCAGGTGCTGCCCGAAGCCCGGACTTACTTCTATGCGCCCCTGAGTGGTGCCAGTGAGGTGCCGGCTGTCAATACAGAAGCAGTAGGTGCGCTTGCACTGGAAGTCAACCCCGGACGGATTACCGCAACGGGTAGCTTCAACGCCCTGTCGAGCATGCTGGAAACCGATATTGCCGGTGGCGCGCACATCCATTTGGGTTACGCCGGTGAAAATGGTGGTGTTCAAAATGTACTGGATGTACTGGCTGACGCCAATGGCACCAACGGCATCTTCCCCGCCGCCGACAACACCATTGCGGCAAGCGAAGGCTGGATAGACACTTTGCGCATGCGCCAGTACTACGTGAACGTACACTCGATGGATTTCCCATCGGGCGAAGTGCGTGGCCAGCTGCTACCCTTGTCTACCACCTACTTCACCAGCAGCCTGAGTGGCTTCAATGAAGTACAGCCGATCGGATCAGAAGCAGTGGGCGGCATTAAGGCCGAACTGACCGGCGAGATCCTGACGCTAACCGGTGCCTTTTCCGGACTGGAAAGCCCATTCGATGAGAATGTAGCCGGTGGTGCACACCTCCACCTCGGTGGCCCGGGTATGAATGGAGATGTTGACCTTGGGCTGATGCCTACGATAGATGCCGATCAAACAAGTGGAGCATTTACTGCTGCCGATAACACCTACGCCCTCACAGCAGAACAGGTGGAAGCAATCCGCAGTGGCAGCTACTATGTGAATATCCACACTGAGGAGCAACCCGCCGGAGAACTCCGCGGGCAGGTACTTCCGGAAATCAACCGCTTCCCATCGGATGAAGCAGAGATTACAGCTCCCATGGACGGTGCCGCACTGACCATTGAGGGCGATCCGGAAACGCCCTTTGCAGCCACCTGGTCTGAAGCAAGCGACCGCGATGACCTGGTGTATATTTGGCAGCTCGCTTCAGAGGAGGACTTTACCGAAGTGCTCGTACAGCAAAACGTGGGCGCGGAGCAAACCTTTGAGACCACCTTTGGCGTGGTGGACCAAATACTGGAAGATGGCGGCATTGCCATTAACCAAACCGTAACGCTGTACCACCGTGCAGTAGCCTCAGATGGTAGTGTAGCCACCCCGGGCGGCTTCTCAACTGTAGAAGTGACCCGTGGGATGATTACTTCCACATTGGATGTGGCCGCAGCCGGTTTGGGCTTGAAAGCTTTCCCAACGGTTACCCGCAATAATCTGACCGTAGAAATGAGCAGTCAGCAAACCCGGAAAGGTCAGCTGATGGTGCATAACGGCAACGGGCAGGCGGTAAGCATTGTGCCTGTAGAGCTGTCTTCCGGTACTACAACTGAGCAGCTTGACGTCCGGCAGATGCCTGCGGGCACCTACTTCCTGCGCCTCATCGTAGAAGGGCAGCAAGTCGCAACCCGTCGGTTCATCGTCGAATAAAGGCGCTTAATTAGTTAATGGAGAATTGATCAGAGCCGGTAGTGCACGTCACTGCCGGCTTTTTTTATATTGAAAGGCGCTCTACGGTGAAATCAGGTCCGATCATATGCCGGGCGAGGGCTTCGGTGCCCTGCAGAGGGCCGGAAAAGAAGAGTTGGTGGTTGGTTCCCGCAGAAGGGGAGGCGAGCAAGCGATGCTCGGTAAGGACTCGCTGTAGTTGGCGGGCTACGGCGGGAGCCGGGTTGATGATAGTTCGTTCCGGGCCGATGATGTCCTGCAGTAGCGGTGCCACGAAAGGGTAGTGGGTACAGCCCAGCACAAAGGTATCGGCCTGCTGCCGGATCATAGGCAACAGGATCGCCTCCAGGAGTTGCCGGGTAGCGGGGGTGTTGAGCTCGCCGGCTTCGATTTGTTCCACCAGGCCAATGCAAGGGTCTTCCAGCAGCGTGATGCCACTGGCGTAGCGTTGCATGAGGTCCGCATAGCGCTGACTTTTAAACGTGCCGGCGGTAGCGAGTACGCCCACCACACCGGTCTGTGTGGCGTTGGCACCAGGCTTGACGGCCGGCTCCATACCTACAATGGGTATGTCTGGCCAGGCAGACCGCAAGGTGCCCAATGCAGCAGCAGAGGCGGTATTGCAAGCCACCACAATAGCTTTAGCACCTGACTCGATCAGGTAACGGGTAATATCCAGGCTGTACTGACGGATGGTATTGGCAGGCTTAGTGCCGTAGGGAATACGGGCGGTATCGCCGAAATAGAGGAGGGGCTCAGAAGGGAGTAAATCGATAATGGCACGGGCGACCGATAGGCCGCCTATGCCAGAATCAAATATACCGATGGGTAGGTTGGGCATTGCCGGCAGGCTTAGTTGGCCAGCTTCGCCTTTACCAAATCATTCACATTCTGAGAGTCTTCAGCGTAAAGCAGCACGTTCTGGTCGAAAATGAATTGGAAGCCATTTTCTTCTGCCACATCCTTGATGGCCTGATTGACCTTCTCGTAGATCGGGCCCAGTAGTTCTTCACGCTTATCGGAAACCTGCTTGCGCATGTCCTGCTCAAAAGCAGCAATTTCCTGCTCGCGCTTTTGAAGCTTTTGTGCTTCTTCCTCCTGTTGCTTAGGAGACAAGTCGCCGCTCTGAACTTTCTGCTGCAAGGCACCATAGTCCTGCTGCAACTGCTCCAGCATGCTCTGGCCTTTTTTCTGCAACTGCTTTTGCAGGGCTTCAAGGTTGGCATCCGCTTGCTTTACCTCCGGCATTTCAGCCAGGATAGCTGCAGAGTTGACATAGCCAAACTTTTGGGCCTGTAGCGTACCAGCGGTCGCTGCAAAGAGGGCTACAAGACAAGTGATTTTCAACAAACTTTTCATTCGTATGCGGTTTGAATTTGTATTGGATCAAATGGTTGATCTTTGTTTTTTGCGGGTGCAAAAATAAGAATTTCGCGCTTTTTTGCCTGAAATCCTGCACCTTATTACTTCAGCTTCTTCATGACGTCTTCCGTTTTGTCGTAAGACGGGTTGGAAAAGATCATGCCGGCACCGCTGGATTTATCAAAAATGAAGTCATAGCCGCGCTCCTGAGCATATTCTTCAATCGCAGCGTAGACGCGTTCCTGAATGGGGCGCACCAGGTCCTGCCGCAGCTTGAATAAATCGCCTTCCGGGCCGAAGCGGGACTTCTGCAGGTCGCGCACTTCCTGCTCCTTGCCCATGATTTCTTCCTCACGGCGCTGACGCTCGTCTTCGCTCAAAAGGACCTGCTCCGCCTGATAGCGGTTGTACATCCCCTTGATTTTATCGTATTCCTGAGCGATTTCCTGCCGCCATACCTGCGCAGTTTTGTCCAAGTCACGCTGCGCTGCCTGGTATTCGTCAATGCTTTCCAGAATGGTATTGACATTCACATAGGCAATGCGCTGGGCGAAGGTGGTGAAGGTGCCGGCCGCCACGATGGTCAGGGTCAGCAGCGCCTTCTTTAGTGATAACTGGTTCATATTTTCGTTGTTTTTGATTTTTTGACGAATGTACGGAACACAACACCATAACGCAACATCCTTATGTTTGGGTGCCTCAATAGCCCGTTGTTTAACCTCGATTTAACGCACAAAGGCTTTTTTAACGTGGGCGCAACAATTGCCCCGGTTGCTGCTGTTGTACTCATCAATACAACACAACTATGGCTGCATCTCAATCCATTACCACCATTTCTTTTTTCCGGTATCAGTCTCTGCCCGACCGGTGGTGGGGCTTCAAGCAAATGGGGCTGGCCGGCGAGGCGCTGGCTCAGGTAGAGGGGCTGCGTTTCCACAAAATGCTGGGCAGCGGGGCGGGCAATGGCTTTAGCATCTGGCCCAACTTCGGCGTTTATGGTCTGCTTGGAGTATGGGAAAACGAAGGTGCGGCCGCGCGCTTCTTTCAAAAACATGCGCTGTTTGCGGAATTCCGGGAGCGTTGCGCCGGTTGGTGGACGGTCTACATGGAGGCCGCTAAGGCACATGGTGAATGGGAAGGTGAAATGCCTTTCCCCATCACTACAGACTACGACCCCGCCCGTCCGGTGGCGGTGATCACCCGGGCGACTATCTACCCCCACCACCTTTGGCGCTTCTGGCGTTTTGTGCCCCCGGTAAGCCGCTCGGTGGAGGATAAGGAAGGGCTACTCTTTTCTGTAGGCATTGGTGAGCTACCCCTTGTACAGCAGGCCACCTTCAGCCTCTGGCAAAACAGTGAACTCATGACCGCCTACGCCTACCGCAGCAAATACCACAAAGAGGTGGTGCGCCGTACCCGTGAATTGGGCTGGTACAAAGAGGAGCTGTTCTGCCGTTTCCACCCTTACCGTACGGAGGGAGACTGGGAGGAGGGGCGTACGCCGGCATCGGCTTATGTGTACTAAAGCATTTTTATGGAAATTAGGATTTTTGGTAAAGAAGTAATTCTGTGCTTTGAAAGTTTGTTCCTGTTCTTATTGATTTTATGTTGGTTAGATAGACCGCTAAAACAATCTCAAAAAGATTTGTTCGTGTTGCTCCGAATCTTACTGCCTAATTTTAACATAGCGCATGTTGAAGGTTGTCAAAAGATATTAAGACTTAAAAGTCATTGTCTGCTTGAATAATTATATTTTTTCTTGTATTTTTAGTATTCTTACAGCCAAGCTTTCTATGAAACTCATCGAACAATTAAACCAATTAAAACGACTTGATGCACTCATCCGCCGTAAAGGTACTGGTCGTCCGATAGACTTGGCACGAAAGTTTGATGTAAGTGAACGTACTACAGCGATTCTCGGTTTGAAATAAAATTTGGTTAAAAAGTCAAAAAATATTAAGCTGCATCCAAAAAGTTGGATGTTTGATTACTTGACAAAACAATTGGGCCAATTTTTTGGCCAGATTAAAGACCACAGGCGTTCAAATGCGAGCTATATGCTGGCCGACGTTTTAAAAGGTGCATTTGCCATGTTTTCGCTCAAATCGCCTTCGTTGCTGATGTTTCGGCAGAATTTCCAGTGTGAAGTTCGTAAGCATAACCTGCGCACGGTCTATGGTGTTGAGCAAATACCAGAAGACACGGCTCTTCGCGAAACTATTGACGGGGTTAATCCGACGCAATTGCATCCGGCCTTCCCTGTACTCATTGATGAGTTACGCAGCGAGGGCCTTTGGGAATCTCGTCAGGTTCTTGATGGTTATACCTCTATTAGCATCGACGGCACCGGCTATTTTTGCTCTGGTAAAAAGTCCTGTCCTCATTGTTTGGTTAAAACCCTACGCAACGGAGAAAAACGTTATTATCACCAGATGTTGGGTGCCGTACAAATGCATCCAGATGTAAAGACCGTTTTTCCTGTAGGCGGCGAAGCCATTGTCCGTCAAGATGGAGCCACTAAAAATGATTGCGAGCAAAATGCAGCAAAACGCCTTATTCCAAGAATATGCAAAGAGCTAAAGCAAGATAAATTGCTCTTTGTGCTGGATGGGCTTTATGCTACTGGCCCCATGGTTAAACTGATCAAAGAACATCAGGCCAGCTTTGTTATTGCCATCAAAGAGGGCTATGTCTTGGCCCAGGCTCAGCGCCTGGCTGAGCAAAATAAGCTGGAGCAACATTCCTGGTCAAACGGAAAAACGAAGAGCACCGTTCGATTTGTCAATGGCTTGATTCTCAATGGCCAGCATCAGGAACAATTGGTCAACTATGTGGAATACCAGCAAGTAGACATCAAAACGGGTAAAACCGTTTATGCCAATAGCTGGATTACAGATATTCCAATTACTAAAGCCAATGTCAAAGAGGTCGTAGCCGTAGGTCGTTCGCGGTGGAAAATTGAAAATGAAACTTTCAACACCTTGAAAAATCAAGGGTACCATCTGGAACATAACTATGGGCATGGTAAAAAATATCTGGCTACCAATTTTGCCCTACTCATGCTACTGGCGTTTTTGGTCGACCAAATTAGTCAGGCTTTGGATTTTGTTTTTCGAAAAGCCTGGCAAAAAAGTGGTTCCAAAAAGAACCTGTGGCAAAAAGTCCGACAAGTCTTTGATCTTATGCCTGCTTTGTCAATGAACGCTATTTATAAATTTATCGCAAAAGGACCTTCTTTAGATTTCCCTTTGCTAGAATAATATTCTAAACCGAGAATCGCTGAACGTACTATATATAATTATCTTGCAGTGCTTAAGGAGTTGGGTGCGGAAATTGAATATTGTTCCATACGCGGCAGTTATTTCTACAGCACTACAAACCATCAGTTGCATTTTGGGTTCTTAAAACCTGACTCCAAAGGAATGTCTGGTCCTGCGGGGGGGATTTTGATTCACTGCAAAAAAATTGCAGTGAAGGAGTTTATTTTCGCAAAGTAGCTACAGAGGGGGTTGCTGAAAACCTCTGAAAGAGTAGGCATTAATTCAAAAACAGGGAATATATAAACGGGTGCAATCCTACACGACATTTGTGGCGTAGTAGACAATAGTAAGGCCAAGTTTGAATACTCCTGTAAACTATAAACGCTCCTTTGACAATGAGAACAATTATTACCTTCGCTTTTTTATTCACAAATTTGGTATTCCTTTATGGGGTTCAATATTCTGGAACAGTTTATTTAGCTTGTTCAGATACTCCTCTTGAGGGGGTAACGGTTCAGGTTAGAGGTAGTGTAGGCGCTATGTTCCTGACATACCAAACAACTACCGATATTAATGGAGACTATTCATTTAATGTTTCAGGTACGGATAGTTTCTGGAATATAAAAGTTATTTCTCCGATGGGGATAACCGATCCAACTTCTTACATTTATTTTCCAAGCCAGGGCAATCAGTCTTCGGTTGATTTCGAATTGCTGGTTCAGCCTGAGGTTTTTTATGGGCCACAAAACAATAATGTAGTTTTAGATCCCAATAGTGCTCCCTTTGATATTGATTTCAGTCCTCAGGAATATTGTGTGAACAGTGGGAATTGTATAAACATCAGTGAACCCTTTGCGTCAACATATTATTGGGGGACAACAGAAGAGGTGTGTTTCAGCGCAAAATTGTTTGGACTGGACCGTTTTGGGAATCGGGTTAGCCTCCTTGGTTCGCCTAATTGTCTGCGGATTGGAGGTCGGCCAAGTGTTGGTCTTTCGGAAGGTTGTGAGCGTTACCATTTTGATATTGACCCCTTTGTTCAAGGTGTAGTTGGTGATTTGGTAGAACTTGAAATTACACAGGGCTGCTGTAATAAAAAAGAAGTTGGGTGTATCCAAAATAGGGGATTAACCAATACCTGGAGCCACTACCTCTACATTAATGGGATTTCAAACGCCAGTGTTGATTTTCAATTCGGTGTCCCTTTTGATGTGGACAGTAATAACGGAACTGATCCCCCAAACGATGGGTCAGAGGCGATTGCCCTAACACCCAATGGGCCTGCTCTTGGAAAAATCACCACCTCAATTTTGCCTGTAATCTCCTCCAGTGAGCCACTTGATGAAATCACTTATAATATTTATGAAGTAGAATGTACTACAGGTTCAGATGAGCTTTTGGTGCTTTCAAATACGGAATCATTAAACGGTTTAACCCAGCCTGCCGCCTATAGTTTTGCAAACTTTGAGGATGCGAACGGGGACGAGTATTTCCTGGATGACAATAATCATCTCGGGAAATGTTTCAAAGTAGAATGCGTAGCTGCTAATAATTGTGGGGAAGTGTCTGCCTACAGCTATTTCACAATAGATCCCAATGAAAATTTTCAAGGAGGAGGAGGAGAGACGAGGCAATTTGTTCCGGTAGGCACCAATGGTTCGAATGGGGCTTGGGTTTACCCCAACCCTGTACAATCAGAGCTGTATGTCAATATAAGTGGTCTGCAGCCGGGCTTATCGGCTGAGGTGCTGGACGTAAATGGCCGTGCGATCACATCCTTTCAGCTGAATGATGTTCAAACCCGGTTAGATGTATCTAAGTTACCCGGCGGGGTTTATCTTATTCGGGTCAACCATCCCCAAATCAAACCGCTGAGATTTGTCAAGCACTAAAATCCTATATGTTTTTCTGATAGCATCGTTCTGCCCGGGCCAATTACCCGGGCAGAACCTGATTCCTAATGGTGACTTCGAATCGTTCGAGCAGTGCCCTACAGACGAAGGGCACTTCGAAGGGTATGCTACGGACTGGGTGACTTTTTTTGGCACGCCAAACTATATGAATTGTGATTATTTTGGTCAGAACCCTGCGATCCTACCTGCTCCTCACAGCGGTACAGGTTTATCTTCTTGTGTATGGTTTGACAGTGATCCTACACCGCCTAATGTTACGCGGGAGTATTTGGCTTATCCGCTTGAAGCGCCACTTCGCCCTGAGCGTTACTATGGAGCTTTCTGGATTTACACCTTGCCTTTTCAGGTCATTACCCAAAATTATCAGCTTCTTCTGACCAACAGTGCCGGTCTTGTCTTTGATGACGATATCCTTCTGGCAGTGCCTGACCTGAGTAATACCGAGTTCCTTCCTACAGGGCAGTGGGTGAAAATAGGGGGGTGTTTTGAGGCAGATGGAGACGAAGATATGCTGGTGCTGGGCAATTTTACCCCGGACGAAGCTACCGTTTATCTTGATACAGTTATTGGCTTTACGGATTTTCACTTTATTGATGATGTAAGCCTTTACCGGGTGGCATCGTTAGTCCCGGCAGATACGATCCTGCTAGCCGGGCAATCGTACTTTTTTGATACCACTGCCTACCGTTCGTATGAATTGGAAGGAAGTCTGGTTTCAGGTGGCTCACGGGTCTTTGAAGTCCCAGGTTTTTATGAGGCTGTTGTTTTTCTGGATGAATGCGGGCAGATTGGCACTTTTACGATAGAGGTGCAGGATTGCTCGGGGGTGGTCAGCCGATTTGACGACAGCGCTTTGGTATCGACAGACTATTGCGCAGGGGATAGACTGTCCGTTGTTTTGCCTGTTGCAGAAGAGGTTGAATATTACATTGGGCAACAGTTGGTTGCTGGCACGCTTACATTGGATACGCTTGGAGAGAGCTATGTTTATGCCGTACATACCTACTGTGGTATTTTGGATAGTGCTGTTTACAACGGTTTAGATTGTAGTCAGGTAGAGCAGGGTTCGTGCTATTATGTCCCCAATGCCTTTTCACCCAACGGGGACGGGGCGAATGACCGTTTTCTGGTGCAAGGGCAATGTCAGGTGCAGTCCTTTCATTTGGAAATTTTTGATCGCTGGGGTAGTCAAGTCTTTATCAGTAATAATATTAACAATAGCTGGGATGGGGTTTGTAGAGGCGAGCCTTGTGTAGGTGGTGTATATACTTATTTTCTTTCGATTACTTTTCGGGATGGATTGGCTGCGTTTCAGCAGACTGAGTCGGGGGAAGTACATCTGGTGAGATAAGAGTAGACTTCAGGGGGAACGGAATAAACCATATACCTCTGTGTTCGTTATGTGAGTTGGTTTGTCTAAAAATGCTAATTTTTGCAGCTGCATACCTTCTGATTGTTTGTGCTACCTTAGCACAAACCAAAATTCACCCATGCTCGAACTCAACTATAAAAGCTTCGGACAAGGCGAACCGCTCATCATACTGCACGGGCTGTTCGGCACCCTCGATAATTGGCAGACCCTTGGCAAAAAACTGGCGGAGCACTTCACCGTTTATCTGGTAGACCAGCGCAACCACGGACGTTCGCCCCACGATGAGGCACATACCTATACCGCCATGGCCGAGGACCTGCACCACTTTATGGAGTCTCACTGGATTTTCAAAGCCCACATCCTGGGGCACTCCATGGGCGGCAAAACAGCCATGGCCTTCGCCCAACATTACCCGGACATGGTGGACAAATTGATTGTGGTGGACATTGCCCCCAAAGCCTATACCGGCGGGCATGAGGAGATATTCAAAGCCCTGCAAAGCCTGGACCTGTCCGCGATCGACAGCCGGGGAGCAGCCGAGGATATGCTGGAAGCGCAGATCAAAAGCCTTGGCATCCGGCAGTTTTTGTTAAAAAACCTGACCCGCAGCAAATCCGGTGCTTACCGTTGGAAAATGAACCTGGATGCCCTGTGGAACCACTATGCTGATATCCTGGATGCTTTGCCCGGGCAGCACGCGCCCTTCGAAGGGCCCACGCTGTTTGTGCGCGGCGGGCGCTCCGATTACATTCAGGACAGCGACCTGCCTGACCTGGAAGCCCACTTCCCTAACTATCAGCTTAAGACTATTGAGAAAGCCGGGCACTGGGTGCACGCCGAGGCACCGAAGGCACTATTGGAAGCCTTAGAATCGTTTTTAGAGGCTTAAACTACGGTACATGCCAGGTATTTATTTTCATATTCCATTTTGCAAGCAAGCCTGCCACTACTGCAATTTCCACTTCTCCACCTCGCTAAAGTACAAGTCGCAGGTAGTGGAAGCCATGCTGAAGGAGCTGCACTGGCGCGCGGGCTACCTGCCACAGGAGCCTTTGCAAAGCCTTTACTTTGGCGGGGGGACACCCAGCCTGCTGGAAGCGGAGGAACTGGCTGCGTTTTTCGACGCCGTTGCCCGGCACTTCGAACTTGCGCCGGATGCCGAAATCACCCTTGAGGCCAACCCCGATGACCTCACACCGGAAAAGCTGCAAGCCCTCCGCGCATCGCCGGTCAACCGGCTGAGCATTGGCATTCAGTCTTTTTACGAAGAAGACCTCACCTTTTTCAACCGGGCACATAATGCGGCTGAAGCCCGTCAGTGTGTGGAACGCGCCCGCGCCGCTGGTTTCCGCGACCTTACCGTCGACCTCATCTACGGCGCGCCCACCATGCCTGATGCGCATTGGGCAGCCAATCTGAAGGCTGTCCTGGAGGCCGAAGTACCCCACTTTTCCGCCTATGCTCTGACGGTAGAGCCGCAGACCGCCCTCGACTATTTTGTCAGAAAAGGCAAAGTCCCCCCGGTGGAGGAAGCCGCCGCTGCCCGCCACTTTGAGATGCTGGTAGAAATGACAAGCGCCGCAGGGTATGAGCAGTACGAGGTGTCCAACTTTGCCCTGCCCGGGCGCTACGCCCTGCACAACAGCAGCTACTGGAAAGGGGAGCCCTACCTCGGCATTGGCCCCTCTGCCCACAGCTTCAACGGGCATAGCCGGCAGTGGAACGTGGCCAATAACGCGAAGTACCTCAAAGCGATGGCAACCTCTGATCTGGGCCAGGCTATCGGCTTAGGGCTGTTTGAAAAAGAGGGCCTCAGCACCGCCGATCAGTACAATGAATATGTGATGACCGGTCTTCGGACCATCTGGGGGGTTAGCCTGCACACTATCCGGAGCCGGTTTGGAGTGGAATATGCGGCACACTTTGAGCGGGAAGTTGCCCGTTTTGAGGCGGCGGGGCAGGTGGTTTCTGCGCATGGCAAATACTGGCTGCCCGGTACCCACCGTTTTATGGCAGACGGCATTGCTGCCGATTTATTTTGGTAAGAGAAAATTTTGAGCATATGATTAATTCGCTTCGGGCGGGCCTTTTTATCGCCACCGTTTTTTACCTGTCTGTCACAGGTGTCTTAGCGCAGACTGCTCCTCAATGGCTCTTTCCGGCTGATGCGCCCGGTACGCGTGCCTATCTGTTGACTTACACCGTCAGTGAGCAGACCGGGGCATGGGATTTTGAGCAGGCTACCTTGTCTGAGGTCGAATGCAGCCGGCCCGATGGCGTGGATCAGCTACAGGTAACCCGTATGCCCGTTTACGGGGCCGCCCAAAAGTGGACATTGGAATTGGGCGAAGAGGGTGCAATGCATGCCCGGCTTCACACCGGTCAGCAGTGGTACAGAGCTCCAGGCACGGCCGGGTTGTTTTATGACACCACCGCCCTGAGACCCGCAGCGACCCCGACCGCAGCTATGGATACGCTGCTCGCCGTAATGCCTGAGCTTTCCGGTACGCCTGAAGCTAGTCGCCTTTCGTTGGTCAGCATAGATGGGCAGCGGGCGTTTGCTTATTTGCTCAACGCGGAAGGCTGGCCTGTGGCAGAAGCCTTGCTCGATAAGGGGCAACTGGCCGCCTGGCGGACCTATGAATACCGTTGGGATAAGTCTGGTCATTGGGACCGGCAGTTGGTACACAACCGGCTATCCGGACAGCAGCAGCTTGTAGAGCGGCGGATGGTGCAGGCAACGGAAGATGCTTCTGGCTGGATGGCCGTGCAGGGCGGAGCCGCATACTGGCTGCTGGCAGATAATGGGCATGCCCGTTACTGGGACGGGCGTAGCGCACAATCAACAACGGCAAGGTGGCAGGTAAAAGGAGAGGCGCTAAGTATTCAGCGTGCCGATCAGCGGGAAGCTTTGGTGTACCAGATTAAGTCCAGGCAATCCTGGGGCTGGCAGGTCGCTACAGCGGACGGTGCTCAGGAAGACTGGGTCTGGCTAAATGCCATACAGGAAGTACCCCGCAAACTTAGGCGTTGGCGTGACGCAGCTAATGCCTCACACTTTCAAACCTTCACAGAAAAAGGCCGGACCGGGCTGCGTGATGGGGAGAACCGTGCGACGCTCCCCGCCCAATACGATGCGATTGAGCCGGTGCACCCCCGCCTTGCCCTGGTCAAACTGGAAGAGCGGTATGGTTTGGTACAAACGGACGGCAGAACGTTGTTCCCCATCTACTTTGAAAAGCTGGAATATTTAGGCGACAGCCTGCTGCTGGCTCAACGCAATGGAGGGCAGGGGATACTGCATCTTTCAGGCGATACGCTGGTGCCTTTCGTGTATGAACGCCTGATCCCACGTGATGACACCACCTACTGGGCTTTTGCAGGTGGGGAAATGGGCCTGATCAACGATCGCGCCGCCATGCTCCTGTCGCCACAGTTTGACCGCATACACCCCTTTCATGGCCATCAGGCCGTAGCGTTGGAAAACGGGCAAACCGGCGTTATTGATACCCAAGGGCAGTGGGTCATTAGCCCGGGCAAATACGCCGGTCTCATTCCGGTGAACCTGGACGGCTACCTGGTACAAACGCAGGACAATAGCTGGGGCTTTATCAACCGGGAGGGGCAATTGATTATTGAGCCCGTCTATGGGCATTTGCGGGCACTGGCAAAGGGTGTGCTCGTAGGGCAGCAGGAGGGGCGCTTTGGCCTGCTAAAGACGACAGGGGAGCTGCTGACACCCATCAGGTACCGGATGCTTAAAGGTTGCGGGGATTACACCACCACGCAGGAACTTTGTCAGATACTGGCGGAAAATAATGCCGTGGCGCAATTCGTATCCGATGACCGCTTCGGGTACCTCGATGCCCGGGGGCAGGCGCATCCACCGGTATTGCCTTCGCCTGCGGAACTTGAAGCGGATTACAAGGCAGATACGGTGGAGCATGGACTCATTCTGATCTATCCAAAGGGCTGGCAACTGGAAAGAAGCATTCAAAAGTTGTACAAGCAAGGCGACTACGGGCAGTCCCGGGTGGTGTACGAATTCCTGCCTTCCGATGGGCTATCGCTGGAAGACTGGGCGGGCGCTAATTTGGAAAAAGCCACTGCTGCAACCACTCTGGGCGGGCAACCTGCACTAACCTATACGGAGCGGGAGCGGGTACGCTATTATGATTTTTTCAGGAAGCATATTTACTGCTTGTCGGAGGATGGACGGACGGTCATTCACCTGGAGTTATCCTGCAAGGATGCTAACTTTCTGGAGAGTATTCCCGACCTGTATGAGATTGAGCAGCTCGTCAGTTTTATGCAATGATAGGGAGAAAAAAGTACCTGATTTATCGTTATTCCAATGAAACGTCTATATTTGATGTTTGAATAAAGGGATAGTCTTACAACGTATTATGTGAATCGGATAAAAAGTTTACTCCTAATTAACCATAAACTTTTTACTATGAAAAGACTATTGTTTTTCCTGCCATTGCTATTCAGCTTTATGCTGATTACTAATTCTGCTACTGCACAAGAATACCGTACTGCTGTGGGTGCCCGGCTTGGTTATCCACTTTCCCTTTCTATCAAGCATTTTCTGAATGATAACGGACACGCCGTAGAAGCCTACGTTGGGACACGTGGAGGGGGGTATGGACGTTGGGTAAACCTCAGCGCGAGTTATCAGGTCCACAACCTGTTAGACATTGAAGGGCTTGAAGGACTGTACTGGTACTATGGTGGCGGAGCTAGTGTCTTCTTTTGGAACTTCAATGATCCCTTTCTTGATGACAACAATTCGGCCGCGTCCTTCGGTATACAAGGCTACCTGGGGCTGGACTATGCATTTAGGGGCACTCCGGTTAACATAAGCGTAGACTGGGTGCCAACGGTTTTCATCAACGGCTACGGGAGTGGCTTCGGTGCTGGCTATGGAAATGTAGGCATACGCTACATCCTGGGGCAATAGTTCCAACATTTCAGACCAAACTAAAAGAAGCAGCTGAGCGTACGTTCAGCTGCTTCTTCTGTTAGGTGGGCCACCGTGGCCTGCCGGAGTTTTTTAAGCATGCATATTGCGAAGCCCCTCCGGATCAACGATCTTGATCGCACCGTCAATCACTTCTATGTAGCCATCTTCCTTGAACTCTGTGAGCATACGGATAACACTCTCCTTGGCGGTTCCTACGATCCGCGCCAGGTCGTCCCGCAGAATACTGATGTTGCCTTCGCCCTGTTTTTCATGAAGGAGCAGGATGGCATCCGCTACTCGCCGCCGCACGGAATTGTACGCCAGGTTGAGCAGTTGTTCCTCCTTGGCAGTGACGTTGCTGGCCAGCATTTTAATCATCTGGGAAGCTACATCCCGGTTGGCATTCAACAGCTTTGAGAAATCCTCCTTGGGGATCAGGCTGATCTCTGTCTCCTCCATGGCAGCTGCTGACTCTGTGTATTTTTCTTCTTTCAGCAGGTCCAGGTAGCCGAAGAAGTCCCCTTCCTTGCAGATTTCAATGATGTATTCCTTCCCGTCCTCGTTGGTCTTAAAGACTTTGGCTTTCCCTGATTTGACAAAGTAGAGATAGCGTGGATAGTCGCCCTCCTCAAAAATGAGGTCTCGCCGCTTGTAGTGTTTGATTTTCCGCTCATCCGACAGTTTGCGGAGTTCTTCGTACCCTTTCGCCTCATTGATGAAAGCCGTGAGGCCCTGCTCGGTTTTGTCAAACTGCTTTTTGAGCCGTTCGCTTTTTTCCAGGCGGGTTTCGATGACATCAAGCAGCTCGTCCTTGTAAAAAGGCTTAGTGACGTAGTCGTCTGCTCCAAGATTCATGCCCCGGCGGAAATCTGCTTTCTCTGTTTTTGCCGTGAGGAAAATAAAGGGCACATTGGAAGTCGCGCTCTTCTTGCTAAGGATATTGAGCACGCCAAACCCATCGAGGTGGGGCATCATCACATCGCACAGGATGAGGTCAGGCGGATTGGTCAGGGCTTTTTCCACCCCTACTTTGCCATCTTCGGCGGTTGTCACCTGATAGCCGGAAAGCTCGAGGATTTCTTCCAGGTTTTCACGTACTTCCTCATTATCTTCAATGACTAGGATCTTTTTCATCGCTGTTTTTTATCTGGTTACAGTCCTCAAATATAGTTAGAATACCCGTTCTTTAAATGGAGCGGGTACCAGTAATCATGGCATACAGCTAGCTGAGTGTTTTTTAGTGGTGCTCTAAGGGGATCGTTACCCTGAATGTTGAGCCTTGTTCGGGTACGCTTTCAAAAGTGATATGCCCGCCCAGGAGATCCACATAGCCTTTGACGATATTGAGCCCGAGCCCCGTGCCCTGTATGTTTTCTACATTGTGAGCCCTAAAAAAGCGAGTAAATAAATGCTGTTGCTCGGATTCAGGAATGCCTATGCCATAGTCCTGTATGGCGATTTTCAAATCTCCGTTTTTACAATGTACCCTGCAATCTATGGGCTGCCCCTCACCGCTGTACTTGATGGCATTGGAAAGCAGGTTGTAGAAAATGTTCTGGAGTATTCTCCGGTCTGTATTCAGGTCGGGAATTTGATCAAGACCTTTGATATTTAGCTGTTGCCCTTTCTTAAGCATGCCCTGTACGCCCTCTTCCACTTCCTTCCAGACTGCTGTAAGTTCAAATTCGGAAGGGTTGAAGCTTAGCTTGCCCTCTTCGAGCCGGCTCAGCGACAGAAAATCGTTGAGAATACTGGTCAGGTTGGCTACCGAGGTCTTGATCCTTTGGGTATGCCGAAGCCGTTTCTTTTGCTGTTCTTCTTTTTGGTAAGCTTCGATAAGGTCAGCAGAGGACAGGATCGTACTCAGCGGAGTCCGGAACTCATGAGAAGCCATGGAGACAAACCGGGATTTGAGCTCGTTGAGCTCCTTTTCCTTTTCCAGGGCGGTGGTCAGCTGTTTCTCTTTGGTTTTCAGTGCAGCCTCGGCGGTTTCCCGCTCTTTGATCTCATGCTTTAGCTGTTTGTTGATGCCAAGCAGCTGATTGACCACTTCGGCAAGCTCTTCCGTACGGGCAGCGACCCGCTTCTCAAGCTCCTGATTGAGCCGGATGATCCGGTCTTCTGCTTCCCGTTGCGCGCTGATATCAATACCGGAGCTTAGAGTGCCGGTGATCTCTCCGTTGTCATCTCTTAGTAGAGTGTTGTGCCAGGCCACCAGGTGTTGTTTTCCGGAAGCAGACTGCACATAATTCTCATAGTACTCAATGTCCCTGCCATCCATGAGGGCCCGGAAGACCACTTTGACCTCACTCCGGTAGCTGTCGGGTATGAAATGGTCCACCCATTCTTTGCCGATAGCTTCGCCGGGTTCCACCTCGAGGATTCTCCGGCCCTTTTCGTTGAGCAGTTTTATTTTGCCATCGCGGTCCAGAATAACAATGATCGTATTAGCGATATTCAGGTACCGTTGGGCACGCTCTTTTTCCCTTTGGAGTGCCGATTCTGCCGTCTTTTGCTGGGTGAGGTCGTGGACGATGCCGGTGAATAAGCGGCGTTCCCCCATTTCCACTTCGCTAATGCTTAGCCTGATCGGAAATTGGGAACCGTCTTTGCGTTGTGCCATTACTTCACGGCCGATCCCAATGATTTGGGCCTCCCCGGTTTTCATGTAGCGCGCAATGTAGTTGTCGTGCTGTTGGGCATGGTACGCGGGCATGAGCATATTGATGCTTTGCCCGAGCATTTCCACTTTTGAATATCCAAAAAGTTGAGCAGCGGCCTGATTGACTAAAACCATACGCCCCCTGGTATCAATAGAAATGATGCCATCTGTTGCAGACTGAATAATGGCCTCCAACTGAAGGGCTGCTTCTTCGGGCACTAAAGATTTGAATAATTGGCTCAAAATGCTTGTACGTGAAATTGGTATTTGCGATAATGGCTTAGTCAGGGCAAAATCAGCAGGCAAGTTAACAGGTAAGCCCGGTGGTAAAGGATGACAAATGTCACCCCTCTGACGTGATTGATGTCATGTCCTGATTTGATGAGACCCTGTTAAATTGATGTTGAATCCTTCCAAAACGCCAATACTTATGAGAAAAATCCTCATTCCAACTGATTTCTCTTCCAATGCCATGGGCGCCCTTCAGTACGGGGTTGGGCTGGCCAATGCCATAGGCAATGTGGAGCTGACTTTGCTGCACACCTACGAAGTGCATAGCAACGCAGGCATGTTCGTCTCGGTCAGCGACTTCATGAAAAAGGATGCCGTAGACCAGTCCCTTGAGGCTATAAAAGCTGTAGAGCCCAGGCTGCAAAACGGTGTCACGATTGATAGCCAAATCCTTCGGGGGCCTACTGTAGACCTGATCACCGACTTTGCCCGCCGCAACCGTTACGATCTCATACTGATGGGCACGCAGGGTGCCTCAGGTTTGCAGGAGATATTTTTTGGCAGCACCACAAATGCCGTGCTAAAGCAGGCTGACGTACCGGTACTTGCGGTCCCTGCCGGCTACAGGTATACTCCGGTGGAAAAGATTGTGCTGGCCATCGATGAAGAAGGGCTGGAAGATCGCGAAATGGTAAAGCCGCTGTCGGTGATTTCCAAAGCATTTGATGCACCGGTCTGTGTTTTTCACCAATCGGCTGCCTTCGAAGAGGATGGCATTGACCCCAGCGTGGATGAGGCGCTTAGCGGCATTGACCATTCCTTCCACTACGAGCTCGAAGAAGAAAACGTCAATGAGAGCATCAATAACTTTGTAATAGACTGCGGTGCGCAACTGCTGGTGATGGTACGGCGGCAGCGGGGCTTTCTGGAGGAAGTTTTCCACGTAAGTGCCACGACCAGGAAGGTGTTCAATACGCCTGTACCCCTGCTGGTTCTGAAAGAGGGGTAAAACGGTGCCCTACTAATGGGTCCGGTCAAAGTCTTCGGCAATTTCGAGCAGCATGTGGATATCGCTAAAAAACTCCCGGATCAGCTCAAAGCTAAGATTGGACCGCAGAATATGGGGCTCCAGCAAATCTTTGTCTTCCGTCACGGCAGCATAGATTTCCCGGTTGATGAACGACATATAAATTTCCTTGCCTGTTGCTTTTCTGAAATCCACGATGGCTTGCTGCATGGGTTCGGAAAGGATGCCGATAACGTGCGTCCTGTTGGTTGCATAAACAAGGTATGCTTCCTGGAATTCAGGGTTCAGGATTTCTTCACTTACATCAACGCCGCCCATCCAGGTGAAGTCCCGGATGGCCCGGAAGTGCCGGTGGCGGTACCTTTTTGGCCAGATGATGATCCTGCCTTTTGCTTCCTCCGGAAAAGTAGCGTGCATGAACACGCCCTTGAACAACTGCTGTAGCCCGTTCTTTACCGGAGAGGTTTCTGAAACAAACAACTCACACATTTCAAACTCCAGGTTGCCTACCTTTCCGGTGATGAAATCCTCCCCGTGATAGCTCTCAGCAGGGGTGGCAAAGATTTGGCTGGCCAGAAAGCGCTGGCGGTCAATAAAACCTTTGGGATCATATTCCAACGGGTAGTTGACATCATAATTGACACCATCATCAATAAAATCAAGGACCAGGTTGATGACATTCGGCTTGAAGGTGTTCCGGAACCGCTGAATTCTGTAGGCCAGGTAAAACAGGAAAAGCCCGATGGGAATGGCAAGCGCAAGGGTAAGCACCCAGATATCAAGGTAGAATTCGAGCAGGAAGATGCCCGCAAGAATGAGACCGGACAGCACAAACAACCGGATCAGGCGAAGCCGCCGCCGTTCCATCCGCAGTAATTCCGGATGAATGGTATGGTTGTAGTACATTCGGAACTCTTCAATCCGTTTCATACAGGCTAAAATAGGTCAAAAATCATTCTCCCGGGCTGCTCAGCCAACCTTAACACGCTTTTTATCCTCCTTGAGCAGCACAAAGTTTGAACTATTGTCTAAAATGCTGTAATTTTGCAAACTTATGAAACGACTACTGTTACTCGCGATCATCAGTATAAGCCTGGCTTCCTGTAAAAGCGAGTTTGAAAAAATACGTACGAGCGGCGATGTGGACCGTATATACACCAAAGCGATGGCGTATTACGAGGCAGAGGAGTACCAAAAGGCGCAGGCTCTGTTTGAGATCATCATCAGCAGCTACCGGGGTAAACGAGAGGCGGAGGATATCTACTTCAAGTATGCCTATACCTACTACCATCTGGAGCAGTTCATCCTTGCTGCCTACTACTTTAAGAACTTCTCGACCACTTACGGTACCAGCGAACTCAGAGAAGAAGCAGATTTTATGTCGGCTTATGCCAACTATCAGCTGTCTCCCACGTTCCGTCTGGACCAGCAGTATACGATTGAAGCGATCGAAGGCTTTCAGTTATTTGTCAATACCTACCCCAATAGCGACCGGGTAGAACAATGCAATAAACTGATTGATGCCATGCGGGCCAAACTGGAGCTCAAAGCTTATAATGCGGCGGAGCTCTATTATGACCTGGAGGATTATCAGGCGGCTATTCAGTCGTTCGAAAATGTACTAAAAGACTTTCCGGATACTAAAAACCGTGTTGAAATCGGTTACATGATCATTCGGTCGTCTTACCTGCTGGCAAAGAACAGCTTTGTCGAAAAACAAAAAGAACG
Source organism: Phaeodactylibacter xiamenensis (assembly GCF_000759025.1). Classification (GTDB taxonomy): domain Bacteria; phylum Bacteroidota; class Bacteroidia; order Chitinophagales; family Saprospiraceae; genus Phaeodactylibacter; species Phaeodactylibacter xiamenensis. Next base: position 88,497 of record NZ_JPOS01000012.1, on the reverse strand, counting down.
CTTTACTGATGCGGTAGAGCGTGCTTCTGAGTTTCTGGAAAGGTACAGCGACAGCCGTTATGCCGATGAAGTTCAGAAGATGTATGAACAGTCAACCGATCAATTAAAAGAATTAGAGAATGTCAGATATCAAGACCAAAGTACAGGGGCTAGATCCTAATGTTAAGGCGCGTGATGTGCACGGCCTGGCTGCCAATACGGGCAATGTGTATGAAGCACTCGCGATCATCACGAAGCGGTCTCGTCAGCTGGCAATAGAACTCAAGCACGAGCTGCACCAAAAGCTTGAAGAATTTGCAGTGTCTTCTGATGCCATCGAGGAGGTTAGCGAGAACAAGGAGCAGATTGAAATCTCCAAGTTCTATGAGCGCTTGCCTAACCCTGTGGTTATCGCTTCTGAAGAGTACATCAATGGCGAGCTTTACAGCCGTTACAACAAAAAGCAGGAAGACGACCTCTAGCGTTGTCTGTGCACACTGATTTTCCGGAGAGCAGAGGATAGGCGCGCCCTTTCCCCTGCTCTTCGTTATTCTTATAGTATCCATGGTCAATCAACCGTCCTGAGCATGTCCGCACTCCACGGCAAAAAAATAATACTGGGCATTACTGGTAGCATAGCCGCCTACAAGGCTGCTTCGCTGGTGCGGCTGCTGATCAAGGCAGGTGCTGAAGTACAGGTGCTCATGACTGCTGCGGCTGCCGATTTTATTACCCCCCTTACCCTGGCTACTCTTTCGCGGAACAAAGTGCATACCGATGTGGCATCCGGTGATAGCTGGAATAACCACGTTGAGATGGGACTCTGGGCTGATGCTATGGTGCTCGCTCCCCTGACTGCCACCACACTGGCTAAGCTGTCGCAGGGCATCTGTGATAATATCATCGCCGCTACTTATCTTTCTGCACGCTGCCCCGTATTCTTTGCTCCGGCTATGGACCTGGATATGTGGAAACACCCGGCAACGCAGGAGAACGTCAGCCGGTTGCAGCGCTTTGGCAATCAGCTGATTCCTGTAGGAACCGGCGAGCTGGCAAGCGGACTGGTAGGAGAGGGGCGTATGGCAGAGCCGGAAACCATTTTAGCCGTTCTGGACCGGCACTTCAGCAGAGCGCAAAGCCTGAGCGGCAAACGCATACTTGTCACAGCTGGACCAACGTATGAACCCATCGATCCGGTCCGCTTTATCGGTAACCGCTCAAGTGGGAAAATGGGTATTGCTATTGCAGACGAACTATGCGCGCGCGGTGCGGCCGTTCATCTGATCCTTGGGCCTTCGGCGCTATCGCCCGGAAAGGCAGGTGTTGAGGTGATCCGGGTAGGCACTGCCAGAGAAATGCACGAAGCCGCTACAACGTTGTTTGGCCGCTGCGATGCTGCTGTACTGGCAGCCGCTGTAGCAGACTACCGGCCAGCCAAAGTTGCCGAACAAAAAATAAAGAAATCAGGGGATGAAATGCAGGTGTCTATGGTCAAAAACCCGGACATCGCTGCATCGCTCGGTCAAAGCAAAACGATCCATCAAAAGCTGGTCGGCTTCGCTCTGGAAACCCAAAACGGACTGGAAAACGCACAGTCCAAGCTGGAGCATAAGAACCTGGACCTCATCGTCCTGAACAGCCTGACGGATAGTGGCGCAGGCTTTAACCATGATACGAACAAAATCACTATCCTGGATCGGGGCAATAAGAAGCGCGAATTTGAGTTAAAAACCAAGGCAGCTGTAGCTGTTGACATCGTCGATGCCCTTCAGGAACTATGGGGCTGACCCGAAAAGCATAAGTACCATGAGAAAATTGATCCTATCCGGAATATTGCTGTGCAGCCTGTTCGCTATGCAGGCGCAGGAGCTGGAAGTCATTGTCCGTACTAATACTCAGAAACTGCAACAGGCAGATCCGCAAATCTTTGAGACGCTGGTCAACTCCATTGCAGAGTTTATGAACAATCAAAAGTGGACGAATGACGTCTTCGAGCCCGAAGAGCGGATCAAAGCCAATATTCTGATTACGATTCAGGAAGAACTTTCTCAGGTTGCCTTTAAGGCAGATATTGCCGTTCAGGCTTCACGGCCCGTTTACAACAGCAACTACGATACGCCACTGCTGAACTACATCGACAAAGGCGTCGTATTCAGTTATGAGCCTTTTCAGCCTATCCAGTTTAGCCAGAACCGATTTAACGACAACCTGTCTTCCTGCCTGGCTTTCTACGCTTATATTATTTTGGGGCTCGATTATGACAGCTTCGCTGCCTACGGAGGAGAACCTTACTTCCAGGCGGCTCAGGAGATCGTCAATATGGTGCCCGATGGAGCAGCGGCGGCAAGCCCGGGCTGGCGTGCCATCGATGGGGACCCCAGCCGGTTTTTCCTGATTGAGAACCTCCTTTCACCAAGGGTGCGTCCTTTCCGTCAGGCCTGGTATGAGTACCACCGGCAGGGGCTGGATGTGGCTGCCAATGATGTAGCAACCTGCCGGGCTATTATTGCCGCTTCTATGGAACAATTCCGCGATGTAGACCAGGCCTATCCAAACTCTATGATCATACAGACCTTCTCGGATACCAAAGCCGATGAAATTATGGAGATTTTCAAGAAAGGAACGCCTCAGGAAAAGAACAAAGTGGTGCAGACCATGACCCGCCTCGATGCCTCTAATACTACCAAGTTCAGATCGTTGAAATAGACGTCCCAAATTCAATCCGGACTATGCCATTCAAGACTCTTCTTTCGCTTATTTTTTTGCTGGCCTTTAATGCAGATTTGCTTGCACAGCAGGACCGTGTCCCGGGTGAAATATCCTGGGGGCCGGATATTACAGAGCCTTCAAGGTCGGGGATCACCAAAGTTGTAGAGGTTGCTCCCGAGGCCTACTATGTTCTGCGGGAACGCCGGCCCAGTGCGATCGCACGTGGCGAGGTCTTTATCGAACAATACGATAATCAGCAGCGGCTGAAGCGTTCCGTGGAGCTGCCCCTCAAGTACAAGCGGAAGTGGCGCGAGTTTGAGGATCTGGTGAAAATTGGCGGGGAGTTCTACTTTTTTACCAGCTTCAACAACGAAGCTCAAAAGACCAACTACCTCTTTTATCAAAAACTGAACAGCCGCCTGCAACCCGAGCGCAGCCTGAAAAAAATCGCAGAAATTCCAGCTGCCAACCGGGCTCGTACCGGTGCATTCAATCTGCTTTTGTCTCAGGATAGCTCCAAGGTGCTGCTCTACAGTCAGCTGGACAGCAAACGCAAAGAGCCGGAGCGCTTTGCCATACGTGTATTTGACAATCAAATGCAGGAGCTTTGGTCTAAGAATATCCGGCTGCCCTACAGCGAACAGCAATTTGCAGTGGAGGACTACCGAATCGATGAGAACGGTAATGTCTACCTGCTTTGTATTCAGTTCCTGGATGGCTCAGCGCAGGCGGTTCGGCGTGGGCTGGCCAATTACCAATACGTTATCCTGGCTTACACCAATAATGGAGAAAATAAGCAGGAGTACCGCATCGCCGTAAAGGATAAGTTTATTACAGACATGACTTTCCGTATTGGCAATGAGGGAGATCTGATCTGCGCGGGCTTCTTCTCCGACAGGGGCACCACAAGTATCAAAGGGACTTGCTTTTTCCGGGTAGACCCGGAGACCGAGGAAGCCTTCAATATCAGCCTCCAGGAGTTTGACCTTGACTTTCGGACTGCTTTTATGCGCGCAGGTCAGCAGCGACGGGCTGAGCGTGCTGAGGAATCCGGAAATACGAATCAGCAGGCAGAGCTCGACCGCTTTGCCCTCAATGACCTGATCCTGCGCAGTGACGGTGGTGCCGTTATTGTGGCTGAACAGTACTTTGTATACCAGCGTACCTACCGCATGTGGGATGGCACCCTTCAGTTTGATGAGTTTTACAACTACAACGATATTATTGTCGTGAACATCAGGCCGGACGGCTCCATGGAGTGGTCCGTGCGCATCCCTAAACGGCAGGAAACCGTGAACGATGGCGGCTATTACTCCTCTTATGCAATGGCGGTTGTGCGGGACCGGCTTTACTTCATTTTTAACGATAACAGCCGCAATTATACCTCGGATAACGACAACTTCCTGTATAATTTCAACGGCAGAAACTCTATCATTACGCTGGCTGAAATTCGTAAAGGCGGCGAACTTGAGATGTACCCGCTTTTCAATAACCGGGATGCAGGAGTAATCACCCGCCCAAAAATTTGCAAACAAACCGGAAGCCGGAAAATGATCGTTTACGGAGAACGCGGCCGTTCCTACCGTCTCGGGGAGCTTCAGTTTCAGTGACCCCTAAGCTCACGCCGTATAGTGGTCTGCTTTGAGCAGGTTCCAGGCACCTGAGCTAAATGAATGCAGGATTTGATTGGCTAAAGTGGAATACAAGTCGGTATTCGTGCTCCTCCCTGTTGTTTGATGTTCTGAAGCACTGTTGCCAAATCGTTAGGATATCACAAAAAAGCGTAATTTGGGCAATGTGGTAATACAAATCCATACATCGTATTATTCTCGACCGAAAAACCATGGAAAGAATCGCCATTTTTGCTTCCGGTACAGGCAGCAATGCAAAAAAAATTATTGAATATTTCCGGGCACATCCTAATATTGAAGTCGGGCTCGTCGTTGCTAATAAGCCAGATGCCCCTGTTCTGGCAATGGCTGAGGAGTTGGGCATAGAAACCCTTCGTATCAACCGGTCAGGGTTTTACCAATCAGAGGGCTTGTTGGCACAACTGACAGGTGCCGGTATTACCTTCATTGTATTAGCCGGTTTCTTGTGGTTGGTCCCTGCCTATCTGGTCAATGCCTACCGCGGGCGCATGGTCAATATACATCCGGCTTTATTACCAAAATTCGGGGGCAAAGGTATGTATGGTATGCATGTGCACAGGGCTGTGAGGAATGCCGGTGAACCGGAAACCGGGATTACCATACATTTGGTAAATGAAGCCTACGATGAGGGCGATGCCCTTTATCAGGCTAAATGTTCTGTGGAGCCCTCAGATACCCCTGAGCAGATTGCAGGCAAGGTGCATCAGCTGGAACATGAGCATTTTGCACCTGTTATTGAGAAATACATTAAAGCATTAAATTCATAATACCGAAGTCATGATCCGCAATTACTTATTACTTCTTCTTTTTCTGACCGGTCTGGCGCCAGCCTTAGAGGCGCAGAGCTGGAGGAGCCTGCGCAAAGATGCCGAGCAGGCTTTCGAAGAGGGAGACCTGAAAACTGCTGCTGAAAAATACAGCGAAGCTTACAGCAAAAAGCGCAAAAAAGAAGAACTTACCTATAAAGCAGGCGAGATCTACTTTACAATGCGGGACTATCGCAAAGCCGTGGAGGCTTATCGCCCGGTGAAGGATAAAAACGATGACTTCCCATTGGTCGGGTTGAAGTTCGCCCGTTGCCTCAAGCAGGATGGTCAGTACGATCGTGCAATCACTGCTTTTGAAGAGTTTCTGGAAGGTTATACCGGGGATGGCAAAGAAATACTGGAAGAGATAATCCGGGTCGAAATTGCGGGCTGCCGGTTTGGTATGGAAGCGCCGGCTAATGCAAACCGTGAACTCAATATTGCACTGCCTGGTGACGGTGTCAATTCTGAAAAGGAAGATTTTGCGCCTTTCCCTATATCTGATAATGAGCTTTACTTCTCTTCTAATCAGGGAGGGCGTGCACGCATTTTTGTATCAGAACGGGAAAATAATAAGTGGACAGAAGGCGAGGCTCCACGCAATTTCCCGGTGATTCAGCAGGGGCATTTTTGCAACAGCGCTATGTCTCCGGATGGGAACCGCATCTATTTTACAGTTTGCAACGATGATGATAAGAACTGGAGCGACGTTAAAAACCGCTGTGAAATATTTGTCAGCAAAAGAGTAGGCTCCCAATGGTCACAGCCGGAACGACTGCCGGATTACATCAACACGCAGGGAGTGACCGCTACCCATCCATTTGTTACTCATCAGAGGGGGCGCGAAATCCTGTATTTTGCCTCTAACCGCGAAGGGGGCCTGGGCGGTATGGATCTCTGGTACGCTTCCCGTGACCTTGGCATCGATAATAATGATTTTAGCTTCCCGGTTAACCTGGGCCCGGTAGTGAACACTCTGGGAGACGAAATTACGCCTTTTTATGACCGTGAAAATCAGGCGCTGTATTTCGGCTCTAACGGGCATGTGTCTATGGGAGGTTTTGACATCTTTCAATCTATAGGGGATGAGGTGAGCTGGTCGCAACCTGCTAATTTGGGCATGCCCCTTAATTCTAGTGCGGACGACTATTTCTATATCCTCAATCCTTCCCGCAATGGAGGTTTTTTTACTTCTAACCGGGTTGATGCGGGCAGCAAGATTACAACCTCACACGAAGACATTTTTGAATTCTCAGAAGGTGGGCGCCGTGTCGTTCTGAAAGGGAATGTATACGACCGGACGACCGGAGACCCCATTGGGGCCATTACCGTACGGCTTTTTGAAGTTGGCCCGGGTGGGGAATCAGAATTGCGCAGCCAAAGCTTTAATGATGGGCGCTATTCTTTTGATATCCTGCCTAATCGCCAGTTCCGGGTAGAGATTAGTGCTTATGGTTATCAGCCGGGTTCCTACAGGGTAAATGCCAATGACGAAAACACTTACTCCTACGGCCAGCCTATTTTTCTGGAAAAAGAGGGACAGGCATCGGATATCCCGGAGCCACCCGTTGTGGACAACGGCAATGACCCGTATCCGGGCAATATTAACCCCGGGCGCACCCAACCGCTTGAACCGGATGAACCTGTGTCGTCTTATCCGCCTACAGGGCCGGCGACATCCAATAGCATGGCCCCCGTCGCACCTTACCGTACGAGAAGCCAGAACCCTAATGACAATTACGAGTACGAAACTACCGCTCCGCGTCACAACGGGACTTATTATAAGGTGCAGATTGCCGCAGTAGGTAATTTTGATTCGGCACGGTTTGGCAATATTGCCGACCTCGGTACCATTCAGACGGAGTTTATTATTGAACGGAACCTCAACCGGGTGATGCTTGCTGACTTTTTCTCTCTGCCGGATGCCCGGGCAGTGTTGAGTAAAGTAAAAGCGAGAGGGTACAGCGGCGCCTACCTCATTGAGTATATCAATGGGGAGCGTTACGGACGGGTGCGTTAAGGTCAGAACCGATTCTTTACAGAGCACATCCTGACTACTGAGGGTCATCAGGCAAAGTAAGATCAGCCTGATGACCCTTTTGATTTACGCAGTGTAGTGAAGCGGGGAGCCATACCGCTCATTGAACCCCTCTATGCCCTGCAGCCCTCCGGTATGTACGGCTACTATGGTGCTCCCGCCCGGGAAGAAGCCCGCGCTAGCCATTGCTGTAAGTCCGAAAAAGAGTTTGCCGGTATAGATGGGATCTAATGCAATGCCGTGCTGTTGGTAAAAATGATTAAGGAACTGAATCAGTTCCGGACGGTACCTGGCATAGCCACCAAAGTGAAAGTCTGTAATGAGTTCCCATGGTTTTGGGCCGTCAGTGCAGGAGGGGGAAAGGAGGCTATTGATATCTGCTTTCAGGAAGTCACCTTTCAGGGCTGAAAAGGCAAGCACTTTGCTTTCAGGGCTGGCTTCCATGATTAGGCCTGCAGCGGTGCCACCTGTGCCTGCACTCACGCACCAGTAATCCGCATTTAGGCCAGGTTGTTGTTCCTGGCTTTCCCGGATGATCTCCCGGGCTCCGATGAGGGCCTTGCTATTGGTGCCGCCCTCCGGTAAATGGTAAAAGGCTCCAAACCGCTCTTCTAATTTACGGATAAACCCATCCTCCTCTTTTTGCCGGAAGGCAGATCTGTCCACAAAGTGCAGATGCATACCGCACTCCCGTGCAAACCTGAGCGTGGGATTTAAACCAGCGGGGGCTTCCCCGCGGATGACCCCAATAGTCTTAAAGCCAAAGGAAGCCCCTGCTCCGGCAACGGCTGCAATATGATTGGAGAAAGCCCCACCGAAGGTAAGTAGCTGAGCATGCCCGGCAGACCTGGCTGCAGCAAGGTTATACTTAAGCTTGCGCCATTTGTTGCCACAAAGCGCCAGGCCGGGGCCCATTCGGAGCAAGTCATCTCTTTTTATCCATATGGATAAACCCGCTGATTCGAATTCGGGCAACGTAAGGCGTTCTATAGGAGACGGGGAGTGCTGAAAAAGTGTGAAAATTGCTGGCATGCCCCAAAATAAAAAATCTGCCGGGCGGTTTATATCCCCCCCGGCAGAAAGTATTTATATCGTCTGATTTAAGCTTAATTTCCGTTAGTCCGGCGGATGGAAACCGGCATCTCCCGGTCGTAGTCTCCTTCTATCATCGGTGATTGTTTGGAGCCGGTGTAATTTTGCACATTTTGGCTTACGAAGCGGAAAAGCTCAGAAATATCCACATAGCGGTCTCCGTTCTGATCAGCTTCTCCCTTTAGCCCGCGAATCAGATAGTGGCTAAATACACCCTGCCGCAAGCCTTTGGCCTCCAGAGAGGTCTCATTGGACTTGGAAGACATGATCAGCGCAGTACCGGGGGCCGCTTCTGCGAGCCGGTCGTAGAAATCCTGAGTAAGCTGACTGGGGGCTCCGCCTTTGGCTGCCATCAGTCCACCACTGTAACAGGCGTCGGCAATACAAAGCTTGTACTTGGCCGGGCTGCGCTCCAGGATGCCAATAATTTCCTTGTGGAATAATTTATTGCGGAAGCCATTGAAGTCTATGGGCAGGAAAGCATCGTCATAACCATGGCCGGAATAATAAAGCATGATCAGGTCTTCAGGCCCGGCCCGGCTGTAGACCTCTTCCATGGTGTACTTTATGCGGTTGAGTGTGGCTGCTTCATCAATAAGAATACTGATGTGGTCATCGTCTAAGGCTCCCCCTTCCGGACTTTTCAAAAATGCATACATTTGGTAAGCATCGTCATCCGTATAATTGAGTGGAGGCATATGGGTGTAGGTGGAAATGCCAATCACAACAGCGAACACCTCGAGCTCCGGGTTTTTATTCCCGGATGCAGGTATGCGGGGCGATGGTAATGCCTCAGGAGAGGGCGTTTGTGCCTCTACCTTTTCCCGCACCAGCTCGCCGTTATGCCAGATACCGGACCTCTGTTCGCCTGTGTTGGTAAACAGCACACCGTGCCCGCTGAGGTAGCCCATTTTAAGTTCACCTTCGTAGCGCTCCCCATTGGCGTAGATAATGGTACCTTTTCCATGAGGATACCCATCTCTAAAAGTGCCAGTGTATTTATTGTCGTTTTTAAAGATATAGGTGCCTGTGCCGTTGCGGCAGTCTCCCGAAATACATCCTTTTGAAACTGGGTTCTGATGACCAATGAATTCACCATCCATCCACTGGCCTTCCAGTGCAGGTTGATTGGGGCGGTAAAGCACGCCTTCCCCATGGTAGAATCCGTTTTTGAATTCTCCAACATAACGGTTGCCATTGGCCCGGTACATGACGCCCCGGCCGTTAGGCTTGCCTTTATTAAACCACCCTTCGTATTCGGAGCGGTCAAGGTAAACGATACGCCCTTTTCCATTAACACAGTTGCCTGAAACACAACCGGACTGTACCTCATTGCCTGCTTTCATGGTGTTTTGGCACCCTTCAACAGATCGGCCATTCTCCCATTGTCCATAACACTCTTGTCCGTTGGCATAAGTCATAGTGCCATAACCATGTGGATGACCGTTTTTCCAGTCGCCTTCGTAGGTGTTTCCATTGGGGTAGTGGCAAATGCCCTGCCCGTCCCGGTTGCCATTCCGGAACCACCCCGTATACATAGCTTTGTTGCTGTAAACGTAGACGCCCCGTCCGTTTTCGCAGGTGCCGGAAATGCACCCCACCGAATACCGGTCGATGTGGTAATCACTGCCCTTGGCTTGTATACCTTCACCGGGTTTGGAATGCCCCTGAAAGATACCCTTCTCAAACCAGCCTACCTGTCTTTTGCCCGTACTCAAGAGGCGGGAGCCTTTGCCATGAGGCAGGTTATCTTTCCATTCGCCTTCGTACCGGCCACCACCATTGGGCCAGTAGCATATACCAACACCATTATAGGCTCCGTTTTGAAATTGGCCAACGTACTTGATGCCATTTTCAAGAATCAACGTCCCTTCTCCATTCTCGCAGTCTCCTTCTATACAGGTTTGGGCATAGAGCGAATGCACGCTCCAGAAGACTGCCAAGACAATAATTGTAAATGTGTTTCGTCTCATGATTTGTTACTTGCTTTGGGTTATGATGAATGCTTTTTTCCGATACTGAATTTGCTGTAAGTAGGGGCTGCTAAAGGTAGTGGGACAGGCTACCCTGTAGGCTATCAATCCCTCCACGGGTTTGCAGCAGCCGGGCGTACTTCAAATCAGAGCCATACCGGCAGCATGCGCCACCTTGATACGTATGTGTTCTGTATTTTTATCAACACGCCCGTTAAGCCAGGTCAGCCCCATTTTACTTATCAGGAGGGGGCGATATGGCATACAAAAGAAGCTTACTCTTCCAAAAGGAAGCAAGATTCAGGAAAGGTATCAGGAAAGATATGTTTCTGCCAGTTGTGACAGCATGCTTAGCAGGCTTCATCGTGTCGGTTTTTGGAATAACTGTTACAGTAACGGCAACAGTTATTTAAAAATTTTATATCGAACGTTTTTTTATATGTACGACGCCGCCTTGGTTTAGGTTGCGATCGGAATCCTGCTTTTTCATTTTTAACGCTCAGTTCCGTTCGCATCCATTTTATTCAAATGACAATATCTTATATTAAAAAGATTATAAAATGAATAGATGGAGTGATTTGTGACATTGAAACCTGCCTGAAGTCAAAGGAAGAGTACGGATAGAGGAAGTGCAAAAGTGAGGCGCCGAACGAAAGGTCAGGTATAAAATGAAACAGGGGGTTTGCAAAGCGCAAACCCCCTGTTTCTATCATTAGGCTTCGAAGTCATTTATCTGCTTTGTATAGTATTTAGCAGAGTAAAGGACCAAAATACGTTATACTTATTTGTTTAACGAAGTCCGTTGCTGCTGATGGAGCCACCTTTGAAAGAGCCGGTACGGCTGCTAACAGGCTCACCAATGGAAGAAAGATTTTTCTGCAATACGCAGGCAATCATGACTGCTTTGGAAGAACCCTCTCCTTTATAGTCGTTGTAAACACCTGCACCCTGAAAGTGCGCCTTGTTGGAGATAAAACGGCATTGCTTTACAAGCGGAGCTACCTGCCCGTCATGGGCATGATTCATCATTCCGCCTCCATAGGTGGCGATGTTGTATTCAAATTGAACATTGGTCAGCTTTGGAGCGGCTTTACTTTTTGCGCCCAGTGTGCCGTTGTAAATTGCACCGCCATCAAGGGCTGCAGTATTTTGAATGAATTGAGATTTTTCGATGGTTGGGCTGCATTCTCCGCCATTGATAGCAAGATTGTACATGCCAGCGCCTTCGCGGGCTTTGTTGTCGACGAATTTGCAGTTACGGATGACCGGAGAAGAGTGAGCACCGTTTGCCAGGTTATACCAGCCGGCACCACAAGATTCCTTAACCCGGCTCGAACCATCCTGCTCGACATTTGCGGTTCCGCCTGTAATAATGAAGCCATCCACAACCGTGTTTGAGCTGACATTCTCCGTGAAGACAACGGTGTAGGCATTATCCTCAAGTGAAGAGGTGCCAATCTCACCGCTGAGGATCGTACGGTTTGCGCCAATATTGCGCTGTGCAAGAGAAGACTCGGTACCTGCGAAACCTCCGTACAGCTTCACACCATCCTTAATTTTGAAATACAGGTTACGGTTGTTACCTGAAGTTGTGAAGTACTCGCCTTTAGCTACCCAAATGGCATCACCTGCCCTGGCAACTTCCAATGCTTGTTGAAGGGAGCCGAATGCGTCCGTCCAGGACGTACCATTTCCTTGGCTATTTTGCTTTACGAAGAAAATATTCCCCGCATGTAGCTGGCCCATAGCCATGACCATGATGAGTAAAAATGTTACTTGTTTCACGCCTAATGAAGTTTTGAAGTTGGTAAATAACCGGGGTATGGGAAATACCTTAGGTTACGTAAGGCTGGAGTTACTTTCAAAAGCTGGGAAACTAATTGAAGAAACCCCATCCTAAAAGGCGTCAAACGAAGAACAAAATTTAGGATATTGGGAATAAAGGGCGTCACCCCTTTACTTTCTCGAATCTAGAGATTGGGATTCTCTATATTCGAATTTAGTCACAAGATATAACTTTTTTTCTAATAAAAACAAGTTCAATTTAGAAAAAAATATATCTAAGGTTTTTACCAGGATTCTTAGGTACAGAAGTGCACCGCCGTTTCCTTTGGAAAAACTTAGTGGCTAACGGGCACGAGGCCCAAAATGTTACATAGTGATTGAAAAAATGAGATAAGGTATCTTTGCAGTTATAGGATAAAGTTAGTAAAACCAAAGCAATACTGCCAAAAAAACAAGTGACAAACTGAAATATTTTTAATTATATTAGGGTTTTATGTAACGAAATAGCCCTCTGCTCGTATTTCTATTTTGTATTGGCAGGCTAAAGTTCCTGCCAAAAGAATTCCCCCCTCATGATATACAAGTTAAGTGGTCCTGTTACGATCTGCAAAGCAGGCAGGCGAAGTGGATTATGGCTTAAGCAGGTTTTGTGCTGTTGAGCGCATGGCTCCTCTAAGTGAATGGGCGGGTGCCTGTCCGTTTGCTGTACAGCATAAACTGCCGGAAAACTGGATTCTTCGGAAAAGGCCGTTGGTTTTCTCCGTTGAGCTGCTCGGGTACGAGCTTTCCGCGCACCGATACTTCTGAATAGCTGCCTGCCGCGGTTTCTGTCAAAAAGATATCACAGATTGCCCGTTGTTTTAGCATTAACAAAGCACTAGCGGATTCTTTTCTGTATATTGGGCACGGACCCGGAATAATAGCAGCTTTTTTACGGATGATTGGGTGGTTTGGAGCTTCCTGCCTTCCTGTTGCCGGTACATATTTATGAGTGTTTATGTGCTGACTAGCTTACATACGGCACTCATAGTGGAATGCTCAGCCCCCCAAGCGTGATGAAAAAGAATTAAACTAAGTTAAAAACGGTCCATTTTGAGAAAGTTACTATACGTTGCGTTTTTAGCCCTTTGGGCTATTCCCGGGGTCAACGCTCAGGATATCCACTATTCTCAGTTCGGATATGCGCCGGCCACGACCAATCCGGGGCTCACCGGTATATTCAGGGGGAAGTTTCGAGCAATCAGTAACTCGAGGCAGCAGTGGCGGACAGTACCTGTGAATTACCTGACGTTTTCTGCCAGCGCGGATGTGAAGTTGCCTAACCGTAACCAGATGAGAAATGGATTCTGGGCCGTTGGTGCTTCCTTCAATTACGATCGTGCAGGACTGGCCCGGCTGCAAAATACCAATCTTAATTTTAATCTTTCCTACACGCACCGGCTGGCCGAAAAGGTGTTCATCACTGCCGGCGCCCAGTCAGGAATTGCCCGCAGAGATTTTGATATCAACCCTTTGCTGTTTGATAATCAATACGACCCCACCATAAGTGGCGGTAACTCTAATCTGCCCAGCAACGAAATTTTTCAAAATCTTCAAAACGACTTCGCAGATTTTAGCGCGGGTATCAATCTGCGCATTCAGGACTTCAGCAATTGTGAGATCGTAAATACCCTCAAAAACCGGTCTTCCATAGACATAGGTGTAGGTGTTTTTCACCTCAACCGGCCGGATCAGGCATTCGATGAGGTAAGAGGGCCCAGAGCAGAGCTGCCCATGCGGATTAGCCCGTATATTCTGGCTAATAAGCAGGTTGACCCTATTGTTGATGTATTCGCTAACCTGAATTTTCAGTTTCAGGGTGTCTATAAGGAATGGCTGACCAATTTTGGCGGGCGGGTATTTTTTGATAAGACCCCCGGGAGTGTCACTGCCCTTGAGCTGAGCTGTGGCTATCGCTTCAATAATGAGCTGGGGGATGTGGTATACCCAACAATTGGTATGCAGTATGGCGATATCTTTGCAGGGTTTTCGTATGATATCAATATTTCGGCTTTTGACGTGGCTACCCGCAACCGGGGTGGCTGGGAGCTGACCGTGCGTTATACCCTGAGCCAGATTTGCCTGGACAATTATTTCTGTCCATTATTATAAACTAAAAACGGCGCATTGCGCCTGTACAGGTACTATGAGTAAACCCGGCCGCACTTGTCTTCAGCAAGGCGGCGGTGCCGGAATAATAAGAACGACCAAAATGCAACCGGCGCCCTGTCATCCCCCCAACTACGATGGTTAAGGCGTTTCATCATTGTACCTGCAAAGAACCTAATCGTGGTGCGATCTGCTTACAGGCTCCAAGTGTGCCAGATCAGCATCAAGCATCACGCTGGCTTGCATTTTATGAGAAGCCGGTTGCTGTATATTGAGGTGGTTGGCTGGCTTTGATTACTTAAAAGATGAAGACAATTATTGACTTATGAATATCAAAATGTTGTCCCTGCTGTTGACGCTTCTGCTCCCGCCTCTTTGGGGAGCGGCCCAGTCATTGGAAAAGGTGCTTGAAGCCGGGGACGAGGCCTACCAAAACCGCGACTACTTTACGGCCTTCAAATGCTATGAGGTCGTATTGGAATACGATGATGAGAAGTACAGCCGCCCGCAGCGGCTTCTTGCTTTTCAGTACGGACTCTCGGCTCAGCGCTTCAACTACTTCTCCAAAGCAGATTCGGTTTTCGCTAACCTGATGGTTTCCTCTGAGGATAACAACCGTATAGATTCCATCTATGCCCGTACCGTTTTTTACCGTGCGCAGTTGCTCTTGTCCAAGGGAGAGCGTAAAGCGGATTACCAACTTGCCAAAGAACTCTTTGAGAAAGTGGAAACCGAATTGAGCTCAATAGTAAGCGCAGACCCGGTTTTACAGAACCGGTACCGCGTAGCTGCCGCCGCTGGCATTGAAAAAGTCGAATATAGTATTGAGCGTAATGGCTGGCTGGAAAGAGATACGTTGCACCGGCTGACAAGCGATAGAATCAACTCCGGCTACTCCGACCTTGCTCCTGTCCTGGAGGGAGATACCCTTTATTTTTCCTCCCTGCGTTTTGACAGTAACCCCTTAAGGCGAAAGCGGCAGTCCACTACTTATGCCAAGAATTTACGGGCCGTTTTTGCTCCGTTGGACACAGGCGGGACAGATACCCTGCTGACGATTCTCCCAACTACCGAACCATTCAACAAAGAAGACCAGTTCACCCTTCACCGGGCCATAAGCCCTTCCGGTAAATGGATGGTCTTCTCTGTTTGCGAATCAGTCGAAGACTCGATTCTTTGTAAGCTCTACAAGCGGCAGTCACAAGGTCCCGGCATTTGGGGAGACCCACAGCTGATGGACATTAATCAGGGCGGTGGTTTTACGACCACACAGCCTGCCTTTGGTTATGACTGTGCTACAGATGCCGTAGTGCTTTACTTCGTTTCTGACCGTACCGGTACGCTGGGTGGGCTGGATATCTGGCAGGCAGGCTTCGATGAGTCCTCAGGGGTTGCAGGTACTATCACCAACCTTGGTGAACCAGTAAACTCTCAATGGAATGAATCCACGCCCTTTTATCATCAGTTGTCCAGTACACTGTACTTTAGCTCTGATGCCCCTCCGGGCTATGGGTTGTATGATTTGTTTAAATCGCTGAAAACGGAGGAGGGCTGGTCGCAGCCGGACAACCTGGGCGCACCTTACAACTCTGGCTTCAATGATATGTACTTCTTTGCTTCCGGGGAAGGTAGCACTGTATATTTGTCTTCTGACCGGCCGCGGTCAAGGCGCTTTGATGAAGCTATTGATGCCTGCTGCCAGGATATATTTACCGGGCAGAGAAAGCTGGACCGGGAACTGTACGTAGAAGTCATACAGTGCGACCAAAAACCCAGAGGGTACAAGGAGACACAGCTGAAAGTAATTGATATTTCAGATTGTCGGCAGTTGGATACCCTGCTCAATACGGCCACGATGGATGATATAGCGGAAACGCTGGCTGTCAGGCAATACCGGCAGTACCGGGTGATTGCTTCCAACCCATCTATTGGAGCCATGATGGATACTGTTATTGACCTGAGGCTTGCCCACTTCGATACGGCTCAGACCGCTAGTGTCATTATAAATCTGCTGCCTGATTATGTGGAGTTGGCGGTTTCCACGGGTTTCTTTCTGGATGGAGAGTTAATTGAAATTGGCGATGTTACCGTTGAAGACCAGAGCGGCAATCTCCTCAGTACAGTCGAAGGGCAGTCTGGCCTTTACCGGCTGGCTTTTGATCGGGCTTATAATATTGGTATTTCAGTGGATTCTGCTGAGCGCACCATTCCGGGGGTGCTTCCCGGAGTTGTCACTTTATACCCAGATACGCTTGAAGGCATTTACTTCCCCAAAACGCAGTGCCAGAAAGTTTGCTATCAGGAAATTGACATACCCCTGCCTGCCGATCAGCGCCGGGAGGTCCGGGTGTATTTCCATAACGACAAACCAGACCGCGCCGGCCGTGTTGAAGGCGGCTTCAGGGGATATACAAGCGTTACAGATCAGTCCTTTGATGACGCCATCGATGAATATCTGGCTTTAGCCACCACCTACTTTGAGAACAACCCCGACAGGGATACAGTACAAAGCCGGATCCGCCTCTTCTTTGAAAGAGATATTGAAGAAGGCAGGGATGCACTGATTGAGCTGTCCAAAACATTGATTGTGGCAGCTGCTGAACTTGAGGCAGACCAGCATATTCAGGTTGAAATACAAGGTCTCTGTAGTGCCCGGGGCAACAAAATTTACAATGACAGCCTTGCGCTACGGCGGATACAGTGCATTCAGGAATACATGGAGAAACAAGAGTTTAATGGTGTAATACTTGGTGACCTGATGGGACCTCAAGGCTCAGATGCTAAAGTGCGGATCCTCCCGCAGCCCCTGGGCGAGTCCAAAGCCAGTGGAAATGTACCGGGAGGAGATGAAGACGGAAAGTATAATATCGCGGCGGCAACTGACCGTCGGGTAGAGCTCAAGGTGGTACTGCCTGAGCAAAATGCCCCAAAACTTTCCCTTTTTGACCTTGACGAAGACTGTACCCAAACCAATAACGAAACGCGAAAAAATCCCGAACAATGATACATATCGGATTAGTAAACCTTAACCGAAGCTGGCTTTTGGTGCTGCTCCTTGCCATAGGGTGCAGTACCTCCGGGTGGAGTAAGTCTTTGTACCCCTGGAATGATGCCAGTGCACTTTGTGAATGGCAGGCAACATCAGGTTCGCATAGCCTGCAGTTGCCGTTTTATGGTATAGAGGAAGATACCATTTCTCCCGCCCTTCCTGATTTTGTTTGCGATGCCGTTTGCCCGGATTTTCAGGTCACCTGGATTTCCATTGATGCAGATTGCGGACAAAGCAATGGGTCAGCTACCGTAACACCGGTAGGCCTGCCTGCGGGAACGGAGTTTGTTTACAACTGGGAAGGAGGCGTCAGCACTGGCCCCACTGCTGAAAACCTGGCACCTGGTGTTTACAAAGTGACCATTGGGATTAGTGAATTGCTGGAAGATCAGGCGCTACGGGATTGCCTCATCGAGACAGAAGTAGTCATTGACACCAAAGAAGGCCCAGCTGTAGAGGTCGGAAGCATAACGGCAGGCAATTGTGCCACGCTTTCGGGCGGCGTCAAGCTGGATATAAGCGGAGGCACACCGCCCTACCAAATTTCCTGGGGCGATGGCGGCAGCAACACATTGAGCGCAGATGGTACGGTCAGTATTTCAGGCCTCGCCCCTGGCGATTACACCTTTATAGTCAGAGATGCAGCAGGCTGCCTTACCTCCCTGCCGGTTACCATTCCGCAGGCGCAGGAGCCCATCTCCCTCACAGCTACGCCACCTTCCCTTTGCAGTAGCGATGATGGAACAATCACGGTGACGATGGAAGAAGGTTTCCCTCCGTACACCATTATCTTGAATGATGGACTGGAAATTACTACCAATAATAACCCTTACACTTTTGAGGGGCTTCCTGTTGGCTTGTATACCGTAAAAGTGGAGTATGGGTTTGTATGTGAGGCCGAAGCCTCGATCGAGCTGAATACGCCCGGCTTTGAGTGCAACGAAGGCTGGTCAGTCTTTGACCCGGTTTGCCCGGGTGATCCGGCATATCTGTACTTTGATGGCAGCGGCACAGCAAATGAGACTTATCAGGTCCGGCAGGTCAATGCCGGATTCCTGCTGGCTTCGGTACCCGGAAATGAGGCCGTATTCATCGAAGTACAATATGGAGACTACGAAATAAGACGCATCAGTTCGGCGGATAATTGCTTTTGTGAATTTATGTTGTCTGTGGAACCGGTAACACTGGAAGCACAATTGACTGTCCTTAACGGAAGCTGCGAGCCTGGGAACATCATCCCCGGGAGCATTACCCTGAACGCAGCCACAGGTGGAACGCCTCCCTACACCCTGGAAGTGACCGATCTGGACGGCAATCCTGTTGACGCATCGAACCTGAACGAGGGCAGCTACATTGCCACAGTACGGGATGCCAACAATTGCCCACTTTCTGATACTGTTGCAGTGGAAGGCGGCGCTTTGTCCGGAGGTATAGAGGAGCAGGAAGTAGTCGTTTGTGAAGGGGATACTTTCCAGCCTTCTTTTGAGAATGCAACTAACCCTAACCTGATATTTAGCTGGTCTCCCACTACGGGGCTTAGCGACTCCACGATTGGCAATCCTGTGATTACACCTACAGAAGATATTACCTACGTCTTAAATATTACCGATCCCAACTGTGGATCGTTTTCAGATACCTTGGTGATCGATTTCGTCCCGGGGTTGAATCTGTCTGTGGATGGGAATGCTTTCCAGTTTGGACAGGATGAAATCACCATCACCGTTTCTTCCGATAGCGATGAGGCGATTTACACCTGGTTCCAAAATGATGGCACTGTCGTTGATGACGATGGGAATGACACCTTTATATTGGCTGCTGATGACCTCGCATCTCCTTATACGGTTGTAGGCGAAGTCAACGGTTGCCCGGATACCCTCACCTTCCCGGTATTGCCACCACCTGAGGCGGACTACACCATCAGCGTGCCAGATGTTGAAATTTGCGAGGGGGAAGAGGGAACACTAATGGCTACTATTATCCCGGATACTATTCTAATTGACAGTATCGTGTGGAATGATGCGCAGGGCCAAACAGCGGGTCAGGGCTCCGGGCTTCTAATTAGTGGCTTATCCCCCGGCAGCTACACCTACACGGCTACTGCATTTAGCCCGGTGGGCATCACGCAAACCAACGCTCTGGTAACGGTACTCCCGCTTCCGGGTATTGATGCACAGCCTGATGGTGTACTTTCCTTGTGTATTACGGATCAGGGTAATCTGGTGGAACTGACAGCCACCGCCACAGGATATCCTGATAGCATGATTGTATGGACAGCCTCCGATGGCGCTGTCTTAGGCAATGGTGGAATGGTGATGGTGCAAGCCGAAGCAGGAACGAGCCAATATGTAGCTACGTTGTCTGCTGTCTGTGGTGAGGTAAGTGATACCGTAACTATCGAGGTGGATACTGAGCCTGCACTTCCGGCATTACCAGACACGCTCAAGCTTTGTATAGGCGATGAAGCTGTTATTGAACTAAGCGATTATGCATTCCCTTACACCTGGTCCGATTGTGACGGTCAGTCCATTCCGGTATCAGGAGACAGCATTATCGTTTCAGGCGATGTTGTTGGAGAGACTTGTTTCCGGTTTAGCGCTTCTAATGAGTGCGGCACGGTAGAAGCCGAAGTGACCGTATACGTTGTACCTGAACAAGTTGCAGATGCACAGCCTAACGATACTATTCAATTTTGCATACCCGCACCGGATACCTGCCTGGCCGCAACGGTAATTGGTCTGCCAAACGACTGTATAGAATGGACGGATCTTAGTGGAAACCTTTTAGGGACCGGTAGCGAATTGTGTGTGACGCCTCCGCAGGGAACGAGCCAATATATCGCAAATGTACCCGGTCTGGATTGTATCACGGCTGACACCGTTACCATAGTTGTGGAAGCGATGCCGCCGCCGCCACCTGATTTGCCTGATACACTGACCATTTGTATCAACCAGGATACTCTATTGGATTTGAGTAGCTACAGTCACCCTTACACCTGGGCCAGCTGTGATGGTCAGGTTATAGCTACCAATAATGGCGAAATCCAAATCTCCGGTACCCAACCAGGAGAAGATTGCTATACCTTCTCTGCTTCTAATATTTGCGGTGAGGTAGAAGAGCAGGTAATCGTTTTTATAATTGCAGCCCCTGAAATCAGCGCCCAGCCGGATACTACGATCGAGTTATGCGCCCCTGTAACGGACAGTTTAATTTTGACGGCTACCGCACCAGGTTTTGCTCAGAATGCCATCGCATGGTTTAGCGAAGATGGGGACGCATTGGGTACAGGAGGTACGCTTAGCGTTTTGCCTGCCACAGGGACCAGCCACTACATCGCCAGTATTAGTGCAGCTTGTGGTACCGCCACAGATACCGTGACTATTGTAGTGGATGACTTCGTGCCACCGCTGCCTCCTGGGCTTCCGGATACGCTGAAGATTTGTGTGGGTAATGACATCCTCATAGATCTCAGTACCTATGGTTACCCTTATGTATGGTCGGACTGCCAGGGGCAGGAAATCCCGGTGAATAATAATACTATTGAAATCAGCGGCAACGAAGCAGGAGAACAGTGCTTCCGGTTCAGCGCATCCAACGCTTGCGGGGCGATTGAAGAGCAAATCACCGTCTATGTGGTTCCGGAACAACAGGTTGATGCACAACCTAATGATACCTTGCGCTTTTGTGCGCCGGCTCCGGATACCTGCCTGACGGCTACGGTCATCGATTTGCCTGATGACTGCATAGAATGGTCAGACTTGGATGGGAATATACTGGGGACCGGAGGCGAGCTTTGTGTAACACCGGGCGTGGGCTTAAACCATTACATTGCCAGTGTTTCGGGCCTTACTTGCGTGACACCCGATACCATAACGGTTATCGTGGATAATCTGCCGATGACGCCTCCTGCACTGCCGGATACCCTTACCCTGTGTATTGGGCAGGATACCGTATTTGATCTGAGCGGCTACGGTTTCCCTTACAGCTGGTCTGCTTGTGATGGTCAGTTGATTCAGGAAAATAGCAACGAAATTGAAATTAATGCCACTGCCTTAGGCGAAGCATGTTATAGTTTTAACGCTTCTAATGCCTGTGATACGGTGGAAGTGGACGTGATTGTGTACGTTGTTCCGGAACCAGTAATAGATGCACAACCAGACTCTACCATTGCTTTATGCGGACCGGTCAACACTGCCATTGACATCTTTGCCACTGCGGATGGATTCGCAGATAGCGATATTACCTGGACAAGTGAAGATGGGGCTATTTTGGGTACAGGGACTACCTTGTCTGTACTGCCAGTGGAGGGCGTAAACCAATATATTGCGAGTACGCCACAGTTGACATGTGGTAGCGCGAGTGATACGGTAACGATTGTGGTGGAGACGCTCCCGCCGCCCCCACCGGTCGCTTTGCCGGACACACTGAAGCTGTGCGTAGGCGACGAAGCGGTGATCGACCTGAGCGGCTACGGCTACCCATACACGTGGTCAGCATGCGGCGGCGCGGAGATCCCGGTCGCCAATGACGAGATAATCATTTTGGGCGACCAGGCCGGCGAGTTCTGCTACGAGTTCGGCGCGTCCAACGCTTGCGGCATGACCTCGGCCGAGGTGATTGTGTACGTGGTGCCGGAGCAGACGGTTGATGCCCAGCCAGACTTAGAAATCGAGCTATGCGCGCCAGTGGCTACCGACACCTGCCTGACGGCAACAGTAACGGCCCTGCCGGGCGATTGCATAGAATGGACGGACTTTGACGGCAACGTTTTGGGCACGGGCAACGAGCTATGCGTGACGCCGCCGGAAGGCACGAGCTACTACATCGCAGGCGTTCCCGGGCTGGGCTGCATCACGTCCGATACGGTAACGATTGTGGTGGAGACGCTTCCGCCGCCCCCACCGGTCGCTTTGCCGGACACACTAAAGCTGTGCGTAGGCGACGAAGCGGTGATCGACCTGAGCGGCTACGGCTTCCCGTACACGTGGTCAGCGTGCGGCGGCGCGGAGATCCCGGTCGCCAATGACGAGATAATCATCCTGGGCGACCAGGCCGGCGAGTTCTGCTACGAGTTCGGCGCGTCCAATGCTTGCGGCATGACCTCGGCCGAGGTGATTGTGTACGTGGTGCCGGAGCAGACGGTTGATGTGCAGCCAGATGTAAATGTCTTGTTATGTACTCCGGTAGAAATGGATACCTGCCTGACGGCTACGGTTACCGGTTTGCCGGATGAATGCATAGAATGGACCGACCTTGAAGGTACGCTGTTGGGTACGGGCGGTGAGCTTTGTGTGACCCCACCTGTAGGTATCAGCCAATACATAGCAAGTGTTCCCGGTCTGGACTGCACTATTTCAGATACCGTAACTGTAATGGTGGATACGATTCCACCGGTACTGCCACCGAGCCTGCCTGATACGGTACTCATGTGCCTGAATGACACGCTTAGTGTGACGGTGGGCGACTACGATTATCCCTTCGTTTGGGAGAATGAAAATGGAGATACGGTAGCCATTAACGAAGGTCTTGTGCTCGTTGGGGCAGAAGCAGGCACCGCATCATTCATTTTTGAGGCAACTAATGGTTGTGGCGTAGTTGCTGACACACTGGTTCAGGTGACGATCGATAGTGCTGCTATTGAAATCATTCCTTCCGTGGACACCCTGGTGGTCTGCGATTCCTTTGCCATTCAGCTGAATGCCCTGGCACCGCTTGGGCAAGCTGTAGTGTGGACCGATGGGGAGGGGAATGTGATTGATACGGCCATTTCTATAGAAATTATGCCTCAGCCCGGCTCCAGCATTTACATCGCCAACCTAGTTGAATTGGGTTGCGTAAGCAGCGATACGATTGTCGTGGAATATGTACCTGAAGATTTGATGTTGGAAATCAATACGCCTTCCCTGCTGATTTGTCTGGGCGATGAAGCCAGCCTCGAAGCAGCCCTGGACCCTGAGGATGTGGCTGCTACCATTTCCTGGTATGACGAAGCCTTTGTATTCATAGGAGAGGGAGAGGTGATTGGGGTAACACCGACCCGTGCAGGGCTGGTATCTTATTTTGCTATAGCGGAAAATGCCTGTGCTATGGATACGGCCAGTATAGAAATTGAAGTGGAAGCCCTCGACCTCGCGATTGTTGGTGGTGACACCTCAATTTGTACAGGGGACTTTGCCACGCTTGAGGTCGTTGGATGTGACAACTGTACCTATGAATGGACACCGGAAGACCGGTTGACCAATCCTGATGCAGCAATAACCGATGCAGAACCACTGCGCCCATCGACTTTTCAGGTGATTGTGACCGGTGAAGTCTGCCGGGATACCCTAACGACCACAGTGGACGTAGGGACCTGTGAGCGCTGTGAAGTGGACAAGGTCTTTATCGCAGATGCCTTCACACCGAACGGTGATCAGAACAATGATCAGGTATGCGTACAAAGCGAAGTGATGGATCAGTTCTCCGAAATAGAACTTATGATTTACAACCGCTGGGGGCAAGAGGTTTTCCGCAGCAATGATATGCAGAATCTGTGCTGGGACGGATTCTTTGGGGGAGAAGACCTGCCACCTGACGTTTACGGGTACTATATGAGAATAGTTTGTCCCGGAGAGGAAGGCGAGCCCGATCAGGTTTTTACTCGTCAGGGCAATATCACGCTGCTCCGGTAATTCCAGTCATTAAAAGCCAGTAACTGGATGTCAGAGCCCCGGTAGCCATTTGGTACCGGGGCCCTGCACTTTTGTAGATCGCTATTTTTTTAGCTTTGCGGCTATTTTGACGGGGTCATGTAGCGTACGGTGAACGGGGCATTTTTTAGCAATTTCAAGCATCCGTGCTTTTTGATCTTCAGAAATCGGGCCGTTGAGTTCCAGGATGAGCTCAAAATGGTCGATCTTGCTGTCCGGTTGGTCAGGGTTCTGGCAGTCTTCGGCATGATTCTTACTATGCTCCAGGTGAACAATCACCTCTTCCAGAGGCCATTTTTTTCGCTTGGCATACATGCGCAACGTCATTGCCGTACAGGCACCCAAACCAGCCGACAAAAACTCGTAAGGTGAGGGGCCAAAATCATTCCCCCCAACCTCCGGGGGCTCATCTGCGGTCAGTCCGTGCTTACGTACGGTAATCTCTGTAGTAAATGCATCCGCCTGCCCCAGCCGGGCTGCCACATCTTTATCTGAACGGAGTGCGCGGCGTTCTTCAAAGTCAAGGTAGCGTTCTGCCCAGGAAGCGATGACATTTCCAACATACCGGCTGTCCTTTTTCTCCGTGAGCAGATGGTCAGCACCATCCAGTGAGATATAGCTTTTAGGGTGCATAGCTGCCTCGTATATCTTTCTGGCATTTTCGATGCCCACGATCGTATCCTGAGGAGAATGGAGCACTAGCAGCGCCCGGTCTAACCGCTTGATGTAGGGCTCCAGGTTATGCGTCCGGATATCTTCCAGAAACTGTTTTTTTACTGTAAACGGGCGATCAGCGATCCTGATTACAGCCAGGCCATCAGCTTCTATGGCGTCTGTTTGTTCACTGAATAAGTGCTGCACGTGGTCGGGGGCATCCGGCGCACCAATGGTTACCACGGCTTTTACGGAGGGGATTTCATGGGCTGCACGTAGTACAGCTGCGCCCCCGAGAGAATGCCCGATCAGTAGGGCAGGGGCCTCGTATTCATCGGCTAAAAAAGCAGCTGCCTGCACTAAATCCTCAATATTTGAAGAGAAATTGGTATCTGCAAAGTCTCCCTCGCTTTCTCCCAGCCCTGTGAAGTCAAAGGAAAGCACTCCAACGCCTTCAAGGGTTAATGCCCGGGCGATATTACGAACAGCCGTGAATTGCTTGCTGCAGGTAAAGCAATGGGCAAACAGGGCATAGGTATGCGGATGCTGATGGGCCGGCAGCTCCAGCCGTGCCGAAAGGGAAACTCCTTCTGCATTTTCAAAAGTCAGATTTTGTGGAGACATCGTGAACTGTTTTTAAGATCGTTGGTCAGTAAGTAGTCCGGGACAGAGAAACCTGCGCCTCCCTGCATTCGCACCAATGGCGAGCAGCCAATCGGGGCTGACAGCTAAAGGTAAGGTGTTCTGCTTCCGGATAGTGCAGCAGGGAGGATGTTTTGGGTGTTAACCATTGCATCGGTTGGTAATATGTTATCATTTCGTTATGGATGAAATACAAGTAAGTCTGCTGGTGCTAATATTGATACCTTTATTTGTTTACAGCAACCGGACTATGATCATTGTTCAATATCGAACGCAATAAAAATGCACGCCTCCAAGGGTCGGAAAATAGGATGGGTAAGTGCTGCGGCTATCGTCGTGGCCAATATGATTGGGACTGGGGTATTCACCAGCCTTGGGTTGCAAATCGAAAAGATCGATAGTGTGTGGTCTGTTCTTTTGCTGTGGGTATTGGGAGGGCTAATCGCCCTGATGGGCGCTTTCAGTTATGCAGAATTAGGGACCCGGCTGCCCAAGTCGGGCGGGGAGTATAATTTCCTTTACCATATTTATCACCCATTTTTAGGCTACCTTGCCGGATGGGTATCGCTTACGGTTGGTTTTGCTGCTTCGGTGGCACTGGCAGCGATGGCTATGGGGCAGTATGCTCAGGATTTTCTGCCGGTCAGCCCAGAATTCCTGGCGGTAGGCGTGATTGTGCTGATTTCCCTGGCGCACTCCTTTAGTATCCGGCAGAGCAGCAATTTTCAGAATGGAGCTACAGCAGTGAAGTTGCTGTTGATGTTGGTTTTTATTGTGGCTTGTTTCGTGTTGCCTGCGCCGGAAGGTACTGCCCTTTCGGAGGCTTCCTTAGAGCTGGAAATTGGCACCTCTGCCTTTATGGTTGGGTTGGTCTATGTGACCTATTCGTTCTCTGGCTGGAATGCGGCTGCCTATATTGTAGAAGAAATCAGGACGCCTGCCGTCAATCTTCCCAAAGCGCTTATCCTCGGTACGTTGGTAGTAAGTCTGCTTTATGTACTGCTGCAGGCCGGCTTCCTGTACCAGGCCTCCGTGCAGCAGCTCGATGGGCAAATTGAGGTGGGGAAAATCGTTGCGCACATTCTTTTCGGTTCTACAGGCGGGCAATTGATATCTTTGTTCATATCCATGTTTTTGATTTCGAGCATCAGTGCGAATATTTGGGTAGGCCCAAGAGTAGTGCGAGCCATGGCTGATGATTTCACCATCTGGCGCTTTTTTGCAAAGGATAACCTAAGTGGGGTACCAGTACGAGCAGTTTGGATGCAGGCTGGTATCAGCTTGTTTATGGTACTGAGCAGCCCGTTTGACCGGGTTTTTTTGTACAGTGGTTTTGTGCTGCAGCTATTTACCACGCTGGCTGTAGCCGGGTTGCTATGGGTGCGGTGGCGTGATGGGAAGGTCGGGTACAGCAGCCCCGGCTATCCCTGGGTACAAATCATCTTTTTAGCAATCAGTGTATGGGTGATTGCAGTCCTGATTCATGACCAACCCGGGGAAAGCCTTATGGGGGTTGCAAATCTTCTGGTCGGGGCTATCTCTTATTGGTGGAGCCGCCGTTACAAAGCCTGATCTTTAGGTTCAGGCTGACCAGGTGCCGGGCTCAGAATCCGGTTTAAGAATTGAATGGTAATAAGATAGGTGGGTTTGACCCCATCCGCACCGAGACTGCCTGAAGCCAGGGTTTGCCCGGAGATCAACGGGTTGTCTGAAGCGTAGTAGGCATACCGTAAAGAGACTTGCTCATTGATGCTTTTTCGGATTTTCGAGGCAGCCTGTATCGCTTTTTGGTAATGAGCGCCCTCCATTTCCAGGCCAGCTGCTTTCCAGGAGGATTTTAGAAAGTATCTCAGTATATCCCGGTTTTGGAGCGATGTGCCCATCACGGTGATCATTGGCCCGGAGAAGACACGTAGCCCTCTGCCCTGAAAGTCCTCCGGGCTTAGCTCATTTTCAATAGGGTAGTTGTCGGCAGTCCCTTCAAAAACGTGGGCATCCGGGATCATAATGTCCCCCTTGCCGCCTTCCAAAATACCGGCCTTTCCCATGATGGAAATCGATTGTACATTTAGGGGGAATTCCTCACCGTTTTCTTTTTCGAAGGGCTTCAGGAGCTCGTCCATCGTCTCGTAGGCCTGTTCGCCAAACGCATAATCCATCACCAGGATAACCGGCTTTTCGCTGGAGATGTGTGATTCGTCTTTTTTCAATTCAGCAGGCAGTCCGGAGAGGTTGAGCTGCGCGGTATCAATAATTTGTACGGATATGTTGGTACCGCTGGTGTCATCAATCTGTATCATTCCATTGCGTACGGCATATTTTTGTACGCGCTGGCGCATTTCTTTGTTGACGGGCTCACTCAGCTCCCGGGCAAGGTCTTCAATTTCATTCTTCGTGCGTAGTGCAGCCTTGGCATAGAGGGTGTTCATTACGCTATGCAGATTGGCACTAATAATATGGATCGGTCGGCTGAGCAGGTTGCGCTCCAATAGTGCCGACTTGACATTTCGGGCCCAGAGGTCACCGTAATAGTGGTGGCCGATTTTTTCGCGAAGTGCGGAGGAGAAGCTGATTTCCCGGTCGCCTTCATCCATAGCTTCTTCGGTGGCGAGCTTGCCCAGCCAGTAGGTAATGTGGAAAACGCTGTTGACATCAGAGGCGCTCGAGAAACGCTGGCAGGCATCCACGGTCTCTTCGTAGGTGCGGCCCAGCAGGGTGCTGAGGTAGGTATAAGCAATTTCTTTGTTGTATTCTTCTCCTTTTTCCTCCTTGGTTACAATTTTCTCCAGCATTTCCCATTCGCGGCGTTTACGCTGTCTATGGTCTTCACTGTTGCGCCTGATCTTTTCAGCTTCAATATACATGAAGGTCAGATGAGTGAGGATGTCATAGATATCGCTTCGCCCCCTGGTCATCTCGATGTACATCTGTGCGTCGTCAATCCGGTAGCTGTTGCGGCGGCGCTTGCTGGGGACGATGGGTTCGAAATTGCTATCCTCAAATCCTTCCCGGGAAATGAGTTTGATGTACCGGCATTCCTCAATGCCCCTGGGCAATCGTTGAAAGACATACAGCAGCCCATCAAGTTCCACTCGCTCAGGGTCATTAATAGAGCCGTAAATCTCCGGCCGCAACTGTGTAAGTGCCTCAATAATGGCTTCGCCGGAAACACCCAGAGGTTTGTAATTCCCCCGGATAAAGAGATGGCGCATGGCAATATAAAGCCGTTGGATAGCTGCCCGTGATTCCTGGGCTCTGGAACGCTGATTAGGTTTTAGTGGCATATACGCTGTTTTGATGGAAAGAAACAGTATGAGTTTTTGATTGGTTCAGTGCACGCTATTCTTTGATGAATTGCAGGCTCACTCTTCGGGCTGCTGTTTCTCTTCCAGCTTGGGGGGTAATGAGGTAAACACCGTAGTTGATGCGGCTTTTGCTTACACCCCAGGATAAGAGGTAATTATAGGCTTGCTCAGTGCGGCTTCGGGCAATTGCCAGACCTTCCGATCCCGTTGCTACACCTTGCAACAGGAGTAATTGGCCGGTTTGTGCCATCAACTTGCTGGCTACTTCGCGCAGGTATTGCTGCTGGCTTTGGTTGAGCTGAGTATCTCCTTCTGGAAAAAAGAGGCTTTCCAGGGTGTAAGCTTCAGGAGGGGAGAGCGGAGGGCATCCGAAATGAGCTCTTGTGCCTGCTATTTTAGGGCATTGATCGTGCTCATCGGTAATGCCATCGTGGTCGATATCTTCCGGCGGGCACCCCGCTCTTGACGATGGCCCGGGGCGTTCCGGGCATTTATCTTCTTCATCCGGCACACCATCGGCATCGGTATCCGTATTCGGACACCCCGCCTGCTGCGGTGGCCCCGGGCGGTAGGGGCACTGATCAATGAAATCCGGTACCCCATCTGTATCACTATCGGGGCATCCGTCAAGATAACCGGACTGATTGGGGCAGGCATCATCAGGGTCGGGTATGCCGTCATTATCGGTGTCCGGGCATCCCTGGAATTTTGCATTTCCAAACTGGTCCGGGCAACGGTCGGATTCGTCTGGTATTCCATCCCCATCGCGGTCTGTTTCGCCCCAGGTGTAGGTCAGTGACAGGGTAGTGGTTAAGTACCAGTCGCTGAATTCCGGATTGGCAGCCTGGCTGACCCCATCCAGGTAGTCAGAAAAGCTGGCGCGCAGGTTCGCTTCGGCCCCTAGTTCCCAGTGATCATTCATGGCAAAAGTAAACCCCAGGCAACCGGGAATAACCCACTGCGGACTCCCTTTGTCGGCCTGTATATCAGCCTCTGCACCTGCAGGAAGACTACCCTCCGGCCGGTTTGTAAGAAAATCAACTCTTGGTTCAAAAAAGATTAGCCCCATGCCCAGCCCAAGATAGGGAGACCACCTTGAAGTATGGTATTCGTGCTGCAGGAAGTGCCACTCCAGTAAGGTGCTGCCTTCTGTAAACAGTGTGCGGAATGCGATACCTCTGTTGTTCCTGTCATTGCCAACGAGGTCGCCTGAGACGCCCTGAAGCCTAAGGGCGAAATGAGGCTGGAACTGGTAACGCAACTGTCCACCTGCAACCACACCCATTTTGTCGAAGTCGCCAAACCTGGAGCCAGACAAATCTCCCTGAAGGACGGTGGTCCCTGTGACTCCCCCTATAGCCCAGCGTTGTTGCCCCAATGCGAGATGAGTCAGCAGGAGGAGTGCTCCAAGAAAAAAAGAATACTTCATGCTTTGTGGTAGTTTGGGTATTGGGACAGGAGGGAAGATAAGGGTATTATCAGTAAGGGTAAAGTGGGGGCAAAAAAAAAGCTGACCCTCTGGGGGTCAGCTAATCAAATGTCTAAGTTTCCAGGTTTAAACAGTCTATTCTTAGGTATTTTGGAACCGAAAAGGGTAAAAACAGTGGGGTAGGTTCCAAAAAGGTATCAGATTTCCTAGAAAGTACTCTCCGGATTGTGCCGGAGAGTATTTTAAACAAGAAGCGTGTAAAACTAAGTTATAGTTCTCCAAGGCAGGATTTGTGCAAAGTTGACGCAGGTATTTTTTTCGCTCGCAAGGCGAAAAACGCAGGCATCCGTACGGACGGCGAGGCTTTTCAACGCAGCGAGCGGAAAAAAGAGCAAGTCAAAATGCATTAATCTCGCCTTGGAGAACTATAGTTCGGATCCGGCTCAAAAAAAGGAGCTGGCTTCCCAGCCCCCCTTATTATGAGAATCGGATAGTCTCTCAAAGCTCTCTTTTTCTATATTTCCAAGGTACTCATTTGTACCTGTTTGGCTCTTTATCGTGTTGCTTGTATCTTCATCACCTGCAAGCCCTTGTCCGTCTTCACTTTCAGCAGGTAAAGTCCTGCAGGAAGTGCGCTTGCATTAAGTTGCCCACTGCGTGCGTTGGGGGCATAGCTGTCAACAAGACGCCCAGCTTGGTCGAAGAGTTCCATTTGTTTGATCATTCCCGGCTGATCACTGCGGAGCTGTGCGTGCAGCACACCTGTGTTGACTGGATTCGGGAAGACCATTACAGCATCTAAAGGAAGCATTTGCTCATCCGTGCTTACAGGCTTGCCGACCAGATTGAGCGTGATGCCCTGGTTGGAAACAAATCCGGAACGCTTGAATCCACCATTGAGAATAACTGGAATATCGATATTAACGCTTTGCAAACCGAAAATCACTTCTTCCACAACAATACTAAACTCAGCTATCGCACCAGTCCCTACAACATAATCACCCGGACTGCCCATGTAAAGCGCAATATCGGAGTAACCCAGGTTCTCATGATGATAAACGAAAACCTCTACGCCCTGCTCTGCTTCCATCAACCACTCATTGCCATCTACATCGAAGTTTAACTCGATAGCCGGGTCTCCGGCAGGCGTTTCTGCTACAAGTGACAAACCATAATTGAGCTGAAATCCCATGTAGCCAAGCTCTATATCCTGAGTTTCCTGTGTGGCAAGGTTGAAAGGTATTACCGCCAACTCTCCGGGCGTGACATCAATAGAAGCGCTGTCGCCGAGTACGAGCTGACTTCCGATACTGGATGCGCCGGTTTGAAATGGATCAGGCTGATAAGGCCCATCGACCGCACTATAGTAATTACTCTCAATAACCAGTAAGTCGCTGTCATCCACCTTTCCGTCGCCATTGCAATCTGCATAGGCAAAGCTGCGTTCTGTTCCGGGATAAGTACCTGACCAACCTGTCAAATCAATGTCCTGCGCTTCAAATGTTATAGTAGCATTTGGGCGTGGAGCACCTTCTGTACCCCGGGCATAAGCCCAGAACAAAACATCCTGATGATCCACAAAACCATTACCAGAAACATCTCCGGGGTAAAGCTGCTGACCTTGGACCGGCAAAAATGCCAGGAGGGAGCAGGCAATGCCCAAGACTGTTTTGATATGTGTTTTTGGAAACTTCACAGGATGTCGTTTTTTCTTTACGCTTACAAATATAGAGTGGGGAAAACCGGTTAACAAGTACATTTTTTGCTATTTTTCAGCTAGATTCCAGCTGCAAATGATTAATTAGTTTTTGGGCAGATGTCTAAAGTGTTGGTTATGTATGTTTTGTGTTGTTTATATGTTAATTTTTTATTATGTGAATCATTTGTTTTTTTGGTTTGAGGCTTGGAATGAAGGAGGGGCTCAAACAAAAATAAAAAAAGATCGCGGTTGTGTATACCAGTAAATTAGGACAATTACTTTTAACATTTAATACATCGGACTGGAAAAGGTTCCTCACCTTTGTTGAATCTCCGTATTTCAATACCAATACCGATGTGATCAGGCTCGGGCAGAGTGTTTATCAGCTTAGGGGCAGCGAATCCATTACTAAAGCCGAAGTATACCGGCATTGCTTCCCCGGGCAGCCGTTCGACACTCAGCGGATGGGTACGCTTATGAATTACCTGCTTAAGCTGGCCGAGCAGTTCTTATCCGTGGAAAAATTCCTGAAGGATGATTTTGAGTCTGTGAAAGATCAGCTCTGGGAATTGTCTGACCGTAAGCTTTCCAAACACTACGACTTCCTGCTCCGCAAGCTCGAAAAGCAGCTTGGTAAAGATGATAATAAAATTTCTGCAGTTCACTTGTCCAGGCAGTTCCGGCTGGCGGAGGTGAAAATGTTCCACTTTTCCAATCAGAAGGTACGCCGGGGAGATCCTATCATGCAGGAGGTTTATCAAAAACTGAACCTCTATTATTACACAAGGGTGCTGCAGTACTCTTGCGCCCTGATCAGCTGGCAGCTGGTTGTCAATGGTAAGTTCGAGCTGTCCAAAGTGACGACTAATCTGATAGAAGACCTGTATAAAGCCCCGCCGAAGTACCCTCTGATCCTGATTTATCTAAGCATTTATAAGGCGATCGTCACAGGGGAGGAGGAGAATGGGCTGCACTTCCAGAATTTACTGGCTTATCTGGAAAAGTACGAGCAGCGCATCGAGCACGATGAAATTAAAGAGATTTATCTGTATGCGATTAACTTCTGTGCAAGGAAGATCAGGAAGGGGGAAAACAGCTATTCCACTATCGTACTGAACCTCTACGACGAAGGCATCCGGCATAAATACCTGCATACGAATGGCTACTTGTCCCATTGGACTTATACCAATGTGGTTAAAATGGGACTATTGCAGCACCGCTATGACTGGGTGGAGGAGTTCATAAACCGGTATAAAGAGGAGTTGCAGCCAGAATTTTATGAAGATGCATTCCACTTTAACCTGGCCGAGCTGTACTTCACGAAAGGCCTGTACAATGAAGTGCTGGATCATATTCAGCACTTGTCGTTTTCAGACCCTTACTATAACCTGGGGACGAGAATGATCATGATTAAGACCTTCTACGAACTCAACGAGGAAGAATCCCTCCTGGCCCGGCTGGCCTCCTTTACCATCTATCTGAAAAGGGATACCAATCTTTCCAGCACCTATCAGCAAACCTGCCTCAACTTCTGTAAACTCCTTCACCAAATCCTAAAGGTCAATTCAGACCAGAAAAAAGAGAAGCTTATCCGGGAGATAGAAGAGACGAAACCACTGGCAGAACGCAACTGGCTGTTAACGACTCTGAAGGCGCAAAAGATCAGCCCCGTGTCTAGATATTAGTGTAGGCGTACTGGACTTTTTCCAGGCGCAGCTTTAGCTGTTCCAGGGCTTCACGCACTTCCTCCAGGTTACGGGTTACCACCTCACTGTGGTCTTTGTGCACGAAGAGGTTATCCTGCAGATGGTTGAGCTCATCAGGTGCATGAGAATGTATTTTCTCTTCCTGCTGCGTGATGTAGGCCATGAGGCGTTGGTGGCGCTCGTCCCAGTGCTGTTGTACAATATGATGCGGCTTTTTGGTGATCACCTCAGTCCGCTCTGCCTTGCGCGTACGTAGGGGGTAAGCATAGCGCTCAGAGTTGTAGAATACTTCAACGGTGAATTGCTGGCTGCTTTTCTGGGCTTTCAGCCGGTTGACGAGGTTGAATTCGCGGTCATAAAAGTTGGTCACTTGCGGGGTGTCCAGTTGCAGCTGGTTGAACTGCTTCACACTGAGAAGCACGCCATCAAATTTGTCGTCTTCCTTAACGAGCTCGTAGTACTCATCTTTGATCGGCTGCAGTTGTTCTTCGGTAACGGTATGGCGCACCCGGATTTCCCGGTCCACATCCTCCTCGAAATCCTGGGTTTCCCGTTTGATCATTTGCAGGTTGACGGCCATTGTATAGCCATGGCGGCGGATGGCCTCCGTTACGATCTCCCGGATTTTGTCGGTCTGCTGGGGCTGGCTCCAAAGGCAATGCACCATCAGGAAGCAATCCATCAGGTCGACCTTACTTCGGCCATTAAGAAAGGCGGAAGTACGCAGGAGGCGAACAATCTTCTTCCAGCGCCGGTCGTGCACATCGATCAGACGGTCAGCGCCCGCAGACCGGGCATTGTGCTCTTCAATCTTGATTTTGACAACCTGTATGGTGTTTAGAACCTCCGCAGGGACTTCTATGGCATCAATTTCCTTGCTCCATGCCTCCAGTTCGTTTACGGTGAGCTTTACGTCTTCCGGCACATCATCTTCGTACACATCTTTCGTGTCCGTGATCATGTTCAGGAAGTTCTTAAACTGCCGGATGTTGCCCATTTCCAGCCTGATGAGAAAGCGGTCCCAGATCGGGTCGAGGCTGCTGTTGCCCGGAGGCAGCTCATTGGAGGCGGTGATAATGCCGCGGATGTCTACTTTGTAGTCTTCACCTCCGTTGCGGTAGATTTTCTCATTGAGAATCGTGAGCAGGGCATTCTGAATTGCAGGCCCGGCTTTCCAGATTTCGTCCAGGAAGACAATATTGGCACTGGGCAGGTAATTTTTGGTTTGGCGCTCGTACCGGTCCTCTTCCTTTAGTTTTTTAATAGACACCGGGCCAAAAATCTCGTCGGGCGTGCTAAACTTGCTCATGAGGTACTCGAAGCTTGTACCATCGCGGAAAGCGTATTTGAGCCTGCGGGCAATGAGGCTTTTGCCAACTCCCGGAGGGCCGAGTAAAAAGATGCTTTCACCTGCCACCGCACTAAGCAGGGCAAGCTTGATGGACTGCTCCCGCTCGTACAGGCCGCTGCAAAGCCCGTTGAGCAATTGCTCTGTTTTTTTTCGTACAGGTGTATTGGTAAGCGTAGTTGGCATGAGCTGCGTTCGTGTTTTTGAGATTAGTTTCTGACGCCGTCTTCCTCAATATAGTTCTTGCGAATGTGCTCGTCAAGAGTCGCCTCACGGACGTGAAGTACCACACCGGAGAAGTGAAGCGTGCGGCCAGCCATCTCATGATTGAAATCTACCCTTACTTTTTCTGCTGTCCAGGATAAAATCTTTCCGTTGTGGGCATCGCCAAGGTCGTCCGTCAGGGTGACATAGTTACCGGCAATAAGGACGTTATCGCCCAGCCCCTGAAATGCGGACCGCGGCACTTCAATAATATTCCCTTCTTCCACCGGGCCGTAGGCTTCTTCCGGAGTGAGCGTGAATTCGAAGCTTTCACCTTCTTCAAGCCCTCTGAGTTGTTCCTCAAAGGCAGGAAGCAACTTTCCGCTCCCGAAGTAAAACTTGAATGGCCAGTTGGGGTCCATGCGCTCCAGCAAAGGGCCTTTAGCATGGCCTTCCCGCAAATCGTAGGCAATAGTGATGATATTCTGATCTTCTACAAGCATAAGGTAGCGTTTGCAAATTGTACCCTTTAAACTGGAAAGTGCCGGAATTGTTTTTGAGCCCGGTGCTGGCTCAGGATTTGTAACTTCTGGTAGAAGGGACAGGCTTAATTCATAGAATAATGCCGGAGGAATGCAGCCAGCCTTTCTAACTTGGAAAGGGTGGGAGCGGGTGCAAAAAGGTGACTTTCCAATGCGGTGGTATAGGCTCGAACGATGTCTTCAAAATCTGGCCGGTGGGTTAGCCTTGCCAGGACTATGCCCCGGAAACAACGGTTGATTTGATTATGAACAAGGGGTAATACTTCTGATGGAGACTCATTGAAGAGTTGGTCAAGGGCCGAAGGTGTATGGTAGGTTTTGAAAAATGGCAGACCTGCTTCTTCCAGCTGCGTACCGAACAACAGTGCAGCTGCTTCCTGGTCTTTTTCATCTTTGACGTTGAGCCGCTGGAAGCGCTGATCATAGAGCCGTGCCATCG
This sequence comes from Phaeodactylibacter xiamenensis, assembly GCF_000759025.1. Classification (GTDB taxonomy): domain Bacteria; phylum Bacteroidota; class Bacteroidia; order Chitinophagales; family Saprospiraceae; genus Phaeodactylibacter; species Phaeodactylibacter xiamenensis. The sequence continues at coordinate 52,612 of NZ_JPOS01000012.1, read as the reverse complement.
GAGTGACCAGCGTCATGCTATCCGGCTGAAACCCAGGCAGCCCATTGGTGAACGGAAAAGCCAGGTTCTCTACATCATCAATGCGCAGCCCGACATGCGCTTCCATAATACTGCCCGAACTAGCCGGGCTGGAGGACAAAATCAGGCAGCTAAACCCATTCTTTGAGCTCCGCCTGAACTGATGCAGCCTGGGCAGCCAGTCATAACCGTGCTTTTTAAGCTTATGGGCGAGTGCATCAACAACACCCTGCTCCTGTAGAGATGTGGAACGCTCCATTCAGATTGAATATATCCTTAATAAATGATGGTACGATTGGTGGGCTTATTCCTAAACGCGGCACAGGGCAAAAGGTTTCGGAAAAGAACAAGCCGTACGCCGGGCGTGACTATGGCTTGCTATCCAAGCCGGCCGATCACGGCCTTCAGCGCTCACCTTTAAAAAAACTTTAACCCCAATGCTCTTGTTAGGCGGTCAATAAACGGCGTAATTTGCCCGTTTAAGGACAAACCATAAGACAGACATACATGAAGAAATTGCTCTTTTCCGCCGCATTCCTGGCTTATCTCATGCCGGCTTTCGCCCAGGACAATACAGTAAGCAGTGCCGAAGATTCTGACCCGCGCGCCAAGGCCATTCTGGATGAAATCCGGAAGCGCTTCGAGAGCCTGGAATCCCTTGGAGCCGATTTTACACTTGATATCACGTTCCCGGAGGAGCCTACTGAATCTCAAAAAGGGAAAATTGCCAAGCAGGGTGATAAATTCCGCATGAGCATGGCGAGTCAGACCGTCATTTCCGATGGGGAAACGCTGTGGATGATTTTCGACCACAATAAGGAGGTTCAAATCAACAATATGCCCGATGAGGCAGAGATGGGGGGCATGGTCCTTTCTCCGGAGTCCTTGCTTAATTTCTATGATCATGGCGATTTTGCCTACTTCATTACCGGTGAAGCACGGGAAGCGGGGCAGGTCGTTCAGCAGATTGAGTTTAAGCCCATGGACCGCAATGCGGAGTATACTAAGCTGCGCATGAATGTCAGCAAAGCGAGCAAGGATGTGGTTAGTGTGACAGCTTTTGGGCGCGATGGGTCCCGCTATAAGCTCAGCCTTGACAGCCTTGTTCCTAATAAGCGCTTCCCCGCCGGGCACTTTGCCTTCAATAAATCTGATTATCCTGACTACTACGTTGAGGATTTAAGAGAGTAAGAAAAATTCGCATAGTTATATCTTGAAAGGGTGCGGCACAGGCTGTGCCCTTTCTGATTTGTACTACCTTTGCAGGAAATTCTGATACGTATGGGGTTTAAGTCTTTCCTTCTCAAGCCATTTGCAAAAAAAATTGCCCGCGATATCGACCGCTGGTCCGCGGATGGGGTAGGTGCTCAGCGCAAAGTCTTCCAACAATTGCTGGCCAGGGGGCAGCATACGCGTTTCGGCCGAGACCATCAGTTGAAGGCGGGAATGCCGTACGAGGCTTTCCGTGATCAGGTGCCGGTACGGGACTACGAGGCGCTGAAGCCTTATGTGGAACGCATTAAGCAAGGGGAAAAGGACGTGCTCTGGCCGGGCTTGCCTAAGTATTTTGCCAAAACCTCCGGCACGACTTCCGGCGTCAAGTACATTCCGCTGACCAAAGACAGCATGCCCAACCACTTCGGGTCTGCCCGCAATGCCCTGTTCAACTACTATGCCCGCACCGGCAATGGCCGCTTTCTGGATGGCAAAATGATTTTTCTGTCCGGCAGCCCGGAGCTGGAAGAGGTGGGGGGCATTCCTACCGGCCGGCTTTCTGGCATCGTCAACCATGAAGTGCCCGGTTGGCTGCGCACCAATCAGCTGCCGAGCTACAAGACCAATTGCATAGAGGAGTGGGAAGAAAAACTGGAGCGGATTATAGACGAAACCATGCAGGCAGATATGCGCCTCATCAGCGGTATTCCGCCATGGGTGCAGATGTACTACGAGCGCCTGCTGGAGCGCACGGGCAAGCGCACTGTGAAGGAGGTATTCCCCAATTACTCCATGTTTGTTTACGGTGGCGTCAATTTTGAGCCTTACCGTGCAGCCCTGGAGAACCTGGTGGGTGAGCGCATAGATAGTGTGGAGACCTATCCGGCCTCCGAAGGGTTCATCGCTTTCCAGGATTCGCAAACGGAGCCCGGGCTTTTGCTCAATGCTGACTCCGGTATTTTCTTTGAATTTATCCCGTTGGAGGACATCCATAGCGACCATCCGCGCCGCCTTTGGCTGGATGAGGTGGAAGTAGGCGTGAACTACGTACTCATCATTAATAATAATGCCGGGCTTTGGGGCTATAATATCGGCGACACCGTGCAGTTTGTTTCCAAAGACCCTTACCGTCTTGTGGTTTCCGGCCGGGTGAAGCATTATATCTCGGCTTTTGGCGAGCACGTTATCGGCAAGGAAGTGGAAGAAGCCATGAATGCGGCAGCGGCCCGGCATCAGGTGCGGGTGGTAGAATACACCGTGGCTCCGCAGGTGAGCCCGCCTGAGGGTGGTACCCCTTACCATGAGTGGTTCGTGGAGTTTCAGGAAGCCCCGGATGACCTGGAGCAGTTTGCTGCTGATCTGGACCGGGAAATGGTGCAGCAAAATATCTATTACCAGGACCTGATCGACGGGAATATCCTTCGGCCGCTCAAAATTCAGGTCATGCAAAAGGATGCCTTTCGAAATTATATGAAAACGCAAGGCAAGCTGGGCGGGCAGAACAAAGTCCCCCGTTTGAGCAATGACCGCAAGATCGCAGACCTGCTGTCGCCCTGGAAAGCATAGCATTGAGGAAAAAGTTGTACATTGCCCGCTGCTGCCGGCTGCTCTGTCGCGGTTGCCGGGTACGCCCGGCAGGTGAGGAAAGTCCGGACAACGTAGAGCGCCACGCCACCTAACGGGTGGGCTTCGGCTTACGCCGGGGACAGAAAGTGCCACAGAAAGCTATACCGCCTATACCGTAGCTGTTGGCAGGTGGGCAAGCCCGCCTTCGCCGAGGCTTCGGTGGGCAAGGGTGAAAACGTGCGGTAAGAGCGCACGCTCTGCTTTGGCAACAAAGCGGAGGGGTAAACCTCGTGGGTTGAAATGTCACGTACATCCCGATCGGGCATACGCCTGGCTGAGTTGCTCGCTCAGCTCACTCCGGTGATTCGGGAGGGGTAGACAGCTCGACCCTGCTCGTGAGGGCAGGGCTAGATAAATGACAGAGGTCCCGGTTTGACCGGGATACAGAATCCGGCTTACAGGCTTGCAGCAAAAACAAAAAGCCCGGTACTCCATGTGAAGTGCCGGGCTTTGTTTTTCTTGTTAGCCTTGCTGCTTATTCGAGTTCGCCCATTGAACCAAAGTCAAACAGCAGAGAGAACCGCAGGGTATTGTCCAACGGGTTCCGCTGATTGGTGGTCGGTACGAGGTAAGAAAAGTTCAGGCCAAAAATATTGTACTTCAGGCCCAACCCTACCGTCAGGTACTTCCGTCCACCTTTTTGTAGGTGTTCATTGAAATAACCTGCACGAACGGCAAACTGATTATCATACCAGTACTCAACGCCGAAGGAGTACATCAGCTCCGTGAGCTCTTCCCGCAATCCTTCCGGCGCATCGCTGAAGGAAGAGAAAATACCACTGATGGAAGATTGCTCCCGGTAATCATCGATACCGATTTCGCCGGTTTCATCACAACCATCTCCCTGACAAGGGGTAGGAACCATCAGTTTATTGACATCGGCAGTCAGCGTCAGTTTGTTGTACTCGTCCAGCTCCATAGTGTAAGCGGCGCCCAGGCCAAAGTTGGCAGGTAGAAAGTCCCGCACAACAGAGTTGGTGTAAGTAATACGCGACCCGATATTGGTCAATGCCAACCCTACCATAAGCTCTGAATCACCGCGGTCGGTGTCTATATCTGTGCGGTAGGTAAAGGCTACGTCAGCAGCACCGGCAACGCCAGGCTCAATGGTTTCGCCACCTTCCACCTGCTGACCGGCAGCAAGGTTGGAGTAGATAAACTTACCCGTAAGGGAGGCAGAGAAGTTGTCTGTCAGTTTACGGGCATAAGCAGCAGAAACTTCAAATTCGTTCGGTTGGCCGATTGCCAGGGGCTCGCCATTTTGGTCCGTAAACTGAATGCTGCCCAGGGAGAAATAACGCAGCCCAAAGCCGAGCGTCTGCAAATCATCCAGCTTATAAAAGCCGGTCAGATAAGCAAGGTAGACATCATTCAGCCCCAGGTTTTGCAGCCAGGGCGTATAAGTTGCTGACATCGCGAAGGTTTCTTCGGCAAAGACCAGCTTGGATGCATTAAAGTGGATGGCGTTGGCATCCGGAGATATGGCAATCCCTGCATCGCCCATCGCGCCCGAGCGGGCATCCGCTACGATACGCAGGAACGGGACAGCAGAAACAACGGTATTCGTACAAGGTGTACCGTCTAGGTTGTAGAACCTGCCTTCTTCTTCGTAGCACTGTGCGTCCGCTTGCCCAACGAAAATAAACAGGGCCGCTACGGGCAGAAGGAGTTGTTTAAAGAGTAAATTTTTCATGAGACGCTCACGGTTTTTCCAATTGATGTTGCAAATATACAAGTTTGTAGACTAGTAGGGGGTGTTTCTGACAAGACCTTATCATAGGAGGATCGGGTCTCACTGAAATACATACTACAAACGGCGTACCAAAGGTTGCATTTCAGGAGTTAAAAAAATTAACATATTGCAAATTACTTCAAAATTACGAGCTTCTCGAACTCGCTCTCGCCGGTGCGTGCCTGCAAGCCGGTGCCAAGTGCCCTTACCTTTACCTTGTACAAGTAAACGCCCCGGGCCAGCTGATCGCCGAAGTCGTCCCGGCCATCCCACTCAATGCAGTCGTCCTGCCGCAGGGCACCATCGGTAACCATCGTTTGCTGCAGGGTTTTGACCAGGCGGCCGGCAACGGTATAGATTTGAATCAGCACGTCGACTTCCTGATTGGCCAGGTTATGGTCAAACTGAAAACAGGTGCGGTCGGTAAACGGGTTGGGGTAGTTGAGTACATGCTGCAGGGCGACCTCTCCTGATCCGGCGACGACAAATTCCGTATAGCCCGTCGCGGAATTATTGGCCACATCCCAGGCTTTGACCTCAATGCGGTGACGGCCTTCCGGCAGTTCATTCATCGGGTAGCGAACGGTCCCCTTGGTGTAGTCATCGAGCTCTGACTCGTAGAAGTCGTTGAGAAGCAGTGCATTTTGGGTGTCTTCATTCAGCACGCCTTCCAGATCGTGGCCGATGCTGTTGCCCACCACGTTGATGCCGTTATCATCGCTAAGCTTAACCAGCAGGGTCGGTTTGGGGTCTACCACACTGCCAAATACAAAGTCTTCTGTGTTCATGTAAACTTCCACCTGTGGCCCCATATCGTCGGCTATGGCATTAGGGTCGGTCCCGCCGATCTGAATGGCTTCGTAAGACCCGGCAGCATCGAGCATCCGGCTTTCATCGGCTGCGTAGTAGCTGATTTTGCCGCTGCCCAGCTCGTAGTTGATATCTTTAGGCACTACAAAGGTGAACTCAAACTGCCCGTTAGCGACCGACGCCCGGCCCCGGAAAATCACATTATTCTGAATACGGTAATTGAATACGCTATTCTCGCCCTGCCCCAGAGTGCTGACGATTTGCGCTTTGTCGAACAGGGTGGGGTAGACGATGCCGTTGAAGTCGGTATCCACATTCCCGTTATTATCCAGTACGACTCCTGCAATCGTTACTTTTTGCAGTGCCCGCAGGGTATCGCTTCGCAAAGAATCCTGTGGGTTGAGCGGCACGCCATTGACGGATGTAGTGGCTACGTTGTACCTGGGCAGCGCCAAAGGCATTGACGGGTCGCCGATGAGGGTGAACTTTCGGGTGTTATCTGTATCGTCTGTTTGGTTTTTTCCGAGCAGATAAGCTTCTCCCACCGTGTAGGGCAGCCCTTCCTCCGACTTTGACAGGATATATTCCATCGCATTGGCCGTCAGGCGCTTATTTCCCCCTGTGAAAACAGGGCGTACGGTAGTCATTAAAGCTGGCGCTCCTCCCCGCGGGTTGAGCAGCACTTCTTCTCCTGCAGAAACGAAGGAGGGGTCGTCAAATCCAGTAAAGGTACAGGTAGCAGTGATGAAGATGGGCATGTTGTTTTTATTGTCCCAGCCCAAGATATCCGAAATATTGAGCACCCGCTCCTGTGCCCAGCCTTTGGGGCCACCATGACCCAGGTAGGTCACGGCAAATGCACCTTTGAAGACAGACCGGTTGAGCTGTTCGGTAGCCAGTGGGTAGCGCTCTCCACCGGGCGTAGACTCTTCGGGGAATGCATCCAGATAAATTTTTTCGAGGTTCATGAACGGTGCCTGAGCCTGAACGGCCTCTGCGACGTCATCTGCGTCCCGTTGATGCGTATTCGTATCTCCGTCATCGGCTACAAAAACCAGCTGATTTCGCCAGTCTCCAAGGGTACTTGCACTTTCGTCGTAGTGTACAATTTTGTCGACGATGCCTTCCAGTTCCTGATTGGATTTTACGGGCAGCCGGCCGACCGAAATATTCAGGTCGCCCCGCAGCGGGTCATTGGAGCTGCTGCCATAAAGCACCGCGTAGAGGTCATCCGTAGGGTAAGCAAAAACCGGGTGCAGGCTGTCATCCTGATAGGAGGGCACAAAGTTGCCGCCCAGCTCATAAATATCCCGGTTGTCAAAGGAGGCATCTCCTACCAGGAGCAAGTATTTGAACTTATCGGAGCGGTCGTAAAGCATGCGGCAAAAGTCTCGGATCGCTGTAGGTTCTGCCCGGCCTCCGCCGAATTCATTGAAAATTTGTTCCGGCGTGACCAGCTCTATGGAGATGTTGTTAAAATCTGCCCGGTGTTCAGCCAGGCGCAAGGCTCCTGCCTCAAAATCCGGATGATAGATGATAATCATATCTGCATCGGTGATGCCGTGTATGTTTTGATTCGGCACCGCTCCAATCGCTTCGGGGACCAACAGATTGCCAGCAGGGTCAAAAGCCACGAATTCGCGCAGGCTGCTGGTTTCCACTCCAAAGCGCAGAATGTTGCCCGAGAGGCTGTACTGTTGCGCCCGGGGCTGCAGAGGAGCGGAAACATCCCAAATCTGCAGGTTCTCATTGGCATTCTGCAGCTCAAAGGAGGAGGAAGGATAATTCAGGGTTTCGATGTCGCGGAATGCCGTTTGAGCGCCGGTAAAGCTGTAGATCAAATTGCACCGTACATTAAATTGCACCCAATCGACCCATCCTTCACTGTTATCACCGCTGCCCTGTGGAAAGGGGTAGCGCAAGGTGACGTCGCTGCTATTGGTGTTCACAAAAATAGAATCGGATATTCTGGCGTAGCGGGCATATTGAGAGGTATTGTCAGAGGACGTATTAATAGCGGGGGTGGAATTCGCCAGGTTGCTCTCCAGGGTCTGACCTGCCACATCCATTAGGAAGGAAGAGCCAATACGGGCACGCAAGGCAAGCCGGGCATCCACATAGACGGGCTCGGTTTGTACGAGGTTGTCAAACTGGAACAGGTTCGGGTAGGTATATTCCCGGGCTACTTTAAAGTGGTCGCCAAACCATGCCTTGCCAGCACCCTGTGTCTTGGACCACTCGTGGAAGATGTTGATTTCTTCCGGCTCAAAGACGCTACGGTTGTTATAAGAGGAAGTGGTGTAGGCTGTATTGCTTATTGAAGGCTGCTCGGCAATGCGCTGCCCGTTGTTGCTGCTTACCTTTATAAAGTAGTAATTGGCTCTATCGTAAGGGTTTTGCTGCCAAAAGAACTTCCCTTCGTCTTCGTCGTAAGCCCATATGCTAGCCCCCTGCCCGTAAAATACCAGGTAATCGCCATTGTCAAAACTGCCGTCATTGCCACCGGACACCCAAACGGGCAATTCTGCGAGGTCATCCGTTCTTGGAGCTTCAGAGTAATAAGGCAATTGCCCGCCCGGTATGCCCAGTAGTTGAATCCGGGCCGGGTCGATATTGTCAATGTCCATGCCCAGCTTATCCTTTAGGAAGGTGTAGGTCAGCTTATGCATGCCCGTTTCGGTAACGGCAATTTTGTAAATATCGCCATCGCTCAGCTTGGAGGTCTCGGTATTGTTGGGCCCGCGGAAAGCGAGGTTGCTGCCCGGGTCCGGCCGGAAACTGATGCGCAATTTAAAGCTGCTGAGCCGCTCGTAACGGCTACCGCTTTTAATGATGGGCACGAAGCTCAGGCTGCCGTAATACCCCTCCCGGTGGCGGTTGACCCGGGTTTCAAAGTTCAGCTGTTCGCCCAGGTTTTCCGCAGCCAGGGGCGCTTTTTCCCAACCAAAGGAAGTATAGGAGGCATCCAGCACTTCCACCCGGATCTGTCCCTGTCCTTCCACCTTGAAACGCTGGTAAAAGATCGGCAGGACATCATCACCCTGAATGGCTCCATCAAAAGCCCAGTAATGCGCTACCCGGCCATCGGCCAGAACGCGCTGTGGCTCGGATGTCCAGTCCAGTTCTTTAGAGATTTCCATAGGGAGCTGTGCCCGGAGGGGCGCTGCCAGGATCAGGAATAAACACAAGGTGTTAAAAATTTTCATAGTATACTTCTTTGAAAAGTTGGGCAGTTCTTTTGTCAAGCAATTAGCTAAGCCTTAAAATTAACAGTCTCATGCCGAACCAGTTTCGAAAAATTTGGTATGTTGCCTGAGCCTTTTGTAAAATTAGAAGGTTTGTCAGAAAAACGGCGAAGGTTAGCGTGTATTGCTCGTTAAGAGATACGGAAATGTCGCCTCCGCATGATTTCTCTTGTTGCGGGAACCAATTGACCAATAAACAGCCTAATGGGAAGACTACTCACCATACTTTTTTGTTCAGTACTGACGGCAACTGCACTTGATGCACAGGACCCGGTGTTCAGTCAGTTTTTTGCCGCCCCTATGCAGGTTAATCCGGCATTTGCAGGTACGACTTTTGCACCCCGTATTACCGTAAATTACCGCAATCAGTGGGCGGACTACGAAGGTGGGTACGAAACCTACTCCGTAGCTTACGAGCAGTCGCTGGAGGACCTGAACAGCGGTTTCGGGATTGTTGTTCTTGGCGATGATGCAGGCAATGGCATCTACAATACTACTCGCTTTCATGGGGTGTACAGCTACCGCATAAAAATTAACCGTACATCCGCTGTCCGTATAGGGGTGGAAGCCGGGATGATTCAGTCGAGCCTCGATTGGGATCAGCTCATTTTTCTGGATCAGCTCGACCCCATCACTGGCGCTTCCGGCGGGGGCGGTGTGCCTGCCCCCACCGAGGAACAGCGCCCGGTCAACCTCAATAATACCGCAGTTGATATCGGAGCGGGGCTGCTGTTCAACAGCGAAAATGCTTACGCGGGTTTGTCCCTGAAACACCTGAACAGCCCGGACGAAAGCCTTCTTGATATTAATGAGAACCTGGGAGCGGGGCTGCCGTTGCGTATTACGCTGCATGGTGGCTGGCAAATCCCCCTGATTGCAGGCAATAATAGCCGCAATAGTGCGTTTGTATCTCCGAACTTCCTTGCAGTAAGGCAAGGAGAGTTTGCACAAATCAACGGAGGTGCGTATTTTGGGGTCGGAAGTTTTTTTGGAGGTGCCTGGTACCGGCACACCATTAATAATGCCGATGCAGCGATCGCCCTTTTTGGCGTCCGTTACGGCGTCTTCCGCTTCGGTTACAGCTTTGACCTCACGCTCAATAGCCTGACGTTAGGCAATACCGGAGGGACCCACGAGCTTTCCCTCACGATTAATTTTGAGGACAGCAAGGAAGCTCAGCGGCGGCGCAAAACGTCCCGCTATAACAATTGCTTTAAAATGTTCAACTAGCCCCGGCTGGTTGGGCGCGAAGGAAAACAGTGGCTCGCCACTATTTAAAAATTTTCGGCTTACGGCAGCGCCGGATTTGGTGTATCGGCATGTAAATGGCGTTAATTTGCAGCGTTCATTTCCCTATGCCATCATAAATTGCTAATTTCCCGCCCTCAAAGGAAAATGTGGTGGTCGGATAATAGTAACGTACTACGCTCCAATCCTGAGTGCCTGCCACTTCATGCTCAAATAATGGCTTTTGAAAAAGCTGTTTTTGATATTAAATGTATTTGTTGGTCGATTCTCAAAAACAAATTTTCTACTAATGAAAAATCTGCTGAAGTTTAGCGCATTTCTTTTTGGTGCAGCGCTCGTGCTCAGCTCCTGTGGCGGTGGGGAACGCTCTGCCACAACAGGCTGGAAGTACAACGACACTAAATGGGGAGGCTATGAAAAACTCGATTACGATGGGCAGGTCGCAGGGCCTAACCTCGTGCTGATCGAAGGGGGTACCTTTACAATGGGCCTCACTGAGCAAGACGTAACTTACGATTGGAACAACATCCCACGCCGGGTTACCGTCTCCTCTTTCTATATGGACGAAACGGAGGTATCCAATACCGATTACCGGGAATACCTCTATTGGATTGACCGTGTCTTTGGGGAGTCTTACCCGGAGGTTTACCGCAATGCCCTGCCGGATACCCTGGTTTGGCGCGAAGAACTGGCTTTTAACGAGCCTTTCGTAGAAACCTATCTGCGTCACCCATCATATGACAATTACCCCGTGGTAGGTGTGAGCTGGGTACAGGCCACCGAATACTGTAAGTGGCGTACTGACCGGGTGAACGAAATGATCCTGGTTGAAAAAGGTATCCTCAACCTCAACACGGAGCAAAAAGACGAAGACAACTTCGTAACGGAGTCTTACCTTGTTGGTCAGTATCAGGGGGATGTCCGTAAGAACCTGAAAGATTTGCGCACCGGCGGAGAGCGCCCGGTACGTTTCGAGGATGGTATCGTGATGCCGGACTACCGCCTGCCCACAGAGGCAGAGTGGGAATACGCGGCGCTGGCCCTGCAGGGCAATCAAACCTCGGAGAAGGACGAGCGGATCTCTGACCGCCGTTTCTATCCATGGGATGGAAATACCGTTCGCTACCAGAAGCGCGACAAGTATCAGGGTGAAATCCTGGCTAACTTCAAGCGTGGCAAAGGTGACTACATGGGTATGGCCGGTAACCTGAATGACGATGCGCATATCACCGCGCCGGTCCGTTCTTTCATGCCTAATGACTTTGGCCTGTACAATATGGCAGGCAACGTCAATGAATGGGTGCTGGACCTCTACCGCCCACTGACAAGCGCTACGCTGTCTGATACGGAGAACCACGACCTGAATGCCTACCGTGGTGGCGAGTTCCAGCAAATGGAGCTGGATGAAGATGGCCGCCCGGTGGAGAAAGACAGCCTCGGCCGTTTGCGCTATCGCTATGTGACTGACGAAGAAGCTGCTACCCGCGACAACTACAAAACGGGTAAAGTATACAACTACCTGGACGGCGATAAGCAGTCACAGGCTTATTACGCCACGGGTGAGCATACGTTAGTCAGTGATGAGACCCGTGTTTATAAAGGCGGGTCCTGGGCAGACCGTGCATTCTGGTTGTCTCCGGGTGCACGTCGTTACCTGGATCAGAACAAATCCTCGCGTACCATTGGTTTCCGGTGTGCGATGACCCGTACCGGCTCACCGAGCGGCAATGATGATGTTGGAGGGCACCAATTCAACACCAAGCGCAAGCGCGGCAGCAGAAGATATTAACCAACTTGCTGATGCTTGTATCGACTAAGTATCAGTGAAGTATACTGAAAGCCTTCATTCCGGTCCGAGCCGGGATGAAGGCTTTTTTTAATACGTTCAAACTACCATGAAGTCAATCGAGGAAATTTATCAGATTTTTGTTGCATGCGGGAGCGTGACCACGGACTCCCGGAAAATCAATACCGGCGATCTCTTCATTGCCTTGAAAGGCGATCGCTTTGATGGGAATCAGTACGCCGCTCAGGCTTTGGAAAAAGGGGCGTCCTACGCGGTGGTTGATGATCCTGCCGTAGTGAATGGAGAGCGCTACCTGCTCGTGGAAGACACCCTGAAGGCCCTTCAGGGATTGGGCCGGCACCACCGGCGGCAGTTTGATATCCCGGTGCTGGGCATTACCGGGAGCAACGGGAAGACCACTACAAAAGAGCTGGTAGCGGCGGTGCTCAGCCAAAAGTATCAGCTGCACTTCACGCAGGGCAATTTCAATAACCACATCGGTGTGCCTCTGACCCTGCTGGCGATGCCCCGGGATACGGAGTTTGCTGTAATCGAAATGGGGGCTAACCATCAGGGTGAGATTGATGAGCTAAGCCGGATTGCAGAACCTTCTCACGGGCTGATCACCAATATCGGGAAGGCGCACCTGGAGGGCTTCGGTGGCATAGAAGGCGTAAAAAAAGGCAAGTCAGAACTGTACCGCTTTCTGGCCGAGCGGGAGGGGCTGGTTTTCATCAATCAGGACGAGCGATTTTTGCAGGACCTGGCTTCCCCCTGTAAGCGGCATGTCAATTACGGAAGCGGTGCATGGGATGCTGAGGAGTATCTCCCGGTGGAATTAACAGGAGAACAGCCCTTTTTGTCCTTCGCTTTTCGGGATCCGGTCTCCGGCAGCAGGGTGGAATCCGGTAGTAAGCTCATCGGGCGGTATAATTTCAACAATATAATGACTGCTACAGCCCTGGGGATGCACTTTGGGGTGCCGGGGCAAAAGATAAAGGCAGCGGTAGAGGCATATCTCCCTGAAAATATGCGGACGCAGATTTTTGAAAAAGGCGGGAACACTTACTTTATGGATGCCTATAACGCGAATCCGACAAGTATGCGCAATGCCCTGCTGGCCTTTGCTCAGATGGAAGCGTCGCAGCGCATCGCAATTATGGGGGAAATGCTGGAACTGGGGGCAGATAGCGAGCAGGAACATGCCGCAATAGTAGAGCTTGCTTTGGAGCAGCCCCTGGCGTCTGTGCTTTTGGTTGGCAAGGCATTTGAGGCACCGGCAAAGGCAGCTGGTTTGCCGTACTTCCCTGATGTACAAGCCTTACGGACCTGGTTTGAGCAGCAGGATTATCAGGGCGTGCACATCATGATCAAAGGCTCGCGGAGCAACAAGCTGGAGGGCTTGCTTAGTTAAAGCGTTCCAGCGCCTGAAGCAGGCGTTCGGGCAGTTTACCCTGACAAGCTTCCAGATAGTCGTTATAGGAACAAGGTACGAGGCGGTGCCTTTGCAGCTGATGGTGCGTTTTTACAGGTACCTGCATCCACCACCGGTTGCTGCGCTCGCTCCGCCAGAAAGTGATTTGGTAGTCGTGGTCTTTGAATTCCACGATATACTCCGCCAGGCCCTCCATCGTTGACGGGAAGTCCCCCTTTCGGTGGAGGTACCCATCAATGAAGTACCAAATCATTTGAGCCATGAGCTGGGCGGTCTGCTCCATGAAATCCATTTGTGGCTCAAAGCCATAAATACCAAAGGATTTCAGCTTGTCGCTCATGCCGGCATAGCGGGCAATCTGGCAGGCTTCGTCACTGCTGAAGCCGTTAGGGGAGGGGCGTTCCTGCCCCAGGGCCTCCATACCCTTGATGGCAGAGAGGTTGAAGCTCAGCAGGTCCCCGTCCCGGATGATCGGCTCGAGCTCCGGCAATTCTGAACGGGCTTTGCCCAAACGGACATAGTCAAAGTACCGCTTCTGTAGTGCCGTTAGCGTGGCCGGAGAAAGGTAATGGGCCTGCCCGCCAATAAAGCTCAGGTGGAAAAGGCTGGAGCGCGGGCTATCGATAATTTCCTGAAGGTAAAAAGTGCCGGTATCACGTACAGTAGTGTGGTAAGGCACCTTCTCATCTACCACCACCAGATTGATGAGGTACTGCAGTTCCTGATAGGCTTTATATTGTGCCAGTGCCTGCGCCGGATGGCTGCCGATGAGAATGGGCATCACTTCGCTTTCCAGCAATTCCTTAATAAGCGGGATAAGAAAAATGCTTTCCTGTTTGCGGGCATTGCCCAGATCCGCGATAGGCAAACCTTCAAAGGGGCTTTTGAGGGCATACAGGCTTTGCCGGACCACATCGGCTTGTTCGGCGCCCAGGCCGAGGATCGCAACAGAGCCCTTGGCCAGAGCCGGGAAAGTCCGTTCGTACCGCTGAATAGTACTGCCCAGGCAATCATCAGGAAAAGAAGAAGCCAGCGGTTTAAGTGGTTGTAGCCAGTTGTGAAGCATAAGAAGGCATAGGTTTTGTCTGTACGGCGGGTAAAGATAGGGTGTGGTTTCTATATTTGCGCATGCATACGGAAAAGGAGCCACTCTACACGACCCAATTCTGGCTGTTATGCCTGAGCCATGCCTTGTTTGCGGGAAGTTTCAACATGATTATCCCGGAGCTGCCTGCGTACCTCGAAAGCATGGGCGGTGAAGATTACAAGGGGCTGATTATCGCGCTCTTTACACTTATGGCGGGGTTGTCCCGCCCCTTCAGCGGCCGGCTGACCGATACAGTGGGGCGGGTGCCGGTCATGGTCTTTGGCTCCATGGTGTGTGTAGTTTGCAGTTTGCTTTACCCCCTGGTTTCCGGGGTAGCCGGGTTTCTTTGGCTACGGTTTTTTCATGGCTTTTCCACCGGGTTTAAACCTACGGCTTCTTCCGCTTGTGTAGCTGATATTGCGCCCCCATACCGCCGGGGCGAAGCAATGGGTATATTGGGAGTGAGCATGAACCTGGGCTCCTCTATCTTTCCGCCGGTAGGCAGCTGGCTGGTGCTGGCCTACTCCATAGACCTGATGTTTTACGTGTCCTCCGGATTAGCGTTGCTTTCCATTCTGATTCTGATGGGGATGAAGGAGACGCTGCCTGAGCGGCAGGCTTTCCGGCCAGGGCTGCTAAGGGTGGGATGGAAGGATTTCCTTGAGCCTACTGCGGTGCCGCCAGCGATCATTATTGGTTTGTCCTACGCCTGTTTTGGAGTATTGCTTACCGTTGTGCCCGATCAGGCAGATTATCTGGGTATGGCCAACAAAGGGCTGTTTTTTACCAGTTTCACCGCGATGGGGCTGCTGTCCCGCCTGATTGCCGGGCGTTCCTCCGACCGGTTCGGGCGGGAGCCTGTTTTGCAGCTATCCCTCATCCTTACTGCCGGCGCTTTAGTGCTTTTGGGGTACGCCAATAGCCCCCTGATGCTGATGGTGGGGGCTGGAGCCCTCGGATTTTGTACCGGAGTACTTGGCCCGACTGCATTTGCCTGGGTGGTAGACCGAAGTGACAGCCGTTACCGTGGCCGGGCAATGGCCACCGCCTATATCGCTCTGGAGGTGGGCATTGGGGGAGGCGCGCTCTATTCTGCCTGGGTATACGATAATACGCCTGCTAATTTTGCGGAAGTTTTCCTGGCTTCCGCTTTGCTATGCCTCCTGGCGCTGGGCTATCTGGAATGGC
The DNA here is from genome assembly GCF_000759025.1 of Phaeodactylibacter xiamenensis. Taxonomy (GTDB): domain Bacteria; phylum Bacteroidota; class Bacteroidia; order Chitinophagales; family Saprospiraceae; genus Phaeodactylibacter; species Phaeodactylibacter xiamenensis. The sequence goes on along the minus strand of NZ_JPOS01000012.1, from coordinate 37,222 downwards.
GAAAACGCACCCATGCAAGATAGTTAGTGTACGAACTATTTTGTACTTTTGCAGGGCCTTGTTAACCAGGAAAACCAAAGCTCATGCAAAATCTACTCGAACAGTATAAAGCCAAGCAGCCTGAGATTGTCTTTGAATGGAAAGACGCCGAGACGGAAGCCGAAGGCTGGATTGTCATCAACTCCCTTCGTAATGGTGCTGCGGGCGGTGGCACACGGATGCGTAAAGGGCTAACCAAAGAAGAAGTCATCTCTCTGGCTAAGGTGATGGAAGTAAAGTTTTCCGTATGCGGCCCGGCGATTGGCGGCGCCAAGTCCGGCATCAATTTCGACCCTTCCGATCCCCGCCGCAATGAGGTACTGCAACGTTGGTACGCGGCCGCACTTCCTATTCTGAAAACGTACTACGGCACCGGTGGCGACCTCAATGTGGATGAGCTTAAAGACGTCATCCCCATTACCGAGCGCCTGGGGCTATGGCATCCGCAGGAAGGTATTGTGAATGGCCATCTCAACTCCACCCGTGGCGATAAGGTGAAAATTATCGGACAGCTGCGCTACGGCTGCGCAAAAATTGTAGAGGATCCCCGTTTCGTGCCCGATGGGCATAAGTATGCCGTTGCGGATTTGATTACCGGTTTTGGGGTTGCAGAGTCGGTCCGCCATTTTTATGAGATCTACCATGGTACTTCCCTGGAAGGCAAAACCGCCATTATTCAGGGCTGGGGCAACGTCGCTTCAGCAGCAGCAAGCTACCTTTCGCTTTCGGGCGCGCGCATCCTGGGCATTATCGACCGGGAGGGCGGCGTGATTAGCCGGGAAGGTTTGGGCATGGAAGAAGTAAAGGAGCTCTTTGTCCGCAAGCAGGGGAATAAACTCGTTGCGGACGAATTATTGCCATTTGAAGAAGTCAATGAAAAGATTTGGTCCCTGGGTGCTGACATCTTTATTCCGGGAGCAGCCTCGAAGCTGGTCACCCGCGAGCAGGTAGAGCAGCTGGTTGAAGGTGGTGCAGAGGTCATCTCCTGTGGTGCCAACGTACCCTTTGTCGATGATGGCGTATTTTTTGGCCCAACAGCGGTCTGGACGGATCAGCAACTCAGCCTGATTCCCGACTTTATCGCCAACTGTGGCATGGCCCGGGTGTTTGCCTACTTCATGAAGGCAGAGGCAGAAATGACGGATGAAGCCATCTTTAGTGATGTGTCGGCTACGATTCGTGGTGCACTGGAGCGGCTGAAAGAACAATACCCGGACAATAGTAACCGTATTGCTTCCAATGCTTTAAGCGATGCACTGCAGCACCTGATGGCTTTACCGGAGCCGGTTGCCGTTTGATCTTGTTTTCCCGGGTGGTGAGGCCTTCAAAATAGAGGCGAACAATTAGTGAATAGTACAGGAAACCAAAATTATTGCTATTTTTAGATCGAATTTATATGAGTAGATGCAACCCAATGGTTTGGACTGCGTAGAATTATGCAGTAACTTTGCGTCTTAATCTTTCTGTACGGCAGTTGTGCGCATGCACTTAGGGCATCATATGCTGCCGGCAGATCGCGATCATTTTACCGATTTAAGTAATTAAACGAAAAGAAAAAGATGTACAATTGCCCCCCAAATGGCGGCAACGTTAAAGGTTTGGCAGGCATAGCCTATCAAGCCTTTTCTGTTATCTCATCTTAAATTAACATTAATCCCTATGACTATGACAAAGAGAAGTACCCTTCTGCTGACTCTTTTATTCTTCATTGGAGTTGCCGTCCTCCATGCTCAGGAAGAAGAAGAATCTGGTGCCGATTACGGTACCCCGAAAGACATGATTGAATTTGGTTTGCACGGTGGCTACTTCTTTGTAGGTGGCGATGTGCCTCATCAGCCCAGTTATGGCGTGGGTTTCCACGTTAGAAAATCACTGGACTACGTTTTCTCGGTCCGCTTCGATGGCTTTTACGGCTCAGCCCGTGGAGAAGAAGGTGATCCGGTTGATGACGATTTCTTCGAGCACGAAACCACCTATATTTCCGGTACGGCTTTTGGTATTATCTCAGCCAATAACCTTCGCTGGAACCGGTCTACCCGTAAGACCAATCTCTACGCCCTGGTTGGCGTAGGTGGTGCTGCCTTCAAGCCCAGAGTGAATGTAGATCAGCGCAGTGGTGACCTGACAGACCCTGCTTTTTCCATTGCCCCTCATGTAGCTACCGGTGCCGGTATAGCTTTCCGTATCAGTGACCGGATGAATATTGGCCTGGAGCATCAGATCTTTTTCCCAATGGGCTCCCTGGGCGACAATATTGACGGGCAAACCATTCAGGGGGGCGGCAACCGCACCCTTTCCCGGGACATGCTCAACTACACTAGTGTCCGGCTTAATTTCAATATTGGCAATGCGACCAAAGCCTCTCCTCCGTTGTATTGGGTAAACCCAATGGAAAACGTGATGAACGAGCTGGATAACATCAAGAAAAACCAGGGCGCTGCCCTTCAGGATTCCGATGGTGATGGTGTGATTGATGCTATTGACCAGGAGCCAAACACCCCACCTGATGTACCCGTAGATACTAAGGGCCGCACGCTTGATAGCGACCGCGATGGCGTGCCCGACTACAAAGACCGGGAGCCTTACTTCCCTCCACGCCCGGGTGAGCGGGTGAACGAGGAAGGCGTAGTGGTCAATCCTACTTCTGTGCCTGGCGGTGGCGTGAGCGAAGACCGTGTCCGGGAAATTATTTCAGAAGAGCTGCAAAATTACCAGCTGCGGCAGAATGAGTCCGGTGGAGCCGGTGGTGGTCAAATGACCGAATGGTTTCTGCCAATGATCCACTTTGGCACCGATAGTGACCGCATTAAATATGCAGACTACGGAACGCTGGCTTCCATCGCCCGTATGATGAAAGGCAATCCTCAGCTGAGAATTGTGGTGACCGGCTTTGCGGATGCATCTGCACCGGAATCCTATAATGATGAGCTGTCTTACCTTCGTGCCAAAGCAGTTGTTGATCATATGGTGTCCAACCATGGCATCGGCCGTGGCCGCTTTGTCGTTCAGTGGAAGGGCGAGTCTGAGCTGCTGGTACCAAGCGGCAACAGCTACATGAACCGCCGTGTGGAATTCCGGGTGGCGCAGCCAGATGATGTGGAGATGGACCCGCCTGCAGGTGTCAAAAAGGAAGAAGGCGGATTCTAAATTAAGGAGTAACCGCCCGCCGGATTTTCTGTGAAGTACTCCGGGGAGTTTGTTTAGAGACAAGACTCAAAAGAAAGAGCCCTTTCGCAAATCAAATGCGAAAGGGCTTTTCATGTTAGAGAGGAAAGAGAAATGTGAGCCCTGGATTTGGAAGATATAAGGAACGAAATAAAGGGGAATCACGTCTGCTTTTTGCAGTTCTTCCGTTTCCAGGTACACATTTACTCCGAGCTCTACAGTTCACTTACTATGAACATCAGCAAAAGTAAGACAGGGCAGATTATGCTGATTTTTTAAAAATTCGGGCAATAACAACTTAGAAAACAGTAACTTAAAGGGGATAAAAATCATGCTTTGATGAAGTTCGCCGAATTGATAAGTCTGGCAAAAGTGGTCTCTCCTAATAAAATCAAACAGATTGAGGTGTTGGGGAATACGGGGGGAAGTGCGGTCCAGTGTAGAAAAACTGTACCGTAGCCTGCAAAAAGACAAGTACAAAAACGAGGAGGAAGCTTCGAGCGCATTTTACGGCCATTCGAGATACCACAGGCATTATTTCAACCGCCTGAAGCGGAAACTGCGTGAAAAGCTGGTGAACACGCTCTTTCTCGTCGATTTAAGCCAGCCGGATTTTTCTGAATACCAACGTGCCTACTACAGTTGTTACCGTTACGCCTCCGCTGTGCAGATACTGATAGCGGGGTATAGCCGCAAAGCAGCGGTTGCACTCGCCAGAATGACGATCCGAAAAGCTGTCAAATACGAGTTTTCTGATATCATACTGCAAATGGCCAAAATCCTGCGTTACCATTATGGAGCTATGGAAGGTGAGGTGAAAGCATTTGAATACTTCGACCAGTTAATTCAAGTCTATCAACCTGTCTATCAGGCGGAGCTGAGCCTTGAAGGTAAGTATACTGAGTTAGTGATGTACTTTAATGCGCCTCAGTCAAACCGGGAACAGTTTTACGATAAAGCCAAAGACTATGCCCGAATAGCAGAGCACCAAATGAGTGTTTATAGCGGGTACAAGTTGTTTTTATATGGTTTCTCCATCACTACGATTCAGCACCAGATTATTTATGACCACAAAGAACTGCTGAAAAGCTGTGACCATGCAATTGCTTACTTCAAAAGCAGGAAGGACCGTTCCTCATCGGTTGCGCTGTTTTCTTTTTCTTTCAAGAAAATACCAAGCCTCATTGCCCTCCATGCTTTTGAACGGGCCGAGCAGGAAATCGAGTACTGTCTGGGACTGACCCGGAAAGGAAAGAACAACTATTTTAAAGTCCAGGAGTATGCCATTATCTTATACTTTCATTCGCAGCAGTATGAGCGTGCACTAGAGGTCCTGGAAACCGTTTATAATACAGATCAGTTTGACTGGCTGCCTGCGCAAAGCCTCGAAGCATGGCGGATTTATGATGCCTATCTCCATTTGTTCTTTGAAATAGGCATGGTAAGCCAGCAGCCAACTTCCAATAGGAGGTTTCGGCTGACACGGCTGCTGAATAATGTACCTAAATATACCAAAGACAAGACAGGAGCGAACATAACGATACTGACCATTCACGTCCTTTTTCTGCTGCAGCAGAGGAAGTATTCAGAGATCATAGACCGGATGGAAGCCCTTAAGACATACACCCACCGATACTTGAGAAAAAATGATGATTTTCGGCGCAATTGTTTCCTGAAAATGCTGCACAAGATACCTGCCTGCGGGTTCAATCGGATTGCAGTAGTACGGAGAACAGCTCAGTTGCGGAAAAGAATGGAGGCAATGCCCATTTCCGAAACACGGCAGGACCTTGAATCCGAGATCGTTCCTTTCGGACAGCTTTGGGATATTGCGCTCCAACTACTCGACGAATAGGCCACTAGTGGTCTGTCAAGGCTAAAACTAGGGGTTGCCTGCGGCGACTTTTGAGGCTACTCTTCGTTGGACAACCCCTTACGTAGCGCTGCTATGCGCGGGAACATCCGTCTCGATTAGTCTCAAAATTCGCTCCCACTCAACCCATAAATTAACACTTGACAGACCACTAGGCCTTTTTCGGCAACTGAATCGTAAAGGTGGTACCTACGCCCTCTTCTGACCGCTTGACAAATATCTTGCCGTTGTGGTACTCCTCCACGATGCGCTTGGCCAGTGAAAGCCCCAGGCCCCAGCCTCGCTTTTTGGTGGTATAGCCCGGTCTGAATACTGTCTTGAACTTGCCTTCCGGTATGCCTTTGCCACTATCTGTGATGTCGACATACACAAAGTCCTGGTCATCATAGATTTCAGCTTCGATGAACCCTTTGCCGTCCATGGCATCCAGGGCATTGCGCAGCAGGTTCTCCACTACCCAGTCAAACAAATGAGGGTTGATGTGGACGGTTTTGGCAGGTTCATCCGGTGCAGGGAAACGAAACTCCACTTTTCTCGAAGCCCGGCGCTGCATATAAGCCCGGCAGTCGTCCAGTTCTTCGTAGATATTAATGGGCTCCAGCTTGGGAGCAGAGCCAATTTTGGAGAACCGGTCAGCAATGAGCTCCAGTCGGCTCACGTCATTGCGCAATTCACCCACCACTTCCTGTACCTCTTCGTCAGACTCCCGGATGAGCTTCAAGTGCTCAATCCAGGCTACGATAGCTGAAATGGGCGTGCCCAGCTGATGAGCGGTTTCCTTGGCCATGCCCACCCATACCCGGTTTTGCTCTGCCCGCCTTGCAGAACTAAAGCCCATGTATCCAAAGCCTACAAAAGCGGCGATGAGGACAAACTGTACAAACGGAAAGTAACGCAATTGCCGCAAAAGGGTAGACTCCTTATAGTAAATCCGGTGGGCAGTACTTTGGATGGGCTCAAACCCATCTGCTTCCATACGGGCTACTTCCTGCATCAGGTAGGCCTGGGAAGTATCACTGGTATTCACACTGAAATCCACCCTGCCCCGGTCGTTGACTGCGATCACAGGAATAGTGTTGTTGGCTTGCAGAATATTCAGGTGGAGCGTTAGGTCTGGCTGAGGGCAACTGTCATTGATGATGGCAGCGATTTCGTCCAGGTTGTTGAGCCGTTCCTGAGCCATTACATAAAGAGCTGCCTTGTGCCGTTCCTCTTCTGCCAGCTTATTGGAAAGGTAGGTCGTATAAGCCATAGAGATGGCAACGATAATGGCGCCGGCGATGCCTAAATATATTTTCCAGCGGGATTTTCGGTTGTAGATATCCATATGGGGTATCAGTCTTGAGCTTATTGTACCGGCAAATTAGCAATAATCTGCCCGGGGACGGTTTTTTGGCGGCTTAGCTTTGTAATTTGTTTTAGAACGGTAGCGGGAAAGTTTTATTTTCGGGTACCACAAACAACAAGGACATGAAGTACTACAGTTTTGTTTTTGCCGCAGCGCTGCTGCCGTTTATGCTCTTGGCTCAGCACAGCCGGGAGTGGAGCGCTGTGCAGCAGCCCATTCAGCAGCTTTTTGATGGAATGCGCGCTGCTGACAGCACTGCTGTGCGCGATGCGTTTATGCCAGATGCAGGCATGTTTACAGCTGTAATCAATAAGGAAGGCGTGCCTACCTTGCGCAAAGGCAGTCTCGACCGCTTTGCAGACTACGTAGGTCAGGTAGAGGAAAACGCAATGGATGAGCGAATCTGGAGCTATGACATTCGTATAGATGGTCTTTTGGCTACGGCCTGGACTTCTTACACCTTCTTTAATAACGGAGCACTTTCGCACTGTGGGACCAACGCCTTTGAGCTCTTCAAAACAGCAGACGGCTGGAAGATTTCCCACATTACAGATACCCGTAACACAGAGGGCTGCCTGACCGAAGCGCCCAATAACCGAGCAGACATTGATACCTTGCTGAATGCCTGGCACAAAGCTGCTGCAACAGCTGACGCGGATGGTTTCTTTAGCAAAATGACCAAAGACGGTATTTATCTGGGCACCGATGCTACAGAACGTTGGCTGCGTGACGAGCTGAAGGCATGGTCTGTAAAAGCCTTCGACCGGGAAGTGGCCTGGCTTTTCAAGCCCTACGACCGGGAGGTTTATTTCTCCAAAGACGGGCAGACCGCCTGGTTTGAAGAGCTGCTGGACACCCCGCATATGGGCATCTGCCGGGGCTCGGGAGTCCTTACCAATACCGAAAAAGGCTGGCGTATCCGCCACTACGACCTGGCCCTAATGGTGCCCAATGAGCGCATGGAAGCCGTCCAAAAGGCATTAAAGGAGTAGCTACTGTGGAAAACTATTCTCCACAGACTGGATTTCGTTGAAATTTATATTTACCTTGCCAATAATGGACCCTGATTCCATTCACGGAAGTAAAGTCTGATGGATAAATACATTAACTACCTGCTCGCGGATATCGCAGCGGCTACTGTAAGCCTTCCTGTACATGTGCTGTCTTTTGATTACGATGATGACGAAGACACCCCCTTTATTACTGCGGAGGAGGAGGCTAAGATGGCGCCCCGGGAGATACTCGCCAACTTGGTTGGCTTAAAGCGGGAATGGTTTCCGCCTGGCAGCCGTCTTTCAGAGGCTCAAATGCTATTGCTTACGGAGGCACTGACGGACTGCCTGGATGCCCACTCCTTTATCGTTAATTTTCCAGCTGGTCTGCCTGCCCCCATTCGTTACCAGGTATTGCTGGCTGAGCTGGAGAAGGAGGTCCCGGTATTGCAATACAACATCTGGCAATTGGATTTTTGTGAATACGAACCCAAAGGCTGCCCGTTCGGGGAGGCTTTTTGCCAGTGCCAGATTTATGAACGCTGGCTGGATCAGCTCAAAAGCAGTGGACCGGACGCTGAGTCCGCAGCGAGCCTGCCTGCTTTTCTCTTCGAGCCTCAGGAGGACGACTATTCCCTGGAGCGTTACCGGGCAGAGTGGGACGAAACCGATGAAGAGGAATGGGGCCTCGACGCAGACCGTGCATTCGGAGATGACCTCTTCGATGATCTCGATGACTTCGATTTCTTCTTTGACGATGATGAAGTTCGCTGGAACTAATGGTTTCCTCCTTTATTCAAACCGCTCCTTCAGCTCCTGCCAGTCCTCTTTGAGCCCCTTCGCTGCATCATCAAACAGGGCATCCGGCTCATCGAAAATGGCTTTTGTTTCTTCTTGTATCTTTTGCAGGGTGCTTTTGTCTTTTCCTTTGAGCTCCTTCACAAGCCCATCGCCATAGCGCTGATAATAGTACCGCAGCGACTGCCTCCAAAACCGCCGCTTTTCCCTTCCTGTCATTTCCGGCTCGTGCAGGTCATAGCATTCTTCCACATAGCTGCGGAAGGCCGCATCGTATTTGGACCACCCGGGGTCAGAGGCCGGTAAATCAGCTGACTTGGCCTCCTCCAGTAAATCGTGGTACTGGTCCAGGAAAGCAGTCTTGTCTGCCCCGCATGTACTACGTGTGCAGGCACTAAAGAAGAGTGCCGTAAGCCCGGCAATACAAAGGTATCGGCATGTTTGTGCCAGCATAGGAACTTTTTTATTCGGTAATGTCAACCCGAAAATAACGGTTTGACTGTTCAAAAATTACGTTAAAAACTGTATTTTGAGGCTTCATTGTTGTTTGAAGCGCTACGACCCCCAAAAGCCCGCTCTCTGTTCCGCATAAATAAAGTCCGGTGCCAGATAAGCATGCCAAAAGGTGGTCGCGCTGCTCTTTGAAGTTGAACTATGAAAATCAAAGCTCTTTTTACCCTTAGCTTTTTGGGACTTTTTGTCGCCATCAGCATTTCTGCACAGTCCGAAGCCCGGTTTGGGCAAATTCCACCGGAGGCGCTAGCTATGAAGGCCTTTTCAGAAAAGCTAACCGCGCAGGTCGTTCTGCGTAAGCCATAATATTATCTTTTCATTAAACCCTGGATGATGAACCATCTACGTTTCGCGCTAGTATTACTAAGCATTATTGTTTTAACCACCTCAAATGCTCAAAAGCCTCCAATGAAGTGGGGGCAAGTGGACCTGGAAGAGCTGAACATGACCACTTGCCTGGAAGACACCACTGCTGCTGCTGTAATTCTTGGGGATTATGCCACGCTGAAGTTTGACTTCGGGCAAGGCACCCGCTATATTTTTGAGCACCACCGCCGTATCAAGATTCTGGATAAATCTGCCTTTAATTATGGTGATGTGCAGCTTTACCTCTATGGCGATGACCAGATCAGCGGGCTCAAAGCGCAAACGATTTCACGGGGGTCCGGGCAGACCTTCCGGCTTAAAGGCCGGGATTTCTATGAAGAGGAGGTTGCCGATGAAGTGAAAGCACTAAAGTTTACTTTTCCGAACCTGGAGGAAGGAGCGGTCATTGAGTACACCTACACCATCACCTCCGACCGGATCGTACAACTGCGCTCCTGGTACTATCAGCACGATATTCCGGTCCGCTGGAGCGAACTGCATATAGATATTCCGGTCTGGTTCGAATACTTGTTCCTGACCAATGGCCGCAGCCCGGATATCAACGAGCAGGAGCGGCTTACGCAAAACTTCCGTGTGGTACAGTATAAAACGAAACAGGCGGGCATGTCGGGCACTGTAAAGCAAGCTTCAGGTACGACTACGATGTCCGGAGAAGTGACCCGTTACCGTTTAGTCATGGAAAATGTCCCTGCACTAAAGGAAGAAGCCTTTATTACCACAATGGACGACTATCGGGCCAGCCTGCGTTTTCAGTTGCAGGCAGTGCGATTTCCGAACCAGCCTGTGGATCAGATTCTTTCTTCCTGGCCGGATGTGTCGAAGCGCCTGCTTACCTCGACTTCTTTTGGGCTTCAATTCGAAAAAAAGCGCAATCAAAAAGAGTTACTGGAAGCGCTTGCTCCTTACCTCCCTGAACAGGGGACGCCCTCAGAAAAAGCGCTTGCTGCTTATTATTACCTGCAGGATGCGTTGGAGTGGGACGGGTCGTATTGGTACAACGCAGAGGAGAGTGTCCTCGAATGCTTTGATCGGAAACGAGGCTCCAGCGGAGAGCTAAACCTTATTTTGATGACCGTACTGAAAGCGCTGGATGTGGAGTGTTATCCAGTGTTGTTAAGCACCCGCAGTCATGGTAAAATGCTACAGTTGTATCCTATCGTCCGGCAGTTCAATCACATGGTTACAGTGGCGAGGATCAATGATCAGCTGCTTATTCTGGATCTCAGCGATGATGAGCGCCCGGCAGGCGTACCCCGCAAAGCCTCCCTCAACAAAGTGGGCTGGCTGGTTAGCGAAACGAACCCACAGTGGATAAATATTGCTCCTCCCGGGGCAAGTACAGCAAGGATGTTTCAGATGAGCCTTTCTGAAAACGGTGACCTGTCGTACCAGCTACAGACGAAATCCGAAGGCTACCACGCTGTAGACATACGGGACCTGGTTTCCGGAGCAGAAGGGGAGCAGGCGCTGGCAAAGGAGCTGCAAAAGCACTTTCCGGAAAGCCAGGCAGAGGGAATGCAGGTTGCACTGCCTGATAACCCTGTGGATGCAGTGAAGTGGGGCTACACTGCGCAAGTGCCGGGTGCAGCTCAGGCCTTCAATGATTTTATTTATTTCTCGCCCTGTATCTTGCCTTATTTCGAAGAAAACCCTTTCCAGAAGGCCGAACGTAGCTATCCGGTAGACCTGGCCCACCCCTTCGACGTGCGGGATGTTTTCATTGTTGAAATCCCGGAAGGTTATGTGCTGGAAGAGATGCCGGAATCTGCTAGTTTTGCGCTCCCCGGCAAGGCGGGCAGGTTTGAGTTTACTCCGACCGAAACTACAGGTAAAGTCAACCTGGTGTATAGCCTGCGCCTCGATAAAACACATTTCGAACCCGAAGAATACTTAGCGTTAAAACAGTTCCTGGACCTTGTCATCGAAAAGCAGGGCGAGCAATTCGTATTCCGAAAAAAGACCTAGCACCATGAGAGCATTGATACTGGCCATCACCCTGGCTTTTGCGCTGCCTGCTGCGGCACAGCACTATGCCGCGTTTACTATTCCCGACAGCCTGACAGAAGGCGCTAATGTGGTAGTGCGGGACTATAATGTGGACCTGGATATCCGGTCCGGGAAAAAAGGGTATCTCAAAGTGGAAAAAACATTAACACTGCTTAATGAAAAAAGCAGTGCCAATGAGCTGGTTATTTACTACGATGAGGGGACCCGGGTCCGTAAAATTGAAATTGTGCTGTACGATGCACTGGGCCGGGAACTGCGGGTAGTGGATAAAGACGAAGTGAAGGACTACTCTGCTGTTTCGGGAGGCACCCTTTATGGTGACCGCCGTATCAAGCACGTGGAGGTCAGGCATAATACTTACCCTTACACAATTAGCTACCGCTACGAGCGTGAGCTGGAAGGTATTGACTTTGCTGCAGGGGAAGAGTGGTACCCGCAGCACTTTGGTTACAGCGTAGAGGCTGCCCGGTTTTCCGTTAGTGCACCGAAGGATTTCCCCGTCAATTATAAGGGGTACCGGCTGCCGGTTGAACCAATGCTGTCTAATGCCGGTGATGAATGGTCTTGTACCTGGCAGGTACAGTATCTCAAAGCCCTGCCTTATGAAGCATATGCCCCGCAAGCTGAGGAGCTCCTGCCCAAGGCCATTTGTGTGCCGGGCCGGGTTAGTATTGAGGGTTACGAAGGGGAATTTTCGAGTTGGGCAGCCCTTAGTAAGTACATACACACGCTTTGGGAAGGGCGGGGCGTACTCCCTGAAACGGTAAAATCAGAAATCCAACAACTGGTTGCAGGGGCTACTTCAGATGAAGAGAAGATTGCCCGCCTTTACCGCTACCTTCAGCAGAATATGCGCTATGTCAGTGTACAGCTGGGCATTGGGGGGTGGCAGCCCTTTGATGCCGAATACGTAACAAAAAACAAATATGGTGACTGCAAAGCCCTGACCAATTACATGTGGGCTATGCTCAGGGAAGTGGGGATTGAAGCATACCCGGCACTCATCCGGACAGGTGGTGCACCGGTCAAGCTGGATACCGCCCTGGTCAAAAGCCAGTTTAATCATGTTTTATTGTACCTGCCCGGGCAGGACAACTGGCTTGAATGTACGGTTCCGGTTGGGCCGCCACAGTACATCTATTTCGGTAACCACGACCGGAAGGTATTGCTTGTGAAAGAAGAAGGCGGAGGTTTATACCATACGCCCCATCTGGGGTACCTGGACAACATCCGGAGTGGAAAGACCTCCGTACAACTCAGTGAAACCGGAGATGCCCGCCTCAGCCAGCGCTTTCAGATGGCCGCAAGGGATGCAGAACGCTGGCGGGCTATGGATGCCTATTATTCGGAAACAGAACTGAAAGATGCCGCCCGGGAAAACTTGCTGGCTGCGCCCGGGCTGCTCATCGAAAAACTGGAGGTGTTGCCAGAACCCGATAAAGCGGCTTGCCAGGTGTTTTTGGAGGGCCAATCTGAAAGGTTCGCCTCCAAAGGGGGAAAGCGTTTATTCCTGCCGCTGCTGCCAGTGGTTGCTGTCGGCACTGCACCGCCTCCGTGTGAAAACCGCCGCTGGCCGATAGCCATAAGAGAAGGCTTTACCTGCCGCGACACCGTGAGTTACCAGCTACCTGATGGCTATGAAGTGGAGAGCATCATGGAAGAAACAGCCACCCTTGAGCACCCTACAGGCTACTATCAGCTAAAAGTTGACCATCAGCCGGGGACCATAACCATAGTCAGGGTGCTCCAGCGCAAGATGGCAGAACTGCCCCCTGCTGCCTACGAAGAATTCCGTGCCTTTTGGCTGGAAGTCGGAAAGCTGGAGCGGTCGATGGCGGTGCTGGTCCAAAAACGTACTTGAACCGGCTATTAAGCGGACTGTAAAAATATTTTATCTTAGCGGTCTAAGCTGCAATGAAAATATGTCCAAGCCGAATCCTATATATAAGCAAATATGCCAGGCTAAGTCAGAGGGCCGCAAGTGCTTCGCCTTACTTATCGATCCCGATGAAGTAAGCATAGATGGCTTGCCTGCTCTGGCAGAGCTGGGCGAACAAACAAACGTGGATTTTCTGTTTGTAGGCGGGAGCTTGCTGGTCCATAATACCCTCTCGGCATGTTTGCAGCAATTGCGTACGTCCTGCAATCTTCCGCTGGTGTTATTCCCGGGCAGCCCGCTGCAAATCGATGATAATGCGGATGCCTTACTCTTCCTGTCCCTCATTTCCGGCCGCAATCCGGAACTCCTCATCGGGCAGCAGGTCATTAGTGCACCCTATCTCCATCATGCGGATCTTGAGGTGATCGGGACCGGCTATATGCTGATTGACGGAGGGGCCGCCACCACTGTTTCCTACATGAGCAATACCACGCCCATTCCGGCTGATAAGCCTGACATAGCTATGGCGACGGCTCTCGCCGGAGAGATGCTGGGGCTGAAACTGCTGTACATGGATGCCGGCAGCGGTGCCCGATACCCCATTTCGGAGGCCATGATACGCCGGGTCGCCACTAATACACAGATTCCGCTCATCGTGGGCGGCGGTATCCGGACCCCGGAACGGGCTTTTCAGACTGCCACTGCCGGCGCTGATGTCATCGTGGTAGGCAATGCTATTGAAAACGACCGCCGCCTGCTCCGTGCCATGGCCGAAGCTGTGCATGCCGGTGCAAGCTGATGCTTTCGGGAACCTTCTCGGGTTGAGCATGGTTGCACTACTGAAATTCAAAACACAACAGATTTGGAACAAGGAACTGTCGTTAAATCCACAGGGAGCTGGTATCAGGTACAAATGGCGGATGATAGCGTGTTGGACTGCCGTATCGTCGGGAAATTTCGGCTCGAAGGTCAGAAAATCACTAACCCCGTAGCAGTAGGCGACAGGGTCGAGGTAGAACGTAGTGAAAAAGAAGATAACGGGACCATCCGGAATATCCTGCCCCGCCGCAATTATGTGGTCCGGCAGTCGCCCCGCCGCCGTCACGACCTTCATCTTCTGGCCAGCAACATCGACCAGGCCATCGTCATTATGACCATTACCCAGCCGGACCTCAAGCAGGGGTTTATTGACCGGTTTTTGCTGATGACGGAACCCTATGAAATTCCTGCCATCATTGTCTTTAATAAAGCCGACCTCTACGATACCGGACATGTGGGCGTATTTGAATACCTGCGCGACATCTACGGGCACATTGGCTACCAAGCGATTTTGGTCTCTGCTCTGGAAGGGCAGGGTATACCCGAACTCAAGGCATTGCTTAAAGATAAAACCACGCTCATTACAGGCCAGTCGGGTGTGGGCAAGTCAACGCTCGTCAATGCCGTGGAGCCCGACCTGGAGCTTCGTACACAGGAGTTAAGTGATTATTCGGGTAAAGGGCAGCATACCACCACCTTTGCGGAGATGCATGCGCTGCGTGAGGGTGGTGCGATCATTGATACCCCAGGCATCAAGTCGTTGTCCTTCATTCATTTGGAGCCGATGGATGTTGCCCACAATTTCAAGGAGTTTTTCAAGTACTCTGAAGACTGTAAATTCGGCGGCAACTGTCTGCACCGCTCTGAGCCCGGATGTGCCGTCCGGGATGCGGTGGAGTCAGAAGAGCTAAGCGTGCTCCGTTACGAAAACTACCTGACAATTCTGGAAGAAGTGGAAGACCAGAATTACTGGGAGCGCCATAAGGGGATTTAATTCCAGCCGCAGGCACCTTCACTCCTGAAAAAAGCGCACCTTTGCGAAAAATTGAACAATGGGGTATAAAAGCCGAAAACGAAACTTCAGGAGCCGCAGGGAGCGCTTCCAGGATACTATGCGCAAAACCCGCTTGTTTTTCCTGTTCCTCTTCATTGCCATCCTGTTGTATGGCCTTATGAACCGCCACGATATCTGGGCCTATCTCAAGACTTACATGTACTAAATAAAAAACGGGGACAGCTTTGGTGGCTGCCCCCGTTTTCCGTCTTTGGTTACGGTAGATTATTCCGGCTCGAAACCAAGTATGATGTTGAAGTTGCCCAGGCCCTGAATGGTCCGATCCGCACCAGGCTTATCGAAGCCGATACCGTAATCGAAGCCAAGTGTACCAAACATAGGCAGGAAGACCCGAAGGCCAAGACCGGCTGAGCGGCGGAGATCAAAGGGATTGTACTCCCGGGTGGACCTCCACGCATTCCCCCCCTGTGCAAAAGCCAAAACGTAGATCGTTGAGCTCGGATTGAGCGAAAGTGGGTACCGGAGTTCTAATGTAATCTTGCTGAATACTGGTGTGGCCAGCGTTTGACCTTGGCGTGCCGGGTTGATATTGGCAGGAAGTTCCGTTTCCTCGTAGCCCCGCAATGAGATAATATCCACACCCTGGAAACCGAACTGTTGGTTGTTAATACCATCACCACCCAGCAGAAAGCGCTCAAATGGGGAGGTACCCAAACGCGAGTCGTAAGAGCCCACCATACCGATTTTGGCTTGAGCCTTGAAGATGAGGTCCCCCACGATTGGCGTATACCAATCCGCATCAAACCGCCACTTGTGATACTCTACGAAGCGGAAGCGCTCCTGTACCGGCTCTGAGGCGTAGTCCCGGTCCGGGTTGAAAAGAGAATAGGGTGGGGTAAACTGTACAGAAAGTGAAATCCGGGATCCATCTTTCGGGAAAATCGGATCATTAACCGTAGAGCGGACCAGAGTCTGTGTAATACTAAAGTTGTTGAACTTTCCATTATTCACAAATTCATTCTGATCGGTAGTGAACGCTTGTCCGGCCCATTGAATCAAAGTGAGTTGCTGTAGATTTAGGGCAGTGCTGGTGACGAAGTTATCATCCGGCCACCTTAGGCGCTTACCAAGGCTAACAGATAGCTGAGCAATACTCAGACTGCTTGGGTTAGTTCTGCTAAAGCTGCCCGAAAATTTGTTGTAGAAACCAGCCACGGTAAGAGAGTTGGGCTTTTTGCCACCCAGCCATGGCTCAGTGAAAGTAGCGTTATAGGACTGGAAGAAAGCACCATTAGTCTGCGCACGTAACGACAGGCGCTGACCATCACCCTGCGGTAAGGGGCGCCAGGCTTCCTTGTTGAAGAAGTTGCGCATGGAGAAGTTGTTGAACGAAACCCCCAGCGTACCAATCACACCCTGAAGGCCACCCCAGCCAGCGGAAAGCTCCAACTGGTCGGAGGGTTTTTCTTCAAGTGTGTACTCGATATCCACAGTGCCCCGCTGCGGATTGACCGGCGTATTGATACCCAACGTCTCCGGGTTGAAGTAGTTGAGGTTCATTAGTTCCCGCTGCGAGCGGATGATATCGGAACGGCTAAACTTCTTGCCCGGAAGTGTCCGGAGCTGACGGCGGACCACATGCTCGTGCGTGCGGTCATTGCCTTTGATCACCACTTTGTCGATCGTCGCCTGAGGGCCTTCAAATATTCGGATTTCCAAATCAATGGAATCGTCTTCCACCGCCACTTCAATAGGGTCTACCTGGAAAAAGAGGTAGCCGTTGTCCATATAAAGCGTGCTGACATCCCGTCCATCCTGACTAAAACTCAGGCGGGTCTGCAGCAGTTCCTGATTGTAAATATCCCCTTTGGAGATGCTAAGTACGTTGGCCAGGGTTTGCTCATCGTAAATGGAGTTGCCCTTCCAGGCGATATTCCGAAAATAGTACTGATTGCCCTCATCGATATTGATTTGGATGTTGAGCAAGCCGTCTTCATCCCGGTATAGGCTATCGCTTTCGATGGCTGCATCCCGGTAGCCCAGCGTATTGTAAAAAGCAACGAGGGCCTCTTTATCTTCCTCGTATTCGTCCATAATGAATTTGGAGGAGGCGAAAAGGCGGCGCTTCTCCTTGGTGTCCTCCATTTTTTTGCGCAGCTTCTTGCCCTTGACGTTGTCGTTGCCCACAAAGTTGATATTGCGGATTTTCACTTTGTCCTTCCGGTCTATATCAAAGACCAGGCGGACCGAGTTCGGGCGGATGGAGTCCGGGATTTCCCGAACAGTGGCTACGGCATCCAGATAGCCTTTACCAATAAAATAGTCTTCAATGGCTTCGCGAGCGTTGGTCTTGACGTTTTCAGTGACAATCCCGCCTTTGAGCAGGTATTTGTTCACTTCGTCGTTGAGGTCATCATGGACGGATTTTTTCACGCCCTGATAGGAGTGGCGGGTGAGACGGGGGCGCTCCTGAACATGAATTTCCAGGAAAACAATATCACCGATTGTTTTTTCCTTGACGATTTTGACATCCGTGAACAGGCGCAGTTTCCAAAGGGCTTTAATCGCTTTTTGGATTTTAGGCCCTGGAATGCGGATTTTATCACCTACGCGGAAGCCCGCGATACTGATCACAGCGTTATCATCACTATAGTCTGCGCCAACGACTTTAATGCCGCCGATTTCGTACTCCAGCGGTTCGCCGTATTCGAGTACCGGGATGCTGTCTTGATCAGCTTGTGCCCGGAGTGGCAGGCTCAGCACCAGGAGAGGCAGGCTCATCAGGCACTTGAGAAAAAAGGCTTTTGTCTTCATCTGCATAGAATCGCTTTGCAGGTATGTCAATTGTTTCATGTGCTTCTGTTGCAAGTTGCTGTGCTTTTTTAGCGCTCCCAAAGCAGGGGCACAGCTGGCGCTGGTACTTTTCTGAAGCCGTTTTTCATTGGCTTTCAGTGGATTTGCCCGCAAAAATAAGCGTTGTAATCAGCAAAACCGCATATTCCGGTGGTGGATTAGAAAAAACTACCTTAAGGGGACGCCTTGCTGCCACCTGAGGTTGTATGGGCCCGGTGAAAATTCTCTTATTGCAGTCTGTTTTACACCAATTGTTCACTGGTTTTCCCAAACCGCCGCTCTCGCCGCTGATAGTCGATAATAGCCTGGTAGAAATGAGCTTTGCGGAACTCTGGCCAGTAGGTAGGAGTGAAGTAGAGTTCTGCATAGGCAATCTGCCAAAGCAGGAAATTGCTAATCCGGGTCTCTCCACTGGTGCGGATGAGCAGTTCCGGGTCAGGCATACCCTTCGTACTGAGGTGGCGCCCCAGGGTGTCCTGATTGATGTCTTCCGGTGCCAGTTCTCCGCTTTTGATCTGTTCGCTCAGGCTTTTGGCGGCTTCCGTGATTTCCCACCGGCCACTGTAGTTGAGTGCCAGGACCAGGGTCATCCGCTTGTTGTGCTGGGTTTTCGCAATGCCATCGAGCAGGGCCTTATGGGTAATATCCGGCAGTTTGGAAAGGTCACCTATTGCCTTGAGGCGGATGTTGTTTTTATTGAGGGTTTCAATTTCTTTGGACAACGTTTCAACGAGCAGGCGCATCAGTGCACCTACCTCCAGCTTCGGGCGTTTCCAGTTTTCTGTGGAAAAAGCATAGAGTGTAACGTATTCTACCCCCAGTTCGGCAGCAGCCTCTGTGACTTCCCGCACGGCGGTTACCCCGTTTTTGTGGCCAAACACCCGTGGCTTGCCGTGCTGCTTAGCCCACCGGCCGTTGCCATCCATAATGACTGCAATATGCCGGGGGAGTTTATCGAGGTCTATTTGTGATTTTAATGCTTGCTGTTCCACGTCATCGCTTTTATGCTGGCCCCTCGTTGCCTAAACTTTTGCCTATACGGCCTGTTAAGCAACTGCCTGAATCTTAAGCAGGCTAAGATAAGGTCAGGATTGGGGAAACAGCCACAAATGTACACACTTTCCGCCCAAGTAAGGGGAAGATAGGCTGTAAATTGTCTTATCTTTGATCTCCTTTAGCAGGCGCTGCTGGCCGGGACCTGTTCTGTCTTTCCGATCAGAGGTGCTTGTCTCCCCGTTAATCTTACCGCTTTGTTATCTCATTTGAAAGCCGCAACTAAACTATGCAAACCTTAGCCGTGAATACAACATTTGACCAGTTTGAGTACAAGCGCCCCGATTTTAAGCGCTTCGAAGAAGACTTTCAGACTGCCCTTGATGCTTTCGAGCACGCTCATGACGCAGAGGAACAACACGAAGCTTTGCGCCATATCAACGATTTGCGCAATACCTTCTCTACCATGTACAATCTCTGCATGATCCGGCATACAATGGACACCGGAGATGAATTTTACGAGAAGGAAAACGAATACTTCGATCAGCAAACCCCGGCCTATCAGGGGCTGGTCAATAAATTCTATGCTCAGCTGCTCAGCGCAAAATTCCGGCAGGAGCTGGAAGCACGATGGGGAGCACAGCTCTTTCGTATTGCCGGGCAGAGCCTGAAAACTTTTGATGACTCCGTGCTGGAGCTGCTGCAGGAAGAGAATAAACTGAGCAGTCAGTACACCAAGATCAAAGCAGGGGCAAAGATCGAGTTTCGCGGCAGGGAGGAAAACCTGTCTTCCATCATTAAGCATGAGACGGATAGAGATCAGGCGACCCGCCGGGAAGCACAGCTCGCTAAGTGGGGCTTTTATGAAGCCAATGCTGAAGCCATTGAGGGCGTATTCGACCAACTGGTCAGGGTCCGCCATCAGATTGCGAAAAAACTGGGCTACGACAACTTCATCGGGCTGGCCTACGACCGTATGCTGCGCTCCGATTATAACCCGGAGATGGTAGCTAACTTCAGGGAACAGGTCAAAACGCATATTGTGCCCATCGCGCAGCAGCTGTACGAACGGCAGCGCAACCGCCTGGGGCTGGACAAACTCCGCTTTTACGATGAAGACCTCCGCTTCGCCTCCGGCAATCCGGACCCTAAAGGCGAGCCGGGCTGGATCGTAGAGCAGGCAGAGCAAATGTACCGGGAGCTTTCACCGGAAACCCATCAGTTTTTCCGCTTTATGCAGGAAGCCAAACTCATGGACCTGGAAACCCGCCCCGGTAAAGCCACCGGAGGATACTGCACCTTCATCGACGGCTACAAAGCGCCCTTCATTTTCTCTAACTTTAATGGCACAAGTGGTGATATCGATGTACTAACTCACGAAGCCGGCCATGCTTTTCAGGTATACAGCAGCCGGGATCAGGGCATAGGAGAATACGTATGGCCCACAACAGAGGCTTGTGAGATACACTCCATGAGTATGGAGTTCTTCACCTGGCCCTGGATGGAATCCTTCTTCAAAGCAGATACTGAGAAATACAAATTTGGTCACCTCGCGGGCGCTATCCACTTCCTGCCTTACGGTGTAGCCGTGGATGAATTCCAGCATTTCGTGTACGAAAACCCGGACATTACGCCGGAAGAGCGCAACGCCGGCTGGCGGCGGATTGAGCAGAAATATTTGCCACAGCGCGACTACGATGGGTATGATTTTCTGGATGCCGGGCGCTTCTGGCAGAAGCAAAGCCACATCTTCAACGTGCCCTTCTACTACATCGACTATACGCTGGCGCAGATTTGTGCCTTCCAGTTCTGGAAAAAAGATCAGGAGGGGCACGAAACGGCCTGGAGCGATTACCTGCGGCTGTGCCAGGCAGGCGGCAGTCAGTCCTTCCTGGAATTGGTGCAACTGGCCAATCTGAGCTCCCCCTTCGGGGATGGCTGCGTCGCTTCAGTGGTGGATGTAATCAAAGACTGGCTGGAGCAGGTGGATGACCGCTCGTTCTAGTGGATTGAGCTGTAAATACTTAGCCACTTAACCCCGGCAGCAATCGGGGCAGTCAGGGCTTCAGGAGCAATAAAATGAGCAGACAATACGGGCTAGTTTTTCTCGATCCGGTCCCGTACGGAAGGCGGTAGATTATCCAGATTGCGCAGGGTGTCCACAGCGGTACTGTCTGTAGCGGTCGAATCTATCGCCGTTACTTCCGGCCGGGCAAGAGGCGGCTGCCGTTTTTGCCGGGCTTGCTGCTGCATCTGATCCAGCGTAACGACGGCTTCAAGGTCCCAGTTGGCCCGGAGCTGTTCCAAATCGCGGGTGTACATGAGCTCGGGTTGCCGGTAGGTGTCATAAAGGCCGGAATCCCACCGCCCGTTGCCATTCCAGTCCTCTGTAAGGCGTACCGTGAAAGTAGCCGGGCGCAGGTATCGGAGCTCCTGCCCGAAGCTCGTTTGCCCGGACACCTTGTAAGTGTGAATGACGTTTTCCCCATCCATTAATTCAATAATGTAAGCTGAGTCGGCGGAGAGGCTGTCTACGGTCAGGAACAGGTTGCCATAGTTCTTCAGCAGGTCCACATTGATATCCTGCAGGATCGTATCTGATTTCAGGCTGTAGATATCGGTTACTGCACCGGGCATTAGCTCCAGGGAATAGGGTTTGCCTGACTTCCATTTGTAGTCCAGAACAAGCGTACGTTGCCCATTTGTATCCAGGCTCAAGGAAGGCCTCACCAGGGTTTTGGAAGTATCTTCGTATAACTGTATCAGGTTCGTATCATAGGCTAGTATGGGGTGGTTGAAAGAGAGGGCTAGCGGTTCCCTTGGGTGCTGTTTGCTGCTGCCGCCCCGCCCTTCAAAGGTGAGTGTTGCATTCTCTAAAAAAGCAGCCCGGTCGCGTACCCGCACATCAATTGTATCATAAAAAAGGGTATCCTGCTGTATATAAATCTGCCAGGGCTGATCGGTGGTGGTTTCGTACCAGATTTTGGTAGTATCCGGCTGGGTTTCGTAGAGAATCTTACGCTGACTGATATTTTCGTGGGTGATGTAAACGTCGTCGGGGCGCGGCTGATTAAAAGCGATTCTGACCCGCCCGTATTGACTGTCATCACCGGTGGTCAGGCGCAAGGGGAGCGCTTCAGTAAACATTCGGATAGAAAGGGAAGGCTGCAGGCTGTCGCTGACCACAAGCAGGCTGTCGGGGAAGCCAATCGCCTCCTGAGCCTGGTCGAAAAGGTAATTGAGGTTGTTGTCCAGCAAAGCAAACCCCTTGAACGTATCTGCCTTTACATTACGGATGATAAACTGCCCGTCGGCGCCGGTTCGGCCGAAGTAAAAAGGGCGCTCGGTGCGTACTACAGAGTCAGCCGTATTGTCGTAGAGTAAAAACAAGGCACCCTCAATTGGCTCAGTAGTCCGTGCGTCCACGATGATGCCGCGAACACTCAGAGAGTCGATGTAGTCACCGGTAGAAAAAACGTAGCGGACGTCCTGGGCCGGGTTCCGTTCCGTAATATCCTGTATGGCTTCTCCAAAATTGATGGTATAGGTGGCATTTTCCCGTAGTTCTTCCTGCTCATCAAATTCAAAGATGATGGTTTTGCCCTTGATGGAAAGCTCGTATTTGTACTGCAAAGGCGGGGAGATGATGACCTGATTAAAGGCATCCCGGATTTCCACCCACTCGTTGAAGGTAAGCTCAATGGGCGATTTTTTGTAGTTGGTTTGATAGTTGCGGGAAGATTTCTCCGGTACCAGTTTGGGGGGCGTTTCATCCCTGGGGCCACCCTCGGGCCGGCCAGGGTTAGCGCATTGCCAAAGCAGAAAGCCAGTCAGGGACAGCAGTAAAAACCGAAACAGCGTTGTCTTGATTTGCATAAAAAGAGGCGGTACGTTTAGCGGTCTTCTTCCACTTTGACCACATCGGTCAGGGCGTAGATCAGGCGGTTGATATCATCGGCATTGAGCTCCAGCTTACCGCGGATGGTGATGGGCTCAGCAGTGTACTCGATAGGCTCATTGGCAAATACCTCCATGACCGTTTCCGGGCCAGCGCCACCGCAAAAAAAGCACATGTTGTAAGGGTAGGCGGAGAAGATAAACTCTTTATGCCCTTTATAGCCTTCTACCGGAATGATGTAGCCCCGTACGTCTACGGTTTTGCCTTCCATCGCCAGTACATCCTCACTGAATACCGGGACATCCACCTTGAAGCCCATCATCTCGTTGTATTCCTTTTTGAAGGTAATTTTAGACAAGGTTTTCCAGGTCTTGCCCTGCGCTTGTACCTGAAGGGCAGCGCTGCTCAGCAAGAGGGTAACTATGGCGATCAGAAAATTTCTCATACCGGATATGTTAGCTGGTTTTGAAGCCCACGGTGATATTACCGGGCTACAAAAGTAACGTTTCAGCAGGGGAATTGTGTTTAAACATAAAGTTAATAATGGGAACAATTCCTAAAACGGCAGCCGGTCCAGGTCCACATTTCCACCTGTGAGGATCACGCCAACCCGCTTCCCTGCGAACACTTCGGGGTGTTTGAGAATGGCGGCAAGGGGGACGGCACAGCTGGGCTCGATGATGATCTTCATGCGTTCCCAGATCAGCCGCATGGCTTGCAGGATTTCAGCTTCTGAGACCAGGAAAATGCCGTCGAGTTCCCGTTGCAGGATGTCGAAGGTCTTTTCGCCCAGGTTGGTGCGCAGCCCGTCGGCAATGGTGTCAATGGTGGTATTGGATTGCAATTGCCCGCTTTGGAGGGAGCGGTAGGCATCATCAACGGCTTCGGGCTCTGCTCCGTACACTTTTACACCCGGAGCAAAGTACCGTGCGCTTAGTACGGTGCCGCTCATAAGCCCGCCTCCGCCAACAGGGGCAGTCAGCATGTCCAGCCCTTCCACATCTTCCAGCAGCTCTTTGGCACAGGTGGCCTGTCCGGCAATGACGTTGTAGTCGTTGTAGGGGTGGATAAAAGTAGCGCCCGTTCTATCAACTACCTTTTGCAGGGTGCTTTCCCGGGCAGCGAGGGTGTTTTCGCAGGAAGTGATTTGTGCCCCGTAGGCTTCGGTGGCCGCCCGTTTGGCAGCAGGGGCGTTCTCCGGCATAACGATGTAAGCCGGTACGCCCAGCATTTTTGCGCTAAGCGCTACGGCCTGTGCATGATTGCCGGAGGAGTGAGTCGCCAGGCCTTTCCGGCGCTCTGCTTCGCTCAGCCGCACTGCAGCGTTGCTGGCGCCGCGCATCTTGAAGGCGCCCACCTTCTGGAAATTTTCGCACTTGAAAAACAGGGATGCCCCGGCCCTTTCATCAATGGCCGAACAGGTCAGTACCGGTGTCCGGTGAATGAGCGGCTCAATCGCTTCGTGGGTGGCTTCGATGTCCGCACGGGTAGGAATAGCAGTAAGTGGTCGCATCATTATTGGGGGCCTTTCTTTTGTGATAAACGGAAGCTGCGGATGATAACCATCAGCGCAAGGGTAAAGAGGATAATAAAGGGCAGCCAGCTGCCGATTTCGTAACCGATTTGGTAGCCTGAGGAGGTGGTGTCAACCCCTTCAGATTGTGCCAGCGTCAGAGTTGTAATGCTAACAAAAGCCAGAAAAAGGAGTGCCCGCCTAAGGAAAACTTGCATAATCAGTTATATTATGATTTGGTGTGCAAAGATAAGGTTATCTTTCCGGTAGGAATAGGTAAAGCGATCCGGCAACGTTAAAGAAAAGCCAAAATAGCCGTATCTTTCTACCATCACAATCCCTTAAACCGTTAAATGGTCAAAAATAAAACCATGAAAAACCTCAAGATTACCTTATCTTTTCTTTTCGCCATTTTAGGCGTGCAGTTTGCATTTGCGCAAGGCCCATTGGAGTATTGCAACAACCGTTTCGGCTTCTGTGTGGAATATCCGGGCGACCTTCACCTGGCACAGGACCGTCCGATCAATGGGGATGGTATTACACTGGAGGCAGAAAATGGGGCCATACAGGTGATAATCGCTGGTTCGCACAACGTGATGGACTGGACCCCGGAAAAAATCTACGGCTTTGAGAAAGAAGCTTTTCAGGACAAACATCAGGGAGGGACCAAAGAACTGAAGTACGAAGCGGATGCCGGCGGTTTCCAGGCCATTCTTTCTGCCGGCGCCGATGTGGAAGCTATCCGGATGTGGGCCCGCAATGGGGTGTATGTGCTGATCAGCATTACCGGCCCTCAGGCTAAAATCCGTCAGGTTGAAGCCATTTGGAACCAAATTAATGTGAAGTTCAACACTTAATCTTATATGGACTTTCTGGTTACGGGAGACCGCAGCATATTTTTTTACTTATTGCTCTTTTTTCTGCTGGTCGGAGTTGTACAGGCGCTTACAGTAGGCAGCCTGTTCTTCTTTAAGCGTTCCGGTGACCGAAGGTCAAACTGGTTCTTCGGGGTGTTGCTCATTACTTTTGGGCTCACCCTGATCCACAATATTTTCAATTTTATTGAGCTCTACGAGATCTGGCCGGAGGGGAAGTTCCTGCCGCTCTATTTTACGTTGTCCTTTCCGGTCCTGCTTTTTTTTCACGCCAAGTTATCGCTTTACCCTTCCTATCAGCTCCGGTGGACAGACGCCAAGCATTTTATCCTGCCGGTTGGGCAGCTGTTGTTCTTTGTTGTCATGTTTTTGCAGCCGGTGGCAGTGAAAGCGGCAATGGGGCGTGTTTATTTCAATCCCTTTTACGGCGCTTTTGAACAGGGGCTTTACCTGACGTCCTTTTTCGCCTATCTCTATTTTGCCTACCGCTACATTCGGCAGCGGCGACTGGAGGTCCGGCAGGAGCGCAACCCGCATGAGTGGCGAAAAGTACTGTACCTGCGTACGCTGGTGCGGGTACTGCTGGTGCTCTACATTATTCACACGGTTTTCGTGCTGACGGACTTTGTCTACTATGAATTTCTGGAAATCAACCTGCGTGCCGTCAAGTCCTATGTGGCTTTGGGCATGCTATCCTTTGCCGCTCTGGGCTATTGGATGGGCACCTACGGATTTCAGGTCCTGATTTGGGGCCGGAAGGTTTTTGGAAAAACAAATGGATGATGCAGCCCGCAAGGCTGCTACTCATTCTGATCCTTCTTCTTAAAGTCTCCTGCTTTCCAGGAGTCAAAGAACCGTTTCCACGCGATCGGGTTGAAGATATTCATCGGTGGCTGCTGGCCAATATGGTAGAAATCGCGGGACTGCTGCCGTAGATAGAAATCTGCATTTTCCCTGCCATCTGGCACAACTTCGTTCCGCATACGGCGCAGGGCATCATTGGCCATGTTTTCCTGCGCACGCGCCTGTAGTTCCTGCGTTACGTCCATGGCGAGGAATTCAAGTTTGAAATGCTCCCGGCTCGGCCAGGGGAACACAACTGTCTCTGGCAGGTTGATGGCATCTTGTGTCATCAGCTGCACGATAGAGTAGCGTTCGTCATCGAGGTCTTCAGGGATTTGGTATTCTACGGTTTTGTAGCCAATAGCAGAAAATACTATGATGTCCCCTTTTTCCACTACGATGGAGAAGAAGCCACGCAGATCAGAGTAGGTGCCCCGCCCTTTGTCCTTCACAAGAATATTGGTGTAAGGCACCGGGAAGAGTTGGTCATCAGTGCCATCGAGTACCATCCCGGAGAACTGTACCAGGTTTTTACTTTGCTGCGCATTAAGGCTCAGCGTTCCCAGCAGGAAAAGGAAAAGTATGGAAAATCGGATATTCATATTTTGCTCGGCTTTATCCTAATGTACATATTTTAACCGTACATTATCATTATATAAGACTACTCAGGTCCATCAAAGGTTTGTTAAGCTCCTCATAAACCCAAACGAATGTAGAAAATATTTGGCAGTTGGGCGCTTTTCAGTATACGCATGGTTAGCATAGCCTTGACCTGATTTACCCGGTACCAACAGATACTATGGTTAGCGATATTAGGCTACGGGGGCTTTTGCATATAGCATTAGTCGGATTTCCCCAACCTTCAGTAGAGTAGGCAAAACCGGATTTCTAAAAAGTTGTTACCTTAACATAATCAGATGCCAATGAGGTATCTCATTTCACCAATTAAAATCAATTATGAGCCAAAGTAAATTAATCACATACGGCATCATTGTCTTTGTAGCCCTCATCGCTATCCTGACCTTCTCTAACGCAACCTTCCTGACCATTGAGGCCGGGGAGCGTGGGGTGCTTTTCCAGCGCTTCGGTGGAGGACTGGACAAGGAAAATATCTACAATCCGGGCTTCCATGTGATCGCGCCCTGGAACATCATGTACGTCTATGATATCCGCGAAAAGCAAATTGACGAAGACATGACCGTGCTGTCCAGCAATGGACTAAACATAAAGGTGGACGTGACCGTCCGGGCCAATCCAGAATACGGCAATATCGGCGACCTGCATGAAAAATTTGGCCCTCAGTACGTCGAGAGCCTGGTAAGGCCGGAGGTGCGTTCCTCGGTCCGGGAAATCATCGGGCAATTTTCTCCTGAGGAACTTTACTCCACGAAGCGAAACGAAGTGCAGTCTTTGATCCAGGAAAACCTTAAAGAAAACCTGGGTAGCAACTATATCGAGCTTAGGGCAACGCTGATCCGTAATATCGAATTACCCGATAAAGTTCGCTCGGCTATTGAAACCAAAATAGAGGCAGAGCAGCAGGCGCTAAAGTACGAGTACATCCTGCAACAGGAACGCAAAGAAGCGGAGCGTAAGATCATCGAGGCAGAAGCCAAGGCAGAGTCTAACCGGATCCTCAGTGCCAGCCTGACCGATAAAATCCTCCAGGATAAAGGTATTGAAGCCACGTTGCAACTGGCCAATTCGCAAAACTCGAAAGTCATTGTTGTCGGTGGCGAAGGTGGCAATGGGCTACCATTGATACTGGGTGGAAATTAAAAAAGCAAAGCCTGGTCAGTTGTAATGTTGCCATGTCACAAAAAATGACAAAACAATGCAGATTCAAGGTGGCCCCATGAAAATGGGGTTTGAAACTTTGTCTGCTCCCCCTATCTTTGTTATAACAATTTGATATTATCGTGCAATTTTCGGATTGCAAGGTAAGGGGGAATCACGGTGCGCCCGCTAGAACTAACCTTCTGGTGGGCGCACGTTTTTTTATGAGTTTCTGTATCTTAGCGCACTCAACATCCCTCCTATGCAACTAACCACTGATGCTTGTATTATTGGAGCGGGTCCGGGAGGAGCCGCCACAGCCCTTAAGCTCAGCTATCTGGGTATACCTTCTGTATTGGTGGATAAGGCTTCTTTCCCGAGGGACAAGGTATGTGGTGATGCTATCAGTGGTAAAGTAACCACCCTGCTCAACCGGCTTGATCCGGAAATACTCCATCGCTTTAACGCAAGCCCGGTGCAGTCAGATGTCTGGGGCATTCAGTTTGTCTCCCCTAATAACCGGGCCCTCAATATTCCATTCCGGCCGAATTATGTGCGCAACGCCGCTGAAGCACCCGGTTACGTCACGAAACGTATGGATTTTGACCATTTTCTCGTCAAAGAAGTGGAGCGCCGGGATAATATCCGTTTTTTTGGCAATACAGAGATTGTCACATTTAAGCGCACTGAAACCGGCTGGTCTGTGGGTACCAGGTCTGGTGATTTTACGGTGCACTGCCGCATGCTGATCGTAGCCAATGGCGCATACTCTGCATTCAGCCGCAAAGAGGCAGGCCTGGAGAAAGACAACAAACACTACGCCGCAGCAGTCCGGGCCTACTACCGGAACGTCAAAGCACTGGATAAGGACAATTTCATCGAATTGCACTTTATCAAGTCTGTCACACCGGGCTATTTCTGGATATTCCCCCTGCCTAACGGAGAGGCTAATGTAGGGCTGGGTATGCGCAGTGACATTCTCAACCGCCGGAAAGTGAACCTCCGGAAAGAGATGCTACAGTTGCTGGAAACCCACCCGGTACTTAAGGAGCGCTTCAAAGATGCTGAGCTGATTGGTGGTATCAAGGGTTTTGGGCTGCCTCTGGGCTCTAAGCGCCGTTCCATATCCGGCGACCACTATATGCTCGTGGGAGACGCCGGGCATTTGGTAGACCCGCTCACAGGTGAGGGTATTGGCAATGCCTTCTACAGTGGCTTCATCGCTGCCGAACAGCTGGAGCAATGCCTGCAAGCCAATGATTTCTCTGCAGCTTTTCTCAAAGCTTATGACAAACGGGTGGACCGGGTACTCGGCTCCGAAATGCGCCTGAGCTACCGCCTGCAAAAGATGTTGATGTACCCCTTTATCGTCAACCTCATCGCTAGCATTATTGCCGGCAACCAAAAAGTCATCGAAGTCCTGTCCGGTATGTACAATGACTTTAGCCTCCGTGAGCAACTGGTACGCCCGGCTTTCTGGTTGAAAATGTTTTTCCAGAAAAAATAACAGCCCCGACCAACCTTTAAAGGCCAATTCCCCTCCTTATCGTAATTAAATTGACGAAAGCGTCATTTTGTCGGTGACTGGCATTGAATCTTTCCGGATTATTCATTATTTTAGGTGCATATTGAAATAATCTTGCGAGCTTTCTCGTCAGTACAATAAAAATCGACCTTCAGAGTTATATATATATCAAATTGACTTTTAACGTTGGTTTAAAGTTTCATAAACTAGTGAGTGTAAAGCGGCAGCTTTCTGTTAATTCAGGGAGCTGCCTTTTTTTATCGCTTAACTGTGGCGTTTTTCCGAAAACTGGTGTAAGTTCCTGACCTTTGTGTACATTAAGCCTGTTAATTACCGAAAAACGCAATGTACCAGTCTGCAACCTACGCTGTCCTTTCTGAATTAGACCCCGGTCAGGTGCCTGCAGGTACTATTCAGAAGTATTGGCTGCCCATGATCACAGATGGGGTAGGTGCTCCGGTGCGCCTTCCGGTACTGATTGCACGCGGTAAAAAAGAAGGGCCAGTGTTGGGGCTGACCGCCGCTATACATGGCAACGAACTCAATGGTATACCGGTCATACAGCGCTTGTTTGCTGCCCTTGATGCCAGCGAGTTGTCCGGAACGGTAATTGGGGTGCCCGTTATGAATATTCCGGGGCTCATGCTGGAACAGCGTAAGTTTAACGATGGGGTAGACCTCAACCGCATCGCACCCGGTGATCCTGATGGTAACCTGAGCCAGGTCTACATCTACCGCCTTATAGAGCGGGTATTGCGGCACTTTGACTACCTGATCGATTTGCATACTGCGAGTGCCGGCCGTATCAATTCATGGTACATCCGTGCGGATATGAGCCAGCCTGAAACGGCCCGGATGGCCATGTTGCAAAATCCGGAAATTATCCTTCACAACCTGCCGAATGACCGTACTTTTCGTGGGGCCGCTGCCAATCTTGGTATTCCGGCTATTACCCTTGAGCTTCGCGACCCCCATGTGTTTCAGCATGATGTAATCAAAGATGCCCTACTCGGCGTCCGTAATGTACTGCACGATTTGGGCATGCTCAAAGGGCAGGTCGAACATACTGTGGATACCACTGTGGTCTGCCCCAAATCCAATTGGTGGTACACGGATGAAGGGGGGATTCTTACTGTCATCCCTAAGCTTGGGCAACTGGTTGCACCAGGAGACACCCTGGCGGAAGTCCGCTCGGTTTTTGGTACCCTGACCAAGACCTATCGCAGCGATAAAGTGGGCGTGATTATTGGCAAAAGTGTCAGCCCTATTAATCCTACTGGTAGCCGGATCGTACATTTGGGCCATAATCCGAAAATCGTATCGACTTCGTAGAAGTCGCATGTAGAACCCAGCCAGAACCAACGCTCCACCTACCCCCACCCAAGCCCAAAAAAAACAACAATGTTTTCACGCCGCAACCTTGACATTACCACAGCCAAGTCGTATATTACCAATCCATTGCACAAATCACTGCGCGCAGTAACAAAAACAGGCGCTCCCTGTGTGACCGCCACACTTATACCGACGATTAAGTGGTTTGCCGAGGTAAACCCACCCAATGCTTGCCCGTGTCTCATCGCCTTTAGGCTTTGACTACCTTAAAGGCAGGAGGGGCGGCATATACGCCTTGAAGCGGTATGCCCTGGAATAGCATACCACTTTGCAATGCGTATACTTGAACAAAAAACATAACCGCCCTGCTAAAGCCTTGAGCTATAGCAGTACTATTGGTACTGGCATTAAACAGATATGCCTGGGACAGCCGGTAGCTGAATCCCCTGTCTGTACTATCCCCCGCTGGGCGCTTCCGACAGCACCGCTGGCTACAGCGCCATGACACGGGGTGCCCGAAGGGCGGGGGTGGATCCAAGTCAATTCCTATTTTTTAACACATAAAAACCTTCACCTATGAAAAACAAATTCCTACTGCTCACCTGGCTGCTTGCGGTACCTCTGCTGTGGGGCGGGTGCGATAAGCCACTCTTTAAAACCGACAGAGGTTCCATCGCACAGCCCGATGAGCTGCCGCCCATCACCACCACCGGCGAGGGCACCTTCGCCTGCAAAATCAATGGGGTGAACTGGCAGCGCTGTGGGGGGAACCTGAAAGACAGCAGCCTCTCTGGAAACTGGTCTCCGAATTATAAGATTTTTCAGTTGTCAGCTTTTAGAGATTGTGAAGGCTTTAATGATAGTGTTTCTATTTCTGCCTATTTGGATAGCCTGGGGCGCTATGATCTTCATCGTGGAAATTATTTCAACGCTGATCTCCCCTGTTTAGATAGATGGCCTAGTTTCTATAGTCTATTGGATAGTGCTGACAATTGGGTAGAAATACTCAACCTGGACACCAAAGAATTCATTGTCTCCGGCACCTTTCAGTGTACCCTGGTGCACGAGGAATGTGGCGACACGATCTTTATCACCGATGGCCGATTCGACTACGACTGGGCTAATTAATAGAATTTATTTGTTTAATTTATTTTGGTTTTAATACAAGGCTATTTATCTTTAGGGTGTGCTTAATCTCTGTACTATGCCCCAAAATCTGAATGTCCATCAACCCGATGACCGCTTCTTCAAGTCGGCTATGAGCGACCCGGAGGTGGTCAAAGCTTATCTTCAGCATTTCTATCCTAAAATTGCAGCTATTGCAGATCTTGCAAGCTTGAAGCTGGAAAATAGCGTCAGTCTGCGCCCCAACCTGAAGCGGTTCGAGGCGGACGTCATTTACCGCTGCCGGTTTCAGGGAGATGCGGATGACCACTTCTATTTCTGTTTGCTATTTGAGCATAAGTCCAAGCCCGATAAGTACGTTGCCGTGCAGGTTGGGCTGTACATTATGGAACTACTGTCCAGCATGGTGAAAAAACAGAGCAGGGAACTGGAGCCTGTGCTGCCCCTCATTTTTTATAACGGCAAGGAAAAATGGATGCCGCAAACACTAAGCGAGCTATTTCAGAAGCATCCGCATTACACTGCTTTGGAACCCTATATCCCCAACTTCCGTTTTCTATTTCAGGACGCTACGCGCCTTAGCCCGGCAGCGCTGTTGCAGCTTGACCTGAGCTACTTCCGCAGTGTACTGATGTCAATGGCTTTTCGGCACCGGCAGCACTTGATATTCAAATACCTTCAGCTTATCTTTGAAGGGACGGACGGGAAAGAAAAAGTCAGCGCAGTGACGACCTACATCCTGGGGGTGGCAGAGCGTTCGGAAGCAGAGTTCCTGAAGCAGATCCAAGACACAACATTCATAATAAAACCAGAAGTCATGAGTACTTTGGAGCAAATTTTGGAGAGAGGCCGAAAAGAAGGGCTGGAGAAGGGCATGGAAAAGGGCATAGAAAAAGGTATGGACAGGGGGGTATACAAAAATAGTATCTTCAACCTCCTCAAAACCGCTGTGCACTTCCCAGACTGGCCCGCTAAAAAATTAGCAGACTTCACAGAGCTGAGCATGGAGGTTGTTGCTACCTTCCTGTCTGTCAAATCGCAAGGGGATTCGGCAGTACTGAGCAGGTACGTCCGTCAGGATTTGCTTGCCAACATCCCACTGAGCGCGGAAGATGAGGAAAAGCTGGACCGGCTTGTTGTACAGTTGGCGGGTGGATAAAGCCATGAAGAAAAGCTCTGCCAACGCATCTTCTGCACCCAATCTTATAGCACAACCTATAGCGCCTCCTCCGGAGTCTGGCGCAGACACCTTCAGCTACTCAAAGAACGGGGAGCCTGCCTAATAACCCGGACAAAACGACCAAACGACTTCGTAGAACCTGTCTACCCGGCGCAGACAGGTTGAGTCGCATCCTGGCCTCTCAGGAACTCTATCTTGACCGGACTTCGTAGAAGTCACATCTTGATCTCTCAGGCACTCAATCCAGCCCGACTTCGTAGAAGTCGCATGTACAACCCAGCCAGAACCAACGCTCCACCTAACCCCACCCAAGCCCCCCAAAAAAAAACAATGTTTCCCCCCCTTATCTTGACATTACCACGGCTAAGCAGTATATTACCAATCCATTGCACGAATCACTGCGCGCAGCAACAAAAACCGGCGCTCCCTGTGTGACCGCCACACTTACTTGAACAAAAAACATAACCGCCCTGCTAAAGCCTTGAGCTATAGCAGTACCATTAGTATTGGCATTAAACAGATATGCCTGGGACAGCCGGTAGCTGAATCCTCTGTCTGTGCTATGCTCCGCTGGGCGCTTCCGGCAGCGCTACTTGCTACAGCGCCGGGACACGGGGTGCCCGTAGGGCGGGGGTGGATCCAAGTCAATTTCTATTTTTTCACACATAAAAACCTTCACCTATGAAAAACAAATTCCTACTCCTCACCTGGCTGCTCGCCGTGCCCCTGCTGTGGGGCGGGTGCGACAAGCCACTCTTTAAAACCGATGAAGCCTCCATCGCGCAGCCCGATGAGCTGCCGCCCATCACCACGACCGGCGAGGGCACCTTCGCCTGCAAAATCAATGGGGTGAACTGGCAGCGCTGTGGGGGCGGGTTCCTTCAGAGTAGTATACTTGGAAACTAGTCTCCGAATTATAAGATTTTTCAGATTTCTGGGATGAGACGAAGCTGTGAGGGCTTTGATGATTCAATATACTTAAACGCTATAGTTGACTCAGCAGGATTTTATCCTTTGAAAAGGGCTCACTTTGATGATTTTAATCTTGATTGTCAAGATGTTGCAGATCCATATGTACTACAAGAAGGTGCCAGCAACTGGGTAGAGATACTCAATTTGGACACCGACGAATTCATTGTCTCCGGCACCTTTCAGTGCACTCTGGTGCATGAGGGATGCGGCGACACGCTCTTTATCACCGATGGCCGTTTCGATTACGACTGGGCCAATTAATTAACCTATTTTAATCTTGATCACATGCGACTAACCGCTATTTTCAGAAACCTGCTGCTTGGAGTATTCATCCTGGCAGCGCCTGCGCTCTGCGCGCAGCAGACCATAGATACGTCCCCCCCCCCCGGATATTACACGCCGGACTGGGTCTTTGCTAACCTCAATTTAAGTGGGTTGTCTACCGGCTTGCTGCAGGATCACGGTACGCCCTTCACGCGCCTCAGCGCCTTCAACGGCGACCCGGACAGCACCACCGTTTCCACGCCCCTCCGCTGCCGCCTCGTGCAGGCCACTTTGCTCAGTGCCACCGTCAATGCCAATGCGCAGGTGGATACGGCCGCGCTTCCTGCGGAGTCTGGCTCTGATACCTTCGATTACCAAATTCTGCTCTACGCTTACCATAAACTTAAACCGGATGCGGTCAGCCAAAACCTCATCAGTATCACCAATAATCAGCTGGTAGATATTTCCGGG
Organism: Phaeodactylibacter xiamenensis; assembly: GCF_000759025.1. Lineage (GTDB taxonomy): Bacteria > Bacteroidota > Bacteroidia > Chitinophagales > Saprospiraceae > Phaeodactylibacter > Phaeodactylibacter xiamenensis. The sequence goes on along the minus strand of NZ_JPOS01000012.1, from coordinate 2,767 downwards.
CCTCAGGATTCGCCTTACAAGCGGGAGTTTGCCATTGCGGCTGCTCCGTGGCGCAAGAAGGCGCTGACGGCCGGGCAGGTTTATGCATTCAGCCCCACCGTGGCGACCAATATTCCGGCACAGTTTGTAACGGGGTACGAAATCAATACGGGGCAGGGGTTCACCGCTGTTGCACCGGGCAGTGTATACACCTTTACGGCATCATCGGGCAGCGAAATGGATTTTGAAGCCCGGGTAACGCTGACCAATGGTAAGGTACTGCTCAGCCGGAGCAAAATGGCGGTAGTGCCGGATATCGGACCGGTTTCTCCGATTGATCCGGTTGATTATTGCGCAGCAGAAGAGTTTACCATTGATCTTGGATCTACAGAGCCTGCCTGGGATGATGAAACCGATCGGCTGTTTGTTCAAACCTCCTGTTGCGATGACATCATCCGTCGGCCCTTATTAATTATAGGCGGCTTTGAAACGCCCACTTTATTCGATCCGGATATCGAGGATAATAAGGTGGATGGGCATCCTTTCTTTATTGATAATGCTTTGATTTTATGCTCGAAAGGTTGAGAGGGGCTCCAACACCAACTGGGAACCCCATAATCCAAGACCTACTCAACGACGGCTACGACCTCATTTTCCTGGACTTTGACGATGAGACTAAACCTCTGGAGCAAAATGCCCAAGTGGTCAAGCAAGCCATCCGGGAAATCAATAACCGTAAAGTCACCGATGAGCCATTGGTGATTGCTGGCCTAAGCATGGGCGGAGTAGTAGGCAAGCTGGCCCTGCTGGAGATGGAGCGCGATGGGGAAGACCATGATGCCCGTTTGTTCGTCAGCGTGGATTCCCCACTGCGCGGGGCGAACATTCCGCTTGGGTTGCAGCATATGGTCCATCACCTGAATGGTTTAAAGGTGCATGTTGTCCCGGGCGTTGCAAGTATCTCACTAGGCACGTTAGTGCCAGACCTTTCTGGGGCTGCTTTTACTCTAAAACGCCCTTCGGTTCGTCAATTGTTGACCTACCATAGTGAAGAGGACCTGCTGTTCAATAACTCCTACCGGAGTTTCTATGATTACTTCACGAGCCTGGGCAAGCTACAGCAATGTGAGCATTTGGCGATAGCCGCTGGCTCTCAGATAGGCATTGGGCAGGGCTTTGATCCGCATGATAAACTTGTCTCTCTGGCAGGGACTTCAGGTCAGCTTCTGACCCAGTTTTCTAATTTGGGCAGTGGCTGGAGCCTTCCAATTGATATTGCCAGCAATCTTTTTCTTGGCACAGGTGGATATTTGGACTTTGATGTTTGGTCCTTGCCAGATATGCCCTCGTCTCCAAAGTTTATCTACCGCAACGTGACAGTTGTACGTGTGTTTACTATTCCCGTAGTATTCGACATCGTAAAAGTCCGAGTTTCGGGCACCCAGCCTTTCGATAGTGCTCCGGCAGGACGTTCCGCTCTGGTTGATGATGAAGGCGGGGCATTGCCAGGCCTGCTTCAGCCCAATTTTGGCTTTATTCCAACCATAAGCGCTTTAGAAGTGGGGCCCTATCAGTCTTTAGCAGGGCCACTGAGCGACCCCTTCCAGCCTATCAATGATAACAACGCGGTGCTGGCCTTGTCACAAACGACCATGGACTACATGGTGGCCAACGATGATCCAGACATAGAAAATGCAAATGGGGAACACGATAACCCTTTTAGCCCTGAAAACACCGGCATGCTGCTCTCCGTAGCTTCCAATGGGGCAGTAACCCCTGCCACGCTCGACAACCGTACCTTCAACCACGGGGACAGCCCGGAGGTCTATGATTACGCCAACCCTCCTATGCCTTTCCCGGTATATCGCACAGAGCCCATTATCGATGAAGATACCGACATCATCAACGGCGGGCAACTCTGGGTCAACCGGGCCGGGCGAATCGGCTTTACGGATATAGCAGCCAATCTCAATAACGATGAAGTCAGTGATTTTGAGGTCTTCATCCGCAGCAGCTTCTGCGAGGGCGACCCCACCACCCTCACCATCGCCCCCACCGCCCGCATGGAGCTCGGCCAATGGGACGCCGCCGCCGGCATCACCAACACCGCCCAGGTCTACGTGCAAGCAGATGCGACGGTCTCCATTCAAGCCCAGGGCGAGCTGTACATCAATAAAGATTCCCGTTTTATCGTACAGGAGGGGGGCTATACAGAGGTACTTTCTGATGGTCTGCTCAGCGCAGGCTTTGGCGGGCAGGTCCGCATCGAGAAAGGGGGCGAAGCCCGCATTGGCAGTGGCGGCATTTTGCGCGTCAGCCAGGATTCCAAGTGCGTGGTGGAAGACGGCGGCAAGCTGGTACTGGAGCCGGGCGCTATCGTGCAGCTTTGGGACGGGGACGACCCCTTCGGGCGTGCTGTGCTCGAAGTGCAGGGCGAGCTGGAGGTACAGGGCAGCATCGACTTCAGCGGCAATGGCTTCTTTGACTTTTTCCAGAGCCATATTCTCAGCCTTACGGGCGGTATTTTCCGCATCGAAGGGCGGGGCATCGGCAAGCGCTTCCTGCGCCTGCGCAACAATACGACCCTGGACATCGGGGACAATACGGTGGAGCTGCTGGAAGGCCTGGCGGAATACGGCAATTATGCCAAAATCTCCGTAGGTCAGGGCGAAGCCTTTATCTCCAACATGGAGCTGAAGACCGGCGGGCAGACGGCGGTGGGCCTGCTGGCTGACGGGGCGACTAAAATCCGTTTTGTGTACAACGAAGCCTACGGGTTTGCCAATGC